>CAWKKI010000004.1:0-265321 GCA_963850215.1 uncultured Actinomycetota bacterium
GGTGGTCGGAGGCAGGTCCGCGTGAAGGCTGCCGAAGTCAGCAATGATCTTATCACCGGCTATCAGGCGTACGCGCTTGGCCGGACCTATATCACGCTCCTGGCTAAGACGATGGGCGATTGCAACCGCCCCGGGCTCGTCAAGGCGTGTAATGGTGCCGGCGCTGGTGTCGGCTTCCTCCAGCAACGCGGCATCGACCGCGCCCCACTGCTGGCGCTCGAAAATGACAAACACCGACACCGCCGCTATCAGCATGATCGCGGCCAGCACGAACGCCCAGTAAAGGGTCAGCTTTAGCCTGATACTCATGATGCCAGAAGCGACAACTCAAGCTGCACGCATCGAGTAGCCCACACCGCGAACCGTCAGGATTAGTGAATCGGTGCCGATGTAATCAATTTTCTGCCGCAGGCGGTTGACAAACACCTCGATCAAATTAGTGAACTCGTTGTATCGAGAGCCCGGCAACCTTCGCGATCATCTCACGGGTTACAACCTGGCCCGCATGGCGCATCAGCAATTCCAGCAGGATGAATTCCTTGGGCGACAGGTTCAGCGACCGTCCTGAGCGCCAGGCCCGGCGTTTGACCGGTCGAATTCCAGTTCGGCGACTTTGAGCACTGCCTGGGCCGGAGCAATCCGGCGCCGCGCCAGCGCCCTGACTCGGGCCAGCAGTTCGGCGAAGGCAAACGGCTCGGCCAAGTAATCGTCGGCGCCCGCATCGAGCCCGGTGACCCGCTCCTCGACCGAGCCG
Source organism: uncultured Actinomycetota bacterium (assembly GCA_963850215.1). Classification (GTDB taxonomy): domain Bacteria; phylum Actinomycetota; class Actinomycetes; order UBA12327; family UBA12327; genus CAWKKI01. Next base: position 755 of record CAWKKI010000004.1, read on the forward strand.
CGCGCGGTCAGAATCAAAACCGGGATCGCATTACCGCACGCGCGAAGCTCACGCAGGAAGTCGAGCCCGTCTTTTCCAGGCAGCCGCAAATCGAGGACTATCAGAGCATAGGCATTGCGCTTTAATTCCTGCTCCGCGGCCTCGGCACTGGATGCCCACTGCACCCCAACGCCTTCCTCGCTCAGCCCGCGCCGGAGATTATCCGCCAGGCGCGGCTCGTCCTCGACCAGCAGAAGGGAAAGAGTTTCCACGGTAAAATAATGCCACGGGCTGTGTTCCGGCAGAATGGGTACTCAAGTCGCCACCCATGGCCATCTCGTATATCTCCATGAATCGCGACGGCAGGTCAGCGCAGCGTATTTTCGCCGCCGACGCCGCCGACTGCCACCGCGGCCATCCTGACACGGCCGCTGCTGCGATTGCGCCAGGCATGCATGTCGCCCTGTTGGACGATGCAATCGCCTGGCTTCAGGTGCACTTCCCTGCCGTCTTCGAAAGCCAGGTCGATTTCCCCTTCCAACACCACCAGGTAATCGATGGTGGGAGTCTTATGCATCGGACTGGCGTGCCCCGGCGGAAACTCGACTCCGCGAAAATGCGTCGCGCCGGGCGCCACCTCCATGGTGAACTGTTCGAGCGCCGGCGTACGGTCGCGCTTATCTTTCAAATTGGGCGCGGGTGCTTGGGTGGCCCAAACCTCGGCCAGTGAAAATCCGTTGTTGGAGAAGACCTTCCCAGGTGCGCCGTCGATGCTGACGATGAGGTGCCCTGGGCATTGATACCGCTGACCACTCTCCTGACCATCGTTTCCTCCAAATTGTGTTTACACGTTCATCGAGCCTAGCTCCCTGGCGTAGTGCCTGAACAGGTCGCCCCGTTCCACATAGTCCTTGAACAGTCCGAAACTGGGAGAGGCCGGCGAGTGCAGGCAAATGCCGCCCGCAGGCGTATTCGCGTAAGCGAGGGCAACCGCTTCGCGCATGTCGCTGGTTTCGAAGATTTTCGGAAGAGGTGCGTGCTGGTATTCGCGCTCGATGGCTGCGCGAATTCGCGCGCCTGACGGTGGAAAGAGGATTACAGTAGTGACCGCGCTTTGATGCAGACGCTGCGCCAGTTCGACCATATCCAGGCCGCGGTCATAGCCGCCCAGCAGGACCGTCGCGACTTTGCCGCCAAGTGCGTCCAGCGCGGCGATGGCTGCCTGAGGAATCGTGGCGAGCGGATCATCGTAGAAGGTTACGCCGCGCCAGGTTCCGACTCGCTCGAGCCGATATGCCAGCGGCTTGAAATTGCGCACCGCTTTCGCGATTTCCTCACGATCAATGCCCAGCACTTTCCCAACAGTGATCGCGGCTAACACATTTTGTAGATTAAAGTGTCCCGGCAGCGTCACGTCGCCGGCCGCCATGATCGTCTCCGTGGCGCCGGTTTCAGTGCGATAGACCAATTCGTCAGAATCGAGATAGCTGCCCTGATAGCCGATCGCGTCGAGCGAGAAGGCGAGATGGCGGGCTTTGCTCGCGGCCGCGATTTCGCGCGGGAGCGGATAACTCGCGTTGTAAACCAGGATGTCGTCCGCGTTTTGGTAGCGTGTGATGTTGCGCTTGGCGCGGACGTAGTTGTCGAAGCCGCCGTGCAGGTCCAGATGTTCGGGCACTATATTGAGCAGCACGGCAACGTGCGGACTGCATCGAATACCGTCGAGCTGGTAGCTGGAAAGTTCCATGACCAGGGAACTTCGCCCGTTCAGGCGCGGCAAGAGTCCCAGCGGCGGAAGGCCGATATTACCTACGAGGTGCGCGTCGAGGCCGCCGGAGCGCAGGATCGCGTCGATCAGCGATGCGGTCGTGCTCTTGCCCTTGGTTCCGGTGACGCCAATAGTGATTCCCGGGCAATTTGCCAGGAAGATCTCCGTATGCGACGTGATTCGCACGCCGGCGCCTGACGCGGCTTGAATCTCCGGCATCAGCAGCGGCACTCCCGGCGACCTGATCACTACGTCATAGCGCGTCAAGCTGGAGAGATAGCCGTCTCCGAGATGGGTTGCGAGTCTGCGATCCGCCGCGATTGCGTTTTGCGCTTGCGAAGGCAGGCGTCCGATCGGCAGACGGTCGGCGATACCGAGAACACCGCCAGGAAACTCCAAGCGCAGAAACCTGTAGGTCTCCAGACCCTCGCGGCCCAGCCCGAGGATCAGGATTCGCGCTCCTGCCAATTCGGATAGTGTCATCGCAAATCAGAGAGTTGCGATTTCAATAGACCGACATAGTCGGCGGGAAGGTAGTGGCGATCGCTCCAGGCGGACAGGATCGATTCCGACAGCCGACACAACTCCTTGGTCGTCATTCCGATCGACGGCAAAATCTCGCGCTCGGCACGCTCCAACAACGCCGGCAATGTTGCACGTTGCGCCTTGTACCGCTCGATGCTCAGGAACAGTGCGACCAACAACTCCTGGCGGGTGCCTACGCACTCAAAGGGTTTGGTTCCCTCGATCCCGAGCAGCGACAGCAGCAGCGGGATTGCGCCGGCATCGTCGAACAGGTCCTGGCCAAAGATGGTGAGCAATTGTTCGCGCGAGATGAACGGCGCCATCGTCATGAACACCGACAGGCATTTGGGACATCTACCGCACCACGTGCCTTGTTTCTGTTCGCGGTTGCAGCTTTTGAACGCGTGAAAATATTCCGCGCATCGAGCGAACAGCCGGCACACCTGAATTTCAAACAACGGCCGCAGAAGGCTGAAATAACTCACTCCCGGTGCCAGGTATTTGTCCGCATACGCGCGCATGGCGGTTTCAAACGCGAAGGTCTTGGAATACTGATGATTGATCTCCGTACCCAGGAATTCGACGTTGCCCTCGTCACTGCTGCGTTCGTTGGAAACGACCACGCGATCGTAATCGAAAATCACTGCACAACTCAGGCCCAGGATCCCGAGCAACGCGGAAAAAGGCGTGTGCCCGTTCAGGTATCCTTGGCCGTTGAGTTCCAGCATGCGGGGGTCCAGCGTGCGCCGCACCGTGATCGGCGAGGTGCAGCCCGCAATCATCGCGACATCGATTGCCGAAGGCGGTGGGTTGAGCAGCAGGCAGTCGAGATCCTCGCCCGCCGCGCGCAGTTCGTGCAAGGTCAAAGCGGAGTCCTTGCCCCCGCTGACCATGACCAGGCTGCGGCGCCTGGGCGTGTGGTCTTGATGCAATTCAACGCCAGCGACCAGCCGGCCAGACGCGGAAATCTGCAAAAAGTCGGGATGTCTGAAGTCGATCTGATTGACGTAGAAGAACTCGCCCATCCCGCGCAGCCACAGTTCCTTCCACCATCGAAGCTGCCATTCGTCCAAGGTGCCCGCCTCGATTACGACCTCGCCGGGACACGCGGTCTTCCAGTAGCTTAGCATTTCGATCATTCCCAGATGAAATGCGAGGCGTTCGACGGTTGTGCTTTGAAGCGAATCGATCCGCGATCGATCGATCGATTCGATTACGATTTCGGGAGTAAAGACGAGGTCAGGTTCAAGCCTGAATCGAAAAGCAATCTTCAGATCGCTTCCGGCGCGCTCGACACCAAAGTGCTGATAGACAAAGCGCGGATGCGTGCGGCGCAGTTCTTCGAGCTTCATTTCTGTCCCCCCTCCTTGTCCAAGGAGAGGGCGAGGGAGAGATGATACGATCGCAAACGAGGCGCGAGGGATTCGAGTAACGGAGTAGCGCGATGAAATGCTTGATGGCTCTTGGAAGCGGAGAGTCTAGCAGCCGCGAACAGTTTTGAAGATCCAATACCGCTTTGTCTATTCGACCTATGACTGATGCCCTCTCCCTGACCAGGGAGAGGGTTAGGGTGTGGGTGCAAGCGAGCCGGCAAAAAACCCATCCCCATTGTGCACCAGTGGTTTGCTTTAGGTGTATCGGAGCCCTCGCCCGCTCCCACGACTAATGAGAGTGTCGATAAACTGTTTTCAGCATGAAGGGGTGGCACGGCGAGTTGCCTCAAGTCCCTGACTGATGCCCTCTCCCTGACCAGGGAGAGGGTTAGGGTGAGGGTCCGAACAGGTCTACAAAGGTTTAAAGGCGTGCAAGATCTCTTTGTGCGCCAGTCGCTTTGTATTTCTTGAAGTGCATCTGCACCCTCACCCATCGCGCGATTTGCTCGCGCAAATCGCGCTCCGGCGCACGCGCTCTCCCGGTTTGCGACTGCGGACCAGTCCGCAGGCGCGGGCGAGGTAGGACTCCAGCATTTTTCGACACTCTCTAATTGCGGGCAAGGAAACAGAGTCGTGCCTCGATCAAGCGGTCTTGATATCAAGCACCGTCGTTTTGCCATCCTCCCAGAGATTATACTCCGCGCAAAATCACCGCGCTGCCCTGGTTTTCGAACGCCCAGCCCAGGCAGGCGGCGATGTGACCGTCCTTCACTTGCCGGCATCCCTGGGAGCGGTCGTAAGTATGCTTGCCTTCGGCCCAGTTGGGGCAGTAGTCGTCGGCGCGATGGCGCAATTGGCGGACGTTCTCAATCACCATCGCGATGCCGTGGGTATAACCTTCGGAAAGATGGCCGCCGGAAAGGTTGGATGGCAGGGCGCCGTCAATCTTCAACCGTCCGCCCTTGACGAAGTCACCCGCCTCGCCCCGGCCGCAGAAGCCGTATGCTTCGAGGTTGATCAGCGAGGTGAAGGTGAACGCGTCGTATGCCGACAGGAAATCGATATCCTTCTGGTTGACCCCGGACGACTTCGTAGTCCTCGCCTTCGAGCGGACGCACAGTCACGCGCTTGCGCGAGTTGTCGACGCTTACAACCATCGCGGTAAGTACCAACGATCGCTTCAGCACTCGACGAAGCGGCACCACAACTTGACGCGGCGACAGGCTGCCCGACGCTGCCTCGGGCAGGAACGGCTGGTACGTCATGTACGAGCGCGGGTCGATGACGGTGATGCTCGCCTCGGCCGGGTTGAGCCGGCGCTCCAAGCCGATCGCCGTGTACATACCGACGTATCCGCCACCGAGGACGACGATCCGGGTGCGCGCCATGCCCTGAGGCTATAGCCCCACGACCGACATGGGTCAGGTCAGTCCGGCAGCCTCGGCCGTCCTGCGACAGACCTCGTCGAGCATCGCGTGCGTGAGCTTTCCGGTGAACGTGTTCTGCTGGCTCGGGTGATACGAGCCGATAAGCGTGAGGTCGCCGATGTGTGCCTCGACCGCATGACCGAAGCGTGGACGCGGCTTGGGGATGTCCAGTCCGTTGACCTGCAACGAACGAAGTGACGAGGCCCAGGCGAACGATCCGAGCGCAAGGATGGCTCGCACGTACGGGAGGGTGAGTGCGATCTCGCGGTCCAGCCAGGGCGCGCACGTGTCGCGCTCGGTGGTCGTCGGCTTGTTGTCCGGCGGTGCGCAACGAACTGCGGCGAGGATGCGAGATTGGACCATTCGTTGCCCATCGTCCGCGCTCGTCGACGTATCCAGGGCTGCGAGTCCCGCCTTGTGTAGCGACTCGAACAACCAGTCGCCGCTTCGATCGCCCGTGAAGACGCGGCCCGTGCGATTGCCGCCGTGGGCGGCGGGTGCGAGCCCGACGATGAGCACGCGCGGTTTCGTGTCGCCCCATCCAGGAACCGGTCGGCCCCAATAAGTCTCGTCCGCGAATGCCGCCCGCTTCTCGCGCGCGATCTTCTCTCGCCACTCGACCAGACGTGGGCACGCGCGGCACTCCGTGACGACGGCGTCGAGGCCTTGCGGTCCGTCGAGTGTCTCGGTCGCGCCGCTGATGCGCGCGACGTCCGCGGCGTCGTGCGCTACTGAACGAGCGACCATGCGATGCCATCGAGGATGTCGTGCTCAGATGCGATGAGCTCGGGCAGACCGGTGGCGAACATGATCCGGTCGATGACGAGTGCGCCCGCGGCGATGACGTCAGCACGACCTGGATGCATGACCCCGAGGGCGGCGCGTTCGCGCAGTCGTCATCGCGATCAGTCGTTCGGTGACTTCGTGAACTGCGGTGGCCGAGACGCGCGGGATAGGTGGATTCGTCGGGCGTCGTACTCCTCAAGACCGAGCGCGAGCGCCACGACGGTCGTGACCGTGCCCGCGAGTCCGATGATCGAGCGGGCCTGGCCGATCGGGACGTCCTGCGCGGCGAGCGCGATGGCTGCGTCGACATCCGCTCGGACGGCCGCGACTTGCTCGGGGGTCGGCGGGTCGGACTGCATGTGTCGTTCGGTCATTCGCACGCAACCGACGTCGACCGAGCGCGCCGTCAGCGGGCCGCCCGGCTCGGGTTGCATGACGAACTCCGTCGATCCGCCGCCGAGGTCCACGACCAAGCGCGGGTTGCGAGTCGCCGCCCACTCGTCTGCGGGCAGCTCGCGGGTGGCGCCCGTGTACGAGAGCAAGGGCTTCTTCTGCGCCGCTCACTACTTCGGGTGCGACTCCGAGTCGCGCCTGCACACCGTCGATGAACAAGTCTCGATTTCGTGCATCGCGCGATGCGGATGTGGCGACGAAACGAAGCGGAATCGTCGAGCCGTCTGTCGGAGTCGACTCGGCGATAAGCGAGGCGTACTCGTCGCAGGCGGCGAGCGTGCGCTCGATGGCTCCGCTCGTGAACTCTCCGGTCCGATCGACGCCCTCACCCAGACGCACGATGCGCATTTCGCGGGCGACGTCCGTGAGCGTTTGAGCCTGCGCGTCGACGTCGGCAATGAGCAGTCGGATCGAGTTCGTGCCGCAGTCGATCGCGGCCACTCGTTGGGCGCTCACCTCGACGCCCTCATTCGGCGTCCACTGACACGCACGGCCCGCTCTGCCACCAAGGCCCAAGCTCTGCGAGAACCTCGTCGCCAAACGGATTGACGCCCTCGCCCGCCGCGAGGGCGTGCGCGGCCATGACGTGCAGGCACTTGACCCGCGTCGGCATCCCGCCAGCCGACACTCCTGCGATCTCGGGTACATCGTCGATCCCGTTGTCCTTGGCAATCGTCGTGCGCGCAGCGATGTAGGACTCGTGCGCCCGCTCGTACTGCCTGCGCAGACCCTCGTCGGCCTCAAGGCGTTGCTCCATCTCGCGCATCACACCCTCGGCTTCGAGGGTGCCAATGCGGCTCGCGGCGCGAGGGCAGGTCAAGTAGTAGACCGTCGGAAACGGCGAACCATCCGACAGTCGCGGTCGGGTCGCTACAACGTCAGGCAATCCGCACGGGCAACGATGCGCGATGGCGACGACGTCACGTGGTTCACGTTGCAGTTGTGCCGCGACTATGTCGAGGTCATCCCGCATTGTCCGCGCCCTGGACCGAGCTCCACAGCTTCGAGAACCACGGCGAGGGGGGCGCGGTCTGTGTCGGCGTGGGCTGCGCCGTCGTGTTCGTGGGACCGGTGAGCACGGTGTAGCCGATCTCGCCAGGCATCACGTAGTGCAGACGCTCACGAGCCTGCGCCTTCACAAATGCCGGGTCTTCCCATTGCTTCTGCAGTTGCTGCAGCGAAGAAACTTGCGCTTCCTGGCGCGCAATCTGCGCGCGCGCCGAATCGAGTTGGCCGTGCTGCTTGATGAACGCGCGCAACGGCAACCCGTACGAGATCAAGAGCAGTCCCACAACGATCGCCAGCAATGCGATGCGCCCGGTAAGCACCGGACCGTTGCGCCGCTCGTCCTTGCGTGCAGCGCGCGCCTGCTTCCGCGCGGAATCGCCAGAGCCCGCCGACTCAGCCTCGTTGGCCTTCGCTGACGTACTCGATGAGTCGCGCAGGTCGATTGTGCGTTCCGAGCGCGAACGACCCGACGACGGGCGCGCACTAGCGCCCGAGCGGGAGCCCGGACTCTGGCGGGACGACGATCGGCTCGACATCGCTACCCGTTGAACCTCGGGAAGGCATTGCGACCGGCATAGCGCGCAGCGTCGTCGAGCTCTTCTTCGATGCGCAGCAGCTGGTTGTACTTCGCCACTCGTTCGGAGCGCGCCGGTCGCGCCAGCCTTGATCTGCCCGCAATCAGTCGCGACCGCAAGGTCCGCGATGGTGGTGTCTTCGGTCTCGCCGGAGCGGTGGCTCATCATGCAGCGGTAGCCGCTGCGGTGGGCGAGGCTTACTGCGTCGAGCGTCTCGGTCAAGGTGCCGATCTGGTTGACCTTGACCAACAGCGCGTTGGCTTGGCCGCCGTCGATGCCTTGCTGCAGTCGTTGGGGATTCGTCACGAAGATGTCGTCACCGACGATCTGCACGCGATCCCCGAGCTCGTTCGTGATCGCCGCCCAGCCGTCCCAATCGTCTTCGCTCAACGGGTCTTCGAACGACACGATCGGGTAGGCGTCGAGCAACTCGCCGTAGTAGGTCGTCATCTCGGCAGCACTGCGCGCCTTCCCTTCGAACTCGTACGCGCCGTCCCTGAAGAATTCAGTCGCGGCCGCATCGATCGCGAGTGCGACGTCGCGTCCTGGGGTGAGTCCCGCTTTTTGAATGGCATCGACGATCAGGTCGAGCGCCTCGCGGTTGTTTGGCAGGTCGGGAGCGAAGCCGCCCTCGTCGCCGACGCCTGTCGACAGACCCTTCGACTTCAGCACGGCCTTCAACGAGTGGTAGACCTCGGCGCCCCACTGGAGCGCCTCCGCGAATGTTGGTCGCGCCGATCGGCCCGATCATGAACTCCTGGATATCGACGTTGGTGTCCGCGTGCGCGCCGCCATTGAGGATGTTCAACATCGGCACGGGCAGCAGGTGCGCGTTGGGACCGCCGACGTAGCGGAACAGCGGAAGGTCTGCGGATTCGGCCGCAGCCTTTGCGATCGCCAGTGACGCACCGAGGATCGCGTTCGCGCCCAGCCGCGCCTTGTTCGGCGTGCCGTCGAGGTCGATCATCGATTGGTCGATCAGTCGCTGCTCGGATGCTTCGAAGCCAACGAGCTCCGGGCCGATCTCGTCGAGCAGACCGAGGATCGCCTTGCCGACGCTCTTGCCGTTGTAGCGGGCACCTTCGCTGTCGCCGTCGCGGAGTTCCACGGCCTCGAATGCGCCGGTCGACGCGCCACTCGGCACACCGGCGCGGCCCACGCTCCCGTCGTCGAGCAAGACCTCGACCTCGATCGTGGGGTTGCCGCGCGAGTCCAAGATCTCGCGAGCGCCAAGGGCCTCGATGGTTGCCACGCTTCGTGTCCTCGCTCTGGTGTCTGGCCGTTGATTACTGACCGTGCCCGATTTGACCGGATTTTTGGTCGTGAAGAGTCCGCGCCTGAGCCTAACCGGGCCACCGGCCGTCTCTCGGGACCGGCGGCACGAGTTCCCAGAACTATCGACTCCGCACGAACCGCATGATCTGGACGTCGCCACGATCTGTTCCTTCGAGCGGACTCTTACGCCTCAGCTCTCCTACAGACGGTCACCACACTCGCGGCACTCTCACACGAAATGGACCGACACAGGGGGGACGGTGACACCGGCCAGAACTCTCATCACCGCAGCTCAATGAACGGGATCCAGGCCAACTGGACCGATTTACGGGGGGCCGGACATCGACGTCGTAGGCCGCCTCGCCGAGATCTTCGACGTGTCCACGGACTACCTACTCCTCGACGGCGCCACCCGCCGCGCCTTCCGCCCCACCCCCGACGAGCTCACCGACCGCCTCGGCGACCTCGGCGCACTCACCGAAGCTGACCGCGCAGCCCTCGCCCACATCCTCGACGGACTCCTCGCCAACACCCGCATCCGAGCAGCCCTCCACCACGCCGGCTAACCCCACCAGCCGGCCACCGACCCGAGAGCCAGAAGAGTCACGCCCTGGGTGATCTGTGGAACAGGCTCCTGAGCAGCAGCGACCCACCTCAGGAACCCAGCGCGAGCGCCGAGCTAGGCCATCCTGCGATCGAGTCGTCGAACTCGATCAGGTCTTCGAATCGCCTGCCTAAGCCATGCGTCAGAAGTCGGGATACTTCCGCCCGCTGCTCGAAGCCGGCATCGGCGAAGTCGTGGAGTCACACTGACCCGACCTGACGAAACGTCCCAGCAGGCCACGTCGTCGTTGTCCTGTCGCCGCGCGAACGGGACCAGGTTCCACGTCGGGCTCGCGATCCTTGAGCCCGAGGTAGCGAACTCGGAGGGTCTCCCCTTCCAGGACCCACCAGGGTTCGAGGCTCGTCAGCCCGAGCTGGAGCGACGCGGACGAACTCGGCGCGAGGTCCCTGAAGCCGTCCGGAAGATCGAGAAGTGGCAAGAGGTCAGCCATGATCAGCCGCCGCCCGCATCCGGTGATCGGCGAGCACGTACGGATACGTGGTGCGGAAGCCCGAGTTCTGAGACCCGATGCGATTCATGATCGCGTCGCCCCAGGTGCTCGGCGCCCCACCCTTCGGCGTCGTGAAGCGGTCGACGAACTGGCCCGGCAGCGCGTCGTCGAACCCATGGAGCCGTGGCCTGTACATCGATCCCGGCCTGGTGGGCGGCCAGAACGCGGGTGTTGTCTACAGCGGTCAGTCCACCGTCAGGCATTCGCACCACATCGATCGGGTCCCCGACCCAGCCGTTCGCCCTCATGCTGTCCGCGATGTCGGCAGCGCCGTTGACGGAAACTCTGACTGAACAGGATCGCGCCGGGAGCTACGCCTTCTGCGGCAACGGCGAAGTCTTTTCCGCCGGCAGAGCTGCCCAATCTCGGCGAAGATCCTTCGCGGATCGGTCCGATGAGAGCAGCCGGCCCGTCCCCCTTTGTTGACACTTGCGCAACCGAAGCAGGCGAGTCGTAGACGGTGGCGGAGGTCGTATGGGCGTGCAGCGGACGCGGGAGACGCCCGTTCCGAAGGCCAGGAACCCGATGACGGCGAAAACCGCCAGAACGGAAGCGAGCCGACGAATCACCCGATCCATCAGTCGTGGCCCTCTGGCGGCGCCAAGCGGAACTCCGGAGCACACCAGCCAACGAGCAGGTCCATCACGTCCAAGACCTTGTCCTCGTCATCGGTCGACACGAGCCCTCTGATCTGTCCGAGATCCTCCAGGAGCCCTTCGCCCGGCGCACCGTCATCCAAGAGTTGCTTCACGACTGCGCGAAGCCGCTCGAAGCCGTCTGGATGTTCGACCGCCAACAGCATCTGGTCCCGGCGTTCGACGCTCACGGCAGCACCTCGGACGAAGAGCCGGCGGTGCCTTGGAGGTACCCCTGGTACTCGCTGAAGGGCATCTCCCACGCTGGCTCAAGGAAGCCGTGTTCGCCAGCGTCTAGGACATCAGCGGAGACCCGGACCGATGTCACATGAACTGATGCAATACATGTTGAGGTCCTTGCCGGAGCCTCCGAACGAGGGCGGTCGGCGGAACTCAGGCATCCCTGTCGGCGAGTCGTTGACGGACATGCCACCGGTACCTGGGCGCACCATGCCCACCCTCATCCACGGGGATGTCGATTCCCGGCCGGGCACCCAAGGTCTTGGCTGAGTTGCCCAGTTCTGGACTGCCGTCTGCGGCACCGCGCATACCGCGGTACAGCATCGGTCCGTCTTCTGCGGCAACAGCGGTAGCCACGACGATCCCGAGCTGCGGGAGGCTCTCCCCTAGCCGCTGACCTGCACCGATGCCCGTCGCCGCCCCAACGGTGTTGATCATGACGGGGGTTGAGACCCCGAAGGCGTTCTGGGCTGCGGCCGGGACGGCACCGACTACCATGCCGGCTAAGAGCAGGGCTAAGCCGACGAGCAGTCGCTGGACGACCTCGACGATCCTCCTCAGCGTCGCGCCGTCATCGGCCCTGTAACGGCTGTCGCTCAAGACAGTCGCTCTTTCATGGCCTTGCGGTACTGATCACCCATTGCGTGAACTGATGGCTCCACGAGCGACGCCTCAGCAAGCAGCTGAGGAAGCGCCGTCGCCAACTGCTCGAGGTCCTCAGGAGTCACGACCGGTTCCGGGAATGAAGTCGAATCCGCCCAAAGCTGCAACCCAAAAGGAGGCCGGGAACTGCGGTCCGCCGCCAAGGCTGACGTTGGCCCGCCATGAGCCGTAGTCCGCGAAGAGATGGACTGAAAGGGCTCCGATCACGTAGGTCTTTTCCGAGTGTGCGTCCTCCTGGCGTTCTTCACTCGGGTTGGCACCCATCCCCCGAAGTAGTGACTCGAGTCGAGCGGCGGAGTCAGATGACTCAAGCACTACGGCACCATCCGATTGCCCTGGAGGCTGTAGCCCTGTTCGTCAAGTACTCGATCTCGTCGAGGAACGCGCTTCCAGGCGTTTGCAGGGTCGAGCGGATCACTGGAAAGTCGGATTCTCGCTGCCATCTGCGATCGCCTTCTCGAGGAAGCACATATTGCGAATGGAAGCCTCGCTGCCAGGACCGACGCGACCGAAGCAGTACAAGCCCTCAGCGGCCATGCCCTCCCATGCATCACCGAGGTTCGAACGCACGCGCACCGTCCATCGCCGCCGCCCTGACGTACCCGGGGTCAGCGGCCTAGGGTCATGGCATTTTGCGCACCGCCGCAGTGTGTCGGTGATGCCCATCCGCTACAGCGACGAATAATCGTGCGCCACCGGCTTTCTGCGGCGTCGGCGGCTTCGACAACGTCGGCGACTTTTCCTCAGCCACTTCTTCGACCGCGGCCGCCACGCCTTCGACCTCGGCGCCCCCACGCCGAGGGTGGCAATTGTGAACATCCACGAAACTGGCACACCTGGAGGAACCTATGTTTTGCGGAACTGTGCATGAGGCTACCTGGTGATATGGCATTGGCAATTACTGTCGGTGAGGCCTACCGTAGATTCCCGCGGGCGATGTTGACTTCGTCGAGTTTGCTCCGGGCCCCGCAATGCTTTGTGCCCGGTGGGGTCAGAATCGTTGACAGGGTCCGTCACACGGCATAGCCGTACGGGGTTGCCGGTCGATTCGAACTGTGTCCGGGTCAAGACGGACCGTGAATTGGCCGGTTCCTGGGTCGTACCAGCAGGGCGCGTCAGGTAAATCCAGCCGGTGGTGGGATCGGAGTATTCGCCGTCCCAGCCGAGAACGCTGCGTACCGGTTCCGGTGTGGAGCGGTCTGGTTGCCGTAGGTGTCGTAGGTCCAGGTGCCGGTGACGGTGCCGCTGGTGTTGGTGAGAGCGCGGATGGAGGCCGTGGTTTGTCGGTCAGCGCAGAGATGCGGCTGTGTTTCCGGTGACTTGTTCGAGTAGTCCGGCCGGTCCGTAGATCAGGTCGCTGGTGCCATCGGTGAGCAGAGATGTGTATTGCCGGTGCTCCAGGCGAAGTGGCTGGTGCCGGATCGCGTTGGTGGTGCTGGCGAGCAGGCCCCCGCCGTCGTAGGTGAAAGTCGATGTTGCGCCGTTCTGGGTGGCTGATTGCAGGGCTTCTGGTTGGGCGTTCGTAGCGCCCTGCGCCCCAGTCGTAGGTGCCGTTTGTTGCGCCGGCTTCGGTAACTCGTTGTCCTTCCCCGGTGTAGGTCAAGGTGTTCGTCGGCTTAGCCGTCGGTGCTGGTGAGTTCTTCGGCGTTGTTCTAGTACAGCCCGAGCCCGCCCGGGGTTGTGGTGAGGGTTGTCGGCGTTGTCGTAGGTGTAGGTGCTGACCGGCCCCCTGCGGTCGGTCCACTTTTTGTGAGAGTCGAGCTGGCCGGGTGGCCGCCGCTGGGCTCGAGGTTTTGGTCCAGTGCGGATGGTGGTAGTCGCTGCCATCAGCCACCACCATTCGTGTTCGTAAGTCGGGTTCGTTCGGCCTTATCGAAGGCTGCCGGGGTCATCATGCCAAGACCTCGGTGCGGGCGGGTGTTGTTGTACTCGTCGTAGTAGCGCCCGATCACGACCTTGGCCTCGAGCACCGAATGGAACAGCTCACCGTCGAGGAGCTCGTCGCGCATGATGCCGTTGAACCGTTCGACGTAGCAGTTCTGTTGCGGGCTGGCCTTGGCGACCTGCACGGCGCTGACTCCCTGCTCGGTGAGCCAGGTCGTGCAGCTCGGCCGACGGTGAACTCCTTGCCGTTGTCGGACCGGATCAGTGCGGGCCGGCCGTGTTGGTCGAAGAGCCGCTCCAAGGTGCGTCTTGACTGGCCGGGACCCGATCGACCGGGCGATGTCGAACCCGACGCCTCTGCGGGTGTATTCATCGACCACGTTCAAGAGCCGTAGTGGGCGCCCGTCTTGGGTGCGCAAGGCGACGAAGTCGTAGGACCAGATGTGACCCGGGTGCACCGCTGGGCGCGCCCACGCGGAGTTACCCGACTGCCCGATTCCCTTGCCGTTGGGGCGATTGAGCCGTCGCGGCGGCACTCGCAAACCTTCGGCCCGCCACAGCCGTTCGATCCGCTTCACATTGACTGCCCAGCCCTCATCGACCAGCAGCGCATGAATCTTGCGGTAACCCCACCGCGGATGCGCCGCCGCGTGCACGTGCATCTGTTTCACGAGCTCGATCCTCGAAATCCGATGCCACGATCACATACCGCTGCGTCGAGCGGCCCTGCCCCACCACCCGGCACGCACGTCGCTGCGAGCACCCGATGACGGCGCTGCAAGAAGGACACGGCAGCCCGGCGGCGAGCCGGGCTCAGAAGTTTCCAGTGATGATGGTGGCGGTGTCGGCCGGCGTGGTCTGACCCGTAAGTTTCCTGGCCGATTCTCGGTGCCTTTCGCGGGACCTGTCGGCCTCGCCGGTCAGCATCGGGTGCAATCAATTCAGCCTCGCCGTTGCGGTGTGACCTCATAGGAGCGTGTTCGTCCGCAGCCCATCACTGGCCTGTCCATCTCGTCGGTGAGGCCCCGACGAGAAGACAGGACTGTGCATGCCATCCAGCAAAAGGCTAATCATCGGCGGCGTCGATACCCACGCCGCGACACATCACGCCGCGGTGATCGACCTGAACGGACGACTTCTCGCCGATGCACAGTTCCCGGCGTCGCCGCGCGGCTATGCGCTGATGCTGAAGTGGATGCAAGGCAAGGGTCGACTCGACCGTGTCGGTATCGAGGGCACCGGCGCCTACGGTGCTGGACTGGCTCGTCACCTGCACAACCATGGCGTGCGGGTGCTTGAGGTGCCGCGCCCGGACCGCCGGCTGCGACGCCAGCACGGCAAAAGCGACCCCCTCGATGCCGAGGCCGCAGCCCGCGCGGTCCTGGCCGGCAACGCGTGCAGCGCACCCAAGCTGGCGACCGGCCCGATCGAGGCGATCCGCATGCTTCGGATCGCTAGAACCGGCGCAGTGAAGGCCAAGACAGCGGCCATCAACACCTTGCTCGGCCTGATCGTGACCGCCCCGGAGCCGCTGCGTAGCCAACTACGAGACCTTTCCGCGATCCAGCTCATCGATGCCTGCGTTCGGCTACGACCCGACACCGACAACCTCACAGATCCAGTCCAGGCAGCTCAAGACAGCACTGCGCTCGGTCGCGACCCGAGCTCGGGCCCTGGAACTGGAAGCGCGTTGCCTGAAAAAGCAACTGGACGCCGCGACCGTCCGCGCAGCGCCATCGACCAGCGCAATCTTCGGGCTCGGACCAGACACGGTGTCCGCGCTGATCGTCGCCATCGGAGACAACCCCGACCGGCTTCGTTCGGAAGCCGCGTTCGCTCGTCTGTGCGGCGTCGCACCGATCCCGGCGTCGTCGGGGAAGACCAACCGCCACCGGCTGCATCGCGGCGGGAACCGCGCGGGCAACCGCGCCCTGCACATAGCCGTCATCGTCCGACTCAGATATGACGAACGCAGCCGCGCCTACGCCGACCGCCGCACAACTCAGGGCAAGACGATGCCCGAGATCATCCGCTGCCAGAAACGCTACCTCGCCCGCGAAGTCTTCACCGCGCTACGCAACGACTACACAGCCATGACCACTTGACGATCTATAGGAGCGTCCCGCTGCAGGTCCTTGAGCATCGAAATGTCCAACGCCTGCTCCGCGACAATGCGTTTGAGCCGCGAGTTCTCCTGCTCCAACGCCCGCAAGCCGATGCGCCTCATCCTCTTTTAACGCCCCGTACTTCGTGCGCCACCGATAAAACGTCTGCTCCGAAACACCGAGCCGCTTACACACCTGCGGGATCGTCGACCCCTGCGCTTGAAGCTTCTCAGCCTCACGCAGCTTCGCCACGATCTGCTCAGTCGAATAACGCTTACCAGGCATCCCCACCCCCACAGACGGTCACAACACTCGCGGCACTCTCACACGAACTGGACCGAACTACGGGGGGCCGGACACGTAGGTCAAGGACCCGATCCGGTCGCGCCTTTGGCCGTGCTCAGAGGCATGATCGCGTCCGGCCCTAGGCGTATCCGAGCGGGAGCGCCAACGATCCACGTGCCGCTCACAGGCACGTCGACGGGGAGCAACGAATCCGTTGAGCCATCCGGGACGCGCACCCATATGCGCATGCGATCGCCCGTCAACGTCCGGCGCTCGATCACGCCTTCGATAGGACCGGCAGGATCGAGGACAACCGCGCTCGCGCGGATCGCAAAGGATTCGCTGGCATCCCGACCGATCGCTGATCCCGCGACGATTGGCAGTCCAAGGATGGACGCAACCTCGCGCGTCCGCGGATCAGCCCACACCGATGCTGGCTCGCCGGATCGCACGACACGCCCGTGCGACAGCACGGTCAACGAATCAGCAAAGGCCAGCGCCTCGTCGGGGCTATGTGTCACGGCAACGACAGTGAGGCCGAGTCGACGAACCAGATCGCTTACGTCCTCCACCAGCCGATGGCGCAACCCGGTGTCGAGCGACGCGAACGGCTCATCGAGCAAGAGCAGGCGTGGCTCGGGTGCGAGAGCGCGCGCGAGGGCGACTCGTTGGGCTTCCCCGCCCGAGAGCTCATTCACGGCGCGCGAGCCGTAGCCAGCCAGCCCAACGAGTTCGAGCAACTCATCGACGCGCTGGCCCACGTCCGCGCGTGCCTGATGTTGCATGCGCAAGCCGAAGGCCACATTCGCCGCAACGTCTTTGTGCGGAAAGAGCGTCGGCGCCTGGAACATCAGGCCAACGCCCCGACGATGCACAGGCACCGAGGCCTGGTCGACCCCGTCGAGCGAGACCGATCCGGACTCCAACGGTTGGAGTCCCGCAATCACGCGCAACAGCGTCGACTTTCCCGACCCGCTCGCCCCGAGGACACCGAGCACCTCGCCCTTCGAGACCGCGATGTCAACGTCGTCGAGTGCGGCGACCGAACCGAAGGTGACTCGTGCGGACGCGACCGACAGCATCGTGAGTCCAACATCAGCGCACCTACCGACACCGGTTGCGCCCGGTCGATGACCAGCACCACGAACAACGTGACGAGCAGCATCACGACACTCATCGCCGTAGCTTGACCGAGTTGCAGGTCGCCGGGATGCCCCACCAGCCGGTTGATGTCGACCGGCATCGTTGGTGCATCGGGCCGCGCGAGGAAGACGGTCGCGCCGAATTCACCCAACGAGATCGCGAACGCGAAGCCGATCGCCGACGCCCACGCCGGCACGAGCACCGGCAGCGACGACGCTGTCCACGCACGCAACGGCGACGCACCGAGCACCGACGCCACTTCACGCAACCGTCCGTCGCGCGCCCGCATCACCGGCACGAGCGTCCGAACCACAAACGGAATCGCCACCAACGCCTGCGCCAACGGCACGATCAGCCACGAGTCACGCAGACCCCCGAGCCATCCCGTCCACGGCTGACTCAACGCGATCAGCAGCCCGAAGCCGATCGTCACCGCTGACACCCCAAGGGGAAGCAGCAACACGTTGTCCAACGAACGCGTCATCAGTCGACTCGTTCGACGTGCCAACACCACCGCAGCACAGCCGCCGACGATCGCGGCCACCAACGCCGCCACGCACGCGTACTCGAGCGAGGTCTCAACTGCGACCAGCGGCGACACGTACAGCGTGCTGCCGGTGTCGTGAAAGAGCGCACGCCAATACGTGAGCGCGTAGCCGTAGGGCGTTGAGAACGAACGAATGATGAGCACGACAAGCGGGGTGCCGAGCAGCACCGCCATGAGCGTGAGGTTGGCACCGAGGAACGATCGTTCGCGCCAGCCGCGTGGACGTCGAGCTACCTCGTGCGCAGGTCGCAGGTCTTGCAGTACGGCAATCTTTCGTTGACTGCGATTGAGCACGATCACGACCGCAGTGATCGCAACGATCTGCAACAGCGACAGCACTGCGGCGGCCTCAAGGTCGAGCAGCTGAGCCGTCTGTCGGTAGATCTCGACATCGAGGGTCGCGTGGTTGCCGCCGATGATCTGGATGATGCCGAAGGACGTGAAGGTGAAGAGGAAGACGATCAACGAAGCCGCGACGACGGAGCCGCGCACCAGCGGCCACGTCGTCGAGCGGAACGCAGTCCATCGGCTCGCACCTAGGACACGCGCCGCGTCTTCAAGCCGCGGGTCAATCTGCGACAACAACGTGCTCACCGTGCGCACGACCACTGCGTAGTTGAAGAAGACGTGCGCGATCAGGATCGCCCACACCGTGCCGTCCAGATTTACGCGCGTGAGCCCGTTCGGGCCGATGAGCTGCAGGAAAGCCACGCCAACCACAACGGTCGGCAGCACGAACGGCACCACGATCGCGCCGGACACGAAGCGACGCCCAGGAAAGCGGAAGCGCGAAAGCGCGACGGCGCCTGGCAATCCGATCGCCAACGTCAGCGCCGTCGACACGACCGCCTGCCACAACGTGAACCACACAACATGGACAAGCCCCGGCTCGCGCAGGATCGCCCAAGCACCGGCGAAGTCCCATTGCCCGTTGGGCCGAAGCCCGGTCAGGATCACCGCGATCAATGGCAACGCAAAGAGCACGCCGAGAAAGAGCAAGGGCACGGCAAGCGCAACGCCCCGCGCGACTCGGCTCACGCGCTCGTTGGTCACCGCGCTCACGCCCCGCTCGCCTACGACCCGAACAGCGCGGTCCACTGCTTGATCCAGGTGTCACGGTTCGCCGCGATCTCTTGCGGCGGGACGCTCAACGGATTCGCTGGGTTCACCGCGAACTCCGCAAAGGCTGGCGGCAGCACCAGGCCCTTCACGACCGGCAGCACGTACATCTGTCCGGGCATGTCGTTCTGGAACTCGTCGGACAGCATGAAGTCGATCAGCTTCTGTGCGGCATCGGGATGGGCCGCCCCGGTGAGCACCCCCGCGTATTCGATCTGGCCGAAGCACGTCGAGTCGACAACACCGACGGGCGAGACGTTCGTCGGCTTGGAGGACGCGAGCACCTCCGCCGCTGGGTCGGTGTTGTACGAGACAACGAGCGGGCGCGTGCCGGCGCTACCCGATCCACCGGAGAAGTCGCCGTAGTACGCCGTGTCCCAGTCGTCGACGCTCTGCACACCGTTGCTCTTCAGTTGTTGCCAGTACTGCTGCCAGTTGGTGCCGTACTGCGCTTCGGTCGCGAGCAAGGAAGGCCAGACCGGGTGAAGACGTCGCTGGGTTCTCGACGACGAGCATGTTCTTGTACGTCGGAGTCGCAAGATCGGCCAACGAAGTCGGCACAGGCACGTGCGCCTTCGCCAAACCGGCCTTGTCGTATACGACGCACACATCACTGTGATCGATCGGCGTGACGTCGGGCGTGGAGGCGTCGAGGTAGGGCTGGTCGACGTTCGCGAGCTCCGGCGATTGGTACGGCGCGAGGATGCCTGCCGACACCGCGCGCGTCAGGAACGTGTTGTCGAGACCGAAGATCGCGTCGGCGAGTGGTCGTTGCTTAGTCAGGATCGCCTTGTTGACGACCTCGCCTGCATCGCCCTCCTGCAGGATCTTCACGGTGATGCCGGTCTTCTTTGTGAAGTCCGCGAGCACCGACTTCGACACGGCGAACGAATCGTGCGTCAGCAGCACGACCTGAGTCGAGGGCTTGCCGGCATGCGGCGCTCGTTGACGCGGCGCCCGACGAACCGCAGGCGGCCAACGCGAGCGCACCTAGCGCCAGCAACGAAACAGCCAGCACACGCTGGCGAGCACGGCGAGATGACAGCAACGAATGCATGGACGACCCGTCCCTCCGCTGGCATTACCCAGATCAGGTTCTGCGGGTCGGCGACGCGTCGTGTCGCCCTCTCAGCCCGGCTGCCCGAGCTCCCCGGTCCCGCAAGGGACGTGGCCGATTCTAGGCCCGCGCGCCGATCCAGTCGATGACGAGGTCGAGCCAGGCTGACCAGCCCTTGTACTCGATCGATTCGGGCGGAATCGTGCGCAAGCGTGGCCGCGAGGTCGCGCCAGCATCGCTGGTTCCAGCGAGCCGAGCGGGCGGGTGAGCGTGTGGATCGTGAAGAGCACGCCGCCGGATTCGGGTAGCGCGCGAAGGGTCTGCCGCTCGACTCGGAAGGTCACCGCCTCGCCAGGATCGGCGTCAAGAGTTCGTCCGGTATGACGCGAGGCGCCGTCAGGCTGGAACAGCGTGGGGTCATCGATCAAGGTCCAGTTCGTCCGCCACACCGGTCGTTGCTCGTCGAGCCGATCGAAGAACCGATCAGTCGGCGCCGCGATCCGTTCGTAGCCAGGTACCGGGTCGTGGATCTCGCGCAGGCTCGCGCCGATCTTCTCCGCTAACCGCCATCGACTCGGAAAGCACAACGATGCTGCAGCGAGTACCCATTCGTCACCCTCGCGCACCATGACGCAGAGGTCTTCTTGAACGAGCCGACCGGCCGCGTCGATCGGGTGCAAGGCACTCGTGTCGGTGGTGATCCCGGTCCCACGGTCCGTCCAGCTGTCGCCGTCGACCTCATTCAGGTCGCGGTGCTCGCGTTGCAACCAATCGCATACCAGCCGCAACGTCTCTCGGCTCGCGGCATCGCCCTCAGGCATCGTTGCGACGACTTCATCGTGACGGTCGCGCAGCAGGTCCGATTTGAGGCGCATCTCCGCCTCGCGTTGAGGCGTAACGAGCAGCCATTCATCGAGGTCCAGGGTTCGCAGTCCCATGGACACCACGAACTCGCGCCCGTCGACGGCCTTGCGCACGATCTCATCGCCCCGGATGCCGTCAGCGTTCGCCACGGCCCCATCCTGCCCGTGGGTCGAGTTCACGCGAGGCGTTCGGCCTGGTTCGCCGACCCCGCGCACCCCGTGCTCGATTCGCCCGGCCCCGTTCTCGATTCGCCCGGCCCCGTTCTCGATTCGCCCGGCCCCGTTCTCGATTCGCCCGACCCCTTGCTCGCGGAGACGTACAAAACGAAGACGGAATTTGCGCAGTTTCCCCTTTCGCTTCGTACGTCTCCGCGGAGGTGCGCCAGGCGGACGGGAGGTACCCCGAGACGTGCAAATTCAAGGCAAGAATGGAAAGGGACTCAGTTTCCACCTGGTCGACAGCCCTGTTCAACACGAGTCGAAAATCATTTCACCCTTGAATTTTGTACGTCTCCGCGGAAGGCCCACTTGGACGGACGCCGTCAACTCGCGGGTGGCTCCTCGGCGCTCAACTCACCAACGCTCAACTCACCAACGCTCAACTCACCAATGAAGCGCCGCGATCGCGCGCGTAATGCGCTCTCAGGGTCCAGCCCGCGCGCCCGCGCAGCCTGCACGATCGCGAAGAGCAGATCGCCAAGTTCGCCTTGGGACACTACTGAGGAGTCGAGGCCCGACTCGTTGACCGCAATCGCACCAGCCGCGACCGAACGATCGACCAGAGCCGCCGGCTAGCGACAGGGCAGGCTGACCGAGCGGCACGCCCTCGGCCGGCGAGCGACGTCCCTTCTCGGCCGCCTTTAGGACTTCCCAGTTAGCGCGCACCTCGTCGGCATCGGCGACCGATACGTCAGAGAAGACGTGCGGATGCCGTCGCACCAACTTGTCGACGATGCCGGTTGCGACGTCGTCGACGTCCCACCCTTCGTTCTCCGCGGCGATGCGGGCATGAAAGACAACCTGCAGCAGCAGGTCACCCAGCTCCTCGCGCAACCCGTCCGAAGACCCAGCCTCGATCGCATCGACGGTCTCGTATGTCTCCTCGACCAAGTACCGCAGCAGCGACTCGTGCGTCTGCTCCGCATCCCACGGACAACCGCCGGGGCTGCGCAGCCGATCCATGACCTCGACGAGGTCGAGCAGGCGCGATCCCACCGGATCGGAAGATGCGCCGGCCGAGGTCACGGCGAGGCGGCAGTGTCAGTCGGTGTGGGTGAAGCCGAGACCGCGGGAAGGGAGGCGATGGGCACAGGAATCGGCGAAGGTGACGCGCTTGACGCGATGTCCGACGGCGGTGGATCGACTTGGGCGGTCTTCGGGTTCCAGGTGCCGTACCGCGGACTCACCTGCACGCCAAGGGCATCTGCCTCGGCGATCAACGCATCTAGGACGACTGCGCTAGCAGCATCGCCTGTCTTGCCGGGAGCGAGCACCGCTTCAAGCTTCTGCTCGACGATTGCATCGTGCACGTACGCGTCGAACTGACTCGGCGGCACGCCGTAATTAAGAGCGATCTGCTGGATCGCGGCGTCCTTGTTGCTCGCGCCGACTGCCTGCGCGATCAGCGTGTCCACGTCGCCTTGCGAAACGGTGATGTCGTGCTGCTCGGCCAACGACGCGTACAGGATGCTGCTCACCTCGCGTTGAATCTGCGCCCGGATGAGTGCCTGAGCGTCTGGGGCCTGCACGTTTTTCGCCGCCGCGTACGCCTGGACCTCGCGGGCATCGGCGAGCACCGAGCTCTCACTTACCGTCTGCTGCCCAACGACGGCGGCCGAGCCCGGCAACGCGCCGCTGCTCCCGCAGGCAGAAAGCACTGCCACCGCGAGGGGCACGACAACGAGCGCGACCAACAAGCGCGGCCGGGTGCGGGTCCAAGCAAACGTGCGGCTTACCGGTGTCACCGGGTTCCTTCCCTGAGGTCGTCGAGCAGTACCTGCTCGATCAGGTCGCGAGCCCAGTGCAGCAGCTCTTCGTCGCGCAGGGGCGTCCCACCGACTCGAGCCGTGGTGGGGCGCGGTACGAGGATCGTACGAATGGCGGGCTTGACGATGCTGCGCGGGTAGAGCCGGGTGAGTCGGATCTGCCGCGATTCGGCCAGATCGACTGGGGCGAAGCGCACCGAGGTCCCTTGCAGGGTGATCTCCCCGAGGCCGGCTCGGCGGGCCAGATTCCGGAGTCTGGCGACCTCGACCAAGGTCAGCGTTGCCGGGGGAAGCGCGCCGTACCGGTCGACCAGTTCGTCGACGACCGCGCCCAGATCCGACTCGGTCGCTGCGGCCAGCGCCTTGTACGCCTCCAGCCGCAGCCGCTCCTCCGCGATGTAGGACTCAGGCAGATGGGCGTTGACCGGCAACTCGACCCGGACGTCTGACGACTCGGTCGACTCCTCGCCGCGGAACTCGGCGACTGCCTCTCCGACCAGCCGCACGTACAGGTCGAAGCCCACCTCGGCGATGTGGCCCGACTGCTCGCCGCCCAGCAGGTTGCCGGCACCGCGGATCTCGAGGTCCTTCATCGCAACCGCCATGCCCGAACCGAGGTCGGTGTTCTGCGCGATCGTCGCAAGCCGGTCGTACGCAGTCTCGGTCAACGGCTTCTCCGGCGAGTACAAGAAGTACGCGTACGCGCGCTCGCGCGCTCGCCCGACTCGACCGCGCAGCTGATGCAGCTGTCCGAGTCCAAGGACATCAGCACGATCAACGATCAACGTGTTCGCATTCGAGATGTCCAAGCCGGACTCGACGATGGTCGTACACACGAGTACGTCCGACGCCTTGTCCCAGAAGTCGACGATGACCTGCTCGAGGACGTGCTCGTTCATCTGGCCGTGAGCGGTCACCACCCGAGCCTCGGGGACAAGCTCGCGGATCTTCGAGGCCACTCGTTCGATCGAGTCCACGCGGTTGTGGATGTAGAAGACCTGACCGTCGCGCAGCAACTCACGCCGAATCGCCGCCGTGATCTGCTTCTCGTCGTAGGCGCCAACGAACGTCAGGATTGGGTGGCGCTCCTCAGGAGGCGTCTGGATCGTCGACATCTCGCGGATCCCGGTGACTGCCATCTCGAGCGTGCGTGGGATCGGCGTCGCGGACATCGTGAGCACGTCGACGTTCGCCCGTAATTGCTTCAGGTACTCCTTGTGCTCGACTCCGAATCGTTGCTCTTCGTCAACGATGACCAGCCCGAGGTCCTTGAACTGCACTTCCTTCGCAAGCAGTCGGTGGGTGCCGATCACTACGTCGACGGTGCCGGCGGTCACGCCCGCAAGAACCGCGCGCGCCTCTTTGTCGCTCTGGAAGCGACTCAACGGTTTCACGACCACAGGGAACGGCGCGTACCTCTCGGCAAACGTGGACATGTGCTGCTGCACCAGCAACGTCGTCGGCACCAAGACCGCGACCTGCCGCCCGTCCTGCACCGCCTTGAACGCGGCGCGCACCGCGATCTCGGTCTTGCCGTAGCCGACGTCGCCGCAGATGAGCCGATCCATCGGGATCGGGCGCTCCATGTCGGCCTTCACCTCGTCGATCGACGCGAGCTGGTCGCGCGTCTCGACGTAGGGGAAGGCGTCCTCGAGCTCGCGCTGCCACGGTGTATCAGGCCCGAAGGCGTGCCCCGGCGCAGCCATCCGCGCGCTGTACAGCCGGATTAGTTCGGCGGCGATCTGCTTGACCGCCTTGCGGGCCCGACCCTTCGCCTTCACCCAGTCCGAACCGCCAAGCCGATGCAGGGTCGGGGCCTCGCCGCCGACATAGCGGGTGACCTGGTCCAACTGCTCGGTCGGGACATAGAGCCGGTCCGGTGGTGCACCTCGTTTGGCTGGCGCGTACTCGATGACGAGATATTCGCGAGTGGCGCCCGCGACTTGTCGCTGCACCATTTCGATGTAACGCCCGACGCCGTGCTGGTCGTGCACGATGAAGTCGCCGTTGCTCAACAGCAGCGGGTCGATGGTCGTGCGCCGCCGCGACGGCATGCGCCGCATGTCCTTCGTCGAGGACTTCTGCCCCGACACGTCCTGCTCGGTCAGCACCACGAGCCGCGACTCAGGATCAACGAAGCCGCGAACCAACGTGCCCGTGGCAACCACGACCACATCGTCGGGAGGTGTCTGCTCAAGCGTCGGCTCTAGCCGCACCGGCACGTCAGCGGCGCGCAACACCTCGGCCGTGCGTTGCGCCGGACCGTGTCCTTCGGTGATCAGCACGACCCGTTGATGGTCGGCGAGCCACTTCCTGATGTCGTCGGTCAGCCGCTCGGTCTCGCCGCGGTACTGCTCGGCTCCTTGCGCAGACGAGACGAGTCCCTCGCCTTCTTCGTCCGCGACAAACGGCGTCAGGACCGACCAGGGCATCGGCATCTCAAGCGCGAGCGCACGCACATCAGCGATCGACCGATACGCCGATTCACGTAGGTCCAGGGGTGTGCGGCCCCCTTCGGCTGCGTTGAGCCATGACGCTGCGAGGAACTCCTCACTCGTCGCGAGCAGGTCATGCGCGCGTGCACGTACTCGTTCGCCGTCGCAGACGATGACGTGCGCGTTCGGCGCGAGCACGTCGAGCAAAGACTCCATGCCGTCAGCGAGAACCGGCGTCAGCGCCTCCATGCCCTCGACGACGATCCCTTCGCTGATGGGGCCGAGCACATCGGCAAGCTCGGGGCGTTCCTCGCGAAGAGTCGCCGCGCGTGCCATCACATCGTCGGTGAGGATCAGCTCACGACACGGCGGCGCCCACACGCCGGCTTCGCTGACTTCCAGACTTCGTTGGTCTGCAACTCGGAACCAACGAACTTCCTCGACCGTGTCGCCCCAGAACTCCACCCGCAGTGGGTGCTCCTCGACCGACGGGAACACGTCGATGATGCCGCCGCGCACCGCGAGGTCACCACGCTTCTCGACCAGGTCGGTGCGCGAGTAGCCGATCTCGACCAGCCGCCGGACGACCTCCTGCATGTCGATCTCGTCGCCCGCGCGCATGACCACGGGTTCCAGATCGCCGAGCCCGCGCGCGATCGGTTGCAGCAGCGCGCGAATCGGCGCAACGACAACCCGAAGTGCGCCGGTACCCGTGCCGGTCGTGTCGTCGGGTCCAGCAGGATGAGCGAGCCGCCGCAACACGGCCAGACGAGCGCCAACCGTGTCGGCCCGAGGCGAGAGGCGTTCGTGCGGCAGCGTCTCCCAGGCGGGGAAGGTCGCGACCGAGTCCGGGTCGATCAGGCTCGCCAACGCATCTGCGAGCTCGTCGCACTCGCGCGTGGTCGCCGTGACAGCGAGGACCGGCCGCTTTGCGGACACCGCAGCGACGACGAACGGCGTGAGCGCCGCAGGCCCGGAGAGCGTGAACGAACGATCAGCAGCGGCGTCTGCCGCAACCTGGCTCGCAGACTGCCCGGACGCGAAGGCTTCGACCAAACCGGACAGACTCACTCGCACATCCTGCCGCGCAGGTCGATCAAGCAGAAATCGGAGCGCTCAGTCGTCGTCGTCGTCGACGCGGTGCCCCTATTCGTCGTCGTCGTCGACGCGGTGCCCCTATTCGTCGTCGTCGTCGACGAACAGATCGATCATCGAGTCGATGAGCTCACCGGCCAGGTCCTTGCGACAGATCAGCAGATCGTCGACGAACGGCTCGGGCCGATTGAACAGCAGGCGGGTGCCGTCCAGATGCGTGGCGTTCAGACCCGCGGCGAGCGCCACCGCAACTGGCGCTGCGGCATCCCATTCGTTGAGCCGACCCTCGTGCACATATGCGTCAGCATCGCCGAGGATCACCGCCGCCGTCTTTGCACCGGCCGAGCCGATCGTCAGTCGCTCGAGCGTGAAGGATCGTTCGATCACCTCGAGGACACGATTGGGCGGCCTGCTCTCACTGACCGCCACCCGCAAGACGCTCTGATCCTCGGGTGCCGCCGGGGTGCTCGGCGCAGGATCGCTCGCGAGCATGCGCTTCTGGGCAGGGAGATAGACGGCTCCACAGGTCAGCCGCCCGTCCTCCCACAACGCCACATGCACGGCCCAGTCGCGACGCCCCGCGATCGCGTACTCGCGGGTGCCGTCCAGCGGGTCAACGATCCAGACTCGCCGACCAGTTAGCCGGGTCGCGCGATCGTCGGGTGCTTCCTCGGAGAGGACAAGATCGTGCGGCCGCTCTGCGGCAAAGACTTGTTCAACGATGTCCTGGGCGGCGCGGTCGGCCGCAGACTTCACGGCTTCGGTCTCGTAGCCACCAGTGAGCAGACCCTCGCGCGCCTCGAGCAGCGCCACCCCGATGCGTTGGGCGGTGTTTCGTGCAAAGTCGGCGTCAGACATCAGGCGCCCCCGTTGTACGTCATCTGTGCGCGCTCTAAGCCTTCGCTGATCAGTGCCTCCACGGCATCTGCGGCGCGACCAACCACAAGCGGCAGTTCTTTGCGCTCGCTTCCCGCGAAGTCCTTGAGCACGAACGCGGCGGCATCCATCCGGCCCGGCGGTCGGCCGATGCCGACCCGCACGCGCACAAACTCGCCTGACTTCAACGAGGCTCGCAAGGACTTCAGCCCGTTGTGTCCGCCGTCACCGCCACCCTGCTTGAGACGCAGGGCACCGAAGGGGATGTCCAGTTCGTCGTGGATGACGATGACGCGGTCGGTCGGCACGTGGAAATAGTCCCGCACGGAAGCCGTTGGACCACCCGATTCGTTCATGAACGAACGAGGTTTCTCCAAAACCGCCCTTTTGCCCGCAACACGGACCGCTCCCACGTCCGCTCGCCCCTTGTGACTCTTGAGCCGCGCGCCGGTTCGTCGCGCCAGCTCGTCGAGCACCATGAAGCCGAGGTTGTGGCGGTTGCCGGCGTAGGTCGGCCCCGGGTTGCCGAGGCCCACGATCAACCAGGGCGTCTC
Source organism: uncultured Actinomycetota bacterium (assembly GCA_963850215.1). Lineage (GTDB taxonomy): Bacteria > Actinomycetota > Actinomycetes > UBA12327 > UBA12327 > CAWKKI01. Next base: position 28,525 of record CAWKKI010000004.1, read on the forward strand.
GTCGCCCAGGTCGCTCGGTCGACCCTCCTCGCCGAGGCGCATCAGATCGTCCGCGGCGCCGTGGGTTGCCCGGTGTCGCGGACCGAAGAAGGGGAAGCGCCGCGCGCTCAGGACTCGTCTGCGTCGGATTCGGCCGGAGCTTCGGCCTCGCCAGCGGGAACCTCGGCCGGAGTCTCCGTCACATCGCCAGCGAGCTCAGCCTCGAACTGCTCAGCGGTCTGCGCGGCGAGCACGTGCAGGACGGTCGTTTCGGGTTCGGTCACGAGCGTCGTACCGCTCGGCAGCGTGATGTCGCCCGCGTGGATCGAACTACCAACGCCGAGGCCTTCGACATCGACGTCGAATGACTGCGGGATGTGCGTCGCCTCGGCCTCGACCTCGAGGGTGTTGAGGATCGTGTCGAGCAGGCCACCTGGCGCGATTGCGCCAACGATGTTGATCGGCACGTCGACGTGCACCTTCTCGCCGCGACGCACGATGAGCAGGTCAACGTGCTCGAGGGTGTGGCGGACCGGGTCGCGCTGAACCTGCTTCGGCAGTGCGAGCCTGTCCTCACCCTCAAGGTGCACGGACAGCAACACGTTGGACGTCTTCAGCGCCAACATCAGGTCGTGGTCGGGCAGTGCAACGTGCACCGGGTCGCTGCCGTGTCCGTATAGAACGCCAGGAACCTTCCCTTCGCGGCGAAGCCGACGTGCGGCTCCCTTGCCGAACTGGGTGCGGCTCTCTGCGGCGATCTTTACTTCAGGCACGGTGGCTCCTTGGTCTGCGCGTTCTGCGTCTGCGTCTGCGTCGTGGTGTTGCTGGCTCGGTGTTGCTCGGACTGCGGTCGATCGGTCCCGGACGGCGTGAGCCGACCGCACATCGAGTCGACCGCGTCGATCACGGTCGGTCGGGCCGACCCTCGCCGAGGAACTGCGCCGAATCCTACCCGCCCCCGCGCCCCGTCAGCACCGCTGTCGAGCGACGCCGCGAAGTGCCCGCCCGCACCACCGGGACTGTCTGGCACTCCACGCGCTATGGCGCCACGAATGCCAGACGGTTGGCCACGGTTAGGGGTGTGCAGAGGCCAGGTCGGCCACGCAGATCAGGCGTGGTCGGCGGTCCCGTCGAAGAGGCTGGTCACGGAGCCGTCGTCGAACACCTCGCGGATCGCCCGCGCCACGAGCGGCGCGATCGACAGCACCGTGAGCTTGTCGAAACGGGACTCCTCAGGGATCGGCAGCGTGTCGGTGACAACGACCTCGGAGATCCGCGAGTTCTTGAGCCGGTCGACGGCCGGTCCGGACAGCACCGCGTGGGTCGCGGCCACGATCACGTCAGCAGCCCCGTTGTCGAAGAGCGCCTCAGCCGCGGTCACGATGGTCCCGGCCGTGTCAATGATGTCGTCAACGATCACGCAGGTGCGGCCCTTCACATCACCAACGACCTCGAACACCTTCGCCTCGTTGGGCACATCCGGGTCGCGGCGCTTGTGGATGATCGCCAGCGGCGTACCGAGCGCATCGGTCCAGCGGTCGGCCTCGCGCACGCGCCCCGCGTCCGGTGAGACCACGGTGAGCTTGCTGCGATCGACGTTGCGCGAGACGTGCGCCGCCAGCAGCGGCAGCGCCATCAAGTGGTCCACCGGGCCGTCGAAGAAGCCCTGGATCTGCGCGGTGTGCAGATCGATGGCCATCAGCCGATTCGCGCCCGCCGTCTTGAAGAGGTCAGCCATCAAGCGGGCCGAGATCGGCTCGCGGCCGCGGTGCTTCTTGTCCTGGCGCGCGTACCCGTAGAAGGGCGTGACCACGGTGATGCGTTTGGCGGACGCGCGTTTCAACGCATCCACCATGATCAACTGCTCCATGATCCATTCGTTGATCGGCACCGAGTGCGACTGGATGACGAACGCATCGCAGCCGCGCACCGACTCCTTGAATCGCACGAAGATCTCGCCGTTGGCGAAGTCGTAAGCCGAGGTCGGCGTGAGCTCGACCCCGAGCTCGGTCGCGACCTGCGCGGCCAGCTCCGGGTGGGCACGACCGCTGAAGAGCATGAGCGTCTTCTCGCCGGTGGTCTTGATGCCGGTCACGAGTCGGTCCCCTCGACGTCGTTGGACGGTTGCTCTTGCTCAGCCAACTCTTGCTCAGCCAACTCGGCCGCCTTCGCGGACGCGCTGTCGGGCCGCATCTTGGCCACCCAGCCGTCAATGTTCCTCTGCCGTCCCCGCGCAACCGCAAGCGCCCCCGGCGGCACGTCTTCAGTGATCACTGAGCCAGCCGCCGTATACGCGCCATCGCTGATCGTGATCGGCGCAACCAGCATGGTGTCGCTACCGACGCGCACCTCGTCACCGATTGTCGTGTGGTGCTTGTCCTGCCCGTCGTAATTAACGAAGACCGTGGCCGCGCCGATGTTCGTGCCAGTTCCGATCGTCGCGTCGCCGACATAGGACAGGTGCGGCACCTTGCTGCCCTCACCGACGTGCGCGTTCTTCATCTCGACAAAGCCTCCGGCCTTGGCCCCGCGTTCGAGCACCGTTCCAGGCCGAAGATACGTAAAGGGTCCGACCGTGGCTTCGGGACCGATGACTGCGCTGTGCGCGACTGTGTTGATTACGCTCGCGTCTTCGCCGACTGTGGTGTCGCGCAAGGTGGAGTTCGGTCCGACCTCCGCTCCGGTCGCGATACTCGTGCGGCCGTGCAGCTGAGTGTTCGGATGCACGAGCACATCGCGCCCGATCTCGACGTCGACATCGATCCAAGTCGTTGACGGGTCGACCAACGTGACTCCGTCGCGCATCAGTCGTGCAGCGATCCGGTCGCGCATGATGCGGCGTGCGGTTGCAAGCTGTGCGCGGTCATTGATCCCAAGGACATCGTCGGCGTCTGCGGCCACGCTCGCGCCGACTCGCAGCCCACCGTCGCGCAGGATCGCGACGACATCGGTGAGGTACTCCTCGCCCTGCACGTTGTCCGTCGTCAACTTGCTCAATGCATCGCGCAACGCATCCGGATCGAATGCAAAGACACCAGAATTGATCTCATAGATCGCGCGCTGCTCGTCGGTCGCATCCTTCTGTTCAACGATCGCAGTAACCGCGCCACCCAAGTCACGCACGATCCGGCCATAGCCGAACGGGTCGGGTACCCGCGCGCTCAAGACGGTCGCGGCATTGCCCTCAGAGCCGTGCAGCGCGAGCAGCGACTCGATCGTGGCCGCGGTGAGCAACGGGGTGTCGCCCGCGAGCACGACGACTGGGCCCGAGGCGTCGGCGCGAACCTCCTCCATGGCGAGCCGAACCGCATGGCCGGTGCCGTTCTGCTGCTCCTGTACGACTGTGGTCGCGCCCGGGTCCGATTCGGCCAGATGCGCTGCGACCGCTTCGCGCCCATGGCCCACGACCACAACGATCTGCCGAGGTTCAAGCGCTCGTGCGGCCCGCACGACGTGGCCAAGCAGGCTGGCCCCGCAGATCTCGTGCAGGACCTTGGGCGTCGCCGACTTCATGCGGGTGCCCTCGCCCGCGGCAAGGACGATCACGGCCGACGGTCGAGCGGAGGCGGGTGCGGCAGGGCTGGTCACGGCTGCGTCAGCCTATTGGAAAAGGCGGCCTGCTCCCATGCGTCCGTTCCTTCCCCTGCCCCCTTTGCATCCCTCGTTGGGCCGATGCATTGCTGCCGCGACCGCTTGCATCGCGCACGGCAGCCTTGCACCGGTTGGGATGTGCGCGAGGCGTGCGTAGGCGATGCAATGCGTGCGGTGGGCGGGGGCGTGTCAACGATCACGCGACTCACGACAGTGCTCCCGGGGGAGGATTCGAACCTCCGTTGACGGATCCAAAATCCGCTGTCCTGCCACTTAGACGACCCGGGACCGGCCGATCACGGCTCCAAACGGGGCCGGGACCTGCAGCGGACCAGCGTAGACGCGCGCGGACCGCCCGCTGATCAGGCCGCGGGCAAGCCCGCTCCTTGACAGCCCGTCGGACAGCCGGCGCCAGCCCCGCCCACGCGAGCCAGCCCAGTTCGGCATGATGAACGAATGAGCCCCTCCTCGACCCGCGGCACCAACGAGGACGGCAACGACTCCTCGCACCGCATCCGGATGTCCGGAAAGGAGCGCCGCGAGCAGCTTCTTGACGTCGGCCGGACGCTCTTTGCCGAGAAGGGCTTCGAGGGGACCTCAGTCGAGGAGATCGCCGCGACGGCCGGTGTGTCCAAGCCCTTGGTCTACGAGCACTTCGGCGGCAAAGAGGGCATGTACGCGGTCGTGGTCGACCGCGAGATGCGCCAGTTGCTCGACATGGTCACCCAGTCGCTGACCGGCGGGCATCCACGCGAGCTGCTCGAGCAGGCTGCGCTCGCTTTGCTCGACTACATCGAGTCATCGAGCGACGGCTTCCGAATTCTCGTGCGTGACTCCCCCGTTGCGTCGTCGTCGGGCACATTCGCATCGTTGATCTCTGACATCGCCTCGCAGGTCGAGCACTTGCTGATGGCCGAGTTCAAGCAACGCGGCTTTGACGCCAAGTACGCACCGATGTACTCACAGATGCTCGTCGGCATGGTGGCGCTCACCGGCCAGTGGTGGCTCGACGAACGCAAGCCCCGCAAGGCCGATGTCGCAGCGCACCTGGTCAATCTCGCGTGGAACGGCCTGTCTGGTCTCGAACAGCAGCCCACGCTGCACCTGCGGACTCGCTAAGTCATGACCAACGAATCGATACGTGACGACGCGATGGACCACACGACTGACCACGGTGACGAAGTCGACGCGATCGTCGCATCGTGGACGCGTGAACGACCCGACCTCGACGTGGCTCCGCTCGCCGTGCTCTCCCGAGTATCGCGACTGGCCCGCCATCTCGACCGCGCGAGGCGCGCTGCCTTCGACGCGCACGGGCTTGAGGCCTGGGAGTTCGACGTGCTCGCCGCACTGCGTCGTACGGGTGCGCCTTATGAGCTTTCGCCCGGCACATTGATGGCGAGCACGCTCGTCACCAGCGGCACCATGACCAATCGCATCGATCGGCTCGAGCAGAAGGACCTAGTGCGCCGCGGTCCCGATCCGCACGATCGGCGTGGGGTGCTCGTGCGGCTCACCGACCAGGGCCGCGCCGACGTCGATGCGACTCTTGAAGATCTGCTGGAGCACGAACGTTCGATCCTTGCCGTGCTCGGTCCGCGCGATCGCGAGCGGCTCGCCGATCTGCTGCGTGAGCTCGTGCTGCCCTTCGACAATGCATACAGCGACAATGCATAGAGCGACAGAGCTCGGAGCTGGTTCGACTTACTGATCGGCCACGTCGGCCGCGTCCAGCCACTGCTCCTCAAGTTCGCGCTTCTCCGCAAGGACCCTCGTCAATTCAGCGTCAAGCGTCGCGACCGTCTCGTACTCGCTCGCCGCCGCCGCGAGTTGTTCGTGCAACGAGACTTCACGATCGGCCACCCGGGAGAGCTGGCGTTCGATTCGCGCCAGCGCCTTGCGCGCGTCGCGGCGCGCGGTCGCATCCGAGACGTCGCCACTGACCGCGCTCGTTGAATCGGCGCGCGACGCACTCGCGCCAGCGCGCGGTCGCTCCGCCCGACGCAGTGCCACATACTCCTCGACCCCGCCGGGCAGATCGCGCACGCGCCCGTCACCCATCACGCCGACGAAACGATCGCACGCGCGCTCGAGCAGGTAGCGGTCGTGCGACACCACGAGCAACGTGCCTGGCCAGCCGTCGAGATAGTCCTCAAGGACGGCGAGAGTGTCTGTGTCGAGATCGTTGGTCGGCTCGTCGAGCAGCATCACGTTCGGCTCGCTCATCAGTAGCCGCATCAGTTGAAGCCGCCGCCTCTCACCACCGGACAGATCGCCGACGCGCACCTGTTGTCGTTGAGCAGCGAAGCCAAACGAGTCGAGCAACTGCGACGCCGTCAGCTCGCGCGACTTCTGTCCTGACGTCCAGGTGCCGCCGCCCCCAGCCGCCCTCGATCCGACAGCCACCCAGTCCTCGCGCACGACCGAGATCCCGCTCACCGCCTCGACCGCTTCGCGCACCCGCAGGTCAGGCGGCACTTCGATGCCCGACTGGAGCAGCAGTCCGGCCTGCACGGTCTTGCCGGTGACGAGCCGACCATCGGCGACCTTCACCGCACCGGTCAGCGCTCGCAACAAAGTCGTCTTGCCTGCGCCATTTGCGCCGAGCACGCCAATGCGATCGCCCGGACCGACATGCCACGTGAGATGCGAGAAGAGGTCCCTGTCACCGACGTGGACCGTGACGTCCTCGACGTCGTAGACCTGCTTGCCCAGCCGCGCGCTTGCAAATTTGCGCAGGGCCAACTTGTCGCGCGGCGGCGGCTCATGCTCGATCAGCGCGAGCGCAGCATCGACCCGAAAGAGCGGCTTCGACGAGCGAGCCGGAGCACCGCGGCGCAACCACGCAAGCTCCTTGCGCAAGATGTTGCGCCGCTTCTCCTCGGCGACATCGGCACGGCGATCACGTTCGGTACGCGCGAGGATGTAAGACGCATAGCCGCCGGAGTAGTCCTCGACCTTTTCGCTCACGACCTCCCAGGTGCGCGTCGTGACCGCGTCGAGGAACCACCGGTCGTGCGTCACGACTAGCAGCGCACCCCGCCGCGATACGAGATGGGTCGCGAGCCAGTCGATGACTTCGAGGTCGAGATGGTTGGTCGGCTCGTCGAGGATGAGCAGGTCGTGCTCGTCGATCAAAGCGGCGGCCAACGAGACCCGGCGACGCTCGCCACCACTCATGCCCGCCACGACCGTGTCCAGGCCATTGGCGAATGCGCCGCCCCCGACTCCACCGAGCAGTCCGGCGAGCACTTCGCGCGCGAACGGGCTCGATGCCCATTCGTGCTCGGCGCGCGAACCGAAGACGACATCGCGAATCGTCGCCGTGGGTGCTAGCCGATCATCCTGGGCGACCACGGCGAAATCGAGGCCGCCGGTACGCACGATTCGTCCATCGACCGGGGCCAGCTCGCCGGTCAGAACTGCGACGAGCGTCGACTTTCCGGCGCCGTTGCGACCGACCACACCGATTCGATCACCGGCAGAGACACCAATAGATACGTCATCAAGGAGCAGCTTCGTGCCGCGCGTGGCGACGACGTGATCGAGACTGATGAGCGGCGCAGCCACCTCAGCCCACCGCAGTGCCATCGACCAGACGCGCACCCGCGACCGGACCGGTCGCGCGGCGCACCGTGCTGCACATCCCGCTTGCCGCCAACCCAACCGCGACATCGAGTGCGTGCACGTCGTCGCGTGCGAGGAAGGCGACTGTCGGCCCAGACCCCGACACGATCCCGGCGAGCGCACCGCACTCGATCCCGCTGTCCAGCAGGCGCGAGAGATGCGGGCGTAGCGACAGCGCCGCGCGTTGCAGATCGTTGGTGAGTGAGCGGGCCAACGCATGGGCATCACCGCTGCGCACCGCGGCCAGCACCTCGTCGGGCACCCGCGGTTCGGTCTGCACGCCGCCGTCGCGCAACCGATCGACCTCGCCGTAGACCGCCGCCGTCGACAGTCCAGCGTCGGAGACGGCCAGCACCCAGTGAAAGGTCCCACGCGCAAGCACCGGCGACACGTGATCGCCACGGCCGACACCCAACGCCGTCCCACCGTGCAAGGCGAAGGGGACATCGGCTCCGAGCCCGGCTGCGACCATCGCAAGCTCATCAGTTGGCGTGTCCAAACCCCACAGCGCGTCGCACGCGACGAGCGCGGCCGCAGCATCGGCGCTGCCGCCAGCCATGCCGCCTGCGACCGGTATCCCCTTGCGAATGTGCAGATCGACGTCGCGCCTCGCGTCATCGAGCCCAGCCGCATCCGCGAGTCGATCGACCGCACGCCACGCGATGTTGGTGGCATCACGCGGCACCGTGTCGATCAGTGGGAGCGTGCCTTCAACCGTGAGTTGGCGCTTGCCGCTGCTCGGTGTCGCGGTCACCTCGTCGTAGAGCGAGACGGCATGAAAGACGGTCGCCAGCGCGTGGTAGCCATCAGGGTCTGCGCCACCAACAGCAAGTGCCAGATTCACCTTCGCCGGAGCACGCGCGGTCACTGACCTCGTTGACATGCGCGCGGCACGACCGGGACTCATGACAAGGCCTCGGCGATGCGCGCGAAGTCGTCCACTGCGAGCGCTTCACCGCGCAACGACGGCTCGATGCCTGCACTGCGCAACGCGGCTTCCGCCGCCGTTGGCGAACCCGCGAGCCGCGCCAACGTGGACCGAAGTGTCTTGCGCCGCTGTGCAAAGGCGGCATCGATGACTGCAAACACCTGCTCGCGCGATGCCGTCGTCGCTGGCGCCGAAGTGCGCGTAAACGACACCAAGCCACTGTCGATGCGCGGCTCCGGCCAGAAGACCGTGCGGGCTACCGCACCCGCACGCGCGACCTCGCCGTGCCAACGGATCTTCACCGAGGGCACGCCATACGTGCGACTCCCCGGACCAGCGGCGAGCCGATCAGCGACCTCGGCCTGCACCATCACCAGTGCAGTCTGCAGGGTCGGCAGCACCTCGAGCAGGTGAAGCACCACCGGGACCGCCACGTTGTAGGGCAGATTCGCAACGAGAGCGTTCGGTGCGGGCTCGCCTAAATCCCCCGGTCCGACTCGCAGCGCGTCCGCGCACACCACCCGCAGACGGGTCGCATCACCAGCCGCGTGGCTGGCCACGGTCGCGGGCAGCCCTTCGGCCAGCCGCCGGTCGATTTCCACCGCGGTCACCGACGCTCCGGATTCGAGCAGCCCCAACGTCAATGACCCCAGACCAGGCCCGACCTCGAGCACCACATCGCCGTCGCCCACACCGGCAAGACGAACGATCCGACGCACGGTGTTCCCGTCAATGACGAAGTTCTGGCCGCGCGTCTTCGTGGGACGCACGTCCAGGCGTGCAGCGATCTCCCGCACGTCGGCGGCTCCGAGCAGTCGCGCGCTCACCAGGGACCGAAGATGCGTTCGGCATTCGCACCCACCGCGCGCGCCACGTCGTCCTCGTGCTCGCCGCGCGCGGCAGCCATCGCTCGCACCGTCAACGGGATCAAGTAGGACGCGTTGGGGCGACCGCGATATGGCATCGGCGTGAGGAATGGCGCGTCGGTCTCCACCAGAATCTGATCAGCCGGTGCAACAGCACATGCTTCGCGCAAGCGAAGCCGCGTTCTTGAACGAAACAGTCCCAGCGAAGGACATGACCCACCCGCGTTCGGCGCACAGCCGCGCGAAGTCCGCGTCGCCGGAGAAACAGTGGAAGACAACGACGTCCGGAGCACCTTCGCTGTCGAGCACCCGCACGACATCCAGGTGCGCATCGCGGTCGTGAATCATCAGCGGCTTGCGAGTCTTCTTCGCGATGTCGATGTGCCGACGAAACGATTCCTCCTGCACCGCCCGCCCGTCTTCGCCGGTGCGGTAGAAATCCATCCCGGTCTCACCGATCGTGCGCACCTGCGGCTCGGCGGCCAGCGTCTCGATCTCGTCGAGAGCCGCAGCCAATGCGGCCGGTCCGTCCTCGGCCGCGATGCGCGGCGCTTCGTTGGGATGCAGTGCGACACCCGCCCAGACCGTGTCGACATCGCGAGCCACATCAACGGACCAGCGCGAACTCACCAGGTCACAGCCGATCTGCATGATCCGCGTGACCCCGACTGCGGCAGCGGCCGCGACCGCCTCCGACACAGACAACCAGGACTCGCCGTCGCGGATGTCGAGGTGACAGTGCGCGTCGGCCACTTCGTGCGCGAGCGGCTCGGGCGCGGGCGGTCGTTGCAGGTCGCGCGAGCGACCAGGGTCTAGTTGCGCCCGCTCTCTGACCGGCGCTGGCTCGCTCACGCCTCGGCTGCCTCTTCGAGTCGAGGGAACAGCGCGTCGCCCTTCGTCACCGTCGCGCGCGGCGGCAGCGCACCCCACTCGCCGGCCGACTCAATGCTCGCCTCGCCGATGTCACCCAGTGCCTCACCAGCACCCAACGACTCCCACAAAGCCTGCGCGGTCCCAGGCATGATCGGGTTGATCAGGATCGCAACCGTGCGCAGCGCGTCGGCCGCGGTGTACAGGATCGTCTCGACCCGCGCGTGCGCCTCGCTGCCACGACCGCCGTCCTTCGCGACCTTCCATGGCTCTTGCTCGGTCAGATATCCGTTGATTGTCGAGATCAACGAATAGATCGCCGAGAGCGCATCGTGAATGCGCATCTCTTCCATTGCCCGATCAGCATCGGCGACGGCGCGTGCAGCCGCAGCGGCGACCACATCTTCCGCGGGCCCATGTGCACTCGACTCGGGCAGCACGCCCTCGCAGTAGCGCCCGATCATCGCCGCGACCCGCGAGGCCAGGTTGCCCAGACCGTTGGCGAGCTCGGACGAGTAGCGCGCACTCATGTCTTCCCACGAGAACGACCCGTCCTGCCCAAGCGCGAACGACCTCATGAAATACCAACGAAACGCATCGACCCCAAAGTGATCGGTCAACGTGTGCGGCGCGATGCCAGTGAGCTTGGACTTGCTCATCTTCTCGCCGCCTACGAGCAGCCAGCCGGTCGCGAACACCTGCTCGGGCAGCGGCAGACCCGCGGCCATCAGCATCGCCGGCCAAAAGACTGCATGGAAGCGCAGAATGTCGCGACCCACCAAGTGAACGCTGGCTGGCCAGATCTCGTTGAAGCGGTCTTCGTCCTGGCCGTAGCCGATAGCGGTCGCGTAGTTCAGCAACGCGTCGAACCAGACGTAGACGACCTGCTTCTCGTCCCACGGCAGGGGGATGCCCCACGACACCGACGAGCGTGACATCGAGATGTCTTGCAGACCTTGCTTGATGAAGGAGACGACCTCGTTGTAAGCGCTGCTTGGCGCAACTGCGTCCGGATGCTCGGCGTAGTGCTCAAGCAACGCGTCCTGGAACTTCGAGAGCGCGAAGAACCAGTTGTCCTCAGACAGTTGCTCGACGGGCGTGCCGTGGATCGCGCACACCATCTGGCCCAGGTACTCGCCGGTCCCCGCGACCAGGTCACCGGGAAGCTTGAACTCCTCACAACCGACGCAGTACGGGCCTTCATAGGTGCTCGCGTAGACGTGGCCGTCCTCGCGCAGATTCTCCCAGAAGTGCTGCACGCCAATCACGTGGCGTTCCTCGGTCGTGCGGATGAAGTCGTCGTTGGCTGCATTGATCGTGTCGAGCACCGGCAGCCACGCACCGTCGACCAAACGGTCGCACCACGTCTGTGGGTCGACGCCATTCGCATCCGCAGTGCGCTGCACCTTCGTGCCGTGCTCGTCAGTGCCAGTGAGGAACCACACCCGCTCGCCGCGTTGGCGATGCCAACGGGTCACCACATCCGCGGCGACGGTGGCGTAGGCGTGGCCGATGTGCGGGGCATCGTTGACATAGAAGATCGGCGTCGTCATGTAGAAGACGTCTTCGCGCTGCCCCATGACCCGATCCTATGAGTCGCGCGGTCCTAAGCCTCCCGCGAAGGGCGCCTCCCTCGGTGGGCGGTGCGCAGCGTCATAGACCGCACGGCGCGGTTGGCCGGTGCCTCGTGCCACTTCGTCGATGGCGTCTCGTTTGGTCTGTCCGGACTCGATTTGCTCATCAACGAGTCGGGCTAGCTCGCCAGCTCGACCTGGCTGGCAGCGGCTGGTGGTCGTCCAGCCACCACTAACGTGATCTCGCCCTTGACGCCATCGGCAACCGAGGCGGCCAATTCGCCCAAAGGTCCGCGCCTGACCTCTTCATACGTCTTGGTGAGTTCGCGACACAGGGCGGCCGCACGATCCGGTCCGAAGGCGTCAGCCATCGCGGTCAGCGTCGGCTCGATCCGGTGCGGGGCCTCGAAGAAGACCATGGTTCGGGGCTCAGCGACCAGCCCGCCCAATCGTGCGGCTCGCTCGCCGGCCTTGCGGGGCAGGAAGCCCTCGAAGCAGAAACGGTCGACAGCGAGCCCGCTCAACGCCAAGGCCAGCAGCACCGCGCTCGGCCCCGGCAACCCGGATACCGGCACGCCTGCCTCGACCGCGCCCGCGACCAGCCGGTAGCCGGGGTCGGACACCGATGGCATGCCCGCGTCGGTGACGAGCAGGACCCGTGCGCCACCGAGCAGCTCGGCGACAAGGCCGGGGACTCTGGCGACTTCGTTGCCCTCGTAGAACGACACCACGCGCGGACGTGCATCGATAGCTCGAGGTCGCTCATCAGCCGTCGCAGCCGACGGGTGTCCTCGGCCGCGACGACGTCCGCCGTGGACAGCGCCGAGACCAGACGCGGGCGACGCGTCGGCAACATTCCCGATGGGTGTCGCCGCGATCAGCAAGCACCCAGCATCTGCAGGCCAGACACTCGACATGCCGCTCATCCTGACAGCCCGAATCCGCATGGGCGCCACCTACGATGTCCCGGTGACGACGGCGACCCTCGAACGAGTCGAGCCTGCGTCGCCGAACGACGAGCCGGACCTGCGCCCGACCATCCGCGAGCGCCTCGTGCGCCCGATGCCCACTGACAAGTGGATCGGCTGGATCGGACCGCTGATCATCACCGCGATCGGCGGCGTTCTGCGCTTCGCACACCTGGGTCGACCCAACGAGGTCGTCTTCGATGAGACGTACTACATCAAGGATGCACTGAGCCTGTGGCGCTACGGCTACGAAAGCAGCGCGACCTCCAACGCTGACTCGCAGATTCTCGGCGGCAACTCACACGTGTTCACCGGTCAGGGTTCGTTCGTCGTCCACCCGCCAGCCGGCAAGTGGGTCATCGGACTCGGCGAGAAGGTCTTCGGGATGCATCCCTTCGGGTGGCGCTTCATGGTGGCGCTGCTCGGGACGTTGTCCATCCTGCTGATCGCGCGCATCGCGCGCCGAATGTTCCGGTCCACGTTGATCGGATGCATCGCTGGTGTCCTGCTCGCCGTCGACGGCCTCGCGATCGTGATGAGCCGCACCGCATTGCTCGACGGCATCTTGATGTTCTGGGTGCTCGCGGGCTTCGGCTGCCTCCTGCTCGATCGCGATCGCACCCGCGAGCTCTTGGCGACCCGGATGGACGCGCTCGACGGGCAACCGGGTCGCTGGGGTCCTTCGCTTGGGTGGCGGCCATGGCGGATCGCGGCCGGTCTGATGTTCGGACTCGCGTGCGCGACCAAGTGGAACGGGCTCTGGTACCTCGCCGCCTTCGCCGTGCTGACCTTGCTGTGGGACGTCGGCGCGCGGCGCGTGGCGGGTGTGCGCAGTCCCTACCTGGCGGTGATTCGCAAGGACCTCGCGCCCGCGTTCGCCGCACTCTTCGTGCTCGCACTCGCGGTGTACATCACGTCGTGGACCGGCTGGATGGTCACCAGCGGTGGCTACGACCGGCAGTGGGCCGCGACGAACCCGAGCAAGCACTTCGGCTTCGTACCCGCAGTCCTGCGCAGCCTGTGGCACTACCACTCCGAGATGTGGCACTTCAACGTCACGGTCAACACTCCGCACCCGTACCAGTCCAACCCGTTGGGCTGGCTCTTCCTCGCGCGTCCGGTCGCGTTCGCCTATGACTCCTATAAGCAGGGCCAGAACGGTTGCACAGCCAGCGACTGCTCAGCGGCCGTCACTGCTCTTGGCAACCCGTTCATCTGGTGGGCCGCAATACTCGCGATCCCCTACGCAATCTGGCGCTGGATCGCGCGCCGCGACTGGCGCAGCGGCGCGATCCTGCTTGGCATCGCCGCAGGTCTGCTGCCGTGGATCCACTACGCGTCGCGCACGATCTTCCAGTTCTACACAATCGTGCTGGTGCCGTTCCTCGTGCTCGCAGTGACCGCGGCACTCGGCGCGATCCTTGGCGATGAGAACGCAGATCCCGACCGACGGGCCAAAGGTGCATCGGTGGTTGGCGCCTATGTCGCGCTCACGATTGCCGCTGCCGCCTTCTTCTATCCGGTCTGGACGGCGGCTGTGATCTCCCACATCGACTGGTCGCATCGGATGTGGCTGCCCAGCTGGATCTGATCCCGTCCGTGTGTCCCGTTGCGTGCCGACGCGCTGTGGGCACTAATGGCGACTAAGAAGACGGTCTAACGGGTACTGGACCTTCAAGGCGCAGGACGGGAGCGGACTGGTGAGTCGCCGGACCTGGTCGCTCTTCTCCCGAAAGGGCGTGGACGAATCGTCGGCTGACGACGCGGGCGCTGGCGCTCCAACCCACGCGAACCCCGTTGCGCCCACCCCAGTCGGCCCCGGGGTCGCGACCACATCCACCGATGCCGCCACAACGACGGTCCGCGTCAGTGACACGAGTACCGAATCCGACGCGAGTGCCGTTGTTCACGTCAACCTCGAATCCGACACAGCCACATACGACGTCCGGCGCGGTCTGCGCGTCGCCGCCGCCTACTCGTGGCGCCTGATCGTGGTTGCGGCTGCCGTCTATCTGGTCTTTATCGGGATCGCCCGAGTGCAACTGGTGGCCATCGCGCTGTTCGTCAGTCTCGTCTTCAGCGCGCTGCTTGCTCCACTCGTAAATCTCCTCAACCGTTGGATCCCACGCTGGCTCGCCGTGCTGCTGTCAATCGTGGTCGCGATCGTGGTCGTGGGTGGCGCATTCACTTGGATTGGCACTCAAGTGGCTGGTCAGTCATCGAGTTTGGCGAACCAATTCTCGGGTGGCGTCGACAAGATCGAGCAGTGGCTGCGCACCGGTCCATTTCACGTCAATTCAACCGATCTGCAGAACGCAGTAAATGAGGCGAAGGCGTGGCTGAACGCACACAAGGGTCAGGCAGTGGGCGAAGCGCTCGGGCGCGCGGGTGTCGCCCTTGAGGTCGTTACCGGTCTCGCGCTTGCGATTTTCTGTTCGGTCTTCTTCCTGCACTCGGGCGAGAAGATGTACGCGTGGGGACTTGGCCAGACCCCACGCGACGTGCGGCGGCGGTGGGACAAGGCCGCGCGCGCGGGCTGGAAGACCTTTGCTGGCTATACGCGAGGGATCGTCCTGGTCGCGGCAAGCAACGGGATTCTCGTTGCGATCGCCCTGAGCATCCTGCGAGTGCCGTTGGCCCTGCCCTTGGCGTTGCTCGTCTTCTTCATGACATTCATCCCGTTAATCGGGGCGCCCATCGCCCTCGCATTCGCCACCGTGGTCGCCCTGGCCGCCCGCGGACCACTGATCGCGCTCATCGTGCTGATTCTGATCGTCGTGATCGGGCAGATCGAAGGGCATGTGCTCCAGCCGCTCATCATGAGCCGCGCTGTGTCCCTACACCCGATCGTGGTCGCCATCTCGGTGGCGGCCGGGGCAGTGCTCGCGGGTGTGGTGGGAGCAGTTGTCGCGGTGCCAATCGTGGCCGTGTGTTGGTCGGTATTCATGAGCCTGCGCGATGACGCGAGACAAGAGGTCGCGGCGAGCCCGCCGGTGCTGTAGACCGGAGTCATGCCAGACACATACGACGTCATCGTCATCGGAGCAGGACCCACCGGCGAGAACGTCGCCGATTACGCCACCCAGGCCGGGCTTTCCGCAGTCATCGTCGAATCCGAGCTCGTCGGCGGCGAATGCTCCTACTGGGCGTGCATCCCGAGCAAGGCCATCTTGCGACCGATAACGGCGCTGGATGAGGCACGTGCCGTCGATGGCGCGAAGCAGGCGGCTACGGGCTCCATCGACGCCGCCAAGGTCTTTGCTCGCCGCGACTCGTTCACGCATGGTTGGAATGACGAGAGCCAGGTCAAGTGGGTCGCGAACGCGCACTTCGCCCTCGTCCGCGGGCACGGTCGGATCACCGGGCCAAAACGGGTGCGGGTCGAACGCGACGGCGAGGACGACGTCGAGCTTGAGGCGCGTCACGCCGTGGTGGTCTGCACAGGTACCAAGAGTCTGCTTCCGCCGGTGCCAGGTCTTAAGGACGCTCGCGCATGGACCAACCGCGAGGCAGTGGGTACCAGCCAAGTACCGAAGCGACTAGGAATCGTTGGCGGTGGAGTGGTCGCGAGCGAGATGGCCTTTGCCTTCCATGGGCTTGGGTCGCAGGTCACCGTCATCGAGCGGGGCGATCGCCTGCTGGGTCGGATGGAGGACTTCGCTAGTGCGGCGGTCGCCGACTCTTTGCGCGAAAAGGACGTGGACGTTCGCCTCCACACCGAAGTGACCCGGATCCAACGCGATCAGCAAACTGGAGTCGTCACCATCTCGACCGCGAACAACGAAGTCGGCGAGCAACAGATCGAGTGCGACGAAGTATTAGTGGCAGTCGGACGCACGCCCAGGACCCAAGACATCGGCCTCGACGTGGTCGGGCTCAAGCCAGGCGACTGGCTTCAAGTCGACGACCTGTGTCGCGTCACAGCCGTCGATGGCGAATGGCTATACGCATGCGGCGATGTCAACAAGCGCAATCTCCTCACGCACCAGGGCAAGTACCAAGCGCGTCTGGTCGGTGCGGCGCTGGGCGCACGAGCACGCGGCGAAGAGGTGCCCAATGAAGACTGGGGCCGCTACACCGCGACAGCCGACGCGAAGGCATGCCCGCAGGTGACGTTCACCGAACCCGAAGTGGGATCGGTCGGTCTTACGGCAGCAGCCGCGCGAGCAGCAGGCATGAACGTAAAGGTCATCGACTACGAGATCGGCAACACTGCCGGCGGGTCCCTGTATGCGGACGACTACAAGGGCCGCGCACGAATGGTGGTCGACGAGTCACGCAAGGTTCTCGTTGGGGTCACTTTTGTAGGTGCAGGCATCGGCGAACTGGTGCATTCAGCCACCATCGCGGTCGTCGCCGAGGTGACCATCGATCGGTTGTGGCACGCGGTGCCGTCGTACCCAACGATCAGTGAAGTGTGGCTGCGCTTGTTCGAGGCCTACGGCCGCTGAGGCACCCGCCCGAGCTAGGTCAGGTTGGGCAACCGAACGACCCGACAGAAGAAGTTGTCGATCGACTCAAGCACGTCAACGAACACCTGGTACTCGGTGGGCTTCTTGACATACGCATTCGCGTGCAGCCGGTAGCTCTCCGCCACGTCGGTCTCGGCGTCCGACGTCGAGAGCATGACGATCGGGATGTCGAGCAGAGCCGGGTCGGCCTTTACCGCTGCGAGCACTCCGTGACCATCGATGCGCGGGATGTTGAGATCGAGCAGGATCAGGTCCGGTCGCACGGATCCGTCGTAGCCGTCGTGCCCACGCAGGTACGCCAGCGCTTGCTCTCCATCGTTGACAACGGATATCGAGCGGTCGTGGGTTTCCAACGCCTCGCGTGCAATCAGCACGTCACCTGGGTCGTCTTCGACGAGCAGGACATGCGGGCGGGTCGTCATACGACTTGCTCCTGACGGCTCGGGTGCTGCGCAGACGGGTGGTGCTCGGGCAGGGTGAACACAAAACGCGCACCGCGCAACTCGGAGCCTTCTCGTTCGCTCGTGTCGAGTCGCAGGGTGCCGCCGTAATACTCAACGATCTTGCGACACAACGCCAGTCCAATGCCGGTGCCTTCATAAGCATCACGAGAATGCAGTCGCTGGAATACGAGAAATACTCGATCGGCGTACTCGGGGTCGATCCCGATTCCGTTGTCAGTGACGGTCAGAATCCACCAGGTGCGAGAGTCGGGTGCGTCGTCCACGGCGATCTGGCGCGCAGTCACGCGGACAATCGGCGTGGCGTCCCCATGGAACTTAATTGCGTTGCCGATCAAATTCATCAGCAACGAAACGTAGAGCGAGCGTTGTCCAAACACTGTCGGTAGCGAATCGCTCGCTACGTCCGCGCCAGTGTCGGTGATTCGTTCGCGTAGTGATTCAACGACAGACCGGTAGACGTCGTTGAGATCGATAGGTCCACCCGTCTCGGAGGAGCGTCCGACCCGCGAGAACGCAAGCAGGTCAACGATGAGTTGCTGCATCCGTTGCGCACCGTCGACTGCGAAATCGATGTACTGGCGGCCGCGTTCGTCGAGCTGGTCGTGATACTTCGCGTCTAGCAGCTGACAGAAGCTCACGACCTTCCGCAATGGCTCTTGGAGGTCGTGGGAAGCGAGGTAGGCAAACTGCTCAAGCTCGTCGTTCGATCTGGCCAGCTCGACAGACTTCGCGTCGCTTGCTGCACGCAACGTTTCGGCTCGATCACGTGCAGCGACTGCCTCGTCGATGGCCGCAACCAGTCGCCTGCGCATCGAGTCGATGTCGGTAGCAAGCCGCGCGAGCTCGGGCGGATCGTCGATCGCCACTACGCGCGTCAAATCCCCCTCGACGACCACCCGCATCTCCGCGGTGAGCTCATCGATGGGTGACAAGACGCCACGACGAAGACCTCGTTGGATCAGCAAGGCCAAGGCGATGGCGGCGATCGCGATCGCTAGGAGAATAGCGATGAGAATCGTTTCGATCCTCTTCAATTCATGGCGCGCACTCTTGCGGGTATCGGCAGCCGCATTGGTTAACGAAGCAACGCTTGCACGGACGGCGTCGAACTTCGCCTTGCCCGCCAATAGTTGAGCCGCGCTCAGTGAGTTCGGGCCGTTGGTACGCACGTAGTCGAGCGTCGGTACCGCAAATGACTGGTGCCAGTCATTGAGCGCGTCCACTGCGG
Source organism: uncultured Actinomycetota bacterium (assembly GCA_963850215.1). Taxonomy (GTDB): domain Bacteria; phylum Actinomycetota; class Actinomycetes; order UBA12327; family UBA12327; genus CAWKKI01. The sequence continues at coordinate 47,092 of CAWKKI010000004.1, forward strand.
ATTTCACGTAGGGGGCAAGCGCTGGATTCGCGGTGACGTCGGCCGCGAGGTGTTGCTCTGCCGATGTCTGCCCCGTCATTCCAGTCGTGTACGGGTCAAGGAACTGTGACTGGCCCGTCAGTGCATACCCGCGAACGCCCGTTTCCTGATTTAGCGCGGCTACATAAAGGTTGCCGCTATCCACAACGGACAGGAACAGCGGACCGGTCACCCGTGCATCAACCCGCGTCAGTGAGAGGACAGCGATGGATGCACCGATCACAGAGACGATGACGAAGGCGATGAGACCGTAGGTCAGTCGGTTGACGCGACTGCGCAGACTTCGGTCACTCACGCCGGCTGCTTCTCGTGGCACCGAATGAGCAACAAAGCCGTGTCGTCGGTGAGTTCGCCACCGTTGCGCTCCTCGACCGAGCTGAGCAGCTTCGCGAGCCGCTCGTCGTCGTTCTCGATGCTGGCCTGGTCCCTCAGCGCGGCGATGAGCCCATCGATACCGAGGCGCGCACGGAGGTGCGACGCCGCCGACTCGTAGCCCTCGATGATGCCGTCCGAATAGAGCAGCAACCACCAAGCCGTGGGCACGTCGAAGGACTGTGCCTCCCAACGACTCCCCGGCAGCAGGCCGATCGGCAGCCCAGGTCGGTCCATCTTTAGCGTCCATGCGTCGTGGCCGTTCTGCGTCCCCATGATCGGCGCGGGGTGCCCGGCCGACCACAGGTCGATGCGCGTGCGGGTCGCGGGTGCTCGCACCATCGCGACGGTCGCGAACACGTCCTCGGACCATCGCTCGGCGATCAGGACGTCCTCGAGTGCGGCCAACATGTCGGCCGGATGCAGCCCCGAGCGCACGAGCGTCCGCCAGGCGATACGCAGTGCGACCCCGAGCGCAGCCTCGTCGGGCCCGTGCCCCGACACGTCGCCGATCAGCCCGAACAGCTCCCCGTCAGGTCGCTCGACCAAGTCGTAGAAGTCACCGCCGAGCAACGCCTGCCGGGCGCCGGGACGCGAGACCGTCGCCCAGGTACAGCACGGGTCGTTGATCATCGGCGACGGCAACAAACCTCGTTGGAGTCGCGAGTTCTGCTCGGCCAGCGACTCGCTGAGGCGAAGGTCGCGGCGCAACAATTCGGTCCGTTTGCGTTCGATGGCATAACGAATGGCCCGCAGCAACGAGAGCCCGTTGACCGAGCCTTTAAGGATGTAGTCCTGCGCCCCCAGAGCCACCGCCCGCAGCGCGCGCCGAGTGTCGTCCAAGCCGGTGAGAACGAGGATCGGCACATCGGGCTCGGCCGCGATAGTCCGCGTCAGCGCGTCCAAATCGTGGGCGTCAGGCAGGCCCAGGTCGAGCAGCACGCAGTCCACGTCGGCCACGTGCCCGCCCATGTCGGTCATAGACCGCACATGCGTGACATCGACCGTGGCCGGAACGTCGGTCAGAAGCTCGCGAACCAGGAAGGCATCGCCGTCATCGTCCTCAACGAGTAGCACGCGCAGCAGACTGTCGGTGGAGTCCGACGTGTAGTCCATCTAGCGAGCCTTCCGTCTGGGAGCCGACGGTAACGACCGTAACTCTGTCAGCGACGACCGCGGCGCATCACCTTTCCCCCGGCCATGACCAGGACAACGATGAGCACTATGCCGAGAACGCCTAATCCGAGGATGTACATGAGTGCAGGTTAGTCGGCACCTGCGGCTGGCGCTGCCCTCCGCGTGACCGGGCCCTCGGACCGGTACCTTCGGGCGCATGGCGCGCCTGCAGGACACGTCTCCGAACCCGTTGCCCCCCGAGGCAACCGGCGCGCCCCCGAGCGGCAAATCGATCCTCTACAAGACGCTGAGCTCCTTCTTCTCCGGCATGCTGATCGTGCTCATCATCTTCTGGTTCAGAAAACAGCTAGACGAGTACGGCACCGATCTCGCGAACACCATCAAAGGGCTCAGTTTTGGGGCGGTAGTCCTGCTGATCGCCGCTGCGTTCGCGATCATGCTGCTCAACTCGCTGGCAATGCGCACGCCGTTGCCGCCACTGAGCGTGGGACGAGCCTTCGTCGCCCAGCAGTCGTCCACGGCGATCTCGAACGTAATTCCCGGCCCGTCCGGCACAGCCGCACGGTTCGCGATTCTCTATCAATGGAAGATTGGGGTCGAAGACTTCACTCGGGCGACGGTGGCCGTCTCCATCTGGAGCAACGTCACCATGATCTCGATGCCCGGCATCGCGTTCCTCGTTCTCGCCTTCACCGGAGTCAATGACTTCAGCTCGACCCAGCTCTTGCTCTTCGCCGGGATTGCGGTGGCGGTGTCGGTGATCTCGCTGGCGCTCGTGATCGGTGGACTACGCAGCGACCGGTTCGCCCGATGGCTAGGGCGACTGACCGCACGCACGGTCAACCCGCTTCGTCGGCTCTTCCGCAAGGCACCGATCGAGGACTTCGAAGGCCTTGCCGCTCAGCTGCGCGAACGCACGATGAGCGTGGTCAAGTCCAAGGGGTCACTGCTGACCACGATCACCGTCGGCAACTATTGGCTCAACGGCGCTCTGCTCGTGTGGTGCATCTACATCACCGGCGTCCCGCACTCCCAGATGGCGTTCATCGAGGGACTTGCCCTGTACAGCGTCGGTCGACTCTCCACGATCATCCAGGTCACGCCTGGTGGGGTCGGAGTGGTTGAAGTCGCCTATGCCGCGGTCTTCAATGCGGTACTCCCCGAGCAGTACAGCGGCGCCGTGGTCGCAGGGGTTCTGCTCTACCGCGTGCTCACGTACGTTGGCCCCATCCTCGTCGGCGGAATCTGCTACCTGATCTGGCGTCGGATGCGCGCGAAGGAGAAGAAGAACGAGAGCAGGGCTGGCACACCGACCCGGACGCCGGCCTGAGAGGGGTCCTGATGACGGCGACAAGCGTTCTCAGCGAGGCGTTCGGACGGGTCCAGTCGGTCGCAAACGCCGCGATCCAAGACCTAACGCCTGACCAACTCGCCTCACGACCCGACGAGCGAGCCAACTCGATCGCGTGGCTGGTCTGGCACTTGGCGCGCGTCCAAGACGACCACATTGCCGACGTCGCAGGCGTCGAGCAGCGGTGGACCGCCGCAGGCTGGAGCGATCGTTTCGATCTACCGCTGGACGACGACGACATGGGCTACGGGCACACGTCCGAGCAGGTGGCTTGCGTGCGCGCCGATGCGCAACTGTTGCGCGACTACCTCGACGCTGTGCAAGTTGCGACGGCTGACTACATCGCGGGTCTTGAGGACGAAGATCTGGACCGGATAGTCGACGAACGCTGGGATCCACCGGTGACGCTGCGGGTGCGGCTGGTCAGCGTGCTCTCCGACGACCTTCAGCACGCGGGCCAGGCCGCCTACGTACGCGGGCTCGTCCTGGCGGGCTGACCGCTGGTGCACTCCCCCTAGGAACTATTCGCTATCGGCCAGCAAGGTGCACGCCGAGACATGCTGAGCACCGAGCTTGCGCAGGACTGACTGCTCGACCCCGGTACGCGACAGCTGGCCGTGCGTGAGCGCTGCGACCAACGCCGTCGCGGTGTCAGCGACGAGGTCGCGCCCCTGTGCGTTCGTGTCGTCCGGCAGACCGACCACCAGTGCGATGTCATTACCGGCCGCGATCGCCTGGACCGCTGCCTCGGGCGCCGGAGTCTCGCTGGTAATCGCTTGCGCAGTCAACGAATCAGTGATGACGAGGTTGTTGGCGAAGCCCAGTGAGCCGCGTAGGTAGTCGTCGACGGTGGGGCTCAGACTCGATGGCCCGCCCGACCAGTTCGGCACGACCTGATTGCCGACCATCACCGCAGTGCCTGTGCTGGCAAGGCCTTGGTAGGGAACGAAGTCACGCGTCTTCAGCACGTTCAGCGGCGGGGTGGTCGCGGGAGTGAAGTCGGTGTTGCCGGTCGCGGAACCGAGACCTGGGAAGTGCTTGGCGGTGGCAATCAGCCCAGCCGCCTGCCACCCGGCGATGTAAGCCCGCGTGTAGGTGGCGACGGTCTGCGGATTGCTCGAGAAGGCGCGCGACCCGAGTGGCCCGGTGCCTGTCGTCGGCGAGACGTCCGCGACGGGGCCGAGCACCATGTCGATACCGACGTCCTTCAGTTTGTCGCCGTGGCCGCGAATCATCGTTGTGGCCGCAGCCGGGCTCATGGTCTTTGCCACCGCCGCCTGCGATGGCAGAGTGCCCAGGCTCCGAAATCGTTGAACAGTGCCACCCTCTTCGTCCGTCGCCACGAGCAACGGCACCCCGGGTGCGCCAGCAGACACCTTGAAGCGCACGATGCTTCCGTCGTAGGGGTTGCTCGGCGTCGTCATCACCGCGATCGCGCCGATGTGGTTCGCGCGCAAGGTGGCTTGCTCAGCTGCGAACTGATCCGCCTTGAGACCGATCATCACGAGTTGGCCTGCGAGCACGGGGATTGGCAGGTGCTGCACGCACTCCTGAGACGTCTGCGTGGCGGTATGGGTGGCGCTCGGAGTCGGACTCGAAGTCGGTGCCGAACTTGTGGTCGGAGTCGCGGTCGGACTGTCCGCGGGGCTTGCGGTCGGTTGGCCGCCACACGCGCTGACGAGAATGAACGCAGACGTGGCGATCAAGCACGCGCCGAGTTTGGGCACTTCGTTACGACGGCTGCACAACGATGTCGTCACTGACGACGGCATCAGAATCATGGCGAACGCCAACGACGAAATACGCGATGGGAACGACACCGAACGAGTTGATGATCATTGCCGATGCCCAAACTTTTTTCGACCCGCGAATCTGACTGGCGGGTCGGCGCTTCATGTCGAGTAGCGCGACTGCCTTGAGGGCCGCCTCGATGGCAGCAGCGGCGATCAGGATCCGCCGGTTGCGCGGGGAGATGTCATTCCAACCACGTTTGGGCATGTCTCAAATCTAGCGCTCAGGGATCGCCGTTCACGCCTCAATGAACGCCACGCGGCGGCCTGCGCGCCACGGCAGAGGCGCACCTAGACGTCCGCCGGTGCTACGTATTGCGATACTCCGTATCACGTACTAACATCGCATCATGCCGAGAAGCAAAGACATTAAGAACAACGACCCCGGGCTGCTGATCCTTATGAGCTTGGTCGACGGCCCGCGGCACGGGTACGCCCTCACCCGCGACATCGAAGGCTTCGCGGGCGTCAAGCTTGGACCGGGAACGTTGTATGGATCCATTGCTCGTCTTGAGGAGCGCGGGTACATCTCGCCGGTCCCTTCGAACGATCCGCGCAGACGTCCCTACCGGATCACGGCTAGCGGTCGACGTTCCCTGAGTGCGGCCCTCTCAGAGATGCGCTCGTTGACGGACGTTGGCCTCGCTCGACTCGCTGCGAGCACGGCATGAGCAGACCACGACGCACACACGAGCGACTGCTCCTCGGCGTGCTGAGGCTCTATCCGCACACATGGCGCGAGCGTTACAGCGACGAATTGGCCGAGCTCACCGCCGCACAGCTCGCCGACGCCAACCGGATGGGGCGCGTTCGGATCTGGTTCAACGTGATCAGGTGTGGCGCTGCCATCAGGATTCGTGGGCTCGGGTCGGAGGCCAACCCCGAAGTAGTGCAGCAACGCGCCCGGTCGGGCCTGTTCGCAGTGATCAGCGCCTGGACGGCCTTTGTGTTCGCGGGCCTGATGCTGGCCAAGCTGTCCGAGCCGTGGGCGTCCGGGGTTCCGGGGACAGATACCCGCATCGCGAAGCTGGCCATGGACGCCGTCATGGCAACTGCCGTGATCGTTGGCTCCGTCTTGATCGCAGGCATCGCGATTGCGATTCCGACCATGATCAAACAAACACGAGGCGCGACGCTCCGTCTCATCAAGCGGCCGCTTTCCGTGGCCCTGATCACCAGCGCGATAGCCGTGGTCTTCATGGTCGGTCTGGTCGTCTGGGCTCATTCGTTGAACGACGCTGCGCGTAACGGGTCCAACAACGGCTACTCGATAGCGGCCCTCACCGTCGCATTCACGATTGCCGTAACTCTCGCGGCCTGGTGCTGGACCGGAATCACGCTGGGGCGTCACGTGACTCTTGATCATCAGATGCAGGTCACTGAGAACGTCGTCGCCACAGTGGCCGCGTTGGGCATGGTCACAATGACCGCTTGCTCGGCTGCGTGGTGGCTGTCGGTCTCGCGTGCAGCCGCCCGCGCCCTAGATCCAACCGCGATCGACCCCATCGCCTTTGCGACGGTCATGGCGTTGATGGGCCTAGCAGCAGCCCTTTCGTGCGTCGGATCGTTCACCGCCATCAGGTTCGCGCGCACGGCCTCGTAGTCCGCGCCACCGCGCCGTAGCCCTTTGGTCAGGCGCTGACGCGTGGCTCGGCGGTGAGCCGCGAGCGCCGCTCGATTGCGGCGTTGAGCAAGTGGTCGGCCAGGTGTGGGTTGCGCGCCAAGATCGGACCGTGCAAATAGGTGCCGATGGCGTTATTGGTGACGGCGCCTTCGCGTCGCTCACCGGGCCAGTTGCCACTACCGCGAATTACCCGTCCGAGCGCGGGCTGACCCGAAGCCAGCCTCGTGATCCCGCCGTGATTCTCAAACCCTTCAAGCCGACCGAACACAGTCTCCTCGACGAGACGGCCAGTCACCCGGCCGCGGCGCGCTGGCACCGTAGCCATGTCAAAGAGTCCGGCGCCGCGGTGCTGCTGGCCCTGAGTGTCAACAAAACTGCGACCCGCGAGCTGAAACATTCCGCACACGAAGAGCATCGGCATGCCGTCGGCGATCGCCTCGCGCAAGTCGCGTGAACGTGCCGCAAAGTCGGCTGCGACGCGCCCCTGAGAGGAGTCCGGACCGCCTCCCCCGACGATGAGATCTGTCATGCCCCAGTCGATGCGATCCCCAGCATCCACGCGCCAGACATCCGCTTGATGCCCAGCCCATTCGGCCCGACGCGCGAGTACGACAACGTTTCCGCCGTCGGCGTACAAGTTCATGTCACGTGGGTACAGGTGGACGATTCGCAGAATCACAGTTGCACGCCCGCTTGCTCGCGCGCCCTGGCTCGTTCAGCAGCTTTGCGCAGTTCTCCCATGGCCGTGTAGTTGGCTAAGACGAGTCCGCGGTGAGTAGTGCGCGCGTGCTCCAGCAATTGATGGATGGCGTCGGGCGCGTACTCATTCACCTCGGCCGACACATCGGCGTAGTGAAGTCGGACGGAGACATCCTCCGCTCGCCCGCCGGCCGCTATCACCGGTCCGCTGCGGTTGCTCAATAGTTCGAGAGGCGCATCCCAGATCCAGGACGAGTCATGACCATCGGCAGCGTTGTCATTGACTGCAAGCAGGATCGGGACCCGTCCGTCGCTGAGCGCATGCGTGCGCAGGCTGACTGCCATTCCCGCAGGATTCTTAACGAGCACCAAGTCCAGTCGCGTCCGACCAACCCACACGATCTCGCCGCGTCCGGGCGGAGGAGGGCAAGCGGTGATGGCTGCTGCTGACTCAGCGCTCGACCAACCCATCAGGTCAGACATCGCCAGCGCCGCGGCAACGCTGTAGGCCTCCGCTGGTCCCAATACTGGTCGGCGGACCATTGCGATCCCATTGGGCCCAGTGACACTCAGCGTCGTCGCGATCCGATCCACGTCAGTGCTCGCTAGCTGGACGGCCCCGAGCCCAACAACCGCGGTGCCCGGTTCGGGTCGCAGGAACCCGCAGCGCGAGCAGACGTAGTCGCCGATGTGCGCGTAGTAGGGCTGCACATAGTCGAGTAGAAAACCGCAGGCCGGGCAGTGCTCACAGTCACTCACGACCGTCACGTCAGTAAAGGCCGCCCCGACCTCCGGATTGACCCCGAAGAAGCGGACCGTACGTCCTGGCGACACATGTGTGGCGATGCTCGTCACCATGGGGTCGTCAGCGTTCAGGATGAGCGCGCAATCGCTGTCACGAAGTACCGAAGCAATGCGGGCGGCGAGCGCATCGAGCTCAGCGTACCGATCGAGTTGGTCCCGAAACAGATTGAGGACACAGACCGCCCGCGGATTCAGGAGCGCGCACGCACTGGCGAGTGCTGCCTCATCGACCTCGAACACGGCGATGGTTGCCTCGCATCGTCCGTGTAGATCACTCGCTTCTATCAACGCGGACGTGAGCCCAGTGACGAGATTGGCTCCCTCTGCGTTGCTCACCACCGCGAGACCGTGCGCACGAGCGGCAGCGCTCACCAGGGCAGTGGTTGTGGTCTTCCCGTTCGTCCCAGTGATAAGCACGACGCCGTCATTGAGTTGTCTGGTCAAGGTCCGCGCAACGTCCGGGCAAATCACGGTAGCGACGCGACCGGGCAAGGATGTGCCCGAGCCGATTCGCAGCAGACGCACCAAGTGCGTGACTAGGTGCGCGCAGAGGATCGCTAGGGCAAGGCGCGCGCGGGAGCCAATCTCTGCGCGCTCCCCTTGCTCCGGCATGCTGGGAACGCTAGAGCGCGAACCGCTGCGGATCCTCTGCGTAACCGCGCGCTGCGCACGACCACCACGCAATTCAGAGCAGATGCATAGCCGGTGAGGGCATCACATCGCCGTGAGAGACGGCGCATCACGTTTGGTGACCGCGAGATAGCAGACGCCGATCACGATAAGGACAGTCAGCCCAATACTTACCGGTCCGTACCCCCAGCCGAGTCCTCCACGCGCATGCGAGACGGCCATCCAGTCGGCGAGTGACGCGCCCAACGGACGCGTGAGGATGTAGGCAAACCAGAAGCCGAACACCGCGTTCATGCCCAGCAAGCCATATCCCACAAGCGGAATGAGCATGAGCCCACCAAACAGAAGTGCGGACGAGAAGTAGCCAAGATGCAGGGTGGTGGCCGTCATGTCGCCGGCAGCAGTGCCGAGGGCGAAGGTGACTAGGACCGTCAACCAGTAGAAGGTTTCTCGCTTGCGGGTGTAGATACTGTGGATCGACAACGTGCCTTCACTGCGCCACCAAAGGCCGAAGATGACGGCCAACGCGACCGCGAAGACGCTGGTTGATACGACGTACGGAACACCGAGTCCGATGTGAGTGACGTCGGCGCACATCGTGCCGAACACACTCACCATCACGACCGCGGTCCAATAGACGCCAGCGCGGTATCGCGAGGTGGCGAACTGAGCCACCAGTGCCAGCCCAAACGCGATCCCGCCGATCGGCACCGCCACAACAGCCCCGAAGCGATGAACGAAATAGTCCGAGGTGGTCTCGCCCATTCCGGTTGTGAGCACTTTGATCACCCAGAACAAGACGATGACCCGCGGAACCTTCGGCCATCTACTCAATCCAGCGGCCGCAGCACGGCGACGAATCTGGCGAAGTTCCTGGTACCCATCCACGTTAGAAGACCGTTGCCCTCGAGGTTGGCTGCGGGTGATCGGGTTCCGACTGCCCTGGCAGGAGACGCACCGTGAACGTCGTGGTCCCCGGCTCGCTCCTTACAGCAAGGGATCCACCTTGAGCCTCGGCCACGGCGGAGACGATCGCCAAGCCGAGCCCGCTGCCCCCGATCCGACGCGACCGCGACTCATCTCCGGTGACGAAGCGTTCGTGCACTCGCGACAGCATGTCCGCGGGGATGCCTGGTCCGTCATCGCTGACGCTGAGCACCACGGCGGACGGTTCACGCGTAATTCGCGTCATGACCGTCGTCGCGCGGGGCGTGTGCACCGCCGCGTTCTTCAGGAGGTTGCCGACCGCCTGGTGCAGTCGGAGGTCATCTCCTAGGACAAGTACGGGTTCGTCGGGAACATCAAGTTGCCAGTGGTGATCAGGTGCCGAGAGCCGAGCATCGCCGACCATCGCGAGCACCAATGCGGTCAGGTCGACCTGATCCTGCGCGAGCGGTTGACCTGAGTCGAGTCGAGCGAGGAGTAGCAAGTCGTCGACGAGGACGCTCATGCGTTGTGCCTCTGACTCCACCCGTCCAATCGAATGAGCGATGTCCTCGGGAGTTCCCGCCGTGCCACGTTCGATGAGTTGCGCGTGTGCACGAATCGAGGCCAACGGTGTGCGCAACTCATGGCTCGCATCGGCTATGAAGCGGCGAAGTCTGTCCTCACTGGCATTTCGCGTCTGCAGTGCATCCTCGACGTGTTGAAGCATGTGGTTGAAGGACTCACCGAGCTGACCCACCTCGGTCGCAGGGTCGACAACATCGACTCGGTGCGGCAGTTCAACGTCACCGTCCGAGAGTGTCAGGCGACTGACTTGTTGCGCGGTGGCAGCAACCTGCTTGAGCGGCTTGAGGTTACGACGAATGACGATCACCGCAACCAACGCGGACGACCCCACGACGATCAAGAAGAGCGCGAGCTCAAGAACGATGAGGCGATCAATAGTGTCGCTCACTGGATCCAGTGGAGTTGCGGTGACCAGGTGAGTTCCGTCATCGAGGGTTTGCGCGACCGCGCGGTACTCAGCGTCGTCGGACAACGTCACGGTGTGGGCGTGTGCGTTTGCGGGGACGGCCTTTAGCGCCGCGAGGTCCGCTGCCGACAGTGCGTCGGTCACCACGCCCTTTGACGAGACAACCGCGGCGGTCGGCGTGCCCGTTTCGGGGAAGCGCACTCGAATCGTGCCGACCGCCTGACCGGGTATGTCATCGAGGTCGTCAACCCGCGCGTCGGCGGCCGCATCCGGATCTGACGGGGGTTCGCCCTGACTGTCGGCGAAATGTTCGTTGGCCGTCTGCAGTTGCTGGTCAAGCCGAGAGATCAAGAACGATCGCAACGCGACCGTCGTCACGACGCCGATGACTGCCGAGGCCGCAACGAGAATGGCGACCACCGTGACCGTAAGGCGGCCTTGGAGAGTCATCGCGCGCCACGGGCGCGCGCGGCCGATTGTCCGCGCTGCCATCACCGCGGCTTCAGGATGTACCCGACCCCACGCACGGTATGAATCATAGGTTCGTATCCGGCGTCGATCTTCTTTCGCAGGTAGCTGATATACAGCTCGACGATGTGGGCCTGACCGCCAAAGTCGTAGTTCCAGACCCGATCGAGGATCTGCGCCTTGCTCATGACCTTCATGGGGTTGCGCATGAGGAATCGCAACAACTCGAACTCGGTGGCGGTCAGATCGACCTGATTGCCTGCACGAGTGACCTCGTGTGCGTCTTCGTCCATGACGAGGTCACCAACCGTGAGTGCACGAGTCGCGTTCGCACGGGTGAGTCCGGCTCGACGCAGAATGCCGCGCAGACGCGCAAGCACTTCCTCGAGACTGAATGGCTTCGTGACGTAGTCATCGCCACCGGCTTTGATGCCAGAGATCCGGTCCTGAACGGAGTCACGCGCGGTCAGTAGCAGGACGCAGACATCCGGTCGCCTCTGACGCAGCAACCGCAGCACCTCAAGCCCCCCGATGTCGGGAAGCATCAGGTCGAGAATCACAGCGTCTGGCGGTTCGGCAGCGGCCAGGATCAATGCCTGCTCGCCATCGGATGCACACGAGACCGAAAAGCCCTCGGCACGCAGGGCAGCACGCAGCGCCTCACGCAATGCAGGTTCGTCATCGACCACAAGCACATGAATTCGGTCGGCAGAAGGCACGGCGGCGGCCGTCTCGATCACCGAGGCAGTGCCGTTGAACGGTTCCACCCGACCAGTGTCAGGCACGAGCAGGAGTGAAAGGTTCTTTGGCGCTTCAGAGTTTGTTCTGAATGGGGTGTGCGAGGAAGGTGCCAATCGCCATGGCGATCCCCAGGGCGATTGCACGCTGACCCGCACCGCTGGCCGCGAGCGAGCCCTCGAACGGGTCAGTCAGGAAGAGCGGCTCGGTGAGCACGCCAGGCATCGCGCTTGGCGTCGACATGTACCCAGCCTTGGCCGGCCCTAGGACGAGCAGATGTCCATAGCTCGCACCGGCGCTCGTCAGCGAGTTGCCGACGAGGTCGTCAGTCGTGACCCCGTCGTTCGGCACGTTCCATCCCGCATGCGAGTGCAACGACGCAACGACATCCCGCTGTACGAGCTGGGCAAGACGAGCATTTGCAGCAGAGAAGGAGCGGACGTTGTCATAGGTGGTCAGCGCGCCAGCCTGGGAAGCGGTCGTCCCGACGTTGAAGTGAATGGAGACGAGGACGGACGCGTGCGCTTCGTTGGCGCACAACGCTCTCGCTGCGACCTCCTTGTGCAGTCCGCTCGCTGTATACAGATTGCCGTTGACATCTGAAGCGCCCACCCGAAGTACCGGACCTGACGTAGTGCGAGTTAGGACGACCGTGTACCCAGCCGCCCGCAGAATCGTTGCCGCGGCCATCGCGGTCGGAAGCGTGAGAGATCGCTCGTCGATCGCCGTGCCGTGGCTCGTGACGCCCGCGCCACCGGGGTCAGGACCTCCGTGGCCAGGATCGAGCACCACGGTTAGGCCGTTGGACGCGGCCGTGGGAGGCAACGACTCACAGGACCCCGCCGCGAACACGGCCGCATTCACCGGATGAGCCGTGGCAGGAGTTTTGTCCGCTACCCCAACGGACGTGGACCCTGGCGCGCTCGACGCGTCGGAGGGCTGGTCATCGTGATCCCACATCGGCACTTCGCGTGCCAGCAAGACTCCGACAACCACAACGACGATGGCGAATGTGCACGTGCGCATCAAGCGCCACCGTCGAGGCCACGGATTGCGCATTGGCGCTGACATCCAGCCAGGTTACGTACCGTTCGGGTGTCCTCTATACACGCGCAGCGCGATCCACAGAGTCCTCAGAGGGACTTCATGGCTACCGGTCGCCTCGCGGATGCCAAGACGAGCGCGTCAGCCGACATGCGGGACGATGCATGACCCACCCGGTGTGTGCAACGTCACCAGCTTCGGTGTGCCGACTCGGACTGGCTCGGTGACCGCAAACGTCGTCGCGTCATCAACCTCGCCCTGATACGTAAAACGTCCAGTCGTGCCGGTGATGATGAAGTCGAACGTCGTGCCTTCACTCACGTAGCCAGCCATGCGAATGTCGCCGCCGTCAGCGATTCGCCAGCTGTAGAGGCCCGGTGCGCACAAGTACGTTCCGGACGGCAGCTTCGTGGTGACGCTCAGCGGCCCTTGCGTTGCTTGGACCGGCAGACTTCCGGGTAGCGGTGGCAACGTCTTCACGGTCGCGGGTGCGGTGCACTCGGTCGTCGGTGGCGCGCAGTCCAACGCAGGCTGGCTCACGGTCGGCGCGCCAGCGGTTGATTCGGCGGTGGAAGTCGCGACCGGCGACGTGTCGACGGGCGTTGAGGTATTCCCCGTTGACTTAGTCGACGAGCAGCCCCAGCAGGCGAGGCACGTCAGCGCGAGGACGAGGCCGATGCTCGCGCGGATGCGGACGGTCTTGGACGCAGTCGATGAACGTGGCACCCAAGGAGGGTAAGCGCTCGACAGCACGCGTCCGTCTCACCGGTACGCGGAGATGCCAGTGAGCGCCTGACCGATCGCCAGTTGGTGGACCTCGCTAGTGCCCTCGTAGGTGAGGACCGACTCGAGGTTGTTCGCGTGCCGGAGCACCGGGTACTCGAGGGTGATCCCCGAGCCGCCAAGGATCGTCCGGCAGGCGCGGGCGATCTCGATGGCCTCGCGCACGTTGTTGAGCTTGCCGAGGCTGACCTGAGCCGCCTCGATCTCGCCCGCATCCTTGAGCCGACCAAGATGCAGAGCCAGCAGGAGACCTTTGTAGAGCTCCAAGGCACAGTCGGCGAGCTTGGCCTGGGTGAGCTGAAAGCCCGAGATCGGTCGATCGAACTGGATGCGGCTGCCCGCGTAGGCGATCGTCGCCTCAAGACAGTCCCGAGCGGCGCCCATCGCTCCCCAGACGATTCCGTAACGCGCCTCGTTCAGGCACGCGAGCGGTCCCGACAATCCTCGAGCCTCCGGCAGCATCGCGTCTGCAGGCAATCGCACCGAGTCGAACGCGAGTTCGGACGTCGTGGATGCACGCAACGAAAGCTTGTGGTGGATGTCGTGCGCGGTGAAACCCGGAGTGCCCTTCGGGACGAGGAAGCCACAGATGCCGTCCTCGGTGCGCGCCCACACCGTGGCCACGTCAGCGATGCTGCCGTTGGTGATCCACATCTTGTTGCCGTGCAGGACCCAGTCCGTTCCATCGCGTTCTGCGCGCGTGCGCATACCAGCCGGGTTGGAGCCAAAGTCAGGCTCGGTGAGACCAAAACAGCCGATGGCACTTCCCGCTGCCAGGCGCGGCAGCCATTCTCGTTTCTGCTCCTCCGAACCGAACTTCCAGATCGAGAACATCGACAGCGACCCCTGCACCGACACGAAGCTGCGCAGGCCGCTGTCTGCGGCCTCAAGCTCTAAACAGGCCAAGCCGTAGCTGACCGCGCTAGTACCGGCGCAGCCGTAGCCGTCGAGGTGCATCCCCAGCAAGCCCAACTGACCTAGCTCGGTGGCGAGGGCCAGCGGAGATTCACCGTCCTCGAACCATTGGGCGATGTGCGGCTTGACCCTCTCGGCCACGAAGGACCGGACCGTCTCCTGGATGAGCTTTTCCTCGTCGCTGAGCAGGCGGTCGAATCCGAGCAGATCCATGAGCGCAGTGGCCGGCGGGGTTTCAGGCATACGGACTCCTCGACTGGGGTCGCGATCGCCGCATGACACGGGACCTTGAGGTTACCCATTAGCGTGAGCCGGCGATGACCGAGATGACTGTGGTGAGGCCGGGGACGCCCGACGCCGACCGTGCCGTCGAGATCCTCGCGGGCGCCTTCTACGACGACCCCGCATGGGCGTGGGCGTTCCCGGATGCGAGCAAGCGGCGCGATCAGCACGCGCGTCTCTGGTCCATCCTCGTGGACGGCGCGACCCGTTACCCGTACACGTTCCTGGACGCGACTCGCGCGGCCGTCGCAGTCTGGATCCCGCCGGGCGCCAGTGAGTTGAGCGATGACAACGAGGCGCAGCTGGCTCAACTCGTTGAGGATGAGCTAGCGCCTCACACCGGGCCTATCGTGGAGCTGTTCGCGCGCTTCGATGCCGCTCATCCTCGCGAGGTGCCGCACTACTTTCTTACGTTGCTGGGCACCGATCCCGACTATCGCGGACGCGGTCTCGGGCTCGGTCTGCTCGGCTCAACCCTCGAGGTCATCGACCGCGACGGCGCGCCCGCCTACCTGGAGGCGAGTAATCCCGGCAACGTGCCGCTCTACGAGCGATACGGCTTCCGCCAGATCGGGTCGTTCGACGTGCCCGACGGCGGTCTGAGTGTCGCGACGATGTGGCGCGACGCTCGCCCGTCGAGGGTGTCGCGCGACTAGTCGCGTTCGCCTTCGAGCCGGCGATTCAGTGCGGAATCGTCGACCAGGTCTGGTCCACTGCGGCCTCGGTACTGGGGCGCGGCCCAGATGACGCCAATCACGAAGAGCACGGCGAAGTTGAGCCAGCCCCAAGCAGCGAGACCCGGATGATGCGGCATGAGCGACCAGGTGCGGGTGAGTCCGTCGTGCGCAGCCCAGCCGCTTTGGCCAGCCGCTGGGCTGCTCAGGATGAGCAGCACGATCATGAGATCGCTCGCGACTACGAGGATGGTTGCGATCAACGGTGCCCATCGGAACTCCGGCGCCCAACCGCGCGCGTAAGTAAGCAGGCCGCCGATGAGCGCGCCTGTCGCGATGATCAGCCCGAGGAGCGCTGGACCGCTGATGATGAGGACGATGCCGAGGGCTAGCACGGCCAGCGACATCAGGAGCCACCAGACCTTCGGGTGGATAAGTTCGCCTGACTCGGGCTCGCTCATGGGCGTAAGTGTCTACACACTGCGCCAAGAATCAGCCGACTCGTGAAATTTGGTGGTCCGGTGGGGACAGTTGGCGAACTCGTCCCCGCCACCCCCGTTACGCCGAGCCCTTGAGGCCTATCGCCAGCTGGAATTCGACGGCAAGATCCCCGACCGGGGGATTCGCGGGTCGACCGGCCGCAACCTGCGCCTCAACACCGGTCAAGTAGCCGAACTCATCAAACGCTACGAGGCTGGCGACACCGTCTATCAACTAGCAGCCCACTTCGACATTCGCCGGGCCACCGTCAGCAGCATCCTCAAGAAGGCCGGGATCCAACTGCGGCTACGACCACCAACACCACTCGTGATCGCCGACATGGTGCGCCTCTACGAATCGGGGCTCTCCCTAGCCGCGGTCAGCCAGTGCCTGCACTTCGATCCCACCACCGTGCTGCGCTATCTACGACTAGAGGGCGTGGTCACCCGGGATTGTCAGGGCCGGGAACGCCCTTGCTAGCTGGCTAAGAGCACTTCCCTCTACCGCGGCCCGAACCAGCACCGCTGCACTCTCGCCCGAACTGGACCGAAACTTGGGGGGCCGGACAGCAGCATGCCCGCTGGTCATCCACCGCAACGGCCGTTGGAGCCTAACCCACAAAGTCAACAATGGGCTAGACTTTAGATATGGACAGGTTCTTGAACGTGCGCGAAACCGCGCGACTGCTGGACGTGCACGAGAACACGGTGCGCAATTGGGCAAAGTCCGGGCTGTTGCCCGATGCCAGGATCCCCGGTAGCAGGTTTCTCAGGTTCCGCCGCGACGACGTGGAACGGATGCGTGACCAGCGGGGTGCTCCGGCTGCGTCCCTGCAGGCGGAACGGCTGACCATAGGGCCTGAACTGGTCGACGCGTCCCAGCTCGAGAGGTGGGCCGACACCAGGGCGGCACAAGGGCTATTTCCAGAACTGATCCGCCGACTGCTCGCAGCCACGCCGGGAGTTAGCGAGATCGATGTTCGCGCAGGCGACGGGGTGGCCCTTGCCGGATGGGATGGGACGGCCCTGTCGGAAGGTACCCAGTTCCTGCCGCCAGGAGCCTTGCGCTTCGAGTTGGGTGTCAACAAGCGAATCAAGAGCAAAGCCGACGACGACTGGGCCGCCCGACTGCCGATCGCCGACGTTCGGACAACGTTTATCTTCGTAACTCCGCGTCGGTGGTCTGGTCGCCCGGCTTGGGTAGGGGCACATCGATCCGAGGGCACGTACGCCGACGTTCGTGTCCTCGACGGAGATGTCTTAGAGGCGTGGTTGCAAGCGACACCTGCCGTGCACCAGTGGATTTCCGAGCAGCTTGGTCGTCATCCCGCGGCGGCCCAAACCATCGAGGAGTGGTGGAGCCAGTTCAGCAGGTCCACGGATCCTGCCCTCCCGGCCGAGCTCTTCCTTGTTGGCCGGACCGCGCAGGCTGAGTTGTTACTGCAACTACTCTCTGGCCCACCATCCACGATCCTGATTGGAAGCGAGTGGGACCGCGATGCGTATGCGTTCATTCATGCCGCGACCCGGGAAGCCCATCCAGCAGCATCGATACCAGTGCTGGTCGACACACCAGAAGTGTTTGCCCGGCTTGCTCAGCAACCAGGGCGCATCACACTGGTGCCAACCTTCGACGGCGCCGATGTATCACTAGCGACTGCGGCCGGCCAGCACGTCATACTCATCAGCGACCCATCGCTGCCCTCAAGGCGAACCGCCGACATCGACATTCCGCGACTTGACCGTCGCGCGGCAGCTGACACTCTGCTGCCACTCATTGGCGACCATCGCATGGCGGACAAGCACGCGGCTGAGGCTCGCCGAAATCTCAGGTCCTTCGTCAGATCGATCTCGAAGGACCCCCGGCTCAGAACCCACCGTGGACCAGCCCGCCGCTCGCTGAGCCTCTGGCGCGACTTACCCTGCTGGGATCGTGGACCGACAGCGAGGCCGACCTCGAAACGGTTGCTGACTTCGCGGACCTCACTGTCGAGGAAGTTGAGAATCTGCTGCTGGCAGTCTCCACATCAGACCCAGTCTTTCGACGCGTGGGCGAGCGATGGTCGCTCACCTCCCCCACCGAGACTCTCCATTTGTTGGCCAAGACGTTGGCCAACAAACCAGCCACAATTCGCCGCTGGCGGTCAGTCGCAAGAAGCATTCTCGCCGAGACAGACCCAGTCCTCGACCTCCCAGATGGGGAGCGATACATGGCGGGCCTTCGCGATGTCGGTCGAGACATGTCACCAGTCCTACGGCAAGGCACAGCCCAGGGGGCCGCGCTGCTCGCCGAAATTCGGAAGCAACTACACACTCAGTGACGGAACCCTACTGAGCGACGCCCCCACGTTGCTGGCTCGTGAGTTGTTCGAACAGGCGAACAACGATCCCACCGGCCGACGATGGACAGAACTCGGGGACGTGCTACCCCTCCTCGCCGAATCAGCGCCCCAGGAACTTCTCGACGCCGTGCTCGAAGACCTCCGCACACCAGACCCAGTGCTGCGTTCACTGTTCACCGACTCCGTTGCCGCAAGCGATCCCATCTTCGGTTCAACGTCACCCCACACGCATCTGCTCTGGGCCCTGGAGACCGTGTCGTGGGCCGACCAATACCTGTTCGATGCGGTGCGCGCGCTAGCCCTACTCGCCGTCATCGACCCAGGGGGTCGCACAAGCAATCGCCCCGCGGCCAGTCTCGCTGCGATCCTGTGCGGCTGGGTGAACAACACCTCCGCATCGACACGGCAACGCACGGAAGCTGTGCGAATCGTTCGGGGCATCAACGCCGACGTTGCGTGGAACCTGGTGCTCGCGCTGTGGCCATCGGATCATGCCGTCTCGTTCCCGCCAGCAGCGCCTCACATTCGCCTGTGGGCCACAACCTCCAAGACCGTCACACTCGGCGACTGGGCGTCATTCGTCCATGCGGTCGTCGACGTCGCCCTCGATCTCGTCGCAAAACAGCCCAACAGGCTGCCAACACTCGTCGAAGGCATGGTCCAGGTCCCAGATGGGGACCAGGTCCGCATTATGAAAACTCTTCGCAGGGTCGCCTCCCCTGATGTGTTGTCCGACGACGATCGCTACGAAGTGTGGAGCGGGCTTCAGAAGGTCATCGCGCGGCATGATCGGTTTCGATCAGCACCCTGGGCACTCAGTGACGATCGGCTCAACGAGATCCGGGTCATAGCCATTGAACTGGAACCGTCCGATGACCCCAAACGCCACGCAGCACTTTTCGACTGGCACCCGCACGTACCCGGTCTAGCCGAGGACGACCTCGAGGCCTACGAGCGGGCTCTGGATCAGATGCGACACGAGTCCCTGAACTCGCTCCTTTCGACCGGTGGCGCTAGCGATAACTTGGCCCGTTTGGCGAACGAAGTGCCCGAGCCGAGTCTTCTGGGGGCGGCATGCGCGGACCTCAGAGAACCCCTTGACGGCGTGATGATCGACTGGCTCGGATCGAGCGAAACAACGTTGGCTGCAGTGGCCACCGCCTGGGCCAACCGAATGGCAGACAGTTCCAGGAGCGCCACCTGGCTGATGAACCTCCTCGATCAACCGGCCATGTCTGACGCAGCGCGGCAACGGCTGCTCCGCAGCCTTCCCGCCAAGCGCGAACTGTGGACGATCGTCGAGCGCGACGAAACAGACGCGACCTACTTCTGGCAGAACACATCCACGTGGCGTGTAGCCAACGACGACGTGGTCGACGTCGCGCAAGCTCTGACAAGACACGGGAGGTCATGGGCATCGATCTCGGTCCTCGCCAACGCCATCTACCGCACCGAGCGGGACCATGACGAAGGACCCGATCTAACGGATCTCATCGCTGACACATTGAACAAGGCGATCGCCGAGGACCCCCTGCCGAAGACGCCCACGACCCCATGACCAGCCACTACGTCGGGCAACTTCTCAACTACTTGGAGCAGCATTCCACCGACAAGGCGACCATGATCAAGTACGAGTTCGCCTTCTTCCGTCTGGTCGAGCACGACCGACCACCAAGGTTCTTGAATGCAGCCATGGCCAGTGAGCCCGAGATATTCGTCGAACTCGCCAACCGGGTGTACCGCAGCAAGACCCCTCAATCACACGAGGCCGGGATGACGGATTCAGCACAAGCAACCCAAGCATTGTGGGTGCTTCACCAGTGGACGGGATTCCCCGGGAAGCACGAATCCGGTGGCGTCGATGAGCGCGTCTTAGTTGACTGGGTCAGAGATGCGCGCTTGCGCTTCTCCGAGACTGATCGATCTGACATCGGCGACGAACTGATCGGGCACGCGCTGGCGCGCGCCCCCGCCGACGACGACCGGATCTGGCCCGCCAAGCCGATACGCGAACTCATCGAGACGATCGGCAGTCGAGAACTCGAAAACGGACTGGTCCTCGGGCGCCTCAATTCGCGAGGCATGACCACCCGAGACCCTTACGACGGAGGCACGCTAGAACGTGCCCTCGAAGTCGACTACCGGGACTGGAGCAATGCATGCAGGACAGCATGGCCACGCACCGCCCGTGCTCTGCTCTCGATCGCCGAGCACTACGAACACGACGCGCGGCTCGAAGACGTCCGAGCGGCCGTTGTGGGTGACACAAGTTGACGATCAGGGAATCGTGGCGTTCAAATGCACGCGGGAGCGGGCACCTTCAAAGGTCCCGTGCACTGCGTAACGCCAGGCATGTCGGCACAACAGCGCGGACAAGTGAGTGATCGTTCGGACACCTAGCGTCGGCGCCCGAGCTGGCGACCGCCGACTGCACCGTGCGCAGCACCCAAGCCGTTGGTTGATGTCGGAGCGACACGTTAGCCTGGAAGCAGCCACCGTGATCCGCGATCTCAGGACGAACATGTCGCCAGTGATCCCCGAGGCGGAAACCATGTGGCCGCCACTGCGGCGTTCATTGCACGGCGGTACAACCCTCGCACGCTCACGCAGGGTCGACGACGGAAGCGGGACGCGGCAAACTGGCAGGCCCTATGTTAATTGACCATGTTTAAGGTGACGCTCTTGCGCACTTGGGTATTCATCGCGCTAATCGGCTGCATCATGGTTTTCCTCGGACCACTAATCTTGGGTATATTCACGGCATGTTGCGGCTGGTTTGGCTCCCTGCTTTCAGCGCGAACAGATGACCCTGTCAAGCGGCAGAATCGCCACCGAATGGCATTCGTCGTCCCTTGGGTAGCGATGGACCTAATCATCGGCGGGTTGATTTTCTGCACGGGCGCCGCCGAGAGGGATGGCGACCGATTCACGGTCACGGCACTGCATGCCTGGGCCGAGCGGGGCTCGCTTTCCGCAATTGGAACTTGGGCCCTGTTGAACCTATTTGTTATCGCCTGGCTTTTCTCTTCACGCACTGGAGGCAGGGGTTGGAATTATCCATAATTTCGCGCCAGCCACATACTGGTCATTCAACGCTTTCCTTTAGCGTCCAAATTCTCAATTGATAAGAAACAGTCGATGTGCGCTTGCTGACCCTTGATCGTTCGTTGCTTCCATTGCTTTGCAGTGGGTAAGACAAAAAGCCAGTCGCTGCTATTTGGGTTAATCATATTGGCTCGCATCGCAGGTGGACAATGAGAATTGGCAAAACTATTCAGATACGTCGTGCCGGGGAATGAGTTCCGGCTATCTAGATAGAGGTCGGCCACATTGGCGTAGCGGGCGGCGGACCGCTTGCATGTAACACTCACATTGCCGGATTGGTCACGACAAAACATGTAGTCCGCCGCATTGTGATCATCCACTACTTGCCGCACAGAATATGTCACCATTTGTGACGCGGTGTCCAATGGGTTAGTCAAACCAACCAGACAGACAATGCTTGGAGAACCGTCCAACCAAGAAGCGTAAAATATAGCGCTAAAGAATCGAAACGCTAATGGGGTCAATTTAGGCGCTGAAACAAACCGCGCAACGACTTGGGGGGTGCAGAAAGTTTTGACTTGACCCGGGGGCGAGGCGGCCGATATATGCGATACCACCTGGTACAGGTGAGGCGTATCGCACTTCACGCTGGCCGCTCGAAGGGTCCACGACGGGTCAGCTCCAGTTGGTAGCGCCGGAAGGCAAAGTGCCGCAGATTCACTCTCCACGGGGCTCGGAGCTGTCATCGGAGATGGGCTGGAGCATGAGGCCAACATCGTGGCCAAGCAAGAAGCAATGAACAAAAGGGCAGAAGTCCGCCTCCTCTCGGCTCCTGCTGGCGTCATTCTCAATCCCGTTGGCCAGGGTGGTAAGCATATTCGTTCATGTAGCACTGAAACTTCTCCAGAATTTTGGCCGCCCTGCTTATTGCTCGTTTGGCCGAATGATATGACCCGTAGAAGCCCCTTCTGGCGTCGCTTCGCGCAGCTCGTCGAAGGATACGGATGTCACGCTCGGCTCGTCGTATCAGCAGAGAGAAATAATTCCGAGCGCCATCGTGCTCCCACATGGCAAACTTAATTGCGCGATCGAGCTCGTCGAGACCGCTGGCGACTGACTCCTGGCCGCTCGGCCTGGATGCATCATTGTGGCCCAACTCGTTGTTGTTTTGAGTATACGCGTCGTTTGAGCCGCCCACACCGTACGAGCCGGTCTCGGCTTGAGCGCCGTTGGTGACGTCTACACCACCTTCACCACAGGCGCCCCCGACGGGCCACTCGATGTCCCCTGATAAATCCAGCTCGTCGTTGGGATTATTTGGGTAATTATAGGCATTTGCATTTCCACCGGGGATTGGGTCACTTGAAAGGAATCGCGCAACTGTTGGATCGTAGAGTCGATCACCCATGAGGATAATCCCGGCGACAGTATCGTTGGAGCGCTGCCTGCTGCCGAGCCAACTATAGGGAGTTTGGTCGGTGTCTGTTCCTCGGGCATCTCCGAATTCGGTGGATTCACTGTACGAGGACGGGCCAACACAGGACGGATCGGCGGCGTTGACGCTGTTGGTGCAATCGATACCGGCCCCGCCCGAGAAGTCGAGCGGCACGGTGGCAACCAAGTCACCGTGTGGATTGCTTAGCTCGAGCTCTGCGGTGCCGCTGGAGTTGGCTTCGATGGCCATGTCTCCGCCGAGGTCATCGACGTATTGCTGCCACGTCCAGGTGGACCCCAAGTTTGTTGAGGTATTCATGTAGGCGGGGTCATCACCGGAGCCATCAAAATAGGGGTCTGTCAGGAATTTTGTGTTTGTGAGTCGGCGTGATGTCCGCGGCTGGGGCTGTGGGCGGAAGGAAGATCACGTCTATGACGGAGCGCTTGGTTTCTGGAGAGTTGGTGTCCGCGGCGGTGTTCGCGCCGCCGGACATGTCGTTGTTGGCTGAGCAGCTGGTCGCTTCGGCGGCGCAGCAGGGCGTTCAGCTCACCGGCGCGGATGGTCTGTTGACGGCGTTGACCCGGCAGGTGTTGCAGGCGGCGCTCGAGGTCGAGATGGCCGATCATCTGGGCTTCGATAAGGGCGATCGGGCTGGCCGTGGCGCAGGCAACATTCGGAACGGGTCGACGCCCAAGACGGTGCGCACGGAGATCGGTGAGGTCACGATCGCGGTGCCGCGCGATCGTGCGGGCACGTTCGAACCGCAGATCGTGCCGAAGCATCAGCGTCGCCTGGCTGGCTTCGACGAGGCGGTCATTTCCCTGTATGCCAAGGGCATGACGACCGGGGACATCGCTGCCCACCTGGCTGATGTGTATGACACTGACGTGTCACGCGATTTGGTGTCGCGGGTCACCGACCAGGTCCTAGCCGACATGCGGGCCTGGCAGTCCCGCCCGCTAGATCCGGTCTATCCGGTGATCCTGATCGACGCGATCGTGTTGAAGATCCGGGTGGGGCCGGCGGTTCGGCAGTCGGGAACCGCCCGGTCTATGTCGCGATGGGCATCAGCATCGACGGGCAGCGTGACGTGCTGGGCATGTGGGTCGGCCCGACCGGCGGGGAAGGCGCGAAGCAATGGATGAACATGCTCACCGAGCTGCGCAACCGTGGCATCGTGGATGCATGCATCGTGTGCTGCGACGGCCTGAAGGGGCTGCCCGACGCGATCACCGCGACCTGGCCGCAAGCGTCGGTGCAAACCTGCGTGGTGCACCTGGTGCGCAACACGCTGCGCTACGCGTCGAAGAAATACTGGGCCCCGATCGCCCGTCAGCTCAAGGAGATCTACACCGCCCCCACCCTCGAGGCTGCCGAGACCGCGTTCGACGCCTTCGCCGAGCAGTGGTCCCCGATCTATCCGGCGATGATCGGGATGTGGCGGCGCTCGTGGAACGAGTTCACCCCGTTCCTGTCCTTCCCCGTCGAGGTCCGCAAAATCATCTACACCACCAACGGCATCGAATCGCTGAACGCCCGCTTCCGGGCCGCCACGCGAAGACGCGGCCACTTCCCCGACGAGGAATCAGCACTCAAGGTGCTCTACCTCGCGGTGCTACACCGGGAGCGCAACCGACCCAACCCAACCGGCCAGATCAACGGCTGGAAAAACATCCTCAACGTCCTATCCATGACCTACGGCGACCGCCTCGGGTTCAACTAGCCGATGACGCAAACACAAAGTTTCGGACAGACCCCACGAACTGGACCGATTTACGGGGGGCCGGACACGGACACCAGGGTTCTCATACTGACACTTTGGTGGTGCAGTGGGGACGGTTCGTGAACTCGTCCCCCTCACCCCTGTTATGGCGGGCTCTGGAGGCCTATCGGACCCTTGAATGGGATGTCGAGGTGCCAGACCGGGCAGTCCGGGCCAGTATCGGCCGCCATCTGCGCCTGAACACCATCCAGGTGGCCGAGCTGATCGCCCGCTACGAGGCAGGTTCCACCGTCTACGAACTGGCCGACCAGTTCGAGGTCCGCCGGGCCACGATCAGCAGCATCCTCAAGAAGGCTGGCGTCCAGCTGCGGCTCCAGCCACCAGAGCCCTACGTCGTAGCGGAAATGGTGCGGCTCTACGAATCGGGGCTGTCGCTGGGGGCGGTTAGCCAGTGCGTGCACTTTGATCCCACCACCGTGCTGCGCTACCTGCGGCTACAAGGCGTGACGACTCGCGATGCTCAGGGTCGACCCCGGCAACCGGAATTCAATTGACAGTTATAAGCGGTGAGCAGATAATTCCATATGAATGCGGCAACACAAATTCAAAATCCTTGCCATAACTGCCAGCGTCCTATTGATTGTTGTCGTCGCTGTCCTTGGCTGGCGTTGGTACCGCAACACACACCACACCGCGGTCGCCGCCACTCCCTGCAGCTTCTTCACGCTGAGCGACGCCCGCCCGTACGTCGGATCTGGCGTCAAACTCAGCCAGGTGATGGATTACCCGGCTAGCACCGATCACGGTGTGACCGAAGAATCCTGCGTCTACTCACCAGTCCGAGTGTCTCCGACCGACGACTCCACGTTGATCGTCGGAGTTCGTACTGCGACTTCGACGTCCGGCACAGAGATGCTCAAGCAGGGTTTCGAAACGAATGTCGCTGCTGGCGAACAGCCCATCGTCGTGGCTGGCTACCCCGGCTACGTCCTCGCGCATGACAACAGCGTTGAACTACGCATCTGGGCCAACGGCCACTGGGTAGAGGTGCACGCACCGACCCAAAACAGCGCCGCCACCGTTGCCACCACTATTGCGACGAGGATTGGATCGCTAGCTGCGCACACGCCCTGGACCTAGAAGATCCAGCAGTAGCACCAGATCGTCGTGTAGCTCTTGCCGACACTTGGGTTCGGCTTGTTGGTCTGGTGATAACCGGTGCACTGGCCCGTGATGTGCGAACACGTCCGCACGAACATGTTTGGCACGGTGATCGCGTTGGCAGTAGTGGATCCAACCAGAGCTGTGCCCAACCCCAACAACAGGCCGAGAACCGCCACTCTGCGCCACAAACGAATCTTCATCGCCTAACCCCCAGATGAGAACCGCTTCCTACGCAACCGTAACTTACGGGTCCGTAGGTTCACAACCCCTATCGGCCGATCATTTTGGCGGCTGTTTGCGTGCGATGTCCTGGGCAAGGTTGATGAAAGCCCGGGCCAGCTTCTCGGGATCCACTTCCGGCCGGACTACGGCGCGCACCGTCACGTGCCGCTCGGCCTGCGGCTTTCGCTTGTTGACCGCTTTTGGTCGCACCTGGCGCAAGGCCCAGACGGCCGCAGCCTCATCAAGTTTGGTGAGGGCCCGACCAGCCCGCTGCGGCAAACTCGGCCGAGCCGCCGAAATGGCTTGGCGATGCGCCAGGAGCTGCAGGTCACTCATGTTCTTTGACGGCTGGAAGTAGTCGTGGAGGCACCACTGCTCTTGGGCGCTCAGGTAGCCGAAGGTGCCTGGGGCTTTGGCCCACAAGTGCGCTAGGCGGTCGTGGATATGGAGGAAGTCGTGGTCGGTCAGGCGGGACATTCGCTCATGTCAACCGACAACCGCGGCCGTCTTTCCTACTTCCCTGAAGCATTTCGCGATTTCTGGGTTCCTCGTGTCCGTGCCCATCCGAACGAAGTAGGTGTGGCCGGCCCTCAACAAAAAGGGCGCATAGGCAAAATCGACCTTCTGAAAGTAGGGACTGGCCTTGGACATTACCTCGTACCTGTACTTGTAACAGCGCTGCACGCGCAGGTACTCGTCTTCGATGATGCGGATCGTCAGTCGCTGCCCCGTCAGCTTCACGCTGCCGCGCTCGACGGACTCTGATGACTTATTGCGCGAACTGCTTTGACCGTAAGAGGGCGCGGGTTGGCCTTTGGCCGAACTCTTGGCGAGTTTGTCAGCCGCCTTGTTGTGAGTACTTGCCCTGTGTCCCTTGACCCACTCGATGTCAACACGTCGCGGGGTTGCGTTGCGTACGGCCTTAATGAGCTGCTTCCAAAGATCAGCATTGGCAACGGGGGCACCGTCTTTGGTACGCCAGCGGGTCTTGGGCCACGTGAACATCGCGTTCGGGTAGTTGTCCACGACATACATCGAGTCAGTTTTGATCAGAATGCGCGTGTACTGAGACCGGTTGGTGATGGGAGACCTGCGACCACAGATGAACTCGATCGCCTCGATGCAGGCAAGCAACTCCATCTGCTGATTGGTCGCGCCTTGAACGCCTTGTGGCTGATGATCGGTTCCTCTTCGTCGCCCGCACCGTTGATGGTGATGATGCGGATCCCCATGCCCCCGACGCGGGGATGTGAGTACGACGAGCCGTCCGTGAAAACGTTGATGGCGTGCTCGTCAAGGTTGTCCATCCTCAGAACCTGGGCAGCGCCAAGAGGTTGTCGGTCCAACGACCATCCTTGTATGTACGAACGTAGGGCGGTGCGTTCTCTGGTCTGACAACGCCCACGTAAACCGCTCCCTGAGCGTCCTGAACGATTGCCTGGTTGCCCTGGCTGGATAACCAATCAACTAGTTGCTGGCGAGTGAGTGTGCCAATTGCATTGGTAGCGGTGTTCTTCCACGACAAATCTGTGATGTGTTCGTGTCCAGTGCCTCCGGACTGGCGGATGGCAGTAATTTCAATCATTGTTTGCTCCTGATCTCGGAGAAGTCCCACCCCGAGAAAATATCTATATGAGAGCAGTATATCACATAGTGCAAGAATATTGACATGCGCGCAAAAGCATAAGCGTTTCGTTCAATCTGTTTCGTTGCGATGGCGACAACACCATCGGTACATCCACCTCTAGAGCGATGTGCCCGATCGATAATGTACCGATGCCAAGGACCCTAAGGGACTTAACCCTGCCATCTGGGGTCGCACAACATCGATGGGTGAAGAAGTCAAAGGACGGCTAGAGCGATAGGACGCCCGACGCGACATAAAACGGCCCCTGTTACAGAGGCCGCATACGCGAACAATCCGGACACTGGTGGTCCGGTGGGGACAGTTGGCGAACTCGTCCCCGCCACCCCCGTTACACCGAGCCCTTGAGGCCTATCGCCAGCTGGAATTCGACGGCAAGATCCCGACCGGGGGATTCGCGGGTCGACCGGGCGCAACCTGCGCCTCAACACTGGTCAAGTAGCCGAACTCATCAGGCGCTACGAGGCTGGCGACACCGTCTATCAACTAGCAGCCCACTTCGACATTCGCCGGGCCACGGTCAGCAGCATCCTCACGAAGGCCGGGGTCCAGCTGCGGCTACGGCCACCAACACCACTGGTGATCGCCGACATGGTGCGCCTCTACGAATCGGGGCTCTCCCTAGCCGCCGTCAGCCAGTACCTGCATTTCGATCCGACCACCGTGCTGCGCTACCTACGACTGCAGGGCGTGGTCACCCGAGATTGTCAGGGACGGGAAAGGCCGTGCTAGCTGGCTAAGACCACTTCCCTCCACCGCGGCCCGAACCAGCACCGCTGAACTCTCATCACCGCGGCTCAATGAACGGGATCCAGGCCAACTGGACCGATTTACGGGGGCCGGACAGTCCGTACACGATTCCTATGCGTTTCTCCATTGCGCGCTTGGCAACCTTCAGATGGCCCGGTCGCCGCCGAGTGAAAGCTTGCTGATCGTGCGCTGGAACTCATTGAGGGGTCGAACAGCAGCGTGCAGTTCGCGCCCATCAATCGTTTTCACGCGCAATTCACCGACGTCCCTAGGGCGACGTGGAAACTGCGCGACCGAGACCCGCGAGACGTCGGACCAGGTCACCTCGAGTCGCGTGCGCAGACCCATCCAGCGTCCGACGTCGTCCAGTTCAATACAAAGCCGAGTTGCGCTGATGGCTAACACGCCCGGTACGCGGCCGCCCAGCATCGCACCAAACAACCTTGCTCTCACTGTTGGTTCTAACGGCGGCGCAAGGAAGCGTCCAACTTCCTTAATTTGGAGGTCTGTTGAGCATCGAGAGAGCACTGTTGCGTCGCCTGGCACGCTTGGGGAAGGACTCGGGTTTATGGCGCGGAGGCCGATCAAGACGCCCGCTGCAATCGCCACCAGAATCAGGCCGGTTGCGAATGGCCAACTTTGGCCCCCCGCCACCGCCAACACGATCAATATGCATCCCGCGGCGGCGAGTGCGCCGACGAAAACCTTGATCTTCACAACTTGTCCACATTAGGCAGCTGTTGATAATTGGGTGCTGGGGACTGATTTCTCGGGCAGCCAGGGTCCCCTGTAGCGGGAATGTCCGGACCGTTCGGCGAAGTCGTCGATGGATCGGAAAAGGGTCCGGTCAGTGACTCTACGTCCAACATTGCTTGAATCGACCGGATAAATAGGCCTGAGCCGGCCATACCTAGTACTGCCCCCGCGACCGTCGCTGCGGCCGCAAACGCGGCAGCCTCCTCAGCGGCACTGCATTGAGCCGGCGTGCCCCAGCCGCATTGCACCTCGGCAGCATCCACCGCGTAAACCGTCGACACCGCGCCGAGCGCCAACCCCAACGGACGAGCGCCCGCGAAGTCCGCGACGGTCGCGGCCGCACCAGCGCCTACAGCGACAGTTGTGAACGTGTCTGCAGCCAAACAGTGGATGGCGAAGCACATAAGCCCGGTCGGATCACTTCCGTTAACGGGGTCGCCGCTCGAGTAGAAATAAGGGGCGCCAGTAAGTTCGGTTCGCGGGTCGGCGCTCGCAAATTGTCCGGTGGATGGGTCGTACCAGCGGGCGCGTAGGTAGATCCAACCTGTGCTCGGGTCGCTGTATTGGCCGTCCCATCCGAGAGGCAGGGGAGTCGATCCCGAGTGCGAGGACAAACTGCCGTAGGGGTCATAACTCCACGTGGCGCTGACTGTGCCGCCAACGTTCGTGCTGTAGATGAAGGCAACTTCGCCATTGGGTTGAACAGTCGCGCCCGGGAGTGCCGCCGCGAACTTAAGTACGTTCACAGAGGCAACTCGAAGCGCCTCACTGTTCTGATAGATCGACGCTTTCAAAGATCCTGGCGACGCCCACCGGACGTAGACCCCCCGGCTTGGCGCAGTTGGGGTCCAACCGTCTGCACGCAAGAGGTCGTGAACCCGGCGCGCATGATCGGATCCCGTGTAACGGACGAATCGATCAATCATGAAACTGACTGCCGATGCCTGGTCGCGTCGAAAGCCGCGTTCCGTCAACTCGTCGCTGAACGTCTCAACGATCTCCTCGGCAGTCTCTGCATCCACGCGATCGACGGTGCGCTCAAGTGTGCTGAGCGCAGCCTGCGCCATCACCATTTCAGAATCACCGAATCTGAAACTGGTGGGAACCAACCCGAAGACGGCGAGAAGGAGAAACACGCCCCCGACGAGTAACAGCACCGCGGCGCCTATTCCGTTGTCTGTTGCAAAGACTGCAACGACGCCTGTTCCGAGCGCGGACGCTCCGACCACAGCAGAGACAATGCGCTCCCACCAGGGCACCCGTCGATTGATCGCCGACCTCGTTGGACCATCTGGGGTTGCCACAGACCTATGGTGACGAAAGAGTTGAAACAGCGGGGCACTTTCGTCAGCAAAGCAACGAGTCCCGGCCTCGGCGTGGCAGATCAGCAGCGCCTTGTTCGACAGATCCTTGGACGGCCGGAAGGAGTCGTGGAGGCGCCACGGCTCAGTCGGAGTTAGGTAGCAGAACACACTGTTGGCATGCGAACACAGCCGAGCTAGACGGTGGTGAATTTGGAGGTAGTCGGGGTTGGAAAGGCGGGGCATGCAACTTGTCGGCTAAGCCCGTGATGCCGAGACCTTGTTGTCGGCTCGCGCATCGATGACAACAACGGACTCTTCACCTATCAGCTTGAGTTCAGTCAATATGGCATGCACCCGAACCTGTTCCTCTGCGGTGTAGCAGAGAATGACCTTCACGCTGCTGCGCGTGCCATTGGCCTTCTCGTAGATCTCAACCTGCTTTTGCAAATTTCGTTTGAGTTGACTGTTGCTTGCCAGTTTGAACTCGATCAACGTCTTGTCGACGGCACCCTTGCTGACCTTAAAGTCCACGGGGCCGCGGCCGTTGTTCGGCTCGCGGTTGATGTCGAACTCGGTGCCGAAGAAGATCAGTCCGAAGAATAGTTGGACGTCGCTCTCCCGAGAGAACGGCTTATCGCGGCCTTGCTTGTTGATCAGTTTGTAGCCGTCCTGATTCTCGACGTACTGCTTGAACCCAAGAACACGCTTGAGCGCTTCGCTGTAACTTGACACGTTGCCCTGAGTCAGCGCTTGACGCAGGGCTGGATCTGCGATGGCCGACTTGACCATCTCAACAAGTAGCCGCTCGGTCTCGTTGCGCTTTTCTTGGCTGACGTGGACTGCACGGTCGCCGGCATCCTCTTGCATTCGGATGTACCGGTCGATCAGCTCAGGAAACTCTTGAAGTGTGCGATCAGCGGCTCGGACTCGGTCCTTGGCGGTGGGCTTCTGCCCCAGCTGACCGCTGAAGTAGTTGTTGATCTGCGCGCGGAGTTGGTCGTCGTCGACTGCTGCCGGCAGGCGATGAAAGTTGCGGACCATGTCGGTTCGGCTGATCCAAGTGTCGTCACGAGTGAGCATGTCCAGCGGGGTTAGAAGCACAAAGTCGCCGTCGAAGCGCGGCAGGTAGTACGACCGCGTGACCCAGGCCTCTGTGTCGTAGTTGAAGGAGGCCCTGGGCACAGCGAACATGGCACACATCTCCGCGGGGAGATGTTCCTGCGCGAACTTCTGCGTGTACTCGAGGAGGTAGTTCTTGATCAGATTGGTTGTGAAGTCACTGATGTTGTCTCGGCCAACACCTGATTTGATCAGCGCCACCTTTTCGAGGTGGCTGCCGTGCGTGATGGTTTCGGTCCCAAACGACTGCAAGATGGACCCGAGGGCGCCATGCAGTGCGCGCGCAAAGTCCTCGCCGAGACCACTTCCCGAGTTGCCCAACAGCGTGAAGCCGAACCAATTCTGCTTCACCTCTTTGAAGCAGTACAAGTTGCGGATCAGTGCCGGGTCGAGACCGTCGTCGGCCTTGTCACGGAGGAAGGTCAGGTACCTGATGATCGCCTGATGAAGGGCCTGGTACTCGGGGCGTTCACTATGAAACAGCAGGAACGGATCTACGAAGAGAGGCAGATCCGAAACCAAGTTGATGTCGAAGGCGCCGTACTCATCGAGCACGTTGGGATCAATCCCAAACACTTGGGAAAAGTACAGATCGCCGTTCATCCGCGCCCTCGCCCAATCGATTCGGTCCGTGTAGCGCCGACGTCCCAACACAATTCGACTTCCAGCGAAGTCCTTCCATCCGTGATGGATGTCATTTCGAAGATTCCAGCTTCACGGGGAGGCGCCGCGCAGACCCTCGCCCGAGACGCCCCTCAGTGGTGCACTCTGTACAGGCCGGCGACGAACTCGGCACCTCTCTAATGAACTCATTGGTGCGCGGGTTGTGACGGATCCAGGTGAGTTCGCCCGGCTCCCGCAGCCCGGTCATGTCCATCAAGAACCCGTCCGTGGCGAGCGAGGCGGCAATCGCGTTCAAGGTGATGACGCTCGGCGCTGGCACGTCAGCGTCATCGACGTATCGCTGTCGTCGCACCTGATTTGGATCAGTGGCCTCCTCTTGAAGCTGGTCCGCGAGGATCAGACCGTTGCACCAAAGGCAACCTTGTCCGGGAAGCACTGGTCGAGTCACGGTGAAGACATCGAGAATGTCGCCGCTGTCTCTTTCGATCTGCACCTTGACACCCATCTGAACGCCCGGAATCAGGTATTGGTGCACGAGCGCGTTGAAGACCAGACGCGATTGCATGGAGTCCGCGGCGAGGAACAGGTAGTCGCAGTCACACAAGCTGCTGGCCACTCCAGGGTCCACAACGTCGGCCCGAATCGGCACTACCTGGCCACGACCGCCCGTCTCATTTGCGTGGCGTGCTGCGATACGGACCTTTGATGTGCGCAGGCGTGGAAGCCAGTCCCCAACGAACATGAAGGCACTAAGCACCGGATGGACGTCTCGGCGGCGACTGCCCACCACGCGCGGCAGATTGGTCGGCTCGATGGATTCCGGATCGATGACGACAACCTGGCCCACCCCCAGACGACTTAGCTGTTCGACGATCAATGACCCGGCGCCGCCAGCACCGATGACGCCCACCTTCAGTCCGGATAGGCGCGCTTGTCCTCGATCGCCAAATAGACGCGACTGACGGTCGAATCGGTCCGAGACGTGAGGTGGCGGTGCAGGCGGCGAGGACCGCATCTCACGAATGGGCTGATTCGGCTCGACTAGAACCTGCAAGTCAGCCCGAGTCCCATCGGCGAACCAGATGTCCCCGGCGACGGCGTCGGCTGCAAACACCAACGCCCCAACCGGTGGCCCATCGACGATGTCCAGCAGCGCCTGATATCCACGCTCGTGCGACTCCATGTCCGTGGCGGAGAAGCCGACTCGATCAGTGCCCCCGTGGCAATGAACTGCAAGGTAGGCCATCTGAAGATCGGCACATTCCAAGACGCAATCGAGCACAAAGTGGGCGGTAAGCATCCGGTAGCCATGTGTGCCCGGCAGATAGTCGATGCCATCGCGCGCAAGAAAGAGCCTGTGCACAAGCAAGCGCGTCCCGCGGGACGAGCGCAGAACGGACGCCGCCAGCACGGCGCCGTGCTCATCCCCATCGCCGGGAAAGAGGTGCTGACGCAACTGCCTCAGCAGTGTGGGCGGAAACCGCACGCTCACCGGCGTCACAGCGACTGCAGCCATGCCAAGACCTTCTGCAGTTTGAGCGCGGCGGTGTCGCACGCTGGGTTCAACCCGTTGGAGCGCCGCGACAGTTGGATCGCGGGGAACGTCTGACCATCGATCTGATACGACCCGAGTGAACTGCCTTCGCCTAGCGGCAACCCGTTGGGCGAAGCGCCATCAGACCGTCGTACGTCAGGCCCGATGAAGTGTGGATAGACATCCGACATTGGGTATTGAAAGGTGATGTGAAACCAAATCCACGTCGAGGCTGGCGAGTACTTGCTGCCCAAGTCGATCGGATCAACAGTCACGTAGGCGCCACCTTGGTTGTCGGCGACCGCGGTGACGGTCGCGTCCGGGAACGCCTCACGCAGCTCGGTCACCGCCATCTCGACTTCGGGGGTCAGCGTCATGACGTACTACGAGTTGTCGTCGGGAGCGGTGGCGGCAAACCGGCTGCCGTCCTCAACGTGAACCACTTCGTCGTCGCCGATCAGCTTGCGCTTGTCCGGCTTGATGAGGGCCAGTTGAAAGTTCAGTTGAATGGCAACACCGAAGGCAATGGCCGCCTCCTTGACCTCGAGCCCCGTCACATGGTGGCCGCTCACTCGAACGGCCTTCTTGTTGACCAGGATCTCGACCTCCGGCTTCGTTTTTCCTTCGTCGTCCATCGGCATGGCGCCGCCTCCTTGA
Source organism: uncultured Actinomycetota bacterium (assembly GCA_963850215.1). Lineage (GTDB taxonomy): Bacteria > Actinomycetota > Actinomycetes > UBA12327 > UBA12327 > CAWKKI01. The sequence continues at coordinate 81,159 of CAWKKI010000004.1, forward strand.
TTGCAAATTAGGTAGTTGGTTGCTAATCTAGGATTCCACATTAGACGGAGAATTGCAACTTCGCAACCCAGGGGGCGCGGCGGTGCCGAAACGCGGATGGTTTGACGCAGCAGGCTTCTACGAGGCCCTCGAGGCCGTTCGCCTGACCCGAAAGGTCAATTGGAAGGGCGTGGCCGCCGAGTCTGGGGTTAGCGCATCAACCCTGACGCGCATGGCGCAAGGGAAGCGGCCCGACGTCGACGGCCTCGCGGCGCTCACAGCCTGGTCTGGGCTGCGCGCCGATGACTTCGTTCGGAGCGACGACCAGATACCGGACCCAGAACCTTTGGCGCTGATCACGACGCACCTACGCAGCGACAAGAACCTCAGCCCGGAAGCGGCGGCGGCCCTGGACGAACTCATCAAGGCCACTTACGAACGCCTGCGCCGGCAGTGACCACGTGGCGTATCGATATGGCTTCAAGACCGAGGCCAACACGCTCGCGCTGCAAGTTCGCGACGAGCTGACGATCGGGCCACTTGATCAACTCGATCCCCACAGGCTTGCAACACATTTGGCAGTCCCGATCTGGCCCTTGAGCGACTTCCTAGCCACTCACCCTGTCGTTCGTCATCTCTACGATTCCGAGTCGGAGGCCTTCTCGGCGGTCACAGTCTTCTGCGGCCCTCACCGAACCATCGTTCACAACGATGCTCACTCACTCGCGCGCCAACACAGCAACCTTGCACACGAGTTGTCACATGCTTTGCTCCAACACCCGCCCACACCCGCCCTTGACGACGTCGGCTGTCGGAACTGGGACCAGGAGGTCGAGGATGAAGCCAACTGGTTGGCAGGCGCTCTGCTCGTTTCTGAGCCCTCAACCATCGCCATCGCTCGGGGCGACTGGGGAGACATCGAAAACGCGGCCGCGCGGCTGGGTGTAAGCAGACAGATGGTCCAGTTCCGGGTCAACGCAACGGGCGCGGTCAAGCGCATCCAACGCATGCGGCGTGGCTAAGAGGGAATGCCTCGAAGGACCTGACGGGCAAACGTTGAGAACTCGGCCCACTTCACTGGTTCCAACTTCAACATTCTTGTGGAGCTGAGGGTGTCTGGGTTCAGGACATAGGCGACGGTTGATAGGCGACAGGTGAGTCGCGACATAGGTGACAGTCACGGACTATGTCTCGAGCCCGCGTTGCCGTATTGAAAGTCATCTCCGAAGAGCTATCTGTGGTCACCGCGGCTGAGTACGGCTATAGCCGTCAGCATCTTCATCGTCTGCTCGCTCGCTACCGTGAGGGGGGCCTTGATGCGGTCGAGCCCCGCTCGCGACGACCACAATCGAATCCGACCAGACCAGCGCGACAGTCCGCGAGGCGATCGTGTCGCTGCGGCTGGCGCTGAGTGCCTACCGTCGTTTAGATTTCGACTTTGAGCCGGTGTCCCGCCCGCAGCGGGCGGCGTGGCGGCCCCGTTCGCGGATGTCCCCCGCTTTGACGGCCAACGTCGTGGCTGCCTACGGATCCGGGGCGACAACCCGGCGGGTCGCATCACAGTTCGGCGTGAGCCGACAAACCGTGGTCCGACAACTACGCGCCCACAACGTTCCCGTCCGGCGCACCGAGCCTCTTTCACCAGCTGCCGTGCAGGAAGTACTGCGGCTCTACGAAAGCGGCTGGTCACTCGCCCGCGTTGGTGAACGCTTCGATCGCTCCGCCAGCGGCGTGCAGCGGATCCTCATCCCTGCCGGCGTTCCCCGCCGCTCAAGCTCGACTCCCACATCAAGATCCATCGTACGCCCGTGAGGCAAACAACCAAAGAGTTCTCTATTGCTGCGAACGCTTGCGGGCTCGCTCTTCAGCAATCCGCATGAACGCTCGAGCCAACTGCTCACACGAAATGGACCGAAATACGGGGCCGGACACTACCGTCGTTTAGATATAAGATTCATTGTTAGCGGGTTGCTGCAAGACCAGTGATCGTCAGTCGGCGCTGAGGTTTCGTGAACGCAGGTACAGGAAGACAACTTTCCCGGCGACCACAACCATGACACAACCTGCCGCGCACATAATAATTCCCGTCAAGTTCGCCTTGCCTTCAGAAATCATCGGCAGGACTCCAAAAATCACCAAGAGCGAACCCAGAAAAAGTACAACAAAAACAATCGTCTGATTCAGGTGATTGCTCAGATCAACTGAGTTCAAAGTTCGCCTCATGACTCTCGCTCTCATATCGCTCGACATTTTGCAGCCGACTCAGCATCCTGGGGCTCGATATACTCGAAATCGCCCAGCACCCGTTCGATGGCAACCCGGGTTGAAAACAAGACCCGAGCCATAGAAATCAACTAAGGTCGCCAGCACGCCCACCGGCCAGTCTACCAAATGGGATCCTACCCTAAATAGCAAGTACTTTGCGAGGCGCCTCTCGCCCAGCTTTGCTAACGGGATCGTATAATTGCTGCTCTCCCCCAGGAAGTCGTAAATAGCTCGGCGAAAGTGCCTCTGGCCCAACTCAGCAAGACTAGATATCCACGAACGATAACTGAAGAAAGAAACGATTCCATGGAGATGGGGGTGGCGTCCCCACACCCCAATGATGCGAGTTGGATTCTTCTCTCCGCCCGGCTCGCGCTCCGTATATCTGCCACTGATATCATTGTTATTGATTGGATCGTCGGGGTAGTTGTATGCGTTTTCATTTCCACCCACCTCTGGATCAAGTGAAAGAAAACGTCCCAGTATCGGGTTGTAGAGTCGATCGCCCATCAGGACGATCCCCGCTACCGCGTCGTTCGAGCGCTGCTTGTCACCGAGCCAGCCGTACGGGGACTGCTGTGTGTCGGTGCCACGAGCGAGACCGAACTCGGTTGATTCGCTGTACGAGTTCGGTCCAACGCAGGAGGGGTCCGCCGCGTTGGCACTGTTGGTGCAGTCGATGCCCGCACCTGACGCGAAGTCGAGCGGCACGGTCGCAACGAGGTCACCGTGTGGATTGCTTAACTCGAGTTCTGCGGTGCCGGTGGAGTTGGCTTCGATGGCCATGTCCCCGCCGAGATCATCGACGTATTGCTGCCACGTCCAGGTGGACCCCAAGTTGGTGGAGGTGGTGATGTAGGCGGGGGCATCGCCAGCGCCGTCGAAATAGTTGACGGTGCGGCGGGTCTCGGTGCCGCCGGTGGTGTAGGTGGTTTGGGTGAACCGGTCGGTTGGATCCAAGGCCATGCTCATCGCCGTGGCACTTCCGCCGGTTCCTGCCGTGATGGTGGCGGACTTGTCGTTGGCGTAGTAGGTGAACGCGGTTGCCGCTCCACCGGTCACGTCGCCGGCGGGTAGGCCGAGGGTGCGGCCGAGTGCGTCGTAGCTGATGCCGGTGCCGGTGAGCTGGTCGGCAGTGTTGTAACTGTAGGTCGCCGAGGTGGAGTCGGGCGTCGTGGAGGTCGAGCACGTACCGTCAGAGGCTGGCGGATATTCGGTGTACGCGGTGCGGTTCCCGTCGGCAGCTTGCGCGGAGCTCGATGCGCTAAAGGCGTAGGCGCGGGTGGTGCAGCCGTTGGCTCCGTCGCTGTCTTGAGTCTGTGTGAGGCGCCCGTCGTTGTCGTAGGTAAACGCTTGTGAGGACTCGGATGAGGACTGGGAGACCGTCTGTCCGAACTCGTCGCGAGTGATGCTGAAGGTCATCCACGGGGTCGTCACAGGTGGGCTGCCTGCAACAGTCAGGGCGTAGGTTTGAGACGTGACTGCGCCGTCGGGGTCGATAGTGGACGACCCGACGAGGCCGGTCGGATAGGTCTGGGACACCAGCGTGCCGTCGGCGTTGTAGCTGCCCTTGAACGTGGCGGTGCCGCCGAGCAGAGCGACCGACTCGGCCGTGACGACCCCACGGTGCTCAGCGTTACCGTTGGAGTCGGTGGCGTTGACGGTGTAGGTCGTCGCACCATGCGCGTCGTCACGGGAGGTCAGGTTCCCGTCAATGTCGTAGCCGCTGCTGGTGGTGTTCCCCTGAGCGCTGTAAGAGGTCGTTTCACCGATCGCGTTGTAGCCAGTCGTGATCGTCCCGGTCGAGTCGGTCACCGTGGTCTGCAGGCCGGTCGAGCTGTCGTAGCCGAGCGTGCGGGTGGGCACTGCTGTGGTCGTGATCCCTGATGTGGTGATCGAGGTAGAGACCAGCCGAGCCCCAGCGGAGTTGGCGTCGGTGTAGCCGTTGGTCGTGGTCCGGGTGGTCGACGAACCTGACGTCTCGGTCTCGGTCAGCACGTGCCCGTACAGGTCGTAGGTGTAGACCGTCGTGGGCAACGTGGAACTACCGCCACTGGACGGTGCGGCCGCCGGACCTTGCTGACACATCAGCCCGGCCCACTCAATCGCATTGGCGTTGGAGCCAGTCCCGGTCGACCCGCACTCGGGGGCAGCGGTCTCAGGGCCGACCACGTAGTAATACGTCCGAGTGGTGCCGGCGTCGCTGCCGTTCGACGCTGGCTGGGAAGTGGCATAGGTGTCCCCGTCGTCGTAGTAGGTCGTCGAGGAGGTGATGTCGTTACTCGAGGAGGCCCCGCCGACTCCCATACGCACCGTGGTGGAGGTGGGCTGACGCAACGTCCAACCAGTCGCGGTGCCATCCGTTTGGATCGCGCCACTCGAATTCACATACACGTCGGACCCGCCGTAAGCGGTGACGGTGACCCGTTGATCGGCCGCACCTGGTGCTGCGCCGTTGGCGACGAGTGGGCTCATCGTCGCTTGTGTCAGCAGGCGGTACGGCCCACCTGAGGGTTCACTGGCGTCGTAGGAGTTGGTGGTCTGCGCCTGCGCGTCTGCCACCCCGGTCGACAGCTGCACCTGATGCGTTGGGCCCAGAGTGGAAAGCACCTCGGACTCATCAGCACTGTAGGTCGTTGTCGAGGACAACAGGGCAGCGCGCTGTGCCGACGTGGCGATGTCGTTGACGTAGCCATCTCCGGAGGTGGCGTTCAGTGCGTCTGCCCGGTTCTGAGCTGACAGCGACCAGACCGAGTTTCCAGCGAGGTCATAACCGGTGGAGTTGATGTTCCAACCAGTGGCGCCGCCATTGTTCGCGCTGTTCACGACGCGACCATTGGCGTCGATGTAATCGATCGAGGCGTAGGGCCATTCCGTTGACGTCGGCTGCCACGAAGTTGACGAAGCCAGAAATAGTGACGGCGCATGCGATGCCGGAAACACCGCTGTGCCGTACAACGCGTTGTCGCTGGTCTGGTCCCACGACGCCGCGGTCGCGGCCGTAACATCGGGTTGGCCCGAACCGCTGAGCCCAACGCCGTACTCAACGACCTGCTCGGCTACCCCGTTGACAGGGTCGGTGCGCTTAACATCGGCGACCATCCCTGCCTGGTCCGCACCGGTTCCATCGGTCCCGGTGTAGTAGTCGATCGTCCAGGCCGCCTGACCGGGCGGGGTGATGGTGAGCAGTCGGCCGCTTGTGGGGTCGTAGGTGTAGCTAGTGACCAATAGCGGCGTTATCCGCGGATCCCGTTCCTGCAGCAGTTGACCCGAGGTGCTGTAGGCGTAGTCGGCGATGAACGCTCCACTGGCCATCGCCCCCGTGGACGGATCCCAAGCATTCAGTTGGATCGACTTGAGACGGCCGACGAAGTCACCCGGGGTTCCCGCAGTCGCCGTGGTACTCGTCGCGTAGGTCAGGGTTAGCCCCTGGCAGCCCTGGACCAGCGGCGTTGGGTAGGCGGGACATGTGATGCCGGCGGGCGTGGGTGCGAGGATCCGGACGACCTGGCCGTTCACGTAGGTATACGACGTGCTCGCCCCGCCGGGTTGCGCGATCGAAGCGACCTCCCACTGCGACGTGGATGCGTCCCACGTCCAAGTCGTCACGGTGCCGTCAGTGTCCGTGAGTGTGTCGCTGTATGCGTAGGCCGGTGAGGTCCCGGTCCGCGTGGCGGTGAGCACTGAGCCGTCATCGGCGTCACCAACGCCATAGAACGTGTACGGGTACGTGGTGTTGCTCGTGTCATACGTGGACACTGACCCGGTCGAGTCGGTCAACGTGGCGTAGCCCTTAGAGGCGAAGTCGGCGAGCGTCTCATCGCCCGCACCGGCGTCCACTCCTGGGATATCCGCGACCCAGCCGGGGCCGAAGATCCCGGTCGCGCCAGATGTGTTCGTCGAGGGCGACAGCGTGGTGAAGGTGCGCCCAACGCTCATACCGAACACGCTCGCGTCGGTGGCGGACACGGCGAAGTCACCCGTCACTTCCGACAAGGTCCCCGGACCTAGTTGCGTTGTGGCGGCGGACGCGGAGAAGGTGTGGGTGGCCATCGTCACGTCGGTGGGCGTCGAACAATTGGTGAAGGGGCCCGCCGATGTGGTCGCGAAGCAGGCCTCGATCTGCAGTGGTCCGTCCACCGGGTTACCTTTACCCAGCAGCGTCTGCAGCGTGCTCAGGGCGTTCCATGTCAGTTGCCCGTAGACCCCGCCGGAGGCTGCGTACGGCCACGAACTCAGACCCGTTCCGCCGGGGACCTTCACATCCCCGACCGGGACCAACGACCACGGGTTACTCGAGGAGCTTTCGACGCCCCGGACGTAGTTGTATTCGACATAGTTGTTTCCAGAGGCCGCCTTGGTGTTCAGCGTCACATCGAGCTGCGTCGTAGCCGCCTCGGCCGGCGTCACAATCCCACCGGGCCCCGTGCCGAAAGTGAAGGTGCCAGTCGTTTCGTTGCTGGCCCGGTCCAGTGCCTGCACCGTCAATGTGTGCAAGCCCGCCGGCAAATTGGATAGCACTGACACACTCGTCGCGCTCGAGGTAATCGGCTGCTGACCGTCAATCCAGTACGTGTACTTGGTGACATCGCTCGACGTGTCAGACCAGTTGATCGAGCCCGTGGCGCCCTTGCCGACCCAGCCGCCCGACGTGAACGTGGACGAGCTGAAGGTGGGAATGGCGGGGGCGGTGTTGTCGGCGTAGAAGTCTTGCCACGCCGTCAAACCCGAGCCCATATAGACCCCGCCCGAGTAGTCCTCAGATTTGACCTGCCACTGATAGTGATCGCCATTGATCAATGGACCGGGCACTTGGTAGGCCGATGGACCGCCCGACGCCGCAGTGGTCCCGACCGAGCCGCTCGAGGAACTCACCCACGTGGTGGTGCCACCTGTGACGTCCTTGACGTAAAAGCGCCCGTATGCCGATCCACCGTCTTGGTCGGCCACGACCGCCGACAGATCAGGGGCCGACGCCGTGTAGGTGCCGGTCGCTGGTGACAGCCCTGTCGGCAGCGTCGGGTAATGGTTGTAAGTGATGTAGATCGCCGGAGCTCCCGATCCGATGTCGTCGGAGTAGAACTGCCGATACCCATATACGTCGGTCTCTTCGGTGTACATCTCCAGCTGGTGCGCGGTGTAGGTGGCATTCGCCCAGTCCTGCGCGGCCGGGGTGATGGTGATGTTCTGATACGCCTCCCCCGGACACGACGGCCCGTTGTGCACAAACTGCGCCGATCCCACCGTGGTGCCTGCACTGGGGACGTTGGACCAGTCGGTTGAGGAGTTCCAGGTGGTCGAGGGGATCGACACATTGATCGTCGCTGCGGTCGCCGAGCACGTGGACGAGTAGGAGTTGTAGACCTGCAAATAGGCGGAGTCGATATAGGTGCCCACGATCGTCGAGGGCACCGGGAACGTGAAGAACGACCGGTACTTCGCCGCAGACCCGTCCTTACCGGTGTACAGGTAGTCCGCCGAGTCATACGTCGTCGATGGAGTCGCCGAGTCGACATACGTGTCAGCCGTGTCGTGGAAGTTCGTGGACGGGTCAACCGTCACCGGATACGTGACTGAGCCCGAGAGCAGCGATTCTGCTGGCGATATCAACTGCACCGCCGACGTCATCGCGGTACCGGGCGCAACAACAGACAGGCCAGGGAAAGCGGCAGCCAACGAGGAGACTGACGGGAGCGAGCCAGGTACGGCAGGCCCTGCCGTGCCCACAGAGATTGAGGCTGACGGGCTCGGCGCGGCCGAAGAACTGGTTGCCGTGCTGACACTTGGCGAACTGCTCGGGCTCGGCGATGCCGACGGAGTCGCTGAACTCACCGGGGTCGCTGCCACTGGGATGGACGAGGACGCACTGACGGTGCTTACCGAGCCAGTCGCTAACCCTTGAGCCACCGCACCAGCAACAAGCGGATCCCCCGCCGCCGCACCGTCCGCACCGAACACCGCACCGGGTGACCCCGACGCCACGACATCGCCACTTGTGTTGGTGAAAGCCAGAGTGGAATCCGAATTGGACGACACACTCAACCCGGAGGTGTGAATCGGCAGCGCGAACACCGGCACGGTCGAGGGGCGGGCCTTGATCACCCACGACAACTCATACCCGGTGTCGCCCGCGATCACCTGCAAATCGATGTTCGGGGCCACGTTCGCGTACGTGGCGATATTGCCGTCAACCGTCGGGACCGGCAACGAACCAGGCCAAGACACCGTGACACTCTTGCCGTCCTGCGACAGCCGGATCAGATCCCCTGTGCCCCCGTCGGACAACGACAATGCTGCGGTCGTCGCACCGGTATGAAGGCGACCATCCGAACTGTCACTTAAAGATTTGTCGACCTTGGCCCACGACCCATCGTTCGCGTGCACCCAGATCGGACCTGCTGAGGCTTGTAACGACAACGAACCGTCCGCATTCGCAAACGTCGACGACGTCGTTGTTCGATCGGCGACGATTTCAACCGGCGCGTTCTGACTCCGCGCCGCAATCATCGCCGACACCTCATCCGGCTCAGTCGTGACCTTCACCGCAGGTTTCGCCGCGGCAGACGCGGACTGTGCACCCGCCAACGAGACGGCAGGCACGATGGCCACGAGCACTGCCATGGACGTGATCGAGGCTGCGATCGACACGCGACGTGACGAGGATCGCGCAGAACCGAACCGGCGACATGCAGAAGACATAAAGAAACTCCGGGTCAGTAGGGAGACCCGTCTGGTCGTCGGGGCGAGCGGACAATAGCACTATTTCGGGTGTATCGGTAAATTCGCCCAGCCAACCCACGAAACCACTCGAGGTGATCTCCCCCAAGCGGGCCCCCAGTTCGGCAGCGGATCGCTGGACGGTACAACGGAGTGTGGTCCTTTGCCCGTTGAAGTGACGACGACGTAAAGAATCTTAGAAATGCTTGGGGGATAGCCAGCGGCTTGCTACATAGGAGGCAGCGTCCAGAGACCACGCTCTGGGGTAGCCGAACGGATTGTCAGGGACGGGAAAGGCCGTGCTAGCTGGCTAAGAGCACTTCCCTCTACCGCGGCCCGAACCAGCACCGCTGCACTCTCACCCGAACTGGACCGAAACTTGGGGGGCCGGACACCAACGAATGCTCCAACGCCCGCAGTCGGTGCGCCTCATCCTCCTTCAGCGCCCCGTACTTCGTGCGCCACCGATAAACGTCTGCTCCGAAACGCCGAGCCGCTTGAACACCTGCGGGATCGTGTGACCCTGCCCCGCAGCTTCTCAGCCTCACGAAGCTTCGCCACGATCTGCTCAGTCGAATAACGCTTACCAGGCATCCCCACCCCCACAGACGGTCACAACACTCGCGGCACTCTCACACGAAATGGACCGACACAGGGGTACGCGACAGACAGGTTACCGCTCGGGCACAACACATGATTCATTTGCATTTGCCTCGATAAGCAATGAGTGGCGGCCATCGGCCAGGACCGTAGTGGAAGGTAGTTTAACGGCGAATCCACCGGTGGGGATTTGGCCAAATGAGAAAGTCTCTACGGGGACCATCGAACGCACGACCATGGTCACTTTAGCCTGCCTCGTAACATACCCCCGGACATTAACCGCATCGCCCTTCCTGGACCACGAATATTTGGAAGGATCGCACGGGCGAGCGCCGCCCGTGGGCGAAGCAGCCGCATAGACAAGGACAGTGGACGAGCTTGATGTCCTCGCGGGGCTTTGGCCCACCTGAAATCCCGGCGTGCCCAGATCGTCAATGCACCGAGTTCCTGCGGGGAGATATTTACAGGCACCCTCAGGGGAACTCGACGGTGAACTCGTCAAGGTGGGTGAGGGACTTCTCAGAAGAGCTGCTGACTGCTGCGACGCGCAGCCCGTGGAAGCGAGGCAGACTAAGATCGCGCTGAGCCTGCAAACCCACTGCCACCATGACAGGCGCCCGTTGGCTCGAGGCCTCACCACGGCTCCCACACCCGTGCCGGCACAGATTTGAATGTATATACCTGAAGTGGGTACGCGCCGTCTGGGGTCAGCCTGGCACACTCCTCGAAACAAACCTCAATGTCCGCATATGACGAAGTGACCGTCATAAATGACCAATTGAATGCGTCGGAATGGATTTCGACTGAATCGCCAGGCCTCAATTCATAACTGAATTTCCTCGAGAATGAGCCGCTGTACACCTTGCCAGAGACGTCGCCCCAGCTTAATCCATTAGCCACCAAGAGCCAAAGAATTGACCCGAAATTGGCGACAAACTTGTACCGCCGTTGCCCGCATATAGATGACACGTTTCGTGGCTGCACGACCCACCGACGCGGACGCGTACCCAGAGTGTTGTTAGAACCCAATGGCCGCCGGAACCGCCACCGTTCGGCGGTTCGGTCGTCTCGCCTGACAGGTCCGATCCCGTAACGGGATTCTGGTTGACGTAGTCGTAGGCGTTTGCGCTGCCTTCGAATATCGGGTCAGGCGAGTCGAAGCGCCCGATGTTGGAGTTGTAGGCGCGCCGCCCCATGAGGATGGTTCCGCCGAGGGCGGCACCGGATCGCTGGTTTCCCCCAGGTAACCGTAGGCACCCGGCGCCGAAGAGGTTGGTTCGGGAGTGCCGAATTCCGTGTAGGTGTATGTGGCGGTCGGAGCGGTGTCGCTCGACGGGTTGACGGTGGCCACAACGTCACCACGCAGGTCGGTCAACTGGAGGCTCACCGCGCCCGATTGGGTCACTTGGGCACCCAGGGTGCCATCAAGACCCGTGACGTCGGCGGTCCAGACGCTGTTTGTTGTCGTCCAGCTTGGTGAATCCCCAGGATCAGAATAGTCCGTGACGGTCGTGTAGCCGGTTGTTGAGTTTGTTTGACTGGTGTACCGAGACAAACTGCCGTCGAGGCTGTAAGTGTCGGTGGTGGATCCTTGGGTTTGGGTGTTCAGCATGCCATTGCCGTAGTAACTGGCGCTCAACGCTCCGGCCCCCCAGCATCCGCCGCGGGCGTCACGGTGACGTCGCCCTGAGTGTCGTAGGTGTAGGGACTGGTCGTGCCAGCAATGGTGCTCGAGGCCAGCCTGTCTGCCGAGTCGTAGTTGTAGCTTTCGTTCGAGGCGCTGGTGGTGTTTGGCACCCGCCCCCTGTTGCAGCGTTATAGACGGTAAGTGTCGTGCGGTTGGAGTCGGAGTCGTATCCGTAGGCTCGTGTTGTGCACGAAGTGGCGTAGGTGTCTTGCACGCTGGTCAGGCGATCAGCGACGTCATAGGTGTAAGTCTTGGAGTCGTTCGGCGTGCTTTCGTTGGTCCAGTCGCCTTGCGCGTTGGCGGATACGGCGTCGCTGATGGAACTTGCCCATTTGAGTTGGAGTACGTCAACTGGGTTGGCGTGCCCGTTGCATCGATCGTGTATGTGGCAACTGTGCCGTCTGGGTACGTTTGATTCTGAATCTCGGTATCGGGGTCGTAGGTCGCGGTGAATGTGCCGGCCAATTGGTCGACTTCCTTAACCGGCTGTCCACCGGGTGAATACGTCATGGTGTCGACATCGTGGGGCGTCGTGCGCGTCGCGACCTGACCGTTGAGGTTGTAGGTGTAGCTAGTCGCCTGGTTGTTGGCGTCCGTGTATGTGACCCCTTGGCCGAAGTCGTCGTATGCGGTTTTGATGTCACTCGTCACGGTGCCAGAAGAGTTAAGCGTTTCGGCGTCGGTCGGCAATCCGCTGTTGCCGCTGTAGACCGCCGCAGTCCTCGGCGGCGCGGCACCCATTCCAGTTCCCATCATCGTCACCGTCTGTCCCGTGGGCCGATTCAGCGAGTCGTAGCCCGAGCTGATGGTTTCGGTACCCGTAGTGCCGTACGTCTTGGTCTGAGTCAGCACGGTCAAGTAGTCGCTATAGGTGAAGGTCACGGTAGGAATGGCGCTGGTGTCGGCGGGCTGCGCGGCCGGAGAGACTTGGCATTTCAGATTCGCCCACTCGGGTTTGTTTCCGCAGGAGGCGACCTGGCTGTTGGTGGAGGCCGTGTAGTAGACGATGTGGGTGTCTCCGGCTGTTCCACCGGTGGGATCTGAGGGTTGGTCCTGGTCGATGACGAGGTTGTCGCCGTTGTAGAGCGACGAGTTCTCGTTGTAGGCGACAGTCGAGGCCAGGTTCAAACCATTGGGATCCGTAATGGTTTGCAGTGGCGTGCCCAGGGTCCAGCCGGTGTTGTCCGAACCTGCCGTGTAGACGTACTTCGTGGTTCGAGTATCCGCGGTGGAAGATCCTGGAATCGACGAGCCAACGCTTGCCGAAGTGGTTGTGCTCGTCGGAAGCATGTAGGGATTCCCGTTAACGTTCGTGTCGCTGTTGGGCGCTCCGGCATCGTACGTGATCGCGGTATGGGTGCGACCCCCTTCAACCACCCCGTCAACGTTGATGGTGTGCGTTGGTGAGTAGCTGTCGGTCTCGACTTGGTAGGACTGATCCGCGCTCGTGCAGGCGCCGATGGTGCCGTAGTTGTCGCAGGCGAAGAGGTTGATGGTGCTCAGCGACAGTGCGGTGGCGGCCGGGGAGCCCGAGTTTAGTGCGGTGGCACGGTCAGCGGCCAACAGCGTCGAAGTGACATTGCCGTATGCGTCGTACTGGGTTGTGGTCACGGCCCATGCTCCATTTACATACGCGGCGGTATTGACCTGATGACCTGACGCGTCGAAGTAGTCGACGGTGGCGTACTGATAGTCGGTCTGGGTAGGCGACGCTGTCGAGCTTGGTACGTATCCACCGGGCCAAACCGCGACCGCAGAGGTTGGCGTATCGGTCTGGTTCCAGGTCGCGGCTGTGGTTCCGTCCATGTTCACCGGGCCACCAGCCGACGACGGTGAGGGGGACGGCGTAGTCGATGGTGTTTGTCGCGGTCGTTCCGCCGTAGGTCGATGAGTGAGTTCGCGACACGGAGACGAGTTTTCCGTAGTTCACGTCGGTTGCGGTGTCGTCGTAGGTGAAAGTCCACGCGGCGAAGGCGCCGGATGAGCTGGCCTGGGCTGGGGAGTAGGCGGTGATGCGCCCGTAGTCGGCGTCAGTGCTCGTCTCATCGTAGGTGTACCCGGAAGCCAGGGGGGTGGACAGTCGCGGGTCCCACTCGCTGGTCAGTCGACCGCTGGAGTCGAAGGTGTATTTCGCGACGACGACGTCGTGGTAGGTGGCCGAGTTGTCGACGTACACGAAGTCGATTTGCGACACCGCTGTGGCGGCGTTGTACGTAAATGACAGACCACGGCAGCCGGCCGTCCAGGTGGTGGAGGACGGCGGGTTCGGGCAGATAGTGGTAGACGCGCTCGTCGAGGTGGGATCGGGCGCGTCTACCAGCAACGGGTGCCCCGCCGTGTTGTAGACAATCCCTGTCGAGCTTGAGGTCCCGGGTGACGTGATCGTGGCTGGCAAATAGTTGCCCGCACCGGATGAATAATTGAACGCGGTGATGTTGTTCGAGGCGTCGACCAGGCTGAAGGTGTTGGTGGTCGTGTTCTTGGTCAAGGACAGGCCGGCAGTCACCGCATTGGCGTCCGCCGTGTAGGAGACGGTGGATCCGCTAGTCGAGGCTTGCGTGAAGGTGTACGTAGACCCATCCGCGGCGGTCAATACCGCATACGAGCTGTCGTCCGTTACAGAGGTATAGCTCGTCGCTTGGGTGGATCCGATCCCCGACACCCAGCCGGGTCCGAAGATTCCTGTTGCCGAAGGATTGACCGAGTTGAACGTGCGCGACACCAGTAGGTCGGCGCCGTAGGACGGTATGTCGACGTCGGCCGTTGAAAGGGCCGCGTTGCCCGATTGCAATCCGACGGTAACGGGTCCCGAGCTTGTAGTGCCGAAGTCGACGCCCGACCCGGTGCGTGACAGGGTCACCGACACCGGTGGGGTGGTGAGCGTGGGGCCTGTCGAGTTGGAGAAGACGGCTTCCACTTGAACCAAGCCGTCATTGGCGATGGTGCGATTCACGTACCAGGTCAGTGTGCCGGTTTGCACTCCGGCCGCGTTTGTAGTCGTGGCGGTGGGCCAGGTCACGTTGCAGCCACATGAGTCAACCGTCACGTGGTTCGGGATCGTCGTGAAGCTGCCCGTCGTGCCGAGTCGGTACTGAAAAGTTGCACCAGTGTAGGAACCGGGAACAGCTGCTTGCAGGCTGACCGACGCGGCGGTCTGGCTTCCGTCTGATGGCGCGAGCATGGCGCCGCTGGTCCCCACGCCGAATACATACGTCTTCGATGCTCCGTTGACGTTGGCGTCGTCAACAGCGGTGACGGTGAGCGTGTACAGGCCATTGCTTGTGGGATTGAGGTTGAAGGTGCCGCTCGAACCGGTGACCCAGGACCACACCGGACTGCCGGATCCGTTCTGCAATTCGGTCGTGTAGCCCTCAACCAGCGTCGTGGTGTCAGAGAATGAACAGGTTGTCCCGCCCGAGATGAGGGCGGTCCAAGCACCAGCCGGGTAGCCGCTACACGTGACGGTGGGAGCAACAGGTGCTGTCGCATCGGTGGTGAACGACTGTGCCGATGTCCACGGCCCATACACCGTTCCGTCATACGGCCGAATGTAAAGCTGATACGTCGTGTTGTTGCTGAGCGCAGTAGTTGTGGCCAGCGAGCCTGTCGCGCCCGAGGCGAAATAACCGCTCGTGACATCCTCGATGACCGTTGAGCCCTGCTGGACCTTGAATTCGTACTCCAGCGGGTTGCTCAGCGGGTCGTACGCGTGGGCCTGCAGCGTCGGGGTCAGCGACGAGGTGTACAGGCCGCCATTCGCAGCCCAGTTCTGCGGACTTAGCCCCAGGCTGTCCGCCCCGTACGGTGCTTGGTCGTAAGTGATGGACAGAGTTGGGGAAGGACCGAACTCAACAAACTGGTTGCCGTTGGTCTCACTCGAGTTGATGAGACCCAGGGTGAACTGCCAACCGTTGGCCTGCAGGTCGGTTTGCACCCAGGACGCGACGTTGATCGGGACCGCCAGATTCGGGCTGGTCGAAGCGGTGGTGAAGTTCACCGCCGTTGGGCCGGCGATCGAAGTCGGCGGACTGCTCCAGCTAGTAGTTGACGTCGCCTGACTCGTGTAGCTGGCATTGATGGTGTGATTGATCGAACTATTGGTGAATGTCGTAACGGCGGTTGCCGTGACTGTTGCTGACAGGACTTGCGTCGTCGGGCCCTGCGCAGCGGTCGGTAGCCCAAAGACGTAGTAGCCGCGGTCGATCCCGCCCCCGTCATAGCCCACGGACACATTCCCGTTGTACGTGGCGTTCAGCTCCTCGGCGGTCGGATACGCAGACTGGGTCTCGTCATAGGCCGTCCACGACTGCGCCACTGTGTAGGAGGGGTCGATGATCACCGGGAACGTCGTTGACGGCGAGTTCAGCAGAGCCGTTGGCGCTTGCATGGTTGCCGTGGTTCCCGAGTAGGTCACGGCCACGGCCACCGGCTTGGGGTTGGCTGATGAATCCCACGCCCGAGGCGCGGGAGAGGTGAACACAATCTGACCGTCGGCATTCTTGACCGTGACGTTGCCCGACGCATCGGCGCTTTGGCTCAATCCCTTACTCAGGGCCGAGCTCAGCACCAACCGCGCCAACCCTGGATTGCTGGCCGCCTGAGGCGTTTCGACAACGAGGCTGTCTTCGAATCCGCCCGACGTGTCGGCCGTGACGACGAGGTTGACGCCGGGGAGAACATTCGCGTAGTTGGCCGATGGCCCGGACACCGTGGGGACCGGCAGTACGGTCGGCCACGACACGGTCCATGAGCCCTTTGGTGTCGTGACGTTAGCCAGCGAAGTGTTGTTGCCGGCCGACAACCTCAGGCCGTCCTCGGCCGCCGCGGGCGAAAAGGTCCCGTCCGAAATTGGCAACGAGATCGGCATCGGCTGCGACCCACGAACCGTTTCGCTGTACCCATCGCGGTGTCGGCGTGGACGTGTAGGTCCGCGTGCCATCGCTATTAACGCTCACCTGAGAATAGGCCGTCTGATCGGCATCGATGTCTACTGCTTTGCCGCATTCCTTGGCCAACATCGTCGCCGTCACGGCGTCCACCGCGGCGCTGGCAGCACACGCGGCGGCCTTCGCGCTGCTTGTCGCCGTTGCCTGCGTCGCGGCTTGGGCCGTCCCCACGCCGCCTGCGACGAGCGCCAGACACAGCCCGCCGATGAGCCAAATGCGGCGGTTTGCAGCTCCGATGGGACCGCGACGCAGATTCATGAATTCCCCTTGGGTTTCGAATCGCACCTCGTGCGAACAACTCCCGCACGCAGCGAACCCAATCGGTGAAACACGGGTCATGTCAAGCAAATACACACTATTTGTGACTTGCGTGTACATCGTGACATTCTGTTTGGATCGTCTGGGCGAACCGCGGGCCCAGTTCCGACGCATCCGTTCGGTTCTAGGCCCGCGGCGCTGGGCTGACCAGGGGACGGGTCAGCAGCAGTTCGGCCAATCCAAGGGGTGAACCTTGGGCACGGTCATCGCACTGGCACCGGAGGTGGCCACCCCGCTCAAGCTTCCGGCCAGCAACAGGGTGATCAGAATCGCCAGAACCCGGGATTTCATGACTCGCTCCTCCACTCGACAACACGGATGATGTGATGTCTAGTGGATCGACTACACAAAGTGTGTGTCTTGGAGTTGAACAACACACGTGTCGGGCTCTCACAGGTACGGTGCCGGAACGGCCGACCTGGAGAGGAACGGGCATGGGTTCAGAATTCGGGCGTCGGCTGCGGGCACTCCGCACCGAACAAGGCCTCCAACAGTCGGACTTGGCTGGTCCGGGTATATCGATTTCCTACGTGTCTATGCTGGAAAACGGCAACCGCGAGCCAACCGAACGGGTCGTGCAACACCTGGCCCAGGTCCTTAAGGTCCAGCCCCATGAGCTGACCGGACCCGTCCCCGCCGAACGGCTCGACCACGCACAGCGTCTTCAGATCGCGTCTGCCGAGTTCGCGTTGGGCAATGGCGAGGCTCACAAAGCGGCTAGCGAGTTCGCCTCGCTGGAGCCCACCCTGGGGTTGCCGGCCACGTGGGGGTTGGCTCGGGCCCTTGAAGGAATGGGCGATCTCGAGTTAGCTCTCAAGACACTCGAGCGTGTGGTGCATCTGGCTACCGAGGCGGGCGACTATCCCCTCTTGATACGAGCACACATCGCGCAGAGCCGGTGCATGGGCGAAACTGGTGAGCACTCCGACGCCCTTAAAGCAGCCCTGAGGGCAACGAACACCGCCCACGAGCATGGATTACAGGGCACCGACGAACACGCCCAGGCAATGTCCACCCTGATCGCTCGCTACTACTGGCTAGGCGACATGACAAACGCGGAAGCGGCCGCGCATGAACTGCTCAAACTCGTCGACGCCGGCTCGTCGTGGAAGGCGCGCGGCTCGGCCTATTGGAATGCAGCCGGGGTCGCCGAGGCCAGTGGGGATCTCCCTCGAGCAGTTCAGTACGCACAACGCGCCGTGGCGCTGCTCAGTGAGGGCGACGACGAACGCATGTCGGGCCGCTGCGCCGTGGCGTGCGCATGGTTCTGGATGCGACAAGTCGACGCGACCGATCACCTCACCGAGATCCAAGCAATGCTTGAGCAAGCCAAACGCAAGTTGTCCCTGAGCGGTACTGAGACCGATCACGCTTACCTCGAAACGGAGCAGGCCCGCGCGGCGCTGCTCGGTGGAAATCCAGCAGAAGCAATCGAATTCTGCAACAGAGCACTGGATCGGCTCGAAACCAAACCCCGCGCCGAAACTGCTACCACCCTGCTCGTACTAGCGCAGTCACAGGTCGAAGTCGGCGAACAGGCAGACGCCCTAGCAACAGCGGATCGCCTGGAGATGACGCTGCATAGCCTTCAACACAACCGCAGTGCCGCCAACAGTTGGCGAGGTCTCGCGGACCTGTACAAGAGGCTCGGTGCCGACGACGCCGCCTACCGTTCCCTCGAATACGCGCTCAATGCCCACGCCATATCGGTCAGTCCGACGCCGCAGGAGCGCAAGGCCGAGAGCTTGGCGCAGCCGGACAACTAGATCGCGCACGAGGGCGAGCGAAGTTGAATGGCGACATGGCCGAGCACGCAATGCGCCTCGCCCTAGCCGCCTCCACCTGGAGAGATTTGCTGATCTATGGGTTGGCTTCGGGCACTAAAGTGCGCTCAGACCCACACCACCTTCGCAGCCACCACTGAATGGCTGTCCGAGTTCCGACAGGTGGGTACCGCCGAGCAAGCCGCGCCCTCGCGGCGAGCAATCCGAGCCCACTCATCCGTTGACTCAAGCCCGAAGGCACTTCACACTTCTAGTGTTGCGTCGTGAGAGCGCTTCCTCACGACATGAAGAACGGTCGCGCTGCTCCTTGGGACGCGCACCGCCAAGAACTCAGTCCCTCGTGGACACTCCAACTGGGGGACACATGTCTGATCCGTACGGGCCACCGCCTGCTCCGCAGCCACAACCACCCGCGCTGCCAGTCGTGCGCCCGATACCTACCGGCACGCCTCTGAAGACTGATACCAATATTCAAGGCAATGTTCTTGCAGCCTTCAACAAGGACTGGCAGACATTCCTCCTTCTTCAGTGGCCCAACGCTGATCAGGCGCGAGCCTGGCTGACCGCCCTGCTTCCACGCTTGTCGAACAACGCCTCGGTGGCTGCCTTCAACGCGGACTTCAGCGCAAAAAGACACGCCGGAGGCGGAGATCCCGAGGATCTCGCGGCGCTCTGGGTGAACGTTTCCATCACTGGAGCCGCTCTGGCCATGCTCGCACCCGACGCATCCACGGCACTCAACGCATTGCCAGTAGACCCGGGAGTGAATCACTTCACGGCGGGCGCGCCGAACGACGCCGCGGCGGTCGGCGATGTGGGCCCAGCGATCCCATGAACTGGCTGTTCGGCAAAGACCCGAACAGCATTCATGCCATCGTCACCATCGCCGCTGATCGGGAGAGCGATCTAGCGGTAGAGATTGCGCACCAACGGGAACTAGCGGCCCAGAATGGCCTCGCTGTCATCTTCGAACAAGATGGCGCCACACTCCCCCACGAGTCGGCCGGGCACGAACACTTCGGCTTCAAAGATGGCATCTCGCAACCGGGCGTCATCGGCTTCGACGATGCCGACCCCGACAACCCAAGTCAGGTCAACGGAAAGCCGGGCACGGAACTTCTGCCCACAGGTCTGTTTGTGCTCGGCTACCCGGCGACCACTGACGGCGCGGTGAGCGTGGCCGTACCGAAGTGGATGTGGGACGGCAGCTTTCTTGTTCTCCGCCGGCTCGCCCAAGACGTCCCAGGCTTCTGGGAGGGCGTTGAGACCGCCAACTCAACCCTTCAACCCGCCGACCGAAGCGATGCAACCGGGATTCCGAACGCGGACACGTTGGCCGCGCGCTTGGTCGGTCGCTGGCGCAGCGGGACGCCCACCGATGACTCACCAACAGCCGATCACCTCCTGCCGTCGGGCCCAGGTCTCAACGATTTCGACTTCACGAGCGATCTGGACGGGCAGAAGACGCCTCACGCCGCGCACATCCGCAAGGTCTACCCGCGGAAGGGAAACAGCGGCCTGAATGAGCTTCAGACACAAGCGCGGCGGATCCTGCGCCGTGGCATTCCATTCGGCGAGCCATTCGATCCGTCATCTGGGCGGGGGGAGGGCATCGACGCCGAACGTGGATTGATCTTCCAGTGCTACCAGGCCAGCATCTTCCAGCAGTTTCTCTTCCTCCAGCAAGCGTGGATCAACAACGCAGCCTTTCCGGAACCGGGTGCAGGAAACGACGCCCTGATCGGCAACGCGTCACAGGTAACGGTCAACCCAAACGGGGTTGCGCGCTCGCTCAGTCTGGCCGATTTCGTCACCACGCAAGGTGCCGTGTACGCCCTGACACCCTCGCTTTCGACTCTCGCGCTGCTCGCGTCCAGCGGTGCCCTGCCCGTGACGTAATGCGAGCCAGCACATAGGCAGGAAGGTCCTCCATGCCAGCAGCTCGTGAAGACGCCGTCGAGGTTCTCGCTTTGGTCACCGATGCCGTGCAGGTACTGGACTGGGCGGCCAGCAATGACGCATATGTACTCGACGACGAGCTTGAACGCGCACAACGTCTGATGCCGGAATCACTTCTCGGCGCCTACCAAGAGGCATTGGACCAAGCCAGGCAAGAGGCCTTTGCGCTCGCGATCTTGACTTTGTCCGGAGAGAATCCGACCTTTCCGATCGAAGCCGTTCTTGCCACGCTGCAACTTGCTGGGTGGACCGGCGCACTTCGCGCGTTCAAGTTACAGGTGCTCGAAGAGAGCGGCCGAAGTGAAGTGCGTCAGGCAACCTCAGGCGGTCGACGAGGAGGTGGCGGCATCCGCGGTCGCGTCTTGGGCGGCTTTCTTGGCGCACTGAACGCGGCCCTTGACAGCTTGAGCGGAGTCCCCGGTGTGGCCGTCATCAAGGAACTCAAGGACTTCCTCGAGCGTGCGGCCGAACGCTGACCAAGATCGGACGCAGCAACTCATCAAGCGGTGGCGCGCCGTCCGATAGGTCTGCGTGAGTAATGCAATCCCAAGCGGAGCGCGATCGTCGTGGGTGTGGTCGCACAGCAAGTCACGAAGAGAGAGGCCCTAGCGCTGGGACTCACACATCTGGAGTTTGCTTTGCTCGTGACGGCGAGCTCGGCATTCGTTACACACGCAATCGCGGAGCACTGATAACACGAAGGGGTCGACTGAGGCGAACTTAGAGACAACGACCGTAGGTTCACGGCTCAACCATTCGCCGACTCCAAGGAGGGCGGGCCGACTCCTGACCGCTGGACCCAACGCGCAATGGACGATTCGCGTTGGGTCTGTTAGCCCAATCGGAGAAGAGATCTTGCGAGAGATCGCATCCGAGGTGGGAGCAACACTGACACGCATCGAATCGCCTTGACAGGACGCATAGTGAACACGAACCACCTTCAACTCACAATTTGGATCTAGAGGCGAGAGCAGTCATCGACTGACAGGCCAGCAGGGCCAAGGGCGCGATCGAACGCGGCCGTCCGCGTGGGCTGGCCGGCACCAGCGAAGCGCAACAACGGCCAGTGGCCCACCGACTTCTCCAAAATCTTGACCGAGGTTGCACACATCGGCCGTTGGTGCTGCACAATCCAGTCAACTCCGCACGGCCGGAACGTCGATTTCACCGAACCACCCACGGTTGTGCGGTTAATTTCCTGCAAGCACCCCTGCTCTTGGGCAGTCAGATAGCCGAAGGTGCCAGGCGCCTTGGCCCACAGACGAGTCAGCCGGTCATTTCGCGATCGTCGATATGGGTCATTCATGACACCCTAAGTCTACCCGATTTGATTGAAAATTCAAGCAAAGTTTCACCTGGTTTCGCGATGCTGATTTGCTCGGGGCGCTAGAGACTGGTCACTCCCTCGCGATCCCTATGGCGCTCATCGATGCGGACGCGACCGGCGTTCCGGGGCTGACACTCCTTCCCCAAACCATGCCCCAGCCAGAAGCGGATGGCCCGGAATCGCGCTGACACGGCGGTGGCATCAGTCGGCGTTCCCGGTGGTGTGCTGGCGTGTGCCGCGGTGGGCACTGCAATCGGGGCGACCACTAGGCCCAAGACGGCGACGAGCATGGTGGCCGCGGATCGCCTACGCGACTGCCAGCGAGTTCCGAGCCTGCGTGTGGTGGCTGGGGGCATCTGATGCAAACCTCCCGCTGGGTACAACGCGATCCCCACGCTCCCCGACGTGAAGGCTTCGACCCTTGCGTTAGTGATCAAGTCGCCGCGCCGTGAAGTCGCCGCGCAGCTCGGTCGATACTGAGTTGTGATCAGCACGGTGTGCGCGCGTTGCGGCGTGTATGGGGCGGGCGGGGAGCCCGGACTCTCAGATCACCGACATCGCCCAGTCGATGGTTGACAACCCCAACAGCGTGCTAGCAGGAGCGATCGCTAGCCAGTCGATTGCATCGACCACGTCGTTGACGATCGCGACTGACGACACACCGGTCGAGGGTGGCGGCACAACCAACACCGCGTTCCTGGCTGGAAGCTAGCGGACCCAACGCCCTCGCAGCGACCGTGAGTGCAACCTTCTGGCTCGAAACGGTGACGGCACCCACCGAGTTCCTGCAACTGCAGTACTCCCAGACGGTATTACTCAACTTCAACGGCTTGAGCTGGCCACACGTAACCGTCGGGACACTGGCCCTCACGCCGTCCTTCTGAGCGGTGGATCGCGGCAAATCTGTGAGATGCGACCGCTTAGTGATGATCAAAGGGTGATGGTTTGGCGATCACGACGCCATCCCTTGACAACCGGCGACAAGGTGGGCAAGAACCACAGTGTCGCCTCAAAGCTGGTGCACGCGGCTGACGGCACCGACCGGGGCTCCGAGAGGTCTTGTCAGGGGTTGGACCTACGGTCTGGACATGCGGTGGAGACCAACGTGTGAACACGGAGGAAACAGACGTTCCCACGATAACAACTTCTGCAGATATTGCGGTTCGCGCTCGTCCGAGATGCGTCGACGTGCCATCATTCCGACCACTTGGAGGGCGGCTAGGGGCATCTCGGGGGCAGGGCAGCGCATGATCAACGATCAAGACCAGCAAGCCGCAAGCGCCTTGTTTGATTGGGTGCCGGACGAGCAGATCGCTGCCGTCACGCAGCAGTTCTCCGAAATCCTTCCGGAACTGGTCATCGGCATGACCAGGCCACAAGGCACGAATGACAAGCACGTGCTGAAGCGCATAAAGGAGAACCTTGAAGCGCATCACTACCTCGTCGAGTACGTGCAGGTCGCGGATCTCATAGAACGCGTCGCGGATGAGCTATCCGGGACAGGTCAGGCAAGCAAGTCCCTCAAGGGACATGCACGGATCATCCATCTCATGCAGTGGGGTGACGATCTGAGGCAACTCATCGATCCGTCGGTCGCGGCGATGCTCGCAATATTCGACATATATGAACGACGCGGTGAATTGACCGCAAAGGCTAAGGAAGAGTCCCGGGTTGGAGTGGCCTACGTCGTTCGCAATTTGATGCATCCCCTCGAGGTATCGTTATTGCGATCGGTCTACAAGCAACGGTTCTTCCTGGTCGGCGTACAGCAGGACAGCAATGTGCGTATTGAGAATCTCAAGAAAAAGCTCATAGAGGGCGGTGTGGTGCCTCAGGATGCGGACGAGAAGGCACGAGAGATTCTTACGGTTGACGCAGGTTTCCGGTCCGTAAACGAACAGACATCGTCAGGTGCGTCGCTAAGCATCAACAAGACGTTCCACCAGGCCGACGTCTTTGTCCGCGCCGACGAGGTCGCCGATCTTGAGATCGTGACACGCTGGCTCCGCCAGGTGTTCGGGAATCCCTTCGGCACGCCCACGCCACCCGAACTGGGCATGGCGGCTGCGTTCCTGGCCGCAAGATCGTCTGCGTCGCTAGGCAGATCCGTCGGTGCAGCGATCGTTGACAAGGGTGGATCGCTCACCGCTATTGGATGGAATGATGTCGCGAAGCCTCACGGAGGACTGTTCCGAGAAGGCGACAATCCCGATGGCCGCGACCACATCAAGGGCTCCGACCCGAGCGATGGTCATCGCATCGAGGCTCTAACCGACTTCTTGCGCGCACTCATCGACGAGGATTGGACAGAGGAAGAATGGAAGCTCCTTGGCCCGGATGCGCGCGTTTGGCTTGAGTCATTGCGAAGGGTCAAGGAAGACGTAGGCCCGGTGGACACCCAGATCGTCCGGCGCCTACCTGTCGTTCGCTCAGTGGCATCGACCCGTCTTCTCAATCTCATCGAGTTTGGGCGTTCTGTTCACGCGGAGATGGCCGCTATCACTGACGCCGCCCGGCGAGGCGTCAGTACGCAGGACTGCACGCTCTACGTGACTACGTTCCCTTGTCACGAATGCACGCGCAACATCGTCGCGGCCGGCATTACTGCCGTCTACTACGTCGAGCCCTACGCAAAGAGCATGGCGTCCGATCTTTACGACGACCTCGTGAAATTCCCGTCTTCGACCGGTGCTGGTTCACAGCAGCGGGTCACTTTCGACGCCTACTCAGGCATCTCCCCGAAGCGATTCGACGAGGTATTCTCCGCCGTCGCCAGAAAGTACTCGCTTGGTGAAGTGGCTCAAGGGGCTAAGGCGTACCCGGGAGACGCGTTGCCTTGGAGCGAAACAAGTAGCGCACTTCGCAGCTCCATTCGTGGGTATGTCAACGGTGAGGCTGAAACCGACCCACATTTCGAGGTGGCGAAACGGTTTGCAGAAGAGAGTGCGATTCGCCAACTGGTGGCCGCGCTGACCGAAGAACGAGCGTCCTTCGAGGTAGCCGAGAAGGAGATCATCCGGTTGCCGGAGAAGGCAGATGTTGTAAATTCCCACGGCCGGAAATGAGGCGGAGGCATGAGAAAATACCGTAGTAACAAAGGAAAACCAGCTCCGATGAAGAACGACGTAGGCAACCACGAATCTGCGGATACCCGTGACTACGTGGTGCTTGTAGGCATCGATGATAGCGACGTCTACGTCATGAGCCGGAACAAGGATGCAGTGCGCAGAGAATTGGTGCGTCGCGTCGTAAAGCATGAGGTGGCGATCGTGCCACAAGACGTTCGAAGTGCATCCGAACGCCTATTCATCCGTCCGAGCATCGAAAGTTGCTAAACGGGCGCATCACACCGGATCTGGCAGCGCTCTTCAGAGTGATGATCGCTTCCCCAGGGGATATGGCTGCCGAGCGAGACGCTACCGAGCAAGTCATTGACTCCTGGAATCGCCTACACTCCGCCAACCTGAACTCAGTTCTGTTGGCATCTAGGTGGGAGTACGCCGCTCCAGTCATCGAGAATGTCGATGGCCAGCAGATCCTCAATCGAGATCTGCTCAACCGATCCCACATGCTCGTCGCGCTGTTTGGCGAAAGGATCGGCACGCAAACACCTCGTGCGTTGTCAGGCACCGTCGAGGAAATTGATGAAGCCGTCGCCCGTGGCATGGCGGTCCATGTCTTCTTCAGCACCGCGCCTCTGAGCCGAAGCTTCGATCCAGTTCAACTGCGCCGACTCAAGGAGTACGAGGAGCAACTCAAGGAACGTGGCCTGGTTGGCTATTTCGAGAAGCCATCGGACCTTTCCGAACAAGTCATGCAATGCCTGGTCCGCGATGTCTACGTATTCCTCGGCGGAAGTCAGTCAGCCCGCACCGATCCCCGAGGGCTGCTTCGCGTGTCGGCCGCGACTGACTCGATCGGCAGAACCGTCCTCACCGTTCGCAACGAAGGCACTTCTACTGCAGATGCCGTAGAGGTCGTGGTCCGGTCTGACGCAAGAACGAAGCCATTCACCCTCCTCAATCAGTCCCTGCGCCCTTCGATCCAACCTGGTGCGAACGTCCATTATGTGTTCAAGGACAAGATTGATCCGAAAGACGTTGTGTGGGTGGACTTGCGCTGGCGTGAGGAAGGCAAAGCCCGCGACGCTCGACTAAATCTAAGAACCAGTGCCGCAGTACCAAAAGGGGCGCTAGGTACAACCTCTGTGAACGTCGAGTCTTGAACGCGCTCGACGCCTGACTCCCACTTGAAACTGTATGTGTCGCTACCGCGAAACAGTGCAAATTCATCTAGCCGTTGGAAGACCTACGACACGATTAAGCAAAGTGCAGTCTGTAAGCCGCACAAGGTATGGGGGGGCCAGGTCGGCCGTGAATGCAACCCGGTAGCTGGACGGCAGGCTTCCAAGCGCGCACGCAATCCGCCGAACAACCGACGTAACCTGCGACGCGCCCACCTTCGAGCCGGACCGGAGGTTCTGCACGTGGCAGGCCGCGAACGCTGGACTATTGGCTCCGCCAATTTGCAGCGGGACGTCGCGCGTACAGACGAGCGCGTAGTGGCTACGGGTCGTTGGGTTGTAGCGACTGGTTACACGGGAATGGACGGGCACTTCATAGGGGGCGCCATCCAGGCCAAGACCGCCAAGCCAGATTGCAACTTGTGCAGGTGCAACGTCTTTTGCCGACGCACGCGAGAGCATCGGGGTGAACACCACCCGCGGCTGGCACGTTAACTCAAGCAACGACCCGACCGACGGGCCGATCGCGTTTCCGATTCCCCAGAGGAAGAGTCCTTGATTGGCTTGGCGCTCGGCTTCCTTACGGGCCAGGATCGCATCGGCATGCTCCCCCGACTCGTTTCCGTACTTGGTCCAGCAAAACACCTCTGGGATATCTTCGGTAGGACCAATGAACTGGTGATGGCCCATTTTCTAACACTAGTCGCGCCAACCATGTCCAGCTGGGAGGACTCCCGGCGTGTTCCCTCGGTGACGCTTCTCAGGGAGATCCAACGATGACGCTGTCTGCGCAGAACCTGCGCATCGAACTCCGCCGCGCCGGCATTGCCAATGCGGCAGTCGACGCGGTGTGGCCGCAGTGGTGGAGTTCCGATGCAGAGTCGTCACTTTCGGCCACGGCCGAGTTGACGTTCACCGTCGCTAAACGCCTTGGGCTCTCGCCCGAAAGCTTGCTCGACGGCGAGGCGAAATTCATCTGGCGCGACGAGACGAAGTACAAGCGCCTGAGCGCGAAAGTATCTCGAGAGGAGGCGGCCCTCTCCTCGTTCGGTTGCGCACTGGCGAGAGCCGCAGTCAAGGGGACCGGGCAGCCCGAAGGTCTCGCGCTAGAGGCCCGAACGATACGAGATGCGATCCTGGGTGGCAGCTCGGTTGTGGATGCGCTATCCGTTTTGTCATTCGCGTGGGGCATCGGCATTCCGGTCCTCCAGCTTCGCGTCTTTCCACTCAACCAAAAACGCATGCACGCCATGTCAGTTGGCGTTCGCGGGCGCGCTGTGATTCTGCTCGCGCGCGAAGAGTCTTACTTGGCACCGATGGCCTTCACGGTTGCGCACGAACTCGGCCATGTCATGCTCGGCCACCTTTCCAGTAGTGGCGCGGTTGTGGACGTCGAAGCACCGATGGATTGGACAGATCCTGGCGACGATGAAGAGGGAGCCGCAGACCGGTTCGCTCTGGAGCTTCTAACTGGGCAAGTGGCCCCTGAGGTGATAGCCAGCACAGGCGTCTTCTCTGCCACCCAACTCTCGCGGGCGGTCCGTGAACAGGGCCCTGCTCTAGGGATCGATCCAGGCATGCTCGCCTTGTGCGCCGGTTACACGACCAAGCAGTGGGACAAGGCGTTCGGAGCCTTGAAAACAATCCCGCCCGGTCAGCAGGACGTTGCCGCGTTTGTTAATGCGATCGCCAATTCGCAGTTGGCTTGGTCGGAATTATCTGTCGACGCAATTGACTACCTGCGGGCGGTTATGGGGCTGTGGGAAGATCGTGTGTGAAATCCTTCTCGACGTTGATGTCGTCATCAAGCTGACTGCCTATGACCTCTTGGACAAGATTGCACACCCCGGATGCGAGACACCATGCGAGCAAAGAGCCGGGGTTACAGCCGCTACCCGATACGTTGCGACGAGTCAACTGAAGCGGCGGGCGGCCGACCCCAAGGTTGCCATTGCGCGTCTCGAAGGGTACTTGGACGTCGCGAGCATTCTCGAGCCGACGCAGGAGGAAATTGAGTTCGCCGCCCGTCTCGAGAGTGCGGCCACCAGACAAGACCTCGAGCTTGGTACCGGGGAAAGCCAGATCTGCGCCATCGCCATTTTCCGCGCTGTCCCGGCAATCCTGACGGGCGACAAGCGTGCAATTGCGACCGCGGAACTGCTCCTGCATTCAGTTCCCCAACTAAGTCAACTGGCAGCGCGCGTAGCGTGCCTGGAACAGGCTGTCCAACTCACTGTCGAACGCATCGGTGCGGCCACGGTCCGAAATCACGTCTTAGCCGAGCGGAACATGGACACCGCCCTTGGCGTCTGTTTTGAGGCCACGAGAGTGTCTGTGCCGGCGAACTTCGAGCCAGTTGGTTTGGCCAGTTACATAAGCAGCATGCGAGTGACGGCACCGACTCTACTGATGTCGGGAGATTCGCTACATCTGCGGTCAGTTACGTAGGAAAGCCGCGTATGGCTCGATGACATTTGCGCGCAGTTCAATGTTGAGAAGTTTTGGATCACCCGCGGGTTCGTCGACAACATCGAGGCAGGCCTTGTCTACACGGCCCTGGATGTAGTCGGTCCCTACCTTGCCGCGACTGGGTCCGATGGCCACGCGAGTCAATGAAAGGTCGACCTCGTCATCCACTTCTTCCAAGGAGTTGATCAACAGCGCAAATCGGGAGCCAACACAGTTGATTTCTGGGGGGACAGGCATCCAATTAATCCCATCCGACGAATACTCTTCCGCACGCACCTGTTCCGCAAAGTGGTTCGAGACCATTGGGTGCATCGCCAAGACGATTGGGCCGGGCGCGGCGAGGGCGAAGGGCTGAACCATGCTTGTCGGGTTGCACGTGTTGCCCCCATAGCCCCAGAACGCGAAGCCGACGGCATCGATCTCCGCACGCTTGCGCACGATGATCTTCGACAAGTCCTCGTTCGCGTGGGTTCCGACCTTCATGAACAAGATGTGGTCACCGGCCTGGATCACGCCTCAGCCTCCACGTCCAGCAATGCAAACTCGTATTCCGAACTGTTGGCCTTGCCATAGTCGACACGCTTCTTCTCCAGGACATAGTGCACCTTCGGACTGGCAGACTCACCGTAGAAGTGCCGCAACTGAACTGGGTCAGTGATCCCGAGGCTCTGAGGCACATGACCCGCACCGGGGATGGAAGCGATCATGAGGTTGCAAGATTTCAGGTCGGGAGCATCGTCAAGGTGATAAGCGTGCAAGCGCGGCATCATTCGACTTATGTAGAAATGCTCGTTTAGCGCGAACTCCTGCACCCGATGGAGCACGGTTCTGGGCCAATCCAAATCGGGGTCGTCCGCGATCACCACCGCCCCTTCCCCCGAATAGTGAAGGGCCTCCATCCCGCGCCGCATGAAGACCTTGACGCTCTCCCCCTCGTTACTGGCTCCCCAGGGCGGATTCGTGTAGAAGCAGTCGAACGGCTCAGCCGCGGGGAACGCATCGAGACAGTTGTAGAGCACCGCATCCAACGTTGAGAGGCCCTCGCGGTCAGCGAACCGCTTTACCGCCATCACAATCCGCTCATCGAAGTCGTAGACGGTGATCTGGGCCGGAGCGGTTCGAAGGATTCGTTTCGCAGACAAGTAGGCGGTGCAGACGCTGATTGCATCACCGTCTCCAATGAACGCAAGTCGCTTGCCGTCTGCCCACCGCGAGACGAACTCACTCTGCATCACCATGTCACCGGTCTTCATATAGATCTGGTCGAACTCGCGGAGCGGCCTCGGGCGGTTTTGCACCACGTCCGAGACCGCGTTGATCGCGGCCTTCAGATCAATCTCTTCTGGCATGACCTGCCTGCCTAACTGGAGAATTGGCATACGATGGATGCTGTCCTGAAGATCCTGACTTGCACACGTCGTCCACCAGCGGTCAACGCGATTCGGCACGTGCGAAAGTAGTGGATCCTTGCGCGCAAGGTGGGCGATCTTCGCGTGACTGCCCAGATACAACGCCGAACCGCGTGTAATGCGCGGGTCAACCACCCGTGGATCGAGCCGTAGCGGGCCCCGAAATTTGTTCTCACTTCAGTTGCGCTTAGTACCGGCGCGGCAAGGAACTTCGGGGCGCGTCTACCAGACGTTGACCGAGGTTGCCGCGCCGGTCGATCAGCGGGCCGTGACTGCGGTTCCGCGCGGAGCGGTCCGGCTCGCCCGGCGCCGCCGAAGGTATCGCCTCGATGACCACGTCACTAACCCACCAGCCCTCGTTTCAATAGTCGCCTCTCACGAACCGCTTCGTGACCCGCGGGCAGAGCCCTCCCATTCTCTTCGCGAGCAGACGAAGGCTCGTCCTTACTGCCTCGACGAAAGCTGCCCCAAAACTGCGATTAGCTGGTTCGCCGTGGCGTCGCCCTTGGCATGCGCGTAAAGAAGCAACCACGTGATCCCGGGGTGACCAGGCAATAGTGCGGCAACCAGGATGCCCCAAGCAATCCACCGCAAGAGCCAAGGCGGTGCAAAGCCCACCGCGACGTCAACGTCGCTAGTCCAATTCACGTCGACTTCCTCCAGTCGTTAGGAGTGAGGCGGTCATGGCAGGCTCTGAATGCACTACCTGCCGATGAAACGCAGGAGGCGAGAGGACCAACTGGCCCCATCGGAATCTTGTTGCTGTCGAAGAGCGTTCCGGTCGATTGCATACCCGCGCGCCACTTGTCGGCGGTCTAGCGGTCGACGCCAGTCGACTCGACCCCGGCTGATGAAGTAGTGCGAATTGCAGCGAAGTCCGCTTGCCGCGACGCTCGGTGACAGCGAGACCTCCCCATCGAAGGAAACCGTGTACCGCGCCGGTGAAAGTTTGGTGACGACGACGCCCGCGCAACCGCACGGACACAGGTGTCCAGCAGTCGAGTACTTCAGGGAGACGTAGAGAGTTCCGGAGTCGAGCGGAGATGGGAACGACTCGACCACCTGAATGTCGTATCGATCGATGCGACTCACTTGACGTCCCCATTGCGCATCTCGTTGAGATAGAGCTTGTACACCGTCTCGCTCAGTTCTTCGTGGGACGCGTAGAGCTCGACGTACTTCTTCCACCGAATGACCGCGAGGAGTGCGTTCAAGGCATTGGGGTCTGCGATCTGGATGTTGCTGCCGTAGTCATCCTTCCCGAGTGGAATAGCCCGGCCCGGTGGGCATCGCGATGTCGAATTCGGGGAAGTAGCAGGTGACCTTTACGAGGCCCGTGAGGGCTCCTTCAGCCTCGCTGATTCCCATCCCGACGTCGATGAAGGGCACGTCCCGGGCTCGCAGCCATTCCATGATTGCCGGTCGCTCGACCGCTTCGGCCGCCGCGAGGAAGACAAACGTGGCGCTCTCGATCACATGCAGGTTGCTGACCGTGAGATGTTCGGGGTGAGCGGTGATCTGAGTGTGCATCCGCGAGTATTCGGTAGCGAAATGCTCCGCCTTGTTCGGCCGAGCCTGCAGAACCAGCACGGACGCGGCGCCGTCGTAGCCGTCACCGAGAAGCCGAGCGACCGGGTCGCTAGGAGCGGATGGCAGGTTCAACATCGAAGACCATGCCGTCCTTGACCTTGACGCTCTCGCCTGGGCGCATTGACTTGTCTGCGCCGTGGCCGCGGCTGTACTCCACGGTCGTGCCAGCTGGGTCGTAGGGCTGTCCTGGCGAAGCCAACTCGACCACTTGCTCGAACGTGATGGCCTTCTCATTCCACTGGTGCGAAATGGTGTTGACGATGATGGTTGCGGTAGTGACCCGCGCATCGATCGCTTCAAGGTCGGTCATGAGGTTCTCTCCATCTCTGGGGCTCGAGGGATCGTGCATGTCGCTTTCGACCCGCTGACTCAAGTTTAGAACACTTGTGCGTCGAGTTTCAACCAATGCACCGAAAGTGCGACACTGGAGTGAGTCGATGCTCTTGGGGGGGCCCATGACCAAGACGAAGATCGATGTGGAAGGTCTGTACGCAGCACTCGACGCCCAACGGGATGCCCAGGGCTTGTCCTGGCGCCAACTCGCGCGCGAGGTCGGAGTCAGCCCGTCGCTGTTGTCGCGTTTGGGTAACCAGTTACGCCCGGACGCCGACGGGTTCGCCACCTTGGTCCGCTGGCTGAACATGCCTGCTGAAAAGTTCATGGTCGATAGCGCTGGGGCGTCACGAGCCCGGCCCGAACCTGATCTAGTAACCCAACTCGCACCGCTGCTGAGGGCGCGCCGGGATCTGGACAAGGGCGACGTCGCGTACCTGGAGGAAGTGATCCGTGCCACCGTCCGACATGCGAAGCACACACGTGAGGAACCCGAGTGAGCCGTGCGGGCAACTTCAACAAGTCAGCCTGTCGGCGAGTTGCCGTTGAATTGCGCGAGAAATTGGTCTGCAGGCTATGGATGCCTTCGACCCATGGGGTCTGGCTGCGCTATATGGGATCGACGTCGTCTCGCTGAGCGAACTACCGATCGACGACGAAGTAGTCAGCTACTTCACGATTGATCGCCCTGAGGTGTTTTCCGGTGCATTGATCCCCATCGGCCACGGCGCGGTCATCGTAGAGAACGACTCCCATCCGCTAGTACGCCGTCGCTCCACGATGGGTCACGAACTCGCCCACGTGGTTGCTGAGCATCAATTCGATGCACGGCTGACGAACGACCGAGGGTGTCGCCTCGCGAACCAAACACAGGAGGACGAGGCGGCTGAGATTGCGGGTGAACTCCTCGTCCCGTTCGACGCTGCCCGAAGCCTCGCTCGGAGCAAGGCCACGAACGAGGAGGTCGCGCTCCAGTTCGGCGTCAGCGTCGGGCTAGCCCGCTGGAGGATGGAGGCCACTGGGGCTCGCATCATCGCTCGACGCGAAGGCGCCGCCCACCAGCGGGCAATTCGCTCGTGGGCCGTTCGTTGGAGCCACCCCTGCAGTCAGCGCAGTGCGCGATCTACGCAAGGCCCCTCGCGAGCGCGCTGCGGTGCCGGGATTTGCGTGCGCGCTCACCGGAAGTTGCACGTTCCCAGGGCGGGTGTCGTGACGCGGCAATCGAAACTGACGCGCGCAGTGACTGGCTGGGCGGAGCCGCATTCGTGTGGCTATTGTCGGCGAACTCATCACCCAAGCAAGGCCTCAACTTGGCTGTCGAATTGCGGAGGTACACGTGCGCTTGCTCATCAGTCGAACTCAGCAGGATGTGAAGGGGATGCTAGGAGGTCACAAGGGCGTGCAGTTCACGTTGTCGCATCGACTTGAACTGACGGCCGACGAAATAGAGTTGGTGCAGCGCTACAAGCTTGGCGACTACGCCTTGACCTGGTCGACCGTTCAGGGCACTCAGATCCCGAATGACACCATCGCGAACACGGCAGCTGGTCGAAGTCAGACAGTTACCGATGTGACGACCCTCCCGAGCAACGAGGAGATTGTTAAGAAGGCGTGCGACGAACTTCCCGTTCTGTTCGAGGTGTGCCAATCGTTTGGCGGGACCGAAGTGATCGACTATCCACGCGCGTCGTAAGGGTCCACGCTTGCGGGCGACGGTCACCGGCACCGAGGGTGCAGCCCGCACGCGATTATCGGGTCGTCTCACTGGGCTCGGCGAGTGATGCGAGTTGCACGGCGACCTGGTGCCGTCGATGCGGGCCGAGCGGCCACATCCCGGTTTGCAGGCTTCGCCTAAATTGCTCTGCCGCCAGCAGGTTCTGGCGATCCTCTTTGAGACATAGACCGCGCCAATAGTGCAGCCAAGAGGACTGGGGTATGCCCCGCTCGGCCTTTTCGAACTCGCGCAGTGCGGTGTCGATGTGTCCCGTCATGCCGAGGGTGTAAGCGCGGGCCGAGCAGGCGATCGCTTTTGAGTGGGCGGACCGCGGAATGCGTAGGGCCTCGTCTAGGTCAACGAGCGCGTCCTCGTGACGTCCCCACTCAGCGAGTACCTGCCCGCGAACATGCAGCACGCGCGACATGTCGTAGCCACTATGGAGTGCTTGGTTGATCGCCGCGTATGCGGTCGGGAAGTCCCCGGCGTACCAAGCAATGACGGCGTAACGGCGCCAGAGCCATCGACCTTCAATGAACACGGCAAGTGCGCGGCTGGTGATGGCTCGTGCCCGTTCGTGGTGTTCCAGCTCGGTGAGCCGTTTGGCGTAGCGATCGATCGCCATCGCCAACTTCTCGCCAGCGCCCACGGGCTCACTGAGAGCGAGCGCAGTTTCGAACGCAGCGTCCGCGGCGTCGAAGTCGTTTGCTGCAGCATGCAGGTTGCCAAGCTCTCGCCAGGCATCGATGGCGACTGGCTCATCAGCGTGCGTCTCGGTAGCTTGTCGCAGTGTGCTGATGGCCGGCGCGGTCTGGTGCTGACTGACGTAGCGCGCTGCGAGTTGCAAGAAGTCTGCTGGTGGGTTGGGCCGGTGGCTGACCGACTTGCCCCCGGCCAGACGCCATGCAAGTTCGGGAATGAGGGTGGCCCGGTAGTAGCCGGTTGCTGATTCGGGGTCCAGGTAGTGCGGGCTGCGCTCACCGATGTCGTTGATGAGTACTTCGGTGATGCGTCCTTCGAAGGACTTGATGGGCAAGCCGTCCAAGTTGAGCCCGGCACGCAGGAGCCGCCGGTCACGCAGGTTGGCAAACGAGTTGACCTGCCTCTTGATGGCGTCTTCGACCGCTCTGGCGTCCTCAGCATCACTTGTCTTTGTACCGCCGCCCCGCGCGAGTTGCAGCAGCTCGGGGTTAAGCGCTATCGCAGTGCGTGACATGCCTTCGCGGCGCGAAAGGGCCATGAGCGCATTCGCGATAGCTGCGATGTTGGCGGGCAGGTTTGTGTTAGCGCGAGCCATGGCTGATCTTTGCAGGCCGCCACACATGTAGGGGGTCGTGTTCGTACCGCTTCGACCCCGGTTCGTACCTGTACCGGCTGACAGCGCCTGCTTCAGGGTGCTCCCTACCGCCCACTTGGGGTGGTAACAGACACATGGAGACGGTCATGACAACAGAACTGGATTTGTTCACGTCGGGGGGTGCGGGCCGGCGGGACGCGAGCCGGGCTTCTCGGGTGATCAGCCGCTACCGGACCGGCGCTCAGATTCGAGTGGGCGCTGTGGATGCCGACACGGACATTGCGGCCGCGAAGGTCGACGGCATTACCCACGCCACAGGCCAGGCGATGGGTGCGGTGGTTCGAGTCGCTCAGGCCCAACGCCAGTTAGAGACGCTGGCCCCCGAGGCCAGCGGACGCCTGGCATTGCTGGCCGACGCTCACGTCTTGGCGCTCTCGGACCTGCTCTCCGATCTGCGCCGCGACCTGCGCCGCAAGTAGGGGGTCGACGATGGGGTTCTTCTTCCTGCTTGCGTTGCTGCTGGCGGTCTCCTCGACCGCGGTCTTTAGTGGATTCGCCGTCTTCGAACTTCACAGGACTCGTCGTGACGTTCAAGCCGTGCGTCTGCTGGCGGAGGATCGGGTGAACATGCTCACTCGGGCCACAATCACCGCAATGCGTCGCAC
The DNA here is from genome assembly GCA_963850215.1 of uncultured Actinomycetota bacterium. Lineage (GTDB taxonomy): Bacteria > Actinomycetota > Actinomycetes > UBA12327 > UBA12327 > CAWKKI01. The sequence continues at coordinate 116,461 of CAWKKI010000004.1, forward strand.
TGCCACAGATCCGTCCTCGCCCTACGACTCACAGAGCCGGTACTAGACGTGGCTTCCGGAGACAGAGGCTCGGGCGCCGAGCGGGTCTTGGCGTGGTGCCTCAAGGTGCTGCTGGCTGCGGCGGCGCTGGTTGTGGCCGTCCGGCTGATCGTGTCCATTGCGGCAGCGCTCACGATCATCGTCGCCCTGATCGGCACACTTCTAATCACTGCTCTGGTAGGCCGCGCAGCTTGGCGAGCCCATAGATCAAATCGTTGGTAATTCACAAATCGTTGACTATTCCACAACGCAATATTACGACTACACGCACCCCATTTTCTCGCTGAATTTCAAGAGATTTTGGGACTTGCCTGTTGTCCGACCGGTCGTCCGATCGCGCATTCGGGGACTTGCATTTGGTCCCGGGATGTTCTTTAACAGTAATCACCCCGGGAATGCTCCTCGCACTTTCACGGGCGACTTCTACATCAACCTTTTTTTTGAAACGTCCCACGACGCCGAAGGCAATCGGCGACCGGGAAGAAAGGAGCTTTTGTATGGTAACACGAAATTGTGTTGGCTCGAATATCAAATTCACTAAGCCGAAGTTTCAGACGATTCTGGCGGATCCGCCGTGGGACGTGCAGCAACTTGGCGACCGTGGCGCGCAAGCGCACTACGCGTTGATGGACCTGGAGTCCATCAAGCGGATGCCGGTGGCCCAGTTGGCGGCCGCAGATGCACATCTGTGGTTGTGGGTGACGAACGCGACGCTGCGCGCGGGCTACGACGTGATGGAGGCATGGGGCTTCACGCCTCGTTCACCGCTGACTTGGATCAAGCCCCGCCTCGGGCTTGGGACCTACCTGCGCAACGCGACCGAGCACCTGATCCTCGGCACCCGCGGATCGGCGCCGGTTGCTTACCGGGCGCAGCCGACGTGGATGTTCGCGCCGTTGCAGGAGCACTCGCATAAGCCGGAAGAGCAGTACGCCGTGATCGAGCGGATCAGCCCCGGGCCTTACCTGGAGCTGTTCGCCCGTCGTCGCCAGCCGGGCTGGGCGGTGTGGGGCAATCAGATCGACAGCGACATAGCCATCCCCGGCTACCCGGTTCCCTCGGACACCAGCGGCGGTCAAGGGGGTCTTGATGCCACGGCGTAGGGCGCGGACCACCAACCGTCGACCCCGTGATGAACGGCGACTAAGTGTGCGCGGACTACGGCACGACCCACCTGACCCGAAGCGACTCTCACGAGCGTTCATCGGGCTGGCGCTGGCTCGGGCCGAAGCCGAAGCCCGCGCACAGCAAGTAAGCGATCCCGGAGCGACTCGAGTTGACGATCACGACGCCCAGAAGGACGGGGGTCACGATGGAATCAGCTGACACGACCGCAGTCCCCCGCGACGGCTGGGTGCATTCGGAGTTGCATCTGCCGCGTCCACTTGAGGTCGAGCAGGTCGAAACGATGCTGCTTCGCCTGGCGGCCGACCGGGCTGCTCCCCCGCTGGTGTTCGAGGCCCGCGCCGAACAAGGGCAACTGGTGCAGCACCTCGTGGGATGCCCTGCCGAGCATGTGGTCTGGGTGCAGCGCACGCTGCGCGACCTGCTTCCCGGTCTCGACATCGACACCCTCACCACACCACGACGGGCGGTGCAGCGATCGGTCCGGCTGCGCATGCGGCCACGCGCCCTAGCGTTGTCGACCAAACGCGCCGAAGCAGTCGGGCTCACTCTTCTCTCCGCGCTGGATGCCCGGCTGCATCAAGGCGATCGGCTGGTGCTGCAAGTCATGCTCGGTCCGCGCCTGACCCCGAAGCACCTGCCACGCACCGTCACCGACCCGACAGCACCCTGGTGGCAGTTGCTCAGCCACGGGGAGGTCGATGCGACCACGCCGGTGCGCGAGCAGATCGACGCCCGTTCCGGGCAGCACGGCTTTGCCGCCACCGTCCGCATCGGTGCCAGTGCCCACACCGCTGAACGTCGTCAGCAGCTGATCATTGGTGTCCTCGGCGCACTGTCAACATCGCAGGAACGCGGCACCTACCTCGATCTGACATTCGAACCGGCGCGACGCATAAACGAACCGAAAACGCCATGGCGATGGCCCCTTCGACTCGGCGCCAGCGAAGTCACCGGATTGTTGGCATGGCCGCTGGGCGAACGCGACCTTCCCGGCGTCGCGCCCCTACATCCCCGGCCGCTACGGGTACCGGAGGGAGTCTGCGGATCCGAACGCATCTTCGCCGTCCCCGCAGCCCCCGGGCCACCGCATCCGGTCGGCATCTGGGCTCGCGACATCACCTCACACCTGGTGACCACAGGGCCGACCGGTTCGGGCAAGAGCACCGTGCTTGAGGCACTCATCCGCGCCGATATTGCCGCAGGTCGTCCCGTGTTGGTGATCGACCCGAAACGCCAGCTCGTCGATGACGTCATCGAACGGGCCGTGCCGGCCGATCGGGTAGACGACGTGGTGGTGATCGATCCAGCCGATGCCGCCGCTATCGGTCACGTGGTTGGGTTCAACCCCCTCGACGTGGGCGATCGCGATCCCGACGTGGTAGTCGACGGACTGGTTGCCGTGCTCAAGGCGGTGTTTCACGACGGGTGGGGTCCACGCACCGAAGACGTAGTGCATTCCGGTTTGCTCACACTGGTGCGAGCGAGCACAGAACGCGCGGAGCCGTTCACGCTGCTCGACCTGCCCCGGCTGCTGACCGACGAACGCTTCCGCACATCGGTGATCGGACATGTGCTCGGCGATCCCGGTCTGGATTCGTTCTGGGCCTGGTACCTCGCGCTGAGCCCCGGCGCGCAAGCCCACGCCATCGCCGCACCGCTGAACAAGCTGCGCCAATACCTGCTGCGACCCAGCCTGCGCGCCATCCTCGGCCAACCCCGCCCGAAGTTTCGGCTGCGCGACTTGTTCACCGACAACAAGGTGGTGCTGGTCCCGCTCAACGAGGCACTCATCGGGCCACTGACCGCCCAGCTCCTCGGGTCGCTCATCGTGGCGGAAACGTGGTCAGCCACCTTGGAGCGCGCCAAGGAACGTAAGCCAGGCAGCCGCCCGGCCAGCGTCTACATCGATGAGGTGCAGCAGTACTTGCACCTTCCAACGTCTATCGATGACGCGCTGAGCCGTAGCCGCTCGCTCGGAGTGGGCTGGCACCTGGCGCACCAGGCACGTGCTCAACTGACGACCTCCACCCGGGCCGCGATCGACTCCAACGCCAAGTCGAAGATCGTGTTCCGGCCACTGGACCCTGACGACGCGCACGCCATGGCCAAGCAAGCACCTGACTTGCAGCCGGTCGACTTCTTGAGTCTCGGCCAATTTCAGGCCTACGCGCACCTGACTGCAGACGGCGCACCCACCGGATGGGCGCTGGTGCGGACCCTGCCGCCACCCGAGCCCACCGGACTGGCCGCACGCGTGCGCGCTGCCAGCCGCGAGCACTATGCGTCGCCGATCCCAACCTCTGCCCACAGCGCCGCCGCAGCCGAGGCGGATGGGCATCTGCCGGTGGGCCGCAAGCGGAGGCAGGGATGACACGTTTGTTCTCCTACTTCCTCACCGTTACGGGTCGTTCTTGGTCGTGCCCCGGTGATCGATGCGGCGTCCTACCGGGTGTCCGGTCGCGAGCCTCAGGCCCTCCTCATATGGCCAGGTGGGCTCCGCTGCTCCGGCCCTGGGCGGAGGGGACTGACCCCGCTCAGCGGGGTCTACATGCTCAGCTGAACAGGAGCAGCTATGGGGCGGGCATGCCCCACGGAGCTGGGCGATGAGGTCCTCACACACCGACCAGCTGCTCGCACAGCTGAGCGAGCACGACAGGGCTGTGCTGCTCGATGTGTTCCGCTTCCGATTGCTGACCACCCGCCACATCCAGCGGCTGCACTTCGATGAGGCGCATCGCTCACGCGTGGCGTCGACTCGCGCTTGCACCCGAACGCTGAGCCGGCTGCGAACAGCCGGCGTGCTGCGCCCGTTGGAGCGTCGCATCGGAGGAGCGCGTGCGGGGTCGGCAAGTCACGCGTGGTTCGTGGGGCCCGCCGGTGAAGGAGTGCTGCGAGCACTCGACGTGGGACGCGGTGGTCGCCACAACTACCAGGAGCCGTCACGCCACTTCGTGGAACACACCCTCGCCGTCGCCGAAGCGGCGGTGCAGATCATCGAAGCCCACCGAGGGCACCTGTTCGAATTACTGGACCTGAGAACGGAGCCCGGCAACTGGCGGCCATCACTCTCACGCTTCGGAACCACGCAATGGCTCAAGCCTGATCTGCATCTAGTGAACGCCGACGGCGAGTACGAACACCACTGGTTCATCGAGATCGACCTGGCTACCGAGCACCTGCCCGTCGTGCTGCGCCAGTGCGCCGCGTACGAGTCGTATCGCGCGACGGGGCGCTATCAGGCCGCACATGGGCTGTTTCCGATCGTGCTGTGGGTAACACCGACCCAGGCGCGAAAAGCCGCCCTGTCCGGCGCGATTGCGGCCACAGCGAGTCTTAGCTCCGAGCTGTTCCAGGTCCGCCAAGCCGAGGAGCTGCTCCAAACCCTGACGGGCCCGCGCAGCGAGGGCACCTGACCGGTGTTCAGGCAGGTCAAAGCCACTTTTCGGACTGGACTTCTGCGGCGAGAAGAGCGTCACTGTCAGAGCGGTCGCGGCCCGCCGCCCAGGCCCCGCGATCGCAAATAGCAAGCAATACAAGGAAGGAGGCCATATGCCTACACCCAACGAACACCCAACCAATCAACTTGAGGGCATGCCCAGCGCGGCGGAAGAATCCCGCTTTCGCACCATCGCGGTGCGCGTCGACGAGGACCTGCACGCCCAGCTGCGCTTCATCGCGCAACTGTCCGGCACCAGCATTTCTGACGAGATCCGCCAGGCCATCGAACGACGCATCACCACCGCGCAGGACGACCCAGAACTGATCACCCGCGCACAAGAGGTACGCGATGAGATCGAACGGGAAGCCGCGACCCGCAAGGCCGCGATCGCCGGTTTCATGGGCCAACAAACACTCGACGTGAAGGTACCCACCAAGTCAGCGGCACAGCGCAGGGCACGTAAAGCACCAGCAAGCTCGGGCGATTAGGCGGCGGGAGCGATGAACTCGACGACAAGCACCCCACCAACACCGGGCGGGCAGGCATCGAAGACTGCCGTGTCCTACCTGCGCGTCAGCACCGCCGATCAAGCCACCCGGGGTGGGCGGGAAGAGGGTTTCTCGATTCCCGCGCAACGTGAAGCGAACCTGCGCAAAGCGGCTGGCCTCGACGCCACCGTCATCGCCGAGTTCGTAGATGCTGGCGAATCGGGAACCTCCGCCAGCAAGCGGCCCGAACTGCAGAAGATGCTGACGTATGTTCGTGAACACCACGTCGACTACTGCATCGTGCACAAGCTTGATCGGCTCGCGCGCTCACGCGCCGACGACGTCGCGATCCACTTCGCGCTCACACAAGCCGGAGTAACGCTGGTATCCACCAGCGAGAACATCGACGAGACGCCGTCCGGGATGCTCATGCACGGCATCATGAGCAGCATCGCCGAGTTCTACTCCCGCAACCTCGCCAACGAAGTCACCAAAGGGCTGGTCCAAAAAGCCAGCCTCGGTGGCACCGTCACCCGAGCACCCGTCGGCTACCGCAACATTCACGTCACCGACGAACTCGGCCGCGTCAACCGCACCATCGAACTAGATACCGACCGCGCTGACCTCGTCGCATTCGCGTTCTACCGCTACGCCGACGGCGACATGACCCTGTCCCTGCTGCTGGAGGAACTCACCGATCGTGGACTGACCAGCCGGCCCACCCCGAAATGGCCAAGCAAACCGCTGTCGACAACAAGCCTGCACAAGCTGCTGCGCAACCCCTACTACAAAGGTGAAGTCCACTACCGAGGCGTGCAATACAACGGAACACACACCGCCCTAGTCGACCCCGTCACCTGGCAGAAAGTGCAAGACCTGCTGGCAGCAAACCGGATCGGCGGCACCCACCAACGCACCAACCAGCACTACCTGCGGGGCAGCGTCTTCTGCGGCGAATGCGGCTCACGTCTCATGCTCACCACCGCACGCAACCGATGGGGCACCAACTATCCCTACTTCATCTGCTCAGGGCGCGCCCGCCGCACGACAACGTGCGAACGCCAAGCCATGCCAGTCGATCTGGTCGAGGAACTCATCGAGGACGAATACGCCACCATCGCGCTGTCCCCCGAACTGCGCGACCAGACAGAAGCCCTGATCCTCGACGACTTCGACAAACTCCACGCCGACTCCAGCAAGGACCGGCGCACCGCCGAACGCAGACAATCCAAACTGCTCGCCGAACGCGACAAACTCCTGCAAGCCCACTACGCAGGCGCGGTGCCCCTCGACCTTCTCAAGACAGAACAAGACCGCATCGCAGGCCAACTCGCGGCCGTCCAGCAGTCACTGAATACCGCGCAAGCCAACTACGACCACATGCGCACAACCCTGGCCGACTGCCTCGACCTCACCCGCGACTGCCACGCCGCCTACCTACAAGCCGACGACAACACCAGACGCACCTTCAACCAAGCGTTCTTCTCAAAGATCTACATCGATGAAGACGACACAAGCCGCCAACGCTCAATTCACGTCGACTACAACGAGCCGTTCAACCAACTCCTCAACCGGCTCGTCCCCGCCCACGAGCACCGCACGATGCAAGAAAAACAACGGGCGATGGCGAAAACACAACATGCACAAACGGCGAACCACGCGTCAAGCGGCGCCACGACCCCTGGCGGAAACTCCCGCGTCGCGGAGGTCCAGGGTTCTCATACTGACACTTTGGTGGAGCTGAGGGGATTTGAACCCCTGACCCCCTCGATGCGAACGAGGTGCGCTACCGGACTGCGCTACAGCCCCCGGAGGCAGTGAGGTTACCAGCGCGCACGCACGCGCCCGAATCGCCGCCTCTGGCAGCGACATCGCGCGGAATGGCGCGCGATTCCAAGGACGGAGCGAGCCAAATTGCCGGAACCGTCTGCGGAATCGGGGCGTATATGCCTCGAAGATGCAGACGGTCGGAGGTGGGATGAGCGTTGCGTCGCGATTGGGCTGGCGACTAGTCGCCGGCGGCGCGGCGCTTGAGCAGGTCCTCGACCTCGCGGTCGTACACCTGGTCGAGATCGATGTCGTCCTCGAAGAAGGGCGGAGCCGCTGCAGTGCGCCCGTCCTCGGACATCCCCGCAGCCATTCGACGTTGGTATGCAGCTTCCGCCGCTTCGTACTCCGCCTGCTCCAGCATCCGCGCGGTCGTCCACGAACCCGGATGCGTAAGGTCGATGATCCGCGGGATCGCAGTCGCAGTCGGTGCGGTGACGTAGGTCGGCAGCGGCACCGGCACCGGCTCCCAACCACCCTCCACCACGACCTGGGTGTCGAGCTGATCGGCCCTGGCGGAGGCGTAGGAAGCAGAACGAGCACCGCTTCGTGCGACCCGCGCCGGCCGAGCACCTGCAGCACCGGAGCGCCGTCGTGCACGCGTGCGCGCCATCGACGCGCGCTTTGTCGCACTGCGCAGCAGCCACACGTAACCAACCAACAGCGCTGTCGGGATCGCAATGACCCACATCGGGGCGACGCCGATGACACCCGACACGACCGCAATCACCGTCGCCAAGAAGAGGACAGACAAGACAACTACCTTGCGTCGCGCTTGTCGTTGACGAACCAACGAAGCCGACGACACCGGCCGCGACACCGGACGTGAAGCCGCGGCACGAGCCGCAGAAACCCGGGCTGCGGACCGCTGAGCCCGACGCAACTGTTGGCGCGAACGCCGCGTCGCCCGGGGCGGCGCCGACTCCTCGCCGCGGGCTGGCATGACGAGCGGGTTCTTCTTCGCCTCGTTGTCCCGACGCGACAGCGAACGCATCGCGCTCGAGAATCGATCAACCGACCGCGTCTCGGTGTTCGCGTCGTGCCGGTTGAGCCACATGGGGACGAGCACCACCGCCCATAGGGCGACGATGACTGCATAAATAAGGCCGCTCCCCATGGTCTCGAACGTTACGACGCGCACTTGCGCGCTCGAAGGAGGCGACTCGGTGTGTCGCGAGATACGCAGCGAGTCTTGTGTGACATCGACCCCAACGGGCTAATGCCAGCACTCGACCACCACCGACCGCGCTTCATGGCTCCACCGGTCGGGCGCTGCGCCATCGCGCGAGCAGACCGTTGGGCCCGACCTCATCGGCCGTCAGCGCAAAGGTCCGGTGATCACGCCAAGCGCCGTCGATGTGCAGGTATTTCTCGCGCAATCCCTCGTCGCGGAAGCCGAGTTTCTCGACGATCCGAAGGCTCGCAGCGTTCTCAGGGCGGATGTTGACCTCGAGCCGGTGCAGGCCCATCGTGTAGAAGCAGTGATCGACCGTCAGCGCCACCGCGGTGGGCATGACCCCGCGACCAGCTACCTCCTGCGAGATCCAGTAGCCGACGAATCCCGACCGCAGCGACCCCCACGAGATGCCACCGACGGTCAGCTGACCGACGAGCACGCCGTCGTACGTGACCACGAGCGGCAACGTGTGCCCGACCTTGGCCTCGCGCCGCAGTCGGCGCACCATGTCGGTGAACGTCCCTGGCGCACCAGCGCCAACGATCGGCGAAGTGGCCTCCCAGGGGCGAAGCCACTCCATGTTCGCGGTCCGCACGTCCATCCAGCGCGAGCCATCTCGCTGCCGGATGCCGCGCACACCCACCCGACCGTCATGCAACTCGACGGGCCAGCCCGGGCTCACGTGCGGCGCCTTTCGAGCACCATCACCTCGACGGTCGAGCCAGCGGCCAGATGCGTGACGGCGTCAGGGACGATGACGAACGAGTTCGTCTCCGCGAGGCCGGCGAGAGCCGAGCGGTCAGCCCCCAGCGGATGCACCACGTAGTGCCCCTGCTCAAGCGAGAGTTTCGCGCGCACATAGTCGCGACGACCCTCCACCGATGCGATGTCACCAACCAGCCGACCGCGCACTGTCTGTCGCGTCACCGGCGAGACGTCAAGCATCCGTCGCAGGCACGGCCCAACGAAGATCTCAAACGCGACGAATGCCGACACTGGATCGATCGGCAGCAAGAAGAACGGCGTCGCATCAGGCCCGATCGCACCACGTCCCTGTAGGCCCGTCGGAGCCATCGCGACATCGGCGAGTTCAACCTGACCGAGTCGGCTCAACGTCTCAGCCAACGCACCCGACGACCCGATCCCGACTCGACCAGCAAGCACGACTGCATCCGCACGGACGAGTTGGTCCTCGATCGTGTCCAGCAGCACGCGCGGCTCGTCCGACACGATGCCCACGCGATACGCATCGGCGCCCGCGTCACGCGCCGCACTTGTCAATACATACGTCGTCGCATCACTGACATGACCCGGCCGCAACGGAACCCCCGGCTCGGACAGATCGCGGCCAGTGGCCAGCACGACCACACGCGGTCGCGGCCGAACCGCGACGCGTTCGCGTCCGGCAGCCGCGAGCAGACCCATGTGGCCCGCGCCGAGTCGAGTCCCACGACGCACCAGAACCTGATGCGCGCGCGCATCGGCGCCCATGTAGTGCACAAAAGTCGAGGTGTCCCCCGCATGCCTGATCTCGACCCGCGCGATCCCCGCATCCGTCCACTCGACCGGGATGAAGGCCTCGGTGCCCACCGGCAACGGACCGCCGGCCAGCACGCGCGCGCAGAACCCCGGCTGGACCGACACCGTCGGCGCATCACCTGGGTAGACGTCCCCAACCACGGGCAACGTGACCGGCGCGCTCGGAGTCGCAGACGCCACGTCTTCAAGTCGAACGGCGTAACCGTCGAGCTCGGCGGAGTCGAAGGGCGGCAGGTCGTGGGTCGCGACGACGTCCTCGACCAAGGTGCAGCCCTGCGCCTCAAGCAGATGAAGGTCGAGCGGCTCGATGGGCCGCACCCCCGCGAGACAGGCGGAGAGGTGCGCGTCGACCGTTGTCACGAAGTCCGCTCCGAGAGCCAGCGCGCGAAGTCATCGCCGAGGTTCGGTGATCGGAGCCCGTACTCGACGTTTGCCCGCAGCCAGCCGTCTGGCGTCCCGATGTCATCGCGCCGACCGCGATAGATGACGCCGAGCATCCCGTTCGTTCCACCTTCGCACCGCGCACACGCTGCCATCGCATCTGTCAGCTGAATCTCGCCGAGCGCACCGGGCTTCGTCTGTGCGAGTCGCTCAAAGATCGCCGCCTCGAAGACGTAGCGACCGATCACCGCGAGCTGACTCGGTGCGTCTTCTACTGATGGCTTCTCCACCAACGACGTGATGCGCACAACGTCCTGGGCATCGGTTGGTTCGACCGCTGCGCAGCCGTACCTGCTGATCTCCTCGCCCGGCACCTCGATCAGCGCGACCACCGAGCCACCGCGCGCGGCCTGCACATCGAGCAGGCGGGCAAGCAGCGCGTCATCCACCAGGTCGTCGGCCAGCATGACCGCGAACGGCTCGTCGCGCACCGCCTCACTCGCCGACAGCACGGCGTGCCCGAGCCCCAGGGGATCTGGCTGCACCGCCTCACGCACCTTCGCCAGCGAGTCGAGAGTGGCCAGGCGCGCGAGCGCCTTCTCGTCGCCACGCTCACGCAGAGTTCGCTCCAACGAATCGTCCGTGAAGTGGTCGATGACGCCACGGCGCTCTCCGTTGGTCACTATGACCACGTCATCGATGCCAGCGGACGTCGCTTCTTCAACGATGACCTGGATCGCCGGCCGATCCAGCAGCGGCAGCAACTCCTTCGCGACCACCTTCGTCTCCGGCAGGAATCGAGTGCCGAGGCCAGCAGCGGGGACCACTGCCGTGTGCGCACGCGCTGGCGATGAAGTCACGTTGGGCAGCCTATCGACGCAAACTGAACGCATCCTCCACGAAGATCTGGGCACAATCCCGACATGACCAACGAGGACGGGGACGCGACCAACGCCGCGGTCAGCGCGAAGGTCGAGGCTAAGCAGGCCTTGCGCAATCGGCTGCGGGCTGCGCGCAGCGAGCGCACGCCTGCCGATCGGGAGACGGCGAGCCTTGGCATCGCGACGAACGCGATGAACCTGGTGCGTGGCCTCAGCACGAGTTTCGTCGCGGCCTACGCCTCCGACGGAAGCGAGCCGCCGACCACGCAGTTGATCACCGAACTGCACGGTGCTGACGTGCGGGTCCTGCTGCCGATCGTGCGCGAGGACCGCGAACTCGACTGGGCCATCTTCGAAGGTTTCGACGAGCTCGCTCCCGGTGCACAAGGGATCCCGGAGCCACTCGGCACACGACTCGGGCTCGTCGGGATCGAGCAGGCCGCGTTGCTCTTCGTCCCCGCGCTCGCGGTCGATGCCTCTGGCCATCGGATCGGTCAGGGCATGGGCTGCTACGACCGCGCCCTAGCCCGTTATCCCAACGGTGTCGTGGTGGCGATCGTCTTCGACGACGAGGTGCTCACGGGCGAAAGTGAGATCCCGGTCGAGGCGCACGATCGTGCGGTCAACGCCGTCCTCACGCCGTCTCGAGTCCAGTGGTTCAGGTGAACGAAATAGACGAAACAGCCCCGGGTGTTGCACCATTAGCACTCGGCCTGCGGGAGTGCCAGCGCGGCGGTTCGATCGCCGGAGCTCGTGCGGGCCGTTCGCTATCTGGAGGACTCAGTGCCGACCTACCAATACGCATGCACGGCGTGCGACCACCGCTTCGATGCGGTGCAGGCCTTCAGCGACGGCTCCCTCACCGAGTGTCCTGAGTGCGGCGGAGTCCTGCGCAAGGTCTTCTCGTCGGTCGGGGTGGTCTTCAAAGGGCCGGGGTTCTACCGGACCGACAGCAGGGACAAAGCTGCGGCCGGGGTCGGAGCTTCGGCTCCCGCCAACGGATCGGCTGAATCGGCCTCGGCGAAGGAGTCCGGGGCTTCCTCATCGAAGGAGTCAGGCTCCGGCTCGTCGTCCGAAGCAAGTTCGGGCTCGTCAAAGGAGTCCGGCTCTTCCTCGTCGAGGGAGTCTGGTTCTGGCTCGTCGAACGGCTCGGGTTCGGATTCCTCGACATCAGCGGCCTCGGCGGCCCCTGTGCACAAGTCGACGCCTGCGAAGAGCACGGGCGCATAACCTCCGCCCGTGCTTCGGGCAAACACACGGGCAATCCCCTACGACGACCTTCGTCGCGACCCGCGGTTTCGTCAGATTGCCCGGGCCGTGCGCAGCCGTCGACGCCTGCTCGGCGCCGCGTGTGTGGCACTTGCGGTCTTCCTCGTTGTAGGCGTGCTGCGACCTTCCGCACCGCCCACGCGCACAGTCGTTGTTGCCGTGCACTCGATCGCGGCCGGTCATGTGGTCGCCGCCGCGGACGTGAAGCTCAGCGCCGTGCCTGCGGCAATCACACCCGCCACGGCGCTACGTGACCTTGCGGCGGTGCTCGGCAGAACCACTGCCAACGCCATGGATGCCGACGAGGTCGTGACCCCATCGCGGCTGATCGGCCCCGGCCTGCTCGCCGGCACTAGCCAGCTGGTCGAAGCCCCCGTGCGACTCGCGGATGCGGCTAGTGCCTCGTTGCTCGTACCAGGACAACTGGTGAATGTGATCGCCGCCTCCGACAGCGATGCCTGGACTGTCGCCGCCTCGGTACGAGTGCTTGCGATCCCGGGTGCACAGGGTGGCGGGTCGGCGGGAGTGTTCGCGACGAGCTCGGCCAGCGACGAAACAACCGGTGGACTGATCGTGCTCGGCGTCGATGCGAAAACCTCGGTTGCGCTGGCCAAGGCGAGCGTGCGCTCGCGGCTGTCGGTGACTGTGCTCGCTGACCCCTAGTGGTCAACACCAGGACTGTCGCTACCGGCTCAGGCCCCAACCGCGCGCTACGTTGCCGATGAAGCGTCGTCAGTGAGGGGGTCGTTCATGCTCAAGGGCTTTCGCGAGTTCATCTTCCGCGGCAATGTCATCGACCTCGCCGTCGCGGTTGTCATCGGCGCCGCGTTTACCGCACTTGTCAATTCGTTCGTGAACGCCGTCATCAACCCACTGCTCGGCGCGGTGGGCACCAAGAACCTCAACAACTACGTGTGGTGCCTGAAAGGCCCGTGCAGCACGGCAGCCACAGCCCCGCACCCGGGTGTGTACGTCGCGACGGGTTCGATCCTCAGCGCACTCATTACCTTTCTCATCACGGCGACCATCGTCTACTTCGTCATCGTGCTTCCGTACACGCGAGCCCGTGCATTCATGGATCGCAACAAGCCCGAGGCCGACCGCGAACTCACTGAGGTCGACCTGCTCGTCGAGATCCGGGACGAGCTGCGCGCCGGGCGAGACGCGGGAGGCTAGGACCCGTGGTGCGGCGGAACCTCGCGAAGGAATCGCTCATCGTCTGATTCGTCGCGCGGGACCTCGCCCCAGCCCACGGCATCCTCATCCGCGGAGTGGACCCGTTCCTTGTCCACGCGTGGCTTCTTTGCCGGCGGGCGAGGCGGGATATTCGCGTTCTTTGCTCCCGGCTCTTGCGGATCGGTGCTCACTCGCCCATGATCTCGCGAATGCCCGTCCACGCCCTCAACCATGTGGGCATCAGCACTCCAGACCTGGACAGATCGCTCGCCTTCTGGCGCGATTTGCTCGGCTTTGAGCAGGTCAGCGGCTTCTCCTGGGACGTGGGCACGACACCCGCGGACGAAGGCCTCGGCTTGGTCGATTCGGCGGCGGAGGTGGCGATCCTCAACGCCTGCAACGTCTTCCTGGAGATACTGCACTTTCGATCACCTGCACCGAGGCCGCAACCCATCGACCATCTTCGCACCGATCGCGGCATCAACTACGTGGCCCTCGAAGTCGCCGATGTCGACGTCGTACTTCAACGACTACGAGACGCCGGGGTGGTCGTCGAACGCGATCCCTCCATCTCCGTCGACGGTACGGTCCGCACCGCGACCGTGCGCGATCCCGATGGCAACGTGGTGGATCTGCGTGCAACGATCGCGCCCGACTCCGCGCTTGCCGGAGCACGACTGCACGTGACCGCAACTCCGCCGCGCGATGATCAACCGCCCCAGACGACCGATGCTTCGGCCGGCGAGATCAGTCGCGATGTGCTCGGCATCAGCATCGTCGGGGTCTGCACGCCCGACATGGAGCGGCATACAGCCTTCTACCGCGACGCGGCAGGACTTGCCCAAGTAGTCGACCGCCGCGACGACACGAGCCCATCGATTGCATTGAGTGCTGGCAACGTGTTCGTTGACTTCGCTCGCTACGAATCCGAGGGCACCTCGTACCAGTCAGGACCGAAGCGCGTCCATGACCACGGCTTCAACCATCTGTGCTTCGACGTTTCGGAAATCGACGAGTTGCATGCGCACCTCGTCGAGAGCGGGATGACGTATCACCGCGCGCCCGCAGCGATGCCTGCAGGCAACTCGATCATGGGCTACGCGACCGACCCGCTCGGGATCCCCGTCGAGTTATTGGAAAACCGCAGCACCAAGGCCTTCTTGTGGTGCGGACTCCTGCGCTACGACGCCGGGTAGGCGAACCGCTCTGCGTCGATGGCAGCGGCGGCCTCGCGGACCGACGCGAGTTGATTGGTGTCGACGAGCAACCCGCGCAACATAAAGCTCGCCGCACGATCGGACTCGATCGCCAGATCTACCGTGACGTGCTTGTTCGCGGGCGTGAGCATGTGCGCGTTGAGGACCGACATGACCAGGTCGCGGATCATCTGCACATCCAGCACGACGAACTCGCCGTCCTCGACACCCTTCGCCGCGAGCGATGACACGCCAGCGTTGAGCGCATCTCGTTGCGCCTTCCAGGCCACGAACTCGTCGGTGTTGATGACGTCGTCGCGGATGATCCCGACTGCGTCAAAGGGCAAGGTGCGCAAGAAGACGACCGCCCACTGGATGTAGGCAAACAGTCGCGGAGCGACTGGCCCGTCGAGATCGTTGATGCTCGTGATGACGCGGACCGGCGGCATCAGACCCGCGGTCAGCAGCTCGTCGGCAATGGCGGCCTTGGACGTGAAGTGGTGAAAGAGCGAGGGCTGGCGCACCCCGACCTCGGTCGCGATATCGCGGGTCGAGGTGCCGAAGTAGCCGCGCCGGGTGAACATCTCCGACGCGACTCGCAGGATTCGTTCGCGGGTCGGCTCTGTCCCTGAGCCAGCTGCGGTCGTAGCATCCGCGGACGCGATCGAGCCAACGGTCGAGGAAGCGATCTCCGCAGAGGCCGCAGACGCGGACGCAGGCACAACCCGAGCGTAGTCGGTCAGGCGCCGGGAGTGCCGTACACGTCGGCTCGCCGGTTGGCGACACTCGGCAGTTGCTCGCGAATCTGTCGCTGCTCGTCCAGGTCGATGTCGGCAATCAAGACCTGGTCGGCGGCCTCGGTCGTGCCCGCGAGGGCTCTGCCCCACGCATCGACAATCAACGAATGCCCGAAGAAACGCGGCCCGTACTGATTCGGCGCGATCATCACCACCTGCTCCTCGACCGCCCGCGCGCGAACCAGCAGCTCCCAGTGCGCCGCGCCGGTGCGCGCCGTGAAGGCCGACGGCGCCGAGACGATGTCAGCGCCTCGAACGGCCAGGGCGCGGTATAGCTCGGGGAAACGCAGGTCGTAGCAGATGCTCATGCCGAGGCGCGCATGATGATCGGACAGGTCGGCGGTCACGATGTCGTCGCCAGCACGCACGGTCCCCGACTCGAAGTACTGCGCACCCGGGACAGCGATGTCGAATAGATGCAGCTTCCGGTAGGTGGCCGCGAGCTGACCATCCGGGCCGAAGAGCGTCGAGGTGTTCGCGATGTGGCTGTCGTGACTGAGTCGTTCGGAAAAGCTGCCGGCAACGAACCAGACCCCGTGCCGCTTCGCCAGTCCCGCCGCCCACTGAGTGACCGACCCGTCGAATGGCACTGCTCGTTCGACCATCTGCTCTGGCTTGCCAGTGCAGTCGAAGATCTCGGGGAGCACGACGAGCGCCGCGCCCTGCGCGGCCGCCTCGTCGACCAGACCTTCGGCAACCTGGAGGTTGCGGTCACGGTCGAGGGTCGCCGCCATCTGAATCGCCGCTACCCGCATGTGCAGCAGCCTAGAAGCCTTACAGTCACGGCGTGAGCGTCGAGAGCGAGCCCAATCAGGACTACCCACGCGCCCCTTACGACGACATCCGCAGCTACATCGAGGCGTTGCGCGCCACCGGCAACCTCATCGACATCGACTCGTTGAATCAAGATGGGTACGAGAGCACCGCCCTCGCCTACCGGCTCACCGAGCGTTATGGCATCTCGAAGGCGCCGGCCTTCCTGATCCGCGAAATCGTGCAAGACGGCCGCACGTACGGTCCGTTGCTCGGCAACGCCTACGGTCCGTGGGCGGCCGAGGCAATCGGCTTCGGCGTCGAGGACATCACGGACGACCACACCGCGATGTATCGCGCGGCTCAAGGACGGGTTTCGCAGTCGCTCGGTCGGATGGGCTTCGAGCGCATCGCGCCGGTAGAGGTGGCGCCCGGGGCTGCCCCGGTCAAGTCGGTGGTTCACACCTCGCCCGAGGACGTGGACCTCTTCAACTACGGCTTCATCAAGTCGAATCCGGCGGACAACGGTCGTTACATCACGACCCCGGCAGTGATCCTGCACGACGAGAAGCTCGGCTACAACGTCGGCACCTACCGCTGTCAGATCAAATCGGGCCAACGAATCGGTGCGAACATCGGTGTTGGCCAAGACGGCTGGAACATCTTGATGGCGCACAAGGCACGCGGTGCGACGTCGGTGCCGTGCGCCATCGCCATCGGCACCGATCCGATCCTGTGGGGCGCGTCCTGCTCGAAGCTCGGGGGCCCTGGCAGCGACGAGTACAGCGTGGCGGGCGGGCTGCGAGGACGTGCGATCGAAGTCGTGAAGGCCGAGACCTCGGATCTGCTCGTGCCCGCGCATGCCGAACTGATCGTTGAAGGTGAGATCCCGCTCTACGAGATGGAGCCGGAAGGTCCATTTGCCGAGTTGTACGGCCATCTGGGGCCCGGGTACGACGAGAACTTCTTCATGAACGTGCGCGCCATCACGCATCGCGTGAACCCGATCATCGTCAACGCCTATACCGGAATCGAGCGCGGCTTTCTCAACGCGCCCGCCGAGGTGGCCATGCGCGCCCGATACTCGATGTCCATTCCCGGCTTGGTCGGCATCCATCTGCCGATCCAGTCGATGGGCGTGCATGTGATGTCGGTGAAGAAGACCCAACCCGGTCAGGGACTGGCGGCCGGTCTTTCTTACTCGTCCAGCTTCACGATGGCGAAAGTCGTCATCGTCGTCGACGATGACGTCGACATCTACTCCTACGACGCCGTGATGCGGGCGCTCTCCGCGCGCTGGCAACCCTCGGCAAGCGTGATGCTTCCGCAGACGCAAGGCGGTAAGGCCGATCCGTCGATCACTACCCCCGGTCTCTCGTCGAAGATGGTGATCGACGCGACTCGGCAGTGGCCGATCGAGGGCGGACCCGTCGACTTCGCCCCAGTGTCGCGGCAGTTGCTGCTCGCCGAGGAGCCGGACATCTTCGCGCGCATCGACTCGATGTGGCCTTCGCTGTTCAACGATCGTTGATCACTGCTGGCCCACGGCTGCGAGTTCGTCGGACGGCACCTCCTCAGGCCAGTGCCGCTTCGATCTCCCGCATCGGGCGGGTGTCGTCCCACTCCTTGATGTTGTGCAACGGCCGCGCGCCTGCATACGGACCCATCCGAACGATCACGGTGTCGAGCGATCGCGACACCCAGGTGCGCTGACCGCCGTAACCGGCCAAGTACACGAGATCACCGCCCGGTCGTTCAAGACCGCCGCGGGTGCCCGCCTCGATGCCTGGGCCGGGATAGCCAGGTGAGTCCAGCCACGTGAACAGGCCGTAGTTGCGCGTCTCCGCAACACTCGGCGTCAGCATCTGATCGACCCAGGCGGCCGGAAGCACCTGAACGTCACCGAAGCGACCGCCGTCGCGCAGCAGCATCCCAAGTCGGATCCACGTATCCGGTGTCGCGATCAGGCAGCACTCCGTGTGCGGCCGACGGGTCTGCTCATCGGACAGCCACACATGCGCCTCACGCACACCCAGCGGCTCGATCAGCACCTCGTTGAGAAACTGCGCATACGACATGCCGCTCGCGCCCTCGATCGCCATACCGAGAAGCGCCGCATTCACATCGTTGTACTCGAACTTGCTTCCAGGCTCCCCGACAGCGGCAGCCGAGAGCACCACGGAACGACTGTCTGACGCGAAGAGCATCCGCCAGAACGCAGAGGTCGGGGACGGGCTTATCTTGAACCGCTGCAGTCCCGACCTCATGCTCATGAGCTGCAGCAACGTGATGGCACCGCGCGGGTCATGTGCCCACTCCGGCACGTAGGCACCCACGCGATCGGCAGGCGAGCCGATCAGGCCTCGTTCGATCGCCGCGCCAATGAGCATGGCCTGCACGGTCTTGTGCATCGACTGCGACTGCATGAAGGTGTCCGCGGTCCGCGATTCGTCGTACCAAGACCGCACCACATTGGGACCGTGAGCGACCACGACAGCCTGAGTCCGGAAGCGAGCCAGATACTCAACGATCTGGTCCAGCGCACCATCGAGTGCCGCATCACTCCCCACGGGCAGCGCAAACGGCTGAGAGGAAGCAACCGCATCAAACGGTTCGTACCACTCAGGTGGGAGGTTGCCGCCTGAGGGAATCTGCGAGAAAAAGCGCTTCGCCAGCCGAGAGTCCACGGGCCCATCATGTCCTTTGGTCTGGCGGTTCGGCCGGGCGCGCCTAGTATCCGAAACGTGGCGCACATCGCCGCGGCGCGGGGCGTGGTGGCGCCGCACCGTTATCGGCAACGCGAAATCACTGAGGCATTCGCACGCCTCGTGACGCACGACAGCGCACATCGGGTGATCTTGGAGCGGCTGCACGCTAATGCGGGTGTGGAGACCCGCTACCTCGCGCTGCCCCTCGAGCGTTACCCCGACCTCAGCGGCTTCGGCGAGGCCAATGACGTCTTTATCGCAACCGCACTCGACCTCGGCGCAGCAGCGATCACCGGCGCACTGGATTCGTGCGGTCTGGCGCCACGCGACGTTGACCTCCTGGTGAGCACATCGGTCACGGGGATCGCGACGCCCTCGATCGATGCTCGACTGGTCGAACGAATCGGGCTGCGCTGCGACCTCAAACGCATCCCGATCTTCGGGCTCGGCTGTGTGGCCGGCGCGAGCGGCATCGCGCGCGTCCATGACTACCTGCTTGGGCACCCTGACGATGTCGCGGTGCTGCTCTCGGTCGAACTGTGCTCGCTGACCATTCAGCCCGACGACGACTCGATGCCCAACCTGGTCTCGAGCGCGCTCTTCGGGGACGGTGGCTCGGCCGTGGTGATGGTCGGCGCTCAACGGGCCGAGAGGATGGGGCTGACCGGTCCTCGAGTGCGCGCCAGCACATCCCGCATCTATCCCGACTCCGAGCGCGTGATGGGGTGGGACATCACCGGCTCTGGTTTCCGGATCGTGCTGTCGTCGAGCGTGGCTGAGATCGTTGAGCAGTATCTGGCCGAGGACGTTGAAGGGTTCCTAGAACCGTTCGGCCTGAAGGCAGGCGACATCGAAACCTGGGTCTGCCATCCAGGTGGCCCCAAGGTGCTTGATGCGGTCGAGCGCTCGCTCGCGCTCTCCCCTGATGCACTTGCACTGAGCAGGCGCTCACTCGCAGCGGTCGGCAACCTGTCGTCGTCTTCGGTGTTGCATGTGCTCGCCGCGACCCTCGACCGCGAGCCGCAGCCCGCCGCGGAGTCGCCCGGGATGCTCATGGCGATGGGCCCGGGGTTCTGCAGCGAGCTCGTGCTGCTCGAGTGGTGAGGTCGCGCAGATGACCTGGTACGCGCTGCTCATCGCAGCAGTAGCAGTCGAGCGACTGATCGAACTGGTGGTGTCGACGCGCAACGCGCGTTGGGCCTTCGCGCACGGTGGAGTCGAGTACGGACGCGGCCACTACCCCTTCATGGTCGTGCTCCACATCGGTCTGCTGGTGGGTGCGCTGGTCGAGGTCGACGTGGCGAATCGACCGTTCATCCCCGCTCTCGGCTGGCCGATGTTGGCGCTCGTGCTGGCGGCACAAGGACTGCGGTGGTGGTGCATCGCGACTCTCGGTCATCGTTGGAACACCCGAGTGATCGTGATCCCCGATCTCCCGCTCGTGCACACCGGCCCTTACCGCTGGCTGCGTCATCCCAACTACGTCGCCGTCGTGATCGAGGGTTTCGCGCTGCCTCTGGTGCACACCGCGTGGGTCACCGCGATCGTCTTCACCGTGCTCAACGGATTCCTGCTGCGCACGCGAATCAGATGCGAGGATCGCGCGCTCGCGCTGAGCGAGTCCGCGCCAAGCACATGACCACCGAACGAAGCGACCTACTCATCATCGGCGGCGGTCCGGTCGGTCTGGCCGCGGCGTTGCACGCCCGTCGCCGCGGCATGAGCGTCACCCTTCTTGAGCGACGCGCATCGCCGGTCGACAAGGCCTGCGGCGAGGGGCTGATGCCTGAAGCGGTCGAGCATCTCCAGCAGCTCGGCGTCGATCCCGCTGGCTGGCCGATCATCGGGATCCGTTACCTCGATGGCGATCAGACCGCCGAGGCGGCGTTCACACGAGGCAGTGCACGCGGGGTGCGCCGGACGACGCTGCACACCGCGATGACCCAAGCCGCACGCGAGGCCGGGGTACAGGTAGTCGCGCACGACGCAAGAAGACTCCGACTGCGCCCAGACCACGTTGAGGTCGACGACTTCGCCGCCGAGTATCTCCTCGCAGCGGACGGCCTGCATTCGCCAGTGCGGCGTGCGCTTGGGCTTGAGCGCTCGGCGGTGGGCGGTCCCGACGGACGCATGCGGCACGCGACTGCCCGGGCCCGCTTTGGGGTGCGGGCTCACTTCGCCGTCAGCCCATGGACGGATTTCGTTGAAGTGCACTGGACCGACGTCGGCGAGCTTGTACGTGACACCGGTGTCGGATCATCTGGTTGGCGTGGCCCTGCTGGGTACCCGCCCGCTCAACCTCCTGGGCACGATCGCGAGCGTCCCGAGCCTCTCGGCCCACCTCGACTCCGTGCCAGTCGCAACGACACCGCGCGGCGCCGGTCCGTTGCGTCAGGACGTGCGCACTCGCGTCGTCAATCGCGTCCTGCTCGTCGGTGATGCGGCCGGCTACCTCGACGCGCTGACCGGCGAGGGAATGCGCATTGGTTTCGCCCAGGCCGAAGCCGCCGTCTCATGCATCGCAGTCGGTGATCCGGCGTCATATGAACAGCAGTGGCGTTCGATCACGCGTTCATACCGGGCGATCACTCAGGCGTTGCTCACGGCCGGTGGATTCGGGCCCACGCGCGCATTGATCGTTCCGGCTGCGCGCGCATTGCCGGGGGTCTTCGACGCGGCGGTCGCCGTCCTGGCTTAATGAGCGGGCGCGCCCAGATCCACGTAACCCTCACCCACTGGCACTTCTGCGGCCAGCCGGTTTCCCGCATCAGGCAACGGGCACACCCACTCTGGCGAGTACGCGCACGACGGTTGATAGGCGAAGTTCAGATCCACAACGAGCAGGCCACCCTCGACCCCCAGATCCGCGCCTTTTACGGTGTCGAGCACATAGCGCCCGCCGCCGTAACTACGCGTCCCCGCGTCGCGCACGGGGAGGAACAGACCGCCGCCGTATCCCTGCAAGGCCCACACATCGAGGGTGCCCAAGCCATCGAGGGTGACTCGTCCAGATCGTTCAAAGACCACATCCCCGTCATCACCTCCCGAGACCGCGCGCCGCGACGGCTCGGCTGGCTCTATCTCAACGACGAAGCGGTAGGCCGGGTCATAGTCAGCGACGTCTGCGCCGGGATACTCATCACGAACTTCAATTGGCACAGGTGAAGACGCGTGCCGCCGCAGCAAGTCGTCGCGACCCCGCTGCCAGATCTGGTGGGCGCGAGCCGGCTCGCCCTCGACCCGCACGGCCGCGTAGAGCGCGAAAACGCGACGCCGCCAATCCAGCAGATCGAGGTCGATGCCAGCCGCCACACTCGGACCCTAGAGTCATGAACCGTGTCCGACGAGTCCAAGCCCCGGCCGCCGGTGAGCGATGAGCAGCTCTTCAACGAGGAACTGGCCCGGCACCGCAGCACCGAGTCGTGGATCTACGGCCTGATCCTCACGGGCACGTCGCTGGCCGCGTCGACCCAGCACGAGCACGTGGTCTACGTGGCAATTACCGTCATCGTGACCGTTCTGGTCTTCTGGGTGGCCCACACCTATGCGCATCTCTCGGCCGCGCGTGCAGTGCTGCACCGCAAGTTGACCAGGCTGGAGATCGCCCACGGCTTCGGCGGGGCCTTCGCACTGGTGACGTCGTGTTTCATCCCGCTTGGCGTCTTGATCCTGCTGGGCATCTTCGGCGCCAATACCGATACCGCGACCTACATCGCGCTAGGCGTGACCGCCGTGATGATTGCCGGCACTGCGGGAGTTGGCGCATATCGATCGGACGTACGAGGCTGGCGTCTGGCAGGAGCCACCGCGCTGGGACTGGCTATGGGGCTCGCCTTGATCGGGCTCAAGCTGATTGTGCTGCACTGATCGCACGGCCCGGGACGGAGTGGTGTTAACGATGGCCAGCGAGAGTCTCGCCGCGCGGTCCGGCAGGTTCACCATCGGCGGCGACATGACGATCCACCGCCTGGGCTACGGCACCATGCAGTTGCCTGGCCCGGGGGTGTGGGGTCCGCCTCGCGATCACGACGAAGCGATTCGCGTGCTGCGACGCAGCGTCGACCTCGGCGTGAACTTCTTCGACACCGCTGACTCATACGGTCCAGTGGTGGCCGAGCAGCTCCTGGCCGAAGCGTTGCACCCGTACCAAGCCGACATCGTCATCGCGACCAAGGCGGGACTCACTCGCCAAGGGCCGGGCCGGTGGGCACCAGTGGGTCGCCCCGCGTACCTGCGTCAGCAGGCCGAGATGAGTCTTCGAAATCTTCAGGTCGACCGCCTCGACCTCTTCCAGCTTCATCGGATCGACCACGAGGTCCCCCTCGCAGACCAGATCGGCGAGCTGGCAGACCTACAGGGCGAGGGCAAGATTCGGCACATAGGGCTGTCCGAGGTGAGCATGGAGCAGTTGCTAGCGGCACAGCAGCACGCCGACATCGTTAGCGTGCAGAACCTCTACAACCTCAGCACCCGCAGCGCGTTCGATGTGCTTGAGCACTGCGAGCGCAACGGGATCGGCTTCATTCCCTGGTTCCCGTTGGCGACCGGGCGGCTAACCGGCGAGGGCTCGGTACTCGAAGGGATTGCAGCCCGGCTGCGGGCCAGCCCGGCCCAAGTGGCGCTGGCCTGGTTGTTGCACCGGTCGCCGGTGATGCTCCCGATCCCAGGGACGTCGACCGTTGCGCATCTTGAGGACAACATGCGCGCGGCCACTCTCGAACTCACTGACACCGACATGGCTGAGCTTGAAGACCTTGAGTGACCCTTGTTGCTCGACGGTCGCTCGCCATACGCTGCGAGGATGCACAAGATCCTCATGCGCACCATCGTGTTCGACTTTGCTCACGACAAACACGAAGCGGGACTCGCCTTCTGGCAGAAGGCCCTGATGGCAGATGCCGAGCGGGAGACCGGGTACCCGGAGTATCACGAACTCATCCATCCGGCCGCGGTCGGCAACTACCTGACGCAGCAACTTGGGGACGGGCCAAGTCGGTTGCACCTCGACATTGAGAGCAGCGACCCAGAGGCCGAGGTCGAGCGGCTCGTGGGACTCGGCGCGCAGATTCGCGAACGATT
This sequence comes from uncultured Actinomycetota bacterium, assembly GCA_963850215.1. GTDB lineage: Bacteria > Actinomycetota > Actinomycetes > UBA12327 > UBA12327 > CAWKKI01. The sequence goes on from CAWKKI010000004.1 coordinate 140,338, forward strand.
TGAGAAGTGGACGGTGCTCGAGGACCCGGCCGGCATCGTGTTTTGCGTTGTGTCCCCCCAATCCGACTCGTTCGACCAGGACGCCGTCGAGATCGGTTGACTCGATCTGGTAACACGTCGGTAACTTGCCTCGCTGGGAAGTTCACCTTGACGAGCGGAGTAGTACGGTCCAAGAGAAGTTGATCACGACCACCCGGATCGTGGGTTCAGCCCATCCGGCCCATTTCGAAGTACGCGGAGGCGAAACGAATTGAGAATTACCGAAGGCAACATCGCTAGGGGCCGTGCTTGTGGGAGGTGCCCTGCTCGTAACCGCCTGCGGTAGCAGCAGTTCATCGAACTCGCCGTCATCCTCACCGACCGGATCGGTGCCCGCCATCTCGGCTACGTCGTTTGACACCAACTACACAGTCATGGGGCAACTTCGCGGCTTGGCCTCGCAGGGCAAGGGCAAGGTCGCGGTGATCCTTCCGGACACGACCACGTCGGCTCGCTACGTGCAGTTCGACGCGCCAGACCTGACAAAGGCGTTACTCGCTGCCGGCCTCACCTCCGCTGACTTCAGCGTTCAGAACGCTCACGGCAGCGCCTCGACTCAGATCACCGATGCACAGGCGGCCATCACCAACGGCGCTAGCGTGATCGTCATCGACGCGCTCGACTCCGGCACCGGTGCGCAGATCATCTCCGATGCCGCGGCCAAGGGCGTCGCGGTGATCGACTACGACCGCCTCATTACCGGAGTTTCCGGTGACCGTACCGACTACTACGTGAGCTTTGACAACGTGAAGGTCGGCACTTTGATCGGCCAGGGCATGCTCAGCTGCATCTCGCAGTGGAAGGTCAGCAAGCCCAACATGATCGTCATGGCCGGCGACCCGACGGACAACAACGCCACCCTGTTCTCGCAGGGCTACAACGCGGTCCTCGCGCCCAAGTTCGCCAGTGGGTGGACCAAGGCTGCGACACCCGCCGGCACCTGGGACCCGCCGACCGCACTGAAGGCCTTCACCGGCGCGTACACAGCCCACCCTGGCGTGAACAGCGTGCTGGTGCCGAACGACGCGAACGCTGCGCCGATCATCAACTACCTGCAGACGCATGGGGTCAAGCCGGACACGTTCCCGACCACCGGTCAGGACGCTTCGACGATTGGCCTTCAGAACATCCTCGCCGGATACCAGTGCGGCACGGTCTACAAGCCGATCGCACTCGAGGCTCAGGCTGCGGCCGCGCTCTCGCTTTACCTTCGGGCCGGGCAAGCAGTACCCCCCGCCTTGGCGAACGCGACCACGGCGGACACCAAGGGCGGCTCGCAAGTCAAATCCGTCTACCTGACGCCGGAGTGGGTCACCACCGCCAACATGGAGTCAACCGTCATCAAGGACGGCGCTGTTAAGCCGGCAGATATCTGCACCGGTTCCTTCAACGCCGACTGCACGAAGTACGGAATCAGTTAAGAATAGGTAGGACACATAAGCGCCAAAGTCGGCCCGAGACCTCCAGGACGCAGCGATGACTCAAACTGCTGAGACAGAGGTCTCGGGCCGACCCACGGCCGCCGACGACGGCAACGTGCTACTGAGTCTCAAAGGCATCGTCAAGTCATTCGGCGCCGTGCATGCCCTGAGCGGCGTGAACCTGGACATCATGGCCGGTCAGGTCACGGCCCTCGTGGGCGACAACGGCGCGGGCAAGTCCACGCTGATCAAGACGATCGCGGGCATCTGGGAGCCGACGGCTGGCGAGCTCGAATGGGAAGGCCGCCCGGTTCACATCAAGAACCCTCGTGACGCGGACGGGCTCGGCATCGCGACTGTGTATCAAGACCTCGCTCTATGCGACAACCTCGACATCGTCCAAAACATGTTCCTGGGGCATGAGATGTTGCGCCACGGCACGCTGGACGAGCCGAGCATGGAGCTGCAGGCCAAGCAGACGCTCGCCGACCTGTCCGTTACAACGGTGCAGTCGATTCGGCAGCCAGTCGGATCGCTATCCGGAGGGCAGAGGCAGTCCGTTGCGGTCGCACGTGCGGTGATGCGCGACGCAAAGTTGGTCATCATGGACGAGCCGACCGCAGCGCTGGGTGTGTCTCAGACCGCGCAGGTCTTGGGGCTGATCAAACGGCTCAAAGAGCGCGGCATAACGGTTCTCGTCATCTCGCACAACCTCACCGACGTATTCGCGGTCGCGGACCGGATCGCGGTGCTGTACCTCGGAACTCTCGCGGAAAGTGGTCCGGTGGCGAACTACGACACACAGAGCACGGTCGAGCTCATCACAACCGGCACACGCTCAACGAAGGCCGCGTAGCGATGGCCGACACCGAGGCCGAGGCGCAGGCCCAGGCGAAAAGCGAGGCGGAGACTCAGCAGACGCAGGTGGACAGTTCGCTGGTCGCGGCCGCCCCCGGACTCAGCGACTCTCTCGGGGAGTACCTAAGGGCCGCTTGGAAGCGGATCAAGTCCGGGGAGAGCGGCGTGCTTCCGGTGCTCGCCGGCTTGGCGATCATTATCATCATCTTCCAGACGCAGCAATCGACATTCCTGTCGGCGGCCAACCTCGTCAACCTGCTGGTCCAGTCCTCGTACATCATCTTGTTCGCGATGGCCGAGATCTGGCTGCTGATCCTCGGGGACATCGACTTGTCGGTCGGCTATATGGCCGCCATTGGCGCCACGGTGACTGGCTTCCTAGCGACGAACCCGGACAACCGACCGTGGTGGCTGGCTGTGCTGGCCGGGTTGCTCACAACGACGGTGATCGGCGCCATCTGGGGCACGTTGGTCATTCGGATAAAACTGCCATCGTTTGTCGTCACCCTGGCCGGCCTGCTCGGCCTGCAAGGCGTACTTCTCTACCTAGTCTCACGACACGGTGGCAACGATGGCACCATCCGGGTCACGAGCAAGGTCCTTCTCGACCTGGCCAATGGTCAGATGAGCCCGCTAATGGGATGGATCCTGACGATCGGCGCCGTGCTCCTCTACGCCGTGGTGACATTGGCGGGAGATCTCGGGCGCCGACGTCGCGGTCTCGTTGCGCCTCCAATCGCAGTGACCATTCTCAAGATTTGCGCCATGGGTGCGGTGGGTGTGGTCCTTGTGCTCGTCTGCAACACGAACCGCGGCGTCCTCATCCCGCTTAAGGGCGTCCCCTACGTCGTCCCGGTCGTGGTGGTGGTCCTGGTCGTCTACACGCTCGTCCTCAATCGCACCCGCTTCGGCCGGTACCTCTATGCGATGGGCGGAAACACTGAGGCGGCTCGGCGAGCAGGCGTGAGTCTGGGATGGAACAGGCTGTGGGCGTTCGTGCTTACCGGCCTCACGGCAGGAATCGGCGGCATCATCTACATGTCGCAACTGGGTTCGATCTCGAGCAACGTGGACGGCGGCACGCTCGTCCTCAACGCGGTGGCGGCAGCGGTCATCGGCGGCGCGAGCCTGTTCGGCGGTCGCGGCAAGATGATTCACGCGGCACTGGGTGGCCTCGTCATCGCGACGATCTACAACGGCATGGCGCTGATCGGCCTGCAGGCGTCGTACCAGTACATGGTCACCGCGCTCGTGCTTCTCGCTGCCGTGACAATCGACTCGCTCGCGCGACGCGGCAACAACGCGGCCGTTTAAGCGTTGATTGCGGCGATCGTTCCTGCGTAAGCATCGATACCGACCGACTGCCACGCACCCCAGGCTGGCGGCGGCATTGCTGCCTGCATCCGCGCCCTCTGCTCCTCGTTGAACTGATCGCGAATGAGCCCAATGATCAAGAACATGTTGTCGCCCTGAAATGCCTGCATCGCGTGCCCGGGAAGCTGACCCCACTCCTCGAGCGTGATGTATTCCTCGACGAAGGGCATGACGATCGCTTCCTCGTCATCGAGGTGTGGGATAAGCGCAGCTTCGAGTGTGACCAACTGGACGATCAGTTCCGTACCGTCGGCCGCAGATCCCGACGCCATCCACTCCTTGGCCGCCGCAATGGATCCGGCCATGGGCTCGTGAACGTTCTCGTGCTGACTGGCGACTTGGATGATGACCGCCGGGTCCGGCACGCGCGCCTCAAGTCGGGGGAACAGCAACTCGTCCTCGCCGCCGTGATGCACGTGGAGGAACTCAAGCACGTTCAAGTAGTACGACCCGATCACACCAGCTCGCGCAACATCGCCGTCCGACACAGAGCCGATGAGCCGCGGTGCCGCGGCGAACGCATTGCGAAAGACACTGTGGATCGCGGCCATCTCAGACGTGTCAGGTGCTTCGGCTATCGCGGTCATGCTCTCCCCTTGGGACTCACGTACAGGACGGGCAGACGCTAGCGGCTGGCGTCAAGGGGCGTGGATGGCTTGGCGAAATCCATGGATGTCCCGGATTGAAATTTGGTGCCCTCGGCAGGAATCGAACCTGCGACACAAGGTTTAGGAAACCTTTGCTCTATCCCCTGAGCTACGAGGGCGGGACGTGCGGGAACGCGTGCGGAAAACCTCCGTGTAGTTCGTGCCTGTCCTGATCGTGATGGCGTGGTGAGTCTAGGACGGGCGTTGTTGGTGCCGTTGATGTCGATGCGCGTCCCGGTGGTGTGCGTAAGCACCGACCAACGGCACCAGCCAGCCATCGAGGCACCGCTAAGCGCCAGATCGAGGCGGCATGTGTCGGTTAGGCGGCTATCGCTGAGGTGGGTGTTCGCGGGAGAGCTCGCGTTGCCAGACACAACGGTAACGAGGGCTCGCCGACACAGCGGCCCTAACTTGGGCGTCGGAACGAAGCCCACGGCCAACCCCAGGAAATTCGTTGGTGCGCCCCCAGGATCGCTTAAGTGGCCGAGCGATTGGGATTCCCAATCAGGTAGTCGACTCCGTGTCGCGTCCTGCGTCAGGGTCGGTCAGTCGAGGGTCGAGTTTGACGGCACGGGCCTCAAGTCTGTCCGCCTCGTCACGCTGGCGCTGCGCCTCAGCTTGGTTCACTTGCGCTACTCGTTCGCTCTCTGATGCCTGACGCTCGGCTACGGCACGGGCATGTGCGGCCGCGGCGACCTGCTCGTCGGCGGCGGCTTGCGCGGACTCGGCCCTCGCGGACCGGTCCTGTGCCTCGGCGAGGTGCTCGCGGGCCTGCTCCTGCTTGCGCCGAGTCGTGCCGCTTCTCATGGCTGTGACGATGAGTCCAACAATCACAAGCAGCACAACGACGATTGCGATGATGACGGCGGTCTTCATGGCCGGTCTCCTCAGGTGTGAGCCCCAGCGGCTCGCAATCTGATTACCCGCCAGCCCCGTTTCTATCCCCCGGCGTGCGCGGATTCATCGCTGCGCAGAGACTGCACCACCGAATCGCCACAGCCTCTTGCGAGCGACAGATACGACGTGATCACCTGCGTTCCACGCCCGCACACACGTCCGGTCCTTGGCGCAGTCGCGTGTGAGGATGCAGGCCGCTCACCCAACCTGGGTCGCGACCGCGAGGGCGCGCCCGCGAACCGGTAGAACCAGCAGTTGAACGAGCGAGTGGACGGTGCGTCAAGCCGTAACTGCCTTGACCGCCTTCACCAGAGACTTGGGTGCTGTCGGCGACTTGGGAGCCTTCTTCTTCAACTCGAGCAACTGCTCGCCGAGGTCCTGCAACTGGGTGCGGCTCAGGCCCTCGCGGACCTTGGGGAACCAGTCCTGCTCTTCCTCATCGATGTGATGGCGCACGTTCTCGATCAGGACAGTCGTCTTGGCGTCGAAGTGCTCGTCCTCGCCGTCCATGCCCCACAGTTCAAGGCAGAGAATGTCGGCAACGTGGTGCTCCTCGTAAGACTCAAGAACGTCATCTTCCAGGTCGGGCAGAAGTTCGCGCACGCGCGGGTACATGCATTCGTTCTCGATGTAGGTGTGCGCGGTCAGCAGCTCGATGATGCGCTTGACCACGTCAGTCTTGGTCTTCGCCGCCCCGTCACCGAGGCCCTCGAACTTACGGAACAGCGTCTTGACTTCCTTGTGGTCGTTCTTGAGCAGGACGATGGCGTCGGTGGACATAGGCAAATCTCCTTAGTTCAGAATTTCCTTGCCGAACAGTTCAATCAGCTCGCGGTAGTAGGGACCCATAGGCGCGACGTTGAGCTCATCGAATCCCGCGTCCGCGTACTCGTCGATCATCCGGACGTATGTGTCGGGATCCGGGCCGACGGGCGTGGGCATGTCCTCGGGGTCAACCGATGCGGCCGCCTGCTCGAAGTGCTCCGGAGTCGGCAGCACCTGGGACAACTCCCCGTTGAGTGCCTCGGTAGGCCAAAGCCGGTGAGCGATCTTGCGCGCTTCGTCCTCGGTCGGCGCCCAGCAACCCTTGGTGCCCGCCCGCACCGGCATCGAGCGGCCAGCGCGAGACAGAAACGTCTGCACTGCCTGCCTGTCTGGTCGCGTGCTGATGAAGCCGTCGCCGATATCGGCGGCCAGCTCGATGGCACGTGGGCCGAAGCCCGAGACATACACCGGCGGCGGACTATCGGGCAACGTGAAGATCCGCGCGCTATCCAACGAGTAGTGGGTGCCGCGGTGCGTGACCACCTCGCCGGTCCACAGTCGCCGCATCAGCGCCACTGCTTCGGTGAGCATCTCGGCGCGGATCTCCCATGGCGGCCATGGCGCGCCGGTGATGTGTTCGTTGAGCGCTTCGCCTGTGCCAACGCCAAGGATGAACTGCCCGTTGGTTAGCACCGCACTGGTTGCGGCTGCTTGCGCGATCACCGCGGGATGAGTCCGGATGATCGGACAGGTCACCGCCGTCATCACCGGCAGGTCGGTTACGGCAGACAGCGCGCCGACCATCGACCACACGAACGGCGACTGGCCCTGCTCCTTGTTCCACGGGTGAAAGTGATCGGAGATCCACAGGCTGCTGAAGCCAGCCTCTGCGGCCAGCCGCGCCTGCTCGATCAGTTGGGCGGGGGAGTACTCCTCGCACGAAAGAAACCATCCGATTCGCATGGCGGGGAGTACCCGCTATCGCGCAGACTCAACCGCCGCGGCAGTGTGTGGCCCGTCTAACCGATTCCTACTTGAATGCGTCCCGGCCGGAGACAACCAGAAAGGTGGATGACCAAATCACGAGTCAGCGATCTTCTGCAGAAGTGCGCAGGATGCCCCAGTAGGCCGAGCCGAGCAGTAGCACCCCTGGCAGAACCCCGCCCACCGTTGCGCTCACCGACTCTGATGCGTGGGATGCGGCCGCGATGAGCCCGACCATCCCACAGAGCCCAATGAAGCCCCCGAGGAGGTAGAACGCGGGGAATCGCCACATTGGCGCAAGGGCCACGAAGTGGACGCCAACGACGATGGACACCCATGCCGCCACCGCATTGGGAAGCGCGAGGTGGTCGGTGAGAACCTTGGCACCGACCACGATCGCGGCGAACTCCGCCGCCACGACGAGCCAGTACGTCAATCCCAATCCGAAATTGTCCACGCTGTTGGGCCGAGAACCTGACGGCGGCTGACGTCGAGTCGCCAGTGCGACAAGGGCAATGAATGCCACCGCCGCAATGATGCGCAGCACGGTCGATACCTGAGCCGGCAGGGAAGCGGTGTTGGCCGCGACGAATGCGAACCCGAACGCGCCTCCTATGAGGCAGCCAAGCCGCGGTCCGTCAAGGCTGTTCCCGCGTGACGGGGACTGAGCCGACGGGGCAGATGGTGTAGGCGCCACCACGTCTCGATTATCTGCCGCCCGTTCACAACGTCAAATGCGCGGGGTGGCGTTTGGTTGGCGGGCGAGCGGGTACTCATGCAGATCGCTCGTGGAGCACCCCGCAGATGAATCGGGGTGATCAATACCGCATAACCACTGGCAAAGGAGGCAGTGATGCCGCAAGCAGCGTGGAGTGCTAAGCGCGAACGTCAGTATCGACATGTGAAGGCCAGCGCGAAGAAGCGCGGCGAATCGGAAAACACCGCTGAGCGAATCGCGGCCAGCACAGTGAACAAGGAACGCGCACGCGCCGGAGAATCGGCCAACGCCAGTAAGTCGTCCACGTCGGACATGTCCTCGTCCCGGCGAGGGGGCCAACGCTCCCACTCCGGCGCGAGGGGGCGCACGAAGGACCAGTTGTACGCCGAAGCCGCCAGGCGCAACATCAAGGGCCGCTCACGGATGAACAAAGCCCAGTTGCAACGTGCTCTCGGTGGGGACTAGTCACTCACCGCCGCAGTGGCCGTTGCACGTTTATGTCATCACCTAACCCGATGGGAGTGCATCATGCTTGACCTCAGCGAAACCGGCGATGTGGTCGATGTCCTGCTCGACCAGCATGAGCAGATCAAGAAGGCCCTCAGCGAGGTGGCAAACAGTGACGGCCCGGCGCGGGCCGAGGCGTTTGAGCGCCTTTGTTCAATGCTTGAAGAGCATGAGCAAGGAGAGCAGGAGGTGGTCCACCCGATCACCGAAGCGACTCCCAGCGCAGAGGGAATCGGGCAAGCCCGCGTCGAGGAGGAAGAGGAAGCCGATCGGGCCTTAGCCCACCTTCGCGAGTTGGGCACCGACCATGAAGACTTCGCTGACGAGTTCACAGCATTCCACCAAGACGTGCTAGCTCATGCGGAGGCGGAGGAGCGCACCGAATTTCCCCGCTGCGCGAAACGCACAGCCAGCAGCGACTGCAGGAGTTAGCTCAACAGTTGCGCGACGCGCAATCACATGCCTCGACTCACACGACTAGCGGCTAGTAGCGCCCTACAGACCGAGGTTCTTGCGCGCGATGTTCGCGATGATCCCGGCCGCGACATCACGCAGTTGACGCTGCGGTCCCGTGAGCCCCTTCGAAGCCGCAGGGGTCGACCGAGTAAAGCAATCGCCCCAGCCAAGCCGCTCCTGCGTTAGCCCCCGGGTGATTCCGCGACGCGCTCAGATCAGCCCAGCCGTGCGCCCCAACTGCTGGTGCAGCTCGCACCTGGGTCTAGGCGTTGGAGGCCGATTCCGGTTTGGAACGCGTTGGGTGGGCATGTCATCGGCTCAGCGCCCAGGCCCCGGCGCCGTCGGTCTTCGGCGAGGGTGTCACCGGAGTAGAGCTCGATGAATTCGTAGGTGCGGTCAACCCAGAGTTCGGCCCGCGTGCCGTCGGGGCCGGTGAGGATGACCCAGGCACGTCCGTCGGAGTCTCGCGCGAGGTCGAAGAAGGGCGTGTCCAACCGCTGTTCGCCGATCTCCTTTGCTGCGGTGAAGTCCATGGGTGTGCCAACGGTGGTTCTGGTGCCTGTTGGAAGTTGTCGATCGTTGGCGGTGTCGACCCACTTTGCCGCTTCCAGTTGCAGTGTGCACTGGTTGATCAGACCGGTTCCCGGTGACAGATAGGGGTGTTGACCACTGCCGTAGGGGCAGGTCGTCTCGCCTCGGTTGGTCGCGGTGGTGGTCACGGTCAGCCCGGTCGAGCTCAGGGTGTACTCGATCTGCACGTCGAGGAGGAACGGATAGCCCGGCATGGGATGAAGTCGAGTTGCCATTAGCACCCGGTCTGGGTCGTGCTCGATGGCCTGCCAGTTACGCCAGCGCAGCAAACCGTGGATTGCGTTGTGCTTGTCAGGCTCGGTGACCGCCACCTGATATCTGTCTCCGTCGAAGGAGTAAGCGCCCTCGGCGAGACGGTTGGGCCACGGGATCAGCGGTGCGCCATGCGCGCCGTCACACATTGCCTCCAGTGGGTACGGCTCCACCACGTCGCGAGTACCGACGGCGTACTCACGGATACCACCGCCCACCTCCACGATGGTCGCCCGCTGCGAACCGGCGGAAATATGAAACTGGGCACCAGACGCTGCCCGACTCATAACCCGATCCCCCGCCCCCCACACCGCCGTGTCCTCGCATCGACGTCCGCAGTGCGATCGCCCAGACGCCGGTTTGCACCGGTGAGGGCGATGACCGTATTAGTTGTGGCCACGGCAACTGACACTAAGGCCAAGCGCCGCCAGTGCCCTGCACGAGGTTGCGACGGACTCACGGTCCATCACACCCAGCGGACTGGGTAGCGAGGTCGGGAAAGCTCACGGGCTTCGACGGTGTGGACGCTCACGTCGATGCGGTGCGGATTGAGTACCTGGTAGGTGAGCGCGACCCCGCGCTCGATCGCCGTCATCCGATCCCGACTGCGGGTTCGAAGGTCCACAATCCATCCCCCGTCGTCCTTGATCATCAACTCGCAGCCCGCTGAGTCCAAGGATTCAACGACCTCGCCGAGCAGTTCGATCGGGATCGGCTCGGTTGGTCGGAGCGCGAGGCGCACCTTCCAACTAGTCCTAGTCATGTGACAGTCCCACACCTGCCGGTGTGTGCTCCCTCTCTCCGCGTCAAGGCGGCTTTCGTCGCTGCTATCCGTTGGCGACGAGACGGGCGTGGATGATTGCTCGCCACCGCTGTGGCTTCGCGGTCTGGGCTGTGCCGGTGAACCAGGTTCCGCTGACAACTTCGTAGTAGCCGCACGCCCGTGAGACCTCCCGTCCGTCGCACGGATTTGTCGGCAACCCTCTACCCAGTTTCCTCGGCATTTAGAACGTCAGCCCCGCACGACCTTTGGGCAACCGCACGCCCGTGACCGGTGAGGAAGGGTGTGGGTTGCGCGCGCCGGCTACGCATCTGACCGGCCTCAGGATCTGGCGGTTGCGCGAGGCCCGGGCGCGCATCACATCCGCGGCTCGCGAACTTCTAATTCTGTGGAAATCCCGGTACTACTTCACGGAGTGCTGCGGATTGGAGACTGGATGATGATCTCCTTGTGGGCGGCGGCGCACGCGTGGAGGTCAACCAGAACGAAGAAACGATAGACGCGAGACGACGAAGACTTAGCCAGCGACATGGTCACCCAACTCGTTGCGGAGAGGACGATCGAACCGGCCTGAGCATCCTTTCTGGGAACGCCTTTCCATCCAGCGATGCACACATACCAAAGTGGTAAACGTGTTTCCGCTAGCCGCCGAAGGATGCCTAAAATCCGGTGCCGTGACGACGTGCACCGTGGAGATGGACCCGTCAGCCGAGACCTTCGTGGCCCGTCTCGATGAGAGTGTTGCCATTCCGATCGGCTCATGGTCCGACCTCGCCGACGTCATCGCCGATCACGATGTGGACGATCTGCGGTCCACGGTACTCGCACAGGTGCGCTGGCTGGTAGCAAAGGGAGATCGCCCAACCCTATGGTCACTGAGGTGGGTGGTCACCGATGAAGACGGCCAGCCGCTGCGCGCACCGATGACGGTCGAGGACGAGGCCAGTACCTACTAGTCGACGGCCGACAAGGTTGACAGGTCACGCGCCTCGACGGCTGGGGATGTCGCTTCTCGACGCACGTCGTTTTGATTTGTTCGACTCTCTGGTAAGCCTTGGATGTGACGGCGGACCCGCGATCGTGGTTCCTATCTGCTCTTGAGCGCGGCAACCCTGACACCGTGATCGACGCTCGGCATGCCGACGGTCGCGCGTTTACGGATGGCAACGAGGTGCGTTCGCTCGTTCACGGTGCCGTGTATTACGCCGAGTTGTTGGACCGGCTCCGGAAAACGCGCGCGGGGGATCTGGTCCTTTTCACCGACTGGCGCGGTGATCCGGACGAGCGCCTCCAAGCTGAAGGTGTCGAGATCGGCCAGGCCCTCGCGGCGTGCGCGAGTCGCGACGTCACGGTGTGTGGGCTCGTGTGGCGATCGCATCTCGACAAGCTGGCGTTCAGCGCCAGGGAGAACCGCCACCTCGGCGAGGAGATCGATGCGGCTGGTGGTGAATGTCGTCTCGATATGCGTGTGCGGCCCCTGGGCTCGCACCACCAGAAACTCGTGGTCATTCGGTGTCCCGGCCGACCGCAGCTTGACGTTGCGTTCGTCGGCGGCATCGACCTGTGCCACAGCAGACGTGACAACGAGAAGCACGAGGGTGATCCGCAACCGCAACAGATGGCCGATTGGTACGGCCCGCGTCCGCCCTGGCACGACATTCAGTTGAGAATCACAGGCCCCGCGGTCGGGGACCTTGAGGCGACGTTTCGCGAACGATGGGCCGACCCAACGCCGCTATCCCGCAACCCGCTTCGTGTCGTGACCGACCGCCTTCGGGGAGCAACGGCATCGACGAGTGAACTCCCGACGCAACTCCCTGACCCTGAACCCGTCGGTGACGACTCGATCCAAGTGCTGCGGACGTATGCGATGCGCCATCCCGGATATCCCTTTGCCCGTGATGGTGAACGGTCCGTTGCCCGCAGTTACGAGAAGGCCTTCGCGCGTGCGAGCCGCCTGGTCTATCTGGAGGATCAGTACCTCTGGTCGGTGCGGGCGGCCGACCTGTTGTCCAAGGCTTTGCGCAGGTCACCAGAACTGCGACTCATCGCGGTAATACCGATGTTGCCAGATCAGGACGGCCGGCTGAGTACGCCTCCGAACCTGGTGAGTCGGGGCAAAGTTCTTGAGCTACTGCGCAAGGCGGGTGGCGACCGTGTTGCCGTCTACGGGTTGGAGAACCACCAGGGCACGCCTGTGTATGTACACGCGAAGGTCTGCGCGATTGACGACGAATGGGTGACCGTGGGTTCGGACAACCTCAACCGAAGATCGTGGACGCATGACTCAGAGGTGACGTGCGCCGTCGTCAATCCTGTCGAGAGCACCAACGGTCCCGCCCGAGCCCTTCGATTGCAGTTGGCGCAAGAACATCTCGACCTGCCCGACTCGGATGCGGCCATCCAGGTCGCTGGTGACCCGCTCGACATGTTCGACGCCTTCAGGGCTGCGGCGGGTGCCCTCGACGCGTGGCACGCGTCGAACGACGGTGACGCGCGACCCGCCGGTCGCTTGCGCACATATGAGCAGCCTCCACTCAGGCCCTCCGCGCGCGCGTTCGCGTCTATCGCGTACCGCGCCTTCTACGACCCCGATGGGCGGTCCGTCGCCGCGCGGGTCAAAGGGATCTACTGATCCCCGCGATATTCGTTCTGCTCAGTCCGCGAGTGCGCTGCGATTCTGATCTGGGCGTTGTGCCGGGGGATCAACAGCGGGTCCTGACCTGGTTCGAGGCTGTCACGAGCGCCGTGACGCGTCCGAACGCCACGGAGAGATGAGGGGATAAGCAGGTTCGTGAAATTCCGCCGCTCAAATGGGTAGTTGAAGGACATGACGATGGTCGCGGTGGTGGCGCATGCAGGAAAGACGCTCGGTGGCGGTCTTGGGGAGTTGCGAAGGGTGCTGGCGGACAACGGGTTCGCGGACCCATTGTGGTTCGAAGTGGCCAAGTCGAAAAGGGCACCCAAGCGCGCGCGGCAGGCGGTCAAGGCCGGAGCGGACATCGTGTTCGTCTGGGGCGGTGACGGAACGGTGCAGCGTTGCATCGACGCGCTCGCGGGAACTGGTGTGGAGATCGCGATCCTTCCTGCTGGGACCGCGAACCTGCTGGCCAGCAACCTCGGCATCCCGAAAGACGTGACCGAGGCGGTCACTGTGGGCTTGCACGGAGATCGCCGTCGCTTGGACACGGGCACGGTCAATGGTGAGCACTTTGCGGTGATGGCCGGCGCCGGGTTGGACGCACTGATGATCCGAGACGCCGATCGTGGACTTAAGGATCGTGTCGGTCGGGCCGCTTACCTATGGACTGGCGCGAAGAACCTCGATGCCGCGCGAGTCAAGGCAGTGGTGCGCGTCGACGGTAAGCGCTTCTTCAAAGGGCGCCTGTCCTGCGTCCTGATCGCAAACGTTGGCAAAGTCATTGCTGGCATTCAGGCCTTCGAGGGTGCTCAGCCCAATGACGGTCGGCTTGAATTGGGCGTGGTTACTGCGAAGAACTCAGTCCAGTGGGCCCGCACGCTCGCGCGGGTAGCGACAGGCAAGGCGGAGAAGTCACGGTACGTACACGTCACGTCCGGCAAGGTCTTCACACTCGCCTTCGATCGCCGTTTCCGGTACGAGCTCGATGGAGGGGACCGGCCGCCAGTCAAGAAGATTCGCGTTGAGGTACGTCCGGGTTCGATCACCGTATGTGTGCCGTCGGGAGACTGGTCACCTACCGATCTTCGTCGTGCTCCAGTGTTCGTCGGCTAGAAGATAGTCAGCAGATGCGCCCCGACGCGGCTGGTACCCCCGGTGATCCGTTGGAACAGGACGCGCCAGACAATCCGATCGATGACCCCGGCATCCCTTTGTGGTTTCTCACCGATCACGCTCGGGGAAATTCCGCAACGGACCTAAGGACCTTCACCACGGGCAACGATGTAACTCCACTGGTCGACGGGCGCAACTACTTCGCTCGTCTGTGTGCCGAACTCGGAGCGACCACCAAAGGCGATCAGGTCTATGTTCTCGACTTCCGCGGTGACCTCGGCGAGCGTCTGGCTGGCGCAGGTACTGAGATCGGGACGGTGCTCGGACAGGCGGCAGCTCGCGGCGTGCACGTATTCGGGCTGCTGTGGCGCTCACACCCGAAAGCCATGCAGCAGTCGGAGGAGGCGAACGCGGAGTTCGTTCGCTCCATCGACGAGGACGGCGGCCAGGTGCTGCTCGACGCTCGCACGCGCCGTGCTGGCAGCCATCACCAGAAACTCGTCGTGATCCGACGCAAGAATGCCCCAGACAAGGACGTGGCTTTCGTTGGCGGAATCGATTTGGGGCTCAGTCGCAACGACGACTCCGATCACGACGGTGACCCGCAGGTCATGGATTTCCCGGAGATCTACGGCGCGCGACCGCCGTGGCACGACATTCAGGCGGAGGTCCGCGGTCCGGCGGTGCACGATCTGGAGCACACGTTCCGTGAGCGTTGGTATGGCAGCAGTGCGCTCGACCTGACGAGTCCGATCCGTCAGCTGTACGACCGCACGTATCACATGGGAGTTATGACGAGCAGACCGTTGCCTGAGCCGGTCGATGATGATGAGACCCGACGAGGCTCGCACGCAGTGCAGGTTCTGCGCACCTACCCGGCCCGGTTACGTCGGTATCCGTTCGCGCCGCTCGGCGAACGCAGCATCGCGCATGCGTATCGGAAGTCGTTCGGTCAAGCGCGCTCGCTGATCTACCTGGAGGATCAGTACCTGTGGTCACGGCCCGTTTCGGACCTGCTCGCCCAGGCACTGGCCGACAACCCGAAGCTGCACGTGATTGTTGTTGTCCCCCGCTATCCAGATCGGGACGGTCGCATCACGCGCGAACCCGCGTTGCTGGGGCGTTACGACGCCGTCCGAGCATGCGCGCGCGCAGGCGGTGATCGATTCGCGGTCTATGACTTGGAGAACCACGCCGGTACTCCCGTCTACGTCCATGCAAAGACGGCCGTGGTCGATGACGTGTGGGCAATCATCGGTTCGGACAACCTCAATCGGCGGTCGTGGAGTCACGACAGCGAGTTGTCCATAGCCGTTCTCGACGCGACCAAGGACACAAGGGAGCCGGTCGATCCTGCGAGCACCGGCGACGGGGCAAGGACATTCGCCCGCGACCTACGACTGCGACTGGCTCGTGAACATCTAGATCGCACCGCCGATGACGTTGACGATTTGATTGATCCATTGAGCGCCTTTAACGCGTTTAGATCTCAAGCCGAAACTCTCGAGCGTTGGCATCAGGAGGGCCAGGCTGGTGTGCGCCCCCCGGGGCGAATTCGCCCACACCAGCCCGAAGCAGTATCGAGGGCGACCCGGCTATGGGCGTCGCCCCTGCTGCGGGTCATGTACGACCCGGATGGACGAGCAGTGCGCGACCGCATACGCAGGCGGCCGTAGCCAGGTCCGCTACGACTCATGCGTGCGTGCTCGCCAGTCCCGCCTGCGCAAGAGGGCCAACGTGGTCGCGGCTGCGGCCAACCAGGTCAAACCGAATAGCCAGCCAGCGATGACGTCTGTTGGCCAGTGCACACCGAGCCACACGCGACTCGTGCCGACGCAGAAGGCCCACGCGCCAGCACCTATCCAGACCAGGACTCGCGGCCATCCGCTTCGAACGCGGCTGGCAATCACCCACCCGGCGGCGAGCGCTACCAATGTCGCGCAGGTGGTGTGGCCGGACGGAAAGGATGGTCCACCGGCGGCGCCCGCCCAGTCGACCGTCGGCGGTCGCGTGCGGTCGACGAAGACGTTGAGACGCGTCTCGAGCCATATGCCGACGCTAGCGACGACCGTCACCAGCAAGCCGGTCTGCAGCCGACGCCAGTAGTCGCGGCCGCCTTTGGCGGCCACAGTTGCGATGACGAGCAATGCCGGCACCATGAGCGACGTCACTCCGCCGTGCGTAACGAGCCGCGCCAGGGTGACGCTCCACGACGTGCGATGCTCGACCACCCAGCGATGGATGGTCTCGTCGAAACTGGGGACGCCGCTGCCGTGGCCGACGACCCAGATCGTGAGCAGGGTCAGCGCCACACCCGCGGACACGAACAAAACTGCGGTACCTACCCAGGTTCCAGTTGGTGTGACGGGGCCGACTTTGGCCACGTCGACCGCGACGGCAGACTCGGCTACCGATTCACCACTGGTCGGCGCCACAGCCTCCTGCACCACATTGAGCGCGGTGTCGGCGGCATTGCTGGCCACAGCCGGGTTGGAGTCCTTCGTGTCGTTCTGTGTCTCGAACGAGGACGTGTCCGCAGGTGTCACGTGAGGGCCTCTTTCCGGTCGCGCCACTCGCTCGAGGGGAGCAGAGTGCTGATGACGAGCCACAGCCACAGACCACCGACAATGGCACCCACGATGACGTCAGTCGGGTAGTGCATTCCGCGGTAAAGGCGCGACAAACCCACCGCGACTGGCATGCAAAAGAGCACGACGGCGATGATGAGAGTCAACGCCCGTCGACCGTAGATCCACAACAACAGGATCGCGATACAGCCGTACATCGCGGTCGCTGCCGCGGTGTGCCCCGACGGGAAACTCGACGTCGGCGGGGACAGGTCGAGACGAGGAACAGGCGGGCGTGCGCGGTGAACGGTCGCTGTAACCGCGAGGAAGACAAGGAGCTCACCTGTGATAGCGACGATTAGAACGCACGACTCGTACCAACGATGCAGCCGCCAACGCAGAAGCAGCACGACCACAAACGTCACCGCAATGGCGGTCTGGGTGTTTGCGGCCCGGCTGCCCAGCGCGGTCACGGTGTTCCACGAATTGCTGCGGTGGCCAACGAACCACTGGTCGATCGAAAGGTCGTGTTGGTGGAAGGCGCCATTGGCGAACAAGTGAGTGATCGCGAGCCCGATCAGGGAGATCATCGCCCACAGTGCGATGGCGCCTCCGATCAACCTGAACGCCACCATCTTCCGGCTCCCGACAGGATGCGGTCGAGCCGGAATTGCACGCCCCAGGTGAATCGGCGTTGGTGTCTGCAACTGAGCTGACATCGTCGTCTACCTTGCTCAGACCCGCCGATAGCGAGCCTCGGCCAGGCCATAGACCCCGAAGATGATCAAGCCGACACCCGCGAGCGCCAGATAAAGGTGGCCGAACGGACGGTCCGCCAACGTGCGCAGCGCTCCGTCGAGGCCGCCGGCCTTCGCGGCGTTGTACGTCCAGGCAGCCGACACGACGAGCACCCCCGCAAGCGCGAAAACGAGTCCGCGCGCGACGGTGCCGGCTCGGCCCAACTGGCGGATCCACCCGCGTGTGCGCGGGTTCATGCCACCTGCGGGGAAGTAGCGCATGAATGCCAGCCTGAAGCCGTCGATGACCATGATCACGCCAACGATCGTGATCACTACACCGACCAGACCAACGAGCCACCGCCCACCCGAGTGCGACATGACCTCCGCCGCGTAGCCGCGCTGCTGGGACGTTTGCGACTTGCGTGAGCCGAGAAGCAACGCGACCGAGGTGTAGGCGAAGAAGCCATAGATGAGGCCGCGCGCCAATGACTGCACACGGGGTCCAATCTTGCGGCCCTCCCCGACGACGCCGAAGGCCGCTTCAGACAAGCGCCATAGCGAATAGCACGCGAAGCCGATCGCCATGAGCGCGACGACCCAGGCACCGAACGGCTTGGCTAGCACCTGCTCCAGCGCGCCCTTCTGGTCGACTTCCGCGCGAGCACCGCGTGACACTAGGAAAGCCAGCACGCCCATCAATAGGTAGACCAGCCCGCGAGCCGTCAGTCCTGCGCGCGCAGCCCAATCCATGGGGCGTGCATCCGCGGCTTGCCGCGCCGTGCGAGCGACATGACCGGCTGCGTAGGCGGGCGATTTTGCGGCCAGCCCCGTTCCGATCCTCAGAGCCCCCACGTCAAACGCCGCCCTCCGTCGCAGATGGCGGTCAGTAATAGTGTCGGCGCCCACCGACTTCTCGACCGACTGCGCCCAGCCCCCACAAGACGGCCCCAATAAGCGCGAAGACGAAGCCAATAACGGTCAGGATCGGGATCTTCAGAAGAAGACCCATCACCAGCAAGATCACCCCAAAAACGATCACGAAGCCTTCTTCCCCTCGTTCCCATAAGGCGTGCGCAAGCCGAGCGTGAACTTGGGAACCAGTCTTTGCACTTCGGATCCCCACAAACTGAGTCATCTGCGGGGCCCGTCTCGAGTGAGTTGTTGCAGTCCCTGTTCGCGGTCATCTTGCTCAACTACCCCGCTTCCTGTCTGACTAGCCATCCACGGTTGTCGTGGAGGAAGACGGGCCAGCGGCGGGCACTGCAGTTGTCGAGCGGGTGAGATTGAAGGGCGAGTCCGGTCACGGCCGCAGTGCTCCTTGGTCCGTCCGGCCGCGCCGGTGTGCGAGCGCTTGCCGCCGCCGTGGCCCGAGGAGACGTCCCGCTCGGACAGCTCACCGTCGGGCGAGTCCAAGACGGCGAGCCCGGCCGGCAGCATGGGACGCGGTGGCCGCAAACGTCGTGGCCACAGCGGCGGATACCAGAGCCGGGCGACGCCAACTCGCGCTTCGCGCCGCGAGGAAGAGCATCGTCGCGGCGTGGAGTTCGTCGACTCCTGCGCCAAGGCTAAGCACCGCTGGGGTCGGTCGGGCCGCGTAAACCAGTGCCTGGCCCGTTTCGCGCAAACCCAAGACGCGCACGAGGGCGCGTTCGGTGGCCGTGGCGCGGCGTCCAGCGACAAACTCCACGATGGTCCCCGGCCAGGCGATCAACGCCAACCCGTAGCCCGTTCGGATCCAGCCGCCGGCCGTCAACGAAGGCGCCTCCCTCCGTAGCGCGCCCCGCATCGACCAGCTCGATCGCTCACACCCCAGTCATCTCGCGGGCCGAACCCGACCTCGAGCGATGGCGACCGCAAGCGCTGCCGTGCCAAGGCTCGCGAGTCCCGCCCCAATCAAGCCGTGGCGTTGGCTGGCCCACAACTGGAAGCTGCGGGAAGTCGATCGGTCGTCGAAGACCCCGTGCGCGCCGTAGTCATGCCCTTCGGCCCCGTCAGCGGGTTCCCACAGATTCTCGGCCTGCTCATCGTCGTCCGGAATGTCGGTCTGCTGTGAGGAGAACCCCGTTCGTGCGAGGTAGCGGTCGAGGACAGCGGGCGCAATTGCGTTCGCGATCAGCGTGGCCGCAGTGCTTCCGCCGACCCAGTACTCGCGGCGATTTGGATGATCGGCGGCATACAGAACGCCCCTCGCAGCAACCTCGGGCTGGTAGATCGGGGGCACCGGTTGCGCGTGACTGGGCAACCGCGAAAGCACCCAGGAGAACTGCGGCGTATTGACTGCTGGCATCTGCACCATCGTCACGTGAATGCCGCTGTGCTCGTGCAACAACTCGCAGCGCAGCGCTTCGTTGAAACCCTGAATTGCATGCTTCGCGCCGCAGTAGGCAGTTTGCAGCGGAATCCCGCGGTAGGCCAATGCCGAGCCGACCTGGACGATCGTCCCCCGGTTCGCAGGCCGCATGAGTTCCAGCGCAGCCATGGTGCCGTAGACGTAGCCGAGGTAACTCACCTCCGTGACCCGCTTGTACTCGGCCGCCTTGATCTTCGTGAACGGAGCGAACACCGACGTAAAACCGTCATTGACCCACAGGTCAATGGGCCCGAAGGCCGACTCCGCCTCCCGAGCCGCAGCGATGACCTGGTCGTAGTCAGCGACATCGGTGGGCAGCACCAACGCCTTGCCCCCCGCCTGTTCGACATCGTCGGCCGCAGCCTGCAAACCGGTGGTACCGCGCGCGAGAAGCGCCACCGACGCACCACGGGCCCCGTAGGCACGCGCTACGGCGCGTCCGATTCCACCGCTCGCACCCGTAACGACCACAGTTCGTGCGTCTTTCATGCCGCCTCCACACCTAGCCCGAGTCGTAACCAGCCGTGCGGCCAGCCGCGAGTTCGCGTCTTACACGTGGAGTACCCCCCGGCGAGGAGGTCAGACGTCACGTATGGATGTCGAAGGTCACATGCCTACGGTGGTCGAGGATAATGGCGAAGTGGCTAGGTGGCTTACCTTCGAAGATCTGCTGGGTACCCCAACGCTGACCTCGATTGCTGCATCAAGCGCGGCATGACCACCTCGGGCATGGGTGAGTTCGACGGCGGCGAGTTCGTCCATCCATTGCGCGACTTCGCCCTGATCGCCGACGGTGAACGGGGCGCACTGATCGGACCGGACGGAAACATCGTGTGGATGTGTGCACCGCACTGGCACAACGACGCGGTGTTATCGCAGTTGATCGGTGGCCAGGGCAGCTACGCGGTCACCCCAGCAGGCCGCTACACGTGGGGTGGTTCCTATCAGGATGGCACGCTGATCTGGCGTGGCCGATGGGTTGCCGATCACGCAATCATCGAATGTCACGACGCACTCGCGCTGCCCGCCGACCCCCATCGCTCGGTTGTGCTCCGACGAATACACGCGGTCAACGAGGACGCACACGTCCGCGTCCACCTCGACATGCGCGGCGGGTTCGGTAAGCGGTCGATGCGCGAAGTGCGTCGCCACGACGACGGCACCTGGACTGCACGAACCGGCGATCTGAGGGTGCGCTGGACCGGCGCGGCCGTGGCGCACCCCGACGACCAGGGTGGTCTGTCCTTCGATCTGCGAGTGTCCGAAGGCGCAACGCACGACCTTGTGCTTGAGGTGAGTGACCAGGCACTGCCATCTGTGGAACCCCCAGATCGGATGTGGGACTCCACTCGCGGCGCCTGGGCGGGGCGAGTCCCGGATATGACCAACACCGCCGCTCCGCGCGATGCTCGCATGGCCGCAGCCGTGTTGCATGGGCTGACAAGCACGGGCGGCGGAATGGTTGCCGCCGCGACGATGAGCTTGCCCGAGCGAGCCGACCATCACCGCAGTTACGACTACCGCTATGCGTGGATCCGCGACCAGTGCTACGCCGGCATCGCTGCGGCCGAGGCTGGGATGGATGACCTGCTCGATGCTGCGGTCGGATTCGTCTCCGAACGTGTGTTGGCGGACGGGTCGAAGTTGCGCCCCGCCTACCTGATCGACGGTAGTCAGGTGCCCGATGAGCACACTCTTCACTTGCCCGGGTTCCCAGGCGGTACCGACATCGTTGGCAACTGGGTCAATCAGCAATTCCAGCTCGACTCACTGGGCGAGGCCCTGCGGCTTCTAAGCGCAGCCGCGCACAAGGACCACCTCGACGCCGACGGTTGGCGCGCCATGCAGACCTGTACTCGAGTAATCAGGGAGCGTTGGGATGAACCTGACGCCGGGATCTGGGAGCTCGACCCCGACTGGTGGACGCAATCGCGATTGGCCTGCGTGGCCGGATTGCGGCAAGGCGCCGCGGTCGCGCCGACCGGACCGGATACCGGCGAGATGTCGACTCTTGCCGACACGATCCTGGCGAAAACGAGCGCCACCTGCCTGCATGACGACGGACATTGGCAGCGCAGCCCCGGCCGGCCCGGCGTCGATGCGGCGCTGGTGTGGCCCGCCGTCTGCGGCGCGTTGCCTGCAGACGACCCGCGAACGGTGGCGACTCTCGAAGCCGTCATCCGCAACCTGACCCTTGAGCGCTACGTCTACCGCTACACGGACGATGACCGACCACTGGGCGAAGCCGAGGGGTCGTTCCTGCTGTGCGGCTTCATGGTCGCGATGGCTCATCTGCAGCAGGGGCACCACACCGAAGCGTTGCGTTGGTTCGAACGCAACCGAGCGGCCTGCGGAACACCTGGATTGTTCTCCGAGGAATACGACGTTCAACAACGCCAGCTACGAGGCAATCTCCCCCAAGCCTTCGTCCACGCCGTAATGATGCAAGCCGCGGTCGCACTCGGCTGAACAAGGGAATCCGCAGGCGACCGCTACTGACACTTCCTCGAAATCTCACCCTTTCCGTTTGGGGTGTCGGACTCGGGACCCAGCTCGTTTGACCGCGGATAGCGGCTTGGCCACTGACTCGAGGGCCTTGTGCTCGGCGTCGATGCCGAGGAAGACTTCAGTCAAGCCGCCGAGAATCATCAGCACCGCGCCCACCAGATACCCGATGGCTAGTTTCGTCGGGTCGGATCCGTCGCCGATCAGGTGTCCGTAGAAGATCGGACCGATGGCCGCGAATCCCTGCGCGATTGAGAAAAAGACTGCGATGGCCTTAGCACGCACCTCGAGCGGGAAGATTTCACTGACGGTCAGGTAGGCCGCGCTGGCGCCGGCCGAGGCGAAGAAGAATATGACGCACCAGGCGATGGTTTGCGTATACGCATTGAGTACTCCCGCTTCGAAGAGCGCGGCACTCACGGCCAAGAGTGCTCCGGACACGATGTAGGTGCCAGAAATCATGATCCGGCGACCGACGCTGTCGAATAGCCGTCCGATCGTCAGTGGACCCGCGAGGTTTCCGATCGCGAAAGCGATGAGGAAGATTGGCGCCGAGTCCGCGGAGACACCGTAGAACTTCGAGAGCACCAACGTGTAGGTGAAGAAGATCGCGTTGTACAGAAAGGACTGCGAGACCATGAGCGATGCGCCCAGGATGGCGCGTCGTGGATAGGTGACGAACAAGACTCGGGTGAGCACGAGGTAACCCGTGTGTTCGACCGGCTTGATCTCCAGAGCCTTGTCGTCGCTGACCTTAGTCAATGTTGTGCCGTGCGACTCGACTTCCTGTTCGATCTCGTCGATCGATTGCTCAGCCTCGTTTTCGAGACCGTTCATGATCTGCCAGCGTGGGCTCTCCGGGAGGTTGCGGCGCACGAAGATGATCACCAACGCCAGGATTGGACCGATCAGGAACGCCACCCGCCAGCCCACCGAGGGCGCGAACACGTTGAGGCACAACAAACTGACCAGGGTGCCGATGATTGATCCGGCCCAGTAGGTGCCGTTGATGGCGATGTCCACACGACCCCGGTACTTGGCCGGGATTAGCTCGTCGATCGCCGAGTTGATTGCGGCGTACTCGCCGCCGATGCCGGTTCCGGCGATGAAACGCGTTGCATAGAGGAACAGCACCCAACCCGGGCCAGTCCCGGCGGTAGCTGCGGTCAGGCCGCTACCGATGAGATACACCCCGAGTGTGATCATGAAGAGTTTGCGTCGGCCGAGTTTGTCGGAAAGCCGACCGAATCCCAGGGCGCCGACTACCTCCCCGACCAGATAGACAGTCGCTATCGCACCGACTGCGGTGGACGACAATCCGAGGGTGTCTGGCTGACCCAACGCGGCCGCCACCGCACTCGCCACCGTGATCTCAAGACCATCGAGCACCCACGCGACACCGAGAGCGATGACGAGTCGGGTGTGAAACGGAGACCACGGCAGTCGATCGATACGCGCCGGGATCAGCGTTGTGATCGCAGAACTTCCGCTCTCAGTTTTAGTGCTCGCCATGTCAACCCCCGAAGCCACGTCGCGCGTGTGACGCATTCGCGGCGATTGCGGTCAGTTCCGGCGGATACCCGCAACTTTTGCGCGCTATACCCGCCCCGCACAAGGCGCACCCGCCGCGGCTGACCCGGAATGCGTTGCATTCCTGCGCCTAGACGCGCGACTCGTGTATCGATCCCCGTGGCATCGGGTACTGGTCGTCATGGGCCAGATCACTTCCGACGTACTTATTGCGCGACTAGCCGAGTGGGGCGTTGACACCGTCTTCGGAATTCCGGGTGACGGGATCAACGGCATCATGGAAGGGCTGCGTCGCCACTCGGACAAGGTGAAGTTCGTCCTTGTCCATCATGAAGAGGCCGCGGCCTTCATGGCGACCGGATACGCGAAGCAGACCGGTCGACTGGGTGTGTGTTTGGCAACCTCGGGACCAGGTGCGATCCATCTGCTTAATGGCCTCTACGACGCGAAACTCGATCACGTGCCCGTGCTCGCGATCACGGGCATGCAGGAAACGAGCCTTCTGGGCACCGGCTATCAGCAAGAAGTGCATCTCGAGCACCTATTCGAGGATGTCGCCGAGTACAACCAGATGATCGTCAATCCCGCGCAACTGCCGACGCTGCTAGACCTCGCGATCAAGACCGCGTTCGCTCGTCGCGGCGTCGCGCACCTCACCATCCCCAACGACATCCAGGTGGCCGATGCAGGAAGCGAGCCGTGGCCCAGCGTTGCGCCGGCCGCGTCGCCGCACACCTCGGCGCGCTATCTGCAGCCGACGATCCGTCCCGAGGACGAAGACGTCCGCACGGCCGCCCACATTCTCAACGCCAGCAAGAAGGCAGCCATTCTCGTTGGCATCGGCGCGCGCGGCTCCGCCGATCTGATCGAGCAACTCGCCGATCACCTGGGCGCCCCGGTGGTGAAGTCGCTGAGCGGCAAGATGGTGCTTCCCGACGACTCGGTCTATACGACTGGCGGGATTGGACTGCTCGGCACGGCACCCAGCGAAGATCTGATGGACGACATCGACACGCTGGTGATGCTCGGCACCAACTTCCCGTACACGAAGCACCTACCCAAACCGGGCGCGGTCAAGGTCGTTCAGGTGGATATCGATCCCGTGCGCGCGGGGGGTCGTCTTCCCACGGATGCACCGTTGATCGGCGATGTGAGCACGACGCTGAAATCGTTGCTCGCACTCATCGAACGACACGACGATCGAAGCCACCTCGAGAAGTACCAACGGGCGATGAACGAGTGGCGGACCTCGATGGCGTCCTTGGAGAACCCCGACCGCGACCCGATCGCACCGCAGTATGTCGTCAAGGTGCTCGATGAACTCGCGGCCAACGATGCTGTGATGACCTGCGACTCCGGCACCATCGCCACTTGGGCCGCGCGCCATTGGACGATCCAAGGCGAGCGCGAGTTCTACCTGTCCGGCAACCTCGCCTCGATGGCCCCTGGCCTGCCGTACGCGATCGGCATCGCGGACGCGAACCCGGGGCGCGAGGTCCATCGCGTATGTCGGAGACGGCGGCTTCGCCATGCTGATGGCGGAGTTCAACACTGCGGTCCGCTACGGGCTGCCGATCAAGGTCGTCATCAACAACAACAATGCGCTCGGCCAGATCCTGTGGGAGCAGATGGTGCTCGGCTATCCCGAGCACGGCGTCCGCTTCACCGAGCCGCAGCCGGATTACGCCGCGTGGGCCCGAGGTTGTGGGGGCGTTCGGCACCACACGTATCGAAGCCCCACGACGTGCGCGATGCGATCACGGCCGCGCTCGAGTACGACGGACCAGCGTTGGTCGACGTGAGGTGTCAACGCGGACGAGCCGCCGATGCCGGGCAAGGTGAACTTCGAACAGGCCCGCAAGTTTGCTGAGGCGTTTCTCAAGGGTCAGCCACGGAAAGCGGCCATCGCCACGACGCTCTTCCAGGACCGCATCCAGAAGCTCAAGTCTCACTAGGACGGCGACCGCTCATGGCAGCAGTTGAAGTCGGATTGCCGAAACTTCGACCCGAGCATGACGAGGTCGATGCCGAAGGCCTCGCCGAAGCGCTCGTAGCTGGCGTACGCGGCGAGGTGGCCTTCGACACGGGGGCTCGTGCGCTCTATTCGACCGACGCGTCGAACTACCGTCAGGTCCCGATCGGGGTCCTCACCCCACTCGACGTTGACGACGTGGTCACCGCCGTCGCGATCTGTCGCGACTTCGGCGCGCCCGTCACATGTCGAGGAGGAGGCACCAGCCTCGCGGGCCAGTGCACCAACAAGACAGTCATATTTGACCTGTCTCGTCACGTCAATCAGGTCGAGTCGGTAAATGAAGAGAAACGAACGGCGATCGTGCAGGCCGGTGTCGTGCTTGACGAGCTGAACAAGCAGGCGCGCAAGCACGGTGGTCTCGTCTTCGGCCCGAAACCGGCGACACATGATCACTGCACGCTTGGGGGGATGATCGGCAACAACTCGTGCGGATCGACGGCCCAGTGGAGCGGGACGACCGCAGCGAACGTGCGCCGCCTTGAGGTGCTCACCTACGACGGTCTGCGCATGTGGGTAGGCCCGACCGATGACGCCGAGTACGAGGCAGTCCTTCGCGAGGGCGGTCCCCGGGCGGACATCTACCGAAAACTGCACGAGCTTCGTCTCGGGTTCGCGGCTCAGATCAAGGAGGTCTACCCGAACATCCCGCGGCGCATCTCTGGCTACAACCTGCCCGACCTGCTTGCGGAGAACGGCTTTAACGTGGCGCGCGCGTTGGTGGGCTCGGAATCGACGTGCGTGATCCTGCTGCGCGCCGAGGTGACGCTGCTGCCGGAGCCGACGCACGTGGCAGCCCTACTTGCGGGCTACTCCGACATCGCGACGGCGGCCAAACATGTGCCGCTCGGGAACACGCTGCAGCCGTATGTGTTCGAGGGCATCGATCACCGGCTGATCGAGTACGAGCGCAAGCGTCGACTCAACACCGTCGCTCTGCACGAGGTCCCGGATGCGGGCGCGTGGCTCCTATTGAAGCTGACGGGCGAGGACGATGAGGCTGCTCATGCGGCCGCGTTGAGGGCGCAGAAGACGCTCGAACGCGACGGCGACGTGACGGTTTCGCGCATCTACACCGACAAGTCGGAGATGGATGAGCTCGACTCCGTGCGTGAGGCCGCACTCGGCGCTACCGCCCGTGTGCCCGGGATGCCGGACACCTGGCCAGGGTGGGAGGACTCTGCCGTCTCGCCGGATCGGCTCAGCGACTACCTCATTGACCTGCAGAAGTTGCTCGACGACTACGGCTACGGAGCAGCGTCGCTGTACGGGCACTTCGGGCACGGATGCGTGCATACGTCCATCCCGTTCGACCTGACGACGACAACGGGGATCGCACACTTCCGGTCGTTCGTGACGCGGGCGGCTCGACTCGTTGTGTCGTATGGCGGGTCGTTGTCCGGCGAGCATGGCGACGGCCAGGCTCGGGGCGAATTGCTGAGCATTATGTTCGGCGACGAACTTGTCGGCGCGATGCGCGAGTTCAAGGCCATCTTCGATCCCGCCGGACGAATGAATCCCGGCAAGATCGTCGACCCCAATCCGTTGGACTCAGAACTTCGCCTGGGCGTCGGGTGGCCGCCAGAACGTCCGGAGACGCAGTTCGCGTACCCGGAGGATGGCGGGTTCGCAGGCGTGCCGACCCGCTGTTTCGGTGTGGGTGCCTGTCGCCGCCATGACTCGGAGTCCGGCGGGGTCATGTGCCCGAGTTACATGGTCACGCGCGAGGAAAAGCACTCAACGCGCGGGCGCATGCGGCTGCTGTTCGAGATGATGCGCGGCGAGACGATCACCGACGGCTGGCAGAGCGAAGAGGTCGCAGAAGCCCTCGACCTGTGTCTGGCGTGCAAGGGCTGCAAGTCCGACTGCCCGGTCAGTGTTGACATGGCGACCTACAAGTCGGAGTTCCTCTCGCACCACTTCGAAGGCCGTCGCCGACCGATATCGCACTACTCGCTGGGTTGGCTTCCGCTATGGGCTCGGCTGGCGGCGGTCGCTCCGCGCGCAGCCAACGCAGTCACTCACGCACCCGGACTTTCGACACTCGCCAAGATGGCGGCGGGGGTGGATGTGCAGCGGGACGTGCCTCGGTTCGCGCGCACCCGATTCACGACACGCTTTCGCCGCCGGAAGGTGGTTGGGACACGGACAGGTACCGACCGCGGACACGTGTTGCTGTGGCCGGACACGTTCACGAACAACTTCTCGACCGAGATCGCGATCAGTGCGGTGGTGGCGCTCGAAGCCGCCGGGTTCACAGTGCATGTGCCGCAGCGAACGGTCTGCTGCGGTCTCACCTGGATATCCACTGGGCAACTCGGTGTGGCTCGCAGCGTGCTGTGCAGGTCGCTCGACGTCATTGCGCCGTATCTCGATGCTGGGATGGCTGTGGTCGGGTTAGAGCCCAGTTGCACGTCGGTGTTGCGCGCGGACGCGTATGCACTGCTGCGCGGCGGCGGGGATGGCGCTCCAACAGATCGGCGTTACTTGGATCTCGTTGACAGGCTGCAGCGACAGACAGTTACGTTCGCGGAGCTGCTCGATGATCGCGCACCTGACTTTGCCCCGCAGTTTGATGGGGGCGGACCAGCCGGTGGCTCCAGCGCAGCCGGGACGTCCGGTAGACCGGCCATCGTGCAACGGCACTGTCACCATCACGCGGTCCTGGGCAATCGCGCGGACGAGCACGTGATGAAGCGAATCGGACTCGACGCGAAGGATCTCGCCAGCGGGTGCTGCGGGCTAGCTGGCGACTTCGGTATGACTCCCGAGCACCGCGACGTGTCGATGGCGTGCGCGGAGCGTGCGCTGTTTCCCGCTCTCGATGATCTGAAACCGGGCACGCTGCTGCTCGCTGACGGCTTCTCGTGCCGCGTGCAGGTCGCGGCACACCCGTCCAAGCCGCGGGCCTATCACCTGGCTGAAGTGGTGGCGATGGCCGCAGTGCCTTCCCGCTCGGTGACGGTCAGCCTCGATGAGCAATGAGCGGCATCCGCTCCCTCGAGACGGCTGTCTTTCGGGTGCCGACTGATCACACCGAATCCGATGGCACCTTGAGTTGGTCGGCAACGACCGTCGTCATTGCCACTGTCTCAGTCGGTGACGTCAATGGCGTTGGCTGGACGTATGGGCCGGCCGCAGCCGGTGTTCTCATTGGCGAGCTGCTTGAGCCGGTGGTCGTTGGGGCCGACCCACTCGACATTCCTGGCATTCATGAGCGGATGCGGCGGGCAACCCGAAACGCGCCTACACCAGGTCTGTCGTCGCTTGCGATCAGTGCCGTCGACGTGGCGTTGTGGGATCTGAAGGCGAAGTTGCTGGGTGATCCACTGTGGCGACTGCTGGGGCGGGCCAGGACGCGGGTGCCGGTTTATGGCAGTGGGGGCTTCGTCAGCGAGACGGACGCAATGCTTGTTGAGTCGATCGAGCGGTGGAAGGCCGTGCACGTCGGTGCGGTGAAGATCAAGATCGGTGAGGACCGTGGGCACAACATGGTGCGCGACATCGCTCGGATCGAGCGGGTGCGTTCGTTGATAGGGGACGACATCGGCTTGATGGTGGACGCCAACGGCGGCTACTCACCCTCCCAGGCCCGGCGGATTGGACCGATTCTGGATGCGGTGGGAGTGGTGTGGTTTGAGGAGCCGGTGTCTTCGGACGATCTCGAATCGTTGGCGCTTTTGCGCTCGTATCTGGGAACTGACATCGCGGCTGGGGAATATGGCACCTCGCCGGACTACTTCCGCCGGATGTGTCAGGCCGGAGCGGTTGACTGCTTGCAGATCGATGCGACCCGGTGCGGCGGGTACACGGGCTTCCTGCAGGCCGCGTCAGTTGCGTACTCGTTCGGACTCGACGTGTCATGCCACTGTGCGCCGCACCTGCATCTACCCGTCGCAGCCGCGATTCCCAATCTGCGCCACGTTGAGTTCTTCGACGATCATGTGCGCGCCGACTCGCTGCTTTTTGAGGGCTGCCCACCGGTGGAGTTCGGCTCCATGCAAGCCGATGGCACGGGTTCCGGCCACGGCATCTCGTTGAAGGGCGTGCAAGCCGACCGGTACCGCGTCGAGGTCTAAGTCAGCGACCCGGCGATGTGGTGGTGATTGGGTCCGTTCGACTGCGGGTTTTCATACGTGCAGCGCCCATGTGTTTTGGCCATGCATGCGAACGTCACAACATCCATCTGATCGGTAGTCCCGGGCGCTGCTCGCGGCGTCACTGGGCTCACTCGACTGTCGGCTCTGGAGGGTTCACACTGCCGTTGTAGCGACAACGGGAAGGGATCTTGGGTGGATGAGAACTTGGCACGCGATCGGCTGAGCACTGTTCCGGCTGCGGAACTCACTCTCGAGGAAGCGCGAAGCTTATGAGCGGCGTCGATCCCATGGCGGTGCCGAGCGGGACTGGATGCGCCGATTGCGAGTCGGGCGACGGACCCGGCTGGTGGCTGCACCTTCGCCGGTGCGCACAGTGCGGCAGGATTGGTTGCTGCGATAGCTCTCCCTCCCAGCATGCCTCCCATCACGCAACGTCGGCGAGCCATCCGATTGTGAGCAGTTTCGAGCCCGGTGAGGATTGGTTCTGGGACTACCAGCGCGAGCAATACGTAGAGGGCCCCACGCTCGCGCCACCCCAGCATCACCCACTCGACCAACCCACACCCGGCCCAGCCGGAAAGGTGCCCGCTGACTGGGAACGACGATTGCGGTGACCCCGCCAACCCAGACGAGACTCAATGTCGGCTGGCCCGAGCCGCCCCACGACTGGGCTAGCACCCAGGCCACCTTTCATCTGTGGACGCAGGTGGTCGGGAAGATCCGGATGGCCTGCACACCGATCCTGAATCACTGGTGGAACACCCCGCTCTACGTCACGGCCCGCGGGCTGACCACGTCGCTCGTTCCGTACGGAACCGGCCGTGGCTTCCAGATCGACTTTGATCTGCTGGACCGCGAACTCCTGATCCTTACAACCGATGGCGCCAGGCGTCGTCACGGACTCAGCGCCGAATCGGTTGCCGACTTCTACGGCGCGGTGATGGGGCTGCTCGACGAGTTAGGGCTGCCGGTGGAGATATGGACGATGCCTGTTGAGATTCAGGGCGCGGTCCCCTTCGATACCGACAACGTGCACGCCAGCTACGACGCGGTGCAGGTGCAAAGGTTCTGGCGGACTCTGGTCGAGTCACAGCGAGTGTTCGAACTCTTTCGCAGCCGGTACATGGGCAAGTCCAGCCCCGTGCACCTCTTTTGGGGCGCACTTGATCTGGCCGTGAGCCGGTTCTCGGGGCGAGCGGCCCCCCTGCACCCAGGCGGCGCAGCCCACTGTGGACCTCGCGTCATGCATGAGGCTTACTCGCGCGAAGTGAGCAGCGCCGGCTACTGGCCCGGACCGACTGGCGAAGGCGTGTACTACTCCTACGTTTACCCGGAGCCCGACGGCTTCAGGACGGCTGAGGTGCTGCCGCCCGAAGCAAAGTACGACGAGAACCTCGGAGAGTTCACGCTCTCCTACGAGACGGTCCGGGCTGCGGCGGACCCCGACGCGTTGCTGCTTGAATTCCTGCAGAGCACCTACGAGGCCGCGGCGGTCAATGCAGGATGGGAGCGGGCCCTGTTGGAACGAACCTAGGAACAAGCGGCGATCCGGCGAATTCCATCACGCTGCCGGCCGCGACGCCAGGACACGGGTCCGGCTGATCGCGCACGTAAGCCGCCACATACATCGAACCCAGCGGCACCCAATCGAGAAGGATGAGAACCCATGGCGACATACAGACTGGTGTACGGAGATCAAGAGCAGGTCGTGCGCGAAACCTACGAGAACGTGGAGATGTCCAAGGAGGACGGCTGGGTCGTGCTGTTCCGCGACGGCGATTCGATCCTTCGTGTCCGCGAAGAGCACGTGCAATCAATCGAGACCGTCGAGGCCTAGGCCATTCGATCAGCACGCCGCCTCACCACTGATCAACTGGATGTTCCAAGGTCTTCCGCACGTCCTACGGCGCCCGCCTCGGCTGCGGAACCGTCGGAACCGTCGGAACGGCCGGTGTCGGCGGAATCGTCGGAACCGTCGGTGCCGACGACACGGAGCCACGGCGCATCGGAGGGCTCGGTCGAAGGGTCTTCGGCAGCTTGCCTGGGCGCTTTGGCTGGGAGAAGTGAATAGCAAGGCGGAAGCCAATCAGGACGAGCACCCCAACGATGAGGATCGCGATGATCGTGGACATGGTGTGTCCTTTCCCGAGTTGGATCAGGGTGTGCAAGTTGTCATGGCCTGAATGAGTTCATCCGTGTCCACCCACGCGACGCCGATGCGCGAATCACCGATGCCGTAGGGGAGCCAGAGACGACCGTCATGCACGAGGCCGCCGCACGAGTAGACGACGTTGGGCACGTACCCGTCCTGTTCGGCAGGCGTGGCATGTAGCAAAGGTCGTTCAAGTCGGGCGACTACTCGACGGGGGTCATTCAGATCGAGCAGGAGCGCGCCGATCGCGTATTCGCGCATAGCGCCCACGCCGTGCGTAAGGACGAGCCATCCCCGATCGGTTTCGATCGGAGATCCGCCGTTGCCAACCTGCAGCAACTGCCACGGACCACGCGGAGCGTCAATGAGTTCGGGCGGTTCCCACACGAGGCCATCGGAGGACCGGGTTAGGAAGGTGTTCTCCCCGTCGGACCGCGCAAGCGCCAGGTAGCGCTCACCAACCAGCCGCGGAAACATCGCCATGCCCTTGTTCTGGGCCGCGGCACCAGCAAGACGAGTTGATGTGAAGCTGCGAAGGTCGGGACTGATGAACAGCCTCGGTTCGATCCGAACCCCGTCGTACGCCGTGTAGGTCGCGCGATAGTCGACCTCCCCAGCTTCGTTGACGAAGCGAACGAACCGCGCATCTTCGACACCGTTGCGCTCCTCCGCGGCCGTTGGTAGCAGGACTTGCTGGCTCAGTGTCACGTCCGCGGGCAAGGTCGTCTCGTAGGTGGACGCGACCAATCGGCGAAGCAGGTCAACGGTGTCGACTCCCGCCGGTTGGCCAAGAAGATCGTGCGACGCATCACTGACGAGGGCCTCAAGGTCGGAGGCGAGTACCTGTTCCGGAAGTCTTGACAAGATGCTGTTGGCAAGGCGGTCCACGCCGTCGATATCCAGGAGTAGAGCGCGCAGGAGTGTGCGTGGCAGGCACGCAGGGCGGCTCAACGCAGCGACTGCTGGTAGAACGCGGGGTTCAAAGGTCCATGCGGGTCCTGGGCCTATTACCGCGACCGCGAAGCCCATAGATGAGATGTGCCCCTCACCGATCCCGCGCACGCTCACAGCGACGCGGACCTGCCCAGGAAGCAGAGCGCTCTGGTCCGGATGCAGGACCGGGCTCGGATTGCACAGTGCGGCCCCTTCCACGGCGTACTCGGCCGTGAAGGCAGCGCCCAGCAAGCGCCGAGCGGGCCGGAGACAATTTTTGGCCGGACGACAGGTACGAGCTGAGCATCGCGGCGTGAGTCTGCCAAGTGCCCGCAAGATCGCGATGGCGCGGCGAGAACTCGGCGAGCAATCGCGTCGTGGTCTCGGCGACTTCGGTCTCCGGCAGCTCTAGAACTCGGGCGGCCACCGCACCGGCCCGGGATTGGCCGACAGGCTGTTCTTCGCCAGGCAGGAACAGCCGAGCGACAACGCGTGCTGGATCTGGTCGAAGCGTCGCGTCTACCCGATGTGCAAGCGCGCGGTCAGAGTTCACGTAATCAGCCCGAGTCGCGAGGCATTCTGTCTGGTGGAGATCGCCGCGATGGTTGACTCCGCACCCTGGTTCAGATTGCGGCCGACGCGGTGCAGCCCGTCGAAACCTGCGCCCGTCTCGAGGTCCACCATGAACGTCCCGTTGTCGTTCTTCCCAACGAACCATGACCACGCCAATTCGACACCCTGTCGCCAGCGTTCGTCCCCGGTAATCGCGTAGGCACGGGCGCACGCGTCCGCCAACGCTGCGGCCTCGATGGGTTGCTGGTCAAACCCAGGCGAACTGTCATCGCGAGCTCGGCCACCGACGGGAGTCACGGATAGGTGATCATCACGAGTCTCGGTGCGAAGCAAGAAGTCGAGAAGCAGCAGTCCGGATGACAACGCAGCGTCGTCCGGCAACGCAGCGCCAGCGATCAGAAGTGCCTCCACGATTGCGCCGTTTCCGTAGGCGAGGCGGACTTCCGGCCACGGCCACGACGGATCCCGATCCGTCGGACCGATCGATTTGACTGCATCCTGAAGCAGCGCGCGCGCGTCAGCATGATCCGGTCGCGCGAGTAGGACTTCGCCGGCACCGAGGGCCGCGAACGCCATCGCGCGCGGGGCCGCCGAGCGTCTGCACACTGCACGTTCAAACGCGATGAGCGCGGTCGAGCGGGAATCCGCGTCAGGCGCGTGCGTTGCGACCACTCCAAGACCCCAGATGGCTCTCCCCCACCAGTCCTTGGTATCTGCGAAATCGGTCCACACCCCGGAGACATCCATCCGGTTGTGGCACGCCCCATCCGCCTCTATCGCGGCGGTGGTGAATACCAAGCAACGCCGCAGCAAGCCCCGAAGAGTCTCGTCCAACGCCGGCTCACGGCAGATCACGACGAGCGCGCGAGCCACGTCGTCCACGCAGTAGCCGTGTTCGATCCTGGGCTCCGAAAGCAGAGCGTGTTCGAAGACGGCACGGTCATCGCTGAGATGGATCAGGTGTGCGAAGCCCGTGGCGGTCAAGGTGTCGGCGTCGGTCATGCAGCAGCACGCGCGACCATGAGGCGCTCAGCCAGCAGGCGATAACGCATGGCTACCGCCGACCAAAGCAGATCCGGCACGGCACCAAGAGCAGCCTTTGACATCTCGTCCCGGACTTGGGGATGAGTCAGCAACGTCCGCAGCGCCTCGGCAATAGCCGTCGGGTCACGATGCGGGACGAGGATCCCGGCCCCGTTGCTCAACAACTCGACCGCGTGCGGGAATCGAGTGGCCACAACTGGCTTACCTGCCGCAACCGCCTCGATCAAGACCCCGGAAGTAACCTGATCCGTTGAGTCGTATGGCAAGAGAACAACGTCGGCCGAACGAACGAGTTCGCCTAGTGCGATGGCTCCTCGGTAGCGACCGTCAATGTTCACGGTCCTCTCGAGGCCGAGGTCCTTGATTTGATGAAGCAAACGAGTTCGGTAGGCCTCGCCTTCGCGCAGAATCACCTTCGGGTGCGTCTGGCCCGCGACGATGTAGTGGGGCTTCGACGGAAGGTCGGCGAGCGCGGGCATTGCCGCTATCGCCCACTCAATTCCCTTTCCCGGACCGATCAAGCCCCAGGTAAGGATCGTTGGCTCGCCGGTACGGAAGACAGGCGAATGCATAACTGGTGGAACGGCGCCGTGCGGAATTGTGAACACTTTCGACAGATCGACGTCATAGCCGGCAAGGCGCTCGCGAGCAGTGGCGGTCATAGTCACAACCGCGTCGGCGGCCGCCGCGACTTCTTCGAGCACGCTGCGTTGGTGAGCGGTCGGTTCGCTCAAGACAGTGTGCAACACCACGATTGACGGAACCGTCAACGCCCGAAGCAGGGTCACTGCTTCATCTCCGTCGACTCCACCGAAGACGCCGTACTCATGTTGCACGATCACTACGTCACAGTCAGCCAACGCGCTTAGTGCCTGGCTCAGGGAGTTCGGATCGCCTTCGACAAGTTCGGCCACGACTTCGGGGGCGTGCGTTCTCGACTTCGAATCCACAAGGCGCACAACCCGGCCGGAATCATCACCCGCATCCGTTAACTCGGCAAAAAGTGCCGAGGTAAAGGTCGCGAGACCGCAGTGCGTTGGCGGATAGGTGCTAACGAACCCAAAAGAAATAGGCACAGCCGAACCTCTCGATGGTCGGCGCCGTCATCGAACACGAGGCCTCACGCAGCAGGTGAGTCGCAGCCAGGGCAGCGTGTGTGCCCGCGACACGTCACATTCGTCGCGTATGTCTGCGCAGAAATCCAGGGAAGCGCGAGAAGCCCGCGCCCATCAGTGGATTCCTTGACGGTACCAGCATCTTGACCCCCCAATCTGCAACGATGTTCATGATCACGCGGCAGCAGGCCAACTGGCCGAACTGGTCACATAGGAGGACGGCGATGAGTCAACAAGACGGTGGGGGCCAAAGTGGTGGCCGACTCGGTGGTGGCGCCATCGCATCAATCGGCGGCCTCGCGGTCCTGGTGCTCTTTGTCGTCCAGAACACCGAGGACGTGCGATTTAAGTTCCTCTGGTTCTCATTCACCTGGCCCTTGTGGCTGTACACGATCGTCGTTGCCGTGTTCGGCGCCATCGTCTGGCTCGGGATAGGCGTCATGCGGCGCCACCGCCGGCGCGTTGCACGTCGTAACTGAGTTGCACGTCGTTACTGAGTTGCGCGTCGCAACTAGGCCGAGGCGGCAGGCGGCGCGTCCGGGCTGATGGCGGTCAAGGCGCCCTCAAGGGTGCTCGCTGCTGTTGCCAGTTCCGCGCTCGTTGCCGCGGACCCACCAGGCTGAACAAGCGAGTCGAGTCGATCCTTAGCGCTTCGCAAGGCGTCACGAAGCGTTCGTGCCCTCGCTGCCTCGGTCTCACCGGGTGCGGTCGAGACCAAGCCTGTCAACGAGTCCTCGGCCGCAACCACCCGAGCCCGCGCGATCCGCCATCCGCCAGCGACCTGTTCTACGGACGGTTCCTGCTGGAGCTGCGCGATGAGCGTTCGCGCAAACCACTCCGTTTCCCCAGTTGCGGAGCCAAACGAACTAGCCCAGGCACCGCGGCGCCGCGATACGACGATGACAGGGATGGCTATGGCCAGCGCGACGACGATCGCGCCGAGTAGCCACCACACCCACGCGGGCACTCCGCTCGATGACGAGGTTGACGGGGCGGACGTGGTGGCGGGGATTGGCGTCGACGGCTCGACCGCAGTGAATGTCGGCGTCGGGGTGGGCGGCGGCGCTGTGAAGGTCTGGGTGACGGTGGCAGTCGCTGTCGGAGTCGGTGTGTCGGTCGGGGTCGGAGTCTCCGAGGTGATCGTGGCGACCTCAGAGGGCGAGGACTCGATCGTGGACGAGACGTCGCTTCGTGCGGGCAACGAACCACTAGCCCCGCAAGCAGACACCAACAGCCCAGCAGCGAGGAGCACGGCCGTCCCCGCCGCAGCGATCCGAGCGCTAGCGACTACCCCTGACAACGAAACCGAACGCACGCTCACCTCATGTCCTCCGCACCGCCCAAGGGTGGGGCGGCTAGCCTCCCCTTGACGCCCGACACCCGCAATGCCCGACGCCGGGTGGCGATGATTCGACTAGGACAAATGGGATAACTATCCTTAATATGACCACGTGCTTGGGAAAGGGATTTGCAGGATGAAGAAACTCGTAGCGGCCGGAGCGCTCGCGGTGTCCGTGAGCTTGGTGTCCCTGGCGCTGCCGGGCAACGCGTTCGCCAGCGGCACAGGCGCAACTCCCGTCCCGGTAGTCGCCAACCCGACCGTCCCGAGCGACCTGCAGCAGTTGCCAGCCGACGGCACCGCGCTGCCCCCCAGCCGTTCGACGGTTGCGCCTTCAGCGCGCTCCGAAGTGAATCCACCCGTAACGAGTTGCCCAGACACCACGCCATCTCCGAGCCCCACCACACCAACGCCATCACCGAGCACGCCGACCACCACCCCGTTGCCGTTCGCGTTCAATGAGCATGGCTACGTGATGCAGAGCCTTACGGTGGCGCAGACGCCCTACACGCTCACCTCACCGATCTCGATCAACGACAGCGGCCCGCACCTGGCGGACGGCACGCGGATGTACCTGCTCGACGGGGTCATGTACGACCACCCGGTCGCCCAGGCTCAGTATGGGATCGAGAACCTCGAGAGCTACCGGCTGACCAACAACACCTTCTACCTGCAGCGAGCCGAGGCGCAGGCCGACCACCTCATCTGCATCCGGGTAGAGCGCGCCGGGGCATGGTTTTACCCCTACACATTTGACTTCGCCCTTCACCAGAACGCCGCCGACGGAGTGATGGTTGCCCCCTGGTACAGCGCAATGGCTCAGGGCCAGGCACTCGACTTCTTCTCCCGGCTCGCGACTGCGACTGGGGACCCGACCTACCGCCAGGCCGCAGACGCGACCTTTGAGAGTTTCCTGCTACCGCCGGACCAGAACGAACCTTGGATCGTGCACTCGGATGCGTCCAACGACCTCTGGCTCGAGGAATACCCGCTCTGGCCGATCGCCAAATCAGACTTCACGCTCAACGGTCACATCTTCGCCGCGTTCGGCCTCGCGCAGTACTACCGGCTGACTGGCGACCCTCGAGCCGAACACATGTGGGACGGAGCGTTGCGAACCGTCGCTGTGCTGGCGGGGACCAAGTTCCGGATCCCGGGGTGGTACTCGAACTACTGCCTGACGCACGGGCATCCGACACCCACCTACCACGCTGTCGTGATCGCTGAGTTCTTGGATCTGCATGCACAGACAGCTGATCCAACCTTCGCCCGCCTAGCGGACACGTTCATGTCTGACTACCCCACCAACAACACAACCACGGGAAGCGTCGTGTTCACGGGGGGCCCGCACACGGCATTCAGGGCTCGGCCGACGCTCAAGGCTGCGAAGACGATGACGTTCTCCCGTATGACGACCGCTCCGTTCTCCTCGCGCATCAGACTCAAGGGCCACGGCATCTTCTACTTGATCTCGGCTGGTCCGTTGTCCGGGATGTATGTAGCCGAAACAGCTGGTAAGCAGTACGCGCTCGGCGCGTTCCCGCAGAACACCTATCTGCTTACGCGCACAGCGTCCTTCCCGGCCAAGCTCACAGTCGGCTACCGCATCGGCGCGGGAAACGTCGCGGTCTCAGTTAGGGCGTCGTTCACGCACACCTCGACCGCGCCGGTTGACGCAAGCGGAATCGTGCTGGGAATCCCCAGCTACCACGTCACCGCGGGCGCGTTCGCCAACGCCTGGGTACCGATGAGCGCGATCACGGTCAGTTAGCGCCTTCGGGTCACCGCGGGCGCGCTAAAGAATGAAGCAGGCGATCGCAACGAACTGGGCTGTCGCAGCGGCGCAGACAAAGGTGTGGAACGTCTCGTGGAAGCCGAACACCGACGGCCAGGGGTCAGGTCGTCGGGTGTGGTACATCAACGCCCCGGCGATGTAGAGGACACCGCCAGAGGCCAGCAATACAAACGGCGCGATGCCCGAGTGAATCCACACCGCAGGGAGTGCGAATCCCGCGAGACAGCCCAACCCGATGTACGTACCCCCGACCAGCCATTCCGGCGCGTTCATCCAGATGAGGTGAGTAATCAACATCAGCCCGGTAAGGGACCACATCACCGCAAGGAAAATCACCGACAAGGGCCGAGGCAGCGTCACAAGGAAGATAGGCGTGGCGGTGCCGGCGATGAGTACGAAGATCATCGCGTGGTCGCACCGTTGAAGCAGTCGTCGGATGGCCGGTCGCCACCTACCCCGGTGGTACAAGGCACTCGCGCCGAACAAGCCGCTCACCGCAGCGGCGTAGATGGCAGCGCCAACCCGATCTCGCCCAGCGACATTGACGACAAGAAGAGTGCCGACCACCAAAGAGAGCTCACACCACGCGAGGTGCATCCACCCGCGAAGCAGCGGCTTGTCGATGACAACGGGTTCCGCGGAAGTTGGAGGATTCGCCGTCAACACCACCGCGCTCACCGCCTTATCCGCACGAAGCGGGCGTAGCCGCGGGATCAAATCCGAAGAAATCAGTCCCGAAGGCAGGCGCGCTAGAGAGTCAAGGGTAGCGCGGCGCGCAAGAGCCACCGCCCACGCGCGCCAGATGTCCAGGCACTTGTCAGGTGCGCAGCCCGGTCAGCGTCGTCCGCGCCGACCCCGAGGTCGCAGCCTCACTCCGGGCATCGCCGGGGCGGGGATCCGATCGATCGATCCTCGGTAGCCGCCAACCTGGCCGAAACGAGGGCTGCCGGACTCCCATTCGTTGCGCATTGCGACGATCTCCTCGTGTGAACGAGCGACGAAGTTCCACCACATCACGATCTCTTCGTCGAACGGCTCGCCCCCGAGCAAGATCAGGCGCACTCCTTCAGGGCCGGCCTGCAGGTCCAGGGCCGCAGCGCCAACGTCCACGACGCCGAGATCCCCGAAGCCAAGAGACGTGCCGCCAAGCGTCACATCACCTCGGTCGACCAGCACGCCGTACTCGAAACCATTCGAGATCTGCAACGTGACGGATGCGTTCGGCTCCAGATCGATCTGCGCGCCGACAAGGGGGGTGAAGGTCGCCACGGGCGATGCGTCGAGATCGGGTAATTGACCGATGAATGTGCGCACGGTCCCCAAGCCACCGGGTAACGGTGTCACCGGTGGCACGTAGTGGTCGAAACCTCGTCCACTACCGAGGGCCGACTCCGGCATCGCGATCCACAACTGGACCCCGTGCAGCACCTTGGCCTGACCGACTGAGACCTCGGAGTGCGCGATGCCACTGCCTGCGGTCATCAGGTTCAACTCGCCGGGCGCCACCCGCATCTGCACACCAGCGCTGTCACGATGCTCGATCTCACCAGCGAACAGCCACGACACGGTCTGTAGCCCCGCGTGTGGATGTGGAGGCACATCCATGGACCCATGACCGTCGGCCTCGATTCGTTGCGGGCCGTAGTGGTCGGCGAAACACCAAGCGCCAACGAACGAGCGATCGCGATGGGGCAGGGTCCGGCGGACCGTGATCGCACGCACACCGCCTAGGGGCACGGCGCGCGGCGCGAGCACCTGGACGCTTCCTAGGCGTACGTCCACTGTTTTCCGGTGATGGCCGTATAAGCGTCGGCGAACTTCGCCAGGTCGAAGCCCGCTCGGAAGTTGGGATTGTCGAGGTGCGCCTGGGTGATTACGAACCACGCTTCGTCGCACTGATGCGTTACGAAGCTCTTGGTCATGTCGAGCAAGTGCCCCCAAGTCACACAGGCATCGTCGTCGGGTCGTCCGGTGTAACCGACCCACACGACGCAATGCCCACCCCACGGCGCAGAGTCGGCGACGTGCTTCCACACGTCTTGAGTCTGTTGCGCGACATCAAGGTTGACGCCGATGACGATGCCAAGGCCAAGATAGATCGCCGCCTTCACGTCCGCTTCGACCTGCGGATCCACCCGGGCAAAGCCGAGGATGTCGCCCTGCGCGTGCAGGTACTCGAGGAAGGTCTGGATCTCCATCCCGCCGTCAGCAGACGACCCAGGGCCGTTCGTCGAGGGCGAACCGGACGGATCGAAGTCGGGATTCTGGGTGCGGTAGAAGGCGAGGATCTGGTCCTTCGTGTAGTTGAGCCCCGTACCAGTGAGCAATTGGGTGACGACCTGCCGACAGTGATCCCACCCTGCGACGACGCAATCACCCCACTGATCGTTGTCGTCCATCGGGAACGACAGGTCGGGAGCGGGATCGACGGTGGGATGTTCGGGCGCTCGCACGTGAAGCTCGCTAAACAGGATTGCGCGGCGACCCGACGGAGCACGCCGCCCCAGTTTGAGGGTCGGGTGGTCGTGGATGCCGACTGCGCCTGCCATCAACCGCGATTATGCCTCAGCCCGGATGCCCAGCGCCTGCGCCGCCGCGGGCGGCCCCATCCACCCCCATCCAGCCCGTCCAGCCCATCCAGCCCGTCCAGCCCATCCAGCCCGTCCAGCCCATCCACCGGGCCTTTGCATCGCTCGTTGGCTCTTTGCATCGCTTCCTCGACCGCTTGCATCGCGCACGGCAGCCTTGCGCAGGTTGCGAGGTGCGCAGGGCGTGAGCACGCGATGCAAAGCGTGCGGCGAGGAGGTTCGGTCGGGCCGTCATCGCGTTGCGCCGCAGGGGCGAGCCTCGGGCGGCGAGCCTCGGGCGGTGCGCCTCAGCCCGCTGTGACTCAGACGTGAAGTTCGCGGAGGTCGAGCATCTCCGAGGCGCCAAGCTCGGCCAAGAAGGACCGGCACCAGAACTCGGCGTCGTGGCTGAACACCTGCTTGCGCATGATCTGCATGCGCCGACTGCGCTCTGAGTCCGATACCTGCAACGCGTCGAGGAGCTTCGCCTTCACATCATCGACGTCGTAGGGGTTGACCATCCATGCCTCGCCCAACTCGTGGGCAGCACCGGCGAACTCGCTGAGCACCAACGCGCCATCGTCATGCACGCGCGCGACGACGTACTCCTTGGCTACGAGATTCATGCCATCTCTCAACGGAGTCACCAGCATCACTTGCGCTGCCGTGTACCAAGCGATGATCTCTTTGCGGTCTACGGGCTGGCGCACATAGAGCAACGCCGGCCGTCGCGGAGTGCCGAAGGCTCCGACCGTGCGACCGACAATGAGCTCGATCTCATCGCGGATGCGTTGATACTCGACCAACTCTTCGCGACTCGGCGACGCAATTTGAACGAAGAGGGTGTCCTCGGGATCAAGAGCGCCGTCGTGCAGCAACTCCGCGTACGCACGCAGCCTGAGATCAATCCCCTTCGTGTAGTCGAGCCGATCGGCACCGAAGATCAGAGTGGTCGGATTCCCGACGCTCTCGCGCAGCTCTTGTGGCATGCCAGCGGCAACGGCCTCGATGGCAATGCGTTCGACTTCGCGCGAGTCGATGGACGCGGGAAAGACTCCGATCCGCACTCGTCGCTCTCCGACGATCACAGATCTACCGTCCACATCGGCGACGTCGAGCTCGGCCACGCAACGCAGGAAGTTGTGCGCGTCCCCTTCGGTCTGAAAGCCGATGAGGTCCGACCCGAGCATCCCGCGCAACAACTCAAGGCGCCACGGGATCTGGGCGAACAACTCGAGCGGTGGGAACGGAGTGTGCAGGAAGAAACCAAGTCGCACATGCGGACGACGCAACCGGACGAACTCAGGTACGAGCATCAACTGGTAGTCGTGAATCCAGACGATCGAGTCCGAGCCGGACGCATCGAGGGCCGCATCGGCAAATCGTTCATTGACCTTGCGATAAGCCTGGAACATGCGACGGCGGTAGACCGGCGTCACGACGTGGTCGTGCAGCAGCGGCCACAGCGTCACGTTGCAGAAGCCCGCATAGAAGTCGCGCAACTCCTGCGCGGACAACTCGA
Organism: uncultured Actinomycetota bacterium; assembly: GCA_963850215.1. Taxonomy (GTDB): domain Bacteria; phylum Actinomycetota; class Actinomycetes; order UBA12327; family UBA12327; genus CAWKKI01. The sequence continues at coordinate 183,246 of CAWKKI010000004.1, forward strand.
TGTCTATGACACGCAAGTCGCCGAGTTGCGCCGGCACCGGCGGACTCGGTGTGCCAGCGATCCCGTTCCACCCGATCCACACCGCATCCGAACGACCGACCACCGGGTCCAGGGCGCTAACAAGCCCTCCGGGAGCCGCACGCCATTCAACTTCGTCTGGCGCAATCTCAACCGCCTGCAGCGGAAGTCGGTTGGCGACTACGACAAGCCCCGGACCCTCGGGCTTTCGTTGCTCGTGAATCATCGGCATCAGTTACCCATTCTTTCCCATGACGATACGTTCGAGCCAGAGCCGAAAGGCACAAACCGACCGACAAGAGCACGCGAGGATCGAACTGCGGCGAAAGGAAGCCCGTGGATCTTGACGGCCTGCTGCAGAACGCGATGAAGGCACCACGAGTTCTCGTGATCAGCGATTTTGATGGGACTCTCGCGCCTTTCGTCGCCCACCGTGATGACGCACGGATGCCTGTTCGAGCGGCGCGCGCCCTCGAGCAGCTGGCGGGCCAGGACGGTGTCGAGGTCGTGATCCTCAGCGGTCGCTCGCTCGATGACCTTCGTGCACGCACCCGCAGCGTCCCCTCATCGCGGCTGATCGCCAGCCACGGAGTCGAGGACCCCGACTCCACAAAGGGTTCCGACACCGCGGACTTGGCGGTGCGACGCGATGACTTAGCAGCCGCCGTGCAAGACCTCGTCGGCGGCCTGTCTGGCGTTGACATCGAGGTCAAGCCAGCCGCGATCGCTGTTCACTACCGCCGCGCTGAGCCTGGCATCGCCGCGATCGCGCGTGATCGGCTAGACGGCGGGCCCGTTCGTTGGCCAGACATCAGCACGCTGCACGGCGCATCGATCATCGAGATGTTGTTGTCCGCGACCACGAAGGGTGATGCAGTTCGCCGTTTGTTCACCGACGAGTCATATGGCGACCACGACGTCGTCATCTTTGCCGGCGACGACACGACCGACGAAACCGTGTTCCACGTACTGCGTGCACAGGATGTGGGCATCCATGTGCGTAACGGGGAGTCGACGTTCGACTCAGCGGCGCAGTTCGAACTGCCATCGACAACCGCATGGATAGACACCCTCGAACGAATGAACGCGTGGCGCCGCACACGAACCGACGGCGTATGAACGTATGCCGGGCCGGGTAGTTGTCATGACAGTTCCGCGACACGAGGTCGCCGCTGAGAAGGGAACCGTCATGGCCGCCATCTTGCTTGTCCTGCTGCTTGCAGTGCTGCTGTTTGGGCTCGGCTTCAGCCTGCACCTGCTGTGGATCGCGGCTGCGATCGTGCTGATCCTCTGGCTCGTCGGTTTCATGATGCGTGGCGCGGAGGGCGCGCGCTGGTACCGCTGGTAGCAGGGGCGCTCGAATGCTGAGTCCCCGCTCGATGCTGGATCGCAGACGCACAGTCGTGGTGACCGGGGCCAGTGCTGGCCTCGGTCGCGCGATTGCGGGCGCATTCGGTGAAGAAGGCGCGCGCGTGGCACTGCTTGCGCGCGGGGAGGCACGCGCGAGGCGTTGCGACTGATGCGCCCGCGCAACCGCGGCACGATCGTTCAGGTTGGTTCCGCGTTGGCTTATCGCGGAATTCCTCTGCAAAGCGCCTACTGCGGCGCGAAGCATGCGATGGTCGGTTTCACTGAGTCGGTGCGCACCGAGTTGATGCATGAGCACAGCCAAGTCCACGTGACGATGGTCCAGATGCCCGCCGTCAACACGCCTCAGTTCGAGTGGGTCCTGTCGAGACTCCCCAAACGCGCGCGGCGGGCCTACTGGGTCGGCGCGAGCACAATCGCCACCATCCTGGGAAACCGGGTGGCGGGGGGCCTGCTCGACCCATACCTCGCTCGGGTGGGTTACAGCTCACAGCAGACCAACGAGACCGAACCCACCGACGCGCCCTCCAACCTGTGGCACGCCCTTGATGACAGTGGACTGGACTTCGGTTCGCACGGCCCGTTCGACGCCGAGAGTCACTCACACAGCCGCGCCCTCACACTCGTTGAGTACCGACCACAGATCACCACTGGTGCAATAGTCGGGCTCGTCGGGTCCGCAGTCGCGATCGCAGCGTGCGTAGACGTCTAAGGTCGTGGCGTGTCGCGTCCCATTGAGGACTACGGGCTGATCGGGGACACGGTCAGCGGCGCACTCGTGAGCACCGCAGGTTCCATCGACTGGTTGTGCCTGCCTCGATTCGATTCCGGGGCGTGCTTTGCCTCGTTGCTTGGTGATGAGTCCAACGGGCATTGGACCGTGGGCCCCGCCGATCCCCACACTGCGACCACGCGCAGGTATCTCGAGAACTCACTTGTGCTCGAGACAACCCATACAACGCCCGAGGCTGAGGTCCGGGTCACCGACTTCATGCCGATGAACGAGTCGACCGTCACTGTGACTCGGGTGATCGAAGGTATCCGCGGATCGATGCGTATGCGCAGCCTGCTCCGTCCTGTGTTCGACTACGGCTCCGAGCAACCCTGGTGGCACGACGAGGGCTCATTGCTCACCGCCTCGTCCGGTCCCGGCGGTGTCGTCCTTGATGGCGATATCCCTCACGAGGTCACGGACGAGGGGGCGCTGGCTGAGTTCACTATGAAGGCGCGCCGCACGGTGTGCCTGCGCATCCGCTGGGTGCCGATGAACGAGCAGCCCGGCCCGGCGGTTCCGCCAGAAAAGTCGATGAAGCGCACGATCTCATGGTGGAACGAATGGACGCGTCAATGCACCTACCGCGGTCCCTACCGCGATGCCGTGACGCGTTCGCTCATCACTATCAAGGGCCTCAGTTACAGCCCCAGCGGTGGCATCCTCGCCGCACTCACTACCTCGTTGCCCGAGATCGTCGGCGGATCCGACAACTGGGACTACCGGCTGTGCTGGGTTCGCGACGCGACGTTCACGCTGATGGCCCTAGTCGAGGCTGGCTTCAAAGAAGAGGCCATCGCCTGGCGCGAGTGGCTACTGCGTGCGGTAGCCGGCAAGGCCGAACAGATGCGCACGGTCTACGGCATCGACGGCGAGCGGCTGATCCCCGAGTACGAGTTGCCATGGCTACCCGGTTATGACAACTCCGGGCCGGTCCGGATCGGCAATCTCGCCGGCGACCAGTTCCAGCTGGACATCTACGGGGAACTCGTCGATGCACTGCACCAAGCAACAGCCCACAACGTCCCGCCCAACGAAGATGCGTGGAAGCTCCAGCAGCACCTCATGGACTATCTGGAGTCGACCTGGTCGAGCCCGGACAACGGAATCTGGGAGCTACGCGGCGACGCGCGTCATCACGTGTTCTCGAAGGTCATGGCCTGGGCAGGTGTCGATCGCGCAATCAAGACATCGGAGCAACGACACATCGACGCGCCCATCGCCCGCTGGACCAAGCTCCGCGCGAAGATCCATCACGACGTCTGCACTCGGGGTTTCAACGCGAAGATGAACTCATTCACGCAGACCTATGGCTCGACTGCACTCGATGCGGCCCTGCTGCTGATGGCCCCAGTTGGGTTCCTGCCCGCGAGCGACGCGCGGATGACTGGCACCCTGCGCGCCATCGAGGATCGACTGATGTGCGACGGCTTCGTCTGGCGCAAGGCCGACAACCCCGAACACACCGGCAAGCCATCGAGCCCCGACGACATCGCCGAGGAAGGCGCGTTCCTTGCCTGCAGCTTCTGGATGGCGGACAACTACATCCTGCAAGGCCGTTATGACGATGCCCACCGAATGGTCGAGAACGTCATCAACATCGGCAACGACATCGGACTGCTGGCTGAGGAGTACGACCCGCGACGCCGTCGCATGATCGGGAACTTCCCGCAGGCGTTCAGCCATGTGCCCCTGGTCGTCACCGCGTTGAACCTGGCTCCCACCCGGGGGCCGAGTCAACGACGCGGCGCCCCCGCCGGCAAATGACCAAGCTGGGGGATCGAGTGGTGCTCGGGTCGCGACTCCGGGCGTATTCGCATGAGCTCTCGCTGATGCGGGTCACGCAGTCGGCCATCCTGCTCGCTTGGCGAGCCGCGTTCGCTCTCTTCCCGTTGCTTTTCGCGCTGTCCGCGGCTCTGGCACTCGTCTTTCGCAACTATCCGAGTGTTCGGCAGAGCATCATCGACGCAGCCAGCCGCAACATTCCTTTGCTCGGCCAGCAGATCACCCAGGACCTCGGTTCGTTCCCTCGCCCCGGCCTGGCCCTCGCACTGGCGCTGCTCACTGCCGTCACCGCAACGGCGAGCATGTGCAGTGCGATCCAGCTGATCTTCAACGATCTGTGGGACGTGCCGCTCGATGCGCGCCCGAAGGGCGGCCCGAAGCTGTTGCGCACGCTCGGACTGTTCGCAGTTCTGGCCGTGAGCACGCTCGTCAGCGCTGGTCTGGCGACGCTGCTCGGCTCCCTACAAGGCGCGCTCTGGACAATCCTCGGGCTACTGGCCAGCCTGATCGCGGCGATCGTGCTGAGCATCGCGGGCCTACGGCTGGGCACGGCACCCCAGATCCCCACTCGCCTTCTGCTGTGGGCTGGCGTGGCTGTGGCCGTGGGCTGGCAGATCGTCCAAGGGGTCGGTGGGTTCTACCTCGCGCACTATCTCTCGCGCGCCAGCGTGCTCTACGGCACGTTCGGACTGGCGCTTGGTCTCCTGATCTGGCTGTACCTGCTGGCACTCGTGCCGCTCGCATGCGTCACTCCGGCTGCGGTGCGATACCGCGTGACTCGCGCGCAAGAAAACGTCGGAATGAGATCCACCGGCGCGGCCACGTATGACTCACCCGGCGAGGGGGTAGCGACCATCCGGTAACTATCCTCGGAACCAACTGCGAAGGGATGCAACAACGTGACCTGTCAGGTGGACATCCAAGGTTCAGGGGACGACACACTTGTTGTCGTGAAAGGCGACCTCGACATTGCCGGCGCAAAGCAATTTCGCGCATCGACCGAGGGTCTTGAGGCGCGAGCGACAAACGTGGCAGTAGATCTCGCCGACGTCGACTTCATCGACTCGACCGGACTGGGCGCACTCGTTGGTCTGTTTCGACGACTGCGCGAGCTCGATGGATCGATGCGGATCGTTGCGACTTCCGACACTGTCCAGAAGGTGTTTCAGATCACCGCGTTGGATCGCGTCTTCCCGCAGGCCGACGCGTGAGCGACTTCACGCCGCTTGTACGGATGCAGGTGCCGCCGACAGACGACAGCGTGGTCATCGTGCGTTCGACCGGTGCGTTGTTGGGCACTCAGCTCGGCTTCACCCTGGAGCGCGTCCAGGACCTTCGCATGGTGGTGGACGAGTTGATGTCGCTAATGATCGGGAGCGGGGTGACCGACGACCAAATCACAGCCGAGTTCTTGGTCAACGAAGTTGAGCTGCGCGTGATTGTGTCCGGGCACACCGCCCAGGACTCGCCTCCTTTCGGCGAAGGCTTTGCCTGGACAGTTCTGGCTGCGCTGGCCGACTCCGTCGACGTCGACCGCCCAGATCGACGCCTGGTTATCAGTGCGGACATGTCGCTTGATCCCGCCGAGCTCAGCGCCGCTGAATGACTGACGACGACACCGCGCAAATGCGCGGTGAGTCGCTCAATCAGATCAACGTGCAGCTGTTCGCGCGGCTAGCGGATGCCACGGGCGACGAGCGAGCGGCCATCCGCGAAGAAATCGTGTTGGCGAACACCTCCGTCGTGAACCACATAGCGTGGCGCTACCGCGATCGCGGCGAGCCAATCGATGACCTCCGACAGGTCGGGATGCTCGGCCTGCTCGGCAGCATCGACCGCTTCGATCCCGAACGCGGCGTCGATTTCCTGGCCTTCGCCACGCCGGGCATCCTCGGTGAGATCCGCCGTCACTTTCGTGACCACGCGTGGAGCGTGCATGTCCCACGCGGCCTCAAGACGCTGCGCGCACGGGTACAGACGGCAAGCGAGGAGCTTGCGCACGAACTTGGTCACGAGCCTTCGCTGGCTGAAGTCGCGCGCGTCCTTGAGGTCACGGCAGAGGAGGTGGTTGAGGCGCTGGAGTCCGCGCGTGCGTTCTCCGCAATGGACATCGATGCGCCAACAGGCGAGGGCAGCCGCCCGCTCTCCGAACAACTCGGGTCGAATGATCCGGCGATGCTCGAGATCGAGAACCGCGAGGTCCTTGCGCCGCTGATCCGCAGCCTGCCGCCGCGCGAGCGGCGGATCATCTTGCAGCGTTTTTATCGGAACATGAGCCAAGCAGCGATCGCTGAAGAGATCGGTATCTCACAAGTACAGGTGTCGCGCCTGCTGCGCCAGACGTTGGACACTCTGCGCGAACGCGCGGGCGTCGAGGACGCTACTGAAGTGGTACCACCGTACTGATCGTCTTGCCGTTGCCGTTGGTCACGACGTCGACTGACGTTGCCAACGAACGCACGATCAATAGCCCCCGTCCGTCCTCTGCTAAAGCGTCGGCACCTGCGGCCATATCCGGATAGCGCAACGCAGGCTCGATATCGAACGGGCCGTCGCCCGCATCCGTGACGCTGACGCGGACGCCGTCGTACTCCATTGACACCTCGAACGCCTGTACACCGCCTGCATGCCGCGCAGCGTTGATGACGAGCTCATTGGCAACGAGCAAGGTACGTCGGACGAGATCCGCGGACGCACGATTGGCGAGCAGGAAGTCACGAGTGCGCAATCGCAACTGGGCCACGAGCGCATCCGAGGTCTGGTCAGCCGTGGTCGAGTCAACCGACCACGCGAACGTCTCCGTCAAAGCCGACACCTTGAACCCAGACACTTCCTGCCCTCGGCAGCCGGGCAGTCGCCCGTCCGTGCAAAGCGAGTACCCCTCAGACAAGCGTGTCATACCGGGACGGATATATGGCCCTCCAAAACGCGAGGTTGACCGGGCCCGGATGTATAGCCCTGCGAGAAAGGGGCAATCAGTTGGCGTCCGATGATGATCCCTTGATAGTGAAGGATGCCGTCGAAATGGCTGACGATCTCAAGCACAAAGCCGAGGAAATGAAGGGCCGTGCAAAGGAAGCTGCCGGTGATCTCACCGACAACGACGACCTCAAGCACGAAGGAAAAGGTGACGAGGTGGCCGCCAAGGTCAAGCAGGCGGGCGACTCGGTGAGCGACAAGGTCGACGAAGCCGTCGACAAGATCCACGGAACGAACTGAGGTCAGCGTGACCCGGCACGCGCGAATCTCAGTCGTAGCGCCCCATCGCCCCGACCCCGTCACGCGCGACCGGGCCAACGAGCTCGGTCGGTTGCTCGACGGGGCGGGGCTGGCGGCGAACGCCACGTCAGCACCGGCTGTCGTACACCTGATGGGGCATGCATTCATGCCCGCATCAGGCGTTGCAACAATCCGCGAGCTCGCCGAGGGTGGGACGCCCGACGCCTCGGACTCCGCCGTGATCGCAGAGACGCACCACGCAGCGGCGATACACCGCAGTTCCGGCGAACCCCCGATCCCGGTCGTGATCATGCCGCCGGCCGCGACGGTGTCTGAGTTTTCACTCCATCGTCCCGATGCGGCGCAGTTCCAGGTCGCCGTGGTTGCCGATACGCCAAGCAGCGGGCTGGAGTTGGCTCAACGGATCGCACGGGCTACGGCCGGATGCGGCCCGACCGGCGCACGCGTACGCGTGATCCTGCCCTGGTGTCGCGACGAGGTCCCCGGGTACGGCCCGATCGTCCGGCCTCGCTCGCTCGCCCACCGCAAACAGTTGTGGGCGCAGCATCGCGTCGTGCTCTACTCGCCGGCGATGTCGCACAGCGGACGCGTGGTGACCGAGTTGCTGGCGTCAGGCTGCGCGATCGTTGCACCGTCGTGGCCCGAGATCCGCGAGGTACTGCAGGACAAGAGCACAGCCCGGCTCTACCACCCAGCCAACGTGGTGGCCGGGGTCAGGATGGTCGCGGAGCTTGTAAACGACGAACAAGCGGCGGCTCGCCTTGGTGAACAGGCACGCGAGTATGCCGTCGAACGACTCGACTGGAGCCGTGTGCTACCGCGCTTACTTGCTACCTACGACATGGCGGCGTGAGTCAGCGCGTTCAGAATGAACGAACGACCGAGGTCAACCCGGTGGCAACCGTCCGGCGGCTCAGCACGCCGCCGCGGTTGTTGCCGGGGTACACGACCACCGCGCCAGTCGAGCTGACGGCAACGAGATCGTTGACGAAGTCACTCGTCCAGTCGCCGGCAACTGCGACGGCTGAGTAACCCTTCCATCCGGAGCCAATCGGTCGGGCGCCCGAGACCCGCCCTGTGCCCGTTCCTGCGGAGAACCAGAGTCGCCCGTCCGGCCGGATCAGGAGGACGTCGCCTACATGATCACCATTCCAGTCCGTGGCGCCGATGAGGCGGGTGGTGGTCGAGCCGAAGCCGGATCCAGCCAGCACTCGACCGGCCAGGAAGCCACCCGAACCGTTCCCGCGATACACCCACAACTTGCCGCTCTTGTCGCGCGCCGCGATGTCTGGGTGTCCGTCGTGGTTCATGTCGCCGACTGCCAGAAGCGAATTGAGGTTCCCCCAACCCGAACTGATCTGTCGTCCCGCGCCAAGTCGGCCGGAGCCGTCGAGTGGGTAGGCCCACAACGTGCCGTTCGTCTTTGTGGCGAGCACGGCCGGGAAGGTAGCCCCGAACCAGTTGTCGACGACCGTGGTCTGCACAAACTCACCCGCGCCCGCGAAAAGCTCAACCGGTTTCAAGCTTGAGCTGTATCCAGTGCCGGGCAACTCCCAGAGGGTGTGGTCGGACTTCACGACCAAGAGATCTCCGTGACCGTCGCCTGACGTGTCATGCGCACCCTCGGTCACACCCTTGTACCGATACGGGATGTAGTGGTGTGCGACGAGATAGGCCAGCGTGACGCTGTCCTCGTGCGCCACGGTCCCGGTGTGTGACTCCTCGTCGACCACTGCGGTGGTGTGCGTCTGATCGGTCCAACGCAAGAAGAGCATCACGTGCCCTTCCTGAATGGTGTCGATCGCGTCACCCGCGCGCAGGAAGTTGAAAGCTCGAAAGTCGCAACGCGATTTGCGGCAACGTCCAGGTCACGTAACTCGTTGGCAACGCCCAGGCCATCGAGACATATCCGGAGCAGTCGGTTCGGTAACTCCCGTAGGCGTCGCTGTGCCAGCGACTCTCGCTATAGGGAACCTGCTCCTTGATCCATGCCTGCGCGCGCCCAACGATGTAGGGACGCGTCAACGTCCGCAAAGAGACTGCGGCAACGGCCGTAGTCGAAGCAACTGCGGTTGCATCGGAAGCGCGCAATGCCTGTGACTGATTCGGTCCAGCTGTATCGGCATCGGCAACAGCGGGCAGCGACACTAAAAGTGCAACAGCGGCGACGAATGCAATAACAATGCGCGTGCGCAGTGGGGGCGGCTTCACACGACGACGCTAACGACGATTCCCAAGATGTCTAGGCGGTGTCTAGGTGATGGGATTGCCCAGCGCGTCCCCAGACTCGAGGTTTACCAAGCGCACCTCACCTCGTGAGACGAGGCGACCGTCTCCATCGAAGACATCCACTTGCCACAACTGTTGGGTGCGCCCACGATGCACCGGCACCGCACGAGTCTTCAATATGCCCTCACGCGTCGCGCGAATGAAGTTGGTGTGATTCGCGACGCCGACCACGTCGCCGCGCTCACCCCACCACGCGCTGGCGCCGAGGCTTGCCGCCGTTTCAATCAACGAGCAGTAGACGCCCCCATGCACGAGACCGAATGGCTGCCACAACGCTTGCGTTATGGGGCATGACAACTCGACCAAGTCCGGCGTCAACGTTTCCAACTCGACGCCTAGCAGGCCAATCAGGCCACGTCCGAACCCCTGCTGCGCCGCCGCGGATGTCTCGCTCACGAGCACTCACCTCACTGATCACCGTTGATCAATGCAGCATGCAGCACAACGGCCGCGCAAGGCGAGAACTCGCTCGCCCGACGCGGCCGTTGAACCTATGAGCTGTTGAGCCGTCCGAATGCTGCTTCGATCAGATGACGCGACCGAAGGTCACCCTGCCGGAGACGCGCGTCTTCTTGATGCGCGTTCCAGGGTGCTCGGCCTGCCAGACCCGACCGCCACCTGCGTAGATCGCCACGTGATACACGTGGCCGCTACGTGAGTGGTAGAAGACAAGGTCGCCGGCGCGTGCCGATCGCCTCGAGATCTTGTGCACGCGGTGGTACTGCGCGGCCGCGTTGTGCGGCAAGTGAGCGCCGAGCGCCTTGTGCATGACGTACATGACGTAGCCACTGCAATCGAACGCGCGAGGTCCACTGGCGCCGTAGCGGTACGGACGCCCCTTGAGCGACGCGGCCACCCGAATGACCTTCGCCGACTTGGCGGCGAAGACACGCGCAGCGAGCGCCTTAGCGGACAGTTTGGGAGCGACGGTTGCCGGACGAGCCGCTGCAGTCACATGCACCGAAGCCGGTGCTGCGGCCGCGACGGTTACGGCCTGTGCCGACGTCGACACCCCGAGTGGGAGGAGAAATGCGCCCGCCACGGCCACAGAGGCCGCGCCGATGCGCACACGGGTAGAAAAAGACATAAGTAAGCCCTCTCCGACGCCTGCGAGGTGAGCTGTCGGGTTCGGACCGGAGAGTGGCCCGGCCGCCCGAACGCACTGCGTTCGGATGGCTTCACCCCAAGGCCGCGATCACGCTGCGACCGGGAAAGTGGTTCCCCCGTCCCTGCCTGGGCTTTGGGACTGTTCGGTGCCTGGCAGGGCTCGGCGTCGGCACCAAACACCCCCGCACGTTCGTGCGAGGGCCGGATTGAGGGTAAGCAGACGAACCGGCCAGAACCAAAGCTGATTGGGCTGGTTAGGCGTGCCGTGTGGCCAGTGTCACAACCAGCGAAACGCCGTTCCAATCCAGTGCGAACCCCGTATGCACAGTGCATCGTTCCCCGACGGGTGTGGGCTTAAGCCCGGTCAAGGGTCATTCACCCAGACCGACGATCGCCTGATCCCGGGTCTCCAAGATCGACGCCGTGCCTAATCTCCAAGATCAACGAAGACGTGGGAGGCCTCCTCAAGCGGCAACTCCGCGTACTCCCCCGCGCTGCCCATCTGCACGCCGCTCGCCGTGCGGGAGATCTTGACCGAGGCGCCAGGCACCACACCGGCGCGGCGCAACGCGGCCATGATGTGCGGCTGATCTTGAACGGGTTCGGCAATCCTGCGAACGGTCACCCGCACCACAGCGTCGTCAACGACGGTGTCAGCGCCGACCAGGTGGTCGTCATGACCCTCGCTTTCGCCGCGAGCACCGAGTTCGTTGAGACCTGGGATCGGATTTCCGTATGGACTGACGGTCGGGCGGCCCATCTTGTCGAGCATCCGCCGCTCGACCTCGTCGCTCATCACATGCTCCCAGCGACACGCCTCCGCGTGCACGTCCTCCCACGGCAGCTCAAGGACATCGGAGAGCCAGCGCTCCGCGATTCGGTGCTTGCGCATAACTCGCACAGCCATCGCGTGACCCTTGGGTGTCAGCTCGACGTGTCTGTCGCCCTCGACCGTGAGCAACCCGTCCCGCTCCATCCGAGCGACCGTCTGACTTACCGTTGGTCCGCTCTGATCGAGACGTTCCGCAATTCGCGCGCGCAACGGGCGCACGCCCTCCTCCTCAAGTTCGTAGAGGGTGCGCAGGTACATCTCTGTGGTGTCGATGAGGCCGTCCACGCCCTCAGTCTTTCAAGTGGACGAGGAAATGCGCTACGGCACAGGGTGTCGAGAGTCGTACGCCAAGAAGCCACGCCAACGAGCGACGAGCAGCAGCACGCCAACAATGCAGATGATTCCGCCGGATACGACAGCGAACTGCGGACTGGTCCAGGTCGCGACGGTCCCCGCACGAAGATCACCCAACAGGGGGCCGCCCGCGACGACGGCGATCATGATCCCTTGCAGGCGCCCGCGCAGTTCGTCGGGAGTCGCGGTTTGCAGGATCGAGCTCCGGAACACTGCAGACACCATGTCCGCACCGCCTGCGATCGCGAGCATGAGAAAGCCGAGCCAGAGCGCACCCTTGGAGAAACCGAACGCCGTGATCGCGGCACCCCACACCATGATTGCCCAAATCACTGCCCGACCATGGTGGTGGATGCGGCCAAGCCAACCGGATCCGAGCGCGGCAACGAGGGCACCGATCGCAGTGGCCGCCGACAGGATCCCGACCGTAAGCGAGCCACCAGCGAAGAAGGCCACGGCGAGGGCGGGATAGAGCGCCCGTTGCATGCCGAAGACCATTGCAACGATGTCGACCAAGAAAGTCATGAACAGATTCGACCGGCCACGCAGGTAGTTCAGACCCGTAAGGATCGAGCGGACGCCAGCCTTCTGCACCGTGCCTTCCGGCATGATCACCGGCAGTCGCCAGGTCGCATAGAGGACGGCGAGATACGAGATTGCGTCGACGAGGTAGACCGATCCGTAACCCCACCAGTGCACGAACAGACCAGCAAGAACCGGGCCGACGGTGAAGCCGATGCTGAACGAGATCTGACCCAAGGCGTTCGCGGCGGGAAGTAGGTCGGTGCCGACCAAACGCGGAATCACGGACTGCCGAGTCGGGGCGCTGATGGCCGAAACGAACGCCTGCACGGCCACGACGACGTAAAGCAGCCACACGGCGCGCAGCTCGGCCAGCTCGTGAATCCAGAGCAAGGTCGAGAGCACGGTGAGGATGAAGATCGTGACCAGCATGATGCGGCGGCGATCGCCGCTGTCGGCGAGCGAACCTCCGTACAGACCGCCCGCGATAAGTGGGATCAAAGCGAAGGCACCCAGCAGCCCCACAGCAAACGACGAGTGGGTGTAGGCAAAGACTTGGATGCCGAGCGCGACCGTCGTCATGTTCGTGCCGATCTGCGACACGACTTGGCCGAACCACAGCCGACGGAAGTTCGCCGATCGTCTTAGTGGGGTGGTGTCTGCTGCAATCCGGCGCACGCGACCAGCCACGCTCACGGAGCGAGCCGATCGATGACCCACCCCGTGTCATCCGGATTCGAGGTGGCACGCGAGTAACGAATGCGGTCGTGCAGCCGACCCGTCCGGCCCTGCCAGAACTCGACGGTCAGCGGCGAGACACGAAAGCCGCCCCAGAAGTCAGGGGTGGGGATCGGTGTCGGATAAGGCCATCGTTGGGTCAGCTCAGTCATGCGGACGTCGAGCTCTTCGCGACCGGCAATGACCGACGACTGGTGACTGACCCACGCGCCGATCTGCGAGTCGCGAGGGCGGGTGCGGAAGTACGCGTCGGACTCCTCCTGGCTGACCTTGCTGACAGCACCCGTGATGAGGACCTGTCGCTCCAAGGGGTACCAAGGGAACAGCAAGGACGCCCGTGGGTTGTCGGCGACCGCTCGGGCCTTGCGCGAGGTGTAGTTCGTGAAGAAGACGAAGCCCCTGGCATCGAGGCTCCGCAGCAGGACCGTCCGCGAGGTGGGCAGGCCATCGGCGTCGCTCGTCCCGAGAACCATTGCGTAGGGCTCGGTGATGACATCGGCGTGTCCAGCCGCTGAGGCATCAACGAGCCAGGCCTCAAACTGCTCGAAGGGGTTGGCCGCGATCCCTGCCTCATCGAGAGAGCCCTTGTCGTACGCGCGACGGAACGCCCCCGGATCCTCCATTCGTGGTTTGTAGCACGGGTCCCGCGCATCTCAGGGGCTGGACCCGCGGACCGAGCACCGCCGCGGACAGGGTTGAATGTGGACGGAGCCAGACCGGCTCCCACGCCCAGCGCCGCTGCCCTTTCGGTCCAGACGACGCACCGCTTTCCGCGCCACAAGCGCCTTGTTCTGCTGGGAGTTCGGATGTCCGACTTCGTCCCTGGTCTTGAAGGTGTCATCGCATTTGAGACGGAGATCGCCGAGCCTGACAAGGAGGGCAGTTCGCTGCGCTATCGCGGCGTCGACATCGAAGACCTCGTCGGCCGCGTTTCGTACGGCAACGTGTGGGGTTTGTTGGTTGACAACGAATTCAATCCGGGACTTCCGCCTGCCGAGCCGTTCCCGTTGCCAGTGCACTCAGGCGACGTGCGCGTTGACGTGCAGTCCGCGCTCGCGATGCTCGCCCCCGCATGGGGTCTCGGACAGTTGCTCGACATCGACGACGACGAGGCACGCGACAACCTTGCCCGCGCATCGGTGATGGCGATGTCCTATGTCGCACAGAGCGCGCGTGGCATCGGCCACCCGATGGTTCCGCAGTCCGAGGTGGACAAGTGCCACACCGTCGTCGAGCGCTTCATGACTCGCTGGCGCGGTGAGCCCGACCCGAAACACGTGCAGGCGGTCGACGCCTATTTCGTCTCGGCAGCAGAGCACGGCATGAACGCTTCGACCTTTACCGCGCGGGTCATTGCGTCCACGGGCCCAGACGTGGCGGCCGCACTGTCGGGCGCGGTGGGCGCGATGAGTGGTCCGTTACACGGCGGTGCGCCGACCCGCGTTCTGCACATGATTGAAGCAATCGAGGCGGGCACGGATGCGCAGACCTATGTGAAGGGCGTGCTCGACCGCAACGAACGCCTCATGGGCTTCGGTCACCGTGTCTACCGCGCAGAGGACCCGCGTGCGCGCGTGCTTCGCCGCACCGCGCAAGAACTCGGCGCCCCGCGTTACGAGATCGCACTCGAGTTGGAGAAGGCCGCACTCGAGGAGCTCAAGGCGCGCCGACCCGACCGCGTCCTTGAGACGAACGTCGAGTTCTGGGCCGCGATCGTCCTCGACTTCGCCCAGGTGCCCGCGCACATGTTCACCGCGATGTTCACCTGTGCGCGCCTCGCAGGCTGGAGCGCGCACATCATGGAGCAAAAGCAAACAGGGCGCCTGATCCGGCCGTCGGCTCGATACGTCGGTGCCGGCCCGCGCAAACCCGAGGATGTCCCCGGGTGGGACCCCGTTCTGGTTGCTCCCAGCTACGCCTGATCGAATCGTTCCCATCGAATCGCTTACGCCCCATACCAACGAGATCGGAAGCCTCGCCGTTATGACAGAGCCAGCCGCCATCCAGATTCCCGCCTCCCTGCTGCCGGCCGACGGTCGGTTCGGCTCGGGCCCGTCGAAGGTGCGTCCGGCGCAAGTCGAGGCGCTCGCCGCTGTCGCTGGGACCTACCTGGGCACGTCGCACCGGCAGAAGACCGTGAAGTCACAGGTCGGTCGGGTACGTGCAGGCCTGAGCGAGCTGTTCTCGTTGCCTGAGGGCTACGAGGTCGTTCTCGGCAACGGTGGCTCGACTGCGTTCTGGGACATCGCGACGTTCGGCTTGATCCGCGAGCGATCGCAGCACCTGTCGTTCGGTGAGTTCGGCTCGAAGTTCGCGAAGGCATCGGCAGATGCTCCGTTCCTCGGTGAGCCGACGATCCGCAAGTCCGAGCCCGGTGATGCGCCTTGGTTTGAGGCGGAGGACGGCGTCGATGTCTACGCATCGCCGCACAACGAGACCTCGACCGGAGTCGCAGTGCAGGTGCGTCCTGTCGCTGGCGCGAGCGATGACTCGTTGACGTTGTGGGACGCCACGTCCGGGGCCGGCGGACTGCCCGTCACGGTCGGCGACACCGACGTCTACTACTTCGCCCCGCAGAAGTGCTTCGCATCCGACGGCGGACTGTGGGTCGCGTTGATGTCGCCTGCCGCCATCGCGCGGGCCGAGCAGATTAAGGCTTCTGGTCGTTGGATCCCCGCGTCGTACGACTTGATGACAGCGATCGAGAACTCGCGACTCGACCAGACCTACAACACGCCAGCGCTTGCGACCGTCTTCTTGATGGCCGAGCAAATCGACTGGTTCAACGCGCAGGGCGGCTTGGAGTGGTGCGTCGAGCGCACCGCGACCTCGTCGTCGATCCTCTACAACTGGGCCGAGAAGACCGAGTACACGACGCCTTACGTCACTGACGTCAGCAAACGCTCAGCCGTAGTCGGCACCATCGACTTCGATGACGCGATCGACGCGACAGCGGTCGCCAAGGCGCTGCGGGCCAACGGGATCGTGGACACCGAGCCGTACCGCAAGCTCGGTCGCAACCAGCTGCGGATCGCGATGTTCCCGTCGGTCGAGCCGTCCGACGTCGAGGCGCTCACCGGCTGCATCGAGCACGTTGTTGACGCGCTCAAGTAGCGGCCTCACTGTGCTCGGCGCCCCAGCCGAGCGAGCGATAGGGTCGCAAACCTGATAGAAGTCACTCGGCGAAGGGCACCCCAATGACCGAGCTCACCGGCCCCTACGACAGCGTTCGCGACTACTTCGCGGCACTCGAGGCGACGGGCAATCTCGTTCGGATTCCGGAGATGGATTCCGACGAGTTCGAGACGACCGCGTTTTGCTACCGAATCATCGAGAAGTTCGGCTACTGGCAAGCGCCGGCGTTCCTCGTCGAGCGAGTGAAGATCAACGGCGAGTGGGTCCAGGGCCCATTAGTCGGCAATGCGTACGGGCCCTGGGCAGCCGAAGCCCTCGGCTTCGGTGTGGAAGACGTGACGTCGAACCACGAGCAGATGTACCGCAAGGCGTTGGACAAGGTGTCGACCCGGCTGGCCTTCGGCGGCTTCAACCGAATCGCGCCGAAGGAGATCAGCCCTGCAGATGCGCCGGTCAAGGAAGTCATCCTCTCCGGCGACGACATCGACATCACGAAGTTCGCGTTCATCCAGTCGAACCCTGCAGACGCCGGTCGCTACATCACGACCGGATCGGTGATCCTGCACGACGACGAGCTCGGCCGAAACGTCGGCACCTACCGCTGTCAGATCAAGGGACCGCGTCAGCTCGGCGTGAACCCAGAGCCTGGTCAAGACGGCTGGCGCATCCTGATGGCCAAGAAGGCCCGCGGCGAGAAAGTCGCCCACTGCTCGATCGTCGTCGGTGCCGACCCGATCCTCTTCGCAACGAGCAGCTCGAAGATCGGCGGTCCGTTCCAAGACGAGTTGTCACTGGCGGGCGGCCTGCGAGACAAGCCGGTCGAGGTGGTCAAGAGCGAGACCTCTGACCTCATCGTTCCAGCGCACGCCGAGATGGTGATCGAGGGCGAGATTCCGCTCGACGACTCGCTGCCAGAGGGTCCGTTCGCGGAGCTCTACGGCTATCTCGGTAAGGCGAAGACCGAGAACTTCTACATGAACATCACTCGCATCACGCATAGGCACAACCCGATCATCATCAACGCCTACACCGGCGTCACTCGCGGCTTCTTGACCGCGCCGATGGAGGCGTCGTTCAAGGCGCGCTTCAAGATGATGATTCCTGGCCTGCAGAACATGCACATTCCCACGCAAGCGATGGGCATCTACGTCATCTCGATCGACAAGACCCAGCCCGGACAAGGTATGTCCGCGGGGCACGCGTTCTCTGCATCGTTCGGTTTGGCGAAGGTGACGATCGTCGTCGACAAGGACGTCAACATCTATCGCTTCGACGACGTGCTCGCCGCGATCGGCTCACGTTGGCAGCCTTATCCGGCTGCAACGATCATCCGGCAGACGCAAGGCATGCAGCTCGACCCGTCTGCACCGCGCAAGATGCTGACCTCGAAGATCGTGATCGATGCGACGCGGCAGATGCCGATCGAAGGCGGCCCCGAAGAAGTCGCCCCGGTGTCGAAGGTGCTGTTGATGGAGGGCGCGTCGCACGCGTTCGACCTCGTCGACAGCAAGTGGGATTCGTATTTCGCCTCATTGCAAAACCGCTGAAAGACTGTGGCCATGGAATACACGTACATGGGTCGCAGTGGGCTGTCCGTATCGCGCCTGATTCTCGGCACGATGAACTTCGGGCAGTACGTCAACGAAGAGGATTCGCATCGGCTGTTGTCCGAGGCCGTGGAGTTCGGCATCAACGTGGTTGACACGTCAAACTCGTACGGCGGGAACGCTGGCGGCGGTACCAGCGAGAGCTTCATCGGTCGGTGGTTCGCCAAGGATCCGGCCCGCCGAGAGCGAGTGATCCTCGCGACCAAGGCGTACAGCTCTGACCAGGGTTATGGCGCGACCGGCGATTGGCCCAACACCACGAAGTTGTCCGCGTACAACATTCGTCGCTCCTTCGATGCTTCCTTGGAGCGTTTGCAGACTGACCACATCGATCTGTTCCAGATGCATCACATCGATCGCGCCACTCCGTTTGACGAGATCTGGGAGGCCTTCGATGTCCTGCGTCAGCAGGGCAAGGTCACGTACTTCGGCTCGTCGAACTTCGCTGGCTGGCACATCGCGAAGGCGTCCGAGGCGGCCGCGCGGCGCGGGTCGTTTGGTCTCGTGTCCGAGCAGTCGCTGTACAACCTGCTGCGCCGCGACATCGAGCTTGAGGTACTGCCCGCATGTCGCGACTACGGCTTGGGTGTGATCCCGTGGTCGCCGCTGAGCGCCGGGCTGTTGGGCGGTGTGCTGCGCAAAGCCAAGGAGGGTCGGGCGGCCGGTCCGATGGTCGCGCGCGGCCTCGAGCTGCACGGCAAGGCGATCAAGTCTTGGGAGGACCTGTGCGACTCCGCTGGCCTGGTGCCCGCGGATGCCGCCTTGGCATGGTTGCTTGCGCAGCCAGGAGTGACTGGGCCGATCATCGGGCCGCGTACGTCCGAGCAACTGGCTGGCTCGATGTCCGCCCTCCACGTGACACTGGGCGAAGACGTCTTGTCGCGCATCGACGAGATCTTCCCGGGCCCGGGCGGAGCCGCGCCGGAGGCCTACGCCTGGTAGTTCGTCCGGCTCCTTAGGTGATGAAGCGGTGGATGGCCTCGTTGGCGTGGTCTTGAAACGACGGGTCGGCCAGGTCGGGGACGATGTCCGCCTGGTTGACCACAGGACCCGTGAGCTTGTTGGCCGCGCTGGCGTAGAACACGCCACTTGTCAGTGACAGGTCGGTGACTCCGTCGACCATTCGCTTCGCGCCCACGTCGAGTTCGTGGGAGAAACCCAGGGTGGGCAGGACGTACTTGGCCGCTAAACGCATCGGCAATGGGAGGCCATCAGGTGCTTGGGTGCCGGTGGTGTTGCCAGGGCTCATGGTGATGAATCGGCGGTCGGGATGTTGGCGGGCCAGGTAGGACATCCACAGGGCGCCTATGTACTTGGCCTGCGCGAAAGCGAGGTTGAAGTCAGGCTTCGTGTCGGCGAAGTAGCTGCCGTCGATGACAGTGGCGAGCTCGTCGGCTGAGGTTGAGACGAACGATGGTCCCTTCATCCGCAACTTCGGGACCCCCGCGACTGCTTCACTTCCGGCCAAGACCGCAACCTCGCCAAGCCGACCCTCGGCGAGGAGCCCTTCGAGGAGGACGACGTGGCCAAGGACGTTAGTCGCGAACACTGTGGTGACCCCGTCAGCGGTCAAGTCCATCGAGTGCGGGCTAATGACACCGGCGTTCATGACCAGCGCGTCGACGGATCCGTTGACGGCCGCCAGACCGGCTCGGACCGAGCCCGGGTCGGCTACGTCCATGAGGACGATGTCGAAGATGGACCGTCCAGTCGCGGCTTCGAGATCGGCCAGCGCCGCCTTCGCCCGGTCTTGGTTCCGGCACGCCAGGTAGATGCGTGCGAACTCCGGACGTAGGGCCAGTTGCCGCGCCACATCTTTGCCGATCCCGGCGTTAGCCCCCGTAATCAGCGCTGTCTTTCTCGGGAGTGTGCTCATCGCGAATCGGTTTGTCCCCTCGCGTTTAAATGGGTTGTGTGACCCACTATCACGCAACTCGGACTGGGCTGTCAAACCCAAAATTGATAGCGTCGGAGGCATGGTCAACGACACCAACCTCCGGCCGAGGCTGACCCCCAAGGGTGAGCGCACCCGAACGCGAATAGTTGAAACAGCCGCCGCCTTGATCCACGAACGAGGGGTCGCATCGACCACCTTGGAAGACGTCAAGGTGGCAGCGGAGGTGAGCGGCTCGCAGGTGTACCACTACTTTCCCGACAAGAACGATCTCGTGCAGGCGGTCATCGACTACCAAGCCGACACCATCGTCAAGCAGAACCGGCACGCCCTCGGCAGTGCGAACGGAGTCGAAGCCTGGCGGAACATGGTGATCACTGGCGCGACGCTGACCCAAGCAAAGGGCGGCTGCGCACTTGGTTCGCTTGGCGGTCAACTCGCCGAGAGCGACCCTGAGGCCAGAGCCCTCATCGCGGCCGGGTTCGATCAGTGGGCAGCCGCCCTCAGCGATGGACTGCGATCCCAACATGCGGAAGGCAAGTTCCCGTCCGACATCGACCCTGACGACCTCGCCACTACTCTGCTCGCCACGCTCCAAGGAGGGCTTCTACTGTCCCAGGTGCAACGGAGTACCCGCCCGCTCGAAACTGCGATCGACACCCTGCTCGCTCTTACGCTGCGCCGAGGATCGTCGGCCGCTACATAGAGCTCAATCCCCACCGCCAAGTTAGTGATGCACGAGAGCGGCAATCACCACGACTGCAACGAGGACGATCAGCACGACGGGAACGAGACGACGCCACGTGGACGGATGCACGGCAGCGAGCCTACGAGCCTTCAAGGCGCGGCAGCGACTCACCGGTCCGGTGCTGCAAGCGGCCAAGAAGCCAGGGTCTCGTATCGCGGATGCGGACCTAGGAACGACTGCACCAGATGCAGCTCATCGGGTTGCCACTCCGCACTAACGAAGCCCACGATCGCAGCGAGCACTTTGTCGTCGACGACAGCCGCGCGAGTTCGTCGCGCCAACGTCACATGCGGCGTGAAACGACGCGCATCAAGCGAGACACCCGCGCGACTCACTGCCGAGCGAATTCGGTCGGCCGCAGCACGGAGCCCGTTGACATCACCGCCAAGTCCCATCCACAGCACGCGATCGTCGAATCGCCCGGCCTGCTGGAAACGAAGCCGTCCGATCGAAAGTCCGCGGGCCGAGGAGGTGACGGAGTCCAGCGCATCCTCGACGCGCTCGCGCTCGGCACCCCCGACCTCGCCGATGAAGCACAGCGTCACGTGCCAGCGACTGGAGTCCACCCAACGCAACTCATCGCGTGCGCTCGCGACGGGCGCGATGAACTCCTCAAGGGTTTCAACGACCTCTGCGGGCGGCTCGAGTGCGACGAACAGCCTCATGACCTGAACCCGTGCCTCACGACCTCACCTTCTCAGCCACATCGAGGTGCGTGGGGGCTACCGTTGCCGCATGTCCGACGTGTCGCGGGACGAACCAGGGCGTCGTCCTGCGCTCAACGCGGACGACATCCAGCCGCTCGACGCCGACGGCGTCAACGCCGTCACGATCGGCACGATCCTGTGGCTCGTCGCATTCTTCGTTCTGCTTGCGATGCGACACCGCCTCGACGATCGCGGGGCGGGCTGGTGGATCGGGACGTGCGCAGTCGGCTTTGGGCTGGGCTGTCTTGGGCTTTGGTATGTGCGCAGGCGCCGAACGGTGTACCGCGCGGCTGCTCTCACCCAGACGAACGAATCCAACGGAGCCGCTCCTCAGGAGTGACCGAACTCCTCCGCGGCCTCATCTTCGCTGGGTGCTGGTCGGTGGGTGCGGTCGGTGGGTGCTGGCTCGGTCGGTGCTGGCTCGGTCGGTGCTGCTTCGGGCTCTTCCTCGGCCGTGGCCATGTCCACGATGTCGTAGGCGATCTCATCGATTACGTGCCCAACGACAGTCGGGACGTCTGAAGCCGCAACGACCGCGCCTTCGCTGTGTGCTCCGCAACCGAAGTCCAACGCGACCACACGACCATCGGCGGGCGAGAGATCGTTCGCACAAGCGCCGAAGGCCTGACTCATCGCGCCGCCTAGCCGAACCAGGAACCCGCACGTCGAGCACGGGGCAGGTGCGGCCTGAGCCATCTTCGATTTCGCCCCGAAGTCACCGAAGGCCCAACGATCCGAGGCCTCGTCGCGACCTTCGCGCGAGAGCACCCGCAGTCGGCCAAGGCCGAGCGCCCATTCCAACGGCTCGAGCAAGTCCGTGGTATCCAGGCCGTCCGCATCAGCACCCGTGTAGCCGGGCACTAGGCGCAAATCGTCGACCCGAGTGGGCAGAAGGTCGCCGACTCCGAGGTCTCCGGGTTGGATTCGTTCGCTCCACGGCACCCACGCGGGGGGCAAGAGCGATGATTCGCCCGGCAACAACACGATCTCGTCAACGGTCGGCGCCTTTGAGCGGGAGGCGCGAGCCAACGTGACCGACCAGCACCACCCCACGTAACCAGGCAGCTTCGCCTCGAACCGATGCGTGACCAGCCGCTCGCCATCCGAGGTCGCGCCCAGATGCTCGCCGACGACGTCGGTGCCTTCGTCGGCAATCAACGCCGCTCGCGCGAAGTCGACGGCTACGGCGTCGGCAAGTGTGGCGTCCAGCGCACGCGTGCGCTCACCGATCGTTGGGGTCACGCGCCAAGGGTAGCCTCGATGCGTGGTCCAACGAGTCCTGGTCGTCGTCGCGGTCGACGAGGAAGCAGCAGCGATCTGCGCCGGACTCGACCACGTCGACGCCGCTACTGACGACGCGAGCCCGTGGCCGTGGCGAAACGGCCGAATCGGCGATACGGACGTCGTCGTTCTCGTATCGGGTGTCGGCCCAGCGGCAGCAGCAGCGGCATCCGCCTACGCGCTGACGCGCGACGCAGACATCTCGTTGGTCCTCAACGCTGGCATCGGCGGTGGTTTCGACGGGCGAGCAAAGGTCGGCGATGTCGTGCTGGCGACTCGAATCGTTGCGGCCGACCTCGGCGCCGACCGAGGTGAACGATTCGAGAGCATCGCCGAGATGGGGTACGGGTCTTCGTCGTTCAGCGTCGACGCAGATACGACGGTGATCGCCGCGAGTGCGTTGCACGATGGACGCATCACTGCGCGATCAGGAGCGATCCTCACAGTGTCGACCGTGACGGGTCGGCCCGAGGCAATCGAAGCCTTCGAGCGCGCACATTCGGATGCGGTCGCTGAGGGCATGGAGGGGTTCGGGGCCGCGACCGCCGCGCGCGCCTTCGGCAAGCCTGTGCTGGAGTTGCGCACGGTCAGCAACATCGTCGGTGAGAGTGACAAGGCCACGTGGGACTTCGTGGCCGCATTCGATGCGTTGACCCGAGCCGTGGCGCTTGTCGTGCAAGCACCCTTCGCACCCGGCGCATCGCGATGACTGCATACCCAGGCGAAAGCGTGCTATCGACGGCCTATTCGCCGTGCCCCAACGACACGTTCGTCTTCCACGCGTGGTCGCACGGCTTGCTCGCCGATGCGCCCGCGATCGATGTCACCTTTGCCGACATCGACATCACCAACGAATGGGCAGGCCGCGACGCCTCACACGACCTGTTGAAGATCTCGTATGCGGCATTGCCATATGCGCGCGATCGCGGCTACCACCTGCTCGACGCAGGCGGCGCACTTGGTCGGGGCTGCGGGCCGCTCGTACTTGATCGCGGTGAGTCGAGCAACGACCCGCTCTGGCTCGCGGGCCGGCGAATCGCGGTGCCGTCGTTGCGGTCGACCGCGTACTTGCTGATGCGCTTCTGGCTAGCCGACCTCGGCGTGGGTGAGCCTGACATCGTTGTGCTCCCGTTCCCCGAGATCATGCCGGCGGTGGCGCGCGGCCAAGTGGACGCCGGTCTCGTCATTCACGAGGCGCGGTTTACCTACCGCGACCATGGGCTGAATGCCATAACCGATCTCGGCGAATGGTGGGAGTACGAACTCGGGCTGCCCATTCCGCTCGGCGCGATCGTCGTGCGCGACGGCCTGGACCGCGCGCGGCTCGATGACTGCACACGCGCATCCGTCGAATACGCCTGGGCACATCCCGACGAGTCGCGTGCCTACATCGCAGCCAACGCACAGGAGATGGACGCAACGGTTCAGCAACGACACATCGACCTGTACGTCAACGAGTTCACCCGCGGACTCGGCGAGGAAGGGCGAGAAGCAGTGACCGCACTCCTCGCACTCGCGCGCGGGGCAGAACTCGTGCCCCCGTGCGACCCCTTCGGCTAGTCAACCCTCGTTGTGACAGTGCGTAGGCGACCTATGGCACTCGCACGCACTGTCACAAGTTGGATCTCAGGCGTCGAGGTCGTCAGCGACCGCACGCAGCACCGCAGCGGTTTTCTCGCCGGTGCGCTTGTCGGGGTAACGACCGCGCCGCAGCTGGTTGCCCACGCCGTCGAGCAGCTTGATCAGGTCCTCAACGATGACTGCGAGGTCATCGGCTGGCTTGCGCGCGGCCTGTGCCAGCGACGGCGGCGCCTCCAGCAGCGTCACCGTCAACGCCTGCTCGCCGCGCTTGCCGTCGGCTACACCGAACTCCACGCGAGTCCCGGGCTTTAGTGAGGGCACGCCAGCAGGCAACGCCGACTGATGCACGAACACATCGCCGCCATCGTCACGCGAGAGAAAGCCGAAGCCCTTCTCGACGTCGTACCACTTCACCTTGCCGGTAGGCATGCCAAACACCTCGTGACTCGATCGTGCAGATGGGGCTTGCAAATGGGGTTACAGATGCGGACCCGAATAGGACGGAGGGACAGGCTATCCGTTCTCAGGCGACGAGGCACATCCGTCGCGGCCCAGGTAACGTTGAGCGGATGAGCACGTCCAGTACCTCCGCGCCCGCACCGGCGGGGCAAGCCACCGCCGTGCGCAGCCTCGCTGACGCCCTGCGAGCAGCAGACGACGAGCGGCTAGCCGCCCTCCTGCAGTTGCGACCCGACCTGACCCAACCCGTGCCTGCCGACATGACCGAGCTTGTCGCACGAGCCACGTCAGCCACCTCCGTCGCTCGGGCTCTGGACGAGTTGGACCGCAACCAGCTCTGGGTGGTCGAAGCCCTCGCCGTGCTGCCGAGCCCGACGTCCTCGTCCGCCGTCGCCGCCGTGCTCCCGTTGGACGAGACACGAGTGGACGAGATCATCGAAGACCTCGAAAGTCGGGCGCTCGTCTGGCGCGAGACGACGGCAGAGATCACCCTTATCCGTACCGTCCGTGAGGTGCTCGGCCCCTACCCCGCGGGGCTTGGTCCGGCCGCGCGCAAGCGCCTGACCAAGAAGTACCTGCAGTCGACATTGGCCTCGATGCCCAACGACGCACGCGCTGTGCTCGATCAACTGAGTGAAGGCCAACCCGTCGGCGCGATCACCGATGCCAACCGCACCGTCACGCGAGACACCGCGCGCAGCCCAGTCGAGTGGCTGCTCGCGCACGATCTGCTGCAGCCACTGGATGACAACCGGGTTGTCGTGCCGTTGGAAGTGGGACTTGCCCTCCGTGGCGGTCTCGTGCATGAAGACGACACCGCAAACCAACCGACTCCGCCGCTCGGAACAGGCAAGCACCCACGCGACCCCGACAAGCAGGCGGGTCTGCACGCCCACTCGTTCGTCGGACACATCGAAGCGCTGCTCGAACTTTGGTCATTCGACGCGCCACCTCAACTTCGCTCGGGCGGAGTCGGTGTGCGAGACATCAAACGCACGGCGGATGCGCTGGACCTCGGCCGCACAGACGTGGTGTTGATCGCCGAAACCGCATATGCCGCAGGGCTTCTGGCCGACGACGGGCAGCCTTCACCTTCGTGGTTGCCAACGCCTGCGTTCGACGCCTGGATCGCCATGGACGTAGCGCAGCGGTGGGCTTCACTCGCCGATGCCTGGCTCACGGCACCTCGTGCGATGTCTGCGATCGAGACCGCGCGCGAGACCAAGGACGACGAACGCATCGCTCCGCTCAGTCCGGCTGCGGAAAATGCCCTGGCTGCGACGATCCGTCGAAACACTCTCGACGCTCTTGTCGAGAACGATGGTGCACTGCTCGACGCGCAGGACGTCGAGCGAATTCTGGCGTGGCGCCGGCCGCGCCGCTGGTCACAGCGTCACATCAATCTCGTTGGGTCAACGATGTATGAAGCTGCCACGATCGGCATGACAGGCGGCGGAGTCATGGGCGCCGCGGGACGCCTCCTGCTCGAAGGTGCACCACTCGACCGGGTCGCCGCCGCGCTCGCATCGCACCTACCCTCGCCCATCGATCACGTGCTCATCCAGGCGGACCTCACTGCAGTCGCCCCCGGGCCTCTCGAATCGAGCCTGGCGCGCGAGATGTCGCTGGTCGCAGATCTCGAGTCGCGCGGCACGGCGAGTGTCTACCGGATCACTGATACCAGCGTCCGGCGCGCGCTAGACGCAGGACGCACGCCACAGGACATCGTTGAGTTCTTGACCCGCACATCGCGGACCCCTCTGCCACAGCCGCTGACCTATCTCGTCGAGGACGTGGCGCGGCACCACGGCACCGTCCGCGTCGGTAGCGCCTCGACCTATGTCCGTTGCGACGACGAGGCGGCCCTGGCCGCTGTCCTGACGAACCGGGCGCTAGCGCCGCTGCAGCTGCGCCGGATCGCGCCGACTGTCCTGATCAGCCCCGCCGCCCCAGACGTGGTGCTCGAGCGACTGCGCGGCATCGGAGCCGGTCCCATGGCCGAAGGCAGCAACGGCACGCTTGTGGTGCGCCGCCCGGACTCGCGCCGTACGCCGCCGCGGCGCCGGCCTCAGCAGCTGGTGGCGTACAACGAACGCCCGAGCGAGCGACTCGTTGAAGCAGCCGTGCGAGCCATGCGCGCGGCCGACCGGGTCGCCTCGCGCACGAAGTCAGGGACCTACGCGAGCGCACCACGGGTGCAGGCCATGCCCATCGCGCAGACACTGGATCTGCTCGGACAGGCCGTGACGGAACAGAGCTCCGTATGGATCAGTTACACCGACAACCACGGCTCCACGACCCACCGCATCATCGATCCGCTCAAAGTCACCCGCGGAATTCTCTCCGCCTACGACCACCGCACCGACCGAGTGACGACCTTTACCGTGTCGCACGTCGTTGGCGTCGCACAGATCCAGCCGCAGGAGGCTTCATGACCGACGGTCCCCTCATCGTGCAGAGCGACAAGACGCTGCTGCTCGAGGTCGACCATCCGCAGTCCGACGATGCCCGGCACGCGATCGCACCATTCGCCGAACTTGAGCGCTCTCCCGAACACGTTCACACCTACCGCATCACCCCGTTGGCACTGTGGAACGCGCGCGCAGCTGGGCATGATGCCGAGTTCGTCGTGGATACGTTGCTCACGTACAGCCGCTACGAGGTGCCGCACGCCCTGCTCGTTGATATCGCCGAGACGATGGGGCGTTACGGCCGACTTCGTCTGCTCACTCATCCCGCGCACGGTCTGGTGCTTGAGTCAACGGACCGGGCAGTCCTCGAAGAGGTGCTGCGGTCCAAGCGGATCGCGCCGCTCGTTGGTGCGCGCATCGACGGCGATACCGTCATCGTGCACGCCAGCGAACGCGGCCACATCAAGCAGACGTTGCTCAAGCTCGGCTGGCCGGCCGAGGACATGGCTGGCTACGTCGACGGCGAGTCGCACCCGATCGCATTGCGCGAAGACGGCTGGGAAGTGCGTGACTACCAGCGCCAGGCCGCCGAGAACTTCTGGCACGGGGGCTCGGGCGTTGTGGTGCTCCCGTGTGGCGCAGGCAAGACGATCGTCGGGGCCGCCGCGATGGCGATGGCGCAGGCGACCACGTTGATCCTTGTCACCAACACGGTCGCCGCACGTCAATGGCGCCATGAGCTGCTCGCGCGCACGTCGCTCACCGAGGACGAGATCGGCGAGTACTCGGGCGCGCGCAAGGAGATTCGACCGGTCACCATCGCGACCTACCAAGTGATGACGACCAAACGAGGTGGGGTGTACGCGCACCTTGAGCTGTTTGACGAACGAGACTGGGGCCTGATCCTCTACGACGAGGTGCACCTGCTGCCAGCACCGATCTTTCGGTTCACCGCGGACATCCAGTCGCGGCGGCGGCTCGGGCTCACCGCGACCTTGGTGCGCGAGGACGGCCGCGAAGGCGACGTCTTCTCGCTGATCGGGCCGAAGCGTTATGACGCTCCATGGCGCGAGATCGAAGCGCAGGGATACATCGCACCGGCCGACTGCGTCGAGGTGCGCGTGACGCTGCCGCAGGGCGAGCGCCTTGCCTACGCGACCGCGGAGCCCGAGGAGCGCTATCGACTCGGCTCCACCTCGACGGTGAAGAACGACGTCGTCAAGGCACTCGTCGCCCACCACAGCGACGAGCCAATCCTCGTCATCGGGCAGTACCTGGATCAGCTCGCCGAGCTTGGTGAGCTCCTCGACGCGCCAGTGATCACCGGCCAGACCCGTGTGCGCGAGCGCGAGCGGCTTTACGACGAGTTCCGCGAGGGCCGGATCGGGACCCTGGTGGTGTCGAAGGTTGCCAACTTCTCGATCGACTTGCCCGAGGCGTCGATCGCGATCCAGGTCTCGGGCTCGTTCGGGTCCCGGCAAGAAGAAGCCCAACGGCTTGGACGAGTGCTGCGGCCCAAGGCCGACGGTCGCGGCGCGCGCTTCTACGCGGTAGTTGCGCGCGACACCGTCGACCAGGACTTCGCGGCGCATCGCCAGCGCTTCCTGGCGGAGCAGGGGTACGCGTACCGGATCGTTGACGCCGACGACATATTGCACGGCGAGTTCACGTGAGTCTGCCGTCGTTCGGGCGGGTGTTGCCGCGCGCGGTGCGCGACAGCCTTGTCGATCGCTACCGCGAGCCAAATCGGCGCTACCACGACGAACGCCACTTGTTTGACGTGCTGCGCCAAGTCGACACTCTCGCAGCCCAACTCCCACCGACTCAGGCGCTGACCCCGCGTGAACTCGTCATTGTCCGTTTGGCTGCGCTCTTTCACGACGTCATCTATGACCCAGCACGACCGGACAACGAAGAAGCAAGCGCCGCACTCGCGTTGGAGTTGCTTCCGCGTCTCGACGCATCAGAGCAAACGGCAAGTGAGGTCGCGCGGCTCGTACTGCTGACGAAGGCCCACGTCTGCGCGCCGACGGACGTCTCAGGCGCCGTGCTGTGCGACGCAGATTTGAGCGTGCTCGCAGCCAGCACTCAGAAGTACGCCGCCTACGGGGCCGGCGTGCGTGCCGAGCACCAAGACATCGACGAGGCGACGTTCGCCAAGGCACGCGCCGACGTGCTTCGTTCATTTCTAGAACGCAAGCACATTTACGCCACCGTCTACGCGCGCCGCGAGTGGGAGCGCATTGCGCGACGCAATCTCAATGCTGAGATCGGGTTCCTTTCCGCAAGCGCAGTCCGGCTCGGCTGATCCGCGTAACCAGCTCCTTCGATCCCACCGGCGTCGCACCGACCGATACGGCGTAGGCGCGCAGGTCTTCGGGGATGTCGTAGTGATCTCCCTGAAACGCGCGACGAGGGATGCCGATCTTCGACGCGAACTCATGTAACTCGTCGTATGACGTGTCACTGACCAGATGCGCCCACATCCGTCCGCGCCACGGCCAGTTAGCGGAATCCACCAGGACGGTCACGACATCAACGTACGTGGCCGACGCAACGTGAACCAGGCCACGATCCCGGAAAGCACGATGACGGCTGCCGACACGGTCAGCGCGATGTCGAGCCCCGAGTGAAACGCATCGAACGCAGCCGTCACCACCTTTGCAACCAACGGACCGAAGGATGTTTCGGCATCACGAATCGTTGCGGTGCCACCGCCGGGGACTTGGCCGGTCTCGACTGCGTTGACAACGAGCTGTTGAAACGAGGCCGGTACCCCGAGATCGGTCAACCGCTGCGCCAAGCTGTTGGTCAGCTCACCGTTAACCATCGAGCCAAGCACCGCGACACCGACGAGTGCACCCAGTTCGCGCGACGTGTTAGCCGCGGAGGCCGCCATCCCCGAACGGGTGGCCGGAATGGCCGAAAGCGCCACCGCGGTAACCGGCACCACCGCGAAGCCGAAGCCCAACCCGGCGAGCGCAAGAGCGACTGCAAGTGGAAGAAACGCGGGCTCCAGCCCGCGCAGCGCAACTTCGGTCAAGACGAGCCCAGCACTCGCTACGAACGCGCCGACCGTCATCGGTATCCGGGCTCCGCGCACGCCAACCCAACGTCCGGAGACCAACGCGCCGACGATCATGGCGAGTGTCATTGGCAAGAAGAGCCCAGCCGTCCGGTAGCCGGAGTAGCCGACGACCACTTGGATGTACAAGGCGGAGAAAAAGAAAATGGAGAAGACCCCGAAGTACAACGCGAAGGCCTCGAAAAGGGCACCGCTGAACGCAGGCAGCCGGAAGTAACGCACGTCGAGCATCGGCGCCTGGGTGCGTCGTTCGACGAACACGAACGCGATACCTGCAACGACTGCTACGACGAAGAGCGCGATGGGCAAACCATCGGAGTAGCCACGCGACTCACCTTGCAGGATCGCGAAGACCAGCGCGGCCAGAGCCAAGGTCCCCAGGATGAAGCCAGGAAAGTCGAGTCGGCCCGGTATGGGATCGGCGCTCTCCGGCACCCACAATGCAGCCGCTGCAAGAACGACGAGTGCGGCGGCCACGTTGAACCAGAACACAGCCTGCCAGCCGCCGATCCCCACAAGCACGCCGCCAAAGACCGGACCAGCAGCAAGGGCAAGCGCCGCGACGCCCGACCAGATCCCGATAGCGCGGGCACGCGCACGCTGCTCTGTGAAGACCTGCCGGATCACGGACAGGGTGGCGGGCTCGGACGCGGCCGCGCCCACTCCCATCACGGCGCGACCGACCACGAGCGCCGTCGATGAGTCCGCGAGCGCGCCGATTACCGACCCCGCGAGGAAGATGACGATCCCAACGACCATGACCCGCTTGCGTCCGAAGCGATCACCAAGGGCACCAGCGAGCAGCATCAGGCTCGCGAACGGCAGCGCATACGCGGAGACAACCCACTGAAGCTCGCTGACTCCCGCGTGCAGGTCCGACTGGATGTCCGCCAGAGCGACCGCAACGATCGTGGTGTCAAGAAAGGTGAGGAACAGGACCGCGCAGACCGCGGCGAGTGCGAGGCGAGGTCGCACCCGCGCGCCGACTACGAGCTGCACGCGGGGACTTTGCTGCCCTCGAGACTGAGCAACGAGCAGAAGCTCGCGTCAGCGACCTGCCATTGGCCGTTCGTAAGTACGGCAGTGCCGGTTTGGTCGGCGAGTGCGGGTGTTCCGCCGATAAGGATCGAGTAGTTGACAGTCGCCTTATCGGTGCCTTCCATGGTCACGCTGGTCACCTGTGCGGTTGACCCTTTCGCCAACGGTGACTGCGCCTGCGCCTCCAGCACCGAAGCGAACATCTGACCGTTCTGCAGTAGCGGAATCTTGATGGCGGCTGGTGACGCCCCGTTGAAGAAGTCCGTCCACGCCTGCTCAACGGCCTGCGTGGGAGACAGGGTGGAGGTGGACACGAGCGGCGCCGAATGTGCGCCGCCCGTCGAGCCGCATCCGGCCAGCATGAGCGTCGCAAGGGCGCCAATCACTACGAACGTGACGGCACGACTGGCACAGGAGCCAGCAGTCATCATGACCACCTCCGACCGCTTCACATACTGCGCTCAGGAAATCGGATAGGTCCGATGATTTCAAGCATTCGTGCAGTCGAACCGTTTCGAGCTCCACCCCAAACGACTGTGGGGCGGACCCCCGACGAATCGAGAGCCCGCCCCACAGGACGTTGTCGTGCTAGACGCGATGCACGGCCAGGACTAGAAGTCCATGCCGCCCATGTCGCCGCCACCAGCAGCCGGAGCAGAAGCCTTCTCGGGCTTGTCTGCCACGACGACCTCGGTGGTGAGGAACAGTGCCGCGATCGACGCCGCATTCAGCAGTGCCGAGCGCGTGACCTTGGCGGGATCGATGATCCCCTCCTTGATCATGTCGACGTACTCGCCGGTCGCGGCGTTGAGGCCGAATCCCGGCTCGAGGTTCTTGACCTTCTCCGCGACGACGCCACCCTCAAGACCGGCGTTGATCGCGATCTGCTTGAGCGGAGCCTCGACGGCAACCTCGACGATGCGAGCGCCAGTGGCCTCGTCACCTTCGAGCTCGAGCTTCTCGAACGCCTGCTTCGACGCCTGAAGCAGAGCCACGCCACCACCGGCGACGATGCCCTCCTCGACGGCAGCCTTCGCGTTGCGAACGGCGTCCTCGATGCGGTGCTTGCGCTCCTTGAGCTCGACCTCGGTGGCAGCCCCGGCCTTGATGACCGCAACACCGCCGGCCAGCTTGGCCAGGCGCTCCTGCAGCTTCTCGCGGTCGTAGTCGGAGTCGCTCTTCTCGATCTCCGCGCGGATTTGGTTGACCCGACCAGCAATCTGCTCGGCGTCACCGCCACCCTCGACGATTGTGGTCTCGTCCTTGGTGACAACGACCTTGCGGGCGCGACCAAGCAACTCAAGACCGGCCGAGTCGAGCTTGAGACCGAC
The DNA here is from genome assembly GCA_963850215.1 of uncultured Actinomycetota bacterium. Classification (GTDB taxonomy): domain Bacteria; phylum Actinomycetota; class Actinomycetes; order UBA12327; family UBA12327; genus CAWKKI01. The sequence continues at coordinate 215,548 of CAWKKI010000004.1, forward strand.
CTCTTCGCTGATGACCTGACCACCCGTGAGGATCGCGATGTCCTGCAGCATGGCCTTGCGACGGTCACCGAAGCCTGGCGCCTTGACGGCCACTGACTTGAAGGTGCCGCGGACCTTGTTCACGACGAGCGTGGCCAGGGCCTCGCCCTCCACGTCCTCGGCGATGATCGCCAACGGCTTGCCGGACTGCATGACCTTCTCCAGCAACGGCAGCAGGTCCTTGACGTTGGAGATCTTGGAGTTCACGACGAGGACGTAAGCGTCCTCGAGCACGGCCTCCATGCGCTCCGGGTCGGTCCAGAAGTACGGCGAGATGTAGCCCTTGTCGAAGCGCATGCCCTCGGTGAGCTCGAGCTCAAGTCCGAAGGTGTTGCTCTCCTCGACGGTGATGACGCCTTCCTTGCCGACCTTGTCCATCGCCTCGGCGATGATCTCGCCGATCAACGGATCAGCAGCAGAGATCGACGCAGTCGATGCGATCTGCTCCTTGGTCTCGACGTCCTTGGCCATGCTGAGCAACTGCTCGCTGACAGCCTCGACGGCCTTCTCGATGCCGCGCTTGAGTGCCATGGGGTTCGCACCCGCGGCCACGTTGCGCAAACCTTCGCGAACGAGCGCCTGGGCGAGAACGGTTGCGGTGGTGGTGCCGTCGCCAGCGACGTCGTCAGTCTTCTTGGCGACTTCCTTGACGAGCTCGGCACCGATCTTCTCGTAGGGGTCCTCCAACTCGATCTCCTTGGCGATGGAAACACCATCGTTGGTGATCGTGGGGGCTCCCCACTTCTTTTCCAGAACGACGTTGCGTCCCCGTGGGCCGAGGGTGACCCGGACGGCGTCGGCGAGCGTGTTCATGCCACGCTCGAGACCGCGTCGGGCCTCCTCGTCGAACGCAATGATCTTGGCCATACGGTGTGGATCCTCCCGATACGAATGGCTGACGCGATCGGCGACGCCCGCGACGGACGACCCGCTTCCTGGCGCTCATTTGTGCCGGGTGGGCGAGCCTCGTCGGCCGTTCACGCTGTTGTCACTCGCGGGTGGCGAGTGCTAACTAATGATTAGCACTCGGGCCCTGCGAGTGCAAGTCGTCCCCAGCCCTGGGATGCAGCAACCTCGGGTGGTTTAGGGGGAAGACGGTCGTTTGTCCGGACGAGACCGAATCTGGGGCTAGGTGGCGATTTGCCGGATACGGGACCTTAGACCTCACTTGAAAGTGGTAACCCTCCGGCTATCAGCAATCCGTGAGAACACACCGATACTGGTGCCGACGGTGGATCCCCTCCCCCGGGCCATGTCGCGCTGACCTTGACCCGACGAAACACCGTCACCCCCGGGAGACACCCTGTCGGTCCACTCGGATCTGACAATCGAACCCGGTCCCAACCCCAGGGGCCGGGTTCGAGTCATGAATGAGGCGCGTGAGCGCTATTCAGTGCGGAATCAGCCGCCAGCTACTGCCGGGATCACTGAAACCGTCGCGCCGCTCGGCACGTTGGTACGCAGGCCGTCGGCGAAGCGCACGTCCTCATCCCCCACGTACAGGTTGACGAAGCGACGAACGCTGCCAGCCTCATCAAGCACGCGATCGCGGATCCCGGGGTGATTCGCCTCTAGCGCGTCAATCACGTCCGCGAGCGTTGCGGAATCAGCAGCCGCAGCCGGTTCGACCGAGACCTCGGAAGCACCGTCGGTGTACGTGCGCAGGATCGTCGGGATCCGAACATTGACCGTCACAGCAGACCTACCCTCTCGACCACGCTGCGGAACTCATCGAGCGACGGTCGGATGGTAGCCGTGGGACCCACGACATCGCTCACTGCATCGAGAGTTTTCAGCCCATCGCCTGTATTGAGGATCACCGTTTCGGCGTCAGGGTCTAACTGTCCGGCCGCTAGCAATTTTCGCAAGGTCGCGACAGTGACCCCACCCGCGGTCTCACCGAATATGCCTTCGGTCTGTGCCATCAGACGGATGCCCTCAACGACCTCGTCGTCGGACACGTCCTCGATCAAGCCGCCAGTGCGACGCGCGACATCGAGGGCGTAGGGGCCGTCGGCGGGGTTTCCGATCGCCAACGACTTCGCAATCGTCGATGGACGCACTGGCCGGACAACCTCGTGCCCAGCCTTGAACGCCTGCGCGACCGGTGAGCAGCCAGTCGCCTGCGCACCGAACACCCGGTACGGAGTCGGCTCGACCAGATTCAACGCGCCAAGCTCGCCAAACGCCTTGTCCACCTTCGTCAGCAGTGCCCCCGACGCGATAGGCACGACTACCTGCTGGGGCAGCCGCCAGCCGAGTTGCTCGGCGATCTCGTAGCCAAGTGTCTTCGAGCCCTCGGCGTAATACGGTCGGAGATTCACGTTGACGAAACCCCAGTCAGTCTCGCCTGCAAGTTCCGAGCAGAGCCGGTTCACGTCGTCGTAGTTGCCGTCGATCGCAATGAGCGTCCCACCGTAAACCGCGGTGGTGACGGTCTTGCCGTCCTCCAGATCACTTGGAATCAGCACGCATGAGCGAAGTCCGGCCCGCGATGCTGCCGCTGCAACCGCGTTGGCCAGATTGCCGGTCGAGGCGCACGCCACTGTCGTGTAACCCAGCTCGCGAGCGACCGTCAACGCCACCGCGACGACGCGGTCCTTGAATGAGTGCGTCGGGTTGCCGCTGTCGTCCTTCACCCACAACGAGCGCATTCCAAGAGCGGCCGCAAGATTGTCCGCGCGAACCAGGTGCGTGAAGCCCGGATCCAACTGTCGCCGCGAGACCACATCCTCAGGGACTGGCAGCAACGCGGCGTAGCGCCACATCGAGGCTGGTCCGGCCTGGATGCTCTCGCGGGTCACCCGGCCGAAGTCGTATGCGACCTCCAGCGGCCCGAAGCACTGGTCACACGCATAGCGCGCGCCAAGCTCGTAGGTGTGCCCACACTCGCGACAGGTCAACGATGTCGCACGTCCGAAGGACCCGCCCGAGGCGGTACTCAATGAATCAGGTGCCGAGACGGCAGTCATAGCGAGGCCTTTCTCCTCATCTTCCCGACGCGATTTCGCGTCGGACGGAGTTGGCACCTGGCCCGGATGGCCCCGCGGTTAGGTTGCGCCCGACATCTGGCTCTGTCGTAACGCAACCGTCGACGAGATGTATCGGACTGGTTGCCGGGGCTTCAACGGGCCGTTCCCTCTGCCCCTCTGGATGAGCGGTATGAAGTTGTCTCGCCCGATGGCCGTGCCGCAAGGACAGCCGACACAGGGTCACTTGACTCAGCGCGCAGCGCCATCGAACGTGGCTCACACTGTAGCCGACGCCCAACGCGCTTCGAGATGGGAGACAGCCGTGCTGCCAGAGGTCGAGCACTGGCGCGAGACGAACATCTCGCTCGCCGAGGACTGGCCTCTTGACCGGCTGCTCGCCGCGAAGGGCGATCAACGAATCAGTGTCGTGCTGCCCGCACTGGACGAGGAACCAACAGTCGGAGCGATTGTTCAGACGATCCGCACTGAACTGATGAACCCGTCGGCGCCACTCGTGGATGAACTTGTCGTCATGGACTCGGGTTCGACCGACCGGACGGCCGACATCGCCCGTGCGGCTGGGGCAACTGTGGTCGCGCGCGACTCAGTGCTCCCAGAGTTCGAGCCGGTTCCCGGCAAGGGCGAGGTGTTGTGGCGTTCGTTGATGGCAACAAGCGGCGACATCATCGTCTTCGTCGACGCGGACCTACGTGAGGTGAGCGCATGGTGGGTGCTTGGTCTCATTGGCCCACTGCTGTGCGACCCATCGGTGTCGTTGGTCAAGGCGACTTATCAACGACCGTTCGACGACGGCGACGTTCGCACGACGACGGGTGGTGGTCGGGTGACCGAACTGGTTGCACGTCCGCTACTCAACCTGCACTGGCCCTTGCTCGCCGGCATCGAGCAACCGCTCTCGGGGGAGTACGCGGCCCGGCGCACGGTGCTGGAACGGCTGCGGTTCCGGTGCGGCTACGGGGTGGAGATCGCGATTCTCATCGACACCCTGAACACCGTTGGGCTTGATGGCATCGCGCAAGTCGATCTCGGCATCCGCCGCCATGACCACCAAGACCTCAACCGACTCGGTCGGATGGCGGCGGAGATATGGCTTACCGCACTCGACCGGCTTGAGGAGCAGGGCCACACCCTGGTGGTGGAAGCACCCCTTCCGATCATCACGCAGTTCACCCTCGACGAGCCGCAGACCCATGTAGTGCCCGACGAGGAACGCCCACCCATCCTCACGGTGCCCGAGTACGCCGACGATCCATCTGGAATCCGCCGCCGTTAGCGCTAGGCAAGGAGGGCGGAAGACACCTAGGCCGGCAACCCCACGTTTCGTTAATACATCCCCTTAGCGAGCCCGCGACACCCTCTCTCGGCGGTGTTTGATGTGGCCATGGTTTCAGCGGGTGTCATCGCGCTCAGCATTTCGACGCCGAGTCCCGGCCGCTAGTTACCAGCCAGATGACGCCGTGGGGCGCACTGGACCAAAACCTCGAGCCGCACGGCGACCACCAGGCCCGGCTCGACTCTTACAAAAACTGGACCGACCGCAGGGGGCTGGTCACGACCGCAGGGGGCTGGTCACTTGGGCCGAGGGGTGGCGGACTGGTTCTTGCTCATTCAAGATCGCCATGTACGCACACGGCGCCGGATTAGGGGGAGCAATTGATGAACTCTGCGCTCGCCATGGTTGTTAGCGAGAAGTCATGGCTCTGAAGCAAACGCGACACGGCGTGTTTGTCTATCGATCAAAGGCACGCTGGGTGGTTGCAGTCTTGCTATTGGCCATGGCTGTAAGCGCGGCTGCGCAGCCAATTGGCAACGCGGGGACGCCACCGAGCTCCTTGGAAATAGTGCTCTTCGAAGCAATGGCTGCGTTGATCGTCCTCGTTGCTATTCGAAGTTGGTTTTGGGGTCTGGTTGTCAATGACAGAGAGCTGCTGGTCAGGAACGCCGTGCGTACGCATCGCCTTCCCAGGCACGAAGTTGTCGGTTTCCGACCATCCAGGTTCGGCTTCGTGATGTATCGAGGTCTGACCACCGCCGTCCTGTTGAGGGAGGGTCGCGAAATCCGCGTGGGGGCCCTTGGGGTCTCGGGATGGTCCCCCAAGCCGTGGCTCTCAGACATGATCGATGAGTGCTATCAGGCGATGGCGATGACCGATCCTGCAGGTCTCGGGCTGGCCCGAGGGGAACGCGACAATTAGCAGAGAGTCCGAAGGGACTAAATGCTGTAGGCGTCCGGCTCCCCGTGGGTCGGTCCATTTCGTGTGAGAGTCCCGCGTGTTGTGGCCACGTGTGGGTAGTCGATCCCACCGCCCCCTGGAGGCGCTCGCTGTGCGCCAGCAGATCGGCGGCCACGACCGCCCCGGGAAGCCAAGATCGCCAAGGCTGGCTAGGTCGCGCTACTGCCCAACACCAACGTGAGCGCTAGCGCCGACTCGGCGCTGCTCGTCGCTGGCGCAACCCTCGCGTTACCGACATCCGTCGCCAGCTTTTGTGCGGCCGCCTTCTGACCTGGCGGGTAGTACACGACGGTGGTCTTGATCGACTGACTCGCCCAGTTCGCAACGGAGCGAACCGTCCAGCCCTTGGCCTTGAGCTTCTTTGCCCAACCCGCGGCGAGGCCGACCTTCGTCGTGCCGTTGTAGATGTTGACGATGGTTAGCGCTGCTGCCGTAGCGGTGGCCGACGGCGTCGGACTCGCCTTCGGTGTCGGACTTGTCGTCGGCGTGTGAGTGGCTGTCGGCGTCGCACTGTGCGTCGGTGGAGTGGTGACCGGCACGACAACGGGCTGGGTCACGATCGGCGTCGAGAGCGTGGGACTCGGCGTCGTCGGCGCGTTGCTTGCGTCGAAGCCGCCCTGGCAGGTCGTCAGAAGCACCAGCACCATCGCGATCGCGGCCAGCAGGCCGACCACCGGCAACAAGACGCCCTTGCTGGTGATGCTGCGAGGACTGCCCGCTCCCCGCCGCGGAGCGCGACGCCTGCCGCCGTGACTCGGAGGAGGCTGTTGGCCAGACATCGCTCAGTCGCTCCCCGAGGGCCTGCGCATCATGCGTCGACGCCGAGTCGGCGCGCCGAGCGCGCTCGCTGCCGCGAGGCCCGCAGCCGCCGCAGCCGCTTGACGAGCATCGGATCGTGGGCCAACGCCTCGGGGCGGTCGATGAGGGCATTGAGCACCTGGTAGTAGCGCGTGGCTGAGAGGTCGAACAACTCGCGCACCGCCTGCTCCTTGGCGCCGGCGTACTTCCACCATTGGCGCTCAAAGTCCAGGATCTCCAACTCACGTGGGGTGAGCCCGCCCGCAGGGGTCGAAGCGCTCTCGGCCGTGCTGCCCTGGACCACATCCATGGCCCGCATCCTAGGCGTGAACCACACCCATGTCATTCACTAGGGCGTTCAGGACATGCGCGTCCCATTTCACGCCATCGTGTCGAGCAGCAACGAGATGTCAGCCTCAGTCGTCCGTGGGTTCACGACCGCGAACCGCGCGATCGTCTCGCCCTCATGACTCGACGGAGTCACGAAGGCGAAGTTGGCGGCAACCAGCCGCTCCGACCACTCCTGGTACTGATTGCTGGTCCATCCGATCCGCCGGAACGCGACGACCGACAGCATCGGCTCGACCACGAGTTCTACGTAGGGACGCCGCCGAATCTCAGCCGTTGCATACCGCGCGACGGACAGCGTTCGTTCGACCGCCGTCGAGTAGGCGTCACTGCCGTGTGTTGCCAATGAGAACCACAACGGCAATCCGCGCGCGCGACGAGTCAGATGAAACGCGTAGTCACTGGGGTTCCATTCACCTTCGCGATCGGTGTGCAACGGATCGAGGTAACCAGCCTGCTGCGTGTGCGCCGCGCGTGCGATCGCGGGATCGCGATACACGAGCGCGCACGCGTCGAACGGGCCGAACAACCACTTGTGCGGATCGACAATGAAGGAGTCGCATCGCTCGACGCCGACGAAGCGGTTGCGAACGCTAGGCGCTGCCAGTGCAGCGCCGCCGTAAGCGCCATCGACGTGCATCCATATTCCTCGTTGCGCACACACATCGGCTACAGACGCCAAATCATCGACGATGCCCAGGTTGGTCGTGCCACCGGACGCGACCACCGCGAAGACGGATTCACCGACCGGACGACCATCCGGTCCAACTGCATCAAGTGCGGCTTCGAGTGCCGGAGCCGAAAGCTGCAACGAGTCATTGACAGGTACCGACAGGACATCGACGTCCATGACCGCGGCCGCGGAGACCACCGATGAATGAACGGTCGACGCGGCAGCCACCCGCCAACGCGAGGGCTCCGTGCGCCCCGACTGTGCCCGATCCCGCCGGGCGCCGTAGCGCGCCGACACCAGTGCCGAGAGATTGCCGAGGGTGCCCCCTTGCACGAACACACCGCCCGCCTGCTCCGGCAGTCCTGCCAGGTCTGCGATCCAACGAAGGGCTTGGTTCTCGGCGTAGACGGCACCGGCGCCTTCAAGCCATGAACCGCCGTAGAGGCTCGATGCACTCACAACGAGATCGAACAGGCTCGCGGCCTCTGTGGGCGCGCACGGGATGAACGAGAGGTACCGCGGATGGTCGATCGACAGGCACGCGGGTGCAAGCACGTCGGCGAAAATGCGCATAGCTGCTTCCCAGCCGAGACCTTCGCTGGTGACGGTCTGTCCGGCTTGCTCGCGAAGGAACTCGGGCGACTTCGGTCCATCGAGGGGCACCGGATCCAGCCGCATGCGGTCGATGGAGTAATCGACGACCGCCTGGGCGATCGCCTCGCTCTGCTCCGTGTATCCATGCATGTTGGGCAGCGTAGGTCCAAGGCCCGGTTTTGCGCCTTGATGTTTCGTGCTGCGCCCAGGCGGTGCCAGGGTGACCCCATGACGATCGACCTGCAGGCCCGCGCCCACGAGCTCGACGCCGATGACCCACTGGCCCACTGGCGCGACCACTTCGTCATTCCGGACGACGACCTGATCTACCTAGACGGCAATTCGCTGGGGCGACCCCCTAAGACAGCCATCTCACGCATCGCCGAGCTCGTCGACCTCGAGTGGGCCGACCGATTGATCCGTTCCTGGGACGAGACCTGGCTGGCGATGCCGCAGAGGGTGGGAGATCTCATCGGCACGAATCTGCTGGGCGCGTCGCCCGGCGAGACGTTGGTCTGCGACACCACGACGCTGAACATCTTCAAACTCGTTAACACGGCCTTTGATCTGCGCCCGGATCGCAACGAGATCGTCATCGACCCTCTCGACTTTCCCACCGACCGCTATGTCGTCGAGACGTTGACGAAGCAGCGCGGCAAACGCGTGCGCTGGATCGAGCGCGACGAACGATCCATTGACGGCGTGGGCACCCACCACCTGGCAAACGCAGTATCAGACGACACCGCGGTCGTGCTGCTGTCGATGGTCGACTACCGCAGCTCCGCCATTGCGGATGCGCCAGCGATCACGCAACTGGCGCATGACGCTGGGGCGTTGATGCTCTGGGATGCATCGCACGCAGTCGGTGCTGTTCCTCTCGATCTGCATAAAGACAACGTTGACCTCGCGGTCGGTTGCTCGTACAAGTACCTGAATGGTGGCCCCGGTGCGCCCGCCTGGCTGTACGTGCGCGAAGACCTGCAGGCGGCCGCGTCGAACCCAGTCGCTGGTTGGCTGGGACGCAAGAACGCGTTCGAGATGGGGCCCGGCTACGAACCCGCTGACGGCATCAGCCGGTTCATCACCGGCACGCCTAACCCGATCGGGATGGCGCTCGTTGAGGCCGGCGTGAGCATGCTCGTCTCCGCAGGCATCGCGAACCTGCGCGCCAAGTCGATGGCCCTCGGCGACTTCGCAATCGAATGCCTCGACGAACTGCTTGTCCCGTCCGGATTTACGTGCGGTTCACCCCGCGACGCGCGCCTCCGCGGCGGACACGTGACGCTTCGACACCCGGACGCACGGAAACTGACCCAGGTACTTATGGACCACGATGTGGTGCCTGATTTCCGTGCGCCCGACGGCATTCGGATCGGCCTGGCACCGATCACGACGCGTTACGCGGACATCAGCAACGGACTGCAGCGACTTCAAGGGCTGGTGGTGACTTCAGCAGTCTGAAAGGCAGTCGTCCAGGCCTGCGCGCAAGACCAGTAGTCGTCATCGAGCGGCTGCGGAGTGAGCAGAAACATCAAGTTCGTGTGGGTGGGATCGCCGACGATCGTGTCGACCGGAGTGAGCGGCCCGGGCCCGTCGAGGAAGTACCAGCAGTAGTCCCAGTCCCGGATCACCTCCATCATCCGGTCCTCGACCCGCCCAGCCAGCACTTCGACCATGATCCAAGGCCGGTGATCCCCAACGGTCTGCACCGCACCGGCGAGCACCTGCGGCTCGAAGGTCTCAGTGTCGACTTTCATGGCCGCCGGGACGATGCCCGTCCTCGCCACGTAGGCGTCAAGAGTCTCGAGCGGCACTTGCAACTCGACACTATTCGGACGAAACGTGGAATTGAGGGAGTTGGAGGAGTCCGTGACGTCGGACAGGTAAAGCGTGGCCGTGCCGTTCTCATCTCCCAGCGCGATCTGCTCCACGCGGTAGTCCAAGCCATTCCGTTGTGCGCATGCGCGTGCCACCTCAGCAAGAGCAGGGGTCGGTTCGAATCCGACGACGGTTCGTTCGCTGAAGCACTTGGCCAGCAAGGCGTAGGGGCCGACGTTGAGGCCGACGTCGAAGAAGGCACCGTCGCCCGCACCTGCCAACATGGCCAAAAGGTGCGGCAGCGCGGTCGGTTCGTACCCAGCGAACCCCACCGCACCAAGACGTTTTGGCACATACATGCCGCGTCCGGCCTTCATGGTGATCGACGACGGCGGCTTGCGGGCGAGCGTGGTCCCGGGCGGGGGCGCTGGGACTGGCAACCGGTAAGTGCGGGTCGAGGATGAGATGAACATGCGCTTGGCCCGGCCGGCGGCCCGTCGCAGGGTCTGCATGGGTGGACAGTAATCGTCGCAAACCCAGAGCCGGCGCTCATCTGGTTCCCAGGCTCGCGAGACCGTTCCGGCCCAGGGCTGCATTACCATGAACCGGTCAGTTGAAGAGTCAATCGCCCAGTTCTGGCGCCAGGCACGCAAAGACAAGGCCCAAGGCATCGCATGATGAGCCGTCGATCCGTCTGGATCCCCGTCGTGGGTTTCGCCTTGTTTCTTGCCGCCTGCGGAGCGTCCACATCGGCCGGCTCGGGCCGACCCGGGACGGGCCAAAGCTCGTCGCCTTCGCCCAACGACGGCCTGGTCATCAACTCCAGTCCGCACGACGGCGCCGCGAAGGTCAGCATTGACACGGCCCTGCTTGTGCACGTGACCAACGGCAAGCTCGACTCGGTTGTCGGCACCGGCGCGCCGACATCGACCAGCGCCTCAACCGCTGTGCCCGCAACTGCGAGCACCACCGCCGACACAACCTCTGAGGGTGACGCACTCGTCGGCGCCGTCGACTCGACTGGGACATCGTGGCGGTCACAATCACAGCTCGTTCCAAGCAGCACGTACCAGTTGCGCGTGACCGCGCTCACGAACAAGGGCGCCACCGTCAATCAGACGATCAGCTTCACGACGGCCGCACCGAAGCACCGCCTGACACTGTCCATGTTCCCTGAGGCAGGTGCCACGGTTGGAGTCGCCGAGCCACTGGTCATCTACTTCGACCAGCCAGTAGCGAACCGCCAACTGGTGCAGTCGCACCTGTCGGTGACGGCGTCCAAGCCGATCGGACCGGCAGCCTGGCACTGGTTTTCCGACAAGGAAGTGCAGTACCGGCCCGAGGCCTACTGGCCTGCCAACACCGACGTGAAGTTGTCCGTCGACCTGGCGGGCGTGCGGGCGTCAACTGACACATGGGGCACCCGGAACTACGACGAGACCGTTCACATCGGTCGTTCGCTTGTGTCGCATGTCGACGGCAAGACCGACCAGATGACGATCAAGCTCAACGGTAAAACCATCCAGACGTTCCCGATCTCCACCGGCAAGCCGGGCTACGAGACGTGGGAAGGGATCCTCGTCACCGAAGAGAAGCACGCGTTGATCGTCATGGACTCCTCGTCGGTGAACATCTTCGGACCGCAGGCCTACAAGCTGGGCGTGCACTACGCGGTACGTCTGACCAACTCAGGCACCTTCGTGCATGCAGCCCCCTGGGACACCCACCTCGGGAAGTCCAACACGTCGCATGGGTGCATCCACCTGTCGACGAAGGACGCCATCTGGTTTTTCAACAACTCACTGTCGGGCGACCCGGTGATCGTCACGAACACCGGCGGCCAGCCGGTCGCCTACCACAACGGCTTCACCGGTTGGAACATGCCGTGGTCGCAGTGGACCTCGACCGGTATCAGTTCCTGACCAATCGTCGATCATCGGCGCTGCCTCAGCAACGGGCCGGTGACCGGCCACCGATTTCTTGAGTTGCGCGTTTAGCCCAAAATGCAGGAAGAGTTAGCGTCGTGGTCAGCGCGTTGCTTTCCGTTACGTTCGCGTGCGGACTTGTGATCGCGGTTGCGCATGTCCTGAATCGAGGCTTCGTTGCCCCTGTGTACGACGTAATCCTCAATCTCACAGCATTTGCCTGCGCGGTAGCAGCCTCACTGCTCCTTGACCACTGGCTTCCGGCGCTGCTCTCCTCAGTCGCGATCATCTGCTGGTTGGCGCTGGCCCGCCGAACGATCCTCGCCCGCCGTCAGTGACATTCCTGCGCGTCGGACGCCGCGAGGGCAGGCCATTTGCGATGACAAACCGACAGCCTGACATCGCTGCAGCCACACGCATCTCCCTCATACGAAGGAGTGTCAAGAATCAGCCGAAGTAGCTGTCAACCATCAACCGAAACACCGTCAACCATGAGCCGAAGGCCAAACGTCCAGCATCAGCCGAACTAACACAGGACTAGAGAGCCGGCGGCGGGAATCGAACCCGCAACCTTCCGATTACAAGTCGGATGCGCTGCCAATTGCGCCACACCGGCTGGAAGGCACGAGTGTACGGCGGCGCTTCTTGGTCGCTGTTGTCAACAACTTGCCGGCACACCACCAAGGCCCTGACCTCCGGGGCAAGGTCGCGCCGCTCGTTCGTCGGGCGGCTAGCGTTGGTGCGTGCTTGCCTTCAACGGTTGGCGACCGGCCGCGGTCGTCTTCGACTGCGACGGCCTGCTCGTGGACACCGAACCAAGTTGGAGCGTCGCTGAAGCGCAGTTGTTCGCGCGCCGCGGCCTACCCTTCGGGCCCGACCAGAAAGCCCTCGTCATCGGCAAGTCCATCCCGCAGGCGTGCGCTGACATGGCAATCCTCTTCAACGAACCAGAGTCTGCGCATGCACTTGCCATCGAGCTGTTTGAGCTGGTCGAGGGAGCAGTCGCAGCCAACGCAGTGCCTATGCCAGGTGCCCTAGACGTAGTTCAGGCCGTAGCAGCGCACGTGCCCATAGCCGTCGCGAGCAACTCGTCACGGCAGCTGCTCGATTCGGCGCTTCGTTGTGCAGGCTTCGCCGAGTCCTTCGAGACCAGCGTCGCGGCAGACGAGGTAGCGCAGCCGAAACCAGCCCCGGATCTCTACCAGGCCGCGTGCGCCGCCCTGCACTTTCTGCCCAACGAATGCCTGGCATTCGAGGACTCGCTGACCGGACTTCGTTCGGCTCAGGCTGCGGGCTGTCGCACGGTCGGCGTCCCGACACTGACGCATGCTGACTTTCCGGCAGACATCGTGGTCGCCTCACTCGACGACGAACGACTCAACGAGTGGATCGCTAGCTGGTAGCCGCGCGCCCAGCGGCGATGGCATGCAGCACGATGCTGGCCGCGACACTTGCGTTAAGCGATTCGGTCGCGTCGACCATCGGGATACGCACCAGCAGGTCGCATGTCTCGGACACGAGGCGCGACAACCCCTTGTCCTCCGAGCCGATGACGACGCAGACAGCGTCGCCAGCCAGCGCCAGGTCGCTGACGTCGAGGTCGCCATCGGCATCGAGCCCGACAACAACGACGCCACGGCCCTGCAGGTCCTTGATCGTCCTGGTCACGTTCGTCACTCTCGCCACCGGCAAACGGCTAGCAGCACCCGCCGACGCCTTCCAGGCACCCGCCGTCATACCTGCGGAGCGTCGCTCGGGCACAACCACGCCATGCGCGCCGAATGCCGCGGCCGAGCGCACCACCGCGCCGAGATTGCGCGGATCCGTCACGCCGTCGAGCAGTACCAGTAGCGGCTCAACTGCCGCGTCCCTGGCCACGGCCAGCAAGCCGTCAAGTTCGGCGTACTCGTATGCAGGTACCTGCAGCGCGAGCCCTTGATGCACCGCGCCATCGGTGAGCCGATCCAGCTCTGCGCGGGGCGCCTCGAGCACCGGGATCGAGGCCTTGTTCGCAGCAGTGATCGCCTCGCGCACGCGGTCGTCGGACTCGATTCGCCCAGCCACGTACAACGCGGTGGCCGGGATCTTCGCGCGCAGCGCCTCGACCACGCTGTTGCGCCCCGCAACGATCTCCGCGCCTGCTCGCACTCGGGATCGTGACCGCTGCGGCGCCGAACCGCTGCGCGAGGCCCCGCCACGATCGGAGGAGGCTGCAGACTTGCTCGCAGCCCGCGCACGACGTGCGGCCGGATGGGCCGGTCGGTTTGACGCCTTGGGCGTCGGACCCTTGCCCACTAGCCCTTTACGCTTCTGACCGCCCGAACCCACCTGCGCGCCCTTGCGATGTGAGCCGGACTTGTTGCCCCGTCCGCCTTGACCACCCTTTGCTCCGCCTGCCATCTCGCCGCCTATCCGACTGTCCAACGAGGACCGTCAGCTGTGTCCTCAATGACGACACCAGCGGTTGACAACTGGTCGCGGATGGCATCGGCCGCGGCGAAGTCCTTGCGCCCGCGTGCATCGGCGCGTGCTTCAAGTGCGACTGCGACGAGAGCGTCGATCACATCGTGCAAGCCACCGGCATTGCCGGATGCCGCGGACCAATGCGCATCGGCCGGATCGAGCCCGAGCACCGCGAGCATCCCGCGCACGCGGCTGGCAGCGTCCGCACCAGCAGCGCGGTCGCCCGCCTGCAGTGCCGTGTTGCCCGCGCGAACATCGTCGTGCAGCACGGCGAGCGCGGCGGGCACGCCAAGGTCGTCGTTCATCGCGTTGACAAAGGCATCGGGCAACGAGGCCTCGCTACTCGTTGACGACGAGGCATCGCGCGCGCGATCCAGAAAGCCCTCGACCCGTCGAAAACTCGTTGCTGCTTCTTGCAACGCGTCGTCGGTGAACTCGATGTGTGAGCGGTAATGAGCAGCAGTGAGGTAGTAACGCAATTCGATGGGCCGCACCCGCTTCACCACCTCGGTGACCAACGCCGAGTTGCCAAGCGACTTGCTCATCTTCTCGCCGCCGAGTCGTGACCAGGCCGTGGTGCATCCAAAGCGCGCGAAACCATCACCGGCCGCACGCGACTGCGCCTGCTCGTTCTCGTGATGGGGGAAGACCAGATCGAGTCCGCCACCGTGGATGTCAAAGCTCGCACCGAGATACTTCTCCGCCATCGCCGAGCACTCAAGATGCCAGCCAGGTCGACCCGGTCCCCACGGCGTCTCCCACGTAGGGCTCGCCAGGCTTGGCCCCTTCCAGAGCGTGAAGTCCATGGGGTCAGCGCTTGCGTCGAAGTCTCGTCAGTCTCGGCGTTGAGCATCGGTCGGGCCGCTGACCCGACAGCGAGCCGTACGTCGGCGAAACGACGTGACGTCGAAATACACGTCTCCGCCGGACTCATACGCGTGTCCCCGATCCATGAGCCGACGCATCAGCACAACCATCTCGGGAATGTGGCCGGTCGCACGCGGCTCGACGGTCGAGCGGCAGGCAGCCGAGCGACGTCGTAGGCCCACGAGAATGCGCGCTCGTTGCGCGCGGCGACGACCCAGTAGCCGACGTCCTCCGTTGCCGCGTTGGCGAGGATCTTGTCGTCGATGTCAGTCACGTTGCGGACATAGTCCGACGGCGTAGCCCGAACGTTGCAGCCACCGCGAGAGCACATCGAAACGAGGCTCGAACGAATGTGTCCAATGTGCGGCGGCGACTGCACAGTGGCACCGCAGACATATATCCCGACTCGTCCCGCCTGCAGCGGGAACAAACTCGCGAACGGTCCGCGTGCCGGTGTCGTGCAAGCGCAAAGTCACCGGCACAGCCTAGGGGTTCAGCCCCGCCAGGCTGCTTGCTCAGACGGCCTGCCAAGTCCGCCGACTCAGTCCAGCAACTCAGCCGTACTGGATGACCTTGTCCGGTGTCACTCGCACGACCACACGAACGTTGTCCGTACCGGCATCACCTTGGTAGGGGCGCACGCCGGTGTACTTCTCCGAGAACTCATCGATTAACTCTCGCCCGCCCGCCTCGGTCATGGTCGCGGTACCCCGGACCTCGAGGTAGGAGTAAGGCGCGTCGCGCGGAGACACAAGGATGGTCACGCGGGGATCGCCGGAGATGTTGCGGAACTTCTGCCGACTCCGGATCGTCGAGAACAGCACGTCACCTCCGTCGTGCTTCACCCACACGACCGACAACTGCGGCCGTCCATCTGACCCGATCGTTGCGACGGTCGCGAACTCCCGTCGCTCAAGCAGTTCTTTGGCTTGGTCTGGCAAGGTCTCGCTGACTGTCGTGGCCACTGACCAAATCTAGGCCACGACCACCAAGGCGTTGGCAACAGCCGCGATTCCGTCACCGCGACCAACGAACCCAAGCCCATCGGTAGTCGTCGCCCCCAACGACACTGGCGCTGCCACCGCCTCGGACATGGCGGTCTCAGCTTCGGCGCGACGCTGCGAGATTCGCGGGTGCTCCCCCACCACCTGCACGGCTACATTCACGATCTGAAAACCCGCGGCCCGTACTCGTTGCGCGGTCTCGCCAAGCAGCCTCAGCCCCGACGCTCCTGACCATTGCGGATCGCTGGTGCCGAAGACTGCGCCCAGGTCCCCAAGACCGGCAGCCGAGAGCAGCGCATCGCACGCCGCGTGGCAGGCGACATCCCCATCGCTATGTCCAGACAGCCCTGGCTCCTCCGGCCAGATCAGTCCGGCCAGACACAGCGGTCGACTCGGGTCGACGGGGTGCACATCGACGCCAGTACCGATGCGAAGTCCGCTCAGTTCCGAACTCATGCCGGGCCGTCGGTCTCTTCGTTGGCACCGAGATGCGCCGCACGTCGCTCCGCGAGGATCGCCTCGGCCACCATCAAGTCGAAGGGCCGAGTCACCTTCATCGCGTCCTCCGATCCCTCAACGATCACGACGCGTCCGCCCCACGCCTCAACCAGTGCGGCATCATCTGTCGCGGCCAATGTCTCATCTTCTGAGTCACCGGCCGCGCGTGCGTGTGCAGCGCGCAGGGAGTCCGCCCGAAATGCCTGCGGCGTCTGCACCGCACGCAAGGATGAGCGATCAGGTGTCTCCTGCACCAGCCCGTCAGCATCGACCCGCTTGACCGTGTCGTGCAGCGCAAGGACGGGGATGGCGCCATCGACCGGCACCGAGGTGCCGCCGCTGACGGCAGCGACCACATCGCGGACGACTCGCGCGGGGACCAACGGACGGGCTGCGTCATGAACGACAACAATGCGTGCGTCGTCGATCGCGGCCAGAGCAAGCGCGACCGACTGCTGACGCGTAGTCCCACCAACAACGAAATTGACCCGCGAGTCATCAAGCATCTCTGCCATCGACGTCACGTCGTCCGCGGCAGCCGCAACCACGACGCGTTCGACCCACCCCGAATCAAGCAATGACCGCACGGCGTGCCACACCAGCGGATGTCCAGCCAACGGGCGAAGCGCCTTGCGCACACCGCCGCCAAGCCGAGTGCCACTGCCAGCAGCAGGCACGATCGCAACCACTCCAAGCGCGCCCGACGCGTCCGCAGACGCGGCCGGACTCACCGAGCAGCGTGCGATGAAGTCGCGGGCTCTCCGACCAGACCGCCGAAGACCATGCGGCCGTTGGCAGTCGTCAGAACACTCGTGACATGCACGTGCGCATCATGCCCGACGCGCTCGCTTGCACCCTCCACGACGACCATCGTGCCGTCATCCAGGTAGCCCACACCCTGCCCTTGCTCTTTTCCGTGCTTGAGGACTAGCACGGACACCTCATCGCCAGCGACGACAGGCGGCCGCAGCGCCAAGGCGAGCGCGTGCAGGTTGAGCACGCGCACCCCGGCGAGGGACGAGACCTTGGCCAAGTTCGTGTCAAGGGTGAGCAGCGCGAGTTCGCGGTCGAGGCACATTCGCACAAGCTTGCCGTCCACCTCGTGGACCTCGGGATAGTCGTGGTCATCGACTTCGACGTCGATCGTGCGCTCTCGCTTGAGCGCCTCAAGGACGTCCAGACCACGACGTCCCCGCGAACGACGCAGATCGTCGCCGGCATCGGCAAGACCCTGCAACTCGAGCAGGACGAACGTCGGTACCACCATGCGACCAGACAGGAAACCAGCCCGGACGACTTCGAGGATGCGACCGTCGATAGCGACCGATGTGTCGATCGCTCTGGGCAACGCAGACGGGGAGGTGGCGTTGTCGAGTCCCGACTTCGCGCCGAATATGCCGAACAGACCCTGGCGTCGCTCGAGACCGATCCGGTAGCCGAACAAGCCAGTTGTTAGGACTACGAAGCCGAAGATAGGGAACGAGAGCGCGCGGGCGCCGAGTAGGAACACTGGCCAGGCCAGCGCTGCACCGACGATGACACCAATGACCGCACCGATCGCACCCGCGATCATCTGTTCGGCAGAACGCGACCGCACCATGTCGACCGCTTGATCCACCGCGTGCACGGTCGTGCGACCGAGGACGCCGCCCACCGCATAACCGAGACCGGACCCGACGATTACGCCGATCCACAGTCCGTCAAAGGGCCCGAGCACCGTGCTGCCGGTCGCAGCTCCGAGCTTCTGCGCAATCAGGTATCCGAGCTCGGCGCCGAAAACCACGATGATCAGCCGGAACAGCTCAACCGCTGGTCGAGCCACCCGGGTGCGGTGCGGATGCATGGTTGGTGCCCCCCCGACGCAGGCCCGCACACGTGCAGGCGCTTCTGGGGCCGAGGGCACATACGACGGATGCACACACCCGCCGGGAATCAGCCGGCCGCAGGGTCGAACGGGGCCGAACTAGGAAGCGAGCACCTCGTCGAGGATGGCCTCGGCCTTGTCCTCGTTGGTGTTCTCGGCAAGAGCTAGCTCCGACACAAGGATCTGGCGGGCTTTTGCCAGCATTCGCTTCTCACCTGCAGAGAGGCCGCGCTCACGATCACGGCGCCAGAGGTCGCGCACGACCTCCGCGATCTTGATGACGTCGCCCGAGGCGATCTTCTCGACGTTGGCCTTGTAGCGGCGCGACCAGTTGGTCGGCTCTTCGGTGTGAGGAGCACGCAGGACCTCGAAGACCCGGTCCAAGCCCTCTTGACCGACCACGTCGCGGACGCCGACAAGGTCGACGTTGTCCGCAGGCACGCGCACAGTCAGATCGCCCTGGGCGACCTTGAGAACGAGGTATTTACGGTCTTTGCCCGCGATCTTCCGGGTCTCAATTGCTTCGATGAGAGCCGCGCCGTGGTGGGGGTAGACAACCGTTTCGCCAACCTTGAACGCCATCCGGAATATCCCCTTCGCTCGGTTCCTAGGATAACACGCAGGCGCCTCGCACCTTTCGGCGTTGCTCCCCGCGAGAGCGTTATCGAGGTGGTATGCGCCCACCGTCGTCGATGTCGTAGTCACGCGAGATACTCATAGCGATGGATCCAACGGCGAATCCCCGCGACGAGGACCCGCTCGCTCACGTCGTCATCCCCGACGATGCTCGTGAGCTTGAGCCGGACCGTCAGGCGTGGATGCGCGAAGAAGTCCAGCGCTTCCAGCACGAGCGCAGGATCACCCGCGAGCGCCGGGGCCGGATGTTCAATCACATCGGCCCCACTCTGATGGCGTCGATGATGGTCGTCGCAGTGATCGTCGGGGTGGGGATGCTTTTAAGCAGCGCACAGCAACTCCAGTCTCGATCGGTCCCGCTGGCCTCCGTTTCGGCGGCTCAGACCGGCCGCCCCGGTGGTCTCCTGCCCGATTCCCAGGTGGCCGTGGGGGCCCGCACGGTGAGCGCTCAGTCGCTGCGTCCTGCCGTCATCGTGGTCCCGCCGCCGGGTGGTTGCGACATGGACTGCGTGACCCAGGTCGGCGCCGCCAGTAAGGCCGCTTCGCAATACCCGTTGCCGATGTTCCTGGTGGCAACGCCCACGACTGCGGCATCCCTTAACACGGTTGCCTCGGCGGCTACGAGCAATCGGGCGGTCGTCATCACGGACACCGACGGCACACTGATGTCGACCTTCGCCGGCGAGAAGACCACCTTGGTGCTCGTGCACTCTGACGGCGTCATTGAGTCCGTGCTTCAGGTCCCGCAGTCAGCCCAACAGCTAGGCGACCTCTTCGGCTTGCTCGGGTCACCTGGCGCCTGACCGAACCTCGGGTTCGGTAGCCTTCGCGTGCTGAGTCGCACACCTGGGAGACGTTCGTGAGCCGCCGCCTTCGCCGAATGGCCGTCGTGACCGTTCTCGTTGCTGTCATCCCACTTGCCAGCGCTTGCACCTCAGGTTTCAACGCGCTGGTCGATAAGTCCTACTACCCGGCCGACGGGACTTCCGCGGACGCGGGCAACGTGGCCGTACGTAACGCGTTGGTCGTCGCAAGCGCCGATGGCACGCGCGGGAACCTGATCGCCGGAATCGTCGCTCAGGGCAGCCCCGACCGTTTGGTCGGGTTGACGTTCAGCGGCGCGACGAGTGCCAAGCTCATCCCAGCGCAGACCGCGGGCGCCGCGACCGACAGCGTGCTTCTCCCCGCAAACACGACGGTCAGCATCGGCAACCCCGGCGAGGCGCAGATCGTGCTGAACGGCTTGAAGACACCAGCCGGATCCTGGGCAGACCTCACGCTGAACTTCGCGACTGCCGGCAGCGCCCAGTTGCAGATTCCTGTGGTCGCGCCGGTGGGCATCTACGCCGACTATGCACCAACGGCGGAAGTTTCCTCACCGAGTCCGAGTGTGCAGTCGAGTCCCTCGCCTAGTGCAACGCCGTAACCTCAACGTCCTTGCGTGCGCACCGCTTCGATGGCCACTTCGGCCGCACTCGGGTCGAGGTACTCACCGCGAGACACGCTCGGACGCATCGACTCGTCGAGCTGGTAGCGCAACGGAATGCCCGTCGGGATGTTCAGGTCCACGACGTCCTCGGGTGACAGTGCGTCAAGGTGCATGACCAACGCGCGCAACGAGTTGCCGTGCGCAGCGACGAGCACAGTCTTGCCGAGTCGCAGATCAGGGACGATCGCGTCGTACCAATAGGGCAACATCCGCGCCCCTACGTCCTTGAGGCACTCAGTGCGCGGAAGCAACTCCGGCGGGATGTCCGCGTAGCGCGGATCGCGAGTCGAGCTGTACTCGTCGTCATCACCCAGCGGAGGCGGCGGTGTGTCGTAGGAGCGCCGCCATGCCATGAACTGCTCATCACCGAACTCGTTGCGGACCGCCGCCTTGTCCTTGCCCTGCAGCGCGCCGTAGTGCCGCTCGTTGAGTCGCCACGACCGGCGCACCGGTACCCAGTGCCGATCGCATGCGTCCAACGCGATCTCGGCCGAACGAATGGCGCGGCGCTGAACCGACGTGTGCAGTTGGTCTGGCAGCAGATCGCGCTCGCGCAGGAGCTCGCCAGCTCGTCGCGCCTCCGCCTCGCCCTTTGCCGTCAGGTCCACATCGACCCAGCCGGTGAACTGGCCGGTCGCATTCCACTGGCTCTCGCCGTGACGTAGGAGCAGCAACGTGTAGGGCGCCGAGGTCATGCGCGGAGCCTGCCAGAACCCGCGCTACTACTGCTGATCGGGGCGCTCCCCTGATAGTTCATCAGCGTTCTGGTGTTCGCGGCTCGGCCGCTCGATGAGCATGCGAAACGCATCGAGATTGTGGGTTGACTCACCCGCGCGCGGTACGCCACTCCCACTCACGTCGGATCGAGGAGGCAAAGCCCATCCCCACGATGATGTCGAACGACCCGTCGGCGTACTCAAGGACAGCACCGAGAATCCGATCGACCTCGTCACTCGTGACCGCGTGCAGCGGCATGTGCCCAGCTAGATAGATGTCGCCAAGCGAATCCAGCGCGAACGCGACGCCGTACATCCGTGCGTTTCGCTCAAGCAGCCAACGATGGACCTCGTCGTGCGCCTCATCGGGACGACGCGCGACGAATGCCTGCACGGACACCGAGTGCGCGCCTACGACGAGTGAGACGTTCGTGGCCAGTTTGTGCTCACCGGGAAGGACAACGACGAAGACGCCCGGCTTGGGTTCGTCGTACTCAAGGCCGCCATCATCAAGATAGGCCGAGATGACGTCGCGCGCGTCGCTCATGCGCCAGCTGCTGGCACAGCCGCCTCGAGTGAACGACGGGCAAAAGCCGATCTCTGCATTGCCTGGCGATAGACCTCGAGCATCTCTTCGGCAGTTCTCGCCCAGCCGAACTCGTGTGCATGGGCGAGAGCCCCGCGAGCCAGCGCGGCGCGCCTGCGAGGCTCGCCCACCAAGCGCTCGATCTGCAACGCATAGTCGTGCGGATCGTGCCCTGGTACGAGGAGTCCCGACCGGCCGTCATCCACTGCCGTGCGCAGGCCGCCCACCGCAGCCGCGACCACCGGTGTGCCGCAGGCCTGCGCCTCAACGGCCACGAGCCCGAAGGACTCGCTGTACGAGGGAACAACCGCAACCGTCGCCGCTCGGTACCAGTCGACCAGTTCGGCCTGGGTGCTCGGCGGTTCGAATCGCATGACGTCACCTATCCCCAGCTGCAGTGCGACCGTCTCGAGATACTCGGGGTGCTCCAGACCCGATCCCGACGGTCCACCGACCACAGCGACTACGAGTCGCGCCCGCAAGGACGGGTCGCGCTCAAGCAACACCGCCGCAGCCCGCAACAGCACGTCGGGTGCCTTGAGCGGCTGGATGCGACCAACGAAGAGCAGCACGACCGCGTCCTGCGCAATACCCAGCCGCGCACGAGATGCAGACACGTCGCCCGGTGCGAAGAGATCGAGGTCAACGCCGGGTGCGACCGTCACCACGCGAGTGGGGTCCGCGTCATACATGTCGATGAGGGCCGCCGCCTCCTCATCGGTGTTAGCCACCAAACGATCTGCCGCCGCGACGACCTGGTCTTCACCGATGGCGCGCGCGTCGGGTTCAGGACTGTCGCCGTCGGCGAGGTACGCGTTCTTCACCCGCGCCATCGTGTGCATCGAGTGCACGAGCGGCACGTTCCAACGTTCCTTCGCCAGCCAGCCAACCTGACCCGAGAGCCAGTAGTGCGAGTGCACGAGGTCGAAGTGATCTGGATCGTTCATCGCTTCGACCCGCAAGACGCCCGAGGTGAACGCACAAAGCTGACCCGGCAGCTCGCTCTTGTCCAGGCCCTCAAAGGGACCTGCGGTCACGTGCCGCACAAGGACGCCCGGCTCGAGCTCCACGACAGGAGGCAGGTCGCTGTTGGTCGAGCGGGTGAAGATCTCACTCTCGATGCCGAGGTCCGCGAGCCGCTTGGCCAGTTCGACCACGTACACGTTCATGCCGCCCGCGTCGCCGGTGCCGGGCTGGTCGAGTGGGGAGGTGTGGACGCTCAGGGTGGCGATCCGCCGGGGCTGACCCGCCTTATGACCTGGGCGCCGGCCGCGGCGTGCAGGCACCACTGCACCGTGCCCGTTTGCGGCATCCACCGACTCGGTCCTCTCACTGGGACTCTCCAGCTAAGCGCTGTCCCCACGGTCAACGCGACAACCATCCTCGCCGATTCCACTGGGCAAGGTGCACGCTCCCAGGACAGGATGCCCAGATGGGCGAACTCCTAGACACCCTCCGGACCAAACGGCTGACTCTGCGCGAATGGGGAGTCGACGATCTTGCGGCGCTGCACGACACCTACCGGCACGACGAGGTGACCCGCTACCTGGGGGCGGCCGGGCCCGACGCGACGATGGCCGACACCGAGGCCCGACTGGCTCGGTATCGCGGCGCTGTGTACCGGCCTTTTCGGGGTGTGGGCGGTCGTGCCAGACGGGCTGGAACACCCCGTTGGCAGCGTGATCCTGCTTGCGCTCGCCGAGAACGACGGCTCGCCCAGCGGCGAGGTGGAGATCGGCTGGCACTTCAACCCGACCTCGTGGGGCAACGGTTACGCAACTGAGGCCGCGGCGCCGCTGCTCGACAGAGCGTGGGATGCCGAGATCGCGCAGGTCTGGGCGATCGTTGATCCGCGCAATCCGGCCTCGATGCGGGTCGCGCGGCGACTCGGGATGACAGCCAACGGTAGAACCGAGCGCTGGTTCAACAAGGAGACCGAAGTCTTCCTTGCGACCCGTCCGGCCTGAGGCCCTCGCCTGGAGCGGCTACCAGCCGCCAGATGATCCCGATGAACGACCTGGGCCCTTGCCTCCACCAATGACTCGCACGGCAGGCCGCACGTCAACGATGTAGACGATCGCCGCGATGAGGCCCGCAACGTTGAGGATGCTGGTCAGTCCGGGAAAGAGCAGATTCCACAGCGCGGCCGCCCCGAGCATGAGCAGCCACAGCATCTTGGTCAGTTTTCCCGCGGCCTCGAACGCACGCGCTGGTCGGATGATGCAGTCGATCAGCGCGAAGACCTTCACAGCGAGCTCAAGCAACCCCAGGATCAGCGTGATGGCCGACGCGGTCCAAATGAATGGGCCGGCGATGAGGCCCATCAGTCGACTCGCAGTGCCTGATTCGGCAGCGCCTCGCCGTCCGAGTACCGGCGCGAGATCTCCGCGCTGCACACATCCACGACGTCCTGGACCCGCCGCCGCAGGCGCGACACCTTCTGCTCGTGCGCCCGGAGCAGTTCCAGCGATTCCGCCAGCTCCTCGTCCGAGCGTGACACGACGTCACTCATGACCGCGTCGGAGACGATCCGTTCGACACTCCGTCGACTTTCCGCAACGCGCGACGGCTCGACCGTGATGTGCCGCCCCGACCCACGCGAAGTACGCATGTCGTCCGCGAGGATCTCCGAGAGGCGTTCGATGAGGGTGCCGCCGCCCTTGCCCGACCGGCGATCGATCTCGGCCTGCACGATGTCGCTGCGACCTTGGACCAGACGTCGAATGTAGGAGAGGTCCGCCTCTTCCTGCTCAGCCTCGCGGCGCAGATCTCGAACGGCGTCAAGGTCCGCAGTCTGGATCCCGGCGAGGAAGTCCTCGCTGAGCACCCGGTCGATGCGACGACGTCCCCCGGCCATCGGCTCGGTCATGCGGCTACTCCTCGGCGGTTGACGATGCCGAGCAGGGTACGCGCCTGCCCTGTGGGCATGGGGGGACGCTGGGCCAGACCAGCAATGGCGGCCGCCCGTTCGACCAGTTGAGCGTTGTCTCGGACAGCCTCACCGCGCGCATACGTGATGGTGTCCTCCATCCCGACTCGCAGGTGACCACCCGCAGCCAGAGCCGCCAGCATGACGGGCAATGAGGTGCGGCCGATACCCGTCGCTGACCAAGTACACCCGTCTGGCAGTTCGTTGACCGCTGCGATCAGGGCGGCCGCGGTTCCCGGCATGCCTCCGGGCACCCCCATCACGAGATCGCAGTGAAGGTGACCTCCGAATGGCAGCCCGTGCTTGTCGAGCAATCGCTTCATCGAGGTCACGTGACCGAGGTCGAACAGTTCGTACTCGGGCACGATCTGGCGATCGCGTGCGCCCTCGTGCAGCTCAACGATCAACGACCACGGATTAAGGAAGACGTCGTCACCGAAGTTGACGGTGCCGCACGTGATGGAGCAGGCATCGGGCAACGCATCAAGGACGGCGAGCCGGTCCTCGAAGTTGTCCGTGACGGCGCCGCCGGTCGACAGCTGAACGATGAGGTCAGTGGCCTCGCGAACTGCGGAAACGGTGTCGCGCAGGCGGGCCAAACTAAGGCTTGGCCGTGCTTCATCGTCGCGGATGTGGATGTGGATCATCGCCGCGCCTGCGGCCTCGCAGGCGACGGCCGTTGCGACGACCTCATCGAGGGTGACGGGCAGGGCTAGGACGTCGGACTTGTCGTTCTCAGCCCCGGTCGGCGCGACCGTGATCAGGGTGGCCGTCATGCGCGCCATCGTTGCACGAATCGGACGACCCGAATCGGGCCGGAGCGATGCCAGCTCGCCGCTCAACACCACGGCCGAACCTGCCGAAGCATCACCTGTGTAGCCACCCTGGCGGCGGGGTGGTTTCCGTCGGCTGTCAACGCGACCAGCCGACCCAGTCTGGCAACGCGAGGGAGGGCAGCTGTGGCGAACCTGCTGACTGCCTCCCTTGAGGATCTTCTGCTCGACTTGGCGACCCAACAGGCCACCGGCTGTCTGACCGTCGTGGACCCCGACGGCGAAGAAGCCCAAGTCTGGATGCGCGACGGCTACATCTACTCCGTCTCCGTGCCCGGCCGACGCGCCCTGCTCGGCGCCCGCCTGTTGTCATCTGGAAATCTCGCCCCCGAGGCACTTGGGGAGGCGCTGGAGATCCAGCGCACCGAGCTGCAGGGATGGCGACTCGGCGAACTGCTGATCCACCTCGGATACGTCGAGCGCGAGGTGATTGAAGACTTCACCAGCGAGCAACTGCGCGACATGCTCGACGACCTCCTGACCTGGGAGGTCGCGACCACAAAGTTCAAGAACGGCAAGCGCACCCGCCAGGACGTCTCATCACCCTGTCGGGTGCCGACGCTGCTGACCGAGCTGCGCGAACGGCACAAGCGCTGGGCCCACGTGTTGGACGTCATCGGTTCAGAGGATGCAGTCCCCCTGCTGGCAACCACGAACACCGGTGCTGCCGACGTCGAACTCGGACCGCACGACTGGTCGGTCCTGTGCAAAGTGGATGGCGAGCGAAGCGTCACAGACCTGGCCGATGACTGCGGATTCAGCCTGCTGGAGACCGGCGAGATGCTGCTCTCGCTCATCAGCAGTGGGCTGGTCGACATCGACGGCCCCGGCATGGACGAGGGGCGGCCCGACTCGCGGGCGCTCGACCTTCCTGACAACGTGACCGATCTGGCCACGGTTCGCGCGGCCAACGCCGAAGACCCAACCGATGAAGAGGTCGCTGCATCGGTGGCCTCCGTCGCGGCTGCACTCAAGGACATGCACTCGGGCATCACGTGGAACAAGAGCAAGTCCAACGAGTCTGGTGCAACGACAGACCTGTCCGTTGATCTCGTTGACGAGGAACCGACTGAGGTCGTCGCGTTCACCGACGATGCAGATGCCGACGATGCCGAGCCGACGATGCCGATGTAGTGACCCTTGACTTCCCGCTGCAGTCGCGGCCTGAGTCCGTTGATCCGACTGCACCGAACGACGAGACCAACGATTCTGAAGCCGTCGAGGAGGCGCTGCGCGAAGCCGAGCGCGCCGCGGAAGAGGAAGCTGAACTCGAAGCGCAACGCGCCGCCGAGGAAGCACGCGAACGTGAGGCTGCTCGCGCCGCCGAGGAGGCGCGGGTGCTTGAGGCTGCCCGTGCCGCCGAGGAAGCCGCGCAGGCCGAGGCGAGAAGGCTCGCGCAAGAAGCCCATCTCGCCGACGAGCGACGCCTTGCCGAGGAAGCCGAAGCAGCACGCATCGCCGAAGAAGCCCGACTGGCCGAGGAACAGCGACTCGCCGAGGAAGCCGAAGCAGCACGCATCGCCGAAGAAGCTCTGCTCGCCGAAGAGCAGCGACTCGCCGAAGAGGCCGAAGCAGCACGGCTCGCCGAAGAAGCCCGACTGGCCGAGGAACAGCGACTCGCCGAAGAGGCCGAAGCAGCACGCATCGCCGAAGAAGCCCACCGAGCCGAAGAAGCCCAACGAGCCGAAGAAGCGCGACTGGCCGAGGAAGCGCGACTGGCCGAAGAGCGCCGGCTTGCCGAGGAAGCACGCGCCGCCGAGGAGGCACGGCTCGCCGAAGAAGCCCACGCGCGCGAAGAGGCGCGACGGGCCGAAGAGCACCGACTTGCCGAGGAAGCCGAAGCCACCCGGCATGAGCAGGAGGCTCGGCTGGCCGACACGAAGAAGCGATCCCAGCAGATGAAGGCCGCCAGGTTGGCCGAGGAGGCTCGCCTCGCTGAGGCGAAGCGCCTTGCCGACGAGGCCGCGGCAGCCCGAGTGCTCGAAGAGGAGCGCAGGGCCGCCGAGATCGAAGCCGCCCGCATCGCTGAAGACGAACGCCTCGCGGCCGAACAAGCAGCCGCCGAAGCGGCAGAGGCGGCACGCCTAGTTGCGGAGGCCGAGGCCGCACGCCTCGCCGAAGAAGCCCGACTGGCCGAGGAGGCCGAAGCTGCTCGCCGTGCGGCCGAGGAAGAGGTCGCCCGCTTGGCAGATGAAGAACGACGGGCCGCAGAGGCCGAAGCAGCACGACTGGCCGCCGAGGAAGAGGAGGCGTTGCTCGCCGAAGAGGAGCGCCTGGCCGAACAAGCCCGCAACGAGCGCGAAGTCCAGGAAGCCCGTTTGGCCGAAGAAGCCGAAGCCGCACGCCTCGCGGCGGAGGAGGACGCTGAGGTTGAAGCCGCCCGCCTGGCCGTAGAGCTCGAAGCTCGAGTGGCTGCCGAAGAGGAGGCCGCGAGGTTCGCCACCGAAGCCGAGCTTGAGCTGTCCGTCGCGGACGTCGACACCTCGAACGCAACGAGCGAGTCGAACGAGTCGCCGCAGCCCGCGCCGAGCTCGACCACCGCGAAGCCCG
Source organism: uncultured Actinomycetota bacterium (assembly GCA_963850215.1). GTDB lineage: Bacteria > Actinomycetota > Actinomycetes > UBA12327 > UBA12327 > CAWKKI01. The sequence continues at coordinate 243,405 of CAWKKI010000004.1, forward strand.
TGGACGATGAGCCGCTCAGCGACGAGGAACTCTCCGCGCGACAGACCCGGGTCGCCGCTGCAATGGCCAACTTCCATCGTGACGAGGTCGAGGCGAAGGCGAAGGAGGAGGACGAGCGCAACCCAGATCGCCCGAAGCCAAAGTCCCGCGGAGTCACCGAGCCAAAGGAGGGCGGTCGCGACCGGGACACGTCGGCGCTCATGCGCGAGTTGTCAAGCCTGTCTGGGCCGTTTGACGACAAGCCAGCCGCCCCGAGTGGTGCACCCTCGCGACCGGCGCCCAGCAAGCAAGCCGCGGCGGCACCAAAGAAGAAGCGCGGACTTTTCGGTCGTTGAGTTGTGTCCGGCAGTAACGGGCACGGACAAGCCAGACTTCGTCAGACCTCGACCAGCACGTCCTGACTCATTGGGTGCCCCTGCACGTGCAGGGTCGCATCTGCTGGGACATTGCTTTTCACCAGCCCAAGCGCGATCGGGCCGAGCTCGTAGTGCTGTGCGACCGTGCCCACGAAACCAACGACCCGCTCGCCATGCACGATCGCCTCGCCATGCGCGGGCAACGCATCCGACGAACCATCCAGATGCAGTCGGGTGAGCCGACGCGGAGGCCGGCCAAGATTGTGCACGCGCGCAACCGTCTCCTGCCCGCGATAGCAGCCCTTGTCCAGATGCACGGCGGTCTCAAGCCAACCCACCTCGTGCGGGATCGTCCGATGATCGGTGTCACGCATGAACCGCGCCCGGCCATCCGCGACGCGCATGGACTCAAGGGCCCACATGCCGACGGGTCGGCCCGCGCCCGACAGGTAGCTGGCGACCTCGGCGCGCGGCACGAACACCTCGCGTCGATCAGCGAGCACGCGTGAGAGTCGGCCTTCGACCGCCTGCGTGAACGGCTCAGCGACGACAACCCAGTCGGCGGTCACCTCATCCACTTCAACGCGCAGCAGGAACCGCATCGAGTCGAGGAACTGCACAAGCGCGTCGACCGTGCCCGGCTCGACATGCATCCACGTACTCGTGCCGTCGTCGACCATCGAGAGGTAGTGCTCGACGTGGCCATGCGGACTCAAGACGAGACCATCGACCGCGACGTGGGGTGCGAGTGCATCGACATGTTGCGAGATCAACGAGTGCAACCACGACAAGCGATCGGGACCAGACACGCGAACGACAGGGCGGTGCGAAAGGTCGGCGACGCCGTCCCCGGCCAGCCACGAACGCTGCTCAGCAAGCGGATCGCCGTAGTGCCAGGGAACGCCGAGGTCGAGGTCGCCAACGGGTGCAGGGACCGCTCCAGGCAGGGTCATGCCCGCGCCCTCAGCGGTCATCTCTCACTCCTCGTCAGTGGCGGCAGCGTCGAGCGCCGCGCAACCCGCACACAAGCCGTAGATGGCGAAGTGCTCTACATCAGTGGTAAACCCGAAACGCTCCGACAACGTTCCCACCAACGGTCCGGCAACACCCGCGTCGACCTCGATCACCTTGCCGCAGTCGCGGCAGACCAGGTGCATGTGATGCGAGTCGTCGGCGATGTGAAAGGTCGGGGAACCGTGGCCAAGGTGGGCGTGGCGCACGAGCCCGACCTCCTCGAGGACGTCGATCGTGCGGTAGACCGTCGACAGATTGATCCCAGACGCGGTGCGTTGGACTTCGTTGAGCACCTCTTCTGGTGTCGCGTGGCCGAGCCGTTCGATGGCCTCGTAGACCAACTGGCGCTGCGGTGTGACTCGGTGCCCGCGCTCACGCAGAGTCGTCTCGAACTCCGCGGTCGTCATGTCCTTAGCCGACTCGCTTGAGCCGTGCGGACACGTGAGCCTGCAGCGGCTGGCCGACCGCGGCCATGTCGAACGCCCAGAGCAGATCGCCTTCGACCAAGCCATAGAGCCGCTGCCCGGCTGAGTACTCCTTGGCCGTCACGGTGCGAGCCACGATGTCGGTGCGCAACTCGATCTTCGCGCCGGCGATCTCGCCGACCCACACCTCCGCGTAACCGGTCGGGTGCGCGATCAGGGCCTCGATCTGGCCATCCGGTTGGGGACGCCAGAATCCGGACTCGGTGGCGAGAGGCCTAAGCGGGTTGCCCGCGTCATCGAGCAGCCACGTCCTGCTCCAGTAGGACAAGAACGGCCGACCGTCATGCGCGAAGGTCACTTCCTGACCGAAGCGGAACTCAGGGGTGGTCGGGTAGCCGCCAATGCCAGCGCCTGCCCACGTCCCGATGAGCCAAGCGACGGGAACGAGCTCAGGGGGCAGATCGGTCGTAAGTTCCATCTTCCTTACCGTATCGCGGCGCTCAGAGCTCGCGTTCGTAGACGTACATCAGCGGTCCGTCCACCCCTGAACGGTTTGTGAACCCAAGGCTCTCGTACAACGCACGCGCCGCCGCATCGGGTTCGTCGACTCCGATGTCCATGGTGGTTGCGCCGCGTCGCTTTGCCTCGTTCATCGCCGCGATCATGAGCGCGCGGCCGAGGCCCATTCGGCGTCGGCTCGGGATGACGTACAGCTCGGCGAGGTACGCCTCAAGCGATGTCGTCCAGATCGCGCTACGCAGCCGCATCACGGCGACTGCCACAGGGCCGGTTCCCGCGACCATGACAACGGTGTCGTCCGTCCGCGTCAACTCACGCAGCCGAGCGGCCAGCGCATCGGGCGAGGGAGTTGGCTCGCCGAACTCGCGATTGAAGTCGTGCAACAAGTGGCCGACCGCGCCCAGCTCTGAATCAGAAGCCAGGCGGGGTGCGTCCGCCCCGGACACTGGAGCGCTCAGGACTCCGGGTCCCGGTAGAGGGACACGACCATGCGCAGCGCGGTGGCAGCTACGAGCACGAAGACCACGACCAACGCAACGACGGCGACTACCTCAAGCACCCAATCACTGTAACCACGATTAGCCTGCAGTCGTGGCTTCCTCGCTCGTGGTGAAGGTGACGGTCGGCGTTGAATCGGCCGAGAAGTGTGCGCAGGCGTTCACCGTCGCGGCCGTTGCCGCAACGTCCGGGATCGACGTCTCGTTGTGGCTGACCGGAGAATCTGCATGGTTGGCGTTGCCGGGTCGCGCCGAACAGGTCGAACTCGACCACTCGCCTGCGCTCTCCGAGTTGCGCGACACCGTGCTTGCGTCAGGTCAGATCACGCTCTGCACTCAATGCGCGGCTCGTCGCGGGATCGAGCCGGACGCGCTGATTCCCGGCATCCGGATCGCCGGCGCCTCGACGTTCGTTGCCGAGGCACTGGCCGACGACACCCAAGCCTTGGTCTACTGAAAGCGCCGAGGGGCCCGACTGCCGCAACAGCCGGACCCCTCGTGCACTTGGTACGGGTACTACGCGGGCAGCGCCACTTCGACGTCAGACACTGCGCCCTGCTCAGCAACGATCGTGCGGTCGACGCTGGCACCAGGTGCCAGCGTGCGAATGGTCCAGGTTCCTGGTGCAGCGAAGAACCTGAAGTGCCCGGTCGCCGAGGTAGGAACCTCAGCCGTGAACTCGCCAGTCGAATCCAGCAGACGCACGTATGCGCCGCCGACGGGCTGGCCGTCACGTGCCACCTGCCCCTGGATCACAGTTTCCTTTGCCATATCAACGCCTTCCAGTGAAAGTCCGCCGGTAGTTGCTCCGCACACCACTAGCTCCCGTCACCGATGTTGATCGGCACGCCAACCAGCGAGCCGTACTCGGTCCACGAGCCGTCGTAGTTCTTGACGTTGGCCTGACCGAGCAGCTCGTGCAGCACGAACCACGTGTGCGCCGAACGCTCGCCGATGCGGCAGTAGGCGATGGTGTCCTTGCCGAAATCGACACCGGCGTCGCCATACAACTCACGCAGCTCGTCATCCGAGCGGAAGGTTCCGTCGTCGTTGGCTGCCTTGCTCCAGGGGATGTTCTTGGCGTTCGGAATGTGACCGCCGCGCTGCGACTGCTCCTGCGGCAAGTGCGCCGGCGCGAGCAGACGTCCCGCGAACTCATCTGGCGAGCGAACGTCGACGAGGTTCTTCGAACCGCTGTTCGCGATCTCGATGGCCTCGTCACGGAATGCGCGGATCGAAAGGTCCTGGTCCTTCGCCTTGTACTGCGTGGCGGCGCGGGTCGGGACCTCGTCGACTAGCTCACGCGAGTCGAGCTCCCACTTCTTGCGGCCCCCATCGAGCAGCTTGGTGTCGTCGTGGCCGTAGAGCTGGAAGTACCAGTACGCGTATGCGGCGAACCAGTTGTTGTTGCCGCCGTACAGCACGACGGTGTCGTCATTGGCGATACCGCGTGCGGACAGCAGCGCTTCGAACTGCTCTTTGTTCACGAAGTCGCGACGCACCGGGTCCTGGAGATCCTGCTTCCAGTCGATGCGGACGGCGCCGCGGATGTGGTTTTTCTCGTAGGCCGCGGTGTCCTCGTCGACCTCGACGAGCACCACCTTCGGGTCGTCGAGATGTGCCTCGACCCAGTCTGCGTCTACGAGGACGTCGGGGCGACTCATACCGAAACCTCCTTGCGTGGGGTGATCAAACGACGAATGAGCAGGTACATCTCGCAGCCCAGGCAGAAACCGAACGCTGCGTTGAGAAATGCCGCGGCCAGGGCCAGGGCAGTTGCGGCCACACCGAGAGCGGTAAGGCCGGTCGCATAGCCGATGAATCCGACCACTGCGAAGACGAAGCCCACGAGTTGCGCGAACCGCGGTGGGGCGGCCGGCTCAAGCTCGGCGGGCGGCCCGAGTCGCGGACGGACAAGGGTGCGAAAGGCCCAGCCGTAGGGCGAGGCCTGCAGGCTCACGAATGCGCCGACTGCAAACACGATGGCCTGGGCAAGCAGCAGCCATTGGCTGCTCGTTACCAGGACCAACGCGAGCACAACGCTTGTGATCGCGGCCGCGAAACGCAGGCCACGGGGATCAACGTTCATGCGGCGTTCATCAAAGGGCATGGAAGCTCCTGACGGGGAAGGCGGACGAAGAAGGCGTCACGTCAGGGCGATGGGCGCAGATGCGCGGGGATCGCCCAGTCAGGGCATACGACAGAGGCAGGTGGCCACGCGGCACAGGTCGACCGCGCGCCGTTTGGTAAGACTCACCTGCGTGGACATGCCGCGAGGATATGGGCGAGTCGAGACTGACGTCATCCACGTCTCGGATATTGGACCGGTTGTCTCGGATTTTGAGCCGAATAGCTAAGCCGGTCGGCTCCAACGACCCCAACGGGTGACGCCGAGGCGTGCGAGCTTCGGCTGGAACAAGGTCTGCACAGGGAACTTGCCGCTCACAGGATCTCGCCCAAGGCGGCGATCACATCGGCCTTGCGCGGCTGACCGCTGGCACGGCGCATGATCCGACCAGATCGGTCGAGAACGAGAACGGTCGGTGTGCGCATCACGTTGAGCCTGCGCACCAAGGACAGGTGCGTCTCTGCATCAACCTCGACGTGGGCCACGCCTTCGAGCATCCCGGCGACCTCGTCGAGCACACGTCGAGTGGCACGGCAGGGCTGGCAGAACGCGGTCGAGAACTGCACCAAGGTGGCCCGGGAGCCAAAGGTCGAGTCGATGTCGTCGGGGCTTAGGACATCGTGACTCACGGCCGCGGCTTCGCTATCGGCGATGTGCGCTGTCTGGTTCGTGGAAGGGATGACGGGCTCCGCGCTCCTGAGTCGACCGTCGGTTCGTCCTCGCACCAAGGCAAAGGCACTCGTCGCCACCAGGACCACGACCACCGTGACAAGACCGACTGTCGACGCGTGCATATGCCTCCGAACGTTGTTCCCTGCTCTAACAATCCCCGCAGGAACCCCGGACCGGGCGAAAAGGCCGCAATCGTCACTCCGGTACCCTTGAGCCGTGTGTTGAGGCACGCTGTCGACGGTCAGGAGGCCTGAGTCATGAGTGCCCTGCTCCTGCTGACAGACGACCTGGCTCCCGCCGCCTCGGTGCTCCCAGCCCTTGATCTGCTCACACACCACCAGCTGCGAGTCGCGCCAGCGGAGGCCAGCGCCCTCATCGACACGGCCTCCTCACCGCAACCAGACGTTGTCCTCGTTGATTGTCGTTCTGAGCTGGCACGAGTTCGTTCGCTGTGCCAGATCCTGCGCACGACCGGACTGAGCGTCCCACTCATCCTCCTTGTGACAGAGGGTGGGCTAGCGGCGCTTAGTGCCGACTGGGGCGTGGACGACGTGGTGCTCAACACCGCGGGACCGGCCGAGCTTGAGGCTCGGCTGCGCCTGGCTGTCGGTCGCCTCGAAGTCGCGACGCAGGACGAGCACCCGGATGAGATTCGCGCGGGCGACCTCACAATTGATGAGGCGACCTATACGGCGAAGGTTCGGTCGCGCACCATCGACCTGACCTTCAAGGAGTTCGAGCTGCTCAAGTTCCTCGCCCAACACCCTGGTCGCGTGTTCACTCGCGCCTCGCTGCTGCAGGAAGTCTGGGGATACGACTACTTCGGTGGCACCCGCACCGTCGACGTCCACGTGCGCCGGCTGCGGGCGAAGCTCGGACCCGACCACGAAGCCCTGATCGGCACGGTACGCAACGTGGGCTATCGCTTCGTGGTGCAGGCGCGCACATCCGTGGACGATGAAGATCGAACCGAGGTAGTTGACGAGCTCGATGAGGTCGCGCGCGTCTTATGACCGGCCGCGATCCGGCCGCCGCATTCGCCGCGGATGTTCGCACCCAGTCACGCTTGAGTGCTGACGACATCGCGCAGGTGCAGCGACTGACCCAGGACGCCGCCGACGTCGATGGGATCACGCCATTCTCGGAGCACGTTCTGCTGCACGTTGACCGGACCGACGAACACGTCATTCATCTCATCGCTCGCGCTACGCGCCAAGACGCCCAGATCGTTGGCTATGCGCAGATCGACCGGACACCCAACGACGAAGGCCCACACGGCGAGCTGACGGTCGCCCCAGCACAGCGGCGCCGCGGTGTTGGCAGCGGATTGCTTCAAACGGCCCAGGCACAGGTCGGTGGAGCCCCGCTGCGCCTCTGGGCACATGGCGATCTGCACCCCGCCCAAGCATTCGCCGCCGCGCACGGATACGTGCGGATGCGAACGCTCTGGCAGATGCGACGACCGCTAGCCGAAGCCTTGCCCGCACCCGTCATCCCCGACGGCGTGACGATTCGGACGTTTCGTCCCGGCGGGGACGAGGCCGCCTGGCTGGCAGTCAACTCAGCCGCGTTTGCGCACCACCCCGAGCAGGGCAGCTGGACCGCAGATGACCTACGACTCCGGCTGGCAGAGCCATGGTTCGACCCAAACGGCTTCTTCATCGCCGAGCGGGCTGGCGAGATGGTCGGCTTCCACTGGACCAAGGTGCACCCCGACGAGCCAGGCGAGGCCGGTCCCATCGGCGAGGTCTACGTCGTCGGCGTGGCGCCGAGGGAAGCAGGTCGCGGCCTCGGCCGCGCACTGACGTTGGCTGGCTTGCACCACCTGCGCGAGATCGGCTTGGCCAGCGTTCTGCTCTACGTCGATGCGGACAACGCGCCCGCCGTGGCCCTCTACGACCGGCTTGGGTTCACCCGGTGGCGCGCCGATGCGATGTATGGACCGGACGCGGACCCTCGTCGAGCGTGACACCATGAACGGCATGCCCGCGCGCACCAAGTCTGCAACAGTCGAACTGCCGCACGATCGCTTCCTGGACCGCGAGCTGTCCTGGCTGGCATGGAACGAACGAGTGCTGGAACTGGCCGAGGACGCGGACGTCCCACTGCTCGAACGCGCGCGCTATCTCGCGATCTTCGCCGACAACCTCGACGAGTTCTTCATGGTGCGAGTCGCAGGACTCAAGCGTCGGATGGCTACTGGGATTGCAGTCCGAGCGGCAAGCGGCCTAAGTCCGCGAGAGCTGCTTGAGGCGATCTGGGCTCGCAGCAGCGAACTGATGGCCCGAGCGGCCTTGTGTCTGCACAACGAGGTCATTCCGCATTTGGCCAAGAACTCGATCGACATCTTGCAGTGGACGGACCTCAGCGACGACGAGCTAGCCCTCTCGCGCGAGGAGTTCCGCAAGAACATCTACCCGATCCTCACGCCGTTGGCCGTTGACCCGGCGCACCCATTCCCCTACATCTCAGGGCTTTCGCTCAATCTCGCCGTGATGGTGCGCAACCCGCACAACGGTGAGGAGCTCTTCGCCCGCGTCAAGGTCCCGCCGTTACTGCCGCGCTTCTTCCCCGTCGCCGCTCAACGTTTCGTCGCGTTGGAAGACATCATCGCCGCGCATCTCGACGAGCTGTTCCCTGGCATGGAGATCGTTCAGCACCACACGTTCCGAGTGACTCGCAACGAAGACCTAGAAGTTGAAGAGGACGACGCGGAGAACTTGCTCAAGGCGCTAGAGGCCGAGTTGATGCGTCGGCGCTTCGGTCCGCCGGTGCGCCTCGAGGTCGAAAACTCGATCGACCCCGACATTCTTGATTTGCTCGTGCGCGAACTCGGCATCTCCACCGGTGAAGTGTTCGCGATGCCGGGGCCGTTGGACCTGACCGGACTGTTCGGGTTCGCCGATCTCGACCGAGCCGAACTGCGCTTTGCACCGTTCCTGCCGCGTACGCATCCCGACCTCACGCCAGTGGAAAGTGCAAGTCCGGTAGACGTGCTCGCCGCCATGCGGGCAAAGGACATCTTGCTGCACCACCCGTACGACGCTTTCTCCACCAGCGTCCAGCGCTTCCTTGAACAGGCCGCTGCCGATCCGGACGTGCTGGCCATCAAGCAGACGCTCTACCGCACCAGCGGAGACTCCCCCATCGTCGATGCCCTGATCGCCGCGGCCGAGGAAGGTAAGCAGGTCCTTGCCCTCGTTGAGATCAAGGCGCGATTTGACGAGGAAGCCAACATTTCGTGGGCTCGCAAGCTTGAGCAGGCGGGCGTGCACGTTGTGTACGGGCTGGTCGGTCTCAAGACGCACTGCAAGCTCTCGATGGTGATCCGCCACGATCAGGACGGCCTGCGCCGCTATACGCACATCGGGACTGGCAACTACCACCCGAAGACTGCCCGCCTTTATGAAGACCTGGGTCTACTCACTACCGATCGAGTCGTCGGTGAGGACGTGTCACGACTGTTCAACCAGCTATCCGGGTACTCGGTCGGCACTTCGTTCGAGCGTCTGCTCGTGGCGCCCGAGTCAATACGAACCGGTCTGCTCGAACGCATCGAGCGAGAGATCGAACATGCCGAGGCGGGCAAGCGCTGTGGGATCCGCTTCAAGACCAACGCGTTGGTCGACGAGCAGATCATCGATGGGCTCTACCGCGCCTCCATGGCTGGCGTGCCCATTGATCTGGTTACGCGCTCGATCTGCGCGTTGAAGCCTGGTGTGCCCGGGTTGTCCGAGACCATCCGCGTCCGCAGCGTCCTCGGCCGTTTCCTTGAGCACTCGCGCATCTACTACTTCGACAACGGCGGCGACACCGACGTGCTGATCGGCAGCGCCGACATGATGCATCGCAACCTGGACCGACGCGTTGAGACGTTGGTCAAGGTGACGACGCCAGCCCATCGTCAACAACTGCAGCGTCTGCTGGATCGGATCTTCGACAAGAAGACCGCATCCTGGTACTTGGATTCGAGCGGCACGTGGACTCGCCACCACCTCTCCGAGGACGGCAAACGCCTCAAGGACCTGCAGGACACGCTGATCGCACAACGCCGCAACGTCGGGCGCCGCAGCACTCGGGCGCTCGCCCAGTGGGCCTGACGCTCAACCCGACGGCACGAGTGACGGCGACTTGATGGCGCGATCGAACGACAGCGCGACGAGCAGCACCGTCCTCGCCGCAGGCACCGTGCTGTGGCGACCCAACGCTGCAGGCGACGGCGCTGAGATCGCCGTCATCCACCGACCGAAGTACGACGACTGGACGCTGCCCAAGGGCAAGGCCGATCCCGATGAGCCCGCACCCGCGACCGCAGCCCGCGAGACTCGTGAGGAGACCGGGCTCACCTGCGTGCTCGGTGTGCCACTTCCGACGCAGCACTACGAGGCATTCGGCCGACCGAAGGTCGTGCGTTATTGGTCTGCGCAAGCGATTAGCGGATTGTTTCGACCCAACGTCGAGGTCGATGAGATGCGCTGGCTGTCAGCCGCCGAAGCTCGTGAACTGCTCACCTACGAACGTGACGGCGAGACGGTTCGCGCCTGGGATCTCACGCCGCGCGACACCGCTCCGATCATTTTGTTGCGCCACGCGAAGGCGACCAAGCGGACCGCATGGGAAGAAAGCGATGCCTTGCGCCCGCTCGAGGAGCGCGGATTCGGCCAAGCCCAAGTTGTTGCCTCGATGCTCGAGCACTATGGGTTACAGCGCATCGTGAGCTCGGATGCCACTCGGTGCATGCAGACTGTTGAGCCATTGAGCAAGCGGCTCGGCATCGACGTTGACACGGACCATGACATCTCCGAGGAAGGTTTCGACGCGCATCCCAAGCGGGCGTTGCGCGTAGCCGAGACCTGGCGCGAACGTGACGTGGCAGTCGTCCTATGCACGCACCGGCCGCTCGTGGAAGACATGGTCGAGCAGTTGACGAATGGAGACCCGTCGGTGACGCACGCACTTGAACCCGGCGAGTGTGTCCTCGTGCATCGTCGTGGCGGCAAGGTCGTGGCGACAGAGGGCTTCCGCAGCTAGCCCTTGCCATGTGGGGAGACGTAGATCACTTGCGCGTTAGCCAGTTGGTTGGCGTTAGTTAACTCCGCGTTAACCCGTGACCAGAGGTCTCGACACCTCGCCTCCCTAGCGTCGTCCTGGCGTCAATCGGCGCCACCTGTCGACTAAGTGAGGACCACTCCCGTGCACTTCCAACGAAAAGGGCAGGTAGCCCTTGTCGTCGCCGCCGCGAGCCTCTCCCTCGTTCTCGCCGCGTGCAACTCGAACAACGACTCGTCTTCGTCTGCGCCGTCGGCGTCGATCGCCTGCGCGACGGGCACGATCAACGGCGCTGGGTCGACAGCCCAGAGCAACGCCATCGCGCAATGGACCAAGAACTACCAGGAGCAGTGCTCGGGCTCGACGATCAACTACAACGGCACTGGTTCGGGCGCTGGCCTTACCAGCTTCACGCAGGGCAAGACTGACTTCGGCGGCTCGGACACGGCGATGACCGAGCCCCAGATCGCGGCCGCGAGCGCTCGCTGCAACGGCGGCACCGCACTGAACCTTCCAATGGTCGTTGGACCCATCGCTGTCGGTTACAACCTCTCCGGCGTGACCAACCTGCAGCTGTCGGCTGACACGCTCGCTGGCATCTTCAACGGGTCGATCACCAACTGGAACGACGGCAAGATTGCAGCGGACAACCCCGGCACCACGTTGCCGAACGTCCCCATCCAGACTTTCCACCGCAGCGACTCATCGGGCACCACCGACAACTTCACCAAGTACCTGACCGCGCAGCACCAACCACATGGACGTTCGGCCACGACAAGGTCTGGAAGGCAACCGGTGGACAGGGAGTCAAGGGCTCTGACCAAGTAGCAGCCAACGTGAAGTCGACGGCCGGATCGATCGGCTACATGGAGTGGTCCTTCGCGGTCAACTCCGGCATTCCCACCGCCAAGATCAAGAACGGTGCGGGCGAGTACACCGAGATCAGCGCACAGGCGGCGGGCCAGACGGTCGCTGGCGCCACGGTGGTGGGCACTAATGGCGACTTGGCGCTGAAGATCGACTACACGACCACTGCAGGCAGGTGCCTACCCCCTCGTGCTCGTCACCTACGAGCTCGTCTGCAGCAAGGGGCTCGCGTCCGCGCAAGCCGCCTTGGTCAAGTCGTTCATGACCTACATCTCGAGCACGGACGGTCAGAACGCGATCGCATCCATCAACTACGGGACGCTTCCCAGCTCGATTCAAACCAAGGTCGCGGCAGCAGTCGCATCGCTAGCCTGACCTCTGCTAGACCCGACCCATTCAACTCGGATCTGGGACTGAGATGAGCGACCCGCGTACCTCGCCGGTTCGACTGGCTGGCACGAAGCGCCATATTGGCGACCGCGTGCTGTTCGGTTCGACGCGCGCGGCGGGGTACGCGGTGCTCGCTCTGACGTTGGCCATCTTCGTTTTCCTGGTGGTCAAGTCGATTCCTGCGTTGCAGGCGAACACAGCGAACTTCTTCACGGAGAAGAACTGGTTCCCGGACTCGACGCCGTCGGTGTTCGGCATCCTCGCGCTCGCGTGGGGAACGATCCTGTCGTCGTTGCTCGCAATGTGCATGGCAACGCCGGTGGCAATCGGCATCGCGCTCTTCATCGCGCACTACGCGCCGCGCCGACTAGCGGGCGTGCTCGGCTACATCATCGATCTGCTCGCTGCGGTGCCTTCAGTCGTGTACGGGCTCTGGGGCGTGATGGTGCTGGTGCCTCGGATGGTCCCGGTACAGGACTTCTTGAACAAGTACTTCGGCTGGATCCCCCTCTTCGGCGGGCAGGTGTCCGGTGGTCGCACGATCTTCACCGCCTCGGTCATCCTCGCCATCATGATCTTGCCGATCATCGCTGCTGTGAGCCGCGAGGTGTTCCTGCAAGCACCCCGCGACCACATCGAGGCTGCCGCCGCGCTCGGGGCCACCCGCTGGGAGACCATGCGTTACGCCGTTCTCCCCTACGGGCGTTCCGGTGTGGTCAGTGCGGCGATGCTGGGACTTGGTCGTGCGCTCGGCGAGACGATCGCAGTCGCTCTGGTGCTGTCCACGAGTTACACCGTGTCGATCCACGTCCTCGTCCCTGGCGGTAACACGTTCGCCGCGAACATCGCCAACCGGTTCGGCGAAGCTGGCCCGATCGGCGTCGGCGCGCTCATCGCGTCCGGTCTCGTACTCTTCCTCATCACCTTCTTCGTCAACCTGGCGGCGCGCACGATCGTCTCAAGACGCGGCAACCTCGGTGGTGCGGGCGCATGAGCATCACCATCGACACCGAGGGGGTCGGATCAGACCTTCCGCCGATTCCGCCGCTCAAGCTCAAGCGCAGCTTCTCGAAGCGAATCGTCAAGGACCGAGTCGCAACGATCCTGATCTATGGCGCGTTCATTCTCGCGTTGATCCCCTTAATTGCGGTGCTCGCGACAACGGTGATCAAAGGCCTCGCACGACTCGACCCGGACTTCTTCACCCACACGCTTCGCAACATCGGCCCGCGCGACGCAGGCGGCGGCGCGATGCACGCCATCGTGGGCACGATCGAGCAGGTGGGCATCGCTACCGCGATCGCGGTACCCATCGGACTGCTTGCCGCGATCTACCTCGTTGAGTTCCAGGGCGGTCGAATCACCCGCTTGATCAGTCTGCTCGTCGACGTCTTGACCGGGCTGCCCTCGATCGTGTCCGGCCTGTTCATCCTGTCCTTCTTCATCCTCGCCCTCGGCGGAAGCTACGCCGGCATCTACGGCGCCCTCGCCCTGTCCATCCTGATGCTCCCCGTGGTCATCAGGTCGACCGAAGAGATGCTGCGGCTAGTACCGAATTCCCTGCGCGAGGCGTCAGCCGCGCTCGGCACGCCTCGATGGCGCACCGTCGTGCGGGTGGTCCTGCCGACAGCCGCGACCGGCATCGTCACAGGCATCATGCTCGCCGTCGCTCGAGTGGCTGGCGAGACCGCACCCCTCCTGCTCACCGTCTCGTACACGACCTCGTTGAACGTCAACCCCTTCTCAGGACCGCAATCGTCGCTACCGTTGATGATCTACAACGAGGCGTCGAAGGGGCTGCCAACAGCCACTAACCGAGCCTGGACGGCGGCTCTCGTGCTCATTGCACTCGTCATGATCCTCAACATTGCGGCACGCTTAATCGCTCGCCGCACTTCGGTTCGACGTTAGGACGACAGCGTTATGGCTCGCCGCATCGAGGTCTCCGACCTCACCGCTTACTACGGCAATCACCGTGCCGTGGCCAACGTGTCGCTGTCGGTTGAGCCGCGCTCAGTCACTGCGTTCATTGGACCGAGTGGTTGCGGCAAGTCGACTGTCCTGCGCACGTTGAATCGCATGCACGAACTCATTCCCGGCGCGCGAGTCGAAGGCAAGATCACCCTCGACGGCGAGGACCTCTACGCCGATGACGTCGACCCGGTAGCGGTTCGCCGCACCGTGGGCATGGTCTTCCAACGACCGAATCCGTTCCCAACGATGTCGATCTACGACAACGTCGCCGCAGGCACTCGCCTGGCAGATGGAAAGCGGCGCAAGCGCAACAAGGAGACCGACGAAGTCGTCGAGCGGTCACTGAGATCCGCGAACCTATGGGACGAGGTCAAGGATCGACTCGACAAGCCGGGCATCGGCCTGTCTGGCGGTCAGCAGCAACGGCTGTGCATCGCGCGCGCCATCGCGATCGAGCCGCAGGTCCTACTGATGGATGAGCCGTGCTCGGCGCTTGACCCGATCTCGACGCTGGCGATCGAGGACCTCATCGACGAGCTGCGTTCGAAGTACACGATCGTCATCGTCACGCACAACATGCAGCAGGCGGCGCGGGTCAGCGAGACGACAGCCTTCTTCAGCATCAACGAGCTCGGCCAGCCCGGACGCCTAATCGAGATGGATTCAACTCAGCAGATCTTCTCCAACCCCACCGAGAAGATGACCGAGGACTACATCACCGGTCGCGTCGGCTGACGACTTAGGCGGCTAACGCGTTGCTTCCGCCACGTCACGGACGAACGACTTAGGGCTCGAACCGGTAGCCCAAGCCGCGAATCGTCAGTATGTGGGTCGGGTTCGCCGGATCCGGCTCGACCTTCGACCGGAGCCGCTTGACGTGCACGTCGAGAGTCTTGGTGTCGCCGACGTAGTCCGAGCCCCAGACCCGATCGATGAGCTGCGAACGAGTCAGTACGCGCCCCGGATTGCGCAACAGGAATTCAAGAAGCTCGAACTCCTTCAGCGGCAGCGACACCGGCTCACTGCCCACGGTCACTACATGCCGCTCGACGTCCATCCGGACCGGACCCGCTTCAAGTACGTCCGTCGGCGCATCGCCCACATCGCCCTGGCGGCGAAGCACGGCGCGGATCCGCGCGACCAGCTCGCGCGAGCTGTACGGCTTGGTCACGTAGTCGTCGGCGCCAAGCTCAAGTCCGACAACCTTGTCGACTTCCGCGTCCTTGGCCGTGAGCATGATGACGGGAACGCTCGACTTGGTCCGGAGCTGACGGCAGACCTCGGTGCCCGACAACCCGGGCAGCATGAGATCGAGCAGGACCACATCTGCTCCATTGCGATCGAAGGCAGTCAACGCGGTGGGGCCATCGGCTGCGATCTCGACCTCGAATCCTTCCTTGCGCAACAGATACGACAGTGCATCGCTGAAGGAGTCTTCGTCCTCCACCACCAGCACACGGGTCACGGGGAAACCTCACTGACGAGTTGAGTCGGTTGTTCGGGGTCGGCATTGCTCACCCGATTGACGGGCCGCGACTGATCTGACGGATCCAGAGCCGGAAGTCGGACGGTGAACGTGGAACCTTCGCCCTCTCGGCTCCACACGCGCACCTCACCACCATGGTTGGCGCACACGTGCTTGACGATGGCCAGGCCGAGCCCGGTACCACCGGTGTCGCGCGATCGGGCAGCGTCGACGCGGTAGAACCGCTCGAAGATTCGCTCGATGTCGTCGTGCGGGATGCCCATGCCCTGGTCGGTGACGCTGATCTCGACGAAGCCATCCGACTCTTTGACACCGACAGCGACACGCGTATGCGTCGGGCTGTACGCGATGGCGTTGGCTAGGAGGTTGCGTAGCGCTGCTACGAGCTGGCCGCGATCTCCTCGTACGACTGCGTGGGCGCCTTCGCTCACAGTCACCGAGATCGACTTGGTGTCGGCAGCCAGTCGCGTCGAGTCGATCGCCTCGGCGACTATGAATTCGACCTCAACCACTTCGCCGGGCAACGGCTCGGCGTCCTGGACCCGCGAAAGCTCGATCAACTCCGTCACCATCTCGGACAGGCGACGCGACTCATGCAACATCCGAGCCGAAAACCGACGCACGGCCTCGGGGTCATCGGAGGCATCCGAAACGGCTTCGGCAAGCAACGACAAAGCGCCCGTTGGGGTCTTCAACTCGTGGCTGACGTTGGCTACAAAGTCTCGACGGACGGCGTCAAGTCGTCGCGCATCCGTGACGTCATCGGCAATCACCAGGATCACGCGGCCCCGCAAAGGCGTAACTCGAGCCTCGACCCGCCGGTTTCCGCCCGCAATCGGAGGGCGTATGACATCGAATTCGACCGTGCGTGAGCCCCCTCGGCTCCGTGCGATCCGAATCACCCCAAGGAGCTCGGGGACCGCCACTCGATCGTCAGCTGACCAGCCCAAGCAGGTGTGCGCCCGGGCTGGCTCGCAGCACCGCGTCGTCGACATCGACCACCAGCGAACTGGCGCGAAGGGCGTCGAGGACATCCGCGATGCCAACGGGAATCTCGGGCTGCTCGGAGCTCACCGGCTGGTCCGCATCCTCGGGTGTGGTCGCGCTTGGTTGGCGTGAGTGCGTGCTGGCCCGACGAACCAGGATGAATGTGACGATCGCCGTTGTCGCACAGGCAACGACGACGGTGAGCGCAATGGCCAAGGCGTCCACGGGGCAAGACTAGGCGGCCTGACGTTGGGCAGATTCCCTACGAGGGCGGTCGCAACGAAAGGATGCCAACTGTTCACGCACTAGGGTGCGCCCGTTAACTTGGTTCACGCTCGCACGCTGCCTGCGCGGCCCACGATTGTGGGAGCAAGGGGAGCAACTCGGTCAAGGCGCCACAGGACACGGTGGCGTGACAACATCGCCGTGACGGCACCACTGTTGGAGGACCCGTGCGCGACCAGTACCACGACCAGCTCGATGGCATAAATGTGCAGATGATCTCGATGGCAGGACTGGTCACCGAGGCCATCACCCGCGCCAACCGCGCGCTGCTCGATGGCGAGCTCGATGTGGCGGAATCGGTCATTGCCGCCGATGCCCAAGTCGACGCGCTGCTGCACTCGTTGGAACAGAGCGCCTTCGACCTGCTGGCTCGTCAGCAGCCAGTCGCCACGGACCTACGGACGATAGTTGCATCGCTGCGGATCAGCGCGACCCTCGAGCGGATGGGCGACCTCGCCCGCCACATCGCGCAGTCGGCCCGTCGTCGCTTTCCAGACTCCGCCGTCCCTGATGAGTTGCGGCCGGTGGTTGCCGAAATGGCGCAGGTTGCAGAGGCGATGTCATCAAAGCTCGGCCGCGTCCTCGCGTCACGCGACGTTGACACGGCTCTCGAGCTCGAAGCCGACGACGATCGGATGGACACCCTGCATCGTCAACTGTTCACGTTCTTGCTGTCCGACGACTGGATCTACGGAGTCGAGCCTGCGATCGATGTCACGTTGATCAGTCGCTACCACGAACGTTTTGCCGACCATGCCGTGTCAGCGTCGTTGCGGGTGGTGCAACTAGTGACGGGGCAGGCGTACGAAGAACTGGCAGCATCGGTCTGATGATCTGCTCAACCGGCTGAAGGCTTGCCCGGCTGAAGGCTTGCCCGGCTGAAGGCTTGCCCGGCTGAAGGCTTGCCCGGCTGAAGGCTTGCCCGGCCGGCTACTCGCCTGGGTAACCCATCCGCGCACTCAGGCGCGCGGTCGCGTCGATGAGCAGGCGCGCAGCCGAGTCCATCTTCGGCGTGAATCGCTCTTCGGGTCCCGACACGCTGATCACAGCGACGGGTCGACCCGACTGGTCGAATACAGGTGCAGCGACAGACGCCGCACCTGCTTGACGCTCGCCGACCGAACGCGCGTAGCCGCGCAGTCGGATGGCATTGAGATCCGCGCGCAGATTGTCCGCGTTGGTCATGGTGTGTCGAGTCAACGCATCCAGCCCATGCCGCGCGAGGTAACTGTCGATCTCCTCGTCGGTGAGGAACGCAAGAAACGCCTTCGACGACCCGCCGGCGTGCAACGGGTAAGGCACGCCGATGGCAACTTCCATGCGAACCTCGCGACCTGGCACGACCTGCTCGACATACATTCGCGTGTCGCCATTGCGGATGGACAACGTGACGGTTTCGTCAGTGGTGCGAGACAGCAGGGACAACTCGGGCGCGGCCATGGCGCGCACGTCGATGCGCGACAGGTACGCGCGACCGAGCGACAGCGCGGCCGGGCCCAACGAGTAGCGGCGCGAGACCGGGTCGACCGCAATGAGATCGCGGCTGCGCAACGACGTGAGAATGCGGTGAACGGCCGCCTTCGACAGTCCGAGCTCGCCCGAAATCTCGGTAACGCCCAAATCGGGGCGGGTGCTGCGACCGAAGAGGAGCAGCACATCGATGGCGCGCTCGACGGCTGCAATCGACTGGCTGGCACCGCGAGCCTGCGGGCCGGTGGCTTGAGCCGGGACGCGATTGAGCGACAGGTCGGCAACCGGCGCGCTCGCCGACGTCGACTCCGTCGCTTGGTCTGGACTCACCTCAAAGACCTCCACGTGACGCCAATCACAACCGCTGAATCCCGAAGTGTTGCACAAGGTTCCACTCAGCGGAACGGTCTGGCCCAGATTTGTGACGTGTCGCACCAAACCGGCCTGGGTGCGCCCGCCCGTTCCGCTCCGCAGGCAATCTTTGCGATGCCTGCCGCACTTCGCCACCGGAGCCGCTCTTTGCGCTCGGCACCGAGGTCGCAATGAGCTGGAGCGATAGCACTGGGCGGGGCCTGAGTGCGATTGGAGCCGGGTCTATGGTCCCTTTACACGGACGAGCGGTGCGTTTTAGCGTTTTCCCGCAACACCGTTCCACCAGATGAAACGATTGGGCCCACCGCCGACCGGGCGGTCTGGCCGCTAGAACAACGCCGCCTCAAGGAGGCTGAACGTGCCCGTCGACGCCGCGACCTTCCGCGCCGTCCTGGGCCAGTGGCCGAGTGGAGTCACCGTCATCACCACCCTTGTCGATGGCGCCTGGCATGGCATGACGGCTAGTTCCTTCAGCAGCGTGAGCGCCGAGCCACCACTCGTCTCGGTGTGCCTGGACAAGAAGCTCTACACGCACGACCTACTCGTGCGCAGCGGCGTCTACGGCGTCAACATCCTGGCCAAGGACCAGACCGAAATCGGGAAGACCTTCGCGGGCATGCACCCTGAGGTCGAGGACCGCTTCGCCGGACTGGACGTCGAGACCGCGACTACAGGAGTGCCGCTGCTCGCCGAGTCGTTGGCCTGGCTGGACTGTCGCATCACCAATTACTACGACGCTGGCGACCACACCATCTTCGTCGGCGAGGTCATGGACGCGCGGGTCATGCGTGCCTCCACTCCGTTGCTTTATCACTCGCGCACGTGGGGTCAGTTCGCTGACCAACTGCCAGATCTCGCGACACTGAGCGACTCGGGCCTGCTGGCCGCGACCGCCGGCAAACTTCCGACCGAGCAAGTCGCTCGCCTGCTGCGCGATGTCCATAGCTCAGGCGTGCACGTGCGCGTCGCTGATCTCACCCGCGACCTCACGATCGATGAAGCGCCAACCGGCGAAGGCACGCGCGCGCTGATCGCGACGAGCGCCGACGTGAAGACGGCAGTCGAGCCTGGGCGTCAGCGCGGTAGATGTGGAGATAGCGAGTCCCGCGGACGTCGAGGACACTCTCGTCGACATCGCCGCGCGCGGCCACCGAGCTGGGGGTGCGTCGAGCAATCGTGGTGGACGCGTTCGCCTCGACGTGCACACCAGGAAATCGTCGAGACCGCGCGCGCGCTCAGCGAGGCCGGCATCACTGACGTGCTGCTTGAGGACACGCATGCGGACGCGAGTCCGTTGAATGTCCGTCAACGATTGCAGGACGTGATCGCGCACACGAAGCCCAACGTGCCGGGAGTGCGGCTGCGCGAGCACGCCGGGCTCGGCATGGCCAACGCGCTCACCGTGTTGAAGAGCGGGGTGCACCACATCGACGGCACCCTGGCCAGCGCTGACGGCACGCTCGCCACCGAGGACATCCTCTATCTATATGCAACGTTGAACATCGCGACAGACATCGACCGACCCGCACTCGTCAGGGCGTCCGATGTCCTGGAGAGCGCCGGGCTCGATCGCACCTCACACACGCACCGACTCGACATCGAACCCGCACGCGGAGGCAACTCGTGACCGAACAGCCCCAGCTCACAGCCGCCATGGTCCTCGAGGACATGACACCCGAGGAGCTCGAGCGCGCCGAGCTCGTCGAGTCGCTGCTGCCAGCACTGCGCGACCAGGCAGCCGAAGCCGACCGGCTCGGCACCTTCCTGCCGAGACCGCGAAGCTCATCGCCGAATCGGGGTTGCTCGGCCTGGTCGTGCCGAAGGAGTACGGCGGCCTCGGTGGCACGCTGCGCGACCTGACCGCCACCACGTACGCACTCGGCACCGCGTGCCCGTCAACCGCACTCGCCTACTTCTTCCACTGTTCGTCCTCATCGCGCGGATGCTGCCGCTGGGTGCGATCGACGCCGGCTACTACACCGACGAAGAGATCCCCGTCGTACGCGCCTTCGCCGAGAAGGTCCTCACCTACATGGGCGCCGAGCGCAAGTGGATCGGCAACTTCGCGTCCGAGTCGGTGAAGGCCGAGACCGCCAACGTCGTCATCCAGACCGAGGCGCGCAAGGTCGACGGCGGTTGGCTGGTCAGCGGCACGAAGTCGCTTCGGTTGCCTCGCCAACACCGCCGACTTCTATCTCGTGACGGCCAAGCTCGAAGGCGTCGACGGGCTCGACGGCCTCGCGCTGTTCCTCGTTAACCGCACCGGTGATGGCGTGAGCCCGCGTCCGCATTGGAACGGTCTTGGCATGCGCTCGTCGGACAACGACGGCTGCATCCTCAAGGACGCGTTCGTCCCCGATGACCACGCCCTCACGATCGTCGGCGGCTTCCAACGCGCGACCAAGGTCGCGCGCGGCACATGGGTCGGCAACCAGATCGCGATCGCGTCGATCTACGCGGGCATCGCGCGGCACGCGTACGAGTTCGCGCTCGACGCGACGATGACGCAGAAGTTCGGCGACACCGGTGCACCGATCGCGTCGAGCCCCATGCACCAGGTGCTGATCGGCGAGACCGAGGCGAAGCTCGAGGACGCGCACATCTGGCTGCGTCGCCAGTTGCTGCTTGAGACGAGTGAGCCGCCGTTGCAGCCGAACGCCTACACCGCGCGTCAGTGGCGGTTGACCAAGGGCCAGATCTGCGAGCGCTCGTTCGAGGTATGCACGAACGCGCTGAAGATGTGCGGCACCTCGCGCGCGCTCATGGACAACGTCATCGGTCGCTGTCTGCGCGACTCCGCGATGGGTCTGGTGCAGGCGTTCCCCGCCGAGCGCGGCAAGCTCGACGTCGCCAAGCAGGTCACCACCGGCACCGGCTGGGCCGGCATGACGACGCTGGCGAAGAAGGAGAACGCATGAGTCACACGCCGTCGCACGACGTCGAGGTTCCCGAGCTGCGCCAGCTCATCGACGGTGAGTGGTCCACGCCGTCGATCGATCTCGGCGTCGACCTCGAGAACCCGAACACCGGCGAGGTCATCTCGCGCCAGGTCGCCTCGACGGACGACGACGTCGAACGAGTAGCAGCGGCCGCGGCTCGCGTGCACGAGTCGGGCGAGTGGACCTCGACCTCCGTCGAAGAGCGCGCGCAAGTTCTCGAGGCGATCGCGGACGCGCTGGACTCGCAGGCGATGCGGCTTGCTTCGCTGGAGTCGCTCGGCACGGGCGCGATCATTCGCACGACCGGAATGCTGGCCGCGGTCATCAACGGCGGGGCCTTCCGCCTCGCGGCAGGACAGCTGCGCGCCGGGATCTTGAGCAAGACCATGGAAGGTCCGACCGGCAAGGACGCCGAGATCTACCAGTTGCCGTGGGGCCCGGCCCTGAATCTGGTGCCGTGGAACGCGCCGGCACCGATGGCCGCGCA
>CAWKKI010000005.1:0-7856 GCA_963850215.1 uncultured Actinomycetota bacterium
AGCGCTGATCGCGTCGCTGCAAGCGGCGAATCGGAACGATCATTACGGCTCGCCGCGTAGGAAATCAGGTCGGTGGCCGCGGCGATGCCGTCGACCCGGGTCGGCGTGCGCCTGCCGAGATCCGCGACTTGTGGAGTTTTCAGCGGAGGTGGCTGGGGGGCCTCGATTCTCACGATGCAGAGCTCCACGGGTCGAGTGTGTCGGGTCGGCCCTTTGAACCGCTGGCGGCCGCAGTTCGTTGACCTGTTAAGGTCCGGCGTCCTCCGTGCCGATGACTACCTTGGCACGGTTTGCTGGGAGCAGTACCGTTTTGTGAACTTCCCGGAGGCGACCACTATGTTGGCGTTGGCTGGAGCCAGAGGTGCCCGTCCTTGTCGCTGTACGCACTCAAGAGCTGTTCACGAGCATTACCGCGCTGGGACCGATTGCGGGATGTGCAGCTGCACGGAATTCCGACGCCAACGACACTCAGGGCGTAGGGGGCTCACCTTCAGGCTGGTCGGCTTCTTGCACTGCGAGCAAAGGTTTCTCGTGCCACTAGGCCTCGTAGGCCGCGAAGCCGCCGCGAAGGCTGAAAGGCCACTCCATCCATAGCAGTAGGCAACGGACGCTACGTTCATAATCAACGTGCGAACCGTGCTCGCGGTCACTCTGTCGACGATGTCGTGGATCCCGCACGGCAAGCAGATGTCGGTGGCGACCGCGGCGACGTACCGCCCAGCGCTTGAGTAGCCAGAGCACCACCGCAGCGGATGAGACGTGGATCAGCGGGAAGGTCGGCGATCAGTCCAAGTCCAAGCGAGCGCCGCGCCGACATTGGGAAGGTGCAGCCGCTGGACATTCCTACCACATGAGCTCACGTTCGCGACGAACTCGATCGACCGGCTTGGTTTACCGGCTTTGCTGAATGGCGGCCGAACCCTCACGACGGCTGCGGCACGTTGGCCGCGATCACGAAGACCGATGGGGAGGTCGTCCACGTGGCCACGACGGACCTAGTGGACGGTGATTGGTCCCAACCCACTGGAGGAGGATGAGCGACGCGAAAGCATGGCGCGCTGCGCATCCTGCGCTTGGATGCTGGAGCCTTTGGTCCAACTGACCGGTAGTTCGCAAGCGGGGCTCGACGTCCGCTCTAACTAGGTGCAATTGCCGCTTGAAACGCGTAGTACGCAGGCTTGAAGCTTCCATCCGCTTGCATCAAGCCGTAGAAGTTCTCGTTGTCAGACGGCGATGTACCGGAGTCTTGGTAGCTGTACCAAACGAATGCGCCGATCCACGAGTAGCTACGTACGAGGTTGACGGCGACTGTCGCCATCTGCGCCTGCAGCGCAGGAGTCACGTGATCGTCCTGCAGATCGCTCAGCGATGAGCCATCAGTTGCGACAGATCCCGGGCCTCCGGTAGGAGCCCCATACTCAGTTATCCAGATCTTCTTGGCGCTATCTCCGTTGGCTACCATGACCGATCGCACGCTCGGGATTAGTACTTGCCATCTGAAGCCAGGCGTTCTGTACCGTGCCGAGGGTCGGCAGATAGGTTCGCGCAGACGGATGGTCCGCCACGGCATCAAAGTAACCATGCCCGCCGTTCGCATAGATCCCTTTGAGGAAGTCTGTTGCCGAGAGGTTTTGATAGCCGGTTCCCGCCGACGACAGACCGCCTGTCAAAACGATCGCCCGAGGATCGGCTTGCTTGATGGCAGTGTAACTCGACTTAAGGAGCTCTGTGTACGCCGTCGTGTTCGGCGCGGGCTTCCAAAAATCAATGATGTTTTCCTCGTTTCAGATCTCCCAGGTATGCAGGCCTGCGGGTGCGTAGCTAACAACTGGCGACGATCCGAAATATGGCTACCTGTTCCGGATCGGTTCGACCTCTGTGGCCTGGTGCTGTGATCGTCACCACATTTTCACCTGTGGTCGGGGCATCACTGCCTCAGGCATCCGATCCTCGTCCATCGGCCGCCTCGAACGTATATGCGAGGCGAGGCGGGGTCAATTGAAGGAGAGCAACTTCAACCGAGCGCCCTGGTTTACCGACCAGGGTTTGACGCTGACGCAGATGCTCGTGCATCGCTCAGGTCCGTCTGCGTGGCTGTGGGCGGCGTCCGAATTCGGCGACTAACGCCTTTGCGATTTCTTTGCCTAATCGCGTGATCTCGTAGGTGCCGTGGAGGCATGCACTCGACATGTTAGTTGGGCGTCCTACTATCGAGCCGGAGACCTTGGAGGCAGGCGTGGATGCTCGAGATGCGAACGGTCGGCCGCGGTTCACGCTGGGTGGGTTGCCGCTGGAGCCCGCCTATGGGCCTCCGGACGGCGCCGACGACCCGCGTGTTGCCCGGATCGGCCGCCCGGGCGAGTACCCGTTCACCCGCGGCCTGTACTCCAGCGGGTATCGCGGCCGGCCGTGGACGATCCGTCAGTTCGCCGGCTTCGGGAACGCGACGCAGACCAACGAGCGGTACCGCATGATCCTCGACGCCGGCGGTGGCGGTCTTTCGGTTGCGTTCGACATGCCGACCCTGATGGGCCGCGACTCCGACGATCCGCAGGCTCGCGGCGAGGTCGGCCACTGCGGCGTCGCGATCGACTCGGCGTCCGACATGGAGTTGCTGTTCAAGGACATTCCGCTCGGCGAGGTCACGACATCGATGACGATCAGCGGTCCCGCCGTCCCGATCTTCTGCATGTATGTTGCCGCGGCCGAACGTCAAGGTGTCGCGCACGGCAAGCTGAACGGCACTCTGCAGACGGACATCTTCAAGGAGTACATGGCGCAGAAGGAGTGGCTGTTCACGCCGCAGCCGCACCTTCGTCTCATCGGCGACCTGATGGAGTTCTGCGCGCACGAGATGCCCGACTACAAGCCACTGTCGGTGTCGGGCTACCACATCAGGGAAGCCGGTTCGACGGCTGTGCAAGAGCTCGCGTACACGCTCGCCAACGGTTTCGCGTACGTCGAGCTCGGCCTGTCGCGACACATCGACGTCGACACGTTCGCGCCGCAGCTGTCGTTCTTTTTCGATGCCCACATCGACTTCTTCGAAGAAATCGCGAAGTTCCGGGCGGCCAGGCGGATCTGGGCGCACTGGATGCGCGATGTCTACGGAGCAAAGACGCAGCGGGCACAGTGGTTGCGGTTCCACACGCAGACGGCCGGTGTCTCGCTGACGGCACAGCAGCCTGACAACAACGTCGTGCGGACGGCCGTTGAGGCGCTCGCGGCGATCCTCGGCGGCACCAATTCGTTGCACACCAATGCGCTGGACGAGGTGCTGGCGTTGCCCAGCGAGCGCGCGGCATCGATCGCGCTGCGGACGCAGCAGGTGTTGCTCGAGGAGACCGGGCTGACGAACGTGGTCGACCCGCTCGGCGGCTCGTGGTTTGTCGAAGCGCTCACCGATCAGATCGAGGCCGAGGCAGAGAAGATCTTCACCCAGATCAGCGCGCTCGGTGGCGACGGCAGCATGACGGCCGGCATCTTGCGCGGGATCGAAGACGGCTGGTTCACCGGCCACATCGCGGAGGCCGCGTACCGCCAGCAGCAGGAGTTCGAATCGGGGGAGCGGCGCATCGTCGGCGTCAATTCCTACACGGACGATTTCGAACCACCCCTGGAGATCATGCGGGTGTCCCACGAGGTCGAGACGCAACAGGTCGCGGCGCTCGCCGCCCGTCGAGCCAGCCGCGACCAAACGAAGGTCGACAACGCGTTGCGTGAGGTGCTCCGCGTTGCGCGCGGCGACGGCAACCTGGTGCCGCCACTGCTCGACGCCGCCCGGGCGGAGGCCACGCTCGGTGAGATCTGCGGTCTGCTCGTCTCCGAGTGGGGTCGCTACACCGAACCGCCAGGGATCTAGAACCACCGATGCTCTGCGCCGCAGGCTGCGTGCGCTTTGTCTCCACTGGACGCCGGTCCTGCCCGGTCGCGGAGGATAGGTTGGCGCGGTGATGTCGGCGCGGGAGTTCGCTGCTCCTCTTGGTCGCACGCGGTGTGATCCATGACCAAACAGCGCATGCGCCGTGGCGAAAGCCCGCCCGGAGCTGACGCTGTGGTGCTACGCGGCGGTGCGCTCGACGCGCGTGCGCTTCGCGAGGACGCCATCACGAACAACCAGCTGTATGGCTTCTACGGGATCTCGTGCTGGATACCGAGCCCGGACTCGCCACAAGAGACCCTACTGGCGACCAAGCTGCTCAAATCTACGGTCGTGCTTCGCTTCGCGGCGGCAGACCTGATCTCCATGCAGCTCGAACTGTGGGACACCGGCCAGGCTCCACATTACGATGTGGTGTATGTCGGAGCGGATAACCCGGACACGCTCGTCGAGGCGCTGATGTCCGTTTCTGCGGAGTCCATGATCAACCCGTACTACGACCCGGACGGAGGTTTCGACCGATGATCTACATCGATCTGGACGCCGATCTGAACATGGAAGACGACGATGGCCGCAACCTGGCACGTATCCCGCCCTCGGGAGCACAACCCCAGGTCGGTTCAGTTCTCGTCGCTGGCCGTCCCCATTTCTGGTCGTGGGTCGTCATTGACGAGGTCGCCGATGGCATTGCCTATTTCCATCAGGTCAGCGCCCGGCATGCTGCAACGATTGCGCAGCTCGTCGTAACTACCGTGCAGACGGCTGTGTGACCGCCACTCCGTATCGCGCGAGGTGCGCGACGCCCGCTGTCAGGTCGCGGGGGCCGCGCCGGTCGGGGATGATGCACGTATGAACTACTCGCCACGATTTGCCGGCGCCGTCTCGCTGGATTCGCTTGCCCGCCGTCCGCAGACCGCGCCCTCACCGCCGTCCGCCGCCTCGACCGCGCCTGCGAACGGCGGCGCGCCCGTCACCGTCATTGACGTGACCGAGGCGTCCTTCCAGGTCGACATCATCGAACGGTCGATGACGGTTCCGGTCGTTATCGACTTCTGGGCCGAGTGGTGCGGACCGTGCAAGCAGCTCAGCCCGATCCTCGAACGGCTCGCTGCCGAGGGCGGCGGGGCGTGGGTGCTGGCGAAGATCGACGTCGACTCCAACCAGCAGCTCGCCGCTGCGGCTGGGGTGCAGGGCATCCCGGCGGTCAAGGCGGTGTGGCAGGGCGGCATCGTCGGTGAGTTCACCGGCGCGGTGCCCGAGCCGCAGGTGCGCGGCTGGATCGGCGAGTTGCTCAAAGCGACCGGGACGGCGAATGGCGCGGGCGTCGGCGAAGGCGCTGAGCTCGCGGAAGAGCCGCTCGGCCCTGAGTTCGTCGAGGCCGCCGCTGCCTTCGAGCGCGGCGACTACGACGCTGCCGAGAAGGCCTACCTCGCGATCCTCGCGAGCGCGCCGGCCGATCAGTTGGCCGCGGGCGCGCTCGCTGGTGTGCGGCTGTTCAAGCGCGCCGAGCACCTCGACGCGCAAGCTGTGCGGGCCGCCGCGGAGGCGGCGCCCGACGACGTTGACGCTCAGCTCGCCGCCGCCGACGTCGACATGCTCGAGGGCCTCGTCGACCGGGCATTCAAGCGGTTGGTCGACCTTGTCGCTCGTACTTCGGGTGCCGACCGCGATCGCGCACGCGTACATCTGCTCGGACTCTTCGATGCGGCCGGCCCCGACGACCCGTCGATTCCGGCAGCAAGGTCGGCGCTCAGTCGCGCGCTGTTCTAGCGAACGAAGATGCAGAACGGGTGGCCAGCCGGATCTGCGAATACGAACAACGGCTCGTCAGCGTCAGCTGTCCTATCGAGCAGTACTTGTGCGCCGAGCGCTTCCGCCCGCTGACGCTGTCGGTGCAACTCGGCGGCGCTAGTCACCGTGAAGTCGACGTGTAGCTGCATCGGGACCTCGGGCGTGGGCCACGTCGAGCGCGGCAGCTCTGCGACCTGTTGGAAGGCGAGCTTGCGGACGCCTTCGGAGTCGACGAGGACGAGCCATTCTGCCGCGTCAGTTTCGCCGTCCGCCGGTGGTTCGTCGCCCTTTCGGTATGACAGGCCGAGCAGTTGCCGGTAGAACTCGGCGAGTTCGCGGGCGTTGGTCGTGTCGAGAACCGTGTGGAGCAGCTGCGGATACTCGGCCATAGCTCACCCTAGAGCGCTGCTCGAGGCGGCGGCCTGTGCACCGGCCGAGCGGCTCGGCGTCCAATCTTGGTATTCTTACCTTCAGGCTGAAGTAAGGAGTGACGATGGACGCTGCAGCGCGAGTGACCTCCAAGGGTCAGGTCACCGTCCCGAAGTCCGTCCGCGATGCGCTCGGGATTGAGACCGGTGACGAACTGGTCTTTCGGGTCGAAGGAAGTCGGGCAGTGCTCGCCAAGACGCCGAACTTTCTGAGCCTGGCCGGGTCGGTCAAGGTGCCGGCAGCAAAGCGAAACGCGGCGTGGGACGACGTGCTGCGCGCAGCGCACGCAAGCCGCGTCT
Source organism: uncultured Actinomycetota bacterium (assembly GCA_963850215.1). Classification (GTDB taxonomy): domain Bacteria; phylum Actinomycetota; class Actinomycetes; order UBA12327; family UBA12327; genus CAWKKI01. Next base: position 6,400 of record CAWKKI010000005.1, read on the forward strand.
AGCGTTGCGGGTGAGCGCGTTTGTCGACACCAACGTGTTGGTCCGACACCTCACCGGAGATCCTCCCGCGATGGCCGCGAGGGCGACTGCATACCTTGAGAACGAGTCGCAGTTGCTGCTAACTGACCTCATTGTCGCCGAGACGGTATACGTCCTGGAGTCGTTCTACGAGGTGCCTCGAACGCAGATCGCTGAGGCGATGCGCTCGCTCGTCGGGTTTGCTTCCGTCGTCACCATCGACCCGGCATTGCTGCTGCGGACACTCGAGATCTACGAGACGGATGCCGTCGGTTTCGCCGACTCCTACCTGGTCGCGTGCGCCGAGAGCACGGGTGTGAACCGAGTGGCATCGTTCGACCGCTCAATAGACCGCGTCGGCACCATCGAGCGGGTCGAGCCAGGCAAGTAGGGTCCGGAGTCCTCTATGGTCGTGATGTGCGCATCCTCGTGACCGGAGCCGCTGGGTTCATCGGCTCCAACCTTGTCGACCGGCTGCTGGACGACGGTCACGAGGTCGTCGGCGTCGACAACCTGTCGCGCGGGACGAGGGCGAACTTGCCTGACTCCGAACTCGGCGCCGGCCGCGGGTTCTCGTTCATCGAAGCGGATGTGACTGACCCGCGGTTTGTCGAGACGGTCACCGACGACATCGAGGTCATCTGTCACCTCGCGGCGCAGATCGACGTCCGGGCCAGTGTTCAAGACCCAATGGAGGATGCGCGGGTAAACGTGCTCGGCACGATCAACGTGCTCGAGGCGGCCCGCCAGGCCGGTGTGCGGAAGGTCGTGTTCGCGTCGTCGGGTGGGGCGATCTACGGCGAACCGGCGCGGATGCCCGTCGACGAGACAACGCCGGTCAACCCGCTCTCTCCGTACGCCGCCTCGAAGGTGTGCGGCGAGACCTATCTCGGGATGTACCACGCGCTGTATGGGCTCGAGACGACCGCTCTCGCGCCGTCGAATGTGTACGGACCTCGGCAGGATCCGTATGGCGAGGCTGGCGTCGTCGCAGTATTCGGCAACGCGCTGCTGCACGGCCGCTCCGCGACTATCTTCGGTGACGGCTCGGCTATTCGCGACTACGTGTACGTCGACGACGTCACGGATGCGTTCGCTCGCGCTATCGGCGATGTCGGCGATGGTCGCCGCTTCCACATCGCCACCGGTGTTGGCACATCAGTGCGTGACCTTCACACCGCCGTCGCGGCAGCCGCAGGCGCGCCGGACAATCCGATATTCGGCACCCCTCGACTCGGTGAGTTGCAGGCGATCGTGCTCAACGCGAATGCAGCGCGCGATCGTATGGGCTGGATGCCGCAAACATCATTGGCGGACGGCCTCGCGAAGACCCTTGACTGGATACGCACTGAGCCTGACGTGCAGGCCTAGGCTGGGCGGATGTTCATCACCAACCATGTGCTCTCGGGCGCGCTGATCGGGCTGGTCGCCCCTCGCCG
>CAWKKI010000006.1:0-237183 GCA_963850215.1 uncultured Actinomycetota bacterium
TCGGTAGCTGAATCATTGAATGAGTCTTGGATGTAGCCGGTGGCGCTGACTAGGTAGCTGCCGGCCGTTGGAAACACCTCCGCCACCTGCGTGGACCCGTCCAGGGGCTGAGCGTTTGCTTCGTGGTCGACGTAGACGTGGACGACGCTGCCCGCGGCCCCCGGCGTACCTGCGGGTCCGGCGGGCCCCTGGGGTCCGGTGGCTCCGGCAGGTCCGGCGGGGCCCTGTGCGCCCGGTGTTCCCGCAACAGCCCAGGACAAAGCTGTCTCCTTCTTGTTGCAGTTGCGGACGGTGGCATCGATGATGCGTAGCGTGCCGCCACTGTTCGTGTAGCACGCGTTGATTGTATTGCCGTTCGGAATTGTGGCCGACGCGGTACCTGTAACGATTGCGGCGATCAGGGCTGCCGCTCCTAGACCAATCGATGGCACGGCTAGGGCCCTCTTGCTCACGCGAATCTTCATGATGCTCCCTAGGTGATGGACCGCGACGCGGCCGAGGAGCACGGTTTACCGCCCGCTGAGCAAGTTGGCTTGCGTAGTGAATACGTACGGGTATTTCAGCGCCGCTTACGCGACAGCGAGGAAGTCACCTGTTTGGGTCAATGACCAATGAGTAGGGCGAACTCGACCCCAACCCGGGCTCTACACACGCCAGAATGCGCAGTTCGTGACTGGTGATCTCGAAGACCGCGTTCTGGTCGCATGCACGTCCCAGGCTGCTTGCCTCGTCGCGGCTGAGACCCACGACCGCGACGCTGCGCTCGACCCGGGTGCGGGCTCGGTCGGCGCCGTCTGCATCAAAGAGGGCGAGCTCAGGTCGCTTGCGCAGCTCGTTTTCGAGGTCGAACTGTCGCTGCTCGTTGAGCAGTGGGTCGGTGACATCGCTGCGCGGATTGAATGCAGTGATGACGTGCACGACGGAGCCATTGTCGAAAGGCCAGATATCACCGCCGCTCCCAGTCGTCTCAGGGGCGAACAAAAACCACTGCCCATCAACTTCGACCCAGGCGCACGCTCGGGCGTATTCCGCCCAGATCTCATCGCTAGGTGCCGACATTCCAGCGAGCGTACTGAAATCGCAACGAACCTGAGGCCGCAGCTTGAATCGTGGACGCGACCCCTGAGGCGAACGAAGTCACGTGGCGCCAAGGCTGGCGTGCGCGTGGTCGTCGAGCGTCGATGGGATCGTCGGAGTGAACGTGCGGCGACGGACGCACGACGATGGAATCAAGCAGTCGTTGGGTCGCGTCGCTGATCTCGGCGACCGCGGCGTTGAAGGCCTCAGTGTTGACCTTCGCGGGAGCACGCATGCCCGCCACCTTGCGCACGTACTGAAGGGCCGCGGCCTCCATGTCCGCGCGGGTCGGCTCCTCGGTGAATGGCGGACGCAGGGTCTTGATGCTTCGGCACACGGCGATCTCCTCGGTCGATGCGTCCAGCCTGCTGCATCGTTGGACGAATCTCAAAGTCTCACCAGAGCTTGTCGATCAATCCCGGGTATAGCGCGATCTGGGTGTCAACGAAGTCGTCGGCCCGCGCGATCGCGAGGGGGGAGATGAAGTCGGCAAGCACCGTCTTGCCGAGATCATCGGTACGCAACGGATCTGTCGGCGTGCCGCCGATGAGCACCGTGCCGGGCACGACCTCGAATCCGCAGCGCGTATAGAAGGAGATCAGCGAGGAGTCGCACGAGAACAAAGTGAGATCTGCCGCGGTTGCTCGGATGTGATCGCGCGCGTGGGTCACGAGCGCAGTCCCGAGGCCGTCACCGCGCCGGGCTTGGTCGGTAACGACAGCGCTCAGCCCGCTGGCTAGATACGTCTGACCCGCGTGCTCGATCGTCTTGGTCAGGATGTCGAGACTGGCCGCGACGTGCTCGCCCTCCCCGCTCGCGTCGGCTTCGAGGACTAGAACCGGCACCGGGAAGAGCATCGGGTCGTGACCTGTCTCGCCGGGGTCGGGCCATGCCTGCTGCTTGAGGTCCCATGCCTCGTGCTGCCAGCGAGCCGACATTGGGGCATCCGCGGTAGACCCGATCGGAAGGACGACGCAACGCACAGCAGGCATCTTCGCAGTCACATCATCGTTATCGGCGACATGCATCGATGTCCTTGCAAACCCAGGCGCTAACCACGAGCGTGCGATCAGGACTCACGGCTGAGGAGTGATCATGTCCGAGCAAGACAAACGCAGCGGCGTGGCCATCGGCGCCATCGCATTCGCCTCGATCATGCTCATGATCGCGGGTTTCTTGCAGGCCCTCGAAGGCATCGCCGGTGTCGTCAACAGTGACTCGAAAGTCTTCATACTGACGCACGACAACAGCTACTGGCTGCACATGAGCACGACGTCTTGGGGTTGGCTGCACCTCATAATCGGGATCCTCGTCGTGATCGCGGGGTTCGGCGTGATGTACGGGGCAATCTGGGCGCGCAGCGTCGGAGTCCTCTTTGCCGGCATCAGCATCCTGGTCAACTTCGCGTTCATCCCGATCTATCCGGTCTGGGCCATCGTGTTGATTGCGATTGACCTCATCATCATCTGGGCGCTCGTCGCGCATGGGCGCGACCTCGCCCCTGGTCCGTGATTGCGACGGCACCCTCACGGCGAGTCTTTCATCGGGCCTATTTCGTGACCGGCGCGGCTCGTAGTGCGCGTGTCAGCGTTTGGTGCGCAACCAGTCGCGTGTGTCTCTCACGCTGTGCTGAAGCGGTCGCGGCGTCAGTCCAGCCGCGTTCGCGCGCGAGGGATCGACTGCCATCATCCACGCGTCCTTGGCGTCAAGCTCGTGGAGCGGAAAGTCGTCATCCGTATAGCCGCGCTCGCGCAGTTCGTTGGCCTCGATCCAATTGAATGACGTCCCCGCTGGTGCGACGACTGAAGCGATCGCGTCGAGCATGTCGCCGAATCCGAACGGTGGGTTCGGTGCTGCCGTGTGAAAGACCCCATTCGTCCGGGACTCAACCTTGCTCACGATGAACTCGGCTTGATCGCGCGCATCGATGTACTGAATCGGGTCGTCTGGTTCGCCGGGTGCGACGATCTCGCCGCCCGCTTCGATTCGTTGAACCCATGTCGGAAACCGCATCGTGTAGTCATGGGGGCCGATCACGTACGTCGGTCGAATGATGAGTAACGAGTCCGGGAAGTGTGCGGCAGCAGTGCGCTCGCACAGCGCCTTCCGACCGCCGTACGTTTCGCCGCTGTTGTCTTCTGCCTTCGCGTCAACCAACTCGGTCAGAGGCGCGTCCTCGGTGATACCCGGGCCTGGTGGATCGGCATACGCCGAGACAGACGAGATGAAGACGTAGTGGCCGGCGCGAACACCGAGTGCCTCGGCGAGCGAGTTCACCTGCTTGGGGAAATAGGCGCTGACGTCGACCGTCGCGTCCCAGTCGCCGGTAGACAAGGAAGATAGGTCGCCATTGCGATCTAGATGGATATGAGTTGATTCTGAAAAGGGGTCGTCCGGACCGGTACCGCGGTGCACGACGGTGACCTCGTGCTCGCGTGCGAGCGCTGATTCGACGATCGCGCGCCCAACGAAACGGTTGCCGCCGATGACAAGGATCCGCATGTGGTGGAGCCTAGGCTGACCAGATGCGCGTAGGTGCGACCGTCTTCAGGTCTCGATGAATTCCGCGCCGCTTGCGGCCACCGTCTTCATCGCAAGTGCCGTCGAAGCGGTCGAGGCGACGACGATTGTGCTGGCGGTCGGGGCTACGAGGAGTTGGCGCTCAGCCACGCTCGGGTTGGTGTCGGCCCTGGGCGTCCTCGCCGTGCTTGTGCTCGTGCTCGGTCCGGCCATCGCGGTCATTCCCATCAAGGCACTGCGGGTCATCGTTGGTGGTCTTCTTCTGATCTTTGGGCTGCAATGGTTACGCAAGTCAGTTCTGCGCGCGAGCGGTCTCAAGGCACTCCATGACGAGACGGAGATCTACGGCCGCGAACTGGCCGAGGCCGAGGCAGCGCCGGTGCAGCACGTCGGCCTCGTGAGTGATTGGTACGCGTTCACGGTGTCCTTCAAGGGTGTCCTGCTGGAGGGCCTCGAGATCGTGTTCATCGTCCTGACGTTTGGAGCGAATGCCCACAACATCCCGGTGGCAACGGCTGCGGCGCTGGCGGCGGCACTCGTTGTCGCCCTGGTAGGTCTGGCCGTCCGTGCACCCCTCGCGCGCGTTCCGGAGAATGCGTTGAAGTTTGTCGTGGGTGTGATGCTCACGTCGTTCGGCACGTTCTGGGGGGCCGAGGGTGTTGGGGTGGCATGGCCGGGCGGTGAGGTCGCGCTGGTGGCACTCGTGTGCGGCTATCTCGTCCTTGGGCTTGCAATCATTGCCGCATTCCGCGGTGGATCGCCTGCTATGGGCGATGCAACGGCGCCAGCAGGTGGCGGTGGCGCGCATGAGTAAGGTCCGCGCGTTTGGCTCTTTCTGGCTGGACTTCGTGGTTGGAGACGACTGGCGAATCGCCGCGCTTGTGGTTGTAGCGCTGGGCGCGACCGCGTTGCTCGTCGCGGCCGGCGTCAACGCATGGTGGCTGGTGCCGGCCTGCGTTGCGGTCGTGGTGCCCTGGAGTGTGTGGCAGGCCGCTAGAGCGGCAACTAAAGGCCACGACGGCTGAGCCGAACCCCCTCACGTCGTCCAGAGGTGGGCGAACTCGGTCGCAACCGCGTCCTCGTAGGACACCGGCTTCGAGATCAGTCCCATGGCCTGCTGGAACTGACTCATGCCGTCAACGAATTCGTGCGTGATGCTGGCGCTGTAGTAGGGAAGGTCGCGCGCAACCACGTCCGCGATCAGTTGAGCTTCTGCTTCGGGGAAGAGCGCGCGGCCAACTTCGGTCGCCCGCGACACGTCATCGATCAGAGCCTGCTGCGTCTTGACGATTGCGCGGACCGCCGCCGCGACAGCGTCCGGGTCGCGTGCGATCAACGCATCGGACGCAACGAGCGCCGGCATCGTGTAGTTGATGGCACCCGGGAGGGCCGTCGCCGCGGCGCGCATCGATAACCATCGTGCCCGCCCCAGACCTGACTGCCACCTCGGCTCCCATTCCGTTGGCCCAGAAGCCGTCGATCAGACCGCCCTCCAGTGCCTTGGCGGCAGCGACACCGAAGTTCTTGTTCTCGCCCAGGAAGGCGCCCGGTACTGGCCCGATCTTCACTTCGTCGCGCTCTTCATCGATGCCCGACTCGACCAAGAGGCGCTTGAGGCCGAGATCGACGAGTGGCGCGGCCCCGATGTTCAGGCCTTTGATGGCGTTGATGTCGCCCTTCTGCACATTCAGGTCGGAACGAAGAATGAGGAACCAGTACATGTTCTGCGCCAGACCGGCCACGAGCTTCGCGCCTTCCCACTCGGGGAACGCGAACGGCACGCTATGCGCCGATCCGCCCACGAAGTCCACGCCGCCGTCACGCAGCACCTCGAGAGCGTGGTCGACGGGGAAGACGAGTTCGAGGTCCATGTCGAGGCCCTCGCGCTTGAAGAAGCCGAGTTCGACCGCTGCGGCTGCCGGGAAGTACGAGTTCGAGATCAGGTCGGGGATCGCGAGCTTCATTGGAGTCCTTCGGTCGATGAGCGAGCGGTAGGGCACAGTGTCCTGTATGCCTGCCGTCACATGGTTCGTGGTACTGGTCGTTCTCCTCTTCTGGGGATACTGCATCGTCGACTTCATGCGCACGGACGATCGCGACGTTCAGTTGTTCTCCCGCCCGGTGTGGGCCCTACTTCTGGTATTCACCAGCCTCTTCGGCGCGCTCCTGTGGTATTTCCAAGGCCGTCCACGGCGCTCCCGTTGAGGCCGCGCCCTTAGGGGATGGCCAATGAGCGCTCGTAGCCCTCAAGCATGGCGACCCGGCGCAGGTAGGTGCGTAGGGCATCAGGGTCGCGGACTGTTGCTCGCAGCGTCTCGTAGAAGGCCCTGCGCGCAACCGGATCCTGCTGGGAGATGTTGTTCTTGTTCTCGATGGTCTGACGCTGCAGGTACTCCTGCGCCACTGTGCGTCTTTGGCGGTCGTACTGGTCGAGCGTGCTGTCATCGGCGGCGCCGTCGAGAAATGCTGTCAAGTCGTGGCGCGAGGTTGAAGACGTCGTGGATGCCGAAGTTCATGCCCATACCGCCGAGTGGGTTGTTCACGTGTGCGGCGTCGCCGGCGATGAGCACACGACCGTTCCGGAACGAGCTGGCCACACGTTGGTGGACGTTGTAGATGTTGCGGTGGGTGACGGCATAGTCGCCATCGATCGGGTGGAAGTCGTGGAGCCTGGCTTGCACGGCTCGTTCGTCGAAGAGGTCATCGATATCGGCGCGCGGATCGACCGGGGAGACCACCCGCCAAAGGCCTTTGCCGTCGTCGCCTGGCACCTTGAACAGCGCTCGCCACTCGTCGGGGTCCGCGATGTAGTTGGTGCCCGCGTAGCCCACCGAGCCGAAGTCGAACGGCGTGCTCAGAACCAGAAACCGTTCGTCGTAAGTGAAACCGTCGAATTCGACCGGCATCGACTTGCGGACGGCGGAGCGGCCACCGTCGCATCCGACCAGAAAGGCACCGCGCAAGTCGCGAGTGCCTGCGGGCGTTGAGACGGTGACGTTCGACGCCTGACTCTGTCGCGACCGCCGACTCGACCCGGTGCTCCATCAAGACACGATCGCCTAGACCCATTGCAGTCAGCATGTCGCGCAGCAGGTAGCAGACCTTGTGCTGCTCGAGCATCAATCGGAACGGGTACGCGGTGTCGTTGGCGAGCGCGCCGAGATCGAACTCCGCGATCACGCCCTCGGTGCGCGAGCGGTACTGGTAGTTCGTGACGGTGAAGCCGCGGCGCAGCATCTCGTTCGTGGCGCCGATAGTCGCGTACAGCTCCAGGGTCGGCGGGTGGATGGTGCCCGCGCGTGGCTCGTCGCGCGATGTGATCGCTGGCCTCAAGGACTGTGAACGGGATTCCAGCCTGCGCCAGGATGACCGCGAGCGGTGTAGCCAACTGGACCACCTCCGGCGATCAGCACGCCGTCGTCCCGGTCCACGGAAGCTGGCGACCGTCAGTGCGCTTCGCCGGGCTGCGGCCCGTCGAAGCCTTCCACTGCAACGAACTCGCCAACGCTCACGCCATCTGCAACGCGGTTGCTGCGCGCCTCCTGGTACTCCGGGGAGTTGAAGTACTCGAGCGCTCGCTCGTATGACTCGAACTCGAGAACCACGTTGCGCGGCCGCGCTTCGCCGTCAAGTGCCGTGTGCTGGCCGCCGAGCACCAGGATGCGTGCGCCGTACTTCGCCATGGCGACGCGGGCACCTGCGGCGTAGCGCATGTACGCGTCGTTGTCGTCGACGGTGACGCGGGCGATGATGTAGCCCTTGGGCATGCTTGGTTTGCTCCTCGAGTTCTGCGGCGGCTGACTGCGTTGCCTCTGATTACGACGAGTACCAGACGTTGACGTTCTTGACCTGCGAGTAGGACTGCAGTTCCTCGATGTCCTCTTCGCGGCCGATGCCGCTGTCCTTGTAGCCGCCGAACGGCGTGCCAGCGAAGTGCTTCGAGCTGTCGTTGACCCACACGTAGCCGGCTTGCACCTCGTGCGCGAAGCGGTGCGCCTGCTCGAGGTTCGTCGTGTAGACACTCGCGGTGAGTCCGTAGAGCACGCCGTTGGCCATCGTGATCGCCTCGTCGTAGTCGGCGAAGGGCATGACCGCCATCACCGGACCGAAGATCTCCTCCTGCGCCATCCGCGAGTCGGGATCGACGTCAGCGAAGACGGCCGGCTTGATGAACAGGCCGCCGACCGAGGTCGCCGTCGGTGTTGTGCTCGCCGCCGGTGACCAGCCGCGAGCCCTCTTGCTGGCCGAGATCGACGTAGTAGCGGACCTTGTCGAACTGCGCCTGATTGATCATGGACCCGGTCTGCGTGTCGGCGTCGTCTGGTGCAGCCTTGCTTGAGATCCGAGACGGTGCGCGGCGAGCAGGTCAACGAAGTCGTCGTAGATCTCGCGCTGGACGATCACGCGCGAGGTCGACCCGCAGGACTGGCCTTGCCAGGTGAAGTTCATGCCGCGGATCGCGCCGTCGACTGCGGCTTCGAGATCTGCGTCGTTGAACACGACGATCGGGTTCTTGCCGCCGAGCTCGAGACTGACGTGCTTGACGGCCACGCTGGCCGCGCGCGCCTGGATCGAGCGGCCGGTGGTGGCGGCGCCGATGAAGGCGAGCCGGCGAATCCCGGGATGCGTCACCAGCGCGTCGCCGACGGTCTGGCCCGTAGCCGGTGACCATGTTGAGGACGCCGGGCGGCAGCACATCCTTGGCGAGCTCGGCCAGTCGCAGGGCGGACAGGCTGGTGTGCTCGCTCGGCTTGAGGATGACGGTGTTGCCGGCCGCAAGGGGAGCGGCAATCTTGCCGGCCGCGAACATCAACGGGTGGTTGAACGGAATGATCCGCGCGACTACCCCATAAGGCTGACGCAACGTGTAGTTGAGACGCCCTGGACCGGTAGGGATCGTCTCGCCTCGTAGTTGCAGGACCAGGCCCGCGAAGTAACGCAGCTGCGCGGTCGCGATCGGGACGTCCTTGCGCATCTCCTTGATCGGGCTGCCGTTGTCCATGACGTCGAGCGCGGCAAGCTCGTCTGCGTGCGCGTCGACGACGTCGGCCAACGTGCGCAGTGCGTGCGCCCGCTCGGCCGGCGGGGCTTCTGACCACTCGGGGAATGCGGCGTCGGCTGCCTCGTAGGCGATCTGGACGTCCTCGGCGTCTGCTGCTGGAATGGTGGCGACGACCTCGCCGGTTGCGGGATTGACCGCATCCATGACCTGACCCGAAGCGGCCTCGACCAGTTGACCGCCGATGAGCATCCGAACCACGCGCTTCTCGCTCGCCACACTCGTCATGCGGCGAATCATGCCCTACCCGGCTGGCCTATCGCCGGGCAGGGCTTGCTCTGCCCGCGCGCCGTTCGTCCCAGCAGCGTCCTATCCGCCGTCGCGAAGTTCGGATTCTCGATGATCCCGATGATGCAGCCGCTCGGCTCGATGACCGACGCGGTGCGGATGTCGTCGCCGACGTCGGTGACCGGCGTGTGCAGGGTCGCGCCCTCTTCAACTAGGTGGGCGAGCGCGGCATCGATGTCGGCCACGCCCCAGTAGGTGATTGGCCCCTGAGCCGGATCCGCATTCGGGTCAAGGCCGAGTTCGTATCTGCCCACGTCGTAGCCGACGTAGAAGGGTTGGTCGAAGTAGGGCGGGGACCCGATAAGTCGGGTGAACCACGCTTTACTGGCTTCTAGATCAGGCGCGGGGTAGATGACTGTGCGCAGTCCGAGAAACATCAGGTCCCATGTCCCCTTAACGCATCGCGATTCTCCTTGGGGAACCACGGCCGGTGCCAGCGACCGAAGCCCCTGGTCAATTGGTACGCCTGGGGCGGACCCCATGACCCTTGTGCGTATGGGATCACGTCTTGGGTCGTGTTCAGCAGCGGCTCAACGATCCGCCATGTCTCCTCGACCGAGTCTTCGCGAGTGAACAGCCCAGACCGACCGGCAAGCGCGTCGCCTAGGAGCCGCTCGTAGGGCTCCGGGGCATCGCCGAGCTCGTCGCGGAAGATCAGCGAGAGGTCGATCGACTTGGGTGCGTTCTTGCCTGGCTTCTTCGCCTGCACCGACAAGCACGCGCCCGGCTGCGGATCGATCCGGACCACGAACTGGTCTTGGTCTGGAGTGTGCTTCGGCGCGATGACCAAGGGCGGGGGTCGCTTGAACACGATCCGAACCTCGGTGATCTTGGCGGGCATCGCCTTACCGGCCCTGATGAAGAACGGCACTCCGGACCAGCGCCAGTTCTCAATGCCCAGCCGCATGGCGGCGAAGGTTTCGGTGTTCGAATCGGCGGCGACCCCATCGATGTCCCGGTAGCCGTCGTACTGACCGCGCACGTAATGAGCAGGATTGGCCGCGGGCATGGCCTTAAATACGTCGAAGCGCTTGTCGAGGATCGCGTCGTCGCCGGGCGACGACGGCGGCTCCATCGCCACGAGAGCGATGATCTGCAACAAGTGGTTTTGCACCACGTCTCGTACGGCGCCTACCGGGTCGTAGAAACTGCCGCGATCCTCGACCCCTACCTGCTCAGCCATGGTGATCTGCACGCTGCTGATGTGTTGGCGGTTCCAGACCGGCTCAAAAATGGAGTTCGCAAAGCGCAGGAACAGGATGTCCATCGCCGGCTCTTTGCCGAGGAAGTGGTCGATCCGCAGGATCTGCTCTTCTTCAAGAACGGTGCGCAGGTCGGCGTTGAGCGCACGTGCGGACTCAAGGTCGCGGCCAAAGGGCTTCTCGACAACGACGCGGGCGTTCTTCGTCAGTCCGGCATCGGCCAGTCCATGAACGATGCGGCTGAACAGCACGGGTGGCACTTCGAGGTAGAACACCGGCGTGTGCGCATCTTGCAGGTGCGACGCCACTTCTGAGTAGGTGTCGGAGGAGTCGTAGTCCCCGCGCACGTACCGCAGCCGACCGGCGAAGCGGGCCCACACTTCCTCGTCGATGTCCTCCCCGGCGGCGGCTACGTCCTTGCGCGCCTGCTGGGCTAGCACGGCGTGGTCCCAGTCGGTTCGCCCCACCCCCACGATCAAGCAGTCGAGCAAGCCTCGTCGTTCGAGCCGATAGAGCGAGCGAAAGGTCATTTTTCGCGCGAGATCGCCGGTGATGCCAAAGATGACGAGCGCATCAGCCTTCGCCGCGAACGAGTTGGCCACGCTGTGTCCCCTCTCGTTTCAGCCGCTGGCTGTCACTAACGTCTCCGACGATACTGACAGAACGATCATCCAACGAGAGGCGTGCCATGACCACCGAGCATCCAATGCAGATCGCCATGGTCGGTCTTGGGCGCATGGGGGCGAATCTGTCCCGCCGACTGATGCGCGATGGGCACCGCGTGGTCGCCTACGACGTGAGTTCCGACGCGGTCGCTGCCCTCGAGAAAGAAGGCGCGACCGGCGCACGAACAATGGGGGAACTGGTAGCTGCGCTTGAGCAACCCCGAGTCGTGTGGGTCATGGTCCCAGCCGGCGACATCACCGAGAAGGCCATCATGGACTTGGCCGAACACCTCAGCCCTGATGACGTCATCATCGACGGCGGCAACTCCTACTACCGCGATGACATCCGGCATGCGAAGGCGCTGGCGGACAAGGGCATCCACTTCGTGGACTGCGGAACGAGTGGCGGCGTTTTCGGGCTCGAACGCGGCTTCTGCCTGATGATCGGCGCCGAAGCCGAGGTCTTCGCCCGGATCGAGCCGATCTTCGCGACCATTGCGCCGGGTGTCGATGCGGCTCCACGATCACCTGGCCGGTCTGGTGAGCCGACGAATGCCGAGCGCGGTTACCTGCACTGTGGGCCTAACGGTGCTGGTCACTTCGTGAAGATGGTGCACAACGGCATCGAATACGGCCTGATGGCCGCATACGCCGAGGGCCTGAACATCCTGCAGAACGCGAACGCCGGCAAGGTCACGCGCGACGGCGACGCCGAGACGGCGCCGCTCGCCGAGCCCGAGTACTACCAGTACGACATCGACACGGCCGAGGTCGCAGAGGTGTGGCGACGGGGGAGCGTGGTCGCCTCGTGGCTGCTCGACCTCACCGCGATCGCTCTGCACGACTCGCCTTCGTTGGACGACTTCACCGGACGCGTGTCCGACTCGGGCGAGGGTCGATGGACCTCGATCGCCGCCATTGATGAAGGCGTGCCTGCGCCGGTGCTCACGACCGCTCTTTATTCGCGGTTCGCCTCGCGCAATCTCGATGACTTCGCCAACCGGGTCCTGTCGGCGATGCGCAAGGAGTTCGGCGGCCACGTCGAGAAGAGCGCCTGATGCCCGATTCGGTTGAGCGACCGAACCTTCGTGTCGTCGACGTTGGAGACGACACATCACTTGCACAAGCCAGCGCAAGTTTCGTGGTCGAGCGGATCAACGATGTGCTAGCGCATCATGCCCTTTTCAACCTCGCGCTGTCCGGTGGCACCACCCCGTGGGCGATGCTCGACGTACTGCGAACAAGTGACGTGCCGTGGGACCGAGTCGCAATATTCCAAGTGGACGAACGCATCGCGCCCGCAGGTGATCCGAGCCGCAACATCACGCAGATGGCCGAGCACCTGCCCGCTTCGGCGCATGTGGATCCGATGCCGGTCGAGTTGGCAGACTTGGAGGCGGCTGCTGCCTCTTACGCGGCGCGCATCCCGCGGACCTTCGACCTCATCCACCTGGGGTTGGGGCCAGACGGCCACACCGCTTCACTCGTTCCAGGCGATCCAGTACTCGACGTGACCGATCGCGATGTGGCCGTGACGACCAACGAGTACCAGGGTCATCGACGAATGACCCTTACTTTTCCCGTGCTCGACCGCGCGTCCGCGGTGATGTGGCTTGTCCGCGGCGATCGAGCGGCTGATGCGTTGCAAAGGTTGAGGGCTGGTGACACGTCGATTCCTGGCGGGCGCGTGTCGTGCCGGAATCAGGTCCTATTCACGGATTGAGTCGTCGACAGGATGAATGTGTGCATCGCGTGGGCGAAGCCCTCGTCGTCGTTGCTCCGCGTTACTTCGTCGGCGGCCCCAATCACTTCGGCCGAGGCCTGAGCCATGGCGATGCTCAACCCTGCTCGTTGGAACATCAGCACGTCGTTGTGCCCGTCCCCGATGGCCGCGATCGACTCGTGCGGAATGTGCAGGGCCTTTGACAGGAAGTCGATGACCGCGCCCTTGTTGGCGTGCTCATCGGTGATGTCGAGGTAGTAGGGCTGGCTCTGGCTCGCGGACAGGTGCGGGAATCTGGCGCTCACGGTCTTGGTCGCCGCAGCCACCCGCTCGTGGTGTTCGCTGACGCCGACGATCTTGACGATGTCCAGGGTCAAGGTTTCAAAGTCCGACACCAGGATCGGCTCGAATGCCACGGTCCTGGCCTCGCGCTGCACGTGCGGGCCCTTGAGATCCGTTACGAACCACTCGTTGCCCCGATAGACCCACACATTCACCTCGTGCTCGAGCAGGTCATCCACGATTCGATGCACATCGTCGGTCGGGATTGTCAGGTCCCGCAGCGGCGCCAACACGATGTCGGAGATGAGGCCGCCGTTGTAGCCGCACAAGGGCGTGTGAATGCCTAGCGGTGCGACGAAGGGGAGCAATCCACGAGGCGGGCGGCTGCTGGTCAGGGCGAAGGCGATCCCCGCGTTGCCCAACGCCCGTACAGCCGCGATCGCGCGAGCGGTCAGACCCTTGTTCGAGTCGAGGAGCGTCCCGTCGACGTCAGACAACACGAGGCGAATAGGGGCGGCCATGCGCAGATTGTCGCGACTCAGTCGGTGGCCGCGAGTACCGCGGCTCCAATCGCTCCGGACATGTCCTTTAGCTCACTGAGGATGACCTGCGGTGCGTTCTCCGGAACGAACAGGAGCGGCGCGAGCTTGTCGACGACCCGGTCGATGAACGGTTGCCCTAGGCGATCACCGAGCCCACCACCGATGACGAACGCCTGCAGGTCGAGCAGGTTCTGAATCGTGGCGAGACCGATCGACATGGCCCACACGGCGTCGTCGAGCAGTTCGTTTGCGACCCGGTCGTCCCGCTCCGCGGCCTTCACGATGGCGCTGCTGTTCAGGGTGGTGCGCCCGCGCTCCTTCATCAGCTCGAACAGGATCGTCTTCTCGCCCTCCTCGACGCGCTTGCGGGCGTGCTTCTCCATCGACCCACGACCGGCATAGGCCTCGAGGTGCCCGCGGCGGCCACAACCGCACTCCCGACCGTCCGGCTTCACGATGATGTGCCCAACTTCGCCAGCCGCGCCGCGTCCGTCGCGCAACTTGCCCTCAAGCACCAGACCACCGCCGACGCCGGTGCCCATGAAGATGGCGAGGACGTCGGTGAACGGGCGGGCCGCTCCTCGCGCCTTCTCACCGATCATCGCGACGCGTACGTCGTTTTCGACCTTCACGCCCACGCCACCGTTGAGCTGCGAGAGACGAGGACCTAGTTCGACCGGCGAGTCGAAACCAGGAATATTGGGCGAATGGGACACCGTGCCGCCCGCGGCGATCCGACCTGGTGCGCCTACGCCGATGGCCGCGATGTCTTTGCCGTCGACCGACGCCTTCGCCAACGAGTTGGCGATCGACTGCTGGATCGTCGCGACGACATCGGCGGCGCCCGAATGCGGGGTCAACAGCCGGTTCTGGCCGAGCACCTCGTGGCCGTCGAAGACGACCGTCTGCACCTTGGTGCCGCCCAGGTCGACACCGACCGTCACCGAGCCCATGCGCCTGACAGTAGGCGATGGTCCAAGGACGTGCAGGCTTGTAGCCTCAAAGCATGCCCTCCACTTCCAACCTCGCAACCCAGACTTTGCACGAAGCCGGCCAGAGCCTCTGGGTCGACAACATCTCGCGCGGCATGCTCACGAGCGGAACCTTGGCTCGTTACATCAACGAGTTCTCGGTCACGGGCCTGACGTCGAACCCGTCAATCTTCGACAACGCGTTGAAGAGTGGCACGGACTACGACGAAGGTGTTGTCGCGCTCCTTGCGCAGGGCAAGTCCGGTGAGAACCTGTTCTTCGACCTCGCGATCGAGGATCTGCAGCAAGCGGCTGATCTCTTCGCGGCGATTCATCGACGCACCGATGGCGTCGATGGCTGGTGCTCGATCGAGGTCTCCCCGCACGAGGCCTACAACACCCAACCGACCATTGACCAGGCGATCGATCTGCACGCCCGGGGCAACCGGCCGAACCTCTTCGTGAAGATTCCGGGCACCCCGGAAGGTTTGCCGGCGATCGAGGAGTGCATCTACCGCGGCATCCCAATCAATGTGACGTTGCTCTTCTCGGTCGATCAGTACCTCGCGGCCGCCGACGCCTACCTGCGCGGCCTGGAGCGCCGGGTCGCAGAAGGGCTCAATGCCGCGGTCGGATCGGTCGCCTCAGTGTTCATGTCCCGTTGGGACACTGCAGTTGCCGATCAAGTCCCCGCCGAGCTCGCGGACAAGCTTGCGCTGGCGATCGGCCTGCAGTTGTACAAGGCGTACCGCGAACTATGCGCGTCGGATCGAATGCTGCGGCTGGCCAACGAAGGTGCACGCGTGCAGCGACTGCTCTGGGCAAGTACCAGCACCAAGAGTGCGTCCGCAGCGGACACGCTCTACGTCGCCGGACTGGCCGCGCCCTTCACCGTGAACACGATGCCGGATAAGACGCTTGAGGCCTTCGCTGATCATGGTGTGGTGGGCGAACCGCTCGTGGCCGACGGAGGGGACTCCGTCGGCACTCTTAAGGCGTTTGCAGACGCCGGAGTCGACATCGATGCCCTTGGCGCAAAGCTTCAACGTGATGGCGCGGCCGCGTTCGTGAAGTCTTGGGACGATCTGCTCGAACGCGTGGCGGAGAAGTCCGGCACCGTCAGCGCTGCGTGATCCGCTCGTGATCGTCGAACGGCTCCGGGATCGCACCGCCTGGGCTGAGTTGGAGGCCCACTTCGACCGCATCAAGGCCGTGCATCTGCGCGAGTGGTTCGACGAGGATCCTGGTCGGGCACAACGCCTGACCTGTGACGCCGCCGACCTTCACCTGGATTTCTCAAAGGCGCGAGTCGATGACGAGACGATGCGCCTGCTCGTTGCGCTGGCGGAACAGAGTGGTCTACGCGAACGAATCCACGCGATGTTTGCCGGCTCTCGGATAAACGTCACGGAGAACCGAGCGGTCTTGCACGTGGCTTTGCGAGCGCAACCCGGCGAGCGTTACGAGGTTGATGGTCGCGACGTGGTCCCAGAGGTGCGGGCCGTGCTCAGTCGGATGTCTGACTTCGCCGACCGCATCCGCAGCGGCGAGTGGACCGGACACACCGGCAAGCGGATCAGAAACGTCATCAATATCGGCATCGGCGGTTCAGACCTCGGCCCGGTAATGGCCCTCGAAGCCCTGCGCTACTACGCCCGCCGGGACATGGTCTTCCGGTTCGTCTCGAACATCGATGGCACCGACTTTGTCGAGGCGACGCGCGACCTGGAGCCGGACGAGACGTTGTTCGTGGTGTCATCAAAAACGTTCTCCACGCTTGGAGACGATGACCAACGCGCGCGCGGCTCGACAGTGGCTGCTCGACGGACTCGACGGCGACGAGAAAGCCATCGCCAGGCATGTCGTGGCCGTGTCGACTAACGAGAAGGAAGTGACCGCCTTCGGGATCGATCCGGACGCGATGTTCGGCTTCTGGGACTGGGTCGGTGGGCGGTACTCGATGGACTCGGCCATCGGGTTGTCGACGATGATAGCTGTAGGCCCTGAGCAGTTCCGCGAAATGCTGCGCGGCTTTCACGACATGGATATGCACTTTCTGACTGAGCCGTTTTCGCGAAACATGCCGGTACTCCTCGGACTGCTAGGAGTTTGGTACGCCAACTTCTTCGACGCGGAGACGGTTGCGGTGCTGCCGTACGAGCAGTACCTAAAACGCTTCCCCGCGTATCTACAGCAGCTGACGATGGAGTCCAACGGAAAGCATGTGCGCCTCGATGGTTCGCGCGTCGACTACTCAACCGGCCCGATCTACTGGGGCGAACCAGGAACGAACGGGCAGCACTCGTTCTACCAACTAATCCATCAGGGCACGCACCTGATCCCGATCGACTTCATCGGCTTCGCGCACGCGTTGAATCCGCTGGGCGAGCAACACGATCTCCTGATGGCCAACGTCTTTGCGCAAGCTGAGGCGCTGGCATTCGGCAAGACGCCCGATCAGGTGCGAGCGGAGGGTACGGCCGGGGATCTTGTGCCGCACCGCGTCTTCGAGGGCAACCGGCCGACCAACGTGATTTTGGCCGAGCGGCTGACCCCGCGAACTCTCGGCCAGCTCGTGGCTCTTTACGAGCACAGCGTCTTCACCCAAGGCGCGATCTGGGGGATCGACTCGTTCGACCAGTGGGGTGTCGAGCTCGGCAAGGCATTGGCGAAGGCGATCATTCCCGAACTTACCGAGGCGAGCGCGCCGGATCTGCAGCATGATTCGTCGACCAACGCGCTGATCCGGCGGTATCGCGACATGCTTGGACGCGCTTAGCCTGCACCTAGTCGTCGAGCCCGGAAGGTCGTTGGACGTGGCATCGCTCATCGAGGACTACGCCCTTATCGGCGACACGATCACCTCCGCGCTCGTGGACAAGAACGGCTCCATCGACTGGTGGTGCGTGCCGCACGTCGACTCGTCCGCTGCGTTCGCCGCGTTGCTCGGCCATCCAGAACACGGTCGTTGGATGATCCGCCCGGCGGAGGAGATTCGTGCGGTTCGTCGGCGATACCTCGAAGACACGCTCGTGCTAGAAACCGAATTCGAGACTGCATCCGGTGTCGTTGCAGTCACCGATTTCATGCTTCCGGGCAACGAGAACCCGGTCATCTTCCGGGCTGTCGAGGGTCGGCGCGGAACCGTTGAGATGGAGATGGAACTCATCGTCCGGTTCGACTACGGCTCGATCGTGCCGTGGGTCCGCCGCACCGGAGACGGCCTCACGATGGTCGCCGGGACCGACGCGCTGCGCTTCCACAGCCCGGTACCGCTGCGTGGCGAGGACCATCGCACCGAAGCCGATTTCGTGTTGACCGAAGGGCACGGCTATCGCTTCTCGTTGGCCTGGTATCCGTCCTGGGACGAGGCGCCCATGCCGCTGGATGGGCGCGCGGCGATGTACCGCACCGTGACGTGGTGGCGCGACTGGATGAAGAGCTTGAACCACGAGGGGGTGCTTCGCGAACAGATCGCGCGATCGGTGATCACCATCAAAGCGCTTACCTACTCGCGCACGGGGGCGATTGTGGCTGCTGCCACCACCTCGTTGCCCGAACAGATCGGCGGTGAGCGAAATTGGGACTACCGATACTCATGGCTGCGCGATGCCTCACTCACGCTGCAGGCGGTGATCACCGCGGGCTTCGATGCCGAAGCTGCCGCGTGGGCTGACTGGTTACGGCGCGCAGTGGCTGGAAGTCCTGGCGACTTTCAGATCATGTACAGCGTGTCTGGCGGACGACGACTCACCGAGATCGAGCTGGACTGGCTTCCCGGGTACGAAGGCTCTGCACCGGTGCGGATAGGCAACGCAGCCAGCAACCAGTTCCAGCTCGACGTTTACGGCGAGGTGCTCGATGCGGCGCTTACGGCCGCGAAAGCGGGACTTCCGAATCTCACGTCCGGTTCGAACGAGATGCTTGCCCCCACGATGGAACACCTGGACCGGGTGTGGCCGCATCCGGACGAAGGTATCTGGGAGATCCGCGGTCCTCGTCGGCAGTTCGTGCACTCAAAGGTGATGGCGTGGGTGGCGTATGACCGCGCCATCCAGCTCGCGCATGTGCAGGGTGCAGAACACCATCCGATCGCCCACTGGGAGGCGACCCGCGACGAGATCCATACCCAGGTCATGGAGATGGGCTGGAGCCCGTCGCGCAACAGCTTCGTGCAGTACTACGGATCTGAAGAAGTTGATGCGAGCCTGCTGATGTTGGCGCGGGTCGGATTCCTGCCGCCTAACCATCCTCGAATCGTCGGCACGGTTAAGGCGATTGTCGACGACCTGTTGGTCGATGGATTCGTTCAGCGCTACCGCACCTCAACGAACAATGTTGATGGCCTCAGCGGTGGCGAGGGAACTTTCCTGATGACCACGTTCTGGCTCGCGGACAACTACGCGCTCATGGGTCGCATTGACGAGGCGCAGGCGATCTTCGACCGGCTCCTCGGTTTGCGCAACGATGTTGGACTGCTCGCGGAGGAGTACGACCCCAATGACGAACGGATGTTGGGCAACTTCCCCCAGGCCTTCTCGCACCTAGCCCTCATCATCACCGCGATGCAGTTGTCGATGGCCGAGAAGACTCCGCTCGAGCACCGCACCGAGACGTCCGCGACGTCTCCCCACGATCAGTCGAAGAGGTCGGCGCCCCAGACCTGACCTTCACTCAGGCCGGGCGGGCACGCGAAGACCGCGCTGCCGGTGTGCTGGCTGGTTCGTGCTTGTGTCGAGGATTGGTCAGCCGCAGATGTTGGTGGCGGCGTTCTTCGTCGCCAGGTTGCCCGAGGAGGACGAGGAGCTTGACCCGACCTTGACCTTGACGACTGCGGAGTAGGTGGTCCCCGTGATCACACGAATCTGGCTGATGCCGCTTGTCTGAACCCCGGTCGAGCCGGGGATGGCGGCGAGCACCGTGCGGGCGGCTGCGGCGAGCGAGGCGGGGTACTCCACCTCGGTCGTGGTGACGGTCGTGGTCGACCAGTTCTTGGCCGGGCCGGAGATTGCGAAGCCGTCGGTGGCCAGGGCGTTCGCCGTCTTGGTTCCGAGGCCTGCGGTCGAGGTTCCGTTATAGACGCTGACTGTGATGGACCCGGGCCGCACGGTCAGCGCGGTTGCCTTCGTGTTGTTCAGCGACGAGTCGTCGCGCAGGTCTGTGAACAGCTTCGCCGAGAGAACGGGGTTCCAGTCGAGCACCGATCCGATGCCAGGCGCGTTCCTACCCGAGCTGTTGGCGATCGGCACAGTGATGAACTGCAGCTGCGACGGCTTGAACGAGCGCATCTCGTTCACAAAGCTCAACAGTTGAGCGCTGGACATGTCCGTGGTGATCGACTTCGTCGCCGTCGACACGATCCTGTTGAACTCGAGTGGGTTGAGCAGGACGGAAGGCGAGGTCACCTTGCGTGCAACGGAACTGACGAACCGCTGCTGGGCCTGGATGCGGCCGAGGTCCTCGTCTGCGTAGCTGTGTCGGTCGCGGACAAACGCCAGTGCCTCAGCGCCGTTGATGTGAGACGTGCCTGCTGGCAGATCGAGGCCACTACCTTGGTGGTTCACGACCGGGTCGTGCAGCGCCGTGGTCAGGCAGACGTTGACACCGCCGATGGCATTGACGATGTTGACGAAGCCGTTCAGGTTGACCTGGACATAGTGGTCGATGTGCACGTTGGTCATCGACTCAACGGTCTCGATCATCAACTGGGGGCCGCCGAGCGAGAACGCGGCGTTGATCTTCGCGTGCTTGGCGGCGTGGTGTACGCCCTTGCCGTCGGTGTACGCCGGGATGAGCGCGTAGGTGTCGCGCGGAATGCTGACGACAGTGATGTTCTTCTGCTTCGGGGAGATGTGGATCAGCATCATCGTGTCGGTGCTGTCGCCGCCAATGAATCCGGTGTGCAACTGGGCTTGTTGTTGTCTCGTGAGCACCTGCCGATCGTCCGAGCCGACGAGCAGGATGTTCTGCGCAGTCACGTTCACTACGACGCTGGGACGGTTGGTGACCCCAGCAAAGGCGTCGACGTGGTTGACCTGACCCAGATAGTGGCGGGCGAGGAAGTACACGCCGCCACCGGCGACGAGCAGCAGGATCAAGAGCACCAGCAGAGAACGGACGAGGATCTTGCCCCAGGAGCGACGGCGCTTGGGCGCGCGGCGAGGCGACAGACTCGGGGGGAGACTGGACGTGACGCCCGTCTCGCTGCTCATGTTGGGGTCCGTTCGTCTCGTGGTGTGGGTAGGCAGGCCGGTGACTGCTGGGCGCGGGAACGTGGGTACCAGCGTAATTGCTCCGAGGCAGTGCAGCGTCCCGGAGCGCTCCCCCTTGGCCTACCCGCCATGGGGCTGTATTCAAACTGTGAACAGGCTCCGCGGGTGCGCATTGCCTCACATGTCGGACGAACTGGCCCCAGGGGTGGTTCCCCGAAATATCCAGTCACACCACGGCGACCGCGTTGTAGTTTCAGAACGTGAGCGCGATCACACTGACCTAGCGTCTCCTCGCGCGGGCGTGAGTGGCAGGGACGGAGTGGTGGACGCGTGAGTTTGGCGAGCAGGTGGCGGATCGGATCCGGCTGGCGCGCAGCGTTGGCGATCGGCGCGTCGTTGGCCATCGTGGGTGCGTCGTTGATCGTGCTCCCGGAGACTTCCGCCGTAGCGGCAGCCCCCACCATCGTGGTGTCCAAATCGGCACCTGGCTCGGGACTCGTCGACAGTCCGATCCGCTACACATTGACCGCGTCCAATCCAACGGCCACTGGTGCCGTGCCGCAGTACAACGTGTCCTTCCGTGACGTGCTGCCCGTGGGAGTCACATACGTCTCCGGTTCGACCAGTCCGGCCGACGCTGGCGACCCGACTATCTTCACCGACGCAGTGTCGGGCGCGCAGACGCTCGTGTGGGACGACGTCGCCGACCTGCAGGTGAACTCGACCTACTCGTTGTCCTTCAGCGTTCTTCCGAGTCCGACCGACTTCCCGGTTGGGACCGTCGTGAGCAACACGGCAAGCGGGTACGTGAGCAGCGATCCGAATGTCGAGCCTGATTTCGACGCCACCGGACTTCCGGTTGCCGATCCTGCGGTGACTTCTGCCAGTTCCGCGCCCGTGTCGACCCTGATCAGCGCATTGGACATCAAGAAGTCCGAACCGAGCCCCGAGGCCGAGCTGATGCGCGGCGTCCACGACAACTCGACGACCTACACCCTGACCGTCACCAACTCGCCACTGGCTGCAACCAACCTCGTGACCGTTGCGGACTACCTGCCAGCTGGTCTGGAGTTCTTGGGCTGCGGTGGCGTCGACAACTCGGCCGCGGGCACCACCGAGTATCCGGGATCGGGTCGACTTACCGCTGTGCCGGCGCTGGCTCCCGCGGTATGTCCGACGCCCGCGTCCGTGGGCACGGTTACTAACCCCGCCCCGGACGGGGGTCAGACCTTCCCGCCGGGCGTCTACACCAAAGTGACCTGGACCTTGCCTGGGTTGGCAGCGGCGGCATCATTCACCATCCAGTACAAGGCTGGTGTCCCGCTGCAGGCCAACACCGCGACCTTCACTCCGGGGCCTGCGCCGTCGGCCGCATCTGGACTGCAGGCAGCGAACCTCGACAACAACAATGGCGCGCTGACTGCGCAGACGCCTGCCGGTGCGCAGTCGCTGACCAACTACGCGGTGGTTTCCGGCAACTACACGGGCACCATCTCCGGTGGCGGGTCGAATCCACTCACCGCTGTCACCTCGCACACGGTCACAGCCCAGGACCTGGCTGTGCAGAAGTCCGTGTCGCCGAGCCAATTCACTGCTGGTGGGGTCGTCACCTATTCGTTGAGGATCCGCACGAGTGAATACGCCAACTCAGCTGGCGTGGCGATCCTCGACACACTGCCCAACGGAGTGTGTCCGCTGCCGGCCGTCAACGGAGACAACTTCACGACTGCGCCGAACTCCGATTGCGTGGGCAGCACTGCATACGCGCCGACTGTGTCGGTAAGTCCTGTACCTGCCGGTGGGCAACCAAGCATCGCGTACGGGACGGTCACCCAAAACGCGGACGGAACCTTCTCCGTCGCGTTCTCGCCGCTAGCAATCTCTGCGGACAGTGTCGCCACGGTGACCTACAAGGCACGGATGCGCGCCCACTTCACCGGTGGGGCAGTCGCGGGCGAGCCCACGGTGTCAGGTGATGCCTTTACTAACCGGGTGAGCGTCACGGGCAATACCTCAGCGGCTGGGACTGTCCCTGCGTCGCTGCAGCCGTCCCAGACCGGAGTAAGCAACACGTCGTCGGCCACCCAGACCACTGCAGGTGCCACTTTCGCGAAACTGACGCAGCCGAAGTCGACCAGCTCGACTACGACCCCGCTCTACTACAACTGCAGCGTCGACGGCACGCCCAACCAGTCCCCAGTCACGTACGCGAACTCGAACGCGACCATCGCGACGAACCCCGCGGAGTGGACCTTCCGCAAGGGCGATCGAATCTGCTTCCAGATCACGGCTGCCTTCCCATCGGGCACCCAGACCCGCAATCCGGTGGTCACCGACTTCCTGCCGCAGGGAACCACGTACGAACCCAACTCCGTCCAGATCGCCGACGGCTCGGTCGACCCAGCTGGCGCGAACACCATCCCGCAGACCGAGGTCGCGTTCAGTCAAAGCGGCCGGGCGTTGACATGGACGTTGGGCGCTGCGGACGCGAGCGGCAACCGGTTTGTTCCTGACGGTTCGGTCTTCAGCGTGCGGTTCTCCGCCATCATCGCGGCTAGCGCGACGGGCACTCGCGCGTTGCTCACGGGCAATCTGGCGAAGATGCGGGCCGAGAACACCGAAGGTCAGTCCAAGTCCTTCCGCGACACGCAGCAGTTCGACATCGCTTTGGCCCCGCCCATCACCATCACCAAGGGGGTGGCCCAGGTCCAACGAGGTGCCGACATCGTCAACGGTCCCAACGGGCCGAACGTTGACGGTGTCACGGTGCGTGAGGGTGACCTCATCACCTACCGCCTCGATGTGACCAACGCGGGTACCGCTTCTAACGGCAACAACTTCGCTGCACGAGCGTTGCAAGTCTGGGACGTGTTGCCTGCGGGCACGACCTGCGCGAACGTGACGATGCCGATCCCGTTACCAGCACAGGAACCGCTCGTCGCGGCGGACGTGACCGGACGCAGCGCCACTTGCTATGACCCGGGTAGCGCCAACCAACCCAGCTACGCGCAGTCGGCTACCCAGTCGGCGATCGTCTGGTCACTGAACTCACGTGATGCCGACGCACTCTTCTCGACCGATCAAGTCGCAGCTGGCCTGGCCTCGGCCGACACCAAGGAGTTCACCTACCAGGTGGCCGTGCCCGACCCGACGTCCGAAGCGACTTCTCTGGTCAACACGGGCAATGTGCGTTCGTTTGAGGGTCCGACAAATGCCGGGACCACCTTGACCTACTTCCCGAAGAACAACGTCGATACCTCGATCCCCACCGCGGATCAGGACGCGAACCCAGCAAGTGATCCGTCGAACGTGGTGCTGGCCTCAGCGGTTGTCACCAAGACCCAGACCACCTCGATCACGGAGGCTGGCAACGACGGACCCGCTCAAGCGGTAATCGGCGAGGGCGTGACCTACGCGGTGAGCGTGACCGTGCCCGCAGGGACCTCGGCGTTCAATGCGCTGTTGACCGATCCCATGCCTACAGGCATCACCCTCTTGAATGGCACCCTGACCTTCTACCCGGACGCGAACAGTTCGACCACGGCTAGTCCGCCCCTCAGAGTCACCTTGTCGACCACGGCAACCCAGGCCCAACTGACGTTCCCTCGGATCTATACGAACTCGACATCGACTGACCAACGATTCACGATGACATTGGTCGCGCGAGTCGACACGTTGGCATCGAACGCGCAGGGTGTTACGCGGTCGAATACCGCAACCCTGACGGCCACAACCTTGCCCGGCGGTGGCAATGCGTTGCCTGCCATCAGCTCGAACACGACGGACCTCAACATCGTTGAGCCGGCTCCCTCGATCAAGAAGTCGCCAAGCGCGCCAACGGTGATCGGCGGGCAGACGGTTACCTACACCTTGACCGCAAGCAACGCGTCCGGTCGACCGCCCCTTCATGACGCATTCGTGTATGACTGCGTCCCGACGGGCCTGAACTCGCCCGCCTATCTGACTCCACCCGCCGGGACCACAACGTTGCCGATCGTGTCCGGCACTGGCACCAACGGCTGCGCGGTCGGCGCCACCCGACTTGCCTGGTACATCGGGACGATCAACGGTGGGTCGTCCGTGGTGGTCAAGTACACGGCGGTCGTCGAGTCCAGCCCGATCGGCTTGGTGACGTACACGAACCATGCGACCGTGGCGGGCAACTCGCTGGCCAGCTCAAACACGACCGACCCGATATCTAACGGGGATCCAAACGGCCGGCCGTACAAAGCCACGACGAGTTCATCGATCGTCGTTGGTGGCGCCGCGATCTCCAAAACCGTCGATGCGCCGACGTACACGATTGGCGGCGTCCCGACCTACACGTTGACTGCAACCTTCCCCGCCAACGTGACCTTCTATAACGCCAGCGTCATCGACAACCTGCCGGTGGGCACCACCGCCTCCAGCCTCACCACGGTGTCGATCACGTGCGCGAGCACGGACCCCGCAAACCCGCAGTGTGACTTGCCAGCGCTGCCGCTCCTCGCGTCCGCGGCTGGTAGCGGTGGATCGACCAACGTTGGCTGGTTCGTCGGGAATCTTCCGGCGAGCGCGTTCACCCGAACGGTCACGATCGTCTACACCGCGCGAGTCGCCGACGTGGCAAGCAACGTCGCAGGTTCAGCTGTCGTTGATTCAGCAAACGTGCGCTGGAACCTGCTACCGGGGCTAAGGCCGGTGTCCGCCGGAGCAACCTTCGACCGAACAGGGCCGACGGCAACGGCAAAAGTAACGGTCATCGAGCCTCAACTGTCTGTCGCCAAGACCGTCAGCAACAAGACGCCCGCCCCTGGGGATTCCTTCACGTACAGCGTCACCGTGACGAACTCGGCGGTCGCGACGTCGAGCCCGGCCTATGCCATGACCATTACCGACGTCATCCCGGTTGGAGTCATAGTGACGCCGGGCACGATCAGCGCCGGTGGCGTGCTGACCGGTGGCAATGCGACCACAGGTGGCGGCACGATCACGTGGACGATCACGGGGCCGGTCGTCCCGGGTGATTCAGTGAGCATGACTTATGCGGCGACGCTGGCAGCCTCGTCGACATTGACGGGCGCTGGCCTGGTCAACACCGCATCAATCACGCGTTACGCGTCCTTGCCCACCGGCACCACGGGTGCGCGGATCTACACGTCGAATCCACCAACTGCTACCGCCACCGTCACTCCGGGCTTCCCGCGCATCACCGCGAGCAAGGCTGTCGCGACCGGACCTGCGTACCTGAACCACCCGGTCGCCTACACGATCCGTCTGACCAACTCGGGTTCGACCACTGCCTACGGCGTGAACGCGACTGACGTACTGCCTCGCTTCTGGACCTTCGACGCTGGTTCGGCGTTTGTCAGCGTCAACGGCGGATCACCGACTGCGGCACCGCCGACGGTGGGCACGGCCAATCCAGTCATCCTGAGCTGGTCTGCGCTGGGCACGCTAGGCCCTGGCCAGTCGCTGCTGCTGACTTACACCGCGACGCCGACCGACGCGTTGACGACCCAGTCACCTCCACTCGTTGGTTCGACGGTGCCCCAGACCAACACGGTCGTGGGCAACGCGTTCGATGCCACCGGCGCGTCCGGCAATGCCACCGGGTCCTACTCGGCCGGGCCCGCGACCGCGACGACGCACGTCGATCAAGCGGACCTGCAGATCACCAAGAGCGGTCCTGCGACATTCGTGGCTGGTCGAGACGGGTCGTGGACCGTTCTGGTGACGAACAACGGCCCGGATGCTGCGGCCGCTGCCCCTGGTGGCGCCATCCAGGTCGTTGACACCTTCCCCGCGGGGCTGGATCCGGCGACCGCCACTGTGAGCGGGCCGGGGTGGACGTGTAGTCGACCTGCGGCCAACTGGACCTGCATCCGCAGCAATCCCACAGACACGTTGGCGGTCAGCGCCTCGTTCCCCGTCATCACGATCACGGTCCCGATCCCCGCCGCCACGCCTGACGGCGCGACCTACACCAACACCGCATCTGTGACTCCCGATATCCGCACCTACGACCCCAACGCAACCAACGACACGAGTCAGTGGACGTCCACTGTCAACGCGCAGGCCGACCTCGAGATTGTCAAGGCGCTGAGCGGCTCACTCGTCGCAGGTCGTCCGGCCACCTACACCCTCGACGTGACGAACCATCGGACCGTCGGTCGCGCAGGGTCCGCTCGTCGTGACTGACACGTTGCCGGCTGGGTCGACGTTCGTATCGGCGACGGGAACCGGCTGGACCTGTCCGCAGTCGGCTGGCGTCGTCACATGTACGAGTTCGTTGGCTTCGCTGGGTGTCAACGCGGTCGCACCACAGATCGTGGTGACGATCGGGATCCCGTCCTCGCAAACTGCCAATGTTGTCAACACGGCGACGGTGTCATCGAGCACGACCGACCCGGTCCCGGGCAACAACACGGCGACTGTCTCGACGAGCCCTGCCACCCAGGCGGACCTGGTCCTCGGGAAGGTCCACGTGGGTGCGATCACCGCCGGCTCAACGTTCACCTATCGCTTCACCGTGGCCAACGACGGGCCATCGGATGCTGCCGCCCCAGTCACTGTCACTGACACGCTGCCGCTCGGCCTGACCTACACGTCCACCGCGCCCGTTGGTACGGATCCGGCCTGGACGTGCGTGGTCACTGGTACCGATCTCTTGGGTCGCCAGCAGCTCACCTGCACGCTCGGCGGCACTGGCGGCCTGGCAGCTGGAGATGAGATCGCATTCGACATCACGGGCCAAGTTGGCAGCGGTGTGACCGGCGCAGTCGTCAATAGCGCAACGGTGTCGTCACCCACCACCGATCCAAACCTTGCCAACAACACCGATGGAGATCGGTCCAACGTCAACACGTCGGCGGACCTGAGCATTGCGAAGACCCATACCGGCATCGTGGTAGCCGGCGGATCGGTGACCTACGCCATCACTGTGACCAACCATGGGCCGTCAAACTCGGCTGGCCCGATCACGGTCGTCGACGTGTTGCCGCCGGGCATTACCTACACCTCATCCACCGGCGCCGGATGGGTATGCACTCCCGGGACCACTACGAGCATCGGCCAGACCGTCAATTGTCGACACGCCGCGGCGCTCCCTGCCACGGCGGGCAACAACGCCTCGACGTTCAGGCTCACAGCCGCCGTGAGTCCGTCAGCCGGTCCGGACACGGTCGTGAACTACGCGGCCGTGATCGCGACCACCGACGACCCGGTCCTGACGAACAACGTCACGAGCGACCCGACGGTCATCAGGACGTTCGCGAACGTGCACATCGTTAAGACCCGGGCCGGGACTGGGCCGGTGACGGCGGGGGACACCGAGACGTTCACCCTCACGGTGGGCAACGACGGTCCCTCAGACGCCGACAACGTTGTCGTCGGTGATCAACTGCCGGTCGGTATGACGTTCGTCTCGGCGAGCGCCCCGACCTGGAGTTGTGTCAACGTGGGTCGCACCGTGGGTTGCGTACGGGCTGTCCTGCCCGCTGGTGCTACCAGCACCATCACGGTGGTAGCCAGGGTGAACTCGAACGTGCCCGATGGCACCTCGTTGACCAACACCGCCGTGGTCGGGACCTCGACCCCAGGAGATCGCCCCGGCGACAACACCAGTTCCGTGGTTGTGCCCGTGGTCGCGCGCGCCGATCTGTCGTTGCAGAAGTCGCACATCGGCGGTGCTGCGACGGCGGGTGGGACGGCCCAGTTCGTCATCTCCGTCGACAACCTCGGACTGTCCGACGCGGTCGGTCCGATCACCGTGGTCGACACGCTGCCCAGCGGCCTGACCTACAGCTCGGTGACCGCGCCGTGGACGTGCACTGCTGCAGCCGTGGCCGGTGACGGCACACAGACCGTGACGTGTGAGCTCGACGTTGCCTCGTTGGTCGCCGGGAACGCCGCTCCCGACCTCGTCATGACCGTAGATGTCGCTGCCGAGGTGCCTGCCGGGGACGTGACGAACACCGCGACAGTCTCCTCGCCGACCACGGATCCACGAGAGGCGAACAACACAGACACCGAATGACTTGCCCATCGTCGAGTCCGCCGACGTGTCCTTGACCAAGTCGCATGACGGTCCGGTTCGAATCGGCGACGCACTCGACTTCGAGCTCATCGCTAGCAACGCGGGCCTCTCGGTAGCCCGTGATGTCGTCGTAACCGATCCGGTCCCCGACGCACTCACCGTGACCGGTGCCTCCGGCACCGGCTGGACCTGTGACGTTGCTGGGCAACTTGTCACCTGCACGCTCGACGCGCCGCTGGCGCCGAACACGTCCGCCGCCCCGATCACCATCAGCACCGTGGTGACCGCGGCCGACTACCCCTCGGTCACCAACACCGCCCACGTCTCTACATCGGCGCACGATCCGAATCCGGTGAACAACTTCGCGACTGACCGCGTCCTCGTGCCGCCGCTCGTCGACCTTGCCATCAGCAAGACGCACACCGGTGTGCTGCAAGTGGGTAGCGACGCCACCTACACGTTGAGTGTCGTCAACCTGGGACCGACGAACGACCCGAATCCGATCAGCGTTGTCGACACCCTGCCGGCCGGACTCACCTACGTCTCCGCTACGGGTGTGGGCTGGACCTGCAGCGCGAACGGTCAGACCGTCCTGTGTCGGCTGCCCGCTGGGATGGACGTGGGTGCGGCTACGCCAATCACGTTGGTGGTGCACGTCGGTTCCCCCGCGTACCCGAGCGTGACCAACACGGCGAGCGTGTCGAGTGCGTCGGAGGACACCGACCCGACGAACAACTCGGCGAGCGACCCCGCCGAAGTGCTTCCTTTGGTGCAGTTGGGGCTGACGAAGACCGTCGTGTCCTTCATCGACAACACCGCGACTTACCGGCTCGTGGTGACCAACCACGGTCCGCAGTCGACGGTGTCTCCGATCGTGGTCACCGACGATCTGCCGGCCGGACTCGCCTTTGTCTCGGCCAGCGGACCTGGATGGTCGTGCGCAGCCGCAGGCTCGCTCGTGACGTGCACCTACCCGGCAGCGCTCGCGGTCAACGAGTCGGCAGCGTTCACCCTCGTGGCGACGGTCACGGCTGCTCCCGGCGCGACGATTGTCAATACGGCAACTGCGTCGGGCGGCGGCGATTCGAGGGGCGCCGAGGTGCTTGGCGAGACGGCTGAGGCTTCGTTGGTCGTGCCTGCCGCCAGCGGTGGCGTGCTTCCGCACACGGGCGCCGGGGTCGCCAGCACGATGCTCTTGGCGATCGTGATGCTGAGCCTCGGAGTGGCGATGACGCTGGCAACCAGGCGGCGGCGCACACGCTGATCGTTCCGGACAGTCGCGCTACACGCGCGTCGGAGTCCAAGCGGCCACGACGTCACGGACCGAGATGATGCCGAGGACGTCGCTTCCCTCAAGCACGACGAGGTGACGGAACCCGCCACGACGCATGGCGTCGGTGGCTTGCTCAAGGGTCCAGTCCGGGGCGGCGTAGACCAGTTCGGACGTGAGGTGATCACGGGCAGTGGCACTGTCCATGTCCTGATCGTTTGCGACCGCCCGCAAGACATCCCGCTCGGTGATGATCCCGACCCCGCTGCTCTCGGGGTCGATGACGACCGCCGAGCCGACCTTGTGTTCGTTCATCGTCTTGGCGGCCTCGCGCAGCGTGTGCTCGGGACCGATGGTCACGATCTTCGACGTCATCACGTCACGAACGAGCATGTCCGCCCCCTATGGGGTCACCGTGCGGGTGCCCTCGCTCCATGGTGGCGGGGTGCGCGCGTCGCCACAAGGGCCCGGAATGTCCGACTTCAGGCTGTGAGGGCGGAAACCACGTGCTCGTGCAGCCGCCCGTTGGTGGTCAGACCGGACGAGGAGCATGGCGACCCGTCCAAGTCAGTAATCCGCCCACCGGCCTCGACAACAATCGGAACGAGTGCCGCGAAGTCCCACAACGAGAGTGATGGCTCCATTGCGATGTCGACGGCGCCCTCGGCAACAAGCAGGTGTGACCAGAAATCGCCGTATGCACGGGTCCGCCAGCAGGCTTCGCGTAAGCGCCGAAACGCGTCGAGCCGATCGCCCCACAGGTTCTCGCTGGAGAACGACAGTGACGCGTCGCTCACCTGGGCAACTCGCGACACGCAGATGCGTCGACCGACTGGTGCGGTGCCTGGGGTCACGTGGTTGGAGTTCGAGCCGCGAGCTGCGATTCCGCTCGGTCCGGTCCACGCGCCTTGGCCGCGCGCGGCCCACCAACGACGGCCAAGCGCAGGGGCCGAGACGACCGCGGTGGTCACCAGTCCGTGCGCGGTCCGTGCGGGTTCGTCCGACGCCGTATCGCTCACGGAGTCGTCCATGAGCGCGATGAGGGTGGCCCACACCGGCACGCCACGCACGAAGTTCTTGGTGCCGTCAATCGGATCGATCACCCAACGGCGGCCGTTGGCGCCGGCCGGGATGACTCCCTCTTCTTCGCCGGCCACGGCATCGGCTGGGCGGGCGTCACTCAGGGTGCTACGCAGGGCTCGCTCCACCGCCTTGTCGGCGTCGGAGACCGGCGTGAGATCCGGCTTGGTCTCCACACTCAAGTCGCTTGCGCCAAAACGAGCGAGGCTGATGGCATCGGCCTCGTCGGCGAGTGAATGCGCGAGCGCGAGGTCATCGAGCATGCGCGTGAGGCTATCGCTCGGGCGCGCGCATGCTTATGAGCAGACGGCGAAACGAAGCCAGGCGCTCGGGTGACGCGTGACCCGCAGCCACCCAGGCATCAAGGCCGCACTCCTCCTCAAGATGCGTGCAACCCCGCGGGCAGTCATCCGTCCCCGGCGCAAGGTCCGGGAAGGCCCGGATCACGTCTACTACATCTACGTGCCCGAGGCCGAAGGAACGCACCCCGGGCGTGTCGATCACCCAGCCACCGTCAGGCAACGGCAGGGCAATGACTGATGTCGATGTGTGGCGCCCACGCCCGGTTACCGCGTTGACGATTCCGGTCGCTCGTTCGTCATTTCTCAGCAACGCATTAACCAAGGTCGACTTGCCGACGCCACTGTGTCCAATCAGCACGGAGACGCGATCGTGAAGGCGCGCGCGAATCTCACTTAAGTCGCCTCCCTTGTGCAGCACCACATGCGGCACGTCGAGACCCGCGTAGGCCGCAAGGAACGAGTCGGGCGCGGCTAGGTCAGCCTTCGTGAGGCACAGCAGCGGTTCGATGCCTGCGTCGTATGCGGCGACGAGTGTGCGGTCAACGAGTCCCACCCTCGGCTCCGGGTTGGCCAAGGCGACCACGACCACAAGTTGTTCTGCATTGGCAACGACCACGCGCTCGACATCGTCGGTGTCCTCGGCGGATCGGCGAAGGGTGGTGGTGCGCGGCTCGACGCGGACGATCCGTGCCATCGCCTCGGCACCTTCGTTGGCGGCGTCGAGACCCATAAGCGACACGACGTCTCCGACGACTACACCTTTGCGGCCGACCTCGCGGGACTTCGCTGCCATGACGAGATCGCCTGCGCCGTCCCGACCGAGCCGACACGTGAAGCGGCCGCGGTCGACGGCGACTGACGAAAGCTTCTTGCGCCTCCGCGTACGACGGGCGTTGGTTGGAGCGCGGCCGGGACTTGTTGCGGCTCGGCCGGATCCGAACGTCGTCCTCATCGAGGTCCGTCGTACGCCTCGGACTCACCCGGCGTCGGCTCCCGTCAACATCGCGTGCCACGCCTCGACGAAACCTGGGAACGTCTTGTCGGTCGTGGCGATGTTCTCGACCTCGAGCCCGGGGACCGCGAGTCCCAGCGAGAGCGCCAGCCGTCGCGAGCCGGTGGTCGTCGTACGTCTCGAAGATGGCGGCATGCATCGGATGTGGATCGATCGAAAGCCCGTCCTCGTGCTCGCGCACATGTGCGCCGAGTTTGTCGAGCAGCTTCACCAACGCGGAGATGCGATCAGTCTCGTGATTACGGATGTGCGCGACCCCACGAATGCGCGAAGGGCCGTCGGCCAGCGCAGCGAGCGCGGCGATGGTGGGCGTGAGCTCACCCAAGTCCCGAAGGTCCACGTCGTTGCCCGTGATCGAGCCGGTGCTGCGCACATGCAGTCCGGCATCGTCGATGCTTGTTTTGGCTCCGAACGCTTCGAACAGCGACACGACTTCATCAACAGGTTGCACGCTCGCCTGCGCAATACCTGGGATCACGACATGCCCGTGCGTCACGAGCGCAGCAGCCATGAAATGGCGTGGCATTGCTGAGATCTGGCTCGATCGTCGTGTCGATCGCGCGAATGCTTCCCGCAGGAACGGTCCATGTGTTGGGCGCGCTGGTGTCGACCTGCAGCACCTCGTGCACGCAGCATCGCAACGGTCATGGCAACGTGCGGCTGCGACGGGACCGGTGGACCTTGGTGCTCAAGCACAAGGCCTCGTTCGAAACGAGCGCCCGCCAGGAGCAGGCCGCTCACGAACTGCGACGACAGACTCGCGTCGACGACGACGCGACCGCCCTGCACATGGCCCTTGCCTTGAACCGTGATGGGCAGGTGGCCGTCGTCTGACTCGACTTCGACGCCAAGCTGGGCGAGACCGTCGACGATCGGCCTCAGCGGCCGCTCGTGCGCGTGCGCGTCCCCGTGCAAAGTGACGGCGCCGTCTGCGAGCGCGGCTACCGGCGGGATGAACCGCATGATCGTTCCCGCGAGTCCCACGTCGATCGTGGCCGGTCCGTGCAAACGACTCGGAGTCACCCGCAGCGACGTGTCAGTGATGAGGTCATCTTCGAGTAGGTCGCCAACATCCTCGATCCGGGCGCCCAACGCGCGCAGTGCGTCGGCCATCAGGGAGGTGTCGCGCGCAACCAGGGGGTGGGCGATGGTGCTGGGTCCATCCGCAAGTGCAGCGAGTACCAGCGCCCGGTTGGTGATCGACTTGGACCCTGGGACGACAACGACCGCGTCGAATCGGCCGCGTCGCGCGCGGTGCTGCCCACAAGTCGTTCGCCACGACCGTCAGCGTATCGACGAGCGAGAATGCAGTCATGGGTGAGCCGTGGGGTCAGCGCGACTTCGGCGTTCGTTTCGACTGGGGCAGTGCAGGGGCGGATGCGATCGTTGCTGCGAACACGATCGCGGTTGTCGTCGATGTCTTGTCGTTCACCACCACGTTGTCAGTGGCCTTAGACCGGGATGTGAGCGTCATCCCCTACCGCTGGAACGACGCAGACGGTGCGCAGGAGTTGGCTGACCGTCGCGGTGCGACACTGGCACGGCCGCGCTCGAGGGCAGTCGCGGGCGAGGCCAGCCTGTCGCCGATGTCTATTCGCTCCGTCGCCTCGTTGAGCCGACTCGTACTCCCGTCGCCCAACGGCTCAGCGCTCGCCCACCAGATCGCGCAAGACGACAGCAACGGCTGCGTGGGCGCGAGTCTGCGCAATGCGCGAGCGGTAGCCAGGTGGATCGTCGATCAAGTCGATGACTCCTCCGGTACGGCAGCCGCTACCCGGTCGGTGGCAGTAGTCGCAGCCGGGGAGCGGTGGCCCGATGGGTCGCTGCGGCCTGCGGTCGAGGACCTGTGGGGTGGGGGAGGTCTGATCTGCGCGCTCAAGGCGTTGGGTTTCGATGACGTCTCGCCGGAAGCCGAATCGGCCGCCGTCGCATACGAGGCTGCAAGTGGTGACATCGGCTCGATGTTGCGTGAATGCGCAAGTGGTCGTGAATTGATCGAGTCGGGCTTCGGATCGGATGTCGAAATTGCCGCCGAGGTCGATGAGAGCACGGTCGTCCCGCTGCTCGTCGATGGTGAGTTCGTCCGCGCCTGATGGCAGGCTGATCGGCATGTGCGGGCGTTATGCGGCAAGTCGAAGCGCAGACTCGTTGGCTCTTGAGTTCGAAGCCGTCGACGCGAGCAACGGTGGCGTCCCAGCCGACTACAACGTCGCACCAACCAAACCGGTGCTTGCAGTGCTGGAGCGGGCGCACGACGACGATCCGCCGACCCGACAGATCCGGGTGCTGCGTTGGGGCTTGGTGCCGTCGTGGGCCAAGGATCCTTCGATCGGCAGCAGACTCGTCAACGCACGCCTCGAGACCGCCGCAGAGAAGCCGGCATTTCGCAAGGCGTTCGCCCAACGGCGTTGTCTGCTGCCCGCTGATGGCTACTACGAGTGGTACACCCCGGGTAGCGACGCGGTCGCCGATGGGCCTCGCCCGAGCAAGGGCAAGCCCATGAAACAGCCCTATTTCATTCACCCGACCGATGGGGCGGTGCTCGCGATGGCCGGGCTTTATGAGTTCTGGCGCGATCCAGGGCGAGATCGCGAAGACCCAGAGGCATGGCTGACGACGATGACTGTGCTCACGACCACCGCAACAGACGATCTTGGTCGTATCCACGATCGCGCGCCGCTTCTGGTCGAGCCCGAGGGTTGGGGCCGCTGGCTAGATCCCCGTGTGACCGACGTTTCGTCCTTGTCCGATCTGCTGGTTCCCGCGGCCCCGGGCCGCCTGGACGCATATCCCGTGTCCACTTTGGTCAACAACGTCCGGAACAACGGACCGGAATTGCTCGAGCGAAGCAACGGAATGAGCCGTCACATACCCGTGTTGGCATAGTCATGCTCGTTGCGGAGGCCCCCGGAGCCACGTCGATGTTCCAGGTCAGCGGGGGACCCAGTCTCCCGTTACGCTCGACTCCAATGAGTGTTGACGCGGTGATCGAAACCCCTGAAGAGCGTGCAGCCCGCTTCGAGCGGGATGCGCTGCCCTTCCTCGACCAGCTCTACTCAGCGGCCCTGCGCATGACCCGCAATCCCGCTGACGCTGAGGACCTGGTCCAGGAGACCTTCGTGAAGGCGTTCGCCGCCTTCCACCAGTTCAGGACGGCACGAACCTCAAGGCGTGGCTGTACCGGATCCTGACCAACACCTTCATCAACACCTACCGCAAGAAGCAGCGCGAGCCGCAGCTGTCGGCGGGCGAGGATGTCGAGGACTGGCAGCTCGCGCGTGCGGAAGTCGCACACATCGACGGGACTGCGCTCGGCTGAGGCCGAGGCGCTTGATCATCTGCCCGACTCCGACGTCAAAGAGGCGCTGCAGCAGATCCCTGAGGACTTCCGGATGGCTGTGTACCTGGCCGACGTCGAGGGCTTCTCCTACAAGGAGATTGCCGACATCATGGGTACGCCAATCGGTACCGTGATGTCTCGACTGCACCGCGGTCGCCGTCAGTTGCGCGAACTGCTTGAGGACTACGCGCGTGAGCGCGGCCTCGTACCGGCCGGCGAGGGTGAGAGATGAGTTGCGGTAAGCCGCACGCGACGGACTGCTCGGACGTGATCGAGCGGGTCTACCTGTACCTCGACGGCGAGGCAGATGACTTTGATTGCTCGCGCATCCGCGAGCACCTCGATGAGTGCAGTCCTTGCCTTGCTCAGTACGGGCTTGAGCAAGAGGTGAAGACACTCGTGCCCGCTCCTGCGGAAGCGACGATGTGCCTGAGGATCTACGTGTCCGAGTCATGGCTCGCTTGACCGAGGTGCGGGTCGAGATCACCCGGACGGAGTTCCGCGTCGAGGGCTGAGTCCTCGGCCCGCTCAATGCTGCGTCCGCTAAATGAAGAAGCCCAACGCTTATGCGTTGGGCTTCTTGCCGTGGTTGGCGCCGTTCTTCTTGCGGCCGCGGCGCTTACGTGCGCGCTTGCTCATGTTGCCTCCAGTACGAGGAGGTAAGTCTCGCACAGGTTGGCGCGTGTGCCCGAATCGGCGGAACGATCAGCCGGAGAGGCGGCGGTTCAGAGCGTCGAGCACCGATCGTGCGACCGCGTCAGCCTCGTCGCCGCGGACCAGTGCGCTGCCTGTGACCACCTGTTCGCCCAGCCGCGGCACCATCACGGACAGGATCGTGAGCGCGACTTCGCGCTGACCCAGGGCTACCACCGCTGCAGATTCCACCTCGGCGGTGGTGCCAAGAAGCTCGGCGACGGCCGTCAGAGTCGCCTGGGCTACCAATCGTGCCCGCTGGCTCGGTGCGCCGGGCCCGAGGACCTTGCCCTCGAAGACGCTGCCGCCGGCGGCAACGGTGACCGTCGCCTCGGACTCCTGGCCGCTGGTGCGCAACATGATGGATGCGATGGCGGGCCGAGGTGCAGCCTCGTCCTCGTCGTCATCTTCGTTGAGGATGACTTCAGGCACGTCTTCGTTGTCGAACTGCACGACGCTGACGATCCGGTGATCGATGTCGATGTCGAAGCGGGCCATCGCAAGCGACTGAACATCGCGAACGAGCTGCTTGGCAGGCTTGCCGGGTGAGGCCAGGACATGGATTTCGGTTGGCGTGCCATCCGGTCCGGTAACGACGCTGGCCGCACGGATGCCCTGTACTTGGCGCAGCGCGTCCTCAAGTTCGGGAAGCAGGCGCAGGGTAGGCATCGAGGGGCTCCGCGTGTTCGTTGCTCGGTCGTGTCGTTGCTCGGGTGTGCCAGTGGTCGTGCCGTGGTCGTGCCTGTGACTTAGGCGCGCCCACTGCGCGCCTGCTGCCTAGTCTGGCCGAGGCAACTGGGTGAGACCGGCAACCAGGGTGCGGTGTCGCGCTGTTCTTGGCGCACTTTCAGGTGACCTTGGCGCCTCGGAGTCTTCGTCGGCATCACTCTCGGGTCCCGACCCGCTCGCCGAATGCAGGGTCAGATCGAGGACGTTGGACGTTCGCTGCGACTGCTCCCAGGCACGAGCGCTTGCGCTCACGGACTCCTCGGCCTGCTCGGCGGCCTCGTCCAACGAGGCGATGGCCGCCGGAATCACCGTGCGAACGTGCTCGGTCACCGTGCGCAGGCTTTCGCGCTGCCACCAGCGCAGGAGCCGGGCGGTGGCGGCATCAATCCGGCCGGCAGCCTCAGCCGCCTCGAGTTCTGCGTCGAATCTGGCCGTGGCCGGGTCCGCCCGCGCGTCAAGCAGCCCTGCGACGAGGTCGGCAAGAGCCGCCTCGCGGGATGGACGTGAGGGAGACATCGTCACTCAGGGTATGGGGTGGGTCTTCCCATCGAGGAAGACGTGGTCTGGTTACGCCGTTCGGGTCAAATGCCCATTTCGCCGCATGACCAGACCGGCCGGGCGCAATTCGCCGATTACAACGGGTAACTGACCCGAAAGGGCTACCGTCAGAGGCCAAAGGGGTCGAATTCGGAGGTCTCCACCCACGTGGCGGTACTTGACGCCACCCTGTGTCCCATCCTTCACTTGCGTTCGGTGCCTGCCCTGCCGATGGGTACGAAACGGTCACTCATCGGATGGTCGCTGCTAACGCAGTGCGGACACCCTAAAACTGCACAGAGTGCGAGACGGGGATCGGCAGCCTTGGTTGGTTGTTGATCAGTTTCGGAGCGGACAACGGACGCCCCGAAGCACATGTAACTCCTTAGCGGAGCGGAATTACGCGCGGGTCTTAGCGGTACCCGTGACGTGAATCCACTGGAGTGATGTCCCAAATGAGCAAGCTCGTAAGCCTTGTCGAACGCGCTTTCACGGCCCCTGTTGGCATCTGGCGCTAGTGCCTAGGCTGCCGATCCCCGTCTCGCACTCCTTGCCTTCCCCTGCAGGAGTGTGATGCGCGGCATGCCCTGGTCAGCGCGCGCGTATGTCACTGTGCTCGCGGTGATCGCGCTTGCGATCAACGCTGTCGCGGTCGGTCGTGTGCACCAGTGGTGGCCTGTTGCGGCTTTCGCTGTGCTTTACCTAGCGGCGCACGTCATGCAGGTTTCGGCTGCGGGCCGAAGTGGCAGCAAGCTGTACCTCACTGTTAGCGAGCCTGTAGCGCTTGCCGCCTGCATCGCCCTTGGGCCCTGGGCGGCCGCGATCGTGGTGTCCATTTCGATCTTGGACTGGCATCCGGCGCCACTGAAGCGTCTGTTTAACGCGAGTCAGGCGGTGATTTTCACCGTGGCCGCCGGTGCCATGTACAACGCCCTTGGTGGGCCGCACGTGCTCACACCCAAGTCATTTCCGTCGGTGCTTCTGCCCACGCTCATCTCCGGTCTGACACTCGTCCTCGTCAATGCGATCCTCGTGGGCCTCGTGCTCGTTCTGGCGGAGGGGGCACGCCCGCTCGCGGTTATCCGTGACACGGTGTATCGACTTCCGGTTCCTGGCATCGCCTTCAGCCTGTTCGGCCTCCTCATCGCGGTCCTGTGGCAGGAGGTCGGTGTCGTCGCGCTGGCTCTGGTCCTGGTCCCGCTGCT
Source organism: uncultured Actinomycetota bacterium (assembly GCA_963850215.1). Taxonomy (GTDB): domain Bacteria; phylum Actinomycetota; class Actinomycetes; order UBA12327; family UBA12327; genus CAWKKI01. The sequence goes on from CAWKKI010000006.1 coordinate 38,727, forward strand.
CGCCGCGCGTTGGGCCATGGGTCAGTTCGCCGCGGAGCGCGACGCATACCAGTCAACGATTCGTTCGCTCGTGCAGGCGGTCGAGACCAAGGACGCCTACACGCGTGGTCACAGCGAACGAGTCGCCCGCGCGTCGGTGATGATCGCGCAAGTCATCGGGATGGATGACGACCGGACCAACGCAATCGAGTATGCGGGCACGCTGCACGACGTCGGCAAGCTTGGGGTGCCAACGTCGGTCCTGCAGAAAACGGGCTCGCTCACAGACGAAGAATTCGCGGCGATCAAGTTGCACCCGGTTCGTGGACACGACATCGTGCGCGACATCCAGTTCCTCGATGAAGCACTCGAAGGCATCTACCACCACCACGAACGCATCGATGGCCGCGGCTATCCGATGGGCCTTACCGGCGACCAGATCCCGGAGTTCGCCCGAGTGATCGCCGTCGCGGACGCCTTCGACTCCATGACCTCGACTCGTTCGTATCGCGGTGCGCGCACCATCGCGGACGCGATCGTTGAGCTTGATAGCTGCAAGGACACACAGTTCGATCCGGTGATGGTTGACGCGTTGGTGCTCGCGGTCGAGGCGACCGGATGGAACGCGGCTGTCGCCCCCACCGAGGCAGAGATTGCCGCTCAGAACGAACGATTCGCCGTCGACGACGACGACCCACTCCTCGATCTGAGGGCGGCGCAGTGAGCGCCACGACCGCAGCGCCGAGGTTCGACGACCCAGGCTCGCGCGGCGTCTTCGTTGTCGGTGCCATTGCGGCGGTCCTGACCACCGCGTCGGTCGCCGCGATTGTGGTGCAGGGCTCACCCGACGTTGCTTGCGCTCTCGCGTTTTCCGCCTTCGTGGCCGTCGGCCAGTTCATGGCCTTGACCCTGCCGGGCGAGCGCGAAGTTGCTCCGGTCGCCATGGCCGCAGGTCTCGCCTTTGCGTTGGCTACCAACTTCGCTGGTCGACCACTTCACTACCAGGCCTATGAGGTCACGGCCTTTTTCGCGATCGCATCGTTGTTGGGCGTGCTTCCGCGGGTCTTCGTGGGCAGGACCCCTCGCATCGACGCGCTGTCCATCCGAGTCATCACGGTTGCCGTCACGGCATCGGCGTTTCGCGGCAGTCGAATCCATGCCGCCGTGGACCGGCTAAGTCCGACCGCTCTGGCCCTGTTCATGGTCTCGCTCGTGATCTGCGCGCTTCTCTTCGAAGCCGCGCTGTCGGCGGCGATTCGGGTCGGCTATACCCGCGCCCCCTATGTCCAGACCCTGAGTGACGGTTTGCGAGCCAGCTTTGGAATCGGATCCGCGACCGGGTCCATCGCAGTGCTGATCGCCTTGTCGACCGGCGTGATGGGGTTCTGGTCGTTGCTCATCTTCTGTATTCCGCTGCTGCTTCTGCAGGTCTCGTTCAAGCGCTACGCATCGATTCGCGCGACCTACCGGCAGACGATCGGTGCTCTCGCCCGAGTAACCGAAGTCGGCGGCTACACCGAGAACGGCCACTCGCGCCGGGTTTGCGACCTCTCGCTCACGGTGGGTCGCGAGCTGGGCATGTCCGAGGCGGACCTGCTCGATCTTGAGTACGCGGCGCTCATGCACGACATCGGGCAGATCTCGCTGAAGGAGCCGATCCCGGGTGGCGTTACCGTCACTGCGTCCTGGGAGGCGCAGCGCCGGATCGCCGAACTCGGTGCAACGGTCATCAAGGAGACCGGCGTTCTCGATCGCGTTGCCGCGATCGTAGAGCGGCAGTCCGACCCCTACCGTCGACCGGGCCAGCAGGTCGATGAGACCCTTCCGCTGGCCGCGCGCATCATCAAGGTGGTCAATGCATTTGACGACCTCGTTGGCGGATCGGCCGACAGCGGACCACGCCTAGACGCGCTCGAACGACTTCGGATGGGCATGGCGTACGACTTCGACCCGCGGGTCGTCGAGGTATTGACCCGCGTGGTCGACCGCAACTTGCTGCTCAGCTCGGTCTGAGGCAGGGACGCGGGGTCCTCGCGTGGTTTGATGGCGCTCACCCCCTTGTGATGGGTCCCACGAAGGAGAGCGCCAGTGGCCGAGGAGATCCACGCCGAGATGGTGGCGAACATCGCCAAGGTTGTCGTCGCGCCAGGTGATGCGGTCGAGGTCGGCGGCACTGTCGTGATCCTTGAATCCATGAAGATGGAGATCCCCGTCCTGGCCGAGAGTGGGGGGACTGTGCGCGAAGTGGCGGTCGCAGAAGGGGACGTTGTCCAGGAAGGCGACCTGCTCGTCGTCATCGACTAGTAAAGATCCGGCTCTTTGGAGCCGACATTCACCCGGTGAGCGCAGCCCCCGTGAGCTCAGTTGAGCCGTTCTTGCGTGCCCTGGTGGAGACCGGTGGCTCGGACCTGCACTGCAAGGTGGGCTCCCCGCCTCGCGTCCGGCTCGACGGTCGCCTGCGCAAGCTGCAGGCCGCATCGCTGACCCCGGTCGACACCGAGTCGATGGTCAACGAGGTCCTGCGCGAGGACCTGCGTGAGGACTTCCTGCGGACCAACGAAGCCGACTTCGCCTACTCCATTCCGGGAGTGGGCCGCTTCCGCGTCAACGCCTTCCGCTCCCGTGGGGCGGCCGGTCTGGTCTTCCGGCGGGTCAGCATCGGCGCTATCCCGCTCGAAGACCTTGGCATGCCCCCGGTGTTGCAGTCGCTGGCCATGGAGCCACGCGGACTGGTTCTCGTTACCGGTCCCACCGGATCGGGCAAGAGCACGACGCTTGCTGGCATGGTCGACTACATCAACAAGCACCGCGAGGTGCACATCGTCACCATCGAAGACCCCATCGAGGTCATCCACGAAGACCAGATGTCGATGGTCAATCAGCGCGAGGTGCGGGTCGACACCGCGGACTTCGCGGTCGCACTACGTGCCGCGATGCGCCAAGACCCCGATGTCGTGCTCGTCGGCGAAATGCGCGATGCCGAGACCGTCAAGGCGGCGCTTGCCGCCGCGGAGACCGGCCACTTCGTCATGTCGACTCTGCACACCACCGACGCGGAAGAGACCGTCAACCGCATCATCGACTTCTTCGCACCGCATGAGCAGAAGCAGGTGCGGATGGCACTCGCCGGCTCGCTGCGCGGCATCATCTGCCAGCGCCTTGTGCCACGCGCGGACCAGCTCGGTCGATGTGTCGCTACCGAGATCGCCATCAACACTGGTCGAGTGGCCGACGCCATCGTCGACCCCGACAAGACCTCGACCATCAACGAACTGATCCAAGAGGGCACGTTCTACGGGATGCAGACTTTCGACCAGCACCTCGTCGCACTCATCCGCGACGGCGTCATCACTCTCGATGACGCCATGTTGGCCTCGACAAACCCGCACGACCTCACCGTCGAGCTCCGTCGCCTTGGCCTCGTCGCGTAGCGCTCACGTCTAACGCGCCCCCTACGGGCCGTCGATCTCTCCATGCTCGACGCACCGCGCGGTCCAACTGCCTGGTGTCACCTGGACCACCATTCGACGCCCGCACTGGACGCAGTAGCGGGGTGGCTCAAGGTCGCGCGCCGCGATGCACCGGCTGTGATCAGCCGTCGCGTCATCGATGAATGACTTCCCGCAGCGGTCGCAGTAGTCGCCCATCACGCGAGGCGGTCAAGGCCGGGGCCAGTCATCACAGCGCCAGACGCCAAGCGAGCAGATCCGTGCCCGGAACCGGACTCCAGTCGCGCTCCGGCAGCCGTTCGAACCCCATCCGCCGATAGAGGCGCTCTGCGGTGTCGTTGCCAGCGATCACGCTGATGACGAGGGCATGCGATCCGCGTTCGCGCGAACGAGTAATGCATGCCTCCACCAACGACTGCCCGACACCGCGACCCTGCGCTTTCGGATCGACGGCCAACATCCGAAACTCGGCCTCACTGCCCTCGGCGAGCTCGGTCATGGGGGAGCCGGGGAAGGTCAGGCGCACGGTGCCGATGACCTCGTCATCGGGCTCCACTGCGACCAGCACCTCTGCGATCTCGGCGTGCGATGCGGCATCGCGCAGGTAGTTCCCGTAGTCGGGATCGGTGCCGAGCACGTTGGAATCGGCGTAGGCCGCATACGTCAACTCGCCAGCCCGCGCGAGATCCTGCGGCTGCGCGATGCGGATCACCACATCGGGATCGCTCACAGCGTGTGTCTCGCTCATAGGGTTCGGATCGCTCACAGCGTCTGAGACAGTGCCTTGACCGGCATCGCCAGATCACCGAGCAGCGCGAGGTCATCGGTCGCCGGGCGGCCGAGTGTCGTGAGGTAGTTGCCCACGATCACTGCGTTGATGCCGCCCAGCAGGCCGCCCCGAGTGCCCAGGTCGCCAAGAGTGATCTCACGACCACCTGCGAATCGCAGGATCGTTCGCGGCATGGCGAGCCGGAAGGCCGCGATCGTCCGCAGCGCGTCCTGGGCGTCCATGACCGGCAGCTCTCCGAACGGTGTGCCTGGACGAGGGTTGAGGAAGTTCAGCGGCACTTCGTGCGGCTGTAGGTCGGCGAGTTGCGCCGCGAACTCGGCGCGTTGCTCGACGGACTCGCCCATGCCGACGATGCCGCCGCAACAGACTTCCATGCCGGCGTCGCGCACCATGGCGAGCGTCTCGTGTCGCTCCTCCCACGTGTGGGTCGTCACGACTTCGGGAAAGTAGGAGCGCGCCGTCTCGAGGTTGTGGTTGTAACGATGCACACCCATGTCGGCGAGTGCATCCACTTGCTCCTGGGTGAGGATGCCGAGGGATGCGGCAACATTGATGGACACGGCCTCGTTGATCGCGGCGACCGCCTCGCGCATCTGCGTCATCAAGCGCTCGTCTGGCCCGCGCACGGCTGCGACGATGCAGAACTCGGTAGCACCGGTTGAGGCCGTCTCAATGGCCGCCGAGACGAGCGAAGGAATGTCCAGCCATGCGGCGCGAACGGGCGAGGTGAACTGACCCGACTGCGAACAGAAGTGGCAGTCCTCGGGGCAGCCGCCGGTCTTCACCGACACGATGCCCTCGACCTCGACCTCTGGGCCGCACCACCGCATCCGCACCTCGTGCGCGAGCTGCAGCAGCGCGTCTAGTGAGTCGTCAGGGATCTGCAGGGCTTCGATCAGCGCGGCCTCGTCGAGGCCCACGCCTTGCTCAAGGACACGTTCGCGCGCATATGCGAGCAGGTCCTCTGGCGAGCGGCTATTGGACTTGATCTGCTCAGGAGCGGTGGTCACGGATGAAGTCTGCCGCATCGAACGAGCCGCCAAGGGAGCCGTCGACCCAGCCGATAGCGTGGCGACGGAAGGCAGCCTGGTCGAGTTGTCCGGCGCCTTCGGGAAGCACGCCGACAATCCGGGCGCCAATTCGGCTGATGTCGATGAGGTTGGACCGCTCAGCCAGGCCGGGTTCGCGTGGCCACGAGCCGATGACGACTCCTGCGCAGGTGACTTCGGCGGCGGCCAGAGCCTCAAGCGTTAACGCGATGTCGTTGAGAGTCCCGAGGGCAGCAAGGGCGACAACGAGGACCGGCCAGTCAAGGGCGGCCGCAAGTTCGCGCATCGACCAGACCGGGTCGTCGGCGAGGCGGACCAGGAGTCCCCCGGCACCTTCAACCAGCACATGATCGACATCGTTGGCAGTGGCGGCGAGCCGATCGGTGCAATCGGCGAGACCGAGTGTTGGCATGCCTGCGCGGCGCGCTGCGCTCGCGGGAGCCAACGGATCGGGGTACCTGACGTACTCATCAATTCGATCGACACCAGCCAGCTCACGAACGACGTCAAGGTCGCCGCGCTCATGTGGCTGAAGTCCGGTCTGCGCTGGCTTGACGACACAGACCGAATCTCCACGTGCGCTCCACGCGGCCGCGACCGCTGCAGTGGCGATGGTCTTGCCGATCTCGGTTCCCGTCCCGGACACAATGAGTCCGCTCATAGGTGCTTCACCCTGCGAGCAACGTCTGCCAGGGCTTCGGCGGCCAAGGCCATCTCCTCGTCCCCGAGGTTGGCCCGCGCGGTCAGGCGAAGCCGCGAGATGCCGTCGGACACTGACGGTGGACGAAAGACGCCTACCTGCGCGCCGTGCTGTCCGAAGATTTCGCCGGCCGCGACGGCGGCCTGCGGTGCTCCGATGTGCACCGCCGTAACGGCTGCAGCGGGCGTGGGAGCACGTAAGCCGTTGGCCTGCGCAGTCTGCGCGATCTCGATGGCTCGTTGGCGCGCGACCGCTGCACGTTGTGGCTGTGACTCGATGACTCCGATAGCCGCCAGCGCAGCACCGGCTGCTGCGGGGGCAAGACCGGTGTCGAAGATGAAGGTGCGGGCTGCATCGATGAGATGTGCGACCACCCGTTCGCTGCCGAGTACGGCGCCGCCTTGCGAACCGAGCGACTTCGACAGCGTGACGGTGAGGACGACATCGGGTGCACCGGCCAGACCCGAATCGGCGGCGAGCCCGCGACCGCCCGCACCGACCACCCCGAGTGCGTGCGCCTCGTCAACCACGAGTACCGCGCCCTGTCGGAGACATGCTTCGTGCAGATCGTGCAGCGGCGCAGCATCACCGTCGACACTGAAGACTGCATCGGTGACCACGACGGCGCGTTGCTCGTCTCGTTCGGCGAGCAACGCCTCGACTGCTGCCGCGTCGCGGTGCGGTGAGATCGCGATCCGTGCACGCGAGAGCCTGCACGCGTCCACGATCGAGGCGTGGTTCAGCTCGTCCGACACGACCAGGTCGCCTTCAGCTGCGAGCGCCGCGATGGCGCCAAGGTTCGCCAGGTAGCCGGAGGAGAAAACGAGTGCAGCCTCGGCGCCGGTGAATCGCGCGAGCCGTTGCTCGAGTTCTGCGTGCAAACGAGTCGAGCCGGTCACCAGCCGAGAGCCGGTCGATCCCGCGCCCCAAGTGAGCGCAGCATCGACGGCCCCCGCGACCACGTCAGGATGGCGGGCCAAGCCGAGGTAGTCGTTAGACGCAAAGTCGACCTGCGCCGCACCGGCTTCACGCGGGCGCACCGCGCGGCGCAGCCCCTCATGCCGGCGCTTCTCGGCTCGGTCGTCGAGCCACGCCAACGGGTCTGACATCACCCGACGACCAAGCCAATGGATTCGGTGATGACATCGACGATGGTGCGCAAGTCGTCGTCCCCGATTGCAAGTGGCGGCATGAGGACGACGACATCGCCGAGGTTGCGCGTCAACACCCCCCGCGACAGTGCCGCCTTACAAATCTCGAAGCCAGTGCGATCGCCTCGTGATGCGACCTCAATGCCCGTCATCGTGCCGACGCGTCGGATCTCAACGACCCCGGGGTGCGCCTCCAACGGAGCCAGCCACTCACCCAGACGCTCACCGATCTCGGCCGCGCGAGCGACCGTCCCGTGTGCCTGCATGAGGTCGAGATTCGCGATCGCGGCAGCAGCACACAACGGATTGGCTGTGTACGAGTGGCCATGGAAGAACGTCTTGCCTTCGGCCGGGTTACCCAGAAAAGCCTCATAGATCTCGTCGGTCGCGAGCACCGCGGACAGCGGTAGGTAGCCACCGGTGATGCCCTTGCCGCAGGTGATGAGGTCCGGCGAGATGCCTGCATGCTCGACCGCCCAGAACCGGCCCGTGCGCGCGACGCCAGTGGCGACCTCGTCGCAGATCAGGTAGGCGCCGAACTCCGTTGCCAACTCTCGGGCCGCCCGCACAAAGCTGACGTCATGGGACAGCATCCCGCCTGCCGCCTGCATGAGCGGTTCGATGACGATGGCGCACACTCGGTCGCCGTCGGCTCGCATCAAGGCACGCAGCTCGTCGCTGACCTCAGCCGCGCGATCCGTTGGTGACTGTCCGGTGGCACGAACGCCGGGCGAGGACACTGTTCGGGTCTGCAGCAAGATGTCGCGGTAGGTGTGGTGGAACAGTTCGATGCCCCCGACGCTTACGGCACCGAGTGTGTCGCCGTGGTAGCCCTCGCTCACGTGGACGTACAAAGGCCGCACCTCACCACGCTGGCTCGCCGCTTGGTAAGCCATCTTCAACGCGGCCTCGACAGAGGATGCGCCGTCCCCGCCGAAGAATGCCTTCGTCAGTCCTTGGGGCGCCAACGCGACGAGTTTTTCGGCCAGCTCGATGCCGGGCTCATGTGTGGAGCCGAGGAAGGTCGAGTGGTCGAGCACATCGAGCTGGCGTTTGATCGCATCGTTGATCTCGGGCACGCAATGGCCGTGCACCGTGACCCACAGCGACGAGAACGCGTCGAGATATCGACGGCCCTCGGAGTCGATCAAGTACATGCCCTCACCGCGCGCCACCACCAACGGCTCGTCGTCGAGCCAAGCAGAGTGCTGAGTGAAGGGATGCCACACGGCTCGTGAGTCGCGGGCCAGCCATTCTTGCTTCGTGCTCTGATCGTTTGTCGTGGTCATCGTCGGCATCTTCCCAGACGGAGGCCCGAGCTGCTCCGAGGGCTCCGAGTGCTTCAGCATTCCGGCGGGGTGCCCAGCCCCCGCCCGGCCCACCGCCTTGCATCGCGTCGAGTCGCGTTGCATCGCCGACCCGCTCGTCTGCATCGTTGCACTGTGCGTTGCGCATGTTGCAACGGATGCAATGCGTACCCCGTCGATGCAAGAGGACGGCGGGGGGGCGGGGCGGGGCGGGGCGACGGCGCACCCGCGCGGCGAGCAGCGGCGCACGCTGACAGTGCCAGCGAGGGCCAACGAGCCGCGAGTGCCGGCGATACGCTGCCCACGTGCCGAGCCTGAACGACCTCGTGCGATCTCGAACCGATCTGACCGACGCGGACCTGGACTGGCTGCACAACGTGCTCGGTGAATGGCAGCTGCTCTCTGACCTGTCTTTCAGTGACCTCGTCATGTGGGCCGTAACCCGCGATGGGCGACGTCTGGTCGCCGTCGCGCAGATGCGTCCGACAACTGCTCGCACCATGCTCATCGATGACGTCGTGGGCACAGAGGTCGCGCGCGATGCGCAACCTGAGCTGGCGCGAGCTCTGGATCAAGGCACTCTGACTACGGGCACTTCCGAACGCGTCTGGGACGGCGCGGTGGGCCATGCGTGCGCCACATTCGTGCCGGTTCGGCGGGCCGGTTCGGTTATTGCCGTCATCGCGCGTTATGGCGAGGACGATGCTGAGACCCCGCGCAGTCCGCTCGAGCGCGCGTACCTAGATGCTGCGGATGCCCTGAGCGCCATGCTGGCTCAAGGCCGCTTTCCGTTTCCTGCCTTGTTTGTTCACGACGCAGCGACCCCTCGCGTTGGTGATGGACTGATCCGCCTGGACGCGGACGGGATCGTGACCTATGCCAGCCCGAATGCGGTCTCGGCCTATCGACGGGTCGGTCTGTCCGGTGATCTCGTGGGATGCGACCTTGCCCGGGTCACGGCCGAGATGTCGCCGGACGATGCGCCGGTCGATGAATCAGCGGCTGCCGTGGTGGCTGGGCGAAGTCCACGGATCGCGGAGGTGGCAGCGCTCGGGACGAATCTGCTTGTCCGTGCGATCCCCCTGCAGCCAGGTGGTCAGCGCCAGGGCGCGCTCGTGTTGGTTCGCGATGTGACGGAGATGCGCCGGCGGGAGCGAGACAACATCACGCGGGACGCGACCATCCGCGAGATTCACCACCGAGTCAAGAACAACCTCCAGACCGTTGCTGCGTTGTTGCGACTGCAGGCACGCCGCCTAGACGAGCCCGAGGCGCGCGAAGCACTGCAAGAGGCAGTCAGGCGGGTGGGGTCGATCGCGGTCGTGCACGAGACCTTGTCGCGGACCCCCGACGAGCACGTTGCCTTTGACGACATCGCCGAGCGGCTGATGGCGATGGTTGTCGATGTGTCTCTGCCGGGGGAGACGCACGGCGTCACGGCCCGTCGCTCGGGAGCGTTCGGAGTGCTACCCGCCGACGTGGCTACTCCGTTGGCCATGGCCTTGACCGAGCTCATGCAGAACGCGGTCGCCCATGGCCTTGGTCAACGAGGTGGCCAACTGGACCTGCGGGCCAGCCGCACGGCCGGTCGGCTTCGAGTCGAGGTTGCCGACAACGGTGTCGGCGTGCCCTCCGGCTTTGACCCAGACCGCGACGGAGAACTCGGCCTGCAGATCGTGCGGACCTTGGTGATCGGCGAACTGGGGGGCACGGTCACGTTCGAACCCGTGCGCTCCGGGGGGACCCGGGCAGTCGTCGATGTCCCAGTCGGAGGCTGGGCGGTATAGCCGCTGGTTACTGGGCGCTGCGAGCGCGCATGCGCGCATTGCGGCGCTTGAGTGCGCGTCGCTCGTCCTCGCTCAGGCCGCCCCAGACCCCCGCGTCCTGCCCGCTTTCCAGCGCCCATTGGAGGCAGGCCTCACGGACGGAACACCGGTGGCACACGGCCTTGGCCTCTTCGATCTGAACGAGGGCCGGACCGGTGTTGCCAATGGGGAAGAACAACTCAGGGTCCTCGTCACGGCAGGCAGCCTCGTGGCGCCAGTCCATGCGGTTCTCCTTGACTAGGCAGGGCGGGTCGCGCCCCGCTTGTGAATCCATTCACGATCACCGTGTCCGGCCAGGTCTGCCGAAAGCGATGATGTGGATGAGAACGGTACGGACGCTGTTGGTGTTCCGCCGGGATTGCCGACGGAGTCACGAGAGCGTCCGCGACCGGCTGTAACCGATCGGAAACGACCCAATCACGCAGGCCAAACTCGTTCAAGGGCTTTGGGCTGGTAGTTGTCAGACTGTTGTGTCGCGTCGGTCACATTCCTGGACGAAGCCGGCCCGCGCGGTGCCAGCCGGGCCCTGGGCCTAAGGCAGCCGCCAGTTCACGGGCTCGGCGCCACACGAGGTGAGCGCGTCGTTGACCCGGCTGAAGGGCCGGGAGCCGAAGAATCCGCGGTCGGCCGACATGGGACTCGGGTGGGCGCTCACAACTGTGGGGGTCTCCGCCAGGGCCGGCCGCAGGGTCTGGGCATCGCGCCCCCAGAGGATGGCCACGAGCGGCCGGTCGCGGGCGACCAGGGCGGCGATGGCCTGATCCGTGACTGCCTCCCACCCCTTCCCTCGATGGGATCCGGGCGCGCCAGGGGCAACCGTGAGCACTCGATTCAACAGCAGGACACCGTGTTGAGCCCACGGACTCAGGTCTCCCGAGGTGGGCGCGGGCAGGTTCAAGTCATTGCTGTACTCGGTGAAGATGTTGCCCAACGAACGCGGCAGCGGTCGGGTCGTCGCAGTGACCGAGAAGGACAGGCCGACCGCATGTCCGGGTGTCGGGTAGGGGTCCTGACCAACGATGAGTACCCGCACGTCATCGAATGGCTGCGAGAAGGCGCGCAGCACGCGCGGCCCCTCTGGAAGGTAGCCACGACCGGCCGCTATCTCCTCGCGCAAGAACACTCCCATTGCAGTGATGTTCTGGGCAACGGGTTGGAGTGCAGGCACCCAGGACTCATGGACAAGCTGGTCGAGAGATGCGGGAGATGGCATCAGATCACCACGCGCAACGCGCGCGGTGACGCGCGGAACTCCGCTTCGTTGACGCGACCCAAGTGATCGCCGTCGACTTGTAGATCGATCGGATTCTCCGACCGAAACGACAGCGCGTCTTGATCGTGCAGCACGAGCACGTCCTTACCGTGCGGCGGTCGTCCGACCACGACGAGGTCGGTGACGTGACGCAACATCGCGGGTACGGGCATGCCGCGTAGAGCAAACAGATCAAGGCCGGTGTCGAAAGATGCTTCCGGGCATGGGTCAACAGGGCGATTGCCGATGAACGTCCACGGCGAGGTGTTCTGGATGATGCCGAGGAACAGGCTGGACTCGTCCGGGTGCACAAGAGAGAGCCCTGGCTCCTGGCGATGGTCGCGGCGGATGTACCGATCAAACGCTGCCTGCACGTACATCATGGAGCTGCTGCGCGCGCCCCTGGCTCGTCGACGCTCGACCTCGGCGACGACCTCAGCGTCGAATCCCAGTCCAGCGGCAAAGGTGAACCAACGGTCCTCCTCAGCCTCCCGTATGACGGTTCCTAAACCGATGACGCGAGATGAGTCCTCGTGCAACGCCTCGATGAGCACGCCGGCCGCGTCCAAGGGTGAGGTCGGCATCCCGAGCGCTCGTGCGAACACGTTGCCGTCGCCACCGGGCAGGACGCCGAAGCGGGGGAGGTCGGGGTGCGGCCCCTCGGCAAGGAGCCCGTTGACGACTTCGTTGACCGTGCCGTCGCCGCCGAGCGCCAGCACGACGTCGAAGTCGTCCTGAACCGCGCGGCGTGCCAGTTCAACGGCATGCGCGCGGTAGGCCGTCTCGGAGACCTGCACGTGGAAGTCGGCACGCATCGCCTTAACGATCACGTCGCGCGCACGAGCAGTGGTAGTGGTCGCACGCGGATTCACTACGAGGAGGGCTCGCACGGCGCTCAGGCTAGCGAGGTGTCGCATAGGGTGCGCTGCGTGGAGCGCGGCCGGCAATTACTGCGCGTCGCGGCCGCCGTGCTGTTCCTGCAGGGGGCGGCGCTGCTGGCGCTGGGGGTTTACATCCTCGTTGAATTGTTCGTGTCGACTGCCCAGCGCACGTCGACCGCAATCGTTGAGGTGCTTCTATACGCCGTCATGACGGCCTGCTTGTGGCTGGTGGCGCGTGGGCTTTGGCGGGCGCGACGTTGGGCCCGATCACCGGCTGTGGTCGTGCAGGTTGTTGCTGGCTTCGCATCGATCAACATGATCGAGGGCGATGGCGCCGCGCCATGGGTCGGAGTCCTCGTGCTGGTGACGGCCCTGGTTGCCTTCGTTGCGTTGCTCACCCCGCCCGTGACGCGCGAACTGGCTTCGCCGGCCGATTCGGATGCCGACGCCTAGTTCTCCTGCATCGCATCGCGCAGATTGCGCAGGGTTCGTGCGAGCAGCCGCGAGACATGCATCTGCGAGATGCCAAGCTCCTCGGCGATCTGGCTTTGCGTCTTGTTCTCGAAGAAACGAAGCATGATGATGCGCCGTTCGCGAGGGGGCAGCGCATCGAGCAGCGGTCGCACCGTCTCTTGGTCGTTGATCGCGTTGAGTCGATTGTCATCGACGGCGAGGGTGTCGATGATCGTCGTGCCCTCACCGACTGGCGCATCGAGCGGCACGGTGCTGTAGGCGGCTGCCGATTCGATGGCTTCGATGATGTCGTCCTCGGTCACCTCGAGGGCCGCGGCGAGCTCGGGAACCGTAGGCGTGCGACCGAGTTCGTGCGTCATAGCCGCACTTACCCGGTTGATGCCCATGCCGAGGTCTTGCAGTCTTCGCGGGACGCGCACCGACCATGTGCGGTCGCGGAAGTGGCGCTTGAGCTCGCCAAGAATCGTGGGCGTAGCAAACGTCGATAGCTCAAGACCGCGTTCGGGCTCGAACCGGTCGATGGCCTTGATCAGTCCTACAACCGCGACTTGCTGCAGGTCGTCAAGCGGCTCGCCTCGACCGTCGAAGCGGCGCGCGAGGTGGCGGGCCAGAGGCAGGTTGAGCTGCACGGCCTCGTCGCGCAGCCGAGTTCGGGCAGGGTCATCTGCTGACAGCGTCGCCATCTCGACCAAGAGCGCGCGCGTCTGCGCCTTCTGGCGTTCGCGGCCGGAATCGACGGCCGTGGACGCGGTGTCTTCGATCGTCATCCCGTGACGGCCAAGTCCTTAGCCAGCGACATGCGCAGGACGCTGCGTCCGTCCGTCGTGTCGATCGATGCAGACACGGACGTGACTAGGGCGCAGAGCACGGTCCAGGCGAACGAGTCCTCAGCTGGGACATCTGCATCGGACCGCGCCGCCGCTTCGATATCGACGTGGAAAGCGCCTTTGGGGGCGCTCAAGGTGAACGTGAGAGGCCCGGACGCGAGTGGGAGCGCACACGAGAAGGCCTCGTCGACCGCGATGCGGGTGTCCTCGATCTCATCGAGGGTGGCTCCGTGTCGCGCGATGAGCGTTGCGCCGAGATTGCGGACGATGGACACGTACCAGGCCTCGGGGGGAACCGTGAGGGTGACTGTTGACAGAGCGGGGTCCTGCGCGGTCCTGCCCACCAACGTGCCTGGTCGTGCCGGTGTCGCAGGGGTCGAAGTCACGACAGCACCATCTCCCGTCCGGGCCTGGCCGAGCCTCGCAGCATCGCGATCGGACCCAGGCTAGAGGGTGGATCGGGGTGCTCGCTGAGTCTCATGAAACGCGCTCGGCCCGACCCGGGCTCGCGCGATTTGGCAATTGTCCAATGTGTACACCCGCACCCATCCGTCCGTTGCATCGCTTGTGTACGCGTCGATGTGGTTGCAACCCGCGCAGCACAGGTCGAGGCGATGCAGGAACTCATACAAGCGATGCAAGGCGAACCGGCCCGATGCAAGGGCCGGGTGGTTCGAGTGGGTCGACGGCGTTTAGGCCTTCTTCGTCTCCCAGAAGATGTCGGCGATCTCGTCAATCTTCGCCAGCAGTTCGTCAGCCTTTGCGACATCGACCGTGCCCTTGGTGCCGCCGGCACCGGCGAGCTTGGTCGCTTCGTTGACCAGCCCGTGCAGCTGCGGGTACTTCTCGAAGTGCGGCGGCTTGAAGTAGTCGGTCCACAGCACCCAGAGGTGCTCCTTAACGAGGTTCGAGCGCTGCTCCTTGATGAAGATGCAGCGGGCCTTGAAGGCGGGGTCATCACTGTCGTTGTACTTCTCGATGATCGCCTTGACCGACTGCGCCTCGATGCGGGCCTGGGCGGGGTCGTAGACACCGCAGGGCAGGTCGCAGTGGGCATGCACGACGGTCTTCGGGGCTAGCAGTCGGCGGAGCATGGCCGTCCCTTCGTCAGATTTCCTTCTCGAATGCCACGCGAGTCGCGTAGCGATCTTCGACCGACACTACCGCCGAAGTCGGGCGAACGGAGTGGGGGAGATCACCGTCAGTAACCGAGTTACGCATGAACCGCATTGACCACCTCGATTGGCCGAACGGGCATTGATCCCGACTCCGACACACGGCCTCGATCAGTCCGTGCCAGGGTGCATGTCGTGGCCGCTCTCGGTACATCGCAACCAGGACAGCACCGCTGGCCGTGGCGGCGGGTCGCCGTCGATGGCGAGTCGATGCTGCCGAGCTTCAGGCCGGGCGACTGGCTTGTCGTCCGTCGCGGTGGTCGCCCGATTCGTACGGGTGACGTCGTTGTTGCGGTGCGGCCTGACCGGACAGCGCTCCTGATCGTCAAGCGAGCCGTTCGTCGTGACGGACAATCGTGGTGGCTGCTGGGCGACAACGCACAGAGCAGCGACGACAGCAGGCTGTTTGGCGCGGTCCCTGACGCCAACATCGTCGGACGCGTTGCGTTTCGCTACTGGCCGCTGCGCCGCCGGCGCACTCAAGTTGCGGCTACAGAACCTTCGACAGGAACGAACGAGTCCGCTCGTGCTGCGGGTTCGTAAGGACTTCGCGCGGCTCGCCCGACTCGACGATGACCCCGTCGTCCATAAAGACCAACTGGTCGCCGGCTTCGCGGGCGAACCCCATCTCGTGGGTGACCACAACCATCGTCATGCCCTCTTCGGCGAGCGTGCGCATCACGTCCAGGCCGGCAACGGCCACGTACGTGCGGCGGCGGTTTCTGAAGTTCACAAGTCCTCCTGCAATGTATGAATGTTGCGGTGATCCTGCCCCGCCGAGCCGTTGGGTGATTGACCACTGTGTCAAGATTCGAACACGTATTGGACGGAGCGCGTTGTGGCTGGTTCAGCTGAGAGTTCGGATGCCAAGGAGCGGGATCCGCGCGCCGATGACCCCATCTTCGCCCTGCATCGAGGTGGCAAGGTCGAGGTCCGGTCAACGGTTGGAGAGTTGGATGCTGCCCTTCTAGCTGCTGCTTACACGCCGGGAGTTGCCGAGGTATGCCTCGCGATCGCGGCCGATCCTTCGCTCGCCGATCTCTACACCTGGCGTCACCACACCGTCGCCGTTGTGACGGACGGGAGCGCCGTGCTCGGGCTTGGCGACATCGGGCCAGCGGCGGCGTTGCCCGTCATGGAGGGCAAGGCGCTGCTCTTCAAGGAACTTGGCGGTGTTGATGCCGTGCCCATCTGCCTCGATGCACGCGAGGTCGACGACATCGTGGCGACTGTGCAGCGACTGGCACCGTCGTTTGGCGGGATAAACCTTGAGGACATTTCTGCGCCGCGTTGCTTCGAGATCGAGCGCCGCCTTCGCGACACGTTGTCCATCCCCGTCTTCCACGACGACCAGCACGGCACAGCGGTTGTCGTGCTCGCTGCGCTCAAGAACGCCGCCCGTCTGACCGGACGCGACCTGAGCGACCTTCGAGTTGTCATGTCTGGCGCGGGTGCTGCGGGTGTCGCGGTGTGCGCAATCTTGCAGAACGCAGGCATTGGCGATGTCGCAGTCGCGGACCGCCGAGGGATTATTCATGTGGGTCGCACCGATCTCACTGACGTGAAGGAAGCGTTGGCTCGACGAACGAACAAAGCGGGGCTCACCGGCACGCTCGAGGAAGCGATGTCGGGCGCCGACGTCTTTGTCGGTGTCTCGGGCGGGCACGTTTCAGAGGAAGCCGTCGCGTCCATGGCCAAGGACGCGATCGTCTTTGCCTTGGCCAACCCCGAACCTGAAATCCACCCCGACATCGCCAACAAGTACGCGGCCGTAGTCGCCACCGGTCGAAGCGACTTCCCGAACCAGATCAACAACGTGCTTGCCTTCCCCGGCATCTTCAAAGGGGCGCTGACGGCGGGGGCTCCGAGCATCACCGAGCAGATGAAGGTGGTCGCTGCTCAGGCGATCGCCGACGTGGTCGGCGACGACCTCGCATCGGACTACGTGATACCGGACGCTCTCGACCCGCGAGTCGCGCCGGCCGTTGCAGTCGCGGTTGAGCACTGCGTACGCCGCGAGACCTGACCCGTTTCGCCGCGCACGCGTGCCATCTGGTTGGCTCGTCGCATGTTTGCAGTGACTGCCGAACGACCCAATCCCGATTCGCCGTTAACCGGACTTGCCCTCGGCGAGCATGCCGATCCCGAACCGCACGACGACTGGGTGCTGGTGACGGTGAAGGCTGCGAGCCTCAACCATCACGATCTCTTCACGCTCAAGGGCGTAGGCATCACGGACGAACGCTTTCCGATGATCCTTGGTTGCGATGCCGCAGGCGTCGACGACCGTGGCAACGAAGTGGTTGTCCATGCCGTGATTGGTGATCCCGCAGCAGGCGGTGGCGACGAGACATTGGACCCCAACCGCTCGTTGCTGTCCGAGGTCTATGACGGGACGATGGCCGAGCAAGTGCTCGTCCCGCGGGCCAATCTCGTGCCCAAGCCCAGAGGCCTTTCCTTCGCAGAGGCCGCGTGCATGCCCACAGCCTGGCTCACGGCGTACCGAATGTTGTTCGTGAAGAGCGGGCTGCGCCCAGGCCAGACCGTGCTGGTCCAGGGGGCTGGTGGCGGAGTCTCGACCGCGCTCGTGTCACTCGCGCGCGCCGCCGGACTGAAGGTGTGGGTGACCAGCCGCTCGGATGAGAAGCGAATGCGAGCGGTGCACGAGCTCGGCGCCCACGCGGCGTTTGAGGCGGGCGCCCGCCTTCCCGATCGGGTCGATGCGGTCATGGAGAGCGTGGGCGAGGCGACCTGGTCGCACTCCTTGAAATCGCTCAAGCCGGGTGGGCGCATCGTTGTGTGCGGCGCGACGTCCGGCCCCGCTCCGCATGAAGAGCTGGCCCGCGTCTTCTTCCTGCAGTTGTCCGTCGTCGGCTCCACGATGGGTACTCGCAGTGAACTCGTGTCGCTGCTGCAGATGTGTCAGAGCAACCAGCTCAAGCCGCTTATCGACTCAACCTTCAGTGCGCAGGATGCGCGCGAGGCGTTCGAACGGCTCGAGTCCGGCGAGGCGTTCGGCAAGGTGGTGCTGACCTTCTAGGCGAGGTCCTCGACGTCGGCGTCGCCTTCCCTGGCCAACCAAGTGGCGAGGCGTTCAACGGCAGTCTCGAAGTCGGGGTGCTCGTCGACGAACTCCTGCAGGCGGCCGGCAAGCCAGGTCAACGTGACCGTTTCTTCGCCACGCCGCGATTCGAGTTCTTCGATGCCGCGGTCGGTGAAGTACATATGCGAGGGCCGATCAGATGCCGAGAGCCTGATCCACGACCGCCTTCTGCTCACGGTCGTGCACCGAGTGCTGGCCGACTGCGGGCGAGGACGAGGCTGGCCGCGTTGCTCGGGTCACGGCTCGACCACCGAGCGCCTCTGGCAGGTTCAACAGGATGAACGGCGCCGCCCCTTGATTGGCCGGCTCGTCCTGCACCCACATGACCTCGGCGTCGGTGCGGAAGGCCGAGAGCGCCTGGGCAATCTCGGCTGTCGGCAGCGGGTAGAACTGCTCAAGTCGAAGGATTGCGATGTCGTCGACACCGCGATCGGCCCGCGCTGCGATCAACTCGTGGGCAATCTTGCCGGCGCACAGCACGACTCGGCGAACCTTCGACGCCTCGACTAGGGGGTCTGTGATGACTGGCGTGAATTCACCGGCCGTGAACTGCTCGGTGGGTGAAGCCGCAGCCTTCAGTCGCAACATCGACTTCGGCGTAAATACAACGAGCGGGCGGTGCTCAGCGCCGAGGGTGTGGCGCCTGAGTAGGTGGAAGTACGACGCGGGCGTCGAAGGCTGCGACACGGTCATGTTGTTCTGAGCGCACAACGTCAGGAAGCGCTCGATGCGTGCGGAGGAGTGGTCAGGCCCTTGGCCCTCATAGCCGTGCGGCAGCAGCAGCACGACGCCGGACTTCTGGTTCCACTTCTGTTCGCCCGACGAGATGAACTCGTCGATGATCGTCTGGGCCCCGTTGGCGAAGTCACCGAACTGGGCTTCCCACATCACCAACGCGTCTGGACGCGCGACCGAGTAGCCGTACTCGAAACCCATCGCTGCGAACTCGCTTAACAACGAGTCGTAGACGTAGAACTTGGAACCGTCCGCATAGAGGTTCTTCAACGGCTTGTACCCCTGACCGGTCACGCGGTCGAAGATGACCGCGTGCCGTTGGCCGAAGGTGCCGCGTCGGGAGTCCTGCCCGGCCAATCGAACCGAACGACCCTGTGCAAGCAACGACCCGATGGCCAGCGTCTCGGCCATCGCCCAATCGATCGTGCCGTCGGCCACCATCTGCGCGCGACGCTGCAGCTGAGGAAGCAGGCGGGGGTGCGGTGTGAACCCGGCGGGAAGCGTCGTCTGGGTCTCCACGATGCGCTTCACAAGCTCGTCATCGATGGCGCTGACGTACGCGGCTACGGTCTTGGGCTCGTGCACTGGGATCTTCGGCGCCCTGACGCCGCCGCCGGTCGTCGCCTCACGCGTCTCGCGGAAGACCTTCTCGAGCTGCTCCTGGTAGTCACGAAGAGCCTGCTCGGCTTCCTCGATCGTGATGTCGCCACGACCAACGAGTGCCTCGGTGTAGAGCTTGCGCACGGACCGCTTGGCGTCGATCAGGTCGTACATCAACGGCTGTGTCATCGACGGGTCGTCGGTCTCGTTGTGACCGCGACGGCGGTAGCAGATCATGTCGATGACGATGTCGCGCTTGAAGGTCTGTCGGAACTCGAACGCCAACTGCGCGACGAAGATGCACGCCTCTGGGTCATCGCCATTCACGTGCAGGATCGGAGCCTGGATCATGCGCGCGACGTCGGTCGCGTACACGCTTGAGCGACTCGACTCCGGCGAGGTGGTGAAGCCCACCTGGTTGTTGACGACGAGGTGAATCGTGCCGCCGGTGCGGTAGCCGCGCAGTTGCGAGAGGTTCAACGTCTCCGCGACCACGCCCTGGCCGGCGAAGGCGGCATCGCCGTGCATGAGCAGGGGCAGCACGGTGAATCCCGCGTCACCCTTGTCGATCGTGTCCTGTTTGGCCCGTGCGATGCCCTCGAGGACCGAATCCACCGCCTCGAGGTGAGACGGGTTTGCGGCCAGGTAGACCGGAATCTGGGTGCCTGACTCAGCGGTGAAGGTGCCGCGCGTGCCCAGGTGGTACTTCACGTCACCCGAGCCCTGAACGCTCGACGGGTCGAGGTTGCCCTCGAACTCGCGGAAGATCTGCGCGTACGACTTACCTGCGAGGTTGGCCAGCACGTTGAGTCGACCACGGTGTGGCATGCCGACACATACCTCGTCGAGACCCGCGTCGGCCGCGTCGCTAATGATCTCGTCGAGCAACGGGATCGCAGCCTCGCCGCCCTCGAGCGAGAACCGTCGCTGCCCAACGAACTTCGTCTGCAGGAACGTCTCGAACGCTTCGGCCGCGTTGAGTCGACGCAAGATCCGCAGCTGCTCAGTGCGGTCAGGCTTCTCGTGCGGCCGCTCGATCCGCTCCTGGATCCACTCACGCTCTTCAGGGTCCTGGATGTGCATGTACTCGATGCCAACAGTGCGGCAGTAGGCATCGCGGAGCAGATCGAGGATCTCGCGCAGCGTGGCCATGCGAGTGCCGGCGAAGCCGCCGGTTGCGAACTCACGGTCGAGGTCCCACAAGGTCAGGCCGTGGGTACCGAGGTCGAGGTCCTGGTGGCTACGGACGCGATACTCAAGTGGGTCAGTGTCGGCGAGCAGGTGGCCGCGTACCCGGTAGGCGTGGATGAGTTCCTGCACGCGCGCGCCGCGGTTGACGACATCCTCGCGGCTCAAGTTGGTGTCTGGCACCCAGCGGATCGGCTCGTACGGAATCCGCAGCGAGCGGAACACGTCGTCGTAGAAGCCGTCCTCGCCCAGAAGCAGTCCGTGGAGCACCCGTAGGAAGTCACCGGATTGCGCGCCCTGAATGATCCGGTGGTCGTAGGTCGAGGTCAGGGTCAGGACCTTGCTGACCGCGAGACGCGCGAGCGTCTCTTGCGACGTCCCTGAGTACTCGGCCGGGTACTCCATCGCGCCGACGCCGACGATCGTGCCCTGTCCGGCCATCAGTCGGGGCACCGAGTGAACGGTGCCGATGGTGCCCGGGTTGGTCAGGCTGATCGTGGTGCCCGCAAAGTCATCGACCGTCAGCTTGTTGTTGCGAGCCCGGCGGACGGTGTCCTCGTAGGCGGCCCAGAAGTCCGAGAACTCCATCGTGTCTGCTCGTTTGATGCACGGAACGAGCAGCTGGCGGCTGCCATCCGGCTTGGCCAGGTCGATGGCGAGGCCAAGATTGACGTGCTGATGCTCGATCACCGCGGGCTTGCCCGTGGCATCGGTGAACGCGTAGTTCATCTCGGGCATCGCACGTAGGGCCCTGACCACCGCGTAGCCGATGAGATGCGTGAACGAGACCTTGCCGCCGCGTCCGCGGCGCAACTGCTTGTTGATCACCGTGCGGTTGTCGACGAGAAGCTTTGCCGGCACGACGCGAACGCTTGTCGCAGTCGGTACGGCGAGGCTTGCTTCCATGTTTGTCACGACCCGAGCCGCCGGCCCCTTCAGCGCGACGGTCTCGTCCTTCGCTTCTGCGGGGGCTGCGGGCGCGGCGCTCGCGGCTGCGGGCTGGGCGGGCGTCGGTGCATTGGGCCCAGTCGATGAGGGCGACGGTGTTGCCGCGGGAGTCGGTGCAGGAGCAGTCGTGGGGCTAGTCACTGGGGCGGTGGCCTTCGTCGGGGCTTGCGGAGACGGAACGCGAGATTCGAGAGGAGCGGTCAGCGTGGGTGCGGCTGTTGGGGCCTGCTCGGTCGCTGGCGGGGATTCGGGGACAGGGCTTGAGCCGTTCCCGTTGGTCTCACCGAAGAACTCCCGCCAGACCGGGTCGACTGAGTCCTTGTCCTCGACGTACTTCTGGTAGATCTCGTCGACAAGCCATTCGTTTGGTCCGAAGCCGACGAGTCGGTTGGTGCGAGGTGTCTGGGACACTGGGCTCCAGCCCTTGGAAGCGTGATCCCGCGCCGGTGGCAGTGCCATCTCACGTGCGGTCAGACGCTGCGCTGGTGTGTCGGGGGATGTGCCGACTTCGGAATCCGTCGCTCATGCGAGGACGCGAGACCCCATCCTACCAACGGCTACCAGCGCGGAATCATGCGCTGGTCGTCGTCCCAGCCCGGGATGATCCGCAGCAGCCGCCCGTTGCGCGCCTTGATGTCGTCGAGGTGTCCCCGTACCTCGTTGAAATCGTCTTGAGCGTGCAGAAAACGTCCGTTGAAGTCATCGAACTCGCCGCGAGCAATGCCCACGACAAGATCACAGACGAGTTCGACGGGTGTCCATCCGCCGGGGGGTGCTGCCGGTGCGTCGTTGGCGCTGGTGAGGACCAGACCGGGGGAGACGTCGATCGCTTTGACGTTCGTCTCGCGCAGTTGTGACGCGATCTGGTCGGTGAGTCGAAAAAGGCCCGACTTCGACACCGGGTAGGCGCCGTCCGTGGGAGGAAGTGCTGCGGCTCCTGCCAACGAGTTCATCGCGACGAGGTATCCCTCGTTGCGCTCGACCATGCCGGGCAGCGTGTAGCGGGCGAAAAGGAACGGCCCCTTGAGGTTCGTCTCGACCCGGCTCCACCAGTCCTCTGGGTCGGCGTCCCAGATCTTCTCGCCGTTCCACGTGGCCGAGCGAGCCGCGTTGTTGACCATCAGATAGGTCGGACCGAGCGAGGACTCGACCTCGTTCACGATGTGGCGGACGGCGTCGGTGTCTGCCACATCTGCGGCGAATGCCATCGCGTGCCCATCCGCGTTCGCGATCTCGGCCGCCGCTGACTCCACCTCGGAGCCGGTCCGCGCGACGAGACCCACCGACATGCCCTCAGCGGCGAGTCGGATGGCCAGGCTGCGGCCGATGCCGCGACCGGCACCGGTCACTATCGCGACGCGGCCGCTCAGGTCGTTGCTGGGCATGAGGTCTCCTCAGATGTGGTTGGGCTTGTCGGCGGTGTCGAATCGGGCGGATCCTGGCAATGTCTACCGGGCGGTGCCTGTCAAACGCTAGGCCCCACGCGGTAGGCCGCCCGACGAGGAGAGCCCATGACCGACGAGGTATCCCAGGACCCGGCTGCTCTGGTTCAGCGCGCCGCAAGCCTGCGGCCCATACCGCGTTGGGTGGGGGCCGCGTTCATCTTTGGCGGCGCACTCATGTTCCCGTGGATCGTTTACCTGGCGTTGACCCTGCCGGTGAGCTACTCCGCGGCGCACTACTCGCTCGCCTGGGTCGGATTCGACATCTTCGTGATCGCCTTGCTGCTCTGGACAGGGCTTGCTGCATGGCGGGGCAATCCGCGCGTGGCGACCTACGCAGCCATGACGGCGACCGTGCTGCTCGTCGACGCGTGGTTCGACATCACTCTCAGCAGCGATCAGGGTGATCTCATCCAGGCGGTGTTGCTGGCCATCCTCGTGGAGGTGCCAGTCGCGATCGGCTGCCTATGGGTATCGCTGCACGCAAGCCACGTGATCGGTGAGCGATTCGGGTTGTTGCGTGAGGCGTGGCGCTCGATGCGCCCCCCGCCCGAAGGCGGGCCATAGGGACCGCTGGCATACTTAGCCGACCCTAATTGCCCCGCGGCCGACGTGTGGTTGGCCTGGAGGACTCATGCGTTCGTGGGCCGGTTTCGTCTACCGTCACCGCAAGCTCGTACTCGTTGTTTGGCTCATCGCCCTGTTCGGCACTGGCTTCATTGCGAAGTCCTGGGGTACTCAGTACTCCAGCGCTTTCAACCTGCCCAATACCGAGTCCACCCACGCCTTGTCCGTGCTCAGCGAGAAGTTCCCCTCACAGGCGGGCGCTTCGCTGCAGTTGGTCTTCCACGCGAAGACCGGCACGGTGACCGACAGCACCAACAAGCCCGAGATCGAAGCGCTGCTGACCAAGATTGAGGCAACGCCTCACGTCGACACCGTCCAGAGCCCGTTTGACGCCACCGCGGCCGGACAGATCTCCAAGGACGAGTCGGTCGCCTACGCCAACGTCATCTTCGACCAGCGTTACCCGACTCCCGCGGTGGTGAGCCCGGTCATCGACACCGCACTTGCGGCTAACAGCACGACTCTGCAGGTCGAGGCGGGCGGTCCGCTTGTCTCGCAGTCCCAGAGTCAGCCGCCGAGTTCTGAGGCGTTGGGTCTGCTTGCAGCGGCACTCATCTTGCTGATCACGTTCGGCTCTTTGGTCGCAATGACGCTCCCGCTGATCAGCGCGGTCGTCGCGCTGGGCACCGCCATCAGTGTTATCGGGATGGTGTCCCATGGCCTTCAGATCGCCGAGTTCGGCCCCACCCTTGCGACCTTGATCGGGCTGGGCGTCGGTATCGACTATGCGCTGTTCATCGTCAGTCGGTTCCGCCAGACCTTGCATGACGGGGAGACCGTGGAGAACTCCGTCATCATGTCGCTCGACTCGTCGGGCCGCGCGGTCGTGTTCGCGGGTGTAACGGTTTGCATCGCGTTGCTCGGGCTCTTCCTGCTCCACGTCAGCTTCTTGTACGGCATCGCCATCTCAGCCAGCATTGCCGTCGCCTTCACGATGCTCTCTGCAGTGACATTGCTGCCAGCCATCCTGGGGATGCTTGGCCCTCGGGTCGACAAGGGCAAGGTGCCCTTCCGCAACATCGATGCCAACGAGCACCCTGGTTGGGCTCGTTGGGCAGGGCAAATCAAGCGCCGCCCGTGGGTCTTCGCAATCGCAGGCTTGCTGATCGTGCTCACCTTGGCCATCCCGGTTCTGTCGATGCGGCTCGGTTCGTCTGACGCTGGAACTGCACCGAAGTCCGACACGACACGGCGCGCCTACGACTTGCTCGCCGAAGGCTTCGGCCCTGGTTTCAACGGTCCGTTCACGGTGACCGTGCAGTTGCCGAAGGGCAAGGAAGCCGACGCGGCCGCGGTGTCCGATCTTGACGCGCGCCTTCGCGCGGCGGATGGCGTTGCCGCGGTGTCGCCGCCGATCTACAGCAAGGACGGAACCGCCGCGATCATCCAGGTCGTGCCCACCACCGGGCCGCAGGCGGCCGCCACCACCGAACTCTTGAAGTACTTGCGCACCCAGGTGATTCCCTCGGCCGTAGCCGGCAGCGATGTCGTCGTCTCAGTCGGAGGCATCACCGCCATCTTCGAGGACTTTTCTCAGGTGCTGCAGCAGAAGTTGCCGTTGTTCATCGGCGTGGTGGTTCTGGTCAGCATGTTCTTGCTGATGTTGGTCTTCCGCAGTCTCGTGATCCCGGTCAAGGCAGCGGTCATGAACCTGCTCTCGATCCTCGCTGCCTTCGGCGTGGTTGTGGCCGTTTTCCAATGGGGCTGGGGCGCGAGCCTCATCGGCGTCGATGCGACCGGGCCGATCGAGGCCTTCCTCCCGGTGATGCTGTTCGCGATCCTGTTTGGGCTGTCGATGGACTACGAGGTGTTCCTCGTGTCTCGAATGCACGAGGAGTGGCTGCGCAAGAAGGACAACGACTACGCGGTGGAAACCGGTCTGACCAAGACCGGCGGAGTAATCACGGCGGCCGCAACGATCATGATCGTGGTGTTCGCGTCGTTCATCCTCGGTGGCGAACGAGTCATCAAGCTCTTCGGGCTCGGCTTCGCGTGTGCGGTCTTCATCGACGCGTTCATCATTCGTTCGGCCATCGTGCCCGGCGTGATGTTCATCATCGGCAAGGCGAACTGGTACCTGCCTAGCTGGCTCGACCGGATCCTGCCGCAGTTGTCGATTGAGCCGGCAGCAGAGCACGGCGAGCCGGAGGAGAAGGAACCCGCCACCGTCGGCTAGCTCGACAAGGCGGTGGGTGAGTAGGTCGGCTAGTCGAGCCGGACGGTTCCGTTCGGTGTGTGGACGTGCACCGCGCAGAGCCCGTGTTCGTCGGCCTCGTTGACCCAGTTGACCGTGACCCCGTCCAACGCATTCGTGTATGGCACGCCGAGCCAGTCATCGACCTCGGCGGCATCCCCGCTGATGTCGAGCGCGGCGATCTGAATGTCCGCCCTGGCTGGTGCGCTTGGGTGCTCGGCTTCAGACACAAGCCATTGCACGAAGAACGGCAGCTGTGGGTCGGCCATCGTGTCTGAGATGCCGATCTGTTTCCACCGCAGCTCAACCCCGTCGGGGCGATGTCTGTTGCCGTCCACCGACTCGCGGCCAAGGCGTGACTCCAGCGGTGCGATGTCGTCGACCGCGATCACCCACCCCAGCCAGCCGCCGCCTTGCTCCGCTCGTTGCTTGACAGCACGACCGAACGGTGCACGATCCGCGGCGGGGTGCTCAAGTGCTGCGACGACTTCGATGTAGGAGTGTCCGGCCAAGGGCAGCACGAAATTGCTGGTGCCAAACCTGGGGTGCTTGCCACCGTCGATGAACGGTGTGCCGATGGCTGCGCCGAGTCGTTGAACCGTGTCGGCGAGCTCGTCGTGACTGACCGCGTAGGACACGTGATCGAGTTGCATGGCGCCATGGTGACGTATGGGAGCGCAGACTTCGCACCGACCCCCCGGAATGTCGTGCCTGTTGCCACACTGATGGGGCGAGTGCTCGACGAGGCGGAGGTTTGTTAGGCATGACATCGCTGGTGGAGGGCATCGCGCACGGCCTGCGCGAGTCGTTCTACATGGCCTGGGACACGTTGTGGGCGCTGATCCTCGGCTTTGCGCTGTCCGGCGCCGTGCAGGCCTTTGTGTCTCGCGACAAGATGCGCGCAAGTCTGGGAGGACATCGGCCTGCCGCTGTGACTCGGGCGTCGTTCTTCGGGGCGGTGTCGTCGTCGTGCTCCTATGCGGCATCGGCGCTCGCGAAGTCTCTGGTCGTGAAGGGCGCCGACTTCACCTCGGCAATGGTGTTCATGTTCGCCTCGACCAACCTTGTACTCGAACTCGGCCTCGTGATGCTCGTGTTGATGGGCTGGCAGTTTTTGGTCGCGCAGTACATCGGTGGGGTGATCATGATCGTGCTGATTGCACTGGCCGGCGCCCTCTGGTTTCGGGGGCGAGCGTTGGATCGGGCGCGTCGAGTGGCCGAAGAGTCGTCTGGGTTGGCGGCGCGGGGTGAGGACGGTCAGGCCCACCTCGAAGAGCCTGAATCGAACGACTCGGGCACCCGCGCTGGTATCAAGTCGATCGCCGGCTGGTCGGATGCGGCGGGCTACACGTTTGCCGACCTGCGCATGCTCCGCAAGGAGATCGTGTTCGGTTTTCTCGCCGCGGGCTTCATTACGGCGTTGGTTCCGGTCAGCGTCTGGAACGCACTTTTCATTCCGGGCCACGGCCTGCTGACCGCGATCGAGAACGCGATCGTTGGGCCATTCATTGCGATGTTGAGTTGCGTCTGCTCCATCGGGAACGTTGCGCTCGCCGCAGCGTTGTGGGTTGGCGGCATCAGCTTCGGTGGTGTGATCGCCTTCGTCTTCGCTGATTTGATTGCGTTGCCGTTGCTGCTGATCTATCGACGGATGTATGGCGCAGCCATGATGTGGCGGATGCTCGCGATCTTCTGGGCGGTCATGTCACTGGCCGGTTTGACCACCGAGGGCATCTTCGCGGCGGCTGGTGCGATTCCGAGTCGGTCGACAAGCTTTGTGATGGACGAGCAACTGTCGTGGAACTACACGACGTTCCTGAACATCGCGATGCTTCTCGTCTTGGCGGTACTCGTCTACCTTCGCCGAAATCGTGATCGTTTTGGGGCAGGCGCCAGCGTGGCCATTGATCCCGTGTGCGGCATGCAGGTCGAGATTGCGCACGCTCCTGCTCGCATGGTCGTGGATGGCAAATCGGAGTACTTCTGTAGCGAGCACTGCATGCACAGATTCGCTGCAACACATCCGACGACCTCGACGTAGGCTTGAATCTGCAAGCAACCGCAGACACGGTCCACGTGCAGGAGCTCAAGGTGCCCCTTCGCCTCTCATCGCATCACGCATTCAGCCGGTTCGTGACTGGGTCGTACATCCTGCACACGGGCCTGGACAAGTGGAAAGCCGGCGAGGATCTCGCACGGGGAGTGCACGCGAGCGCGTCGAACGCGTACCCCGTCTTCAAGCAAGTGGAGCCCGAGCAGTTCATCAAGTTGCTTGCCGTGGGCGAGATCGCGACTGGGGCAGTCCTCCTGACTCCCTTCATCCCCAACCGTGTCGCCGGAGCGATGCTCACGGGTTTCTCCGGCTTGCTGCTCGGCATGTATGCGCGCAACCCCGCCCTACGCCGCGAGGGCAGCATCTGGCCGAGTCAGACTGGTGTCGCAGTAAGCAAGGACTCATGGCTGCTGGCGATCGGTCTCGATCTCCTTCTGGACTCAGGTCGCCGGTCCTAGAAAGCGCTCGACGTCCTGAGCGTCGCGATCTAGTGCATCCATTGCCTGCTCGGATACCTTCGCGTCAGCGAATGGCGCGATCTGCACGCCCGTGGTTCGCGACCAGGACCACGTGCCCGCTGCGCGGCCGTCCACGAGTGCGAACGACCGGAACATCCCGTTGCTCGTCACCAACTCGTTGTGCCCGTTGAGGACCGGGTCTCGTGACGCCCAGCCCATGAGCAACTCGTCGAACGGACCGAGCAGACTGGGACCTACCTGCGCACGCGACGACTTGGGTCCGTCGACCAAAGTAAAAAGGCCGTCTGGCGCTGCCTTGGTCTCTGCGGCGATCGCATCGAAGCCGCGTCGAGCCCGACCGAGTGTGATGCCCGTCCACTTCGCCAAATCGGCGGGGCCAGCGGGCGCGTGCCCCGCCAGGTATCGACGCGCAAGTCGTGCGAGGTCTGCATCCTCGTCGTGATCTACGGGCCGCTTCCCGAGCCAACCCTCCGCGAGTACGAATGGTTGCTCGTTGCCGCTCGGGGCTCCGCGGACGCAGACACCCTCTATGGACGCTTTGAACGCGATCTGGATGAACGCTTGGCCATCGGCCGGAATCTTCTTGCGGGTGAGCAGTTGCCGCAGATCTGCGCGCGTCTGCGGGCCTTCCGACAGGGCCTCGGTGATCAAGTCGACTCCGCGGGCGGCGACTTGAGGAGTCACGCCTACGTTTTCGAGTTGCCTGCCACTGACGTTGACAAGTTGAGGCGTGGTGAGGCGGTGCATCCACCAGTAGTCGTCTCGGTGTACGAGGTGCAACGTGCCGCGGTTGAGCCACGACACCACCAACGAGCCGGCACTTCTAAGCTCGTCATCGACATCGCTTTGGTACAGCCCGCGACTGCGGGCGCGAATCGTGAGTCTCATGCCGCGCACGTCTTGTGACTGCACGGCAAGCAAGCGTTCGACTACGGCAGCCACTGAGGTGGCCTTCGGACCCGCGAGCAGTTGCGCTCTCAGCCGCTGCGAATGTGTCGAGGAGACTTGGCTCGGCTCGCGCCTATTCACACGCGCCACGCTACCGAGGCAGCGCTATAGGCCTCGCAGTGGCTTCTTCAATTCGTCGAGTGCGGTCGCGATCCACGCGTCGGCTGCGTCGTAAGTCACGCCGAGCCGATTGAGGATGTCGCTGGTGCCTTGGTCGTTGCGAAGGATTCCGAGCAGCACGTGCTCAGTCCCGATGTAGTTGTGGTCCAAACGCAGTGCTTCGCGCAAGGCCAGTTCGAGTGTCTTCTTCGCGTCCGGTCCGAACGACGTCTGCCGCTTTCGCTTGCGCGTTGCACCCGTGGGCAAGTCCGCGAGGATGGCGCCCTGCACGGTTTCAAGGGACGCGCCGACTCCGACCATCGCTTGCGCGGCGATGCCCTCCGGTTCGCTCAGCAGACCCAGTACGAGATGGGCGTTGGTCACCTCACCGTCCCCGCGTTGATCCGCTTGGCGTCGCGCCTCCTGGACAACGTTGCGAGCCCGCTTGGTGAAACGGCTAAAGAGCCGGCGAGTGGGGAAGTCCGGATCCTCTTCGCCTCGGGCAACGTGGCGTTGCTGCGCGGCCTGCTTGCTCACGCCCAGGCAGGTGCCGATCTCGGTCCAGGATGCGCCATTCGCACGGGCCACCTCGACGTAGTGACCGATCAGCGCATCCGCAGTCGTACCGAGCGACTCCGAGATGTTCACGGCGTCCGTCAGGCGAGTGAACACATCGCCATCGGGGTGTTGGGACTCGACGAACGAGATCAGCGAATCCAGGTCAATGGGATTGGACGGGTGTGAGGTCATGTCGTCAACCTTAGATTGACGAGGTCTTCGCCGTCAACCGTGTCTTGACGGCGAGAAGGGCGGTTGGTCAGCGTGCGCGCGGGCACCCCGTTTGACATGTGACTAAATAGTCACCTAATCTTTGGGTCATGCCGCAGCCGAGCGAAGACATGGTCTTCAAGGCACTGGCGGATCCCACCCGTCGGGCTTTGCTGGACGCGCTCTTTGGCGAGGACGGTCAGACGTTGTCAGCGTTGGATTCGCAAGTTCGACATGACGCGCTTCGGAGTAATGAAGCACCTCAAGGTGCTCGAGGAGGCAGGCCTGGTCGTCACGCGGCAACGCGGTCGGCAGAAGTTGCACTTCCTCAACCCCGTTCCTATTCGACTGATCCACGACCGCTGGGTCAGCAAGTACGCGCAGCCGTGGGTCGCCGGACTCAGCGAGCTGAAGTCCGATCTCGAGCAGAAGGAGTAAGGCGATGGAGAAGGTGTACGAGATCTACATCCGCACTTCACCGGAGGTTCTGTGGGAGGCGATCACAGATCCCGACATCCGAGCGAAGTACCAGTTCGGTGCCGCTGCTCGCTCGGACTGGAAGGTGGGCTCACACATCCAGCTGGGCGCGCCCAGCGCACCTGGTCCGCTCGGCGAGGGTGAGGTGCTCGAAGTCGACCCACCGCGTCGACTCGTCTACACGCAGACCGCGTTGTGGAGCGACGAGGTGAAGGCCGAGGGCGCCACCCGCGTGACCTGGGACATCGAAGCGATCCAAGACTCGTGTCACGTGACTGTGACGCACGATCAGATGCGCGAGGGTGCGAACCCGGAGATCTTCGGCGGCTGGCCGATGATCCTGTCCGGTCTCAAGACGTGGCTCGAGACCGGACAGTTGCTCACGACGCCGGGGTCGCTGATGTACTCGCAGGCGAATCAGGCGTAGCCGACAGCCCTTGACCCTGGGCCAGTGCGATCGGCTCGCCGCTGATCCGATGCCGGAAGACGTAGAACGACCAGCCTTGGTAGAGCAGCACGATGGGCAGGAAGACGACAACGACGATTGTCATCACCGTGAGTGCGTAGTGCGCTGAGGACGCATTGCTCACGGTGAGGTTGTTCGCAGCAGCCGTCGAAGACACCAGAACGTTCGGGAAGAGATTCACGAAGAGGGCTGCGACAGTCGATCCGATGGCGAGCGCGGTGGCGATGAACGCCCAGCCGTCACGCTCACGCCGGATCATCACGATCGCGGCACCGACGGCGATCAGGCCGACGATCGGCAGCGAGATAGCGCGGAAGACGCCTCCCGAGCTCACCGGAATCATCGCGATGGCGAAGACGAGTAGTAACACTGCATCGACGATTGCCGCTCGTGCGGCCAGCGCCTGCGCTCGTACGGCCAGTTCGCCGGTAGTGCGGATCGCGATGAACGTTGATCCGATCAACACGCACAGCGCCAGCATCACGACACCGGTGAGCAGACCAAAGGGAGTGAGCAGATCGAAGAAGTTGCCCGTGAAGTTGCCGGCACTGTTCACCGGCAGGCCCGCGAGCAGGTCGCCGAGCGCCACTCCGACTAACAGCGGCACAAGCACGCTGCCCAGGGTCAGGCACCAACTCCACCCGGTTCGCCAGGCATGGCTGTCGCGCTTGCCGCGATATTCGAATGTGAGTCCGCGAACGATCAGACCGACCAGGACCAGCAGGAGTGCGAGGTACCCGGCGGAGAACCACGTCGCGTACCAGGCGGGGAACGCCGCGAAGATGCCCGCTCCGCCGACGATGAGCCAGACCTCATTGCCGTCCCACCAAGGTCCGATCGTGTTGATGAGCACCCGGCGCTCGCGCTCGTCGTGCGCGAGTATCTGATGCAGCGCGCCGACGCCGAAGTCGAAGCCCTCGAGGACGAAGAACACCGTCCACACGACCGCGATGATGATGAACCAGAGGTCAGCAAGTGTCATGACTCATCCTCAGTACGTCAGCGCCGGAACGCGAATGTCTGAATCGGGCTGGTCTTCGTCCTCGGCAGGCGCAGGATCTAGGGCACCGCGTGCGAAACGAGTCATGAGCAGTCCGTTGATGATTCCGAAGACGATGTAGATCCCGTAGAAAGTAGCAAGGCTGATCACGATCTCGTAGGTAGCCACGGATGGCGACACGGCGTTCTTCGTCAGTTGCAGGCCTTGAACGATCCACGGCTGGCGGCCGATCTCGGTGAGCATCCAGCCAGCCGTGTTGATGACGAACGGCGCGAAGACGGCCCAGGTCGAGATCCAGAGGAACTTCTTGGACGTCGCCAGCTTCTTGCGCCGCCACAACCACAGTCCCCACAAGGACAACAGCGCCACGAGCGAGCCGAGGTAGGCCATCACGCGCATGCCCCAGTACTGGACGAAGACGTTCGGCACGTAGTCGCCCGGCCCGTATTGCTGCTGGTACTGCGTATTCAGTTCGTTGAGGCCCACGACCTTGCCATTCCACGTGCCGGTCGCGAGCAGTGACAGCAAGTGTGGGATCGCGATGATCTGAGTGGGCGTCTGGTCGTTGTTGCCGCCGCCGATCTGGAAGAGCGAGAACGAGCACGGCTGGCAGGTATCCCACTGCGCTTCCGCCGCTGCGATCTTCATCGGTTGGTAGGTGGCCTCGATGACACCCAGTTGGCTGCCGATTCCAAGCGCGATGATCGACGACGGAACGAGCACGACGAGTGCCACCTTCATCGAGCGCAGGAAGACGGGCTGGTCCTCGTCGCGACCTTTGCGAAGTTGCCAGGCCGACACTGCCAGCATGATCACCGACGCGGTGACAAGCGAGGCGAGCAGCACATGGATGTAGCTCCAGACGAATACCGGATTAGTGAGCACGGCGCCGATAGACGTCAGCTGCGCGCGGTCGCTGGCGGCGTTCAGTTGGTAGCCGACCGGATGCTGCATCCATGAGTTCGCAGCCATGATGAACGCAGCCGACAACGCGGTGCCGAATGACAGCAACCAGATCGTCGCCAGATGAACGCGTTTGGGCAGCACCTTCCAGCCGAAGACCCATAGACCGACGAAGGTTGACTCAAGAAAGAAGGCCATCAGGCCTTCCATCGCGAGTGGTGCGCCGAAGACATCGCCTACGTAGCGCGAGTAGGTCGACCAGTTCATCCCGAACTCGAACTCCTGAATGAGTCCGGTGACGACTCCGATCGCGAGATTAATCAGCAACAGGCGACCGAAGAACTTGGTGAGCCGCAAGTCGTCCGGATTGCCCTTGCGATACCAGCGTGTCTGCAGCACAGCGACCAGAAATGAAAGGCCGATCGTGACGGGCACGAAGAAGAAGTGGTAGATGCTGGTCGACGCGAACTGCAATCGCGCGAGATCTAGCGATGACATTCGGCCCTCCGGCCTGTGCGTCGCAACGCTGATGTTCGAAGTGTGCCGCAACCAACGACTTGCGCGACGCGATTGGGTGCCTACTTGTGCGTCTGTTGCGTCACAGGATTGTCAGACGTTCATCGTTGTTCCTGCGTTGTTGCGCCGCACGCAGCAGATCGCTAAGTGTTGACTCGCGACGTAAGGCCTTCGAATAAGGACCTTCGACCCTGATCAACGCATCGTGCGTGCCGCGTTCGATAACGCGCCCAGCTTCAAGCATCACGATCTCGTCGACTGCTTCGAGACCAGTGAGCCGATGCGTGACGATTAGGGACGTTCGGCCTGTGGTGGCGTCTAATAGGTCGCGGGTCAGCGCATCGGCCGTGTCGAGATCGAGATGTTCGGTGGGCTCGTCGAGCAGCCAGATGTCGGGGTTGGACACGAACAGCCGAGCCAGCGCGAGTCGTTGGCGCTCGCCGCCACTCATCTGTCCGCCGTGCGCGCCCACCTGCGTGGCTAATCCGTTGGGCAACGCGTCGAGCCATTCCCGCAGGTGGACCTGCTCCAACGCTTCGATCAGTTCGCGGTCGCTCGCATCGGGACGGGCGATCCGTAGATTCTGCTCAACGCTCGAGTCGAAAATGTGAGCGTCTTGCGCGCACCAGCCGACCACGCGTCGCACGGCATCGCCTGCGAGGTCGCGCAACTCGATTCCGTCGAGACTCACGCTCCCGCTGTACTCGAGGAATCGCAGCAGCACGTTGACCAACGAGGACTTGCCTGCTCCGCTTGCGCCCACCAGGGCGATCCGCTGCCCGGGTTCCAGTGCGAGGTCGACTCCCTCGAACGCGAAGCGTTGCTCACCTGGCCAGGTGGCGCCCGCACCACTCATCACGAGCCGGTGTGCGTGTACAGCAGCGGGCGTAGACGGCTGTGCCGGTTCGATGACCGGCGGGGTGGAATCGAAGATCTCGTCGACCCGCACCGCCGCACCGCGTACACGAGTCAGCGCGAGCGCCGCCGCGGGGAGAGCGACCACGGACTCGTAGGCCGCCATCGGGAGCAGTACTACAACGGCGAGTTCGACGCCCGGCAGGTGTCCATGTCGAAGTGCGTCGATTCCGGCGATCAGGGAGGCAACGACTGCCAATCCGGCGACCGCGATGCCGAGGCCGTCGCTGAGTCCGCTGGCGTAGGCAGTGCGCCGCGCCGCCCGCGTCAGCGCCGCGTCAGTGTCCGCGATGTCGTGGAGCGCACGATTGGCGGCGCCGCAAGTGATCAGGTCGGCGCTGCCGTCAAGCAAGTCCGTGATCGAGGCAGTCAGGTCGCCGCGCAATGGCGCGATGTCGCGCTGTGCGGCACCCGCGGTGCGTACGGCGACCCACGGCACGAGGGTCGCGCCGAGCAGCAGGGCGACGAGCAGGATGATCCCGCCGGTGGGAAGCAACCACCACGCCACGGCAATCGAGCATGTCCCGACGGCGAGCGCCGTAGACGTGGGGAGCAGCACGCGCAACGACAGGTCCTGCACGGTGTCGACGTCTGCGACGAGTCGAGCGAGCAGATCGCCGCCGCGGAAGGCGGCGAGACCGGTCGGGGCCAGCGGTTCAAGCGAGCGATATACCCGCACTCGGAGCGCGGTGAGGCCCTTGAAAGTGGCATCGTGCGACACGAGTCGTTCGGTGTAACGAAATACGCCGCGCCCGATGCCGAAGGCACGGACCAGGACGATCGCCACTCCCAGCTCCAGCACTGGGGGCATCTGCGAGGCACGAGATATGAGCCAGCCGCTCGTGGCGAGCAGTCCGATCGCGCAGCCAGTCGCAAGTGCCGCCAGGACTGTCGCCAGCGCAAGTGCCGGCCACTGTGGTCGCAGGCTGGCGGCCATATCGCGCACGGGGCGCGGGTTATCGGTTCTCGCCACGGCCACTGGAACAACTGGGTCGCTCATGCTTGCGCCACCTCGTTGGCGCCGATCTCGGTCTGAGCCGATGCATCCAGCGTCACGACCTGGTCAGCCATGAGCACGAGGGCCGGGCGGTGGGCAACGAGCAGCACGGTGCGACCCGCATCGGCCAGCGCGCGAACGGCTTGCGCGATGCAGTCCTCGGTCGCGCCATCGAGCGCGGCGGTCGGCTCGTCGAGCAGCACCAGTGGGGCATTCCGGCACAACGCTCGAGCGAGTCCCACTCGACGACGCTGACCGGCAGACAGACCAGCGCCTTCTGTGCTGAGGTGAGTCTCAAGACCAGCGGGAAGCGTTGCGACCACCGCCGGGTCGTCGAGGTCGAGGCCAGCAGCACGTAGGGCCTCACGCACCTGGTCGTCCGAAGCCTCCGGTGCGCCGAGTCGGACGTTGTCGGCGATGGTTCCGCGCACCAGGTGCACGTTCTGACCCACATAGGCGATCTGTGCGCGCCAGGCATCGGGATCGATCTGGACGAGATCGAGAGTCGCCCGGATACCGGCGTTGCCCGCGGTGATGACCTGCACGTGTCCGCTCGTTGGCTGACGAAAGTCGAGCAGCACGGACAACAGCGTCGACTTGCCTGATCCGCTTGGACCTACCAGTGCGGTGATGGTGCCGGGGTGCAATTCGAATCGCGTTGAACGAAGCCCGGGTGTTGAGCGATTCGGATAAGTGACCGTGACATTGTCGATCACGATGTGACTGCGCGTGAGATCCGGTACTGGGCTGGATGTGGGCTCGGCCTCGTCGGACAGCTCGAGAACCGCGAAGACTTGCTCGGCGGCTCCAACGCCTTCAGCGGCGGCGTGGAAGTACTGACCAACGAGTCGAATCGGCTGGTAAGCCTCGGGCGCGAGCAACAACGCGGTGAGTCCAGCCGCGAGTGTCATCCGACCATCGACGAGACGAAGTCCGATTGACACGGCCACCAGTGCGACCGAGAGCAGAGCGCCGATCTCGAGGACGAGTGATGAGAGAAACGAGACGCGCAGCACGCCCATCGTGGTCGTGCGGTAGTCATCGCCGACGGCTTCGATGCGTTGCTCCTGGTCGTGCGAGCGTCCGAAGGCCCGCAAGGTCGGCAGGCCAGCGACCACGTCGAGGAAGTGGCCTGAGAGCACCGCCAGGGTTCGCCATTGTCGATCGACACGGGCACGAGTGAAGGTGCCGATGATGGCAAGGAAGAGCGGGATCAACGGGATCGTCACCAGCACGATCAAGGCGGACCATGGATCGACGACGAGCAACGTGCACACGATCGCTACGGGCACGATGCAGGCGAGCACGAGTTGCGGCAGATAGCGCGCGAAGTAGTCGTCGAGCCCATCGACTCCCCGGGTGGCCAAGGTCGTGAGGGTTCCTGTTCGTTCGCCGGTGAGCCAGGCCGGGCCGAGCCGGATCGCCTTGGCGAGCAACGCGGCCCGCAACTGCGACTTGGCACCAGCAGAGGCGCGATGGGCGGCGAGCTCGGTGGCCCAGGCCGTCAGTGCCCGCGCCAACACCACAGCAGCCAGCACGCCGATCAACGGTGCAAGCGCTGACAGCGATTCTCCGCCGGCAAATGCGCGCGCGATCGAATGTCCGAGGGCAATCGCCTGGGTGATCACCAGCGCGGCCGTGAGCAGTCCCAACCCGACCATCGCGATCAGGAAGACGCGAGTGCTGCGGGCATAGCGCAGCAAGCGCGGGTCGAGGGGTTTCACAGCCCCATCCTCGACCTGTCGCGTGGCTAGGGTCGGTGTGTCGCGACGAGAGTTACATCCCATCGACTCGGGGGTTGGCAGATGACGGTCAAGGGTGCGTCCTACGACAAGGCGCTCGGACGCGCGGCGGAGCATGCGCGCGCGTGGCTGGACCGGTCGGTGACCGGCCTGTCGGGCCGAGCGGTCTCGGCGGACGAGATGGCTGCGGCGTGCGCTCGGCCGGCTGCCCGATGGGCCGTCGGCACCCGAGGACGTGGTCGACCTGCTCGCCGCCGTTGCCGAACCGGGGCTGATGGCGATGCCCTCGGGCCGGTTCTTCGGCTGGGTGATCGGGGGGACCCTTCCCGCCGCGCTCGCCGCGGACTGGCTGGTGAGCGCCTGGGACCAGAACACCGGACTGCGATACGCCACGCCCGTCGACCGCCGCTGCTGGAGGAAACCGCGGCAACCTGGCTGCTCGACCTGCTCGGACTGCCGTCCACGGCGCGACGTCGGATTCGTCACCGGCGCGACCATGGCCAACTTCACCTGCCTGGCAGCGGCACGCGACGCCGTGCTGACCCGCGCCGGCTGGGACGTCGTGCGCGACGGGCTGACCGGCGCGCCGCAGGGTGCGCGTGCTCGTCGGCGCTGAGCGCCACGACACCCTGGACCTCGCGCTGCGCTACCTCGGGCTCGGCACGCCCACGCCCGTACCTGCGGATGGGCAGGGCCGGATCAGCGTCGAAGCGCTGGCCGAGGCGCTGGACGGGATCGAGCAGTGGCCCGATGATCGTGTGCCTGCAGGCCGGGCAACGTGCACTCCGGCGCGTTCGACCCGTTCGTGAGGGCGATCGAGGTCGCTCACGAGCGCGGCGCGTGGGTGCACGTCGACGGAGCGTTCGGGCTATGGGCGGCAGCGGCTCCGGGTTTGCGGCACCTTACCGACGGGTACGAGGCGTGCCGACTCGTGGGCGACGGATGCGCACAAGACCCTCAACGTGCCCTACGACTGCGGCGTCGCGATCGTCGCCGATCCCGCGGCGATGCGGTCGGCGCTCGGGGTCCATGCCAGCTATCTGATCTCCGACGAGTCAGGCCAGGGTGATCCCTCGGAGAAGGTGCCCGAGCTTTCGCGACGGGCCCGCGGCGTCCCGGTGTGGGCGGCCTTGCGGTCGTTGGGCCGTGACGGCGTCGCCGATCTCGTCGAGCGTCTGGCCCGGCATGCCCGCGCGCTGGCCGACGGGATCGCGACGATCGAGGGGCGCAGATGCTCAACGACGTCGAGTACACCCAGGTCTGCGTTGCCTTCGGTGACGACGAGCGGACTCGGGCAGTGACGACCCGGCTGATCGCAGACGCGACGGCGTGGATGTCAGGCTCGCGGTGGCGCGGCCAGGACGTGCTTCGGATCTCGGTGAGCAACTGGTCCACCGACGAGGACGACGTGCGCCGCTCGATCGACGCGGTCCGACGCGCGATGGTGACCGACTGACTAAGCGCCGTGCGCCAGGCAATTGGCGATGACCGCGTCGTGAACGAATTGAGCGAGCCCGGGCGCAACTGAATCGTAGGTCGCTCGGAAGCGTTCGTCGGTCACGTACATCTCGGCGAGATTGCGTTGCATCGCGTGGTCGCAGTCGTAGAACCATCTGCTGATGAACAGTCGGTTGTTCTCGGCGAGCTGCATGGCCTGTGAGCTCGCCGGGGCGAGACCGCCAGCCATCGCCTCGGCGTAGGCGCGCAGTGCGGCATCGGACTGCGACTTCATCTCGACCCAGTCCTCTTTGGTGTACCGAGCTGATCGTCGCTGCGACTCGCGATAGCTGTCTGTCTCGCCCCACCGGGCCTTAGCCTCCTCCGCCCACTCACCCCCGACCTTGTCCGTGCCAAACACCTCGAACTGTTCCTCGGGTGTGAGGGACATGCCCATGGCGCGTGCCTCCAACTCGTTCTCCAGTGCGCGAAGCAGTATCTGATCGCGGTCGATTCGGGCGCGTAGCAGCCGGTGCTGTTGACGCAGATGTTCGTCGATGCTCGCGACCGGGTCGGCGAGCATGTCCGCGATCGCATCGAGTCCGAAGTCCAGCGCGCGGTACATCAGGATCTGGCGCAGCCGCTCGAGGTCGGCCGGCCCGTAGCGGCGGTGCCCTGCTGGCGTGCGGATGCTCGGTGGGAGCAGCCCGATCTCGTCGTAATGGTGCAGGGTCCGGATCGATACGTGCGCGAGTTCGGCCGCCTCTCCGACTGAGTACTGCTCGCCATCTGGTTCGTTGCTCACGGATCAACTGTGCAACCTCACGCGACGTGACGTGCAAGCCCCGCGGACTTTTCGGTTACATGCGGGCGAGGCTGGTCTTGGCCTGCGCCTCCATGTCGCTAGTGCTGGGCGGAGGGCTGCCCAACTTCGTGTCGCCGAAGGCGAGGAAGTTCACCCCTTGCAGCGCGTAGATCGCGCCGAGACTGAGGGTGACGCCGCTGAACGTGCCCGACCAGGTGACTGTCGCGGCCTTATCGCCGACGCCGGCCGCGTTGGTCGTGTTCAAGTTCGGCTTGGGGATTTCCGGCGGGAATCCCTGGCTCAGCGTCGCTTCGGCACGCGCCTGCTCACTGGCGAAGGCGGCTTGTGCGTCCGCGGCACTGTCGGCCTGGCCGACCTGAACGAAGAACACGTTCTTGGTCTGAGCCCCATACGTGCAGCGCTCGCCCTGGCTGTTCCCGCTACCGGTCTTCTCCTCCGTCCCGGTGCCGTAGGTCGTTCCGGCCAATGCGCCGGCTTCGCTCGCCGTGACGATGTCGCACGCCTTGAGGGCCGTCGTACCGCTGACGCTGGGCTCGCCGGTGTTGACCGCCGCAGGTGCCGCACTTGGCGTGTCCGCGGTGGTGGCTTGCGGTGCAGCAGTCGTGGTCGTTGACGTCGCGGTGGTGCTCGAGGAACTACATGCTGCCGTCACCGCCAAGGCGGCAACCAGCATTGGAACGGAGATCAGGGGGCGCAGTCTCATGGCTGACTCCTTGCGGTCCGGGCAGAGGCTCTGCGATTGACCCGATTGAACCGAGCCCGACCTCCCCGCACATCGGTAGTGAGTACGTACGTAGTCGTGGCGGATGCGCCCGCACCGCGGCGCCCGAAAAATCGGACCTGTGACCAGGATTCCAACGGGGAAGCGGCTGCGCGGCCCTCTCGGTAGGGTGCGGCGCATGGCCAGCAGTTGGCCCTTCGTCGGCCGCAGTGCCGAATTGACGCGAGCGTGTTCGCTCGTGCGGTCCGGTACGGGTCTGCTACTCCTCGGTGAGGCAGGAGTGGGCAAGAGCGCGTTCGCGCGAGCCACGGTTGAACTGGCTGCGGACGCCGACACCGAGGTCACGTCGATCGTGGGCCGCGCTGTTACCAGCGGTGTGCCGTTCGAGGCCTTTGCCAACGTGCTGGACGCGCGCGCCGACGGCACAGTAGGTGCGACGACAGCGATCACCGCCGCCGAGATCGGGGCCGCGCTGCTCGCCGGTCTGGGTGATCGGCGCATGTTGCTGCTCGTTGACGATGTGGATCTTCTCGATGCGGGCTCCGTCCGCGTGCTCGTTGGGCTGGCCACTAGCCCGCGTGCGGTGATCATCGCCACGGCCCGCGGGACGTCACTGGACGAGCCCTTGGACGGGTTATGGCGCGGTGGTTTCTGCGAGCGATGGGAGTTGGCCGGCCTCTCCAAGGACGAAGTCGGTGACCTGCTCGAACGCGTGCTCGAGGGACCCGTCGACGCCGACGCGGTCGCGACCTTCGCCCGACGATCGCAAGGGAACCCGCTGGTCCTGCGCGAGCTGACGGGTGCAGCCATAACTCGTGGCGCACTGTCCCGGCGCGATGGCGTGTGGGTGCTTGTCGGTGACCCGCCACTCAGTGGTGGAGTCCGAGAGCTGGTTGCCGCTCGCTTGGCCGGGTTGGACAGTGACGAACGGGCCGGGCTCGAGATCGTCGCCGCTGGCGAGCCCCTTCCCGAGGAAGTCGCGATAGTGATGGTCGGTGAGTCTTTGCTCACCGACCTTGAGGTGCAGCGGTTGGTGCGAGTCGATGAGGGGATTGGCCGGTTCGAGGTGAGTGTCGGGCATCCGCTGTATGGCGAGGTGCTTCGCGATGCGATGCCTGCTCTTCGGTTGCACCGGTTGCGGCTGGAGTTGGCGAGCGCGTTTGAGGAGTCGGAGCAGGCTGCCAGCCATGATGTGGTGCGCGCAGCGATCTGGCGGCTCGACAGCGGCCAGGCCGACGAGCCGGAGCGGTTGCTGGCCGCGGCGCGGGCCGCACGTGCCATCAGCCTCCCCACCGCAGAGCGGTTGGCGCGACGCGCGTACGAGCAGCAGCCTTCGTTGCCTGCCACTCTTTTGCTCGCCGAGATCCTCACCCACTCGGGCCGCTCGCCAGAGGCAACGGTGCTTGTGGCGGCGCTGCCGCCGGATTCGCTGACACCGCATGACCGGGAGGCGTTGACCTACTGCCTCGCCCTCGGACAGGGCTTGCTGGTCGGAGACGCGGGCGGGGGAGCGGACTTGGTGGCCGCACTGACCAGTGGTGACCGCGCCGCCAGCACCCAATTGCAGGCGTTGCACTCATCGTTGCTGAGTTTTGACGGCCGTGTCGATGAGGGCGCGGAGTTGGGCGTGCCGATCATTCAAGACACGACCGCTCCGGCAGCGACGCGAATGGTCGCCGCGCTCGGTGGCGTGGGCGGTGAGTTCTGGTTGGGTCATACCCGCAACGCTGTGGCACTTGCCGACATGATGGCCCCGCTCAGCGATGACCCGTCGGTCGTTGAGGCCGTGCCTTACGGTCCGGCGTCAATGGATCTGCTTGCCATCTGTGCACTGCAAGACCAGGGGGATTTGGATCGGGCCGAGGAGCGAGCACGACGGATGCGTACCCGCGCGCTTGAGGCGCACGATCCGTTCGCCGGTCCACGTGCCGAGTACTGTCTTGGCCGCATTGCGCTGGCGCGCGGACAGACACGCACGGCCGCCGACCGCTTTCGTCGATGCGTGGCAACTGCCAGTCCGTTCGATGTCTTCATCACTCGTCATTTGCACTCGATGGTCGCGCGATCGGCGGCGGCAAGTGCGGACATCGTTGCCGCGACTGAGGCACTGGCCGCCGGACATGATCTGCCTCGAACGAAGACATACGAACCTGAGTGGGACTTCGCTGCAGCCGCCGTGCTCGCGGCTGAGGTGCGACTCGATGAGGCGGCCGACACGGCCGCGTGGGCTGCCGGCCTCGCCGCCGACAAGCATTTGTGGAACCTCGCGCTCGCCGGCTACCACGATGCCGCTCGTTACGGGATTGCACGGTCGGTGTTGGCCGCGATGCGGGCTGCTGCCGCGCACGTGGACGGCACGCTCGCGTGGTGCTACGTCGATCACGCGGCGGCCCTTGCGGCGCACGACCCAGCGGCCCTTGAGCAGGTTGCTGCGCGCTTTCACAGTCTCGGTTTTGCTCTTTTCGCGGCCGAGGTCGCGTCGGAGACAGCACTGCAGTTCGCGTCGGCGGGTGATGTGCGTGCCGCCCGAGCTAGCGCACAGCGGGCCACCGAGTGGTGGAGTCAGTGCGAGGCGGACGCGCCACCATGGCTGGCAGGTGCACCGGCTGCAGTGCCTATGACGGCCCGTGAACGGCAAGTGGCCGCGCTGGCTGCGGCTGGCGACAGCGATGCGGAGATCGCTGCAGCCTTGGGGATCTCGGCGCGAACGGTGCAGACCCACCTCGCGCACGTCTACGCGAAACTCGGCATCAATCGGCGTGCGGACCTGGCTGCTTCGTTGGGCTGATGGGTCGAGATATAACGGTCTGGTGAGCGACCCCCATGACAACGAACCCGACAAGAGCAAGCCAGACGACAACGAGCAAGCCCCAGTCGACTTTTGGCAGCGCCGATACGGCGAGAGCGACCGGATCTGGTCGGGGGCGCCGAACACGGCATTGGTCGCCTGCGTCTCTGGCCTGAAGCCCGGCCGAGCCTTGGATCTCGGATGTGGCGAAGGCGGGGACAGTGTGTGGCTTGCGTTGCAGGGCTGGCGGGTGACGGGCGTCGACATCTCGCCAACGGCCATGGAGCGAACACATGCGCACGTGCAGGAGTCGGGCCTCGATGCCGATGCGTTCACAGGTGTGGTGGCTGACCTCGCCGAGTGGCAACCCGATGGCGAATACGACCTGGTGTCTGCGTGCTTCTTGCACTCACCAGTCGACTTTCCGCGCGCGAACGTATTGCACCGCGCGGCCGCTGCCGTGCGACCCGGCGGGCATGTGCTGATCGTGGGTCACGCTGATCCGCCGCCGTGGTCCGAGCACCACCACGACGACCACGTGCTGCTCGGACCGGAAGAGGAACTGGTTTCGCTCGGTTTGAACGAGTCGCAGTGGGAGACCCTCGTGCTCGAGACCCGCACGCGCGATGCGATCGGCCCCGACGGGCAATTCGCGGCGCTGCGCGATGCAATCACGTTTATTCGTCGGCGTGACCAATGAGCGAGCAGCTGTACGACACGATCGGCGCCACCTACACCTCGACGCGTCGCACTGATCCGCGCATAGCTGCGCAGATCTGGGCAGCGCTGGGAAATGCCCAGACGGTGCTGAACGTCGGTGCAGGCACGGGCTCCTACGAACCCGCGGATCGCCGAGTGTTCGCGGTGGAACCTTCGGCGCTGATGCGGACGCAGCGCGCACCGGATGCCGCGCCCTGTCTGGGTGCCACCGCGGAGCACTTGCCCTTCGCTGCCGAGTCCTTCGATGCCGCGATGGCCATCGCCACCGTGCATCACTGGCGGGACCCCATCGGCGGGCTGCTTGAGATGCGCCGTGTCGCCAGTCGCGTGGTGGTGCTTGCCTTTGACCTTGGCGGATTAAGCCGGTTCTGGCTCACACGCGACTATCTGCCGGAACTCATTGACGTCCTGGGCTCGCGGGCGTCGGTAGCCGCGCAAGCCGAAGCGATCGGAGCCCGCATTGAGCCGGTTTTGATTCCGTGGGACTGCGTTGACGGCTTCTATGAGGCCTTCTGGCGA
This sequence comes from uncultured Actinomycetota bacterium, assembly GCA_963850215.1. Lineage (GTDB taxonomy): Bacteria > Actinomycetota > Actinomycetes > UBA12327 > UBA12327 > CAWKKI01. The sequence continues at coordinate 82,798 of CAWKKI010000006.1, forward strand.
CGCCCCGAGGCCTATCTGGATGAGCCGGTCCGACGCGGAATCTCGGCCTGGTCCGCACTCGGGCCTGAGATCGAGACGCGGGCAGTTCGAAGCCTGCGTGCCGACCTCGACTCGGGTCGATGGGCCGAGCGAAACGCGATTTGCTCGAGTCTCGAGGCGGCCGATCTAGGACTTCGTTTGCTCATCGCATAGCTGCAACGAGATCTCGATAACGCACCGCCCACGAAGGTAGGAACAGCACCCGAAAAAGTGCCCCCGGCAGGATTCGAACCTGCGCACACGGCTCCGGAGGCCGATGCTCTATCCCCTGAGCTACGGGGGCCAGGGCGGGGTGCGAGCCTAGCAGCGCGAACCCCCTCAGCCGTTGGCTTGGTCAGTCCTCAAGATGGCGCGCGTAGGCGCCGAGGGTAATGAAGTTCGGCAACGTTTCGCCAAGCGAACCGTCTTCCATCAGGTCGCGGATCGCTGCAATTCGCGCCACGTCACGGCCCGCGTCCGCTAGCCGCTTCAGTTGCTCATCGAGCAGGTCCCGTACGTAGTCGGTGCTTACTTGGCCACCCCCGGAAAGCGGGGCCTGGTGGTGAACCCATTGCCATAGTTGGCTGCGCGAGATCTCAACGGTCGCCACGTCCTCCATCAGTCCGTTGATCGCGACCGCGCCACTGCCGGACAGCCACGCATCGAGGTACGTCACCGCGACTTCGACGTTTTTGCGCACGCCCTCAGGAGTGATCTGGCCAGGAGTCAATCGCACGGAAAGCAGAGCGGATTCGTCGACCCGCACCTCCTCGCGCTGTCGGTCGATCTGGTTCGGCCGATCACCGAGCACCTCGTCGTACTCACGGCGACAGACCGGCACGAGTCCGGGGTGCGCGACCCACGAGCCGTCGAAGCCGTCGGTCGCCTCGCGCTTCTTGTCCTCGGCCACCGTGGCAAACGCCGTCTCGTTGGCTATTGCATCCGAACTGGGGATCACTGCGGCCATTCCGCCGATCGCGTGCGCGCCTCGCTTGTGGCAGGTCTGCACGAGCAGGTCGGTGTACGCACGCATGAACGGAACCGTCATGGCCACCGCGGAGCGGTCGGGGAGCACGAACTCAGGTCGATCCCCGAGATTCTTGATGACGCTGAAGATGTAGTCCCAGCGTCCTGCGTTGAGGCCGGACGAGTGATCGCGCAGCGCGTAGAGGATCTCGTCCATCTCGAAGGCCGCAGTGATCGTCTCGATCAGCACCGTCGCACGAATGGTGCCGCGCGGGATGCCCACATAGTCCTGGGCGAAGCAGAAGATGTCGTTCCACAACTCGGCTTCATGGCCGCTTTCGAGCTTCGGAAGGTAGAAGTAGGGCCCGACGCCCACGTCGATGAGCCGCTGCGCGTTGTTGAAGAAGAAGAGGCCGAAGTCGACCAACGCACCGGGCACACGCGAGCCGTTGAGAAGGATGTGCCGCTCGGTCAGATGCCATCCGCGCGGACGCACGACGATGGTTGCATGGTCGGCGGCGAGCGCGTAGTGCTTGCCCGCGGGGCTGGTGAAGGTCAACGTGCCCAGTACGGCGTCGATCAAGTTCACCTGACCCTCGATGAGGTTGGCCCACGTCGGTGACGTCGCGTCCTCGAAGTCGGCCATCCAGACCTTGGCGCCAGAGTTGAGCGCGTTGATCGCCATCTTTCGTTCGGGTGGTCCGGTGATCTCTACGCGTCGGTCGATCAGTCCGGGGGCCGCGGGAGCGACCTGCCAGCTCGTGTCGTCACGGATATGCCGGGTGTCGTCACGAAACTCGGGCAGATGATGCGCCTCTCGGCGTTGGCAACGTTGCTCGAGCAGCTCCGCGCGACGGGGCATGAACTCGCTGCACAGGGCAGCGATGAAGTCCAATGCCTCGGGAGTGAGCACCTCGTCGTAACGAGGTCCCAGAGCGCCAGTAATGGTCAAAGGTGCATGCGTCAACGTGTCTGTCGCTGCGGCCATCAGAACTGCGCCGCCTCGGTCGAACCTGCAAGCGCGGTCGTGGCCGACTGCGGGTTGATGGTCGTGCTGAGTACGTCGAAGTAGCCGGTGCCGACCTCACGTTGGTGCCGGGTGGCGGTGTAGCCGCGCGACTCCGCGGCGAACTCTCGTTCCTGTAGGTCCACGTACGCAGTCATGCCAGCGTCTGCATAGCCCTGTGCCAGATCGAACATCGAGTAGTTCAGAGCGTGGAATCCGGCCAGCGTGATGAACTGGAACTTGTAACCCATCGCGCCCAACTCGCGTTGGAACTTTGCGATGGTGTCGTCATCGAGGTGCTTCTTCCAGTTGAACGACGGCGAGCAGTTGTAGGCGAGCAACTGGTCCGGGTACTCCTTCTTCACACCCTCCGCGAACTGGCGCGCCACTTCAAGGTCCGGTTCGGATGTCTCCATCCAGAGCAGGTCCGCGTAGCGCGCATAAGCGATGCCGCGTTCGATGCACGGCTCGATGCCGTTCTCAACGCGGTAGAAGCCCTCCGAGGACCGCTCGCCGTTGATGAACCTGCGGTCGCGTTCGTCGATGTCGCTGGTGATCAGGGTCGCGGCCTGCGCGTCGGTGCGAGCAACGACCACCGTCGGGACGTTGGCGACGTCAGCCGCTAGCCGTGCGGCATTGAGCGTGCGCTCGTGCTGCTTGGTCGGGATCAGCACTTTGCCGCCGAGGTGTCCGCACTTCTTCTCCGAGGCGAGCTGGTCCTCCCAGTGCACGCCAGCCGCACCCGCCGCGATCATCCCTGCCATCAATTCGTAGGCGTTCAACGGGCCACCAAATCCGGCCTCGGCGTCGGCGACAATAGGGGCGAACCAATCGCGGGTGACCGCGCCCTCGGCGACCTCGATTTGGTCGGCGCGGGCCAGGGCGTTGTTGATCCTGCGCACCACCGCCGGCACCGAGTTCGCGGGGTACAGGCTCTGGTCCGGGTAGGTCTGACCGGACAGATTCGCATCTGCTGCGACCTGCCAGCCGGACAGATAGATCGCCTTGAGCCCGGCCCGGACCTGCTGGACTGCCTGGTTGCCGGTCAGTGCGCCAAGTGCGTGGACGTAGTCCTCCTCGTTGATCAGATCCCAGAGCCGACGAGCACCGCGATCGGCCAGCGTGTGCGCCTCCTGCACGCTTCCGCGCAATCGCACGACGTCGGCGCCGGTGTAGTCCCGATGCACCCCCGCCCAGCGGGGGTCGGTGCGCCACAGGTCATCGAGCGCTTCCGCGGTTGGAGCGGAGGTGAGGATCGTCGAATTTGCCATCGCTGGGACCTCCTGTGTGTCCGGCCCGTAGTGCCGGCGGTGTCGGGTTGCGAAGAGAGTGACAGGGCAGATTTGCTGCGTCCAGGGCCGCAATCTGCGAAGTTTGGACAACCAAGAACCGCTCTTTTGCCAAGTATGTGAATGCAAGACTTAACCGAGACGCTCTAGCGTGGCGGCAGGAGTTGTCGGCAGCAGAGGAGTGGCGCGTGGAGAAGACATTTGCCGGGGCCCGGCTGCGCCGGTTGCGCGAGGACCGCACGATGAGTCAGGTTGAGCTCGCGCGGATCCTGGCGATTTCGCCGAGCTACTTGAACCAGATCGAGCACGACACCCGGCCACTCACCGTGCCCGTGCTGCTGCGCCTCAGTGAGGTCTTCGGTGTTGACGCCACTTTCTTCGCGCCTGTCGACACAGCACGAACGTTCGCCGAACTGCGTGAGGCGATGCTCGTGGAGTCACGAAGCGGCGATGTGTCCGCCGCGGACCTGCAGGATCTGGCTACCACCAAGCCTGAGCTTGCCCAGGCGGTGATCGGTCTGCACCGTAAATACCGGCAGCTGCTTGACCAGGCCGAGGAGATGGCTGAGTCACGGCATGTGGTCGTGGACACCGATCCGCATCAGCAGGTTCGTGATTTCTTTTATCGTCACCGCAACCACTTCGAGGAGATCGATCAGGCGGCCGAAGAAACCGCGGCGCGGATCGGCGCGCAGCGAGGTGAGGCGGGGTCGGCCCTACGCCGACATCTCGAATCGACTCACCACGTCCATGTGACGCAGACGAGTCGCACGGCGAAGTCCTTCGGTGCACGCACTGAGCTGCACTACTACGACGCCGCTGACCGAACGCTGCACCTCTCGCCGCTGCTGCATCCCGGCCAGCAGGCCTTCCGGATGGCGAACCTGGTGGCGCTCCTGGAGCAGGACCGGCTGATCGAGACGACCCTCGACAATGAGCAGTTCGACTCGATCGAGACTCGAAAGCTCGCGCGTATCGGCCTCGCAAACCATTTCGCCAGCGCACTGGTGATGCCTTACGGGGACTTTTTCCAGGCAGCCGAGCAGTGCAAGTACGACATCGAGTTACTCGTCCAGTACTTCGGGCTTGGGTATGAGTCGATCGCACACCGACTAAGCACGTTGCAACGAAAAGGCGCACGAGGCGTTCCTTTCATCTTCGTTCGGGTCGATCGCGCTGGGAACATCTCGCAACGCCAGTCGGCCACTGGCTTCCACTTCTCTCGCACCGGCGGCACCTGTCCACTGTGGAACGTGTACGAGGCGTTCGCGTCGCCGGGTCGGGTGGTTACCCAGATCGCGTCGATGCCCGATGGCCAGCGTTATTTGTGGGTTGCGCGCACCGTCACGCGCAAGGGAGGTGCGTACGGGGAGCCTGCGAAGACGTTCGCGGTAGGGCTCGGGTGCGAACTCCGTCACGCAAATAGACTTGTCTACTCACGTGGCATGAATCTCGACGATCCCGATGCGGCCACACCGATCGGGCCCGGGTGTCGCATGTGCGAGCGACCTCGCTGCCCTCAGCGCGCAGCGCCGATGCTGGGACGAAGGCTGATCATCGATGAGACCCGCAGCACGTTTGTGCCCTATCTCGTCGAAGGGTGATCACCAATGACGCCACCCCGAGACGAGACGTGGTCGGTGAGTAATCTCGGCGGGTGACTCCGGCCGAGCTTGTCGACATCGTTCGCGCGTCTGTGTCCGACACCTTCGCCTCCGGCGCCCTTGTGACTTCCGACGGTGCGTCGATCGACACGACTGCACTCGATGTGCGGGTCGAACGGCCGAAGAACAAGGACCACGGTGACTACGCGACCAACATTGCCTTGGTGCTGGCCAAGCGGGTGGGCCAGTCTCCGCGAGCCGTCGCTGGGGCCGTTGCCGAGCACTTGGGCAAGGCCGACGGTATTGAGAATGTGGACATCGCGGGCCCCGGGTTCATCAACATCACACTGACGAAGGCCTCGCACGGGGAGATCGCGCGCACGGCCGTCGACGCGGGAGAGTCGTTCGGGCGGTCGAACAGCGGTGCGGGCCAGACGATCAATCTCGAGTTCGTCTCGGCCAACCCGACCGGGCCTGTTCATATCGGCGGCGTGCGCTGGGCGGCCGTTGGCGACGCCTTGGCGCGACTGCTTGAGGCGACTGGCTCGGCCGTCACTCGTGAGTACTACTTCAACGATGCTGGTTCGCAGATCTCGCGTTTTGCGGCCTCACTGTTTGCTGCCGCGCACCAGCGTCCGGTCCCCGACGACGGATACGCGGGCGAGTACATCGACGAGATCGCCGCGAGGGTCGTTGCCGATCATCCCGAGGTAATGACCGCGGACGACGCGACCGCACTAGAGGTATTTCGAGTCGAGGGCGTCGAACTTATGTTCGCGGAGATCAAGTCGGCGCTCGACGACTTCGGTACTCACTTCGACGTCTACTTCAACGAGAAGTCGCTGCATGACCGTGGCGAGTTAGACGCTGCGCTCGCGCGACTCCAAGCGCAGGGACACGTCGACGAACGCGACGGCGCGCTGTGGTTGCGCACGACCGACTTCGGCGATGACAAGGACCGGGTGCTGCGCAAGAGTGATGGCGACTGGAGTTACTTCGCGGCCGACGCGGCCTACTACTTGGACAAGCGTGAACGCGGGTTCGACCGTTGTATCTACATGTTGGGCGCAGATCACCACGGGTACGTCGCTCGGCTTAGAGCGCTGGCCGCGTGCTTCGGCGACGATCCCGACACGAACATTGAGGTGTTGATCGGGCAGATGGTCAACCTCGTGCGAGATGGCGAGCCGCTGCGCATGAGCAAGCGCGCTGGAACCGTCGTGTCACTTGAGGACCTGGTCGATGCGATCGGGGTCGACGCGTCGCGCTACGCGCTGGCGCGCTACTCGACCGACTCGCAGATCGACATCGACTTGAATCTCTGGGCCAGCCGCACCAATGACAACCCGGTCTATTACGTCCAGTACGCGCACGCACGGATCGCGTCCCTGGTCCGTAACGCAGCCGACCTTGGCATCACGCTCGGTGATCGCGCATCCTTCGACCCCGGCTTGCTCGTGCACGACCGCGAAGGCGATCTGCTTGGTGCCATCGCGGACTTCCCGCGGGTGGTTGCAAGCGCGGCCGAACTGCGCGAGCCGCATCGCGTCGCTCGTTATCTCGAAGAGGTCGCGGGCACCTATCACCGCTTCTACGACGCCTGCCGCGTGCTCCCGCAAGGTGACGAGGAAGCGACTGCGCTAACGACCGCGCGGCTCTGGTTGTGCGAGGGCACGCGGGTCGTGCTGTCCAACGGGCTGGGTCTGCTCGGCGTCACGGCACCCCAGCGCATGTAGCCCTCGGGCCGGATCGCACGGATCAAACTCACTACGCTTCGCGCATGCCTGCACATCCCGCCGGACCTCGTCATGCCGAGGTGTTCGCCGATGAGCATCCTCTGGGTGCACCCCCGGACACCGAGCACCTGCATGCACTCGATCCCGCGATCTGGTCGGTAGGAATCGGTCGCGACGCGACCAGCGGCGCCCTCACGTTGCACGGTCACGATGTGCGCGACTTGGCCCGCGACTTCGGAACGCCGTCGATGTTGCTCGATGTGGACGACGTACGGTCACGTGCATCGGCCTTCCGGTCCAGCTTCAGCGACGGTGACGTCTACTACGCGGCCAAGGCATTCACCTCGTCGGCGATGGTGCGATGGGTGGACGAGGCCGGACTTGGCCTCGATGTATGTACCGGTGGCGAGCTAGCAGTGGCGGTGCGCGCGGGCTTCGACCCGGAGCGGCTGATCCTGCATGGCAACAACAAGTCGCTCGCGGAGATCGACGCGGCAATGGACGCCGGTGTGAGCCGCATCGTCGTGGACTCGTTCGAGGAGATCACACGCGTCGCCGCGGCAGCGATCGAACGAGACATCACCCAGCAGGTGCTTGTCCGCGTCACCGTGGGTGTGGAGGCGCACACTCATGAGTTCATCGCGACTGCGCACGAGGACCAGAAGTTCGGGTTCTCGTTGGCGGGAGGCGATGCCCTGGAAGCAGTGCGCCGGATCGTAAAGCTGCCGTCACTCGCGTTGGTCGGTCTGCACTCGCACATCGGTTCGCAGATCTTCGACACCTCAGGGTTCGAGGTGGCGGCCCACCGTGTCGTGGGCCTGCTTGCCACGATTCGCGACGAGTTTGAGCTGGAACTCGGTGAACTTGATCTCGGCGGTGGACTGGGAATTGCGTACGTGAGTGGCGATGACCCCGAGCCACTCGATGAGGTCGCCGCCCGGTTGCGCGCGATAGTCCAACGAGAGACCCAAACCTCTGGCTTGGCCATGCCACGCATTGCAGTCGAACCGGGCCGGGCGATCGTCGGACCGTCCGGACTCACGTTGTACGAGGTCGGCACGGTCAAGAACGTTGACGGCATCCGCACCTATGTCAGCGTCGACGGCGGCATGAGCGACAACATCCGCACGGCGCTGTACGACGCAGACTGGACGGTCGTGCTCGCGTCGAGGGTGTCAACGGCTTCGCCCATGCTGGCGCGCATCGTGGGCAAGCACTGCGAATCCGGTGACATCGTCGTGAAGGACTGTTGGTTGCCGGCTGACGTGACTGCGACCGACCTGCTTGCTGTCGCTGCGACTGGTGCCTACTGCCGCTCGATGGCATCGAACTACAACTTGGTGGCGCGGCCCCCGGTCGTTGCCATCGAGTCGGGCGCCCAGCCGCGGGTGATCGTTCGCCGTGAATCAATCGAGGACGTGCTCGCTACAGACATGCCGCTGTAGGGCACGAAGCGGAGTGCTCGCACCCACCGATGAAGCCGTGGGAGGATGAGCCCGCTGGCCGTGCCCATAAAGCCGCGCCGAATAAGGGAGTGGCTGAGATGACTGCGCAAACGGTTGCGTTGTTGGATGCCAACGCCCCGTTGAAGGTCGCGATGCTCGGCGCCGGAGTGGTGGGCAGCGAGGTCGCGCGCCTGCTGGTCACCCAGGCCGAGGACCTCTCGGCTCGCATCGGGCGCCCGGTTGAGATCGTTGGCATCGCCGTGCGCGATCTGACCCGTCCCCGCGGCGATGTCCCGGTCGCCTCCAGCATCTTCACCACGGACGCGGACGCCCTCGTCGCACGTGGTGACATCGACGTGCTCGTTGAGGTCATTGGCGGCATCGAGCCAGCGCGAACCCTCATCCTCACCGCCATGGCCAACGGCGCCAGCGTCGTTACTGCCAACAAGGCCCTGCTCGCTGAGCACGGTGGCGAACTGCACGCCGCCGCGGAGGCCAATCGAGTCGACCTCTACTACGAGGCGAGCGTCGCGGGTGCGATCCCGTTGCTGCGCCCGCTGCGCGAGTCGCTCGCCGGCGACCGAGTGTTGCGCGTACTTGGGATTGTCAACGGTACGACCAACTACATCCTCACGCGGATGGACGAGACCGGCGCCAGTTTTGAGGACGCGCTCGAGGAGGCGACCGCGCTCGGCTACGCCGAGGCGGACCCGACTGCCGACATCGAGGGATTCGACGCGGCCGCAAAGGCAGCGATCATCGCGGGGATGGCCTTCCACAGTCGCGTGACTGCCGGAGACGTGCACCGTGAGGGCATCACCTCGGTCACCGCCGCCGATGTCGCCTCTGCGCAGGGGATGGGCTGCGTCATCAAACTCCTCGCAGTCGCCGAGCTGTCAGAGGACGGTCGAGGTGTGGGCGTGCGCGTTCATCCCGCGATGGTTCCGCGCACCCACCCGCTGGCGAGCGTGCGCGAAGCGTTCAACGCTGTGTTTGTCGAGGCTGAAGCGGCTGGACAGCTGATGTTCTATGGCCGCGGCGCGGGCGGCTCACCTACGGCGTCGGCCGTTCTTGGTGATCTCGTTGCGGTCGGTCGCAATCGTGTGGCGGGCGCTCGCGGTCCTGGCGAATCAACCTATGCCGAGCTAAGGCCGCGTCCGATTGGTGAGGCGGTGACCAGGTACCACATCGCCCTTGACGTCGCCGACAAGGCCGGAGTCCTTGCGCAGGTGGCACACACCTTCGCGGCACACGACGTATCGATCCAGACGTTGAGCCAGCATGGCCAAGGTGACGATGCTGCTCTCGTCATCGTCACTCACGTTGCTCACGACCACGAGTTGTCGGCGACGATCGATGAGCTTCGAGAGATGGACATCGTTCGCGCTGTACGGGGCGTAATGCGAGTCGAGGGAGATCCAACGAGATGACCGCGACTGCGGGCGCACGAATTGGCACTCACCTGTGGCGCGGGGTGATCGAGGAGTACCGCGACCGTCTCCCCGTTACGGACGCCACGCCGGTGATCACGCTGTGCGAGGGCGGCACGCCGTTGGTTCGTGCCAACGTCATCTCCGACCTCACCGGCTGCGACGTGTACCTCAAGGTCGAGGGCGCGAACCCGACTGGCTCGTTCAAGGACCGTGGCATGACGGTCGCCATCTCGCATGCCGCCGAACAGGGCGCCAAAGCGGTCATCTGCGCCTCTACCGGAAACACGTCGGCAAGTGCTGCGGCCTATGCGGTCCGCGCCGGGATGCTTTGCGCGGTGCTGGTGCCGAGCGGAAAGATCGCGATGGGCAAGATGTCGCAGGCACTCGCCCACGGCGCGCGGTTGCTGCAGGTCGACGGAAACTTCGACGACTGCCTAACCCTGGCGCGTGACCTTTCGGAGCACTACCCGGTGGCGCTGGTCAACAGCGTCAACCCCTCGCGCATCGAGGGACAGAAGACCGCGAGCTTCGAGATCGTTGATCGGCTCGGCGACGCTCCGGACATCCACGTTCTTCCGGTCGGCAACGCAGGCAACATCACGGCCTACTGGAAGGGCTATCGCGAGTACCAAGCGGACGGAATCACGACGCGGGCGCCGCGGATGTGGGGCTTCCAGGCCGCGGGCGCCGCGCCCATCGTCAACGGTGCACCTGTCAGCAACCCCCAGACGATCGCCACCGCCATTCGCATCGGAAATCCAGCGTCGTGGGACTTTGCGGTCGCCGCACGTGACGAGTCAGGCGGCCTCATCCACTCGGTCACCGACCGGTCGATCCTGCGCGCCTACCGAATGCTTGCCGCGCAAGAAGGCGTCTTCGTCGAGCCGGCGTCGGCCGCGAGCATTGCCGGCTTATTGCAGTCGCATGAAGCCGGCTTGCTCGACGCCGGTCAACGGGTCGTCTGCACGGTGACGGGCAACGGCCTGAAGGACCCTGAGTGGGCGATCTCTGGTGCACCCAAGCCGGTGTCCGTGCCGGTGGAGGCTGCGGCGGCGGCCCGCGAACTCGGCCTGGATCAGTAGCGCGCCCATGAGTCACGCGGTCCCGTCTGGTCCGCTTGCCGTTGGCACGCGTGCATCCGTGTCCGTGCCTGCGACCAGCGCCAATCTCGGACCCGGCTTCGACTCATTCGGACTCGCCTGGTCGTTGCATGACCATTACGAGGCCGAGGTCACCAGCGGCGGGCTCGTCATCGAAGTTGTTGGCGAAGGCGCTGAATCGGTTCCGCGGGACGAGTCACACCTCGTCGTGCGCTGTCTACGCGATGGATTACGTCGACTAGGTGTCGAGGCAAGCGGACTCACTGTTCGATGCCGCAACGAGATTCCGCATGCTCGCGGACTTGGCTCATCTGCCGCAGCAATCGTCGGGGGACTGCTGCTCGCGCACGGTCTGGCGGGCCACGAACTCGATGACGACCTGCGCGACTCAGTGCTAGCGACGGCGACGCAGATCGAGGGCCACCCGGACAACGTCGCTGCCTGCATCTACGGCGGCTTCTGCATTGCATGGAACGACTTCGGTGACGACCCGGGTTGCGCGAGTCGGTGTCGATGACCGTATCCGTGCCGTCGCGTGCATCCCGTCCACAGCATTGTCGACAGAGACCGCCCGCGGGCTTCTGCCCCCCGAGGTCTCGCACTCGGTCGCGGCGGCAAATTCCGCTCGCGCGGCGCTATTGGTACGTGCCCTCAGCGCTGACCCTTCGCTGCTCGTGCAGGGCACCACCGATTTTCTGCACCAGGACGCCAGAGCCTCTGCCATGCCCGACGCAGCAGCCTTGATCCTGCGCCTGCGTGAGGCGGCTTTCGCGGCCGTGGTCTCAGGCGCAGGCCCGACAGTCTTGGTCCTGACCGATGGCGATGAAATCGAGCCGATCGCCTCGATCGCTGGCAGCGCGTTCCGGGTGCTGGCCCTTGAAGTGGACCGCGCGGGTGCGACCCTCGGCTGAAACATCTGGCCGACGCGCCGCCTGACGCTGGTGGCCACCTGGGCGTGTCGGACCGGCCGAACGGTCCCATTCGGGGGATTCTGGGCGAGTGGGAAGGACTCCCACGCTGTCGGTGTTACAGTGACATCGCACCGCGCGATCCGGCGGCCCGCTCTGATCTCTTTCGTGAGTAGACCAGCGGCCCCGAAGCCGGTGCCCCCGCCCCACTAACCCGAGCGTCTTGACGCCCGTGTTCTCGGGGTGCCTTTCCCCCGATTCGTTCGTATTTCGGCCGGTCAAAGAAGCCAGTCGAGGCGGATCGGGTCAGCGGCGCCAATAGCGGCGCCGACCTCTCCTCAGGAAGGAACCTGAGTGTCCCAAACCACCACAGTTGCCGATTCGAGCACGTCCCGCCCGCGCCGCAAGTCCGGCGAAGGGCTGCAGGGGATGGTTCTCGCCGAGCTTCAGGGCGTCGCCTCCGGGCTCGGGATCACCGGCACCGCGCGCATGCGTAAGGGCGATCTGATCGCCGCCATTCAGGACCGGCAGGGTCAGAACCGGGCCGCGTCCGGCGCAGCAAAGCAGGCCTCCAGCGGCTCCAACGGATCGAGCCAGTCGGGCGAGGCCCAGTCCGTCGAAACCGAGCGCAAGCCGCGCACGCGTGAGCGCAACGGCTCCGCCGAGACCGGCGAGGCCCCCGCGGCTCAGTCGCAGAACGCGACCGAGGGCGAGAGCGCCCAATCCGGCCAGCGGACCCAGTCGCGCCAGGAAGGCCAACGCAACGGCCAGAACCGCGACAACAATCGTGACAACCAGAACCGCGACACGCAGAACCGCGAAGGACAGCAAGGCGGCAACAACCAAACCGGCAATAACGCAGCGTCGCGCGACCGTGACGACGACTTCACCGGCAATGGTCGCAACCGCCGTCGCCGTGGGCGCTACCGCGACCGCGATCGTCGCCCACGTCAGGGCGGCAGCAGCAGCGGCTACAACGAGAGCGAGCCCGAGATCAACGAGGACGACGTCCTCGTGCCGGTCGCTGGCATCGTTGACGTGCTGGAGTCCTACGCATTCGTTCGCACCAGCGGCTACTTGCCCGGACCCAACGACGTGTACGTGTCACTCGCGCAGGTGCGCAAGAACGGACTGCGTAAGGGCGATGCCGTCACAGGTGCGGTCAAGCAGCCCCGCGATGGTGAGCGGCGCGAAAAGTTCAACGCACTTGTTCGCCTCGACACCGTCAACGGTCAGACGCCCGAGCAGGCGCGCCAGCGCATCGAGTTCGGCAAGCTCACCCCGCTTTACCCGCAGGACCGCCTGCGTCTGGAGGGCGAGCCGTCGAACCTCACGACTCGTGTGATCGACCTCGTTGCCCCGATCGGTAAGGGCCAGCGCGGGCTCATCGTGTCTCCGCCCAAGGCGGGCAAGACGATGGTCCTGCAGTCGATCGCCAACGCGATCACGATCAACAACCCCGAAGTGCACCTCATGGTCGTGCTCGTCGACGAGCGCCCTGAAGAGGTCACCGACATGCAGCGCTCGGTGAAGGGCGAGGTCATCGCCTCGACGTTCGACCGTCCCGCTGAGGACCACACCATCGTCGCTGAACTCGCGATCGAGCGGGCCAAGCGACTGGTCGAGCTGGGTCAGGACGTCGTCGTCCTGCTTGACTCGATGACCAGGCTCGGTCGCGCATACAACCTGGCCGCCCCGGCCAGCGGGCGCATCCTGTCCGGTGGTGTCGACTCGACCGCGCTCTACCCGCCGAAGCGCTTCTTCGGAGCCGCTCGCAACATCGAGGACGGTGGCTCGCTCACGGTGCTCGCCACGGCGCTCGTCGAGACCGGCTCCCGCATGGACGAGGTCATCTTCGAAGAGTTCAAGGGCACCGGAAACATGGAGCTGCAGCTTGACCGCAAGCTTGCCGACAAGCGGATCTTCCCGGCAGTCAACGTCGATGCCTCCGGTACCCGTAAGGAAGAGATCCTGCTCGCTCCTGACGAGCTCAAGGTCGTCTGGAACCTCCGCCGGGTGCTCCACGCCCTGGACTCCCAGCAGGCCATCGAGTTGCTGCTGTCCAAGCTGCGCGAGACCAAGAGCAACAACGAGTTCCTCATGCAGATCCAGAAGACGACGCCCGGCGGAAATGGCGGCGGGTCCGGCGGAATCCTGGACGAGGACTAGGCGTTATCGAGCCTGAGCACCAGCGCTAGGGCGAGCACCCGCTCGGACCTGGCACACTGTTCCGGTTCCGGTTCACGTCTCGTTCGGCTCGATCTGAGCGGAACAGCGAGGCGACCCGGCGACCACGAGGCATTGAAGGAGCAACCATGAAGGCCGGCATCCACCCCGACTACGTCGAGACCACGGTCACCTGTACCTGTGGCTCCACGTTCACCACGCGCAGCACCGCGAAGAACGGCGTGATGCACGCCGAGGTTTGCTCGCAGTGCCACCCGTTCTACACGGGCAAGCAGAAGATCCTCGACACCGGCGGTCGCGTCGCGAAGTTCGAGAAGCGCTTCGGCAAGGCTGAAGCCTCCAAGTAGCGTCACGACGGCGTCGATCGGGATCCTTCCCGGTCGGCGCCGTTTGTCGCGCCTAGTGGCAGGGCGCCCCGTCTGGCATTGGACGCGGCAGGGCGCCATAAGTGCCAGACGGTGCTGCATGGGGGATTGACCCAGACGGTGTCGCGAGAGGATCAACGAGGAGGGGAGGCGTGATGTTCGAGGCAGCCGAAGCGCTGGTGACCGAGCATGCCGAGCTGGAACTGCGTCTCGCCGACCCCGCGGTTCATGCCGACGCGACGACCGCGCGCACGTTGAACCGTCGTTATGCCGAGCTTTCCCCGATCGTGTCGACGTACTTGCACTGGAAGGCGGCGGGCGACGACGCCGAAGCGGCACGTGAACTGGCAGCGGAGGACTCAAGCTTTCGCGCCGAGGTCGAGTCCAACGAGGCGAAGCGCGACGAGCTCGCAGAGAAGCTGACGTTGCTGCTGCTCCCGCGCGATCCTGACGATGACCGGGACGTGATCCTTGAAGTCAAGGCTGGTGAAGGCGGCGACGAGTCGGCGCTCTTCGCTGGCGACCTGCTGCGCATGTACCTGCGTTACGCCGAACGCCGAGGCTGGAAGGCCGAGGTCATCGATGCCACCGAGTCCGACCTCGGTGGCTACAAGGACGTGTCGGTGGCCATGAAGGCCCGCGGAACCCCACAGCCTGGCGACGGCCCTTGGGCGCGCCTGAAGTATGAAGGTGGCGTGCACCGCGTGCAGCGCGTACCCGCGACCGAGTCGCAGGGGCGCATCCACACGTCGGCCGCCGGAGTGCTCGTGCTGCCAGAAGCCGAGGAGGTCGAGGTCACCATCGACCCCAACGATTTGCGCATCGATGTTTATCGCTCATCGGGTCCCGGCGGGCAGAGCGTGAACACCACCGACTCTGCCGTGCGAATCACGCACGTGCCGACCGGAATCGTTGTCTCGTGTCAGAACGAGAAGAGCCAGTTGCAGAACAAGGAGTCGGCGATGCGTATCTTGCGCGCACGACTGCTGGCCGCTGCACAGGAGACGGCGGACGCCGAGGCGAGCGCGAATCGTCGCAGCCAGGTCCGCACTGTCGACCGAAGCGAGCGCATTCGCACGTACAACTTCCCCGAGAACCGCATCTCCGATCACCGGGTCGGCTTCAAGGCGTACAACCTCGACCAAGTGCTCGACGGTGATCTGGATGCGGTCGTGCAGGCTTGCGTTGACGCCGATGCGGCGGCGCGACTCGCGGCTACGTGATTCCGGTGACCTCGGCCGACGAGGTTGCGCGCGCGGCGGCGACAGCGACTCGAAGATGCAGGCGTGCCGAGCCCGGTCGTCGACGCGCGATTGCTCGTTGCCCATGTGCTCGGTGTAAGTCTGAGCGAGTTGGTGATCGCGAAAGACCCCACGAGTGAGCAACGAGGGCGAATCGATCAGCTCATTGGCGCCCGAGCCGATCGAGTGCCGCTGCAGCACCTGACTGGGACGACGACCTTCCGCCATTCGACACTTGCGGTCGGACCCGGTGGATTCGTGCCGCGGCCAGAGACCGAGATGGTTGCGGGATGGGCTATCGACCGAATCCGTGAGATCGCCAGCACCCGACTCGGCCCGATCGTCGTCGTGGATCTGTGCACGGGCACGGGTGTCATCGCGCGCGCGGTCGCGGATGAGACCTCTGACATCGATGTTGTCCTGCACGCGGTGGAGATCGACGAGAACGCGCACGCGTGGGCCGCACGCAACCTCGACGGCACGGGTGTAACCCTGCACCTGGCCGACGTGACGGATCTCGATGCGCTGACACAGGTTCTGCACGATGTGGTCGGGACAGTCGACATCGTCGTGTCCAACCCTCCTTACATTCCGAGTGCCGCAGTCCCACGGGATCCCGAGGTGCGCGACCACGACCCGTCGATCGCGCTCTATGGCGGCGAGGACGGGCTCGATGTCATCCGCGCAGTGCGATTGGCGGCCGAGCGCTTGCTTCGCACTGGTGGCTGCCTCGTCGTCGAGCACGGTGACGAGCAGGGTGAGTCGGTCCCGCGCCTCGTTTCGGCTGCGGGAGGATGGACGCAGGTCGCCGACCATCGTGATCTGTCGGGCCGCGATCGCTTCACTTCATCTCGTTGGGAGGGTCGGTGATCAGACGCTTCCGCTGCGACGACGAGGAGCAGCGTGCGGACGGCCTGTCGCTCGCGCTGGCTGCGATCAAGCGTGAGGACCTCGTCGTGCTACCGACCGACACGGTCTATGGCGTCGGTGTCGATGCGTTCTCTCAACGTGGGATCACCACGCTGCTGGCCGCGAAGGGGCGTGGCCGCGACATGCCGGTCCCTGTACTTGTGGGCACCCCCGAGACGCTGGACGCGCTCACCATCGATGTATCGACCGAGGTGCGAGAGTTGACGAAGGCCTTCTGGCCGGGTGCGTTAACCATCGTCTGCAGGGCGCAGCCGTCGCTGGCGTGGGATCTTGGTGACGCCCGCGGCACCGTGGCTGTGCGGATGCCCGATCACCCGCTGGCCCTCGACCTGCTCACGCAGAGCGGACCGTTGGGTGTGAGCAGCGCGAATCGCAGTGGACAGCCGTCGGCGACCACGTGCGACGACGCGATCGGCTACCTCGGCGCTGCGGTCGCGGTCTACCTCGACGACGGCCCGAGCCCGGCCGCGGTGCCATCCACGATCGTCGACGCGACTGGTGATGTCGTACGGGTGCTGCGTTTCGGCGCGGTGACCATCGAGGCGCTGCGGGAGGTCGTTGCCTCAGTAGAGTGAGCGCCTACCGCATTGAGTGCTGCAGCCGCGCACAAGGGGAGAGCCGCGATGAGTACTTCCGAGACGCCCTTCTGGGGTCCTGACTTCGGCTCGTTGCAGGCCGAAGACCCCGAGATTGCCGAGATCGTCCTGGCGGAGCTGGAGCGGCTGCGCGGGGGCTTGCAGCTCATCGCGAGCGAGAACTTCACCTCGCCAGCTGTCCTTGCCGCCCTGGGCTCGACGCTGAGCAACAAGTACGCCGAGGGATATCCGGGTCGGCGCTACTACGGCGGCTGCGTCGAGGTCGACAAGGCCGAGGAGCTCGGCATCGCGCGAGCGAAGGCGCTCTTTGGCGCCGAGCACGCGAATCTGCAGCCCCACTCAGGGGCGAGCGCCAACCTCGCCGCCTACGCCGCATTGCTGACACCCGGCGACACGGTCCTTGCGATGTCGTTGAAGCACGGCGGACACCTCACGCACGGCTCGAAGGTGAACTTCTCCGGCAAGTGGTTCAACACCGTCTCGTACGGCGTCAACGAACAGACCGAACTGATCGACTTCGATGAAGTGCGCGCGCTCGCCCGTGAGCACAAGCCGAAGATGATCATCTGCGGCGCCACGGCCTACCCGCGACTCATCGACTTCGCCGCCTTTCGCGAGATCGCTGACGAGGTTGGCGCGTACCTCATGGTCGACGCGGCTCACTTCATCGGTCTCGTTGCTGGCAAGGCGATTCCGTCGCCGGTCCCGTACGCGGACGTCGTCTGCTTCACGACGCACAAGGTGCTGCGTGGTCCCCGCGGCGGCATGATCGTCTGCAAGGAAGAGTTCGCCCAACGAATCGACAAGGCAGTCTTCCCGTTCACCCAGGGTGGCCCGTTGATGCACTCGGTGGCTGCCAAGGCCGTTGCGCTGAAGGAGGCATCAACTCCCCAGTATCAGCAGTACGCGCGCCAGGTCGTCGTGAATGCGCAGGCGCTCGCCGAGGGCCTCGCGGCAGAGGGAATGCGACCGGTATCGGGTGGGACCGATACCCACCTGGCGCTGATCGACCTGCGGGAGACCGGAGTCACCGGTGCCGATGCGGAGACGCGATGTGACGCTGCGCGCATCACGCTGAACAAGAACGCCATTCCGTACGACCCACAGCCGCCAATGGTGTCCTCGGGTATCCGCGTCGGCAGTCCGGCGGTCACCACCCAGGGGATGACTGAGGGCGACATGAAGGAAGTGGCAGCGCTCATCTCGCGAGCGGTTCGTGAACCTGACGCGAGCGCTGAGGTTGCCCAAGCTGTGACTGCTCTGGTCACTGCGCATCCCGCGTACCCCCGCGGCTGATCGTCTCGACATCGTCGGAGGATGCGCGAGTACCTGCTCTGCATGGTTACTGCTGCGGCAGTGACGTTCCTCTTCACGCCCGTTGCCCGTCTTGTCGCCCTGCGGATCGGTGCTCTGGCCGAAGTTCGTGACCGCGATGTTCACGACACGGCGACTCCGCGCCTTGGCGGACTGGCGATGCTGCTGGGATTCGGGGCGAGCATGCTGCTCGCGAGTCAGCTTCCATTGCTGTCCTCGGTGTTCGACGACCACTCGACCGTCTTCGCACTCGCGGCCGGCTGCTTGCTCATCTGCGCGCTCGGCGTGGTCGATGACCGTTATGGGCTCGACGCCCCGACGAAGTTTGCCGGTCAGGTGCTCGCGGCCGGAGTGATGGCGGTCCTCGGCGTGCAGCTCGTCTGGCTGCCCATCGGCGGGGTGCTCGCCCTCGACAACACCACGTCGATCGTTCTCACGGTCTTCGTCATCGTCCTCACGATCAACGCGGTCAATTTCGTTGACGGTCTGGACGGGCTGGCCGCGGGCATTGTGGGCATCGGTGCCGTTGCGTTCTTCGGCTACTCCTATGTGCTTTCGGTGCAGAACGGATTTGATCGGGCGACCCTTGCGACCCTGATCTCTGCACTGCTCGCGGGGATGTGCATCGGTTTCCTGCCGCACAACTTCTTCCCGGCCCGAATCTTCATGGGCGACACCGGCTCGATGCTCATCGGGCTGCTGCTCGCCACGTCGGCGATCACGCTCACGGGGCAGGTCGACCCCACTGCGATCGACGGCGAGCACCTCGTGCCCGCATTGCTGCCGCTGCTCCTACCCTTCGCCGTCATGGCAGTGCCACTCGTGGACGTTCTGCTCGCCGTTGTGCGACGCACCCGAGCCGGCCGTTCACCGTTCTCACCGGACAAACAGCACTTACATCACCGGCTGCTTACACTCGGTCACTCTCAGCGCGCGGCCGTCGTGCTGATGTACGCCTGGACGGCGCTCGTGGCGTTTGGCGCAGTCGCGATCGCGGTATTGCCATGGCAGTGGTCGGCGGCGCTGATCGGTGTCCTGCTGGTGGTGGTGCTCGGCTTCACCGTGAGCCTGCCGCGCCTGCGGGAGACCTGGGATCGCGTGCGAACACCGGCAGAGTCTTAAGCAGTTGGGGGCGCAGAAGTGACTGGTGTGTCGGCGACGGATTCCGTCGCCTCAAGCATGGCCGCCCACAACCGCGCGGTCGTTCGTCGCTGCCTCGTGAGCATCGCTGTGATCGTGGTCATCTCGTGCACGGTGGCAGCCGTTGTCAGGGGATGGAACGGTCTCTTCGGTGCGGCCCTTGGGTCAGTGGTCGTGCTCGCCTTCTTTGGCGTTGATCTGCTCGCCTATCGCCTCACGCGTAACTCCTCGCCCACCGCGATAATGGCGACGGTCGTGGGTGTCTACATCGGCAAGATCGTCGTATTTGGGTTGTTGGTTGTCCTTCTTGTGAGAGTCGTCACCTTCGACCACCCGAGTTTTGCGTTGGCCGCACTCGCAGCGATCGCGGCCCTGGTGGTGACCGGAATCATCGCGTCGATGAAACTCCGGCTGGCGCTCGTTGAGGCCTGATCCCGTTGCAATTACGCATGATTCGGGCTGCTAGGGTGCCTCCGCGATGAGCCAGGGCGGGGATGACCCCGAGCGGCCGACGGGGGACGATCAAGCGGCCGCCTGGAACATCGTTGGCTATTTGTTGTCCGCACTCATCGTCTGGGGTGGCGTCGGATGGCTGCTCGACCACTTCCTTGGCACCAGTTTCTGCCTGCCGATCGGGGTATTGGTCGGGGCGGTCGCGGGCGTCTACCTCGTCTACATCCGGTACGGTAGGACCTGATTCCACCAATGACGACAGAAGCGACACGTTCGTGCCGCGCAGTGCTGCGTGCCCGACGAAGGAGAGCCGGTGAGTAGCACTGTCATCGCCGCGGTATACGCCGCTTCGGTGCATGCGGACAACAGTGGCTTCGATGCCCCAGGTACGCAGTCGTTCATTTACCCGCCGATCTTTCCGGGTGTGCCCTGGCTGCACTGGCTGAACAAGCCGGCCCTACTTCTGATCTTGAGCATCGTTCTGATCTTCTGTTTCTTCTATTTCGGGGCCCGCAAGCGCGCGTTGGTGCCGGCGAAGTTCCAGTTTGCGGCGGAGAGCCTCTACTCGTTCGTGCGCGACGGCATCGCCCGCGACATCATCGGTGCCGACTTCATCAAGTACGTGCCGTATTTGGTGACGTTGTTCTCGTTCATCCTGGTCAACAACATCTTTGGCATCGTCCCGCTGCTGCAGTTCGCGCCCCTGGCGAGGGTGGGCTTCCCAATCGTGCTCGCGGTCTTCACCTGGTTGTTGTTTTTGTCGATCGGCATCCGTCGCGCTGGATTCTTCGGCTACTTCAAGGGCGTGATGTTCCCGGCCGGAATCCCGTGGCCCATCTACTTCATTTTGGCGCCGGTCGAGCTCGCCCAGGTGCTCTTCATCCGCCCATTCACGCTGGCGGTGCGGCTCGCGGCGAACATGTTCGCTGGCCACCTGCTCCTGCTTCTGTTCACGTTGGGTGGCGCTTACATGCTGACCAACGACAGCCTCGTGTTGAAGGTCCTCAGCCCGGTCTCATTTCTTGCCGCGATCGCTCTGACCCCGTTCGAGGCACTTATCGAGGTCCTACAGGCGTACATCTTCGTTTTGTTGGCCGCGCTCTACATCCAAGAAGCACTCCACCCAGACCACTGAGTGGACCTAGGCGGGTGCGTCGGCACTCGCGTCACCGTCGGAAGAAGGAAGAAACACAGTCATGAACTCAACGTTCACGCTTGCAGGCCCGATCGTCTACGGTCTCGCGGCCATCGGCCCCGGTATCGGCATCGGTCTCGTGTTCGCCGCGTACGTCAGCGGGGTTGCACGCCAGCCTGAGGCCAACAGCATCCTCCGTCCGATCGCATTCCTCGGCTTCGCCCTCACCGAGGTACTGGCCCTCATCGGTCTGGTTTTCGCCTTCATTAAGTAGCACCGCATCAAGTAGCAGAGCACCCCTCGTCCCATCGAGTCACCGTCAGCGAAAAGAGAGTCGAATGCATCTCGCAGCAGGTCTCGTCTCGGCCCTGGCCGCAGACGACTCGAGTCAGTCGACCGAGCAGATCCTGCCCAAGGTTCCTGAGCTCATCATTGGTGGCCTCGGCTTCCTGGTTTTGCTGTTCATCCTGTGGAAGTTCGCCTTCCCGATGTTCGAGAAGACCTTCGCCGAGCGCACCGAGGCGATCGAGGGCGGTATTCAACGGGCTGAGCGAGCGCAGGCCGAGGCTGCCGTTGCGTTGGAGCAGTACCAGGCGGCTCTTGCCGATGCACGCGGTGAGGCAGCCGCGATCCGCGCAGAGGCGCATAGCGAACGGCAGCGCATCATCGAGGACGCCCGCGCCGACGCGCAGACGACCGCAGATGGCGTAACCACTCGTGCGCAGGCGTCGATCGAGGCCGACCGCACGGCTGCTCAGTCCGAGCTCTCGCGCGAGGTTGGTCGGATCGCGATGGACCTCGCCAGCAAGATCGTGGGCGAATCGCTGTCTGATGACGCGCGTGCGCGTGCGACGGTCGATCGCTTCATCGCCGACCTTGAGGCCAGTGCTCCAGCGGCAGGCGCGCACTGATGTTGGGAGTTAGCAGGGAGTCCCTCGCAGCAGTTCGCGAGGATCTCGCCAACCGCTCGGACGCCGATCTCGTTCGGCTGTCCAACGAGTTGCTCGCGATCGCGAGCCTGCTCGATGAGGAGGCGTCGCTGCGCGCGCAGCTCGCCGACAGTGGCACTCCTGAGCAGGCACGTCGCGCGGCGATCACTGCATCGCTGACGGGTCAGGTGTCCGACGCGACGCTGGACGTCATCGGCGATGTGGTCGGCCGCCGTTGGGCCTCACCACGCGATCTGGCCGACGCAGTCGGGATCCTCGGCGCCGATGCCGCGTTCATCGAGGCGGAGAACGCAGGGCGGATCGACGCAGTCGAGGACGAGCTCTTCGTATTCGGGCGGGCGCTCGCAGCCAGCCCCCAACTGCAGATGGCGTTGTCCGACCCTGCTTCGACTGACGAGGTCAAGCTAGCGATCGTTGGCCAACTGCTCAGTGACTCCCAGCCCGAGACTCGCGCGCTGATCGAGCACGCTGTTTCGGCGGTTAGCGGGCGGCGACTCGACTCGCAGATCGAGGAACTGCTCGGCGAGGCTGCAGTCCGTCGCCACCACCTCTTCGCCGAGGTAACAGCCGCGATCTCGCTGTCTGATGAGCAGGAGGAGCGTCTGGCCGCGGTGCTGGGTCGGATCTACGGACGTACCGTGGAGCTGCAGAGCATCGTTGATCCAGAAGTCCTCGGCGGGGTCGAGGTTCGCATCGACGACGAAGTCATCGACGGCACGGTTGCGCGCCGCTTGGAAGAAGCACAACGACGACTGGTCGGCTGACTAGTCCGACGCACTGATCCGATTCGTTGCACGACCCGAACACCGCACACGACGAGAGAGCAGGGACCATGACGGAGCTGACGATCCGCCCCGAGGACATCCGGGCGGCGATCGAGCGAAACGTCCAGGAGTACTCGCCGGAGACCAGCCGCGAGGAAGTCGGCCGTGTGGTCGAGACCGGTGACGGCATCGCTCGCGTCGAAGGCCTGCACTCGTGCATGACCAACGAGCTGCTCCAGTTCGAGGGCGGCTTGGTCGGCCTGGCGCTGAACCTCGATGTCCGCGAGATCGGTGTCGTGCTGCTCGGCGAGTCCCACGCGGATCGAAGAGGGTCAGACCGTGCGTCGCACCGGCGAGATCCTTGCCGTGCCCGTCGGTGACGGAATGCTCGGTCGTGTCGTCGACCCGTTGGCGAACCCGATCGATGGCCTCGGACCGATCGTGCCGGAGGCTCGCCGTGCGCTTGAGTTGCAGGCACCGACTGTCGTGCAGCGCCAGCCGGTGAAGGAGCCGATGCAGACCGGCATCAAGGCCGTCGACGCAATGACGGCGATCGGTCGTGGTCAGCGTCAGCTGATCATCGGCGACCGCCAGACCGGCAAGACGGCGGTGGCGATCGACACGATCATCAACCAGCGTGACAACTGGAAGTCCGGCGACCCGAAGCGCCAGGTCAAGTGTATGTACGTGGCGATCGGTCAGAAGGGCTCAACGATCGCGGCCGTCCGCGGCGCGCTCGAGGACGCAGGCGCGATGGAGTACACGACCATCGTCGCGGCGCCGGCTTCAGACCCCGCAGGTTTCAAGTACCTCGCGCCTTACACCGGCTCGGCCATCGGCCAGCACTGGATGTACCAGGGCCAGCACGTGCTGATCGTGTTCGACGACCTGAGCAAGCAGGCCGAGGCCTACCGCGCGGTGTCGCTCCTGCTGCGTCGCCCGCCGGGCCGCGAGGCCTACCCCGGCGACGTCTTCTACTTGCACTCGCGTCTGCTCGAGCGTTGCGCGAAGCTCTCCGACGAGCTCGGTGCTGGGTCGATGACCGGACTGCCGATCATCGAGACCAAGGGCAACGACATCTCGGCGTACATCCCGACCAACGTCATCTCCATCACCGACGGCCAGATCTTCCTTGAGACGGACCTGTTCAACTCCGGTGTCCGTCCGGCCATCAACGTCGGCATCTCGGTCTCCCGAGTCGGTGGTTCCGCGCAGGTAAAGGCGATGAAGTCCGTTGCCGGTCGTCTACGTCTGGACCTGGCGCAGTACCGCGACCTTGAGGCGTTCGCAGCCTTCGGCTCGGACCTGGACAAGGCATCGAAGGCACAACTCGAGCGAGGCGCGCGTCTGGTGGAGCTGCTCAAGCAGCCGCAGTACGCGCCGTTCCCGGTCGAGGAGCAGGTCGTGTCGATCTGGGCGGGCACCACCGGTCGACTCGACGATGTGCCGCGCGAGGACATCGGTAAGTTCGAGAAGGAGTTGCTCGAGTACATCCACATCGAGCACCAGGCGATCTTTGACGCCATCACATCCACCAACACGTTGAGTGACGACACCGTCTTGCTGCTGGAGCAGGCGGTCGAGTCCTTCAAGCGTCAGTTCCAGACGAGCGACGGCGAACTGCTGGTCAAGGACGTGCCGGTCGCCAACCTCGAGGACGAGGACGTCGAGCACGCGCAGATCTCGCGCGCCTCGCGTCCGGCCGCTTCCTAATCTCGCTGATCACGCAGACCGACTAGAAGACGAACGAGGGGGACAGCACAGGCCATGGGTGCCCAGCTCCGGGTCTACCGGCGCCGTATTCGTTCGGTGCAGGCGACGAAGAAGATCACGCGCGCGATGGAACTCATCGCGGCGTCTCGCATCGTCAAGGCACAGCAACGAGTCGAGGCCGCGCGCCCCTACGCGCAGGAGATGCGCCGCGCACTCAGCGCCGCCGCATCAGGCACTCGGGTCGATCACCCCTTGCTTCGTGAAGGTGGCCCGCGCCGTCGCGCTGCCGTTCTCGTTCTGTCTTCTGACCGTGGTCTTGCCGGCGCCTACTCCTCCAACGCGATCCGCGAAGCCGACGCGTTGGCCGGGTTGCTGACCGCCGACGGTCTTGAGGTCGTGCCCTACCTCGTCGGGCGCAAGGCGTCGGCGTTCTACCGCTTCCGGAACCGTCCTGTCGGTGGTGAGTGGACCGGCTTCACCGAGGCGCCGCAGTACTCCGACGCAGTGGCGATCGCCGAAGTGCTTGTGGCGGAATTCGACAAGCCCTACGAAGAGGGCGGCGTCGACGAGATTCACATCGTGTACACCCACTTCCGCAACATGGCGGTCCAGGACGTCGCCGTGCTGCGCGTGCTGCCGATCGAGGTTGTCGAGGAAGAGCAGAACGAAACCCTGGCTCCTGAGGGTCAGGCCGTCGCGCTCTACAACTTCGAGCCGTCCGCCGAAGGCGTGCTCGACGCCCTGCTGCGTCAGTACGTGGCGCACCTGATCTACACCTGCTTGGTTGAGGCATCCGCCTCCGAACTTGCTGCTCGTCGTCGCGCTATGAAGTCGGCGACCGACAACGCAGAAGAACTGATCAAGAGCTACACCCGTCTCGCCAACGCCGCCCGGCAGGCCGAGATCACCCAGGAAATCAGTGAGATCGTCGGTGGCGCGGACGCACTTGCGTCGGCCACCGCGGGGAGTGAGTGAGAAGTGACTGTCACAGCTGACCAGACCACCACCGAGCAGGAAAGCACTGCGCCGGGTCGGGTGGCCCGGGTGACCGGACCTGTCGTCGACGCCGAGTTCCCGGACGGCGCGATCCCCGAGATCTTCAACGCCCTTGAGGTGGACGTCGACTTCGGTGAGGGCGTGCGCACGCTGACCCTCGAGGTCGCGCTGCACATCGGCGACAACATGGTGCGCGCGATCTCCATGCAGCCGACGGACGGCCTCGTTCGCGGGGCCGAGGTGCGCGACACCGGCGGGCCGATCTCGGTGCCAGTTGGTGACGTGACCAAGGGCCACGTCTTCAACACCCTCGGTGTTCCGCTGGACGTGCCGGCCTCCTCGTTGGACATCAAGGAGCGTTGGTCGATTCACCGTGAGGCCCCGCCGTTCGACCAGCTCGAGTCGAAGACCGAGACGTTCGAAACGGGCATCAAGGTCATCGACCTGCTCACCCCCTACGTCAAGGGCGGCAAGATCGGCCTGTTCGGCGGCGCCGGCGTGGGCAAGACGGTGCTCATCCAGGAGATGATCTTCCGCGTCGCCGAGGAGTTCGGTGGTGTGTCGGTGTTCGCCGGTGTCGGCGAGCGCACCCGTGAGGGCAACGACCTCTTCCTCGAGATGACCGAGTCGGGCGTCATCGAGAAGACCGCACTGGTCTTCGGTCAGATGGACGAGCCGCCGGGCACCCGTCTTCGGGTCGCGCTGTCGGCGCTGACGATGGCGGAGTACTTCCGCGACGTGCAGAACCAGGACGTGCTGCTGTTCATCGACAACATCTTCCGGTTCACCCAGGCCGGCTCCGAGGTGTCGACGCTGCTCGGCCGCATGCCATCAGCCGTGGGCTACCAGCCGACGTTGGCTGACGAGATGGGTGAGTTGCAGGAGCGCATCACCTCGACGCGAGGTCACTCCATCACGTCGATGCAGGCGATCTACGTTCCTGCTGACGACATCACCGACCCCGCGCCGCACACGACGTTCGCGCACCTCGACGCGACCACAGTGCTGTCGCGGCCGATCTCCGAGCTGGGTATCTACCCGGCTGTGGACCCGCTCGACTCGACCTCGCGCATTCTCGACCCGCGCTACATCGGCGACGAGCACTACGCAGTGGCTGCGCGCGTAAAGGAGATCCTGCAGCGGTTCAAGGACCTGCAGGACATCATCGCGATCCTCGGCATCGGCGACCTTTCCGAGGAGGACCGGATCATCGTGCAGCGCGCACGACGCATCCAGCGCTTCCTGTCGCAGAACCTGTTCGTTGCCGAGGCGTTCACTGGCCAGAAGGGTTCGTTCGTGCCGCTGACCGAGACGATCTACGTCCTTCCGCGCGCTATGTGACGGCGACTACGACGACATTCCCGAGCAGGCGTTCTTCATGTGCGGTGGTATCGAGGACGTCGAAGAGAACGCAAAGAAGCTCAATGGCTGAGGGTGACCGACTGCTCGACGTCGAGCTGGTCGCAGCGGATCGTCGCGTCTGGTCGGGCACGGCGAAGTTCGTGCTGGCGCGGACGACCGATGGCGATGTCGGCGTCTTGTATGACCATGAGCCGGTGCTGGCAGTACTCGTTGATGGCGTCGTGTCGCTGCGACGCGACGAAGGCGACATGATTGCCGCCGTACATGGCGGCTTTCTTTCGGTGGCCAACAACCGGGTGTCGATCCTGGCTGAGTCGGCCGAGCTGTCCTTTGAGATCGACGTGCCGCGCGCCGAGCGGGCATTGTCCGAGATCGGCGAGGGTGAGGGCGAGGACTTGATCGCAGCCCGGTTGCGTGCCGAGTCGCGGATCAAGGCGTCCACGATGCAGATCAACCTGCCAGGCTGATCTTGGCGCGCCGAGATCGAGCCCGACGCGCCGACTTTATTGATCGGTGGGGCTGGATCGCGGTCGCGATCGTGTGGATCCTGGTCGGGTTTCTGCTGCGCTTCAACGTCGTGGTGATCCTCCTGTTGGCTGCGGCAGCCGCGTTGCTGGTCGCGTGGAACGGACGGGCGCGCATCAAGCGCCGAGTAGTTATCGAGCAGATGCGTGAAGATCGTCGCCGTGAGGGGATTTGAGGGTGGCTGACGGGGGGTCATACACAGAGCGCATTGCTGCCGATGTGGCTGCGGCGGCTGGTGCCGATGGGCGGCTTCCGCTCCCGGACATGGCCGAGTGGGACATCTTCCCGTTCGAAGGCGAGTTTCGCGTCAAGCCGCTTGAAGGCGCCGTCATCCCCGAGCCGCCACGCAACGGAGACCCGGGAGGTGAGCCGTGCGATACGTGCCCGAAGCCGGATAGCGCCTTTGTATGGACCAACGAGAACTGGCGGCTGCTGCTGCCGGCGAAGCCGTGGGGCTTGCCGGCCGTGCTGCTGTTGGAGCCGCGCGGGCACTACGACCTTGAGGATCTGCCGTCTGAGCTCTTGATTGAGATGGGCCCGCTGCTGCAACGAGTCGCGTCTGCAGTCATGTCGCTGGGCGGGATCGCGCGCGTGCATGTTGATCGCGTCGGAGACGGTGCACGGCACTTGCACTGGTGGTTCATGGCGCGCCCCGAGGGACTGTTGCAGTTGCGAGGCTCGACCATCGACCTGTGGGCGGACACCTTGCCGCCTCGACCGCTGGCGGAGTGGGAAGAAACCGGCCGCCGAGTTGCGGCCGCGCTGGACGCAACTTCGTAGTCGGCGAATCTCCTAGCGGTTGGCGCCGGGTACCCAGAGGACATCGCCTGCCCCGCCGGCCTCTGTGGTGTTGGCGTACCGCGCGAGGATGAACAGTAAGTCCGACAACCGGTTCAGGTAGGTCGCGGTCAGCGGGTTCATGTCCTCGTGCCCACGCAGCGCAGTCCAAGTCGAGCGCTCGGCTCGGCGGACGATCGTGCGGGCGACGTGCAGTAGCGAGGCACCAGCCGTACCGCCGGGCAGCACGAATGACCGCAGCGGTTCGAGCCGTTCGTTCCATTCGTCGCATTGCGCCTCAAGGTGGTCGATGTAGGTCTGAGCGACTCGCAGCGGCTCGTGCGGCGGGTTCTCGACCACGGGTGTGCAGAGGTCCGCGCCCACGTCGAACAGGTCGTTTTGAATCCGAACCAGCAGGGTCTGCAACGGCTCGGTCAACGACCCGAGCGCGATAGCCACGCCTATGGCGCTGTTTGCTTCATCGACATCCGCGTACGCGACCAGCCGAGCGTCGTCCTTTGGCACGCGCGAAAAGTCGCCAAGCGCAGTCGTGCCGTCGTCGCCGGTGCGGGTGTAGATGCGGGTGAGATTGACCATTCCCTCACTGTAAGGGGCGGCTCTCTATCGCCTCGTGGGCTCAAGTCGTGCCGCCGCGATCGCGGCACCGGGGCTTACGATCTCGGACGTGGAGCGCTTCAGAGTCGTCGGTGGTGCCCGCCTCGACGGGACCGTCACCATCACCGGGGCGAAGAACAGCGCACTGAAGTTGATGACCGCGACGTTGCTCGCCGAGGGACGCACGACGTTGCGCTCGGTACCCAATGTCCTGGACGTCGACATCATGAGCGACCTGCTGCGTCGCCTCGGTTGTGCGGTTGAGCATGACGGCGAAGCAGGCGAGGTCGCCGTCGAGGTGGCGGGTGAGATCGGGCACCAGGCTGACTACGACCTGGTGCGTCGGATGCGCGCCTCTATCAATGTCCTTGGTCCGTTGCTCGCGCGTTGCGGAGAGGCTGAGGTCGCGCTGCCTGGCGGCGATGCGATCGGGTCTCGCGGCCTCGACATGCATGTGGCGGGGCTGGAGCAACTCGGCGTCACTTTCGAGAGCGAGCACGGCTTCTTGATCGGGCGCGCGCCCGACGGTCTCAGGGGCGCAGAAATCCATTTGGACTTCCCGAGCAACGGAGCCACCGAGAACATAATGATGGCGGCAGTGCTTGCGAGGGGCACAACGGTTATCGATAACGCGGCGCGCGAGCCCGAGCTCTCCGATGTGTGCAACCTACTGGTCGCAATGGGCGCGCAGATCGACGGCATCGGGTCTTCGACCCTGACGATCGAAGGAGTCGATTCGCTTAAGCCTGTCGACTACTCCGTCGTCCCTGACCGCATTGTCGCCGGTACCTACGCGATCGCAGCGGTCGGTACGGGGGGCTGCGTTCGCATCGATGGAGCGAAGACAGAGAACCTCACACTGGTGCTCGACACGTTGGAATCCACGGGAGCACGAATCGACAGTGATTCCAACGGATTCACGGTCACGATGGAGCGCAGGCCGACGTCGATCGACGTCGTGACATTGCCGTATCCGGGCTTTCCGACGGACCTGCAGCCGATGATGATTGCGCTCGCGTCCATCAGTGATGGCACTGCGATGGTGACCGAGAACGTGTTCGAGTCACGCTTCATGTTCGTCAATGAAATGACTCGCCTGGGCGCCGACATCAAGACCGACGGGCATCACGCGGTCGTTCGTGGCCGTGAGCGTCTGTCGGGTGCGCCGGTGCGTGCCACTGACATTCGTGCAGGTGCTGGGCTCGTAATCGCCGGCCTGCTTGCGGATGGGGTAACCACGGTGAGTGATGCCCGGCACGTGGATCGTGGCTATCCAGACATCGTTGAGGCGATGCAGGGCCTTGGCGCTGACGTCACTCGCGAGCCTGACCCGGATTACTTCGATCAGGATTAGTGCGGCGCACAGCGGCGGTGGCTGCTTGCTGATCCACCCGAAAGACCATCACGCGAAGCCCGTTGCTCGTTTCGACGACGGTCGAACGAATACCAAGTCTTTCGAGTTGAGTGGCCAGTGACTCGGCGATCGCGGGGTCATCGACGGTGGCAACGCTCACGAGAAGCCCGTAGTCGTCCGGCGTGCTGGGCTGGGCCGGAGGGGCCACGAGCGAACTGCCGCGCGCGAACGACCATCGCAGCAGAAGTGCCAGGAGTCCGACCACCACGAAGGCAGCGGTCGGCCCAACCAGGTACGAGAACCCGCCTCCTGGGGCCATGGCACCTAGTCTCCGCCTTTGGCCGCGCGGTTGCACCTGCAGCGCTCAGTAGGGTCGCCAACGGAGGTACACGATGAAGGTTGGTGTGGTCGGGGCGGGCCTGATGGGCTCGGGCATCGCGCAGGTGTCGGCAGTCGGTGGGCACGACGTGGTCATGCGCGATGTCTCAGATGAGGAGACTGCGCGCGGGATGGCGGCCATCAACGACTCGTTGGGTCGCTTCGTCGCCAAGGATCGCCTAACGCAAACGGATAGTGCCGCGGCTCTCGCCCGGATCTCGGTGACTACCGATCTTGAGTCGCTCGCCGTCTGCGACCTCGTCGTGGAAGCTGTCTTTGAGGATCTCGACACCAAGAAGGCCGTCTTCGCCGCACTCGATGGGATCTGCCGTCCCGATGTCGTCCTCGCGACCAACACCTCGGCCATTCCGATCACGTCGGTCGCGACTGCGGTGGCCGATCCGTCACGGGTAGTCGGCACGCACTTCTTCTCGCCCGTGCCGATGATGGCACTGTGCGAGCTGGTGCGCGGCCTGAAGACATCGGACGCAACGCTCGCGACGGCGCGCCAGTTCGCGGAGAGCGTCGGCAAGACGTGCGTCGTCGTGCAGCGCGATGTCGCGGGGTTTGTGACCACGCGCTTGATCGTTGCGTTGATGGTGGAGGCCGCGCGCCTCGTTGAATCCGGAGTTGCATCCGCGGAGGACGTTGACGTGGCCTGCCAACTCGGCTTTGGGCATGCGATGGGACCGCTGCGCACGTTGGATCTGACCGGCATCGATGTCATCGCGCATGCGGCCGAAACGATCTACCGCGAGACCGGTGATACCAAATTCCTGCCGCCCGAGCTGATGGCTCGCATGGTCGCCGCCGGCACCATCGGACGGAAGTCCGGGCAGGGCTTCTACGAGTACTGAGCTGCGGAACGCACCTAGAACAGACGTGAATCCGGGTCGTCGAGCCCGCGCAGTTCGTTGTAGTCGATGGTCACGCACGTGATGTCGCGCGTCGCGGCCAGTGTTCGCGCCTGCGGCTTGATCTCCTGAGCCGCAAAGACGCCTCGCACCGGCGCGATCAGGGGATCGCGGTTGAGCAATTCGAGGTAACGAGTGAGTTGCTCGACGCCATCGATCTCGCCGCGCCGTTTGATCTCAACCGCGACCGTCACCCCGTCGGCGTCCTTCGCAACAATGTCCACAGGCCCGATCGCCGTCGGATATTCGCGCCGCACAAGCGACCAACCCTCGCCAAAGGCGCCAAGGTGCTCGGCGAGCAGGGCCTGCAGGTGCGCCTCGACTCCGTCCTTCACGAGCCCGGGGTCGATGCCCAACTCGTGCGTCGAGTCGTGGAAGACGTCCTCGATCGTGATGACCAGGGCTTCGCCGCTCTTGTTCGTCACGGTCCACGTCGCCCCATCCTCCACGAGGGTGCAGGGCGGGCTCATCCAGTTCAGCGGTTTGTACGCGCGGTCGTCCGCATGGATCGACACCGAGCCGTCCGCCTTGACGAGGATCAGCCGCTTTGCCGAGGGCAGATGGGCGGCGAGCTTGCCGGCGTAGTCGACCGTGCAAGTGGCAATGACAAGGCGCACTCGTGGCACGCTACCGTGCCAGTCGGTCGCCGGATCGCGACCGCTTCACGTGAGCAGACCGCGAAAGGAACCGTCGAGCAATGGCGTCGAAGATCTCCCGGGTAGGTGTCGTCGGCCTCGGCACCATGGGTGCCGGGATCGTCGAGGTCTTTGCCCGAAGCGGCTATGACGTTGTTGCGCTCGAGATCGACGATGCGGCACTGGATCGGGGCCGCGGCCATCTGGAGTCCTCGACTGCGCGTGCCGAGTCGCGCGGCAAGCTCTCGGCCGAGGAGCGTGCGGCCTTGCTCGGGCACGTCGCATGGACGACGTCCTACAACGATTTGGGCAGTGTCGGCCTCGTCGTCGAGGCGGTGCCGGAGATCATGGATCTCAAGCGACGGGTCTTCACGGCTCTCGATGATGTGTGCGCACCGGGAACGATCCTCGCCACCAACACGTCGAGCCTTTCGGTGACGGCGATCGCCGCGACGACCAAGCGTCCGCAGGACGTTGTCGGCATGCACTTCTTCAATCCGGCTTCGGTGATGAAGCTCGTTGAAGTGATCGGCACTGTGTCGACCGATCCAGCGGTATTAGCGACAGCGCATGATCTCGCGGCCGCTGTCGGCAAGGCGCCCGTCACGATCACCGACCGGGCTGGCTTCATCGCGAACACGTTGCTCATCGGCTATCTCAACGATGCGATCGCGCTGCTCGATCAGGGGCTGGCCAGCCGAGACGCGATCGATGAGGCGATGCGTCTGGGCGCGGGTCTGCCGATGGGGCCGTTCACGCTATGCGACCTGGTCGGGCTGGATGTCACGCTTGAAGTTGTTGAGGTGCTATTTGCCGAGACGCGTGATCCGATTCACGCGCCCGCGCCGTCCTTGAAGCGGCTTGTGGCCGCGGGACACCTCGGGCGCAAGACCGGCCGCGGCTTCTACACGTACGACAAGCTCGGGTCAGGGACCGTCGTGCCCGATGCGGTTTCCGAGACGGCCGGCGACGCCGAGCCATTCAGCGGATCCGTTGGCGTGGTCGGTGCAGGAGTGCTCAGCGGACTGGTGGCGGAGGCGGTGCGCGCGGGCGGCATCGAGGTGCAGACCGCGAGCAGCGCCGCCGAAGTGGCAGGCCTGTCGGGCTGTTCGTTCATCGTTGAAGCAAGCGAAGCGGACCTCGCCACCAAACGGGCGGTGGTTGCCGCGCTCGAAGGTGTCCTCAGCGATGACGCTGTGATCGCAGTCGCCGCGCCGCGTGTCGGTATCGCCGAGATGGCTGCGACAGCGAAGCGACCCGAGCAGATCATCGGCTGGCATCTGCTCGAGCCGACCAAGGCCGGTCGCGCGGTCGAGGTCGTCAAGAGCGTGGTGAGCGCTGCTCCGGCGGTCGCGCGCGGTGAGGCGCTGGCACGCGCCCTTGAGGCGACGCCGGTGCGATGCGAGGACCGCGCTGGTCTGATCGTTGCGCGGCTGCTCTTCCCGTATCTCAACGAGTCTGCGCGCATGCTCGAGTCCGGCTACGCGAGCCCGGATGACATCGATACTGCGATGACTCTCGGCTGCGGCTACCCCATGGGCCCGATCATGATGATTGACCTGCTGGGCATCGACACGGCCGTCGCGATGCTCGAAACGATTCACAGCGAGACTGGACTGGCGCGGCACACGCCTGTGTCGCTACTTCGTTCGTTGGCTGCCGTCGGTCGACTCGGCGCGAGGGCCGGCGGCGGGATTCGCGAGTCGGCCTCGCGATGAGTCCTCGTCGCGCCAAGCGCAGGCCCGACGATGCGAAGCCGCTCGGCTCGGCGGCGGCGCAGCGTGTCGAGGAATGGAACGGCGAGGACTGGATCGTGCGTTCGATCACTGGTTCGACCTCGACAAAGAACTATCGCTGCCCGGGGTGCGACCAAGAGATTCGCCCTGCCACACCACATGTGGTGGTGTGGCCATACGAAGGTGAATCAGCGGTCGAGTACCGGCGGCATTGGCACAAGACGTGTTGGGAAGCACGCGATCGACGCAGGCCGCGGTCGTGAGCGCTGCGCTTCCTGAGATCGGCCCCGCGACGGTGTTGCCGTCCTCGCGCGAAGACGTGGAGCTGCTCACGGCTGACGGTGTTCGACTCGTGGGTGAGCTGGCATCGCCCCTCGAACGAGCTCCGGTCGCGACACTTGTCACGCTGCATCCGCTGCCGACGGCCGGCGGAATGATGGACAGCCACGTTTTTCGCAAGGCGGCGAACCGGCTTCCGGCCATGGCCGACGTCGCGGTCCTTCGTTTCAACACACGCGGGACCGAGAGTCCGCATGGTCGCAGCGAGGGTGCTTTCACGGAAGGTGACGACGAACGCTTCGACGTCGAGGCCGCGGTCGCATTCGTGCGCGAGCGTGAACTGCCCAACGTGTGGATCGTGGGCTGGTCGTTCGGCACCGACCTGGCCTTGCGGCACGGACTTCTGGGTGGTGTGGTCGGCGCGATCCTGCTATCGCCGCCGCTGCGCACTGCGACCGATGCCGATCTCGATCGATGGGCGGCCGATGGGCGCCCGTTGGTTGCGTTGGTCCCTGAATTCGACGACTACCTGCGCCCGCCAGAGGCGTTGCAACGATTTGCGCGAGTACCGCAAGCCGAAATCATCGCGGCGCCCGGCGTGAAGCACCTGTGGGTGGGGGAGATGGCGGTGCGGCTCGCGCTCAGCGAGATCGTGCAGCACGTCGCCCCCGCGGCCGCCCCGCTCGATTGGCACCTACCCGAGTAGCCCCCAACCCCCATCGCCGACCGTCTGGCACTTGAGGCGCTATGGCGCCACTAATGCCAGACAGTTCGCCCCGTTCCCATCCCCCATGGCCGACCGTCTGGCACTTGAGGCGCTATAGCGCCACTAATGCCAGACAGCTCGCCCCGTACCCATCCCCCATGCGCCGACCGTCTGGCACTTGAGGCGCTATGGCGCCACTAATGCCAGACAGCCCACTCATGATTCGCGACTTAACGAATCCAGGGCTCGGCGGACCTGATCAGCGACCCAGTCCGGTTGAAGACGGACTACGGGTGATGGGAAGCGCAGTATCCGCGCACCACCAATGACGAGTTCGTTTTGACGCTCGTGGTCTGCCCACCATCGATCAGGGTCAATGTGCCCGACGCCGTCGATCTCGACCGACAACGTCCGACCGTTGGGCAAAGTGAACTCTGCATCGATGTAGCGAGAGCGACCACCCTGTTCGCGATGTCGTACCTGGAGACGTGGCTTAGGCAATCCAGCTGCGCGGCACAGAGCTAAGAAGTCCATTTCGCTCACTGCGTCTGCCCCGCCGGAGATGTCCGCTATTGCTTGGAGCAGGGCACCACGGTGGCGCACGTTTCCGGCCTCGTTAAGCGCCAGCTGCAACTGGAGTGCCGAGGCGCGGCGCTGCTGAACGACCGCCGCCAGAAGGCCCATGGCCGAACGGGCGCCCAGGAGGCTCGAGGCCGCTTCAATTGCTGCTCGCGGCACCGTGCACATGCGCCTGCCATCCGCAATGCAGGTGTCCTCTTCCGTGAACGTGCGCGATTCGGTGATTCTGATACCCGGGATTGCGGCGGCGGAACGACCCTTTGGGACGCTTACGTGTACCTCGTCGCGTGCCCAACGTTCCATCCCCGCGAGCTGCAGTGCGGTGAAACTCCCGAGGGCTCCCGCAGGGCCGACATGAAGCAACCCGATCCAACACAACTGGTTCCAGGTGACCGGACCGTTGTGCAGTACGACGACCTTGCGCCCAAAGGTCTGCCACCTACCAGCGATTCGCTGGTTCCGCACTCGGTTTGGGTTTACGCCACAAGCGTTGAGCTGCTCGCGACTGACAACACGATCTTGGGACTGGGCGAGGCGTCGAAGTGAGGACTCGAGCGCGTTGCCAGAACCCGAGCTCATGGGGCGTTAGCGTGCCTGGGTCACCCCGATCGGAAGCGACGACGTGTTTGATGGTGGGCGAGTTCAGGTTGTGGATAGGACGTTTGCGGCTGTCGCCCCCACCAGCTCTCCCGAGCTGTCTGGCACTAGAGGCGCCATAGCGCCACGAATGCCAGACGGTGGGCGAACGGGGTGGTGAGGGTCAGGGATGTAGTAGCGAGGCGAGGTCGGCGAAGGCTCGTGCTTCGGCCGCCGCACACGCGGGAGAGATGTGCCCGAGCCCGAGGAATCCATGGACTAGCCCCGGCTCCAGTCGGTGCGTCACCCGACCGCCGGCGAAGGCAATCAAGTCCGCGTACGCGTCACCCTCGTCGCGCAAAGGATCGTGCTCGGCAGTCACGACGACAGTGGGCGGCAGGCCGGTGAGGTTGCGTTCGAAGAGTGGGCTCACATCGGGATCGGCGCGGCGCGACGCGTCAGGCACCCACTGCTCGACGAACCAGTGCACGTCGTCGGAGTCCAGGCCCCAGCCGTAGGCGTTCTGGGTAACGCTCGGCTGCGACAGGGTGAGATCGGTGTTCGGGTACGCGAGCCACTGGGCGGCCAGCGGCGGCAGGTGGCGATCGCGGCGTTCGAGACACACGAGGGCAGCGATATTGCCGCCCGCGCTGTCGCCAGCGATCGCAACGACTCCGCCGTGGCGCAGCTCCGCCTCGGATCGCAGCACCCACGTCACCACGTTGGCGGCATCCTGCACGGCAATCGGCCATTGATGTTCTGGCGCGCGGCGGTAGTCGACCGCGACCACCGCGCAGTCCGTCGCAAGGGCCATCCGTCGAGCCAGCCCGTCGTGGGTGTCGAGGTCGCCGATGGTCCATCCGCCGCCGTGCAGGTACACGATCACCGGCCGCGGCTCGAGCGTCGAGCGGTACACGCGTACCGGAATCGGATTCAACGACCCCACCGTGCGGTCGCGCACCTGCTCAAGCTCCGGTCCTGCGGGGCGCGCCTCTGCGCGTTCGCGCGAGCGGGCGCGCAGAGCCGCAGCACCGAGATGACGGATTGGGACGCCAGGTGCGGCTCGCAACTCAAGCACGTAGCGCACGAGTTCTTCGTCGGCTACGGACGCGCGCAGCTGGTCGGCTTCGTTGGTCATCTGCATCTGCTCTCAGTGACTGTCATGACCAACGGGTTCGACCAGCTCAACCAGCACTCCACCGGCGTCCTTCGGATGCACGAAGTTGATCCGCGCGCCGCCAGTCCCCACCCGGGGAGACTCGTAAAGCAGTCGCAGACCCTTCGCGCGTAAGTCCGCGCACGTCGCATCGATGTCGTCCACCGTGTAGGCCATCTGCTGAATCCCTGGGCCGCTGCGCGACAAGAACTGGCCGATCGCGGAGTCCGCGCGCAACGGCGCGAGCAACTGCACCTGCGCCCCACTCGCGTCGATCTGCAGCATGGCTTCGCGCACGCCCTGGTCTTCGTTGGTCTCGATGTGCACGCAACGCATCCCAAAGGTCTGCTCGTACCAGGTGATCGCCTCGTCGAGGTCCGCGACGGCTATACCGACGTGATCGATGCGGGTCAGCACGCGATTCCTCCGGTCAGGTCGAGCGGTCAAGTCGAACGCCCGCAAATCGAGTCCCGGCCGACGCACGCGCTGGTCAAGGACTAAACGGGCTGTCGGTATCGTTTCAGGTGTCGCACACGTGAGCACGCAAGTCGCACCGCCGAGGCCTGGGGAGGCCCACCATGAGCCCGCAGAAGAGCACCTCGCCGAGTGTCATCGTTGCGGGCGCCAGGACGCCGATGGGACGCCTGCTCGGGGGCCTCAAGGACCTCTCAGGCGCCGACCTCGGTGGAGTGGCGATCAAGGGCGCCCTTGATCGCGCGGGCGTGGCTCCCGACCAGGTCGACTACGTGATCATGGGCCAGGTCCTGCAAGCCGGCGCGGGCCAGATCACCGCCCGCCAGGCGGCCGTGAAGGCCGGGATTCCGATGTCAGTCGCCGCCCTGACCATCAACAAGGTCTGTCTTTCCGGACTCGACGCGATCGCGCTGGCTGACCAGCTGATCCGTGCGGGCGAGTTCGAGATCGTCGTGGCTGGCGGCATGGAGTCGATGACCCAGGCTCCCCACCTGCTGACCAAGTCGCGTGAGGGCTACAAGTACGGCGACGTGCCACTAGTCGACTCGATGGCCTACGACGGCCTGTACTGCGCGTTCGACCGCAAGGCGATGGGTGAGGCGACCGAGGGCTACAACGCTCGCTACTCGTTGACTCGCGAGGAGCAGGACGCGTTCGCGGCGCAGTCGCATCAAAGAGCGGCGCTTGCGCAGAAGAACGGACTCTTCGACGAGGAGATCGTCGCGGTCGAGATCCCGCAACGAAAGGGCGATCCGCTCGTCGTCAGCACCGACGAGGGCGTGCGCGCAGACACCACGACTGAGACGTTGGCGAGGTTGCGACCTGCCTTCACCAAGGACGGCACCATCACGGCGGGCTCTGCGTCACAGATCTCCGACGGCGCCGCGGCAGTCGTCGTGATGAGCCGCGACAAGGCGGAGTCGCTCGGCCTGAGCTGGATCGCTGAGATCGGCGCGCACGGCGTGGTCGCAGGTCCGGACGCGAGCCTGCACGAACAGCCCGCCAATGCCATCAAGGCCGCGCTCGCCAAAGACGGCCTGAAGGTCGGCGACCTCGACCTCATCGAGATCAACGAGGCGTTCGCTGCGGTCGGTGTCGTCTCGACCCGCGAACTCGGGGTCGATCCGGACATCGTCAACGTCAATGGCGGCGCAATCGCGCTCGGTCACCCGATCGGTATGTCCGGCGCTCGGCTCGTGCTGAGCCTTGCCCTTGAGCTCGGTCGTCGCGGTGGCGGCATCGGGGCCGCGGCTCTGTGTGGCGGCGGTGGCCAAGGTGATGCACTGATCGTGCGCGTTGCGCAGAGTGAATCCACGGGTGAGTGATCTCCGCGCGCTGTCGCTGACCGCGAGCCGCGAGCGATAGCACGTGCGCTGACGATCGTTGAGAACGCGCGTCCAGGCGTGCGCGAGTTAATGGCGGCGTTGGCGACGGGCGCTGCGCGCGCGACCGTGGTCGGGCTGACCGGGTCTCCAGGCGTCGGGAAGTCGACCACGACTTCGGCGATGCTGCGCGAGTACCGAAGGCTCGGCAAACGGGTCGGAGTCGTCGCCGTCGACCCGTCCTCGCCTTTCTCCGGAGGTGCGCTGCTCGGGGACCGGGTGCGCATGCAGGAGCACGCCAACGACCCGGATGTCTTCATCCGGTCCATGGCATCGCGCGGGCACCTGGGTGGGCTCGCGGCCGCGACTCTGCAGGGTGTGCGGGTGCTTGAGGCCGCAGGGTTCGAGATCGTGCTGATCGAGACGGTCGGGGTCGGGCAGTCGGAGGTCGAGATCGCGTCAGCCGCCGACACGACGCTCGTGCTGCTCGCGCCTGGGATGGGTGATGCCGTGCAGGCGGCGAAGGCCGGCATCCTCGAGATCGCTGACATCTTCGTGGTCAACAAGGCCGACCGGGACGGCGCCTCCGACACCGTGCGGGAGATTCGCACGATGATGGCGCTCGCTGAGAAGCGCGAGCCCGACGACTGGAAGCCACCGATCGTGCGCACAGTCGCATCGCGCGGGGAAGGCATCGACGAAGTTATCGAGGCGATCGCGAAGCACCACGCCTGGCTTGCCGAGAGCGGCCAGCTGCGCGAACGCCGAGACACGCGCGCGGCCGCCGAGATCGAGTCGATCGCGTTGGCTTCGTTGCGGCTACGTCTCGAGGCGCTGCGCGACGGCCAGGCGTTGACCGACCTTGCATCTGATAGTGGCAAGCGGGCGACATCGACGCGTTCAGCGCGGCCGACCGGCTGCTCACCATGCTCGGCGAATCGACGCTCTAGGAGCAGGGCCTTTGGTCAGCCCTTCGCGGCCGCCCCCGACCTCAAGGATCGCGTCCTCTCGACGGCTTTCCTCCAACGCCACCAATCCGCCCCGCAGTCCAAAGAGCCGTTTCGTGTACAGGAGCCACGCGACGGCGGCCACGTTGATGACGAACGCGCCCAGCTTGAACCAGGTAAAGCGTTCGAGCAGCTCATAGATCTCGAGCGGAATGAAGATCGACGTTGCAATCACGGCGACGTACTC
This sequence comes from uncultured Actinomycetota bacterium, assembly GCA_963850215.1. Classification (GTDB taxonomy): domain Bacteria; phylum Actinomycetota; class Actinomycetes; order UBA12327; family UBA12327; genus CAWKKI01. The sequence goes on from CAWKKI010000006.1 coordinate 122,669, forward strand.
GCCCCAACGTTTCATCAGCCAAAGTCCGACCGCCTCGAACAACTCCAACCCTGCGTACGCGGCAAGTCCGATGGCGATCCACTTCAGCTCGTCGGGCGAGGACTGCAGCAGGTGTCGAATGTGGGCCACCACGCTTGAGTTGTCCACGTCGATCCCGAGCTTGTCGGCCAGCGGGCGGGCAGCGGGTAGATCGTTTTCAAAGATCTGCGAGAGCGAGGCCTGCGCGTCCTTAAAGCGCCACACGGCGTAGGCCAGCAACGCCAGCACGACGCCGCGAAGCAACCGCTCGATCGCCAGCAAGCGAATGATGAACGCGTCCCGCAGCTCGCGGCCTCGCCGAACGATCGGTGCTTCATCGGCTGGTCCGTCGAGAGGGGCGCCTGGCGCGAAGTCGCCACACCGCAGGCAGCGCCACAACTCGTCCTTGCCGTTGGGGCCGAGCACGTGCAGCGCGTCGTGAAGGGCCACTTCGTCGGGGGCGAAGGTGACGTGACCGCCAAATCCGCAGCGCACCCGGTTCCAGTCCATCGTCGGATCAGCCTAGGCCGGGCTAGCCTCAACGTTGGAGGTCGACGTGGACGCAGAGCAGATCAAAGCGGGCCGGCAGAAGTGGCAGGCCGACTACGACGCGGCCGAGGAATCAGGTCAGGTGCGCGACGCTGATTTCACCACGTTGTCCGGTCTCGAGGTCGACCCGCTCTACGGGCCGCGCGTCGGCGAGACCGTTGGCGACTTCGAACGAATCGGCTGGCCTGGCGAGTATCCGTTCACCCGCGGCCTTTACCCGACTGGCTACCGCGGTCGGCCATGGACCATCCGGCAGTTCGCGGGCTTCGGGTCTGCCGCGCAGACCAACGAGCGCTACCACCAGATCCTGTCGGCGGGGGAGGCGGACTGTCCGTCGCGTTCGACATGCCGACGCTCATGGGCCGCGACTCCGATGATTCGCAGGCGCTGGGCGAGGTCGGCCACTGCGGCGTCGCCATCGACACCGCGTCCGACATGGACGTGCTCTTCGACGGCATACCACTCGCTGATGTCACGACGTCCATGACCATCAGTGGGCCGGCCGTGCCGATCTTCTGCATGTACGTGGTCGCTGCAGAACGTCAGGGCATCGACACCCGCTCTTTGAACGGCACGTTGCAGACCGACATCTTCAAGGAGTACATCGCGCAGAAGGAGTGGATCTTCCCGCCCGAGCCGCACCTGCGCCTGATCGGCGACTTGATGGAGTGGACCGGCGCGAACATGCCCGCGTACAAGCCGCTGTCGGTGTCGGGTTACCACATTCGCGAGGCTGGTTCGACCGCCGTGCAGGAGCTTGCGTTCACGCTGGCCGACGGTTTCGGCTACGTCGAACTCGGCTTGTCGCGCGGCCTCGATGTCGACGAGTTCGCACCCGGACTCTCGTTCTTCTTCGATGCGCACGTGGACTTCTTCGAGGAGATCGCGAAGTTCCGAGCGGCGCGACGGATCTGGGCGCGTTGGTTGCGCGATGTCTATGGCGCCAAGACTGCTCGCGCGCAATGGTTGCGTTTTCACACGCAAACCGCGGGAGTCTCTCTCACTGCGCAGCAGCCGGAGAACAACGTGGTTCGCACCGCGATCGAGGCACTAGCTGCGGTGCTCGGCGGCACGAACTCGTTGCACACCAACGCCCTCGACGAGGTACTGGCACTCCCGACCGCAAAGGCGGCCGAGGTTGCACTGCGCACGCAGCAGGTGATCGCCGATGAGACCGGCGTCACCAATGTCGCCGATCCGCTCGGCGGATCCTGGTACGTCGAAGAGCTAACGGATCGGATGGAAGCCGAGGCCGAGCGTATCTTCGAACGGATAAGGGCCATGGGTGGCGGAGACGACGCGCGGCACTCGATCGGTCCTATGACCAGCGGCATCCTGCGCGGCATCGAGGACGGCTACTTCACCTCAGAGATCGCCGATGCGGCCTTCGAGTATCAGATCGCGTTGGAGAAGGGCGATAAGAAGGTGGTGGGCGTCAACGTCCACACCGAGACCGTCGAGACGCCGCTTGAGATCCTGCGCATCTCCGGCGAGGTTGAGCGCGAGCAAGTGTCGTCGTTGGCCCGCCTGCGCGGAGCGCGCGACGACGCCGCGGTGACCGCGGCACTGGCGACGATGCGCGCCGCCGCGCGTGGCACCGACAACCTGGTCGAGCCGATGCTGGCCGCGGTTCGCCTCAACGCGACGCTCGGCGAGATCTGCGACGTCCTGCGCGAGGAGTGGGGCGAGTACCGCGAGACCGCCCGCCTGTGACTCTGTGAGAATGGGCGCATGACGTCGAACTTCTCGACCCGCGGGGCCGTTGATCTGCAGGCGCTGGCCGCTCGCCGTGAGGCGCAGGAACGAGCCGAAGCAGCAGCCGCACAACGAGCTGAGCAGGCGGCCGCCGGTGATCCCGACGCCAACGCCCAGGAAGTCATCATCGACGTCAGCGATGCGACCTTCCGCACCGACGTGGTTGAGCGTTCGATGCTCGTGCCGGTCATCATCGACTTCTGGGCCGAGTGGTGTGGACCCTGCAAGGAGCTCTCGCCGATTCTGGAGAAGCTCGCGCGCGAATACGCAGGCGCCTTCGTACTCGCGAAGATGGACGTCGACGCCAACCCCGGAGTCAGTGGGCAGCTACAGATTCAGTCGATCCCGACGATCATCCTCGCGTGGCAGGGCCAGTTGATGCCTGCATTCCAAGGCGCCATGCCGGAAACGCAAGTGCGCGAGTTCATGACTGAGGTGCTTCGCGTGACAACTGGTGCCGCCGCGGGGCAGGCGACCGACGAAGTTGCCAACGACGATGACGTCATGGAAGAGACCTCACCCGATGCGCTCGACCTCGCTGCTGCATACGACGCCATCGAGCGCCGCGACTACGACGGCGCGGAAGCCGCGTACGGCCGCTACGGCGAGCGGCACCCCGACGACTTGATCGCGCGCGCGGGCCTCGGGCAGATCGCATTGCTGCGTCGCATCGATGGGCTCGATGCAGTCAAGGCCGTGCACGAGGCTCGCGAGCGTCCCGACGACGTCGAGGCGGCGATGACAGCGGCCGATGCGGAGTTCGCTTCGGGTTCGCCGGAGTCAGCCTTCGCCCGACTCGTTGAATTCGTGCGTACTGCGAGTGGGGACGATCGCGACAAGGCGCGTGCGCGTTTGCTGCAGCTTTTCGATCTGATCGACCCTGGCGACCCGGTAGTCGTCAGTGCCCGCAGTGCCTTGGCCAACGCGCTCTTCTAAGCACGCTCGGAACGCACGCACGCTCGGAACGCACGCACGTTCGGATCACCCGAAGTCGAAACGGAGCAAACGCATGGCTGAGTTCGTCGCGATCGAGGTCGCAGACGCTGTCGCAACGATCCGCATCGATCGCCCACCAGTCAACGCACTCAACCGTGCGCTCCAAGAGGAACTGCGCGAGGCCGCGAAGCAGCTCTCCGACAACCCCGACGTGCGCTCGGTCGTCATGTGGGGCGGCCCCAAGGTCTTCGCCGCGGGCGCCGACGTCAAGGAGATGGCGGACTGGTCGTTCACGGACGCGACTGACAACGGCGAGGAACTGCAGAGCTCGCTGACGGCCATCGCTCGCATGCCCAAGCCGGTCATCGCGGCGGTCACCGGCTACGCCCTCGGTGGTGGCTGCGAGCTCACGCTCTGCGCCGACCTGCGAATCGCGGGGGAGAGTGCACAGTTCGGCCAGCCCGAGATCCTGCTCGGCATCATTCCGGGCGCGGGCGGCACGCAGCGGCTCGCGCGCCTCATCGGGCCGGCCAAGGCTAAGGACCTGATCTTCACCGGCCGTTTCGTGAAGGCAGAGGAGGCGCTGCGGATCGGACTTGTCGACCGAGTCGTGCCCGACGACCAGGTCTACGACGAGTCGCTCAAGCTCGCCAAGCGGCTGGCCGCGGGGCCGCCCTACGCGCTACGTGCTGCGAAGGAAGCCATCGATCGCGGTCTTGAGACCGACATCGACACGGGTCTGGCGATCGAGCGGCAGGGCTTCGTCGGGCTGTTCGCCACTGAGGATCGCCGCACGGGCATGGATTCGTTCATCGCCGACGGGCCTGGCAAGGCGACCTTCAGCGGCCGCTAGCCAGGTGCTTAGTGAGGTGGTGCAGCCCACATGCCCCATGGTCTGACCTTTCCCAGCCCTCTGGGATGATTGGCGAATCCCGCGCACAGGAGGTTGGCTTTCCGCATGCCGAAGCCACTGAAGATCGTTGTCGGCGTCAAGCAGGTCCCCGACAGTTACGCCGAGAAGAAGCTCACTGCGAGCGACTCCACGCTCGACCGCGACGCCGCCGACGCCGTCATGAACGAGCTTGACGAGTACGCCGTCGAGGAGGGCCTGCGAATCAAGGAAGCCCACGAGGGCGAGGTCACCATCCTCACGATGGGTCCGGAGAAGGCCGCCGAGACTGTGCGCAAGGCACTGTCGATGGGCGCCGACGACGCGGTGCACCTGCTTGACGACGCGCTGCACGGCTCCGACTCGTTGAGCACCTCCGCGGTGCTGGCAGCAGCACTTGGCCGACGCGAGTTCGATCTGGCCGTCTTCGGCTCGGAGTCCACCGATGCGCGGATGGCCGTCGTGCCCGCGATGCTCGCCGAGCGACTTGGCCTGCCGCACATGACGTTCGCGTCGACGGTCGAGGTCGACTCCGACGCCGGCACTGTACGCATCCACCGGCAGACCGAGGATGGCTACGCAGTCGTCGAGTCGTCGCTGCCCGCTGTGATCAGCGTCGTCGAAAAAATCAACGAGCCGCGCTACCCCTCCTTCAAGGGGATCATGGCGGCGAAGAAGAAGCCGTTCGAGACGTTGAGCGTCAGTGATCTCGGTCTTGACGCGAGCACGCTCGGGCTTGCTGGTGCGAGCACCGAGGTGAAGGAGTTTGCCGACAGGCCGCCGCGGACCGCCGGCACGATCGTCACCGATGAGGGCGATGGCGCTGCGAAGCTCGCCGAGTTCCTCGCCGCGCGGAAGTTCATCTAGTCCTCGTTTCTCTCGCCTTTCGTTCGCCCGCCGTTCGATCGTCTGATCTAGGAGTCCGTAATCGTGTCCAACGAGGTCCTCGTTCTCGTCGATCACACCGACGGCAATGTCAAGAAGGTCACCACTGAGCTGCTCACGCTCGCCCGTCGACTTGGCACGCCGAGTGCGGTCCTTTGTGGCAACGGATTCGACAGTGCGCGTGACCGGCTAGCGGAGTTCGGAGCCGCCACGGTCTACGTCACCGAGGACGCAGCGATCGACGCCCACCCAGTTGCTCCTAAGGCCGACGTGCTCGCGCAGCTGATTGCCGAGAAGTCCCCGGGACTCGTACTCATCGCGTCGACCGCCGAAGGCAAGGAGATCGCAGGTCGGCTCGCCATCCGCACCGGCTCGGGCATCGTGACCGACGCAATCGACGTCGAAGGAACGGCTGAGGCGCCGGTGGGCGTGCAGTCGGTCTTCGGTGGCGCCACGGTCGTGAAGTCGACGGTGAAGAACGGCACGCCGATCATCACGGTTCGTCCCGAACGCGACTGCGCCGGAGGCGGCACCCGCTGGCGCCGAGAGAGTAGATGTGGCTGTGTCGTTCGGTGATGCAAGCAAGGCCGCCCGCATCGTCGAGCGAGTAGTCGAGGCCAAGGGCGAGCGCCCCGAGCTCACTGAAGCGGCGATCGTGGTGTCCGGCGGTCGCGGTGTTGGAGCGGCCGAGAACTTCGCCGTGATCGAGGCGCTGGCTGACGCGCTCGGCGCAGCGGTGGGTGCGTCTCGTGCTGCCACCGATGCGGGTTGGTATCCGCACCAGAACCAGGTCGGCCAGACCGGCAAGACCGTGTCGCCTCAGCTTTACATCGCGTGCGGCATCTCCGGTGCGATCCAGCACCGCGCTGGGATGCAGACGTCGAAGACGATCGTCGCCATCAACAAGGACTCCGAGGCGCCAATCTTCGAGCTCGTCGACTTCGGTGTGGTCGGCGACTTGCACACGGTCGTGCCCGCCCTGACTGCCGAGGTCAACGCGCGTAAGGGTTGATCCAACTCGCCGTTCGGCCCAAGCCCCATGCTCGGGCCCGTCCGTCGGTCGGCCTGCTGTGCCCGACCATCCGCCGCCGCCTTGCATCGCCTCAAGCCGCGTTGCGTCGCTAACACGCGCGGCTGCATCGCTGCGTTGTGCGTTGCGCTCGTTGCAACGTGATCAACGCATGTCCGAGCGATGCGAAGGGCCGGTAGGGACGGCGGAGCAGGGCAACGGCGGCAGTGGCGATTAAGGGCCCGGGCGGCAAGGTCGCTGGACGGTAGGGGAGGCTTTCGCGGCGACAGGGCGAGGGCGCCGCTCAGCGCGACAGCGGGTAGGCCATTGCGCCACTAAACTCAGGCGCAATGGTCTACCTCGATCACGCCGCCACCACCGCCTTGCTCCCCGAGGCGGCTGATGCCTACATCTCAGAGATGGCGCATCTCGGGAATCCGTCGTCGCTGCACACCGCTGGGCGCCGTGCTCGTCGCGTCGTCGAGGAGTCGCGAGAATCCCTGGCCGAGTCGATCGGCGCCCGCCCAAGTGAGATCGTCTTCACCGCTGGCGGCACCGAGGCGGACAACCTCGCGGTCAAGGGCCTGTACTGGGCGCGGCGCGACGCGGACGCACGACGCCGAGTGATCGTGACCAGCGCGATCGAGCACCACGCCGTTGCCGACCCGTTGCACTGGCTGGTCGAGCACGAAGGCGCAGAGGTCATCGAGTTGCCGGTTGACCAGGTCGGTCGGGTCGATCCCGCGGACCTCGAAGCCATCATCGATGCGCGGCGAGACGAGATCGCACTGATCACCGTGATGTGGGCGAATAACGAAGTCGGTACCGTGCAGCCGGTTGGCAAGCTCGCCGGACTGGCGCGCGAAGCCGAGATCCCGATCCACTCCGACGCCGTGCAAGCCTTCGGACACCTGCCGCTGGACTTCGCGTCCTCGGGACTTGATGCGATGACGGTAACGGCGCACAAGCTCGGGGGCCCGCTGGGCGTCGGGGCCCTTGTGTTGGGACGTGGCGTGGAGGTCGTTCCGTTGTTGCACGGCGGTGGGCAGGAACGCGATGTGCGATCCGGAACCTTGGACGCACCTGCCGTGGCGAGCTTCGCAGCTGCCGCTGAGGTCTCGGTCGGACGCCGCGCGGCGATCAAGCCGATCGTGCGCGCCTTGCGGGACCGGCTGATGGCCGGAGTGTTGGAGCAGGTGCCTGAGGCGATCCCCAACGGCGACCAGGAGTCCTGCGACGAGTGCAGTTTGCCCGGCATCGCGCACTTGACCTTCCCCGGCTGCGAGGGTGACGACTTGCTGCTCCTGCTCGATGCGCGAGGCATCGAGTGCTCGACCGGATCGGCATGCTCGGCGGGCATCGCGCAGCCGAGCCATGTGCTGCTCGCGCTCGGTGCGAGTCCGGAGGTGGCGCGGTCTTCGTTGCGCTTCTCCCTTGGCCACACGAGCACAGGTGCCGATGTCGATGCGTTGCTTGATGCGATCGGTCCGGTCGTTGCGCGAGCCCGTCGCAACGAGCAGGCGTGACATGAAGGTCTTGGCCGCCATGTCGGGCGGTGTCGACTCGGCTGTCGCCGCCGCCCGCGCGGTCGACGCGGGTCACGACGTCACCGGCGTGCACTTGGCGCTGTCGAAGAACCCGCAGTCCTTCCGGTCGGGCGCGCGGGGGTGCTGCACCCGTGAGGATGCCAACGATGCACGCCGTGCCGCTGACGTTATGGGCATCGCGTTCTACGTCTGGGACTTGTCGGAGGAGTTTGCCGAGTCCGTGATGGATGACTTCGTCGCGGAGTACGCAGCCGGCCGCACGCCGAATCCGTGCCTGCGCTGCAACGAGTCGATCAAGTTCGCCGCGGTCCTCGACCGCGCACGCCGGCTCGGTTTCGACGCAGTTTCGACCGGTCACTACGCGCGCATCCTCGACACACCAACCGGCCGCGAGCTGCATCGCGCGGTCGATCCGGACAAGGACCAGTCCTACGTCCTCGGCGTGCTCGATGCCGAGCAGCTCGCGCATGCGATGTTCCCGTTGGGTACGTCCTTGAAGAGCGAGGTGCGGGTCGAAGCGGCTGCGCGCGGGCTGCAGGTCGCGACCAAGCCGGACAGCCACGACGTGTGCTTTATACCCAACGGCGACACCGCGGGCTTCTTGCAGGATCGACTCGGTTCGCGCCCCGGCGTCTTCGTCGATTTAGACGGCGTCGTCGTCGGCGAGCACGCGGGTGCCTTCGCGTACACGGTCGGTCAGCGGCGTGGTCTGCATCTCGGCGACCCAGCGGGGGACGGTCGCGCGCGCTATGTGCTCGACATCTCGCCGGTGTCAGGGACGGTGACGGTCGGCCCGCTGGAGTCCCTCGATGTCGATGAGCTCGACGCGATCAGGCCGCGCTGGTGCGGCGAACCGCCCGTCGGCGATGTCAAAGTGCGCGCGCAGATCCGCGCACATGGAGATGCGCTTGAGGCGCGAGCGAGTGTCACGCAGGACGGGCTGCGACTGCATGTGCGACTCGACGCACCCGCCGCGGCGTCGCGCCCGGGCCAGGCCGTCGTGCTCTACGACGGCAGCCGGGTGATCGGCTCGGCAACGATCGACGTGGCTCATCCGGTTGCGTTGATCGATGTCACTTCATCGACCGCAACGTGAGCGCCCGCGCGACTGGCATTGGATCGTGGCCGGGCGAGGATGTGCGCGAGGCGACGCGCATCGTCTTCGATGTACTTACAGATCTGCCGCACGTTCCTGAGCTGCCAGCGCGCGGCCCCGGCGCGGACATGATCGGCCGCAGCGCGAGCTTGCTGGTCGCGATGCCAGTCGAAGCGCACTCGTGGGGCTGGCGATTGGCGCAAGCGCCTGGGCGCGACTACCGACGCGCAGTGTCGTTGCTCGGCGAGGACCTCGATGCGGTCGAGGAGATCGGCACGGGCTTCGACGGAGTGGTCAAGACGCAGGTGGCGGGACCGTGGACGTTGGCCGCCGCGATCGAGTTGGCGAGCGGGCATCGGGTGCTGCGCGATCCTGGTGCCGTGCGCGACCTCGCGCAGTCATTGGCCGAGGGCGTGCGACTGCATGTTGAGGACCTCGGGCGTCGCCTCCCCGGCGCGCAGATTCTCCTGCAAGTCGATGAGCCGTCACTGCCCGCGGTGCTCGGCGGGAGGATCGCGGGCTTCAGCGGACTCTCACACATCGCCCCAGTGGAGGCGACCGTGGTCGAGTCCACACTTGCTGGTCTCGTTGAGCAGGTGGGTCACGCGCCAGTGCTGCATTGCTGTGCCTCGGATGTTCCGTTCGCACTCATTCAACGAGCCGGATTCATCGCTGCTTCGTTCGACCTCTCCCTCGTCGGGACAACGAGCCTGGACGCGATCGGCGAGTCGGCGGAAGCGGGACTGCAACTGTGGCCCGGGGTGGTGCCGACAAGTCCTACTCCTGCAACGGATGCCCCCGACACGGCCGCGATGGCGGCCGATATCCGCACCTTGTGGGCGCGCCTTGGCTTCGATGCTGCGGCGATGGCTGAGCAGGTCGTGGTGACTCCGACGTGCGGTCTAACTGTCAGTGCTCCGGCATACGCTCGGAGCGCGATCACCGCGTGCGTGGAGATCGCGCACCGATTGGCGGATGACCCGGAGGGGCGTTGAGCACTCGCAAGACGAAGGCCGATGAGGCAGTTGCTCGTGCGCGTCATGCGGACCTCGTGAAGGAGATTGACGACCACCAGTTCCGCTACTACGTGCTGGATGCGCCGATCGTCAGCGATGCCGACTACGACGCTGCGCTGCGCGAGCTCGAGTCGCTCGAGGAGCAGTACACGGATCTTCGCACGCCCGATTCGCCGAGCCAACGAGTCGGCGGCGGCTTTTCCACTTCCTTCACGCCGGTCGAGCATGTGGCACGGATGCTCAGCCTCGACAACGTTTTTGACCTTCCCGGTCTTCAAGCCTGGGCGGCACGCGCCGAGCGTGATTCGGGCGGCCCGCAACGGTTCTTGTGCGAACTGAAGGTCGACGGCCTGGCCATCGACCTCGTGTATCGGAAGGGGCGTCTCGAGTCGGCGGCCACGCGCGGCGATGGTCGAGTGGGCGAGGACGTGACGCCGAACGTGCGCACGATCCGGGGTGTACCCGCGAAACTCACGGCCTACTGATGAGTATCCGATTCCTGCTCTAGTCGAGGTACGTGGCGAGGTCTACTTCCCCGTCGCCGAGTTCGAGGCGTTGAACGCATCCTTGGTCGAGGCGGAGAAGCCGCCGTTCGCCAATCCGCGGAACGCTGCGGCCGGTTCGTTGCGGCAGAAGGACCCGAAGGTGACGGCTACGCGCCCATTGCGTCTCATGGTCCATGGCTTCGGCGTGATCGACGGCTACGCGCCGACGCGACAGTCCGACGCCTACCACGCAATGGCGGCATGGGGCCTGCCGACGAGCCCGCGGGCAGAGGTGCGCGACGACATCGGCGGTGTCGAGAAGTTCATCGCCTACTACGGCGAGCATCGTCACGACGTCGAGCACGAGATCGACGGTGTCGTCGTCAAGGTCGACGATGTCGCCGCGCAGGGGCGACTCGGGATTACGTCGCGCGCGCCGCGATGGGCGATCGCCTACAAGTACCCGCCAGAAGAAGTCAACACAAAACTGCTCGACATCAGAGTCAACGTGGGCCGCACCGGACGGGTGACCCCGTACGCCGTAATGCAACCGATCCGGGTATCCGGCTCGACGGTCGAGATGGCCACGCTGCACAACGAACAAGAGGTTCGGCGCAAGGGCGTTCTGATCGGTGACACGGTCGTGCTGCGCAAGGCAGGCGACGTCATCCCCGAGGTGGTAGGGCCGGTCGTCGCTTTGCGGGACGGCTCGGAGCGGGCGTTCGTGATGCCAACCAAGTGTCCCGAGTGCGGTACCCGTCTTGCGCCATCCAAAGAGGGCGATGTCGATATTCGTTGTCCCAACACTCGACACTGCCCGGCTCAGTTGCGTGAGCGGCTCTTTCATGTGGCTTCGCGCCAGGCCTTCGACATCGAGATGCTCGGCTACGAGGCCGCAGTTGCGCTGCTCGACGCGCAGATCGTGGCCGACGAAGGTGATCTTTTCGCGCTCACGCCTGATGACTTGATGCGTAGTGATTTCTTCACAACGAAGCCGACTCCGTCTAAGCCATCGGTGCTGACCGCCAACGCCCAAAAGTTGCTGACGAATCTGGAGGAGGCGAAGTCGCGGCCACTATGGCGAGTGCTGGTCGCATTGTCGATCCGACACATGGGGCCGACCGCATCTGAGGAACTGGCGCGCGCGTTCGGCTCGTTGGATGTGATCGCCTCATCGACGGTCGATGAACTCGCAAGTGCCGATGGTGTCGGGCCGATCATCGCCGAGGCGATCGTCGAGTGGTTCGAGGTCGACTGGCACCGGTCGATCGTCGACAAGTGGCGCGCCGCAGGCGTGCGGATGGTCGATGACGCGTCCGACAAGCCCGAGCAAACACTTGCCGGGCTCACCGTGGTGGTGACCGGCACGCTTGAGGGCTTCACCCGCGAAGAGGCGACCTGGCCTTGAAGGCGCGAGGCGCCAAGGTCTCCGGCTCGGTATCGAAGAAGACCGACTATGTCGTCGCGGGGGAGAATCCGGGATCGAAGTACGAGAAGGCCGTCGAGCTTGGAGTGCCTCTGCTCGACGCCGCTGGCTTGCAGAGCCTGCTGGAGGGTCAGCCCGCCTGACGTAGCCCGCTTGACCCCGGCCGCTTGACCCCGCTTGACCCCGGCCCGCTTGACCCACACCGGGCCGTCCGGCTCCTGACGCGCTATAGCGCCACAGGAGCCAGACGGAGCGCCGATGGTTGGCAACTCACAGACGGAGCCCCGGCGGTTGGGGCCGCTCATGTCTCGAAGCGGTAGCCCATGCCCGGTTCGGTGAGGATGTGCTTCGGCCGCGCGGGATCGTCCTCGAGCTTGCGCCGTAGTTGCGCAGTGAAGACACGCAGGTAGTTCGTTTCGGTCCGGTACTGCGGGCCCCAGACCTCACGCAGCAACGCCTTGCTCGATACGAGCCGGCCGGCGTTTCGAGCGAGAATCTCAAGAAGGTGCCACTCCGTTGGCGTCAGCCGCACATCTGCGCCACCGCGAGCGACCTTCTTCGCGGCCAAGTCGATCCGCAGGTCACCGGCCTCGACCACCGGCTCCTCGTCGAGTGGGGTCCCGCGTCGCACCGCGGCGCGCAACCGCGCGAGCAACTCGTCCATACCAAACGGCTTCGTCACATAGTCGTCTGCTCCGGCATCCAGCGCCTCCACCTTGTCGTCGGACATCTGCCGCGCGGAGAGCACGATGATCGGGATGGTCGTCCACCCACGAAGACCGCGGATCACCTCAAGCCCATCCATGTCGGGAAGGCCCAGGTCGAGCAAGACCACATCGGGGGAGTACTTGGCAGCCAGATCGAGGGCTTGCGTCGCCGTCGCTGGCCACTTCCACCTCGTAGTGCCGCGCGCGCAGGTTGATGGCCAACGCGCGCGCCAACTGCGCTTCGTCGTCAACAACGAGCACCCGCGTCATCGTTGAGCCGCATCGGCGTCGAGCGTGATGACCATGGTCAGGCCGCCGCCCGGTGTGTCCTCGGCGTCGATCGATCCGCCCGCCGCCTGCACAAGACCGCGTGCGACCGCGAGCCCCAAACCGACTCCGACACCTGTTTGTTTGGCACCACCGTTCTGCTGAAGCCGCTCGAACGCCTCGAACATCCGCTCCTTGTCCGCATCGGGCACGCCAGGCCCACGATCGATGACGCGCAACTGCACCTGCGATCCCAGCGAGCTGCCAGTAACCGTGACCGCGCGATCCGCCGGAGTGAAGCGCGCGGCGTTCTCGACCACGTTGGCCACTGCTCGCTCAAGCAGACCTGGATCCGTGTGGACCAACGGGAGGGTGTCAGGCAGGTCTAGATCCACCCGTACAGCTGTCGGCACACCACTCAGAGCACGTGGCACGAACTCGTCAAGCGACACGTCGGTCAGCGTGGGCGTCACTGCGTTGTTCTGCAGCCGACTCATGTCGAGCAGATTCGCGACCACGGCGTCGAGCCGGTCGACTGAGTCCTCGATGGTTGCGAGCAGGTCGGCCTGATCCTCTTCCGACAGGTCGACGTCCGGCTGACGAAGGCCAGACACAGCAGTCTTGATCCCGGCCAGGGGCGTACGCAGATCGTGCGATACGGCCGCGAGCAACGATGTCCGCACCTGGTTTCGCGTCACCTCGGCGCGTGCTTCCCGGGCTTCGCGCGCGAGCTCTCGTTGCCGCATCGCCATCGACGCCTGAGCGGCGAATGCCTCCGCGGTCCGGCGGTCGTGTGCGCGCAGCACCCGGCCGCGCATCAGCAAGGTCAAGCCATCCTCAAGCTCGACCACTGCGTCTGCGTTGGCGATGGTCGGCAGTGGCACCTCACCAGAGGATTCGATCACGACGATGGAATCGGGCGAGTCGCCTCTCACTAAAGCGACTGAAGCCATCCCGAAGGTCTCGCGCATGCGATCGAGCAGGGCGGGTAGTGCGCGCTCACCGCGCAGCACCGTGCCTGCAAGCATGCTCAACGTCTCTGCTTCGTTCTGACTTGCGATCGCCTCGACCCGACGCTTCTCTGCGAGCGTCACCACGAACGCGACCGATACTGCGACCACAACGAATACAACGAGAGCAAGGACGTTCGCGGGTTGTGCGACTGTCAGCGTGTGCGTGGGCGGGGTGAACCAGTAGTTCAGGGCGACATCGGCCAGGACCGCGCAGACCAGCGCGGGCAACAGGCCGCCGACCAGGGCCGTTGCCACCGTGAGTGCCAGGAAGAGCATCAATTCGGTCGCGAGCGTGTGTGAACCACGAGTGTTCGCAAGTACCGCCGCTAAGGCAGGCGGCCCACCCAGGGCCATGGCCCAACCCGCCACCAGTCGCGAGCGTTCGAACGGCCCGCCCGTGCGCGGGCGGCGTACGCCGCGCGCCGCGGCCTCGTGCGGCACCACATGCACGTCGAGGTCACCCGACAGTCGCGAGACCGTTGCCCCTACACCCTCGCCGCCGAAGACTCGTTGCCAGCGCGACCGTCGACTGCTCCCGACGACCAACTGCGTCGCGTTGGCGCCGCGCGCGAAGTCCAGCAACGCAACGGGGACGTCGTCGCCAAGAACTTGATGAAAGCTGCCGCCCAACGACTCAGTCAGGATGCGCTGCTCGGCCAACACCTCAGGGGCGGCAGCGGACAGCCCGTCACCGCGGCTGATGTGCACCGCGAGCAGCTCGCCACGAGATGCGCGCGAGGCGATTCGCGCCGCCCTGCGCAGGATTGTCTCGCCCTCCGGGCCACCGGTGAGGCACACGACGATCCGCTCACGAGCCGGCCACGACTCTTGGATTCCATGCTGGCTGCGGTAGCGCTCAAGCCCTTCATCCACGCGATCCGCGACCCACAAGAGAGCCAACTCGCGAAGTGCCGTCAGATTGCCGACGCGAAAGTAGTTCGACAGCGCCGCGTCCACCTTGTCCGACGCGTAGACGTTGCCGTGCGCAAGCCGTCGACGCAGCGCCTCGGGCGCCATGTCGACGAGCTCGATCTGATCGGCTCGCCGAACCACGGCGTCCGGCACCGTCTCCTGCTGCGTGACGCCGGTGATGGAGGTGACGACGTCGTTCAACGACTCAAGGTGCTGGATGTTCACGGTGGTAATGACGTCGATGCCGGCATCAAGGATCTGCTCGACGTCCTCCCACCTCTTCTTGTGCGCTGAGCCGGGCACGTTGGTGTGAGCGAGCTCATCGATGAGGACGATGTGGGGGCGACGACGAAGGACTGCTTCGACATCCAGTTCAGTGAATTCGGAACCGCGGTAGGAGATCGTCGCGCGCGGCACCAGCTCAAGGCCCTCAAGCATCGCGGCCGTATGCGGCCGCCCGTGCGTCTCGACCACGCCGACAACCACATCGCCGCCGCGCTCGCGCCGTCGATGCCCCTCGCCGAGCATCGCGTAGGTCTTCCCGACGCCTGGCGCGGCGCCGAGATAGACCCGCAAGACTCCTCGTGCCATGTCTGAGTCCTACCGCATCGCTTAGCTCTGGGGCGCCAAGGCCGCGAGCGCCAGGTTGAGTTCGAGCACGTTTACGTGGTCTGCGCCGAGAAAGCCCAACGAACGACCCGTGATGTGCGCGGTCACCAAGGCCTTGACCTGACTCGTTGACAGCCCACGGGCGGCGGCCACTCGATTGACCTGGAGGTAGGCGTTTGCGGGGCTGATGTCCGGGTCCAGACCCGAGGCTGATGCGGTGACTGCATCGGCCGGGACCTGTGATGGCTGCACCACGGAGCCGGGGATGCTGTCGAAGGCCGCGATGCTCAGCTTTCGTTGCTCGATCGCCTTGACCAACGTGGCATTGGATGGGCCGAGGTTCGAACCGCCCGAAGCCAAGCCGTCGTAGCCATCGGCTCCTGCGGCCGACGGGCGCGGCTGGAACCACTGCGGCAACGGGTTGCCCTTGGCGTCGGTGAAGTTCTGACCAAGCAGCGCTGAGCCGACGTCCTGCCCGTTGCTCGCGACGAGCGAACCGTTCGCCTTGTGATGAAAGACGACTTGGCCGAATCCCGTCATCACCAAGGGATAGGCGAGGCCGAGCACCACGGTCATGACCAGCAGCATCCGAACGGCAGCGCCGTACTGACGCAGGGTGGCGCTGAACTTCATCCCACTCACCTCAGTCCAGGGATCAGGGAGACAACGAGGTCGATCAGCTTGATGCCGATGAACGGAGCGATCAGTCCACCGAGTCCGTAGACACCGAGATTGCGTCGAAGCATCTGGCTGGCCGAGCGCGGTCGGTATCGCACTCCGCGCAGCGCGAGCGGGATCAGCGCGATGATGATGAGCGCGTTGAAGATGATCGCGGACGTGATTGCCGACTCAGGGCTGTGCAGCCGCATGATGTTCAACGCGGCCAGACCCGGGTACACCGACACGAACATCGCCGGAATGATCGCGAAGTATTTGGCGACATCGTTCGCGATGGAAAACGTCGTCAGCGAGCCGCGCGTGATGAGTAGTTGCTTGCCGATCTCGACGATCTCGATGAGCTTGGTGGGGTTTGAGTCGAGATCGACCATGTTGCCGGCCTCTTTTGCGGCTGATGTCCCTGTGTTCATGGCCACGCCGACATCGGCTTGGGCCAAGGCCGGGGCGTCGTTCGTACCGTCGCCGGTCATCGCGACGAGCTTTCCGCCCTCCTGCTCCGACTTGATCAGCGCCATCTTGTCCTCGGGAGTTGCCTCCGCTAGGAAGTCATCGACGCCGGCCTCCTCGGCGATCGCGCGTGCGGTCAGCGGGTTGTCGCCGGTGATCATCACTGTGCGGATGCCCATAGCCCGCAGTTCGTCGAATCGTTCGCGCATCCCGGACTTCACGACGTCCTTGAGGTGGATGACGCCGAGCACGCGGGCGTCGCCGTTGTGCGACTCGGCGACAACGAGCGGCGTGCCACCGGCGGCCGAGATTCCGTCGACGATGGGACCGACGGTTTCGTCGACCTCGCCTCCTTGGTCTCGCACCCAGGCCATGACCGAGGAGGTCGCGCCTTTGCGCACGCTGCGGACGCCGGCCGGTGTGTCGAGATCCACACCGCTCATACGCGTTTGCGCGGTGAAGGGAACAAAGGTCGCCTCGGCCAGCTCGCCGGGCTTGCGCTCGCGCAGCGCGTATCGCTCCTTGGCCAGGACAACGATCGAGCGACCCTCGGGCGTCTCGTCGGCGAGGCTGGACAGTTGGGCCGCGTCGGCAAGCGTGAGGTCATCGATGTCGCCTACGCGTATGAACTCGGCGGCCTGGCGGTTGCCCAGTGTGATGGTGCCCGTCTTGTCGAGCAGGAGAGTGTTCACGTCGCCCGCGGCCTCGACCGCGCGGCCCGACATGGCCAGCACGTTGCGTTGCGACCAGTCGGTCCATGCCAGCTATGCCGATTGCCGAGAGCAGGGCGCCAATGGTCGTGGGGATGAGGCAGACCAGCAGTGCGACCAGCACGATGATCGACTGCTCTGCTCCCGAGTAGATCGCCATCGGCTGCAAGGTCACGACGGCGAGCATGAAGATGATGGTGAGACTGGCAAGCAGGATGTTCAGCGCGATCTCGTTCGGCGTCTTCTGCCGCGATGCGCCTTCGACCAAAGCGATCATCCGGTCGATGAAGGTCTCACCGGGCTTCGACGTGATCTGCACGACGATCCGATCCGAGAGCACCTTCGTGCCACCGGTCACCGATGAGCGGTCACCGCCGGACTCGCGGATCACTGGCGCCGACTCGCCGGTGATGGCGGATTCGTCGACGCTGGCGACTCCTTCGACGACGTCGCCGTCGCCTGGAATCGTTTGGCCAGCCTCAACGATCACTACATCGCCGAGGGTCAGGGACGCGGCCGGCACCTCGGTGATCTGCAACGACTCATCAGGTGCGCCAGTCACCCAACCGGTCGCCTTGCGTGCCATCGTCTCCGAGCGGGTGCGCCGCAACGTGTCCGCCTGTGCCTTGCCACGCCCCTCGGCCACGGCCTCGGCCATGTTCGCGAAAAGCGTGGTGAGCCAAAGCCACACAGCGATGACCCACGCGAAGACGGTGGGGTCCTTGATCGCGAGGATCGTCGCCAGCACTGAGCCGATCTCGACAATGAACATCACGGGGTTATGCACCATCGTGCGTGGGTCGAGCTTGCGAGCCGCACTCGGAATCGAGGTCAGCATGGCCTTCGGGTCGAGGACGCCAGCGGACACCCGGTGGATCCCGTCCGGGTCGTGCGGCGCCATTGTTGCGGTGGCCATCAGTGGACTCCTTCTGCGAGAGGTCCGAGTGCGAGTGCAGGGAAGTACGTCAGTGCGACCACAATGAGAATCACGCCGACGAGCAGGCCGACGAAGAGGGGGCGATGCGTCGGCAGGGTTCCTTCAGTCACGGGTACTGGCTGCTGGGACGCGAGCGAACCAGCGAGCGCGAGGGCGAAGATCATCGGAACGAAGCGAGCGAACAACATGGCGAGTCCGAGCCCGATGTTGTAAAAGTTGGTATCCGCGGACAGCCCAGCAAAAGCAGAGCCGTTGTTGTTTGACGCCGACGTGAAGGCGTAGAGGATCTCGGACAGACCATGCGGTCCCGGGTTGAGAATCGAAGCGCGCGCCCCGGGAGTGGCAAGGGCCACTCCCGCGCCGATCAGGACGCATGCGGGCGTTGCGAGTATGTAGAGCGACGCGAGCTTCATCTCGCGGGCTCGAATCTTCTTGCCCAAATACTCCGGTGTTCGTCCGACCATCAGACCGGCAACGAAGACCGCAACGATCGCGAGGACCAAGATGCCGTACAAACCCGAACCGACTCCGCCAGGGGCGACCTCGCCGGTCATCATGTCGAACATCACGATGCCGCCGCCGATGGCCGTGTAGGAGTCGTGCATGGAATCGACTGAGCCGGTGGAGGTCAAGGTCGTAGATGAGGCGAAGAGGGTTGATGCCGGGATGCCGTTTCGGACCTCCTTGCCCTCCATCGCACTTCCGGCGGCCTGCGGCGCCGGTCCGTGGTGCATCTCCTCGGCGAGCGTCACGCCACCGACCGAGACGGCCCAGATCAGGACCATCGCGGTGAGGATCGCGTAGCCCTGGCGGTTGTCGCCGACCATGCGGCCGAACGCGCGCGGCAAGCTGAAGGCAATGAGAAGCAGAAGGTAGATCTCGAGGAGGTTGGTCCACGCCGTCGGGTTCTCGAACGGATGGGATGAGTTCGCGTTGTAGGGACCACCGCCGTTGGTACCGATCTCCTTGATCGCCTCTTGGCTCGCGATCGCACCGCCGGGGATTGACTGGTGCATGCCGGCGAGCGTCGTGACGGTCGTCGTGTCATGCAGGTTCTGCACCACACCACCGGCGATGAGGACGACAGCTGCGACAATGGCGATGGGGAGCAGGACGCGCAGGATGCCGCGGGTGAGATCGACCCAGAAGTTGCCAAGCCGGTTTGTCTTGCTGCGCGTGAAACCGCGAATGAGTGCGACTGCCACTGCGATTCCGACTGCGGCCGAGGCGAAGTTCTGGACGGCAAGGCCGGCCATCTGCACGAGGTAGCCCATGGTGGACTCGCCGCTATAGGCCTGCCAGTTCGTGTTGGTCACGAAGGATGCCGCTGTGTTCCACGCCAGCGCGGGGGAGACACCGCCGTATCCGAGGCTCAGCCACAGGTGCTCCTGCACTCGCTGGAAGAGATACAGGAAGAGCAACGAAACCGCGGAGAACGCCAGCAGGCTGCGCAGGTAGACCGGCCAGGTCTGTTCGGAGTCGGGGTCGACGCCCACCACGCGGTACCAGACTCGCTCTACCCGCCAGTGCTTCGCGGTCGTGAACACACGCGCCATGTAGTCGCCGAACGGTCGGTAACTCAGCGCGAGCGCGAGTACCAAAAGACCGAACTGCAGCGTGGCTGCCAACCAGCCGGGCATCAGAATCGCTCCGGCCAGATGAGCGCGATCACCAGATAGACGACGAGCGCGGCAGCGATCACCAGCGCGGCGATGTTCTCCCCGCTCACAGCTTCTCGATCCCCTTCGCGATTGCGGCGAGCAGCCCGAAGACCACCACTGTCAGTGCCACGAAGGCCAGATCAGCCATTTCGCACCCCCAGATCTCTGCCGGATGCCTGCGCCGGCTTCGTCACCCACGAGCACACACCCGGGGCCAGGTAGCAGTTGCCGTCATGACGAGTCCTTAGCGCGCTGACCTGCCGCCTTGACGCGATCTTGACGGTCAAGGGGTCGAACGGGTCAAGAGAGGGCGGGTTTGGCCCGATATCTCGCCGAGAGGACCCAAGAGCCCTTGGGTCTGCCCTGCCACGCGGGAGGTTGCGTGCCTACTTCAGGACGCCCGTCCCTGGCGCGGTTCTCGCTGTTCGCCGTGACCTGGCACATCTGTGTGTGGGGTGGCTGGGCCCTGGTCGCTTACTGCCTGATCAACCTCAACCTCCACTCGGTCGAGATGCCAGGCGCCCTGATCCTGATCGCCGCGCTGCTCCTGCTGGGCGAGCTTCGTCCGGTTGTGGCCGCCGGTCGTGACCCGTACGGCGTGCCGGTGTCATCGGCCTTCGTATTCGCGATCCTGTTCCTCTGGGGCCTGTTCCCGGCCATCATCTTGCAGGCGCTGGCGACGGCGATCGCGGAGGTCACCCGCGGCAAGCCGCTGTGGAAGCTGCTCTTCAATGTCGGGCAGTACTGCCTCAGCGTTGGCGGCGCGTGGCTGGTGATGTTGGCGTTCAACATCCATCCGACCATGAGCGATCCGCTGATCAATCTGCGCGGTCACGACATCGTCTGGATCGTCCCGGCGTGGGTCGTCTACTTCGTTCTCAACGATGCCTTTGTGGCAGGTGTCTCCGCAGACACCACGCAGTCCTTTGTCGAGTCGTTCTTCGACGACTTCTGGTACTACGTCGTCTCGACGTTTGCGGTGCTCGGGCTCTCGCCACTTGTCGTCATCGTGACTCTCGAGGCGTGGCCGCTGATCCCGCTGCTGCTGCTGCCGATGTTTGCGGTCTACAAGACCGCCTCGATCTCACGGGAGAAGGAACACCAGTCACTGCACGACTCGTTGACCGGACTGCCCAACCGCAAGCTGCTGATCGAACGCCTCGGACATGCACTGGAAGAGGCACAGCGATCGGGCGACCACGTTGCCTTGTTCCTGCTCGACCTCGACCGCTTCAAAGAGGTCAACGACACTCTCGGCCACCACGTCGGGGACCGGCTGCTCGAGCTGGTTGCCTCGCGCATCACGAGTGCTGTCCGGCCGGATGACACGGTGGCACGACTTGGCGGTGACGAGTTTGCTGTCCTGCTGCCGACTGTGCGCGATGTCGTCGCAGCTGTGGAGGTCGCGGGCCGAGTGCGTTCGGCGCTGTCGGCTCCGTTCCACCTAGAGGGCATGCTGCTCGAACTTGAAGGCAGCATCGGCATCGCGTTGAGTCCCGAGCACGGACGTGATGGCGATGAGCTCATGCGCGGCGCCGACGTCGCGATGTACATCGCGAAGGAAGAGCGCACTGGCATCGAGGCCTATCGTCCCGACCGCGACCGCAACAGCGCGAGCCGACTCGGCACGCTCGGTGCGTTGCGCCGGGCGATTGACAACGGCGAGCTTGAGCTGCACTACCAACCACAAGTTGCGATCGACACCAACGAGGTAGTTGGCGTGGAGGCGCTCGTGCGCTGGCGTCACCCGGAGCGCGGTCTGGTGATGCCCGACGACTTCATCCCGATGGCCGAGACCTCGGGCTTGATGCACAAGCTCACGGAGTACGTGATTGACGCAGCGCTGGCGCAAGTCGCCGATTGGGATCGTCTTGGGATTGCGGTGCCGGTCGCAGTCAACGTGTCGATGCGTGACCTGCATGGTGTGACTCTGGCGGAAACAGTTGAGCGCTCGTTGGAGCGTCACGGCGTCTCCGCCGAGCTGTTGCAGATGGAGATCACCGAACGCGTCCTGGTGATTGAGCCTGGTCGTACGTCGGAGACGCTGGCTGCGCTAGAAGGTCTCGGCGTGCGGCTATCGCTCGACGACTTCGGTACCGGCTACTCGTCGCTCGTCATGCTGAAGCGACTGCCGGTACGTGAGGTGAAGATCGACCAGTCCTTCGTGCGCCGTCTCGGTGATGTCGATGAGGACGCGTCGATCGTTCGCTCCATCGTTGATCTGTCGCATGCGCTCGGGCTGAACTCTGTGGCCGAGGGCGTTGAGACGGTTGCGGCGTGGGAGCGATTGCGCGAGATGGGCTGTGACTGCGCGCAGGGCTGGTTCATTGCGCGGCCGATGCCGTCCGATGCCGCTACCGCGTGGTTGCTCGAACGAGAGACCCAACGGCGACCATTGCGCGTGCTGAACGGTGGCGCGGGAGCCACCCGACCCTGATCGTTCGCCGCCCTAGGATGGCCACACCGCCGATCCTTGGGAGTTTGTTGTGGCGATCACACGCGCAGAGGTCGAACACCTCGCGCGGCTGGCCCGGCTGGACCTGCCACCCGAGAGCCTGGACGCGTTTGCGCAGCAGCTCGGCGTCATCGTCGAGTCGGTCGCGGTGGTCACGCAGGTCGCCTCTGACGATGTGCCGCCGACCTCGCACCCGCTTCCTTTGGTGAACGTGTGGCGCGAGGACGTCGTCACCCCGTGCCTCGACCGTGATGAGGTTCTCGCGGCCGCTCCGGCGGCTGAGGACGGTCGCTTCCGTGTCCCTCGCATCCTCGACGAAGAGTGAGCGGGCTGATGAGCGCTCCAAGCGATCTCACACGCGCCTCGGCTGTCGAGCTCGTCTCGCTGGTGACGACCGGTGAGGTGTCCGCGGTCGAGGTTGCGCAGGCGCATCTCGACCGGATCGAGAAGGTCGACTCATCGGTCCGAGCCTTCTTGCACGTCGACGCCGAGGGCGCACGTGCCGCAGCACGTGCTGTGGACTCGGCCCGAGCGGCGGGGGAGACCCTCGGTCCGCTCGCTGGCGTGCCCGTGGCGGTCAAGGACCTGCTCACGATGCGCGGGCTGCCGACGACATGCGGTTCGCGAATCCTTGATGGGTGGCGGCCGCCCTACGACGCCGAGGTCGTGCGCCGGCTGCGCGAAGCCGGGGCGACGCTCGTGGGCAAGACCAACATGGACGAGTTCGCGATGGGCTCGTCGACCGAGAACTCGGCATTTGGCCCGACCTCGAATCCATGGGACCTCACGCGCGTGCCGGGTGGGTCGAGTGGCGGATCGGCGGCCGCGGTCGCCGCGTTCGAAACGCCCCTGGCCCTCGGCACCGACACCGGCGGCTCGATCCGGCAGCCCGCCGCCGTCACCGGCATCGTTGGGGGCAAGCCGACGTATGGCACCGTCTCGCGGCGCGGTCTGGTCGCCTTCTCCTCGTCGCTGGACCAGGCCGGTCCCTTTGCGCGCAACGTGGCCGATGCCGCGCTGCTCTATTCGGTAATCGCGGGACATGATGCCGGCGACTCGACCTCGGTGGATCGCGACCCGCCCGATGCGGTCGCGGCCGCGCGGGCAGCAGACGTGTCTGGCATGCGCATTGGTGTCGTCACTGACCTCGCGGGTGAGGGCTACCAGCCCGGCGTCGTGCAACGGGTTCGCGAGGCAGTCGATCTGCTCGCGTCGCTCGGTGCTGATGTGGTCGAGGTGTCGTGTCCGTCCTTCTCGTACGCGCTGCCCGCGTACTACTTGATCGCGCCGAGTGAGGCGTCGAGCAATCTCGCCCGCTTCGACGGCATGCGTTACGGCTTGCGAGTCGGGGACGACGGTTCGAACTCTGCCGAGCAGGTGATGGCGAAGACGCGGGCCGAGGGCTTCGGCAAGGAAGTGATTCGCCGGATCATGCTTGGGACCTTCGCGCTGTCCAGCGGCTACTACGACGCGTATTACGGTCAGGCGCAGAAGGTGCGCACCCTGATCATTCGTGATTTCGAACGCGCGTACGCGGACTGCGACGTGCTCGTGTCCCCGACGACCCCGACGACGGCCTTTCCGATCGGCGAACGGTCCGAGAACCCGATCTCGATGTACGCCGCCGACTTGTGCACAGTCCCGACGTCGCTGGCCGGGGGTGCAGCGATCTCGGTGCCGGTCGGCCTCTCGCCGGACGACTCGATGCCAGTGGGCATGCAGGTGATGGCCCCGGCCTTTGCCGACGATCGGGTCTATCGAGTCGCCGCTGCGCTTGAGGCCGCGCAGGACGAGCGGCGAGGACACGCACTGCTTGAGGAGGCTCCAGCGCTATGACGACTGTGACTGCGGGCGCTGCCACGAAGGTCGTCGACTACGACGACGCGGTCGCGCGCTACGAGCCCGTGCTCGGCCTCGAGGTCCACGTCGAACTGGGCACAGCGTCGAAGATGTTCTGCGGTTGCTCAACGGTCTTCGGTGCGGAGCCGAACACTCAGGTGTGTCCGGTGTGCCTCGGGCTGCCTGGTTCGCTGCCGGTGGTCAATCGCGTCGCCGTCGAGTCCGCGATCAAGGTCGGGCTCGCGCTGAATTGCTCGATCGCCCCGTGGGGTCGGTTCGCGCGCAAGAACTACTTCTACCCGGACATGCCGAAGGACTTTCAGATCTCGCAGTACGACGAGCCGATCTGTGTCAACGGCTGGCTCGATGTCGACGTCGATGGTCCCGACGGTCCGACCGTGGTGCGGGTCGAGATCGAGCGCGTGCATATGGAGGAGGACACCGGCAAGTCGCTGCACGTGGGTGGCGCTACTGGGCGCATCCACGGAGCGGAGTACTCGCTGGTCGACTACAACCGCGCTGGGATCCCGCTCATCGAGATCGTGACGAAGCCGGTGCCGGGTACGGGTTCGTTGGCGCCCGAGGTGGCGCGCGCGTATGTGACCGAGCTGCGTGAGCTGGTGCGCTCGTTGGGCGTCTCTGACGTGCGTATGCAGGAGGGGTCGCTGCGCTGCGATGCCAACGTGTCGATCGCGCTTCCTGGCGCCGAGTGGGGCAAGCGCACCGAGACGAAGAACGTGAACTCGTTGCGCAGCATCGAGCGCGCGGTGCGTTATGAGATCACTCGGCAGGCCGCTGTGCTCGACGCCGGCGATCGTGTCACTCAGGAGACGCGCCACTTCAACGAGGCTGATGGCACGACCAGTTCGGGTCGGTCGAAGGAGCAGGCGGAGGACTACCGCTACTTCCCGGAGCCGGATCTGGTGCCGCTTGCGCCATCTCTTGAATGGGTCGAGGAGCTGCGCGCCGGGTCTGCCGGAGCAGCCGCGCGAGCGACGCCTGCGCTTGCAAGAGGCGTGGGGGATCAGCGAGTTCGACATGGCCGTCGGTGCTCAATGCGGGCGCGCTCGATGTGGTCGAACGAACCGTGGATCTGGGCGTCGATCAGGCCGCCGCGCGCAAGTGGTGGCTCGGCGAGATCGCGCGCCGCGCAAACAACGACGGCGTCGACATCGACGCATTGGTCGTGACACCCGAGCACGTGGCGCGGCTGCAGGCGCTCGTTGATGAAGGACGACTCAACGATTCACTGGCCCGGCAGGTGCTTGGCGGAGTGCTGGACGGCGAGGGCACGCCCGACGAGGTTGCTGATGCGCGCGGCCTGCAGGTCGTGTCGGACTCGGGTGCGTTGGATGCCGCAGTTGCTGCGGCGATCGAGGCGGACCCGGATGCTGCCGAGAAGGTGCGTGGCGGGAAGGTCGCTGCGGTCGGGGCACTCGTCGGCGCAGTCATGAAGGCGACCGGTGGACAGGCTGATGCCGCGACCGTGCGCGCCAAGTTGCTCGAGGCCCTCGGTCAGGCGTAGTTCGATCACGTGTGCTCGGCGACGGTGCCGTTCTGGGCGTAGCCTCCCCGCCGTGACAACATCTGACATCGAATGTTGTGACGCCAGATGGTCGAACTTTTGTGTGTCGAGTCGGCTTCACGGATTCGGGCCATCAGCAAGGTCGCGGCCGCCTACCCTCAGCGCTTATGAGTGAATCC
The DNA here is from genome assembly GCA_963850215.1 of uncultured Actinomycetota bacterium. Lineage (GTDB taxonomy): Bacteria > Actinomycetota > Actinomycetes > UBA12327 > UBA12327 > CAWKKI01. The sequence goes on from CAWKKI010000006.1 coordinate 148,219, forward strand.
GTCGATGACCTGCGAGGTGTGTTCGCCCAGGTGTTCGCGAAGCCACCTTCCGAAGTCTCAGCACGGGTCTGGTCTGAGGTTTATGGCGACGAGTACCCCGCCGAGGTGCAGCCCTACAGCTACGTGTCGCGGTCGGAACTCGACGTCTTCGTCGCCGAACTTGGAGTCGGCGTGGGTTCGACACTGGTCGACGTGGGGTGCGGCCATGGCGGACCCGGGCTGTGGGTGTGCGCGCGCACTGGCAGCGACCTCATCGGGATCGACATCTCCGAACCCGCCCTCACGGCGTCCCGCGATCGGGCACGCGGCCTCGGGCTGTCGGTCCATGCCTCCTACCGGCTCGGTGACTTCGGATCCCTACCTTTGGCCGATGGCGAGGCCGACGCGGTCATGAGCATCGACGCGCTGACCTTCGCCCAAGACAAGGCGCTGGCGGCACGCGAGCTGGCACGTGTGCTCCGTGCCGGGGGACGAGTGGTGCTGACCACGTGGGACTACCTGACGCAGCCGGAGAACAGGCCGCCGCAGGTTGATGACCACCGCCCACTCCTGATGGACGCCGGTTTCGACGTCCGGCGCTACGAGGAGACGGATCGTTGGCGGGAGCGTCAACGCGCCACCAACGCCTTGCTCCTGGACTCCATCGACGAGCTGGCGGCCGAGGAAGGGTCGGACCCAGACGAGGTCCGGGAAGGTGTCCTCGACGTGGACCGCACCATCGACCACATGCTTCGCCGCGTCCTTATCGTTGCCGAGAAGCAATGAGATAGCCCGGTGACCAACAGGTCGTGCATTGATTCGGTGTGGCCGCGGCAGAACTTGTCTAGCGCCCGCATCGAAGTGCCTTCGCGGTTGGACCGGATCAGGGTTCGTATGGCCTGAACGCTGTTAGCGTCGGAAGGTGACCGAGTCGCTGAAGATTGCCGTGGTGACTGGAGCGAGTCGCGGTATCGGGCGGGTCTTGACCGAGCGGCTCACATCCCGGGGCAGTCGGGTGGTCGCGATCGGTCGCTCGCGCGAGCAACTAGATGAACTGTCGGCTCGTACAGGTGCATTCCCGTTGGTTGTCGACGTGGCAGATGCGTCAGCGGTATCCCAGGCATGGGCACGGATAGAGGCGGACGTCGGTGTTCCGGACCTCCTGGTCAATAACGCGGGGGTCGCTGGATCCAGCGACCCTACGTGGGAACAGGAACCGGCGGATTGGTGGCGCGTGTTCGAAGTTAACGTGTTAGGGACCTTCCTGATGAGCCGCGGTGCCCTGCCCTCGATGGTTCGTGCGGGTGGCGGGCGCATCGTGAACCTGTCATCGAACGCCGCGTTCTACCCAATCGAGGCCGAAGACGACTGGGGCGTCGATTCGGCCTACATGGCCAGCAAGTCAGCGGTGATCCGGTTTACCGAAGCCCTGGCGGGTGAGGTGGCGCGCCACGATATTTCCGTGTTCGCAATTTCACCAGGCATGGTCAAGACCGACATGACGCAACGTGTCTTCGCCCAATACTGGGACGATCCAGAGCCCTGGACTTCTCCCGAGGTGACAGCCGACCTGGTCGAGTTCATCGCCTCCGGCGCACTGACGAACTGTCCGGCCGCTACATCCACGCCGCCATGGACGACTGGCGGGCGCTGAGTAACCAGGCTGCTGACGTGATCTCGAACGACTGGTACTCGCTGCGCGTCCGCACCCGGTTGAGCGAGCACTAACGGCACTTCTTCGGTGTCAGGCGCAGGGAAACTGTGGCTTCAAGTGCTGTCGTCTCGCTGTGCCTGAGTAGGCCGGTGGACTTATCGAAGCCCGGGAAGTGCCGTTCGAGCCCGGTTACAGGCAGCAGGATGTTCTCGTGTCGGATGCGCTGATCAGAGTCACCGGCCGTGGTCTGCCGGATGGGGAACCGGTGCGCCTGGTGGCCTTGAACGGTCGATGGGCGAGGGAGGCACCCACAGGTGCGGGCGTCGAGGTGTCGGGGTGGATCCTGCCTGGGCTCGTCGACGTGCACACCCATCCGGGAGCGCACGAGCCCGGCGACGAGTTCGACGAGGATCTCCTCCGGGCCGAGATGAACTTGGCGGTTGACCTCGGTGTCCTGGCCGTTCGTTCGCCGGGTCTTGCCGGAGATCCGCCGGATTGGTTTGGCAACGACCCAGACCTGCCCGCGGCGGTGCACGCGGGTCCATGGATGGCTCGTCCCGGCCACTTCTTCGACGGATGGGGACTGCGGGTCAGCGACGAGGACTTCCCTCAGTTAGCCGCCGCGCAGGCCGCCCGCACGGGGTGGTGCAAGGTGATCGGTGACTGGGGACCCGATGACGAACCGGTCCCGCAGGCGGTGATGACTGCGATCGCCGAGGCGGTTCACGCATCTGGCGGACGCGTCGCCGTCCACACTCAGCACGCGGCAGGGAGTCGTGCCGCCGTCCAGGCGGGCGTCGACTCGCTGGAGCACGGGGTGCGACTCGAGCGTGCGCTGCTGGATGAGATGCGCCTTCGGGGCACAGTGCTCGTGCCTACGCTTCGGGTGTTCCAGGACGTTCTTGCCACTCTGGCGACGGCAGCGCCGACTCCCCGGCGCGATTGGTCGATCGAGGGAGCCTCGGGTCACGCGGGCCTTGTGGGCGCGGCTTACGACGCCGGAGTCCGGATCCTTGCCGGGACCGACTCACGCGAGATCTCTATCGTGGACGAGGTCAAGGCTCTCGCCGCCGCGGGGATGTCGAACACGGCGGCGATCGGGGCCGCGTCGTGGAGCGCTCGCGACTTCCTGGGCTTGTCGGATTGGAGCGAAGCGTCGGCTGATGCAACCATCTACGACGTCGACCCGAGAACCGATCTCGAGGTCCTGGCCCATCCCCACTGGGTCATCAGGAACGGCCGGCTTCTCCGGCCGATTGGTCAGTAGGCCCCGCGGCCGGACCGATGTGTCGATGTGGCTTGGCGCCGGACGCGCACTCCCTTACTTGAGTTCAAGTAGCAACACTTTTCGACGTGAGTTAGAGACGACCGGCTACCGCACTGGGAGCGACCCCACGTTTCGTAAATCCGTCCCCGCCGATATTTCCGGCATTCGCGAGCACTTGGGAGAGCAAGGCATGATCGTCGCGTGGGCACCGTCGTCGCCGTGGTTGGTTCGCGTGTCGAGGCAGAGATGATGGTCGGCATGCTGCAAGGTCACGGCATCCACGCGATCGTCTCGGGCGACGACGTCGGCGGTATAGACCTGGCGCTTCAGGCGCAAGGTGTTCGCGTGCTGGTTCCGGGTGCCCAGGCGGATGAGGCACGCCACCTCCTGGGACGGGATCAGGAGGACAAGGCCGGGGGCCGGGAACCGAACGCGTTTCAGCGGTGGGTCCTCCGCGTACTCGGTGGATCGACGCCACGCTCGTAACGGTGTGCAACCCCACGTCGTTAATACATCCCCAACGGAGTCAGGCGTGCCCTGGTGGCTCCGGCTGGTTCGGCATCAACTTGTGTGCTTTCGGGTGCATGCGTTCTGAGCTAAGGAAGGTCAGCGCTAGTCGGCAGCAGTTCGATTTCGATCCCCACCTCAGGAGGCTGGGGCTTGCGTCGTAGCTTGTTCGACAGGTCTCCAAAGACCTGGAACACGCGGTACTCCGCTTTGTACTTGGCCTTCAGTCGGCTCTGGGCATTGCGGGTCTGCTGCGGGTCGAGCAACCGCGCCCGACCGGGCACATCCGGCGCCGAACCGCGACCCCGCCAGTCACTCGGCGCGATCGCCACCCGCTCATCGCTTCGAAGCCGCGCAACCTTCCCGGACGTTGCCTGCGTGTAGACGTAGATGCGATCGCCGTCACGGGTCACCCACACCGGCGTCGGCACCGGGGTGCCATCAGCCCGAAACGTGGTGAAGCGCACATATCTCGACGCTCCGATTCGGGCCAAATCCGGATGGGACATCGCCCCAACCTAGCGCCCCTCGCGATCCCAGCCGGTGCCGAGTCAAGTACCCCACCAGCGCGCGAACTTCCGGTTGATGCTTTTCGCCGCGGCGGTAATGCCCGCCTGAACTCTGATTGGAATTGCTCTTGGGAGCCAGAAGATCAGCAACGCAGCCTGTGTCGCACTTCTCAACGCGCCGGTCGGAGCATGCCGGTGATCGGCGGGCTGTCGCTACCGATCGTGAACGCCTCGCGCTCATCGAATCCGAAGTGCTTGTAAAGACTGATGTTGGCGGGCTTGGTGACTTCGAGATACGTCGGCATTGATGTCGCATCTACGCGACTCAGGCCGTGCCGCAGGAGCGCACCACCAACTCCGTTGCCGTGATGTCCTGGATCGACACTGATCGTGCCGAGGTACCAATGCGGTTCGCTCGGTACGTGCGCATCGAGCACCTCCTACGGCCGGGAGGGTCTTTGCGCCTTTGTCGTATGTGCTCGCCTGCATGCGCTCGGTGAATGCTCGCTGGCGCGTCTCGTCCCAGTCGGTGACGCCGGGCTCGATCCACAACGCGCCCCCAAGCAATGCGCCGGACTCGTCGACTGCGATGTCAACGATCGCCGGTGTTCAGCGCGTTGACAGTCCAGAAGTTGTAGAACGCATGCGAGCCCCGCGCGACCAGCATCAGCCGCGACCGTGCCATCGCCGAACATCCACTCGATCATCGGATCGCCGGTGAATGCGGCGACTTCACAATCGGTCAGCGCATCCGCGTCCGCGACGACACCCGCCCGGATCGTCACCATGACAGTGCTCCCGCGATCAGTAACGGCCGCCGACCGGGGCGGGCACGGCGGCCAGTTCGGCCATGTCCTGCGTCCGTCAGCACGATGTCGGCAGCGCCGACGTTCTGCTCAAGGTACGTGCGGCGCTTGGTCCCGGGGATCGGGATCACGACCGGCGAGATGGCGAGATCCCACGCGAGCGCGATTTGGCCCGGCAGGCACCCGTGCCGTTCCGCGACCGCGCGAACCACATCAACGATTCGTTGATTGGCATCCATAGCTTCAGGTGTGAACCGCGGGTTCGCGTTGCGCCAGTCGTCGTCGCTCAACGATTGCGTCGAGACAGCGCCGGTCAGGATAGCCACGACCCAAGAGGCGAGTAGGCGAGGTAGGCGATCGAGTTCTCGGTGCAGTAAGCGAGCACGCTGTCCACCCAGTCGTGGGTCCAGAGTGAGAGCTCCGACTGCACGCTCGCAACCGGATGCACAGACTGCGCCGCGCGGAACTGGTCGACCGTGACTTCGGACAGCCCGATCTCGCGCACCTTGCCGGCCTGCTTCAACTCGGCAAAGGCGCCCCACGTCTCCTCGATCGGCACTCGAGCGTCGACGCGGTGGTACTGGTACAGGTCGATCACGTCAACGCCAAGTCGCTGCAACGATGCATCGCAACTCGACTTGACGTAGTCGGGGCGACCGATGATCTCGCGGTTGCGCGTCATCGTCGTCGTAGTGAATGCCGCACTTCGTGGCAAGGACTACCTCGTCGCGTCGGCCGGCCAACGCGCGTCCGACGAGGATCTCGTTGGTGTACGGGCCGTACACATCGGAGGTGTCGATGAGTCGCACTCCGATGTCGATCGCATGTCGGATCACGTCGATCGACTGCGCGTCGTCCTGCTGTTCGGGGTTGTACAGCCACGACATGCCCATGCAGCCGAGGCCGATCGCCGACGATTCCAACGTTCCAATTGCTCGCGTCTCCATGCGAACACTCTAGGCAGACGCAGCGGTCGGTAAGGTCGCGCCCGTGACCGCTGCACCCCGCCTCGCGATGCTGCCGTGGCCGCGATGCCGACGAGGCGCTCGGGGGCATCCCCGCCTGGTATCGAGGTCGCGGTATTCGACGGCGTCGGGACTGCCGCCTCCCAACGAGGCCGAGCGAGTCGAGTTCTACGTGCCGCAGTACATGGGCACCGCCGACAGCCTGGAGGCCATGCGCGCGATGCCCGCGCTTGCGGGTAGTGCAGACGCTGACCGCGGGCGTCGACAACGTGTGGCCGTACCTGCCCGAAGGCGTGACCTTGTGCAACGCCAAGGGCGTCCATGACGCCAGCACTGCGGAACTCGTTGTCGGGCTGATGATCGCGAGCCTGCGGCACTTTCCCGAGTTCGTGCGCGCGCAAGAAAGCGGCGAGTGGACATACGGGCGCTATCAAGCGCTGGCCGACAAGCGCGTGCTCATCGTCGGATACGGGTCGGTGGGCCATGCAATTGCGTCGCGACTTGCTGGTTTCGAGGTCGAAGTGGTCGCGGTCGCACGGACAGCGCGCGACGACATCCACGGCTACGACGAGTTGGACTCGCTGCTTCCGACCGCGGACGTGGTCGTGCTCGTGTGTCCGTTGACCGACGAGACTCGCGGGATGGTCGACTCAGCGTTTTTGGCTCGGCTGAAAGACGGCGCGCTTTTGGTCAATGCGTCGCGCGGGCCGGTCGTCGTTACTGACGATCTGCTCAAAGAAGTGACCAACGAGCGGATCCGTGCGGCTCTCGATGTCACCGACCCTGAGCCGCTGCCGCCCGACCACCCGCTGTGGCGCGCGCCCGGTGTGCTGATCAGTCCGCACGTCGGCGGCAACACCTCGGCGTTCCTGCCGCGCGCACAACGCCTCGTCGCAGCTCAGCTTCGTCGATTCGCGACCGGCGAGCCCCTTGAGAACGTGATGGTGCGGCCGTGATCACTCGTTCCGTCGTCGTGCGCGAGCTCGGTGTCGCGGCTCCCTTCAGCGACAGCCGCCCGCTGCTCGTCGAGTCGCTCGAGCTCGATGCTCCGGGTTCCGGCGAGGTACTTGTGCGGGTGCGCGCCGCTGGGCTGTGCCATTCCGATCTGTCGGTGATCAACGGGGATCGTCCGCGACCAGTCCCGATGGCCTTGGGCCATGAAGCTGCGGGCGAAGTGCTCGCCGTCGGCGACGGGGTCACCACGGTGGGCGTCGGCGATCACGTCGTAATGGTGTTCGTGCCCTCGTGCGGGGCGTGCGGCCCGTGTCAGGAGGGCCGACCTGCGTTGTGCGAATCAGGAGCGGCCGCCAACACGGCGGGGACTTTGCTCTCTGGTCATCGGCGGCTGCGCGATGCGTCTGGCGCGCCGGTGCACCACCACCTCGGCTGTTCGGCGTGGGGTGAGTACGCGGTCGTGTCGGCGCATTCGCTGGTGCGCATCGATGCCGACTTGCCCTTCGAAGAGGCCGCGCTCTTCGGGTGCGCGGTGCTTACTGGTGTCGGTGCGGTGGTCAACGGCGCCCAGGTGCGGGCGGGCCAGAGCGTTGCGATCGTCGGTCTGGGCGGGATCGGCCTGAGCGCACTTCTGGGGGCGGTTGCGTCGGGTGCGCGCGAGATCCTGGTCGTCGACGTGGTCGAGGAGAAGCTCGCCCTGGCCAAGGAACTCGGAGCCACGCACGCGTTACTCGCCGGTCCCGAAGTCGCCGAGCAGATCAAGTCGCTTACCCGCGGCGGTGTAGACGCCGCGATCGAGACGGCCGGTTCGACCGCCGCACTCGAGACTGCGTACCGGGCCACTCGGCGCGGCGGCACGACCGTGACGGTCGGACTTCCGAGCCCGAAGGCCGAATGGTCGGTGGCACCCGTACACCTAGTTGCCGAGGAACGCACGCTGAAAGGCTCGTACCTCGGATCGTCCGTGCCGTTGCGCGACATCCCGCGCTACATCGGTCTGTATCGCGCGGGTCGGCTGCCGATCGACCGGCTCGTTGGCGAGCGGATCGGGCTGGATGAGATCAACGAAGGTATGGACCATCTCGCCAGCGGCCACCACTTGCGTCAGGTGCTCGTGCCATGAGCGATCGCACTCCGGTCACCGAGACGCGCGCGGACTATCGGCACTGGCTGCGCATCCCGACTCGTTGGATGGACAACGACACCTACGGGCATGTCAACAACGTGACGTACTACTCCTACTTCGATTCGCTCATCAACGAACACCTGATTCGCTCGGGTGGGCTCGATATTCACGACGGGCCGATCGTCGGCATGGTGGCCGAGACCGGATGCCGGTTCCTGCGCGAACTGAGCTTCCCCGATGTCATCGACGCGGGACTGCGAGTCGCGCATCTGGGGCGTTCGTCGGTGCGCTACGAGATCGGGCTCTTCGTGGAGGGATCCGACGATCCGAGTGCGGTCGGGCACTTCGTTCACGTCTTCGTGGACCGTGAGACTCGACGGCCGATCGATCTGCCGGTCGCGATCCGCGGCTGCCTCGAACCCCTGCTCGTCGGCTAGTCCCGTCCCAGGGCTGTCAGTGCTTCGTTGACCTATGGCGTCACGAGGCACCGACAGTGGAGGTGGGGGCGTCGTTATCCTGACGAGCATGAGCCCCAGCACAACGACTCCAAGTGCATCTACTCCCGACATCAAGCCGCACAGCCGTGCAGTCACCGACGGCGTAGAGCGAGCCGCCGCGCGCGGGATGCTGCGCGCGGTCGGGATGGGCGACGACGACTGGGAGAAGCCGCAGATCGGGGTTGCCTCGTCGTGGAACGAGATCACCCCCTGCAACCTCAGCCTCGACCGGCTCGCCGACGCGGCGAAAGACGGCGTCTTCCAGGGCGGCGGCTTCCCCCTGGAGTTCGGCACAATCTCGGTGTCCGATGGCATCTCGATGGGGCACGAGGGCATGCACTTCTCGTTGGTCTCACGCGAAGTGATCGCGGACAGCGTCGAGACGGTCTTCGGCGCCGAGCGACTCGACGGGGCAGTGCTGCTCGCCGGGTGCGACAAGTCGTTGCCCGGAATGCTCATGGCCGCCGCGCGCCTCGATGTCGCCGCGGTCTTCCTTTACGCGGGTTCGACGTCTGCCGGGTCACGTCGGCGATCGCGACGTCACGATCATCGACGCATTCGAAGGCGTTGGTGCTTGCGTGCGCGGACTCATCACTCGCGACGAGCTCGACGACATCGAGCGCGCGATCTGTCCCGGCGAGGGCGCGTGCGGCGGCATGTTCACCGCCAACACGATGGCGTCTGCAGCCGAAGCACTCGGCATGTCGCTGCCCGGCTCGGCCGCTCCACCTGCAGTGGATCGCCGCCGCGACGGATACGCGCGGAAGAGCGGTGAGGCAGTCGTCGAGATGCTGCGCCAAGGTCTCACCGCGCGATCGATCCTTACTCGCGAGGCGTTCGAAAATGCGATCGCCGTCGTCATGGCGCTTGGCGGTTCAACGAATGCGGTGCTGCACCTGCTTGCCATCGCCAACGAGGCCGAGGTGCCGCTCGATCTCGACGACTTCAACCGGGTGGGCGACCGGGTGCCGCACTTGGCGGACGTGAAGCCGTTTGGTCGCTTCGTGATGAGTGACGTGGACCGGGTCGGCGGCGTTCCGGTCGTCATGAAGGCGCTGCTTGATGCAGGCCTGCTGCACGGTGACGCAATGACGGTGACCGGCAAGACGCTGGCCGAGAACCTGGCCGCGATCAATCCGCCCGATCCCGACGGAGAGATCCTGCGAGCGCTCGACAAGCCGATCCACGCCACCGGCGGGCTGAGCATTCTGCGTGGCTCGCTCGCACCCGACGGCGCTGTGGTGAAGACGGCCGGCTTCGACCTCGATGTCTTCGAGGGGCGCGCGCGCGTCTTCGACCGCGAACGTGCAGCCCTTGACGCGTTGGAGGCTGGCACCATCGAGGCCGGCGATGTCGTGGTCATTCGCTGGGAAGGACCCAAGGGCGGGCCTGGGATGCGCGAGATGCTGGCGATCACCAGTGCAATCAAGGGCGCCGGGCTGGGTAAGGACGTGCTCCTGCTCACGGACGGTCGCTTCTCCGGCGGGACAACGGGTCTGTGCATCGGACACATCGCCCCCGAGGCTGCCGATAGCGGCCCGATCGCGTTCGTGGCCGACGGCGATCGCATTCGCGTCGACATTGCTGGGCGTTCGTTGGATCTGCTGGTCGACGAGTCCGAGCTCGCAGCGCGCCGCGAGTCCTGGCGGCCGCTCCCGCATCGCTGGACGCGTGGGGTGCTCGCCAAGTACACGAAGCTCGTCGGCTCAGCCGCCGAAGGCGCCGTCTGCGGCTAATCGTTCGCCCACCAACTGCCGCACTGTCTGGCATTCGTGGCGCTATAACGCGTTCGGCGCCGGACAGTGCGCCTGGATCGACGGATCAGCCGAGGCCGAGGTCGTTCATCTTCGTTGCAATGAGCAACGTGATCAGCGACTGGGGCAACGGTGCGTCCATCGCAAAGTGCAGCGCCGACTTCGTTTGCTCGTAAGCCCGCGTCTCGTCGGCCACCGCCGCGAGCACCGAACCGCTGTGCGGCAAGTAGCTCAAGTGATTCTTGAACGCGGCGAAGCCCGCGACGACCTTGCCACCGACCTTGAACGCGGGAACCTTGTAGGACAGGGTCTGCTCCGCGTTGGGAATCACGTGCAGGATGCGACGGCGCATTTCTTCGAGAGTCGAGCGCCCCGGCTCGTTGACTGAAGCCAGGTAGCGGTCGATCTCGGAAGCGCTCACCGTGCAACGCTACGACGCAACGGGCCGGGCCGCTTTGCAAGGAAGGGAAGTACTGTCCGCATGTTGAGACGCCGGTCTCGAAACCTTGACCATCGAAGGCGCGTCGGCGACGCTAAGCGGGTGCACTTTCGTACCCTCGTACTTGATGAGCGCGCTGGCTGACACTCAGCCCGCGCGCACCCTCCGTTTGCCCTAGGGCACGGGGGGTTTTTTGTTGCGAGACATTTTCTTGCCGATCCACCTGCGAAGACGAAGGACAGACCATGGCAGACCAGATCACCGGAGCCCAGAGCCTCATCCGCTCGCTGGAGGCTGCCGGGGTAGACACGGTCTTCGGCATCCCGGGCGGCGCGATCCTGCCCGCCTACGACCCGCTTATGGACTCAACGAGTGTTCGTCACATCCTCGTTCGCCACGAGCAGGGCGCGGGCCATGCGGCGGAGGGTTACGCGGTTGCGACCGGCAAGGTCGGAGTCTGCATGGCCACCTCCGGGTCCTGGCGCGACGAACCTTGTGACCCCGTTGGCCGACGCGCACATGGACTCGGTCCCGATCGTCGCCATCACCGGCCAGGTCGCGAGCGCCTCTATTGGCACTGACGCCTTCCAAGAGGCCGACATCCGTGGCATCTCGATGCCGATCACGAAGCACAACTTCCTCGTGACCGACGCTGCCGACATCGCGCACACCATCGCCGAGGCATTTCACATCGCGAGCACGGGCCGCCCCGGTCCGGTGCTCGTCGACATCTCGAAGGACGCTTTGCAGGCGATGACGACCTTCGAGTGGCCGGAGACATCGACCTGCCCGGTTACCGCCCAACGACGAAGCCACACTCGCGGCAGATCCGCCAGGCGGCGCACATGATGCTGACCGCGGCGACCCGATCTTCTATGTCGGCGGTGGCGTGATCCGCGCGCAAGCCAGCCCCGAGTTGCGCCAACTCGCAGACCTGACCGGCATCCCGGTTGTCACGACGTTGATGGCACGGGGGGCTTTTCCCGACAGCCACCCGTCGCACCTTGGCATGCCGGGCATGCACGGGTCGGTCGCCGCCGTCACGGGCTTGCAGAAGTCGGATCTGCTGATCACGTTGGGCGCGCGCTTCGACGACCGGGTGACCGGCCAGCTGCTCGTCGTTCGCGCCGAATGCAGCGGTCATTCACGCCGACATCGACCCGGCCGAGATCTCCAAGAATCGCGTCGCTGACGTCCCGATCGTTGGAGACGTGAAGGAAGTCATCGTCGAACTGATTGCGGCCGTGCGCGAGGAGCTAGCCGAAGGCGTGAAGCCCGATTACAGCGAATGGTGGGCGACACTCAACCACTGGAAGTCCACGTACCCGATCGGCTACGACGAGCCAGAGGACGGAAGCTTGGCGCCGCAATACGTGATCGAACGCATCGGGAAGATCGCCGGACCGGATGCGCTGTACGTCGCGGGGGTGGGCCAGCACCAGATGTGGGCCGCGCAGTTCATCGACTACGAGCACCCGCAGACTCTGGCTGAACTCCGGCGGCGCAGGAACCATGGGCTACGCGATCCCGGCCGCGATGGGCGCGAAGGTCGGCCGCCCCGACGCGACGGTGTGGGCCATCGACGGCGACGGCTGCTTCCAGATGACCAATCAGGAGCTGGCCACCTGCGTCATCAACAACATCCCGATCAAGGTTGCCCTGATCAACAACTCCAGCCTCGGCATGGTGCGGCAGTGGCAGACGCTCTTCTATGGCGCGCGTTACTCCAACACCGATCTGCACTCGACCCGCGTCCCTGACTTCGTCAAGCTCGCGGAGGCCTACGGCTGCGAGGGCATCCGGGTCGAGGAGCAGGGCGAGGTCGACGCGGCCATCGACAAGGCGATGAGCATCAACGATCGTCCGGTGCTCATCGAGTTCGTCGTTCACCCGGACGCCATGGTGTGGCCGATGGTTGCGGCCGGCACGAGCAATGACGAGATTCTTGTCGCGCGCGACCTCGCGCCTAAGTGGGATCGGGAGGACTGATGAGTCGCCATACGTTGTCGGTGCTGGTCGAGAACACCCCTGGTGTGCTCGCGCGCATCGCCGGACTGTTCTCGCGGCGCGGCTTCAACATCGAATCGTTGGCGGTCGGTGCGACCGAGGACGAGAACGTCTCGCGCATGACCATCGTCGTCAACGTCGAAGAGCTGCCGCTCGAGCAAGTGACCAAGCAGCTCAACAAACTCATCAACGTGCTGAAGATCGTTGAGCTCGACCCTGACAACGCAGTGCAACGAGAGCTGCTGCTCGTCAAGGTGAAGACCGACATGAGCAACCGTTCGCACGTCATCGAGACCGTGCAGATGTTCAGGGCGAAGGTCGTCGACGTGGCCCCCGACGCCGTGACGATTGAGGCGACTGGCTCGGCCGACAAGCTCGATGCCCTGCTGCGGATGCTTGAGCCCTTCGGCGTGAAGGAACTCGTGCAGTCCGGCATGGTGGCCATCTCGCGGGGGGCGCGCTCGATCAGCGACCGCCCGCTGCGTACCCTCGAGCGCGGCGCCTGATCGCCTCTTTGCGGTCGTGCGGCGGCTCGAATCCGCTTTCGTTGAACATCTCTCTTTGACTGGAGTGCTCGGTGGCTGACCTCTTCTACGACGACGATGCAGACCTGTCGATCATCAGCGGCCGCAAGGTTGCAGTGCTCGGCTACGGCAGCCAGGGACACGCGCATGCGCTGTCGTTGCGCGACTCGGGCGTCGATGTGCGCGTCGGGTTGCTGCCGCAGTCGAAGAGCCGGGCAGCCGCCGAGGCCGAGGGCCTGCGGGTCACGACCCCGGAAGAGGCGTGCGCCGAGGCCGACCTGATCATGGTGCTCGCGCCCGACCCGGTGCAGCGCGAGCTTTACGACGTCGCCATCGCGCCCAACCTCAAAGCTGGTGACGCGCTCTTCTTCGGCCACGGGCTAAACATCCGCTACGGCTTGATCAACCCACCTGCCGACATCGATGTCTGCATGGTCGCGCCGAAGGGTCCCGGACACCTGGTCCGCCGCCAGTTCACTGATGGCAAGGGCGTGCCGGTGCTCGTGGCTGTGGAGCAGGACGCGACCGGCAAGGCGTTTCCGCTGGCGCTCTCGTACGCGAAGGGGATCGGTGGCACGCGGGCCGGCGCGATCCGCACGACGTTCACGGAGGAGACCGAGACTGACCTCTTCGGCGAGCAGGTCGTGCTGTGCGGTGGGCTGTCCGAGCTGATCAAGCGCGGCTTCGAGACGCTGGTCGAGGCCGGCTACCAACCCGAGGTCGCCTACTTCGAGTGCCTGCACGAGGTGAAGCTCATCGTCGACCTTATGTATGAGGGCGGCCTCTCCAAGATGAACTGGTCGGTCAGTGAGACCGCTGAATATGGCGGCTACGTGACCGGCCCGCGCATCATCACTGACGCAACGAAGACCGAGATGCAGCAGGTGCTCGCTGAGATCCAGGACGGCACCTTCGCTCGCAACTGGATCGAGGAGTACGACAACGGGCTACCCAACTACCGTCGCCTCGCCGCCGAGAACGCCTCGCACCCAGTCGAGGTCACCGGCAAGTCTCTTCGCCCGATGATGAGTTGGATCACCGAAGAAGGCTGACCCGGGCGGTTGTGAAAGCGTTCACAAGCGGTAGTTAGACTGGCGGCTCCGCTGCCGGCTCGTTGCAACGATCGTTGAAGGATCTCCCCGTGACCAAGCCTGTCGTCCTCATTGCCGAAGAACTCTCGCCCGCGACCGTCGAGGCGCTCGGGCCCGACTTCGAGATCCGCCACTGCGACGGCGCCAACCGCGGCGACTTGTTGCCCGCGATCGCGGATGTCGACGCGATCCTGGTGCGCTCTGCCACGCAAGTCGATGCGGAGGCGATCGCTGCTGCGAAGAAGCTCAAGGTCGTCGCGCGCGCGGGCGTCGGACTCGACAATGTTGACGTCAAGGCGGCGACGCAGAGCGGAGTGATGGTCGTCAACGCGCCGACATCCAACATCACCAGCGCCGCCGAGCTGGCAATCGGTCTGCTCTTGGCGAGCGCGCGCAACATCTCGCCAGCAAACGCCGCGTTGCGCAACGGCGAATGGAAGCGCTCGAAGTACTCGGGCGTCGAGCTCGTCGAGAAGACGATCGGCATCGTCGGCCTCGGTCGGATCGGCGTCCTGGTCGCTCAGCGGATGGCCGGTTTCGGCATGGAGATCGTTGCCTACGACCCATATATTCAACCGGCGCGCGCTGCCGCGCTAGGTGCACGGCTGGTCAGCCTTGACGAGTTGCTTGAGGTCTCTGACTTCATCACCGTCCACCTGCCGAAGACGGCCGAGACCCTTGGGCTCATCGACGCCGCGGCACTCACAAAGGTGAAGCCGACCGTGCACATCATCAATGCAGCGAGAGGCGGCATCGTCGACGAGCAGGCCCTCTACGACGCGCTCGTCGAGGGTCGCATTGCTGGCGCCGGCCTTGATGTGTACTCAAAGGAACCCTGCACCGACTCGCCGCTCTTCGAGCTCGACAACGTCGTAGCCACGCCGCACCTCGGCGCAAGCACTGACGAGGCGCAGGAGAAGGCCGGCATCGCGGTCGCTAAGTCGGTACGTCTGGCGCTCGCTGGCGAGCTCGTGCCTGACGCAGTCAACGTGCAAGGTGGGGCGGTTCCCGAGGACGTGCGTCCGGCACTCCCTTTGACCGAGAAGCTCGGCCAGGTTTTCACCGCGATCGCCGGCGGTCTGCCGCAGGGCATAGACGTCGAGGTTCGCGGCGAGCTTTCGGTGCAGGACATCTCGGTGTTGGGGCTGTCGGCACTTAAGGGCCTGCTCACCGACGTGGTCGAAGAAGGCGTCTCGTACGTCAATGCCCCGCTGTTCGCGAAGGACAAGGGCATCGAGGTCTCGACGAGCACGTCCGCAGAGACCGCCGACTACCGCAACCTCGTCACCCTGCGCGGCGTGATGGCGGACGGCACTGCGCTGTCAGTCTCAGGCACGTTGTCGGGCACAAGGTTCGTTGAGAAGGCCGTGGCGATCGACGGCTACTCGGTCGACATGGTGCTCGCATCGCACCTGGCCTTCTTTATATACGAGGATCGTCCCGGCATGGTCGGGCTGCTCGGCCGCATCCTCGGCGAGGCAGGCGTCAACATCGCCTCCATGCAGGTCGGCCGCAAGGACGGCGGCGGTGCTCATGGTGACGCACTGATCGCAATGACAGTCGACTCGGCGATCGACAGCGACCTGCTCGCGCGCATCACCAACGAGATCGGTGCCAGTACCGGTCAGACCGTGAACATTTCGGCCTGACCTATGGCGCACACCATCGACCTGGCCGTCGCCCCCGGCGACGGCATCGGGCAAGAAGTTGTACCCGAGGCGCTGAAGGTTCTCGATGTTGTTGCACCGCGGTACGACCTGGCCATCGCCCAGACCGAGTACGACCTCGGTTGGCGGATGTACGACCGGCTTGGCGATGTGCTGCCAGACGAGGTCGTGGACGATCTTCGCCGCCACGATGCGATTCTGTTCGGCGCAGTCGGTGACCCACGCGTACCGCCCGGTCTGCTCGAGCGCGGCATGCTGCTCAAGCTTCGATTCGCACTCGACCACCACGTCAATCTGCGGCCAGTGCGACTCTTCCCCGGCATGGCCACGCCGATTGCGGGGCTGACGCCGGACCGCTGCGACATCCTGGTCGTCCGCGAAGGCACTGAAGGCCCGTACGTCGGTAGCGGTGGCACTGTACGTCGAGGCACACCGCACGAGATCGCGACCGAAGAGTCGATCAACACCGCGTTCGGTGTCGAGCGGGTGGTGCGGTACGCGTTCGCGCGCGCGCAGACGCGGCGCAAGTTGCTGACTCTCGTGCACAAGACCAACGTGCTGACTCATGCCGGCTCGTTGTACCAACGAATAGTCAACGAAGTGAGCGGCGAGTTCCCCGAGGTCATCGTCGACTACTGCCACGTGGATGCGGCCGCGATGTACTTCATCACCGCACCCGAGCGATTCGACGTCATCGTCACTGACAACCTGTTCGGTGACGTGATCACCGACATTGGCGCCGCCGTCGCCGGCGGCATCGGGCTCGCGGCCTCCGGAAACATCGACGCAAGTCGGGCAAACCCGAGCATGTTCGAGCCCGTTCATGGGTCCGCTCCTGACATCGCTGGTCAAGGCAAGGCCGACCCGACCGCATGCATCTTGTCCTTGGCGCTGCTGCTCGACCATGTGGGCGCACACGATGCCGCGTCCGCCGTCGAAGGAGCGGCGGCTGCCGACATTGCCGCCCGCGCTGATCTCGGCCAGCGCAGCACGAGCGAGATCGGTGACGCGATCGCGAAAGGTTCGGCTAACGTCGGAACATGACGTCGATCGCCCTGAAGCCCACTAGCAATCCGCTCAACGATGCGGACCGCCAGTCCGCCATGACGAACCCGGGTTTCGGACGCGTATTCACCGACAACATGGTCGCGATCCCGTGGACCGAGGGCCAGGGATGGCACGACGCGCAACTGGTTCCCTACGCGCCGACCACACTCGACCCGGCCTCGATGGTGCTGCACTACGGCCAGACGATCTTCGAGGGGCTCAAGGCGTATCGACTGCCCGACGGTGATGTCGCGTGCTTCCGCCCGTTCGAGAACGCCCACCGCTTCCAGCGCTCGGCTCGACGCCTCGCGATGCCTGAGCTCCCCGACGAGTTGTTCATCGGGTCCATCGATGCACTGGTGCGCCAAGAAGCGGCATGGGTGCCCGACAGCCACGAGGAGTCGCTTTACCTGCGCCCGTTCATGATCCCGACCGAGGTCGGGCTCGGGGTGCGGCCCTCGAATGCCTATCTGTACACGCTCATCGCCTCGCCTGCCGGCGCGTACTTCGCCGGAGGCGTCAAGCCGGTGACGGTGTGGCTGTCAACGGACTACACGCGTGCGGCTCCCGGCGGCACCGGTGCGGCCAAGTGCGGCGGCAACTATGCAGCCTCGCTCGCCGCGCAGGCGGAGGCTGCGGCGAAGGGCTGCGACCAAGTCGTCTGGCTCGACGCAAACGAGCACCGCCACGTCGAAGAGATGGGCGGCATGAACCTCTGCTTCGTCTACGGCAGCGGCGAAGGCGCACGGATCATCACGCCGGCGCTCAACGGTGCGCTGCTTCCCGGTGTCACGCGAGACTCGTTGCTGACGCTTGCGCGCGACCTCGGCTACGAGTCCGGTGAAGGCGACATCACGATCGACCAATGGCGTGAGGGCAACGCATCCGGCGAGATCACCGAAGTCTTCGCGTGCGGTACGGCAGCAGTCATCACACCGGTCGGTGCGGTTAAGTCCGCCGAGCACGACTGGACCATCGGCGACGGCGGCTCGGGCCCTATCACGATGCGTCTGCGCGAGGCGTTGCTCAGCATCCAGCACGGCACTGCACCCGACCACCACGGCTGGCTGCACCGCATCCCGTAGCGACCCGCCCTGAGGCCTTGGGATCGCGCGCAAAAGCGCACGAAACCACTGACGGACGAGCGCTGTCTGCGGTTTCGTGGCTCATATGGCTCGAAGTTGCAGACGGTGCGCGGAAGGTCGGGTCAGCGGGCGTCGGTAGGCTCACCGTTCATGCGCATTGGACGGTTTTCAGTCGGGGAAGCAGTCGCGTTCGGCGTAGTCGAGGGTGATCCGGAGGCGACCGGAGGCGGCGCTGGCGCCGAGGCCGAGGTCGCCTTTATCGCGGGCCATCCGTTCGGCCCGATCGAGTTCACTGGCCAGCGCGCTCCACTCGCCGACGTGCGCGTGCTCGCACCCGTCCTCCCAAGCAAGATCCTCGCCTTCGGCCGCAACTACGCTGAGCACGCACGTGAGATGGGCAACGAGATCCCGGACTTTCCGGTCTGTTTCCTCAAGCCGTCGACGAGCGTGATCGGCCCCCGCGAGTCGATCGCGTACCCGCCGCAGAGTCACAACGTTCATCACGAGGCCGAGCTAGCGGTCGTCATCGGCCGGCTCTGCCGAGACGTGCCAGCCGCGCGTGTCAACGAAGTCATCCTCGGCTACACCTGCGCCAACGACGTGAGCGCGCGCGATCTGCAGGCGAGCGACGGGCAGTGGGGCAGAGCCAAGGGGTTCGACACCTTCTGCCCGTTGGGACCGTGGATCGAGACTGACCTCGACATCGACGACGTCGAAATCAGCTGCACGGTCAACGGTGAAGAACGTCAGCACTCGTCTACTGCGCTACTGCTTCACAAGGTCGAGGAGCTCGTGGTCTGGGCCTCGGCCGTCATGACGCTGCTGCCGGGTGACGTGCTTCTGACCGGCACACCAGAGGGCGTAGGGCCGATCGAAGTTGGCGACGAAGTGTCCGTAAGCATCGAGGGAATCGGCACGTTGACCAACGGAGTGATAGCGCGTGACTGATTCCTCCACCGACCTCGAGGTCACCGGGGGCGCACCCGTGCGCGTGCGCTTCTGCCCGTCCCCGACCGGAAACCCGCACGTCGGCGTCGTCCGCACGGCTCTGTTCAACTGGGCCTTCGCGCGCCACTACGGCGGGACCTTCGTTTTCCGGATCGAAGACACCGACTCCTCGCGCGACTCCGAGGAGTCATACGAGCAGATGCTTGGCGTCATGCGTTGGCTCGGGCTGGACTGGGATGAGGGACCCGAGGTCGGCGGCCCGTTTGGTCCGTACCGACAGTCGCAGCGGCTCGACCTCTACGCAGACGTCGCCCGTCGGCTGCTCGAGGCAGGGCTCGCGTACGAGTCCTTCTCGACGCCCGATGAGGTCGAGCGCAGGCGCATCGACGCAGGCCAGGACCCGAAACTCGGCTACGACAATCGCGATCGCGACCTGACGCCCGAGGAGCGCGTGGAGTTCCGCGCGCAGGGCCGACTGCCTGTCCTGCGTCTGGTGATGCCCGCTGAGGACCTGACGTTCCACGACTTCGTTCGCGGTGATGTGCACTTCGCTGCTGGCAGCGTTCCGGACTTCGTCCTCGTGCGGGGTAACGGCGATCCGCTCTACACCTTGACCAATCCGCTCGATGACGCGCTGATGGGCATCACGCACGTGCTGCGCGGTGAAGACCTGCTGTCCTCTACCCCGCGGCAGGTCGCGCTCTTCCAGGCGCTCGGGAAGATCGGCATCGGATCGGGCGAAGCGCCGAAGTACGCACACCTGCCCTTGGTCATGGGGGAGGGCAACCGCAAGCTGTCCAAGCGCGACCCGCAGTCCTCGATCGAGTTCTACCGGACCGCCGGATACATCCCCGCGGGTCTGCTCAACTACCTCGCGCTCCTCGGCTGGTCCCTAACCGACGACCGCGACGTCTTCTCGATGCAGGAGATGCAAGACGCGTTCGACGTGCGCCGAGTCAATTCCGCGCCCGCGCGCTTCGACGAGAAGAAGGCGATCGCTATCAACGCGGCGCACATCCGCGCGATGTCGCCCGAGGACTTCGCACCGATGCTCGGCTTTTACCTCGGCGCGGCCGGTCTGATCGCGCATCCACCGACAGATGACGAACGCGCCATGGTCACTGCAGTCGCGCCGTTGGTCCAGGAGCGGATGAACGTGCTTGGTGAAGCACCTGACATGGTCCGCTTCCTGTTCCTCCGAGACGGCGTCTTCGCAGTCGAGGAGTCTTCGGTGGCGATGCTCAGCACGCCCGAGTCTCAGCAAGTCGTGGTCGCTGCGCACGAGGCGTTGCAGGGCGTGAGTAGCTGGGATGCCGAGTCGATCGAGGCTGCGTTGCGCGTCGCGTTGATCGACGGCCTCGGCCTCAAGCCGAAGCACGCATTCGGCCCGGTCCGAGTTGCCGTTACGGGGCGCCGGGTCTCGCCGCCGCTGTTCGAATCGATGCATTTGCTCGGTCGTGATCACTCGTTGCTGCGACTCGAGGCCGCCACGCACCTGCACTGATTGGCGAGTTGGGGCGTCGCTGACACGTCGGCTATCCTCAACGAGGCCTCGAGCCGGATCGCTTGCGATCACGCTTCGGAGCCATTGGGGTATGGGGTAATTGGCAGCCCGACGGGTTCTGGCCCCGTTAGTCTAGGTTCGAGTCCTGGTACCCCAGCGATGCGATCCGTTAGTGCGGATCGCATACGTGTGTAGAGGGCGCGTGCGGGCGTGCAGACGGTGCGTGCAGAGCCCGCGAACTCATGTCACACGGTGCACGAGATGTGGCCTGGCCCCGTTGTGTAGTGGCCTAGCACGCCGCCCTCTCAAGGCGGTAGCGCGGGTTCGAATCCCGTCGGGGCTACATCGCGATCGAGCCCCTCGCTTCGGCGCGGGGCTCGTCGTCTGTTTGAGGTCTGTGGCCCGATGCGTCAGGCCGGTCGGCGAACCGCGTCCGTGAGTCGGGCCGCCGCGGCGGTCGTCGCAGCCGCGTGCATGCGACCCGGCGTTCGTCCCAGCCGTTCGATCGGGCCGGACACGCTCAGCGCGGCGACCACCCGTCCCGACGGACCGCGCACGGGCGCCGACACCGACGCCACACCGGACTCGCGTTCTCCGATGCTCTGTGCCCAACCGCGACGGCGCACGCCGGCGAGCACGGTCGCGGTGAAGCGGGCGCTGGACAGGCCGCGGTGCATCCGATCCGGCTCTTCCCAGGCCAGCAGCACCTGCGCGGCCGATCCGGCCTGCATGGTCAGCACCGATCCCACCGGGACGGAGTCGCGAAGGCCGTGTGAACGCTCGGCGGCAGCCACGCAGATTCGTTGATCGCCCTGTCGGCGGTATAGCTGCGCGCTCTCACCGGTCGCGTCGCGCAGCGCGGTCAGTACCGGCCCTGCAGCGGCGAGCAGTCGGTCCTCTCCGGCAGCTGCGGCAAGCTCGGCCAGTCGCGGCCCGAGGACGAATCGGCCCTGCAGGTCGCGCGCCACCATCCGGTGGTACTCGAGGGCCACGGCCAGCCGGTGGGCGGTGGGTCGGGCCAGTCCAGTTGCGTTGACCAGTCCAGCCAACGATGCCGGACCTGCCTCGAGAGCACCGAGCACCAGGGCGGCCTTGTCCAGAACGCCGACTCCGCTAGAGTTGTCCATGAAGTGATACTGCCGTCTCGACATTCGAGACGCAAGCCGTTGCGCGGAATCCCTTCAACGAAGAGGCAAACAACGGTCGACACGACCGACGTACGAGGAGTTGAGATGGGCCGCACCCTGTCGGAGAAGGTTTGGGACGCTCACGTGGTTCGCCACGTCGAGAACGAGCCCGACCTCATCTACATCGATGTGCACCTGGTGCACGAGGTCACGAGTCCGCAGGCGTTCGACGGGCTCCGCCTCGCCGGGCGTGGAGTGCGTCGCCCCGATCTCACCATCGCGGTCGAGGATCACAACGTCCCGACCTTCGACATCGACAAGCCGATTCCCGATCCGATCGCACGCGCTCAGATCGAAGCGCTGCGCGCGAACTGCGAGGAGTTCGGCATCGAGATCCATTCACTCGGCGACGCGGACCAGGGGATCGTGCACGTAATCGGCCCGCAGCTCGGCCTGACTCAGCCAGGAGTCACGGTCGTGTGCGGCGACAGTCACACCGCCACTCATGGCGCATTCGGTGCGCTGGCATTCGGCATCGGCACGTCCGAGGTCGAGCACGTGCTCGCGACGCAGACGTTGTCGTTGCGTCCGTTCAAGACGATGGCAGTCACAGTCAACGGAACGCTGCCTGACGGTGTCAGCGCCAAGGACCTGATCCTCGCGGTCATCGCGAAGGTCGGTACCGGCGGCGGTCAGGGACACGTCATCGAGTACCGCGGCGAGGCGATCGAGTCGCTGTCGATGGAAGCGCGCATGACGGTGTGCAACATGTCGATCGAGGCCGGAGCACGCGCGGGGATGATCGCTCCGGACGAGACGACCTTCGCGTACTTGAAAGGCCGCCAGCACGCGCCGCAGGGTGCGGAGTGGGATGCGGCAGTTGAGTACTGGGCGTCGTTGCGCACCGACGCAGACGCGACGTACGACAAGGAAGTCGTGATCAACGCGGATGAGCTCGCGCCATTCGTCACCTGGGGGACCAACCCTGGTCAGGGCGTGCCGCTGTCTTCGAGCGTCCCCTCGCCCGAGGACTTCGCAGACCCCGTCGAGCGCGAGGCCGCAGAGGGCGCACTCGCGTACATGGAACTCACTGCCGGTCAGCCGATGCGTGACATTGCAGTTGACGTCGTCTTCATCGGTTCCTGTACCAACGGGCGGATCGAAGACCTGCGAAGCGCAGCGAAGGTGCTCGACGGTCGCAAGGTCGCAGACACCGTCTCGATGATCGTCGTGCCGGGCTCTGCGCGAGTGCGCATCGACGCCGAGGCCGAGGGTCTCGACAAGGTGTTCATCGATGCAGGCGCGCAGTGGCGCAACGCTGGCTGCTCGATGTGCATTGGCATGAACGCTGACCACCTCTCCAGCCGTCAGCGCAGCGCATCGACGTCCAACCGCAATTTCGAAGGACGCCAAGGCCCGGGCGCGCGCACGCACCTGGTCTCGCCCG
The DNA here is from genome assembly GCA_963850215.1 of uncultured Actinomycetota bacterium. Lineage (GTDB taxonomy): Bacteria > Actinomycetota > Actinomycetes > UBA12327 > UBA12327 > CAWKKI01. The sequence continues at coordinate 171,123 of CAWKKI010000006.1, forward strand.
CAGTCGCTGCGGCTACTGCGGTTGCGGGCCATCTCGCGGCCCCGTCCGACCTGCCCGAGTTCGTTTCCGCTTGATCCACCGTTGATTTCGGAGACTTTCGTCATGGAGAAGTTCACTACCCACACCGGCACCGCGGTGCCCTTGCGTCGGAGCAACGTCGACACCGATCAGATCCTGCCCGGCGAGTTCCTCAAGCGGATCACTCGCACTGGATACGAGGACGCCTGCTTCTACGAGTGGCGACAGGACCCTGAGTTCGTCATGAACCTCCCGCAGTACCAAGGCGCAACCGTCCTCGTCGCCGGGCCGGAGTTCGGCACCGGCTCGTCGCGAGAGCACGCGGTCTGGGCGCTGCAGGACTACGGCTTCCGGGTCGTGATCTCACCCCGCTTCGCCGACATCTTCCGCGGCAACTGCGGGAAGAACGGTCTGGTCACTGCACAGGTCGACGCCGACGTGGTCGAAGCGTTGTGGGACCTCGTGGAGTCTGACCCATCGGCGCATGTCACCGTCGATCTCGAAGCCAGGACAGTGAGTGCAGGCGAGATCCTGGCGACCTTCGCCATTGACGAGTACGTGCGCTGGCGCTTCCTCGAAGGGCTCGACGACATCGGCATCACGTTGCAGCACGCCGACGACATCTCGTCGTTCGAGTCGTCGCGCTTCGACTGGTTGCCGCACACTCACGCCGCCGCGAGCTGATCGCATGAGCGCGGCATGGGACGCGTCCCTCTACGCGCAGAACACCGCGCATCACCGCGCTTACGACGCGGTGCTCTTTGACGGCGTCGATCTGAGCGAGGCGCAATCCATCCTCGACGTGGGGTGCGGCAGCGGAGACTTCACCCATTCTCTGCTCGAACGCGCGCCGAAATCGCACGTGCTGGGGGTCGATGCAGATCGCGGCATGGTCGACTTGGCGCGCGCAACCTGGCACGCGCATCGATTGGCCTTCGTCCGCTGTGCCGCCCAGAACCTTGGCGACGTTGTGACGCCGGGATCCATGAATGCTGTGTTCTCCGTCGCTGCGTTGCACTGGATCAACGAGAACGAGCACCCGCAGGTCCTGCGCGAACTTCGCGCAGCCCTCACACCAGGTGGTGTGCTGCGCGCGCAGTTCGGTGGTCTCGGTCAGGTCGCGCAGCCGCAACAGATCCTCGAGGACGAGTCACACAAGCGTGGCCCCGTGCCGCACCCGTGGTTCTTCCCGAGCGCCGAGCACTACGGCTTGCTGCTGACCGAGGCCGGCTTCGACCTGGACCGGTCACAGGACTGGGTCCGGCTGCTGCACCAACGTCGTTCGTTCGATGCGGACTCGATCATCGCGTGGTTCGACTCGCAGGCTATCCATCCGTATGCACGTGCACTTCCCGAGAGTGCGCGCGACGGATTCCGGGACGCTGTGCATCAACGAGTCCTGACCGAGTTGCGGCGCGAAGACGGCAGCTACGACCTCGATTTCGTGCGACTCGATCTACGAGTTCATCGCTGATTCGGAGCCACTGGTCCTCGTCCGGGCGCCGGTCGTGTGGCGAAAACCATTGCGAAACAAGGAGAAACGCCCAGTCCGGGTCATTGCGTTGTCGCCGCTTCGTGCTTAGGTTGCTCGCGTGTCGGACAACCGTTCGGCGGGTCTTCCGAAGGGGAAGTAGTGAACAAGGGCGAGTTGATCGAAGAGTTGTCGACCCGATTCGACGGCAGCAAGACTCAGGCAAGTCACGCACTGGAGTCAGTTCTTGACGTCATCGAGCGCGGGGTGGTCGCTGGCGAAAAGGTCGTCATCACCGGTTTCGGCTCATTTGAGCCGGTCGCACGGGCCGCGCGCACTGCGCGCAACCCAGCCACGGGCGCGACCGTGAAGGTGAAGGCAAGCAAGGCCATCAAGTTCAAGCCAGGTGCGGAGCTCAAGGCGATCGTCAACGGCACGAAGAAGTTGCCGAAGATCGCAGCGGGCGCCGTGGCGGGGGCGAAGGCCGCAGCCAGGCCGGCGGCCAAGAAGACCACCGCTAAGAAGGCCACCGCCAAGAAGGCGACCGTGAAGAAGGCTGCGCCGAAGAAGGCCGTAGCCAAGAAGACCGCCAAGCGCGCACCGGCCAAGAAGGCCACCCGCCGCTAGGCATACCGGGCACCACGCACGCTAGACGGGGCGAGACTCACGACTCGGTGGGCCTCGCCCCGTTTTGCGTTGCTGCGTGGCCGGTCGGGCTCAGGCGTAGGCGGGACCGCTATCGAGGGCGTGCCGGGTCGCCTCGCCGACCCCGAGTCGCACGGCATCTATGAGGTCGACATCGGTGTCCACGTCTCGACGCAGGCACGGAGCGTCGAGGTCGAGTTCGACCGCGCCCGACACTCGGTGTGCCGCTCGTGAGCGCACTCCGAACGATGGTGAAAGCACTTCACCCGGGGCCGCGAAGAGTGCCGTGGTCCCGGTGCCGGACTGGTCGGAGACGAACGAACGTGGGTGGGCCTGCGCGAGAGTCAGTGCTGCCTGCAACTGGTCGGGTGTGAGGCACGGCAGGTCCGCCGAGAGGACAGCGACGCCCTCGTCGGGGTGGCTGGACGCGACCATCTGCGCGCCATGCACGAGGGCGGCATTCAGGCCGTCATCGGGTTCGTCGGCAAGCACCTGCACGCCGAGCGACTCAAGCGCCGCACGTGCAGATGAGTCGTCGGTGACTGCATAAACCTGGTCTACGTCCTCGCACTGCATCGCGGCCTGGGCGGTGTCGAGCGCGAAAGCGAGGGCCAGACGCGCGCGCAAGGCAGGGTCCGGCGTGAGTCGAGTCTTGGCCCGCTCGAGCCGTTTCACGGGGAGAATCGCTGACCATCGCATCCCTCCCATGATGCCTCTCGTTGGCGTTTCGTTCGACTTCTCCTCAGAGATCTGCCAGCGAATCTCTGCCGACGACCTGGACACGCGTCCGGGTTTGTGGTCCTGGGGTGTTGGATGCAGTCCATGGGCGCGCGACCGGGGTTCTGGTACCAAGTGGCTTCCGGGGCCCTGCGAGTTCTCGTGCGTCCACTGAGCATCCGCGACTGGCACGGCGTGGAGCACCTCCCGCCCGAGGGTGGCTTCGTCGTCGCGGCGAACCACATCTCCTACTTCGACCCCTTTGAGGTCGGGCTATTTCTCGATCGCAACCACTACCCGGTTCGTTTCATGGCCAAGTCTGAGTTGTTCGAGATTCCGATCGCTGGTCGGATCGTGCGTGGCGCGGGTCAGATCCCGGTCTATCGCGGCAGCGCGGTGGCCGCGAGCGCGTATCGCGACGCCGTGGCCGCGGTGGAGTCGGGGGAGTGCGTCGTCGTCTATCCCGAAGGCACGATCACTCGTGACCCGGACATGTGGCCGATGACGGCGAAGACCGGAGCCGCGCGAATCGCGCTTGCCACGGGGGCCCCGGTGATCCCGATTGCACAGTGGGGCGCGCAAGAGGTGCTGCCGCCCTATTCGAAGAAACTCAAGATCTTCAGTCGCACGGTGATGCACGTGAATGCTGGGCCTGCGGTCGATCTCAGCGAGTTCATGCCGGCCGATGGAGCCGAGCCGAGCGGGTCGACGCTGCGAGCGGCCACCACGAAGATCATGGACGCGATCACCGAGTTGCTCGAAGGCATCCGTGGCGGGAAGGCGCCAGCGGAGCGCTTCGACAGCCGTCAGGCCGGCGTCACCGATCACGGCAATCCGAACAAGCCAGGAACGGGTTCGGCGTGACACGCGTCGCCATCATGGGCGCCGGCTCATGGGGGACCGCCTTCGGCATGGTCGCCACCGAGGCGGGCAACGATGTCGTGATCTGGGGCCGCGATTCCAAGGTGGTCGACTCGATCAACTCCGACCACGTCAATCGCGAGTATCTGCCAGACCTTCAGCTTCCACCCGCGGTGTGGGCGGTCAACGATCCGGCCGAGGCCATGCACGACGCGGACCTTGTCGTGCTCGCGATCCCGTCGGCCGTCGTGCGCGGTGAGCTTGAGAAGTGGCGCGACTCGATTCCCGCGGATGCGATCGTCGTGAGTCTGATCAAGGGGATCGAGCTCGACACTGGCAAGCGGATGAGCGAGGTGATCAACGAGGTTGGTGGCCTCCCGCTCCGGCGCATCGCCGTGCTTTCGGGTCCCAACCTCGCGCCCGAGATTGCCGCTCACCAGCCAGCGGCCTCCGTGGTCGCGTGCAGCGACGACGACGTCGCGCGGATGCTGCAGGAGCGTTTCCGCACCTCGTTCTTCCGCCCGTACACGAACAGCGATGTGATCGGAACCGAGCTCGGGGGTGCGGTCAAGAACGTCATCGCGCTCGCTGTGGGCATGGCCGCGGGCATGGGCTACGGCGACAACACCAAGGCGTCGCTCATCACTCGCGGACTGGCCGAGACAGTGCGACTCGGTGCCGCGCTGGGCGCCGACCCGTTGACGTTTGTCGGGCTTGCTGGCCTCGGCGACTTGGTGGCCACGTGCGCGTCGCCGTTGTCGCGCAATCGTTCGTTCGGTGAGGGACTAGGGCGTGGCCTGACGGTCGATGAGGTCAAGGCGGCGACTCGTCAGACTGCGGAAGGCGTCACGACCTGTCGAAGTGTGCTGGGGTTGGCGAAGCGAGCAGGTGTCGACGTGCCGATCACCGAGCACGTGGTTGCGGCCGTCCTCGGCGAGGTGTCCCCGCGCGAGATGGTCGGCGCGCTCATGGGACGCGAGGCCAAGCCGGAGCGTTCTGACTGACTGGATTCAGGTCTCTCCCTTGCGCTTGCTCTCCAGTACCGATACACCTCGCCCATCAGGCCCGTGAGCCGCGGTCCCCTAGCAAGGAGCGAGCATGCATCCGAATGGTGAGTTGATCCAGGAGGGATTCGAGGCCTTCGCCAAGGGCGACATGGACACCGTTTCCCGGCTGCTCGATGACGACATCACATGGCACGCCGGAGGAACGGGCGTTTTGAGCGGCGACTACCGGGGCAAGGAGGCCGTGTTCGGCTTCTTCGGCCGACTGATGGAGCTGACCGAGGGAACGTTCCACCAGGAGATTCACGCGGTTCTGGCTGACGACGACCATGTCGTTGTCCTGCTGGACAACGGACAGGAGAAGCCCAAGCCGTGGTCGGGTCAGGCAGTGATCGTCTGGCACGTTCGCGATGGCAAGGCTGTCGAATGCTGGGACATCCAAGCGGATCAGGCAGGGGCGGCGGCCGCGCTGGCCTAGTGGTCCGCCGCTCGGACTGTCAGTGCCTGCGTGACGTATAGCGCGCGGAACTACTGACCCTCGGTCAGAGCGCGGGGATTGCGGCGCGCAAGGCTTGGTCCAGGTCGGCCCAGAGGTCCTCGATGTCCTCGATGCCAACGGAAAGTCGCAGCAGGGTTTCGGGAACGCTCTGCGGCTCGGCCGGCCAACGGCGTCGTCGCTCCAAGGTGGACTCCACGCCACCCAGACTCGTCGCGTGCGTCCACAGATGCACGTGCGAGCCGACGGCTTCAGCCTCATCCGCACTGCCGCGGGTGATCGCGGCGATCATCGAGCCGAAGCCGCGCATTTGTCGGGTCGCCACCTCGTGGCCCGGGTGTGACGGCAGGCCCGGGTAGATGACTCGTTCGATCGATGGGTGCAACTCCATGCGTTGAGCGATCTCACCGGCATTTGACTCGGCTTGGCGGAGACGCACGGCGAGTGTGCGCAGTCCGCGCAACGCGAGATAGGTCTCGAAGGGTCCTGGGATCGCGCCACCCAAGGTTCGTTGGGCGCGAATCCGAGCGAGCCAGTCCTCGTCGCGCGTGACGACCGCGCCCATGAGCAGGTCCGAGTGGCCAGCCAGGAACTTCGTGACGCTGTGAACCACGATGTCCGCGCCGAGTGAAAGCGGTTGCTGGTTCAACGGAGTCGCGAACGTGTTGTCCACGACGACCACCGCGCCCGCCTCGTGGGCAGCATCAATGGCGGCGCGCAGGTCGACGACTTCCAACGTCGGATTGATCGGCGACTCCAGCCACAGGAGGTACGCGCCTGCGCAGGCGGAGGCGATCGCCTCCGGATCATCGATGTCGATGAGTCGCAAGGTGAGGCGGCCGGCCTGCTCTCGTTGCTCCAGGGATTGACGTACGCCGGTGTACATCCGCTGCGGTGCCGCAACCACCGCGCCGATGGGGCATTCGTTGAGGACCGCACTGATCGCGGCCATCCCGGACGCGAAAGCGAGGGTCTGGCCGTCCTCTAGCGCCCCGAGCGCCTGCTCGAAGGCCCCCCAGGTCGTGACCGACTCGCGTGCGTAGCCGATCTCGCCGCCCGCGCCGAACGTCGAGGACATCGCGATCGCGGGATTTATAGGCGCACCAGGCCCATGCGCTGGGCGACCCGCGCTGATCACAAGAGTCTCGGGCGCGAGTCCTTGCTCGGTTTCGCGGCTGATTGCTGGCTCACGGGTCGGGTCGGTCACGCGTTCAGTATTCCGCTGGTGTCGATTCGGACCAGTGTCGATATGGACCTGTGTCGATCCGCGGCCGGGTCGCTACAGTCGCGAAACGATGACGAACCCGCCGGCCTCCCGTCCCCCCGTATCCACCCCTGGTGAGGCGGGACCGCGACCGCGCGTGGCAATCGTGTTCGGCGGCCGCAGTTCGGAGCACGCGATCTCATGCGTGTCTGCTGGCAGCGTCTTGCAGGCAATCGACCGCAACCGCTACGAGGTCGTGCCCATCGGCATCGCGCCCGACGGTCGTTGGGTGCTGGAGCCCGATGAGCCCGAGCGACTCGCGATCACCGACGGCCGTCTGCCCGAGGTCGACGCGAAAGGCACCGAGATCGTTTTGGTGGCTGGGGTGGATGGGTCACAGCTGGTTGCCCGCGAGCCTGGGGACATTCCCGAGAGGCTCGCGCGAGTGGATGTGGTCTTCCCGCTGCTGCACGGGCCGTTCGGTGAGGACGGGACGCTGCAAGGGCTGCTCGAGTTGGCGGACGTGAAGTACGTGGGCTCGGGTGTCTTGGCCTCGGCCGTGGCGATGGACAAGGACGTCATGAAGACGCTGTTCGTCGCGAGCGGCCTGCCCGTGGCGCCCTGGGTCACGGTGCACGACCGTGAGTGGACTAGTGATCCCGAGCAAGTCATTGGCCAGGTCCGCGAGCAACTCACGTTGCCGGTCTTCGTCAAGCCCGCCCGTGCGGGGTCGAGTGTCGGCATCTCGAAGGTCACGCACTGGGCTGAGATCGGGCCCGCCATTGATCGTGCGCGGGCGCACGATCCAAAGGTGCTCGTCGAGGCTGCGGTACGTGGTCGCGAGATCGAATGCGGTGTCCTCGCGCGTGCCGATGGCGGCGCTCCTGATGTGAGCGTCCCCGGCGAGATCCGGCTGCTCGGCGGCCACGACTTCTACGACTTTGAGGCGAAGTACCTCGACGGCAGCGCAGCGTTGGATATCCCAGCCAACCTTCCGGCGGATGTTGCGGCGCGTGTGCGCACTCTGGCACTGAGTGCCTTCGATGCGCTCGGCTGCGAAGGGCTCGCGCGGGTGGACTTCTTCGTTGACGGCGAGACCGTGATGCTCAACGAGGTCAACACGATGCCCGGCTTCACGCCCACGTCGATGTTTCCGCGGCTCTGGGCTGCGTCCGGGCTCGACTACTCAGCGCTTGTAGAGCGGCTCATAACCACGGCGCTCGCACGCCCGACCGGCCTGCGCTAAGCGTCCGCCGCGGGGTCGTGGTCGAGGATCGGTTCGGCCAGGTCAAGCAGCGCATCGGATGCAGGTTTCACGCTGCTTGGCACGTGCACCTCGACGCGGGCGACGCGTCCAACTGTGGTGAAGGCCGTGGAGCCGTCGGCTCCTGACGCGCCGAACCAACCAACCCCGTTGATCGTCAGCACTTGCGACTGTGCGTTGAAGCCGGCGGGCACGCCGACGCCACAGCGCCAGGTGATCGCGGGATCGCCCCAGGCGGCGGTTAGGAGCGAGGCAGGGGTTGCGTCACGTCGCTCGTTGCCGTCGACGGCGGACGGCAGGTCGCTGTGCATCGCGGTGCAGGCAGAATTGATCGCGTCAGAGGCTGGAGTCGGAACAGACACCGACGCGGACGACTGACCTGAGCTGCACGCCGTTGTGGCGACAAACACGACAGCCAGTGCGGCCGCCAGAGAGGTCAGAGGTGCACGACGGGACACGTGAGGGTGCGCGTGATGCCGTCGACGCCCTGGACCTTCGACAGCACGAGCTTGCCGAGCTGGTCCACAGAGGTAGCCTCGGCGCGCACGATCACGTCGTACGGACCGGTGACGTCCTCGGCGAGGGTCACGCCTTTGATCTCGCCGATTTCGGCGGCAACCGAGGCAGCCTTGCCGACTTCGGTCTGGATGAGGATGTACGCCTGCACAGTCACGTTCGTCCTCCTCGAGGTCGACGATGGTGGCGCCACGCTACCGCGAAGGGACATATGTCGGACAAGCGGGATTCGGCATCGCGATCTGGACTCGCCACGGGCCGATCGTCGGCGTCGGCGACGGTGCGTGAGACCGGTGAGTTCGCGCTGATCAACCTCCTCGCGGCCCAGTTCACCCAACGTTCCGACGTCGTGGTCGGCCCCGGAGATGACGCGGCCGTGGTGCAGGTGGGCGAGGCGCGGGTGGTCGCGAGCATGGACGTCTACGTGCAGGGCGTGCACTTTCGCACCGACTGGTCGACCGCGATCGACGTCGGACACCGAGTGGCCGCCGCCGCGATGGCCGACATCGTGGCGATGGGCGCGCGTCCGTCGGCTCTGCTCGTGGGCCTGGCCGCCCCAGACACCCTCGAGGCGTCATGGGCGGTCGACTTGGCCAAGGGGCTCGGCGAGGAGGCCACTGTCGCGGAGGCTTCGGTGGTTGGCGGCGACCTGTCGCGCGGCGAGGTGCTGACGGTGTCGGTGACCGCGCTCGGTGCCCTCGAGGGCGCGGCGGTCACCCGAGGTGGCGCGCAGGCGGGAGACGTAGTCGCTGTGCACGGGCGGCTCGGTTGGGCGGCCGCGGGGCTTGCCGTCTTGCAACGAGGCTTTCGCAGCCCCCGTGCCGTGGTCGATGCGCATCGGCGCCCGAGCGTCGACTACGGCGCTGGGCTTGCGGCCGCCCAGGCCGGTGCCACCGCGATGTGCGATGTCAGTGACGGGTTGCTCGCGGACCTCGGGCACGTGGCACGAGCCAGTGCGGTGGGCATGGACCTCGACTCGTCTGCGCTCGTTGTGGCTCAGCCCCTGCACGATGTCGGCGCGGCGCTAACGACGAACCCGTTGGAGTGGGTGCTCGGGGGCGGCGACGATCACGCGCTGATCGCGACATTTCCGGCCGACGCGGCGCTGCCGGAAGGCTGGACGGTGATCGGGAGCGTGAACGAAGGCGAATCCGTGCTCGTGGATCACGCAGATTGGAACGGCCCCAAGGGGCACGCGCACTTCAACTAGCGGCGCGTGGACGGACCGGCTAGCGAGTGACCTTGCCGGCCTTGATGCACGAGGTGCATACGTGCAGTTTCTTCGGCGTCCCGGAGACCGTGGTGCGGACCGTCTGGATGTTGACGTTCCAGCGGCGCGGGGTCCGGCGGTGGGAGTGCGAAATGGAGTTGCCGAAGCCTGGGCCCTTGCCGCAGATCTCGCAGGTGGCAGCCACGGTGAACTCCTGAAAACGTTGAGCGGGGATTTGAGGTCCCGAGGGTACCTGACCGGGCAGCCTCGGCCCAAACCGGTCGCATCGGCCCATTAGCGTCAGCCCTGGCAGCGCGCGCACTAAAGGAGTCTCAACGGCGATGGCAGGCGATCCGCTGGATGAGCCGCTGACCCGTGTCCTCGGCGGGCGCACCGCCACCACGCTCAAGACACAACTCGGCGCGCAGACCGCGGGCGACCTACTGACCCATTACCCGCGCCGATACGCCGAGCGCGGCCAGCTCACCGACCTGGCGAGCCTGCGAGTCGACGAGCGGGTGACTGTGCTCGCGCGGGTGAAGACCGTGGTGGCCCGCCGCATGCAGCACCGCCGGGGGACCTTGTTGGAGGTCGTGGTCACTGACGGGCAGGCCGATCTCTCGTTGACCTTCTTCAATCAGGCCTGGCGTGAGCGCGACCTGCAACCGGGCCGGGTTGGCCTCTTCGCCGGCAAGGTCGGCTCCTACCGAGGCAAGCGGCAACTCGCGCATCCCGACTACGTCATCCTCACCGAAGACGCCGGTGTGACGCCGAGCGCTCGTGAACTTTTCGACACCGACCCCGATGCCGAGCCCGCCGACGTGCTCGACCCCGAGGCGCGTGATGCCGTGGAGTCATTTGCGGGCGCGATCATCCCGGTCTACCCCGCGACTGCGAAGTTGGCGTCGTGGCGGATTGCACAGTGCATCCGCGCACTTCTCGACATGGTCGACATCGCTGACGTACCCGACCCGTTGCCAACCGAGGTGCGAGCCGACGCTGACCTGATCGCTCGAGGTGATGCGTTACGGCTCAAGCACCAACCGGAGTCCATGAAGGACGTGGCGCTCGCGGATCGACGGCTGCGCTTCGACGAGGCGTTCGTCTTGCAGGCCACGCTGGTGCAGCGACGCGCCCTGGCTCGCGCCACCCCGACGACACCGCGGATCGCTCGCCCTGATGGCCTGCTTGCGGCCTTCGATGAGCGCTTGCCGTTCACTCTGACTAAAGGCCAACGAGAGATCGGCGATCTCATCTTCGAAGAGATTGCCCAGCCTGAGCCGATGCTGCGGCTGCTGCAGGGCGAGGTCGGCTCGGGCAAGACCGTCGTGGCACTTCGCGCGATGCTCGCCGTCATCGATGCAGGTGGGCAGGCTGCGTTGCTCGCCCCGACCGAGGTGCTCGCCGTGCAGCACCATCGGTCGCTGACCGCGATGCTCGGACCGCTTGCCGCGGGCGGGATGCTCGGCGGCGACGAGCACGCGACTCGGGTCGCGCTGCTCACCGGCTCGATGTCTACGGCCGCGCGCAAGTCCGCGCTGCTCGACGCGGCGTCCGGTGCCGCCGGGATCGTCGTCGGGACTCACGCAGTGCTTGAGGACGTCGTGAGCTTCGCCGACCTTGGTCTGGTCGTCGTCGACGAGCAGCATCGCTTCGGTGTCGAGCAACGTGACACCCTCCGCGGCAAGGGCGTCACGCCACCGCATGTGCTCGTGATGACGGCAACTCCCATTCCGCGCACCATCGCCATGACTGTCTTCGGTGACCTCGACGTCTCGACCCTGCGCGAATTGCCGAAGGGGCGCTCGCCCATCGCGACCCACGTGGTGCCTGCGCGCGAACAGCCGGCCCTGCTAGACCGCGCCTGGCAACGAATCCGTGAGGAGGTGGCTGATGGGCACCGAGCCTTCGTCGTTTGCCCGCGCATCGATGCGAGCGTGGCTGGCACCGCGGATGGTCTCGACGATGCGGACTCGTACGTCGCCGATCCCGGCTCCGACGACCTCGGGGGCGACGATGCCGATGGCGGCACCGGCCCTCGGGTCGAGGGGCGATCGGTGCTCGATACCGCCGAGTACTTGCGCACTGGGCCGCTGCGCGACCTGCGCCTCGGAGTCCTGCACGGAAGGCTGCCTTCCGACGAGAAGGACGCGGTCATGTCGGCCTTTGCCCGCGGCGACCTGGACGTGCTGGTCGCCACCACCGTCATCGAGGTCGGGGTCGACGTGCCTGAGGCCACTGTGATGGTCGTGATGAGTGCAGATCGCTTCGGCGTCTCGCAGCTGCACCAGCTGCGCGGTCGCGTGGGTCGGGGGAGCGCGGCCGGGCTGTGCCTGCTTGTCACCGACCTCGTTGGCGAGTCGCCCGCGCGCGAACGCATCGACGCGGTGGCTGCGACCACCGACGGCTTCGAGCTTTCGCGGGTTGACTTGCGCAACCGGCGCGAAGGCGACGTGCTGGGGACGAGCCAGTCTGGTCGCCGCTCGTCGCTCAATCTGTTGCGTGTGCTCGAAGACGAGGACCTGATCGTCGAGGCGCGCGCCGCGGCCGAACGAGTAATTCACCACGACCCGCAGTTGACCGAGCACCCCGAACTGGCGACGGCGATCGCCCGTGAGGTCGACGAGTCACAGGCGACCTTCCTGGACAAGGCGTGACACGCATCATCAGCGGCGCTGCGCGGGGGCGCCGACTGGTTGTGCCAGAGGGACGCGACACCAGGCCGACCTCGGACCGCGCGCGCGAAGGTCTTTTCTCGACACTCGCCGATCTGCACGGGCCGCTCACGGGCGCGCACGTGCTCGACCTCTACGCCGGCTCGGGCGCCATGGGCTTCGAGTCACTCTCGCGCGGAGCCGCGATCGCGACGATGGTCGAGTCCGCAACTCGCGCGGTACGCGCAATTCGCGCCAATGACGACACTCTCGATCTACCCGGCGCATTCGTCGTGGTCGATCGGGTCGAGCGCGCGCTGGCCATCGAGCACGATCCACTGCCCGGCGAGCCGTTCGACATCGTCACGGCCGACCCTCCGTATGCAGTCGGCGCGGACACCATGCGGGCACATCTGACTGCCTTGATCGAAGCCAAGCGACTCACCGCGCACGCACTTGCCGTGATCGAACGGTCCTCGCGCGATCCCGACTTCGACTGGCCCGACGGCTGGGCCGCCGATCGTGTGCGCACCTATGGCGAAGCCGCGCTTTGGTACGGTCGCGCCAGCGATTGACGCCCTGAGGAGTCTGCGTGCGCAAGGCGGTGTGCCCGGGATCCTTCGATCCTGTGACCAACGGTCACCTCGACATCGTCGAGCGCGCCGCGGGCCTCTTCGACGAGGTCTATGTCTCGGTCCTCGTTAATCGAACGAAGAAGAGCCTGTTCACCGTCGATGAGCGGCTGTCGCAGTTGCGCGAGGTCACGACGCATCTGCCCAACGTTGTCATCACGTCGTTCGAGGGTCTGCTCGTCGACTTCTGCACGACCAACGACATCCACGCCATCGTCAAGGGCCTGCGCGCCGTAAGCGACTTCGACTACGAGTTGCAGATGGCGCAGATGAACCACCGCCTCGCCGGGGTCGAGACGCTCTTCATCTCTACGAATCCTCTGTACAGCTTCCTGTCCTCAAGCCTGGTCAAGGAGATCGCGGGCAACGGCGGAGATGTGCGTGGCCTCGTCCCCGATTCGGTGGTCGAACGGCTGACCGAGAGGCTCGCGCACGCATGACACTCCGACGCGAACGGGTTGTGGTGTTCGCCCCATCTGTCCAGCATGAGAGTGTGAGCCCGGACGAGGAGGTTGGCGGTGGACGCCTACGGCAAGCTCGACGAGATCATTGCGATGGTCGAGAGCGCTCGGTCCATGCCCATGTCTGCTTCGGCCATGGTCAACCGCGGCGAGCTACTCGCCATGCTCGACGACCTACGCGGGGCGTTGCCCGACGACCTTGACGCTGCCGCGCGGGTGCTCCAACGTCGCGACGAAGTGGTCGACGAGGGACGCACGGAAGCCAGCCGGATCATTGACAACGCACACGAAGAACGACTTCGCCTGGTCGAGGAGACCGACGTCTACCGCCAGGCGCTGATTGAGGGCGAGCGGCTGGTGGCCGAGGCCGACAACGAATCCACCCGGATGCGGTCGGAGGTCGACGACTACGTCGACCACAAGCTGGCCAACTTCGAGATCGTGCTGGAACGGACCCTGGCTGCCGTCCATCGTGGCCGCGACAAGCTCCGGGGACGCACCGAATATGAGGGCCTGGAGGCCCCAGTCGACGAGTCTCCGTTGCTCAGCGGCGACGAGGACGAGTGATTTTTGGGCGCTGAGGCGCCCTCCGGTAGCCTGTCCCGTGGTTTCCTTCTGGGAACCGTTCGGATCCGAGGTCGTCTTCAGGGAGTCTGCGTGTCAACCCGCCCTGACCCCCGATCCCCGTTTGTGTTCGATATCCGCGAACTCGGACGGCGACCGGGTGCCATGGTGCAGGTCAGACGCACCGCCTCCGCTCCTGTCGGCCTCGGCATCGACACGATCGGTGTGCCCGATGGCTCCGACCTGGACCTCGACGTGAGGTTCGAGTCGGTGCAAGAGGGCGTGCTCGTGACGGCTACCGTCACTGCACCTGTCGTCGGTGAGTGCTCGCGCTGCCTCGATCCGGTCGTCTCGACCGAGACCGTGGTTGCACGGGACCTCTACGTTTACGAGGACAAGAACACCGTTCGCAACGAGCCCTATGACGAGGAGACCCCACGCACCAACGGGGACTTCCTCGACATCGAGCCGATGGTGCGTGACGACTTGGTTATCGAGTTGCCGCTCGCACCGCTGTGCCGGGACGACTGTCCGGGACTGTGTTCCGAATGCGGTGCACGCCTGGCGGACGACCCGACACATCAGCACGATGTGATCGACCCGAGATGGGCCGCTCTGCGTCACGTTGCCGTCGGCAGCGCGTCGGACGAGCGCAACGAGCAGAAAGAGACGTAATCGTGGCTGTTCCCAAGAGGAAGACCTCGCGCAGCAACACTCGGCACCGCCGCGCGCAGTGGAAGGCGTCTGCCCCGACGCTGACCCCGTGCGACCGCTGTCGTGAGCCGAAGCTGCCGCACGTCGCGTGCCCGACCTGCGGGACGTACAACAAGCGTCAGGTTCTGTCGGTCTGACGACCGAGGTGGCTGACTCCACGCGACCAGTCACGGTCGCCCTCGACCTGCTCGGCGGCGACGGCGCCCCCGGGGTCGTCGCTGACGCCGCGTTGCTCGTCGCCCGCGAGCAGCCCGACGTTGATCTCATCCTCGTCGGCACGCCGAATCTCGCCGAGCGGATTCCCGTCGGCGCTTCACACTTCGCTTTCGTTGCTGCCGACGGCTTCGTCGCCATGAACGAGGATCCGGCTCGCGCGGTTCGATCGCGTCCACTCGTAAGCGTCCGCGTCGCAGCGGATCTCGTACGCGACGGCAAGGCGGATGCCTGCGTGTCGATGGGGCACACCGGTGCAGCGCTGGCCGCAGCGGTTCTGCGGATCGGGCGACTGCCTGGCATCAAGCGCCCCGCAGTCGCGGTTGTCATCCCGTGCCCGCGGGGCAATGTCGTGATGCTCGATGCCGGAGGCACCACGGAGTGCACGACCGAAATGCTCGTCCAGTTCGCGCTCAGCGGCACTGCCTTTGCGGCAGCTTTGGGCATCAGGGACCCGCGCGTCGGACTTCTGACAATCGGCTCCGAGCCAGGCAAGGGCGACACTCTGCGTCGCCGCGCACACGCTGCGCTTGAGAAGGTTCCAATCGACTACGTAGGTGGCGTCGAGGGCGAGGCCGTTTCGGTCGGGGGCCTTTGCGACGTCGTCGTTACCGACGGCTTCACTGGCAATGTCGTGCTGAAGGCAATCGAAGGCACGGCGGCAGTGACCGCCGAACGATTGGCCCGCGTCTACAACGACCCACGCCCCGCGCGCGAGATGGCCGCTGCCTTGACCGAACAGCACTCCGGCGCTGTTCTCCTCGGGGTTCAGGGGGTCTCGGTCGTCGGCCACGGCAACGCGACCGCGCGAGGAGTCGCCGCGTGCGTGGCGCTGGCCGCACGAGCTGTCCGCGAGGAACTGGTGCCGCGTACCTCGCGTCTGATCGGAGACCTCGACCGGCGGTGGCGTCGGAGTTCGCGGTGAGTCCGCCGGTCTTCGTGCGCTCGGCCGAACTCGACACCGGTCTGGGACTCTCCATCGGCGATGCTTTGCTTGAGCAGGCGCTCACCCATCGCTCGTTCGCGTATGAGCAGGGCGGCCTGCCAACCAACGAGCGCCTTGAGTTCCTCGGTGATGCAGTACTTGGTCTCGTTGTCACTGACGCTCTTTACAACGATCTGCCCGACCTGCCCGAAGGCCAATTGGCGAAGCTGCGCGCGGCAGTCGTGAACATGCGTGCGCTCGCCGACGTCGCACGTGGGCTAGGTGTGGCTGGTGCCGTGCGGCTGGGCAACGGCGAGGAAGTCACCGGTGGGCGCGACAAGTCCTCGATCCTGGCCGATACGTTGGAAGCGTTGATCGGTGCTGCGTACCTGGATCAGGGCATCGACGCGGCTCGCGTGCTGGTGCGGCGCTTGTTCGATCCGCTGATTTCTGACGCCACCGGATTGGGCGCGGGCCTTGACTGGAAGACGAGCTTGCAGGAGCGCACAGCGGCGCTGACTCTGGGCGTACCCGACTACCGCGTCAGTGAAAGCGGCCCGGACCACGCGAAGTCGTTCGAGGCGACGGTGATCGTCGGGGGCCGGTCGCTCGGTTCGGGAGTCGGGCGTTCGAAGAAGGCGGCTGAGCAGCAGGCGGCCGCGGTTGCATGGCGCGCGCTCGAGAACGAGCCGTCCACCGGCGACTGACCCATGCCGGAGCTTCCCGAGGTCGAGGTGGTCCGCCGCGGCCTGCAGCGTTGGATCACCGGACGCTCGGTCGCCGCGGTCGAAGTGCTGCATCCGCGCGCGGTGCGCCGACACGTTGCCGGCGCGGACGACTTCGCGGCACGGCTGATTGGTCGCACGATCGTGTCGGTCGAACGACGAGGCAAGTTTCTGTGGTGGGTGCTTGACGACGAGCACGCGGTCGTCGCGCATCTCGGGATGAGCGGGCAACTTCTCGTCGTGCCGTCGTCCCAGATGGACGAGGCCCATCTGCGCGTCCGGGTTCGTCTCGCCGAAGGCGAGCGAGAGTCGCACGGCGCCGAAGGCGAGCGAGGTGCACGGCGCCGAGCGGAGGGTGAGCCGAAGGCGAACTGGAGTTGCGGTTCGTCGACCAACGGACCTTCGGCGGCCTCGCCATCGAGCCGCTGATCGACGGCGTGCCGCGCACCGTGGCTCACATCGCGCGCGATCCGTTCGACCCGCTATTCGATGACGTCGACTTTGCGAAACGTCTGCGCCGTAAGCAGACGGGACTGAAACGTGCGCTTCTCGATCAGACCCTCGTATCCGGCATCGGCAACATCTACGCCGATGAGAGCTTGTGGCGTGCGCAGTTGCACTACGCGCGTGCCGCCGATCGATTGCCGCGAGCGGACGCGCTGAGCGTGCTTCACGCGGCTCGGGCGGTGATGTCAGACGCGCTCGATCAGGGCGGGACGTCCTTTGACTCGTTGTACGTCGATGTCAACGGCAGCAGTGGCTACTTCTCCCGGTCGTTGGCCGTGTACGGGCAGCAGGACAAACCGTGCCTGCGTTGCGGCACACCGATCCGACGAGAGTCGTTCATGAACCGCTCGTCCTTCTTGTGTCCCACGTGCCAACGGCGGCCTCGCTCAGCGCGCTGGTAGTCCGCGCCCGGTGCGACGGTCGCCATCCCGCCAGCGCCGGCGGGATGGCGCAAATCGGGCAAAGCAGCGGCAGATCGCGCTGTGCACGGTCGACGGTCATGACCCGTTCGGGGGAATGAGAGTTCGCTCCCAGGTGGCCGACCTTGACCACAGGGAACCTGCGGTGTCACTCTGAACCAGTCGGCGCCGTCCATCTGATGGCCCCACCTTCCCCGGGCTGTCACCCACCGCTAAGGACGCTGCATGGCCAAGGCCTTGTACGGGCACGTCGGAGGAGCGGATCCCCGCCTCCTCGCCGAGGTGGCCCGTCTTCGTCGGCGTGTCGAGGACCTCGAAAAAGAGTTGGCTCGCACGCGCGCAGAGATCGACCTGAGCAGGACCGACATCCTGTCCTTGGACGACGTGACACCCGAGCCAGCCCTCGCCTGACGCGCCTTTCTGACTCGGCCCTTGTTTACCGGCTGCGCTTGACTCGCGCCTTCCAGGAGCGCGGCGAATCCCCAGGTAGGGTTCGGGCTGGTCTTCCCCGGTACGCCGTCAGGAGCGAGCCCCCGTGCATCTGAAGTCCTTGACCCTTCGCGGGTTCAAGTCCTTCGCCTCATCGACCACGTTGCGGTTCGAGCCGGGCATCACTGCCGTCGTCGGCCCCAACGGGTCGGGCAAGTCCAACGTCGTAGATGCGTTGGCCTGGGTCATGGGCGAGCAAGGCGCCAAGTCCTTGCGCGGCGGCAAGATGGAAGACGTCATCTTTGCCGGCACCGCTGGTCGTCCGCCGCTCGGTCGTGCCGAGGTACTTCTGACGATCGACAACAGCGACGGCGCACTTCCGATCGACTACAGCGAAGTCACGATCTCGCGCATCATGTTCCGAAACGGCGGCTCGGAATACGCCATCAACGGCGAGACCTGTCGGCTCCTCGATGTCCAAGAACTCCTGTCCGACTCCGGCATCGGCCGGGAGATGCACGTCATCGTTGGACAGGGCCAGCTCGATGCCGTCCTGTCTGCCACCCCGGAAGATCGACGCGGCTTCATCGAGGAGGCGGCCGGCGTCCTCAAGCACCGCAAGCGCAAGGAAAAGGCGCTGCGCAAGCTCGATGCGATGACGGCGAACCTCACACGGCTCTCCGACCTGACAAGCGAGCTCCGCCGCCAGCTCAAGCCGCTGGGCAGGCAAGCAGAAGTGGCCCGACGCGCGACTGTCGTGCAGGCCGATGTGCGCGACGCGCGACTGCGACTGCTCGCCGATGACTACGTGACCTTGCGCTCCACCCTTGAGGCGGAGGTCGCGGACGAGACCGTGCTGCGGGCTCGGCGCTCTGAGGTCGAGGCTGCCCACGCGGCGGCGGTCGAACGCGAGACGCAGATCGATGCGTTGACCGCGAGCGACGCACCAAAGCTCGCGGCTGCGCAAGACACCTGGTACCGCTTGTCCGCGCTACGGGAGCGGCTGCGCGGCACTGCCTCGCTGGCAGCAGAACGAGTCCGGCATCTCCAGCCGGACGAGACGATGGAGTCGACGCCGGGTCGCGACCCGGCTGAGCTCGAACGTGAAGCGCGCGAAGTTCGCGAGCATGAGGGCGAGTTGCAGGACTCGGTCGAACGGGATCGGGCCGCTCTTGCCGATGTGGAAGCGAAACGACGCGAGGCGGAAGAGGGCTTGGCCGCGGCCGAACGCGCGCTGGCCGCGCACCTTCGCGCCGCCGCGGACCGCCGCGAAGGTCTCGCGCGGCTGACCGGCCAGGTTCAGTCGGCGCGCACGCGGCTTGAAACGCGGGAAACCGAGATCGCGCGGCTGCGCACCTCGATCAGCGATGCGCGCGCCCGTGCTGAGCACCAGCAGCGAGAGTTCAGCGCGCTTGAGTCCCAGGTCGCGGGACTTGACCAGGGAGAGCTCGATCTCGACTCCGAACACGAGCGAGCCGCGACCGCCTTCCAAGCCGCCGACGAGCAAGTTGAGCAGTTGCGTGCCGCCGAACGCGACGCTGAACGCGAGCGTGCGGCGCTCGCGGCCCGCAAGGAAGCGCTCGAGATCGGGCTGAGCGGGCAGGACGGGATGTCGACCCTGCTGGCCGCTGGCACGCGACTGTCGGGCGTACTCGGGTCCGTTGCCGCTCTCGTGTCCGTGCGGTCCGGCTATGAGCGAGCAGTCGGCGCGGCTCTCGGTTCGGCGGCGGAGGCGATCGCTGTCGACTCGATGCAAAGCGCCTTCGACGCGATGGCGTTGCTCAAGGAATCAGAAAGCGGACGCGCATCGATCCTGATCGCAGCGCCAGGCGCTTCTGCTGGATCTCAACGAAGCCCCCTGCCTGGTGGCGCGACGTGGGCAGCCGACGTCGTAGACGTGCGTTCGGATCTTCGACCTCGCATCGAAGAGCTGCTCGCGCTGCACGTTGTAGTCGATGATCTGGCGCGCGCTCGCGACATCGTTCGCGGTGACCCATCGCTGATCGCTGTGACGCGTGACGGTGACGTCCTCAGTTCGCACCTCGCCGCTGGCGGATCTGGTCGCGAGCAAGGTCTGATCGAAGTGCAAGCGGCCGTAGATGAGACCACGCGCGCTCTTGAGACTGCCGTGCATGACTCGGAACGATTGCGATTCGAGCTTGCGACCGCCATCGACGTGCGCCGTGATGCGCAGTCCGCGGTTGATGCCTCGATGGCTGCGCTGCACGAGTCGGATGCGCGGATGGCGGCAGTCGCGGAGCAGCTGGCCACCCTCGGATCGCAGGCCCGAGCAGCGACCGCCGAAGCCCACCGACTTGAGGCAGCGCTCGCGCAGGCTGAGGGCGCGGCAGCCAACGACCGAGTGCAGGTCGAGGAACTTGGTCAACGCCTGTCGGCCGCGGAGCAAGCTCCCGACGATGTCGAACCCGATTCGGGCGAACGCGATACCGCCGCTCGGATTGCAGTCGAGGCGCGAGCCGCCGAGGTCGACGCACGACTGACTGTGCGCACCGGCGAAGAACGCTTGTCCGCACTGACCGATCGTGCCGCCGGTCTTGAGCACGCTGCCCGCGAAGAACGCGATGCGCGTCTGCGGGCCGAAGCGCGGCGTGAACGACGTGCGCGTGAAGCGGTGGTCGCGGTCGCAGTCCTTGAGGCCGCGGAGAAGACCCTGACCTTCCTCGACTCTTCGTTGCAACTGGCAGTCACGCAGCGCGACACGTTGCAGCACCAGCGCGATGAGCGCGAAGGCGAGTTGCTTGCGGTGCGCGCGCGTACTCGCGACCTTGCGGCCGAACTGGATTCGTTGACCACGACCGTGCATCGAGACGAGGTTGCGCGGGCCGAGCAGCGACTGCGCCTCGAGGCCCTCGAGACTCGGTCGATCGAGGAGTTCGGCGTCGAGCCGACGGCCTTGATCAACGAGTACGGACCAGAGCAGATGGTGCCGCCTTCGCCACCCGTCCCTGGCGAGGAGCCCACAGCCGACGCGCCGGCGCCGAAGCCGATTCCCTACGTGCGTGAACATCAGGAGAAGCGATTGCGCACCGCCGAGCGCGCGCTGGCGTTGCTCGGCAAGGTGAATCCGCTCGCGCTTGAGGAGTACGCCGCACTCGAGGAGCGACTGACGTTCCTGACCGAACAACTCGAAGACCTCAAGCGGACCAAGCGCGACCTGCTCGACATTATCCGCGAGGTCGACGAGAAGGTCGAAGCGGTTTTCACCGAGGCCTATCACGACACGGCGCGCGAGTTCGAAGGCGTCTTCGCCCGGCTCTTCCCGGGTGGGGAAGGACGACTCGTTCTTACCGATCCGAGCGACATGCTCAACACCGGCATTGATGTCGAAGCGCGTCCGCCAGGCAAGAAGGTCAAGCGCCTGTCGCTGCTGTCTGGTGGAGAGCGTTCGCTCACCGCAATCGCTTTACTCGTCGCGATCTTTAAGGCGCGGCCAAGTCCGTTCTACGTCCTCGATGAGGTTGAGGCAGCCCTCGACGACGTCAACCTCGGTCGGCTGCTCACCATCCTGGACGAGTTGCGGGCAGCCAGCCAGCTCATCGTTGTCACGCATCACAAGCGAACGATGGAGATCGCCGACGCGCTCTATGGGGTCTCAATGCGTGGCGACGGCGTGACCACCGTGATCAGTCAACGTCTGCGAGAAGCGGAATCTGCGTAGTTCGCTGACTCTGCGA
Source organism: uncultured Actinomycetota bacterium (assembly GCA_963850215.1). Lineage (GTDB taxonomy): Bacteria > Actinomycetota > Actinomycetes > UBA12327 > UBA12327 > CAWKKI01. The sequence goes on from CAWKKI010000006.1 coordinate 192,467, forward strand.
GGATTCACGACATGACCGTTCTCGTCGTGCTAGTCGTTGTCGTGGCTCTGGCGTTGGTGATCGTGGGCGGCTCGCTGCTCGTGCGCACCAGCCGCCGAAGTGACACCGGGGCACCCGCCGCCACCCCCACCATCCCGCCGATGCGCCCGCCCGAGGTCGCCGGGGTGGCGGACATCGAGACAGCCGTCCGCGACATGGAGGCGCCTGCCCCGCTCGACATCCCTGAGCCGGTGGCCGGTCGGCTCGCCCGACTACGCCAACGGCTCGCCGGTTCGGACTCCGGCTTGAGCAAGGCATTGTTCACGGTGTTGAGTCGCGACGCGCTCGACGACGCGACCTGGGACGAGCTCGAAGCGGTCCTCATTCGCGCAGACGTCGGGGTCGGCGCCACAACCGAGATCGTTGACTCGATTCGCAAGCAAGCCCGTACCGCCGGACTAAAGGATCCGCAGCAGGTTCGCGGTCTGCTGCGAACCGAGTTGCTCAACTCTCTGGACCCGTCCATGGATCGCGAAGTGCACGTGCACAACGAGACCGGACCCGCGGCTTTGCTGGTCGTCGGCGTGAACGGAACCGGCAAGACCACCACCTGCGGCAAGCTCGCGCGCGTGCTGATCGCCGAGGGAAGCTCCGTCGTCCTCGGCGCTGCTGACACCTTCCGCGCTGCCGCGAGCGAGCAGTTAGAGACGTGGGGCGAGCGAGTTGGTGCCCATGTGGTGCGCGGCGCTGATGGAGCCGACCCGGCCAGTGTCGCCTTCGACGCGGTATCCGAGGCGAAGCAAGTCAACGCCGACTGCGTCATCATCGACACCGCCGGGCGACTGCAGACCAAGGCCGGACTGATGGACGAGCTCGGCAAGTTGAAGCGGGTCGTCGACCGCCAAGCCACCGTGACCGAGGTACTGCTCGTCCTTGACGCGACGACCGGGCAGAACGGTCTGACGCAGGCGCGGGTATTCGGTGACGTCGTGGACGTCACCGGCATCGTCCTCACCAAGCTCGACGGCTCGGCGAAGGGCGGCATCGTGATCGGGGTGCAGCGAGAGCTGGGAGTTCCCGTGAAGTTGGTCGGGCTCGGCGAGGGACCTGACGATCTTGCGCCGTTCGACCCCACACTGTTTGTCGATGTCCTTGTTGGCGACTAGTCAGAGGGGTGGCTGCATGTGAGCAACCGCCCGAGGAACCGCCCCACCGGTGGTCGTCCGACCGGTAGTCGGCTGCGCCATCGACCGGTGATCGCGTTCATCGTTATCGTCATCGTGATCGGCGTGGTGGCGGGCAGCGTGGCCATCGCCCTGACCTCGTCATCGTCGTCATCAGCGGACGTGAGCGCATCAGCGAGTCCGAGTGCGTCGGTGAGCAATGCGGCTAAGCAGGCGCTGTTGGCCCGCGCGACCCAGGTCTCGAACCTCAACGCGGAGAACCTTGAAGACGTCTCCGCGACGAAACCGGCAGCCACATCCGGACAGGCGGTCATCACCACGCAGGGCGTTGTCAACGAGGTCTTCGGCGGGACCAGCAAGGGGATCTCCGATGACACCGGGGTCTACCTGATGCAGTTGCGCGGCAAGTTCAAGCAGCGCCAGGCGCTGCCCTCGGGTGCTCCGAAGTCCGCCGCCAACCAGACGGGCACCGTCTTGCTCATGGTGCTCTCGCAGGACTACCAGGTGCTCGGCGAGGGAATCGGAAGCCAGCCCGTGGACCTGTCCAAGATTGGGCCGGTCATCACGGTCTTCTAGCCCGCTTAGGACCGCTCGTTCACGTGCTCGTTACAGGCGACCCGCCAATCGTCACATTCCCGAAACACCACACGCGCTCGTCTGAAACGCGCCGCCAGCAATCTTCTCGCCAAGCGCCGACGGGAAGGTGATTGTGTGAATCTCAACGGACTCAACCCCGGAGACACCGCGTGGGTCCTGGCGAGCACGGCACTCGTGCTCATCATGACCCCGGGTCTTGCCTTTTTCTATGGAGGCATGGTCAGAGTCAAGAGCGTGCTCAACATGATGATGATGTCGTTCGTCACGATCGGTATCGTCAGCGTGCTCTGGGTCATCTTCGGCTTTAAGGAAGCATTCGGACAGGGCAAGGGGACCAGCGGCTTCATCGGTCAGATCGGCTTCTCCGATCTGGGAGGCCAGGTCAACACGCTGGCGACCAACGGGGTGGTCCTCACGATCCCCGTGCTCGTCTTCGCCGGATTTCAACTCATGTTCGCGATCATCACGCCCGCGCTCATCTCGGGTGCGATCGCGGACCGCGCCAAGTTCTTCACCTGGATCGTGTTCGTCGCCCTCTGGGTGGTCCTTGTCTACTTCCCCGTAGCGCACTGGGTCTTCGACTTCGGCGGTCCCAACGGTGGGGCCGGTTGGCTCGCCAAACGTGGCGTCGAGGACTTCGCAGGCGGATCGGCCGTCCACATCAACGCAGGTGCTGCTGGTCTTGCCCTTGCACTGGTGCTTGGTAAGCGGCACGGCTGGCGCAAGGACCCGATGCGCCCGCACAACGTGCCGCTGGTCCTCATCGGTGTCGGACTGCTGTGGTTCGGCTGGTTCGGCTTCAACGCGGGCTCGGCACTGGCTGCCAACGGCCAAGCCGCGCTGGCGTTCATGAACACTCAGGTAGCTACGGCCGCAGGTGTGCTGGGTTGGATCCTGGTCGAGCGGTTCCGCGACGGGAAGATGACGAGCATCGGTGCCGGCTCTGGTGCAGTCGCCGGTCTCGTTGCCATCACCCCCGCATGTGCGTTCGTGGCTCCATGGGCGGCCGTCGTTCTCGGTGTCCTTGTGGGCGTGGTGTGTGCATTCGCCGTCGGAGCCAAGTACAAGCTGGGCTTCGACGACTCGCTCGATGTCGTCGGTGTGCACATGGTCGGTGGAATCATCGGCTGTCTGTTCATCGGCTTCTTTGGTACGAACTTCGTCACCGGCGGTGGTCACACGACCTTCGCCTGGGGCGCGAAGGGTCTGTTCTACGGCGGAGGATGGAGTCTGCTCGGGAAGCAGGCTCTCGGCGCCGGCTCGGTGCTGGTCTACTCCTTCACGGTGTCGTTGATCCTGGGCATCTTGCTCGACAAGACGCTTGGCTTCCGGATCACGCATGACCAAGAGATCGAAGGGATCGACCTCAACGAGCACGCCGAGACGGGCTATGACTGGAGTTCGGTGGCTGGTCTCATCACCGGGCGCTCTCTCGTCGGCGCCGGAGTGGGCACCGGCGCGGCCGCGGGTGGCGGCGGTGCGGCTGACGGCGCAGGACCACCTGGCGGGCACGATCCCGGCGAACCGGATCCATATGAGTCGACGGGGGTGCAGGCATGAAGCTCGTGACGGCCATCATCAAGCCCTTCAAGCTGGACGAGGTCAAAGATGCCCTCGAAGCGGCAGGAGTTCTGGGGCTCACGGTCTCCGAGGCGAGCGGCTTCGGTCGACAGCGTGGTCACACCGAGGTCTATCGCGGCGCGGAGTACGCCGTCGATCTAGTGCCGAAGATCAGGGTTGAGGTGGTCGTCGACGGAGACGACGCCGACGCTGTGGTTGCGGCAATCGTGAAGGCGGCGCAGACCGGCCGGATCGGTGACGGCAAGGTATGGGTGGTTCCGGTTGAATCGGTCACGCGTGTGCGTACCGGTGAGAAGGGGCCAGACGCTCTCTGATCAATACGTCGACGCTGCGGGTTGGTCGACGAAGCGATCAGACAGACAACGGTGAGCGAGGTGGGACGTGACGAAGCCAGCATTTGCTGAGTTGAATGCGTCCTACCTCGCTCGTCGCACGAAATTGCTGAGCGAGCAGCCCCCGACCCCGGCACGTCGCGATGCGCTGTGCGACCTCACGACTCGTTGGCTGGGTGGTGTCTTTCATGAGGCGTACCCCGATGTGGGCGAAGGCATCGCACTCGCCGCGGTCGGGGGACTCTCTCGAGGCGAGCTCGCGCCGGGAAGCGATCTCGATCTGATCGTTCTGCACCGCGCGCGCGGTCAGTCCGGCGACGCGGAGCGTGCCGCCGAGGCGACCTGGTATGCGATCTGGGATGCCGGTATTCGACTCGACTACTCGACGCGGGGCATCGCACAGGCTCGCTCGGTCGCCGCGGACGACTTGAAAGTCGCGCTCGGACTGATCGAGCCGTTGCACATCGCTGGTGACGAGAGCGTCGTCAACGAAGTGCGTGAGGCGGCGCGTGCGGATTGGCGCAAGCGAGCCAAGCAACGCCTCGTCGACGTGCGCGCATCAGTGCACGAGCGCACCTCGCGGTCGGGTGAGCTCGCCTATCTGCTGGAGCCAGACCTCAAGGACGCTTACGGCGGGCTTCGCGATCTGACCATCCTGCGAGCGATTGCTGCTGCGTGGATCACTGACGTCCCGCACGCGAAGGTCGCACCTGCTCGCGCCACACTTCTTGACGTGCGCGACGCGCTGCACGATGTAACTGGCCGTGGCGTGGATCGGCTCGGGCTGCAGGATCAGTCTGCGGTTGCTGAGCGGTTAGGCCTCGACGACTCCGACGCGTTGCTGCGACAGGTCACAAGCATGGGGCGCACGATCGCCTTCGTCAGCGACACGGCCTGGCACGCGGTTGGCACTTCTTCGTCTGGCGCAGAGTCGAGGCGGGGGCTGTTGCGAAATCGAAAGCCGCAGCGGGTTCCCCTCACCGAGGGGGTGGTGGTGCAAGACAACGTCGCCGTTCTCGCTCTCGAAGCCGTCCCAGCCGAGGATGACGTCCTCGTCCTGCGTGCGGCCGCTGCTGCTGCGCAGGCTGGGATCCGGTTGGCACCCGCGACCGTCACGCGGCTGGCCACGGAGTCGGAGGACCTGGTTCGACCATGGAGCCGCGACGCGCGTGAGGCGTTCGTGTCGTTGCTAGGGGCAGGGCGCGTGATGCTGCCGGTCTGGGAGTCGTTGGACCAGGCCGGTTTGATCACGCGCCTGCTGCCTGAGTGGGAACACGTGCGCTCAGCCCCGCAGCGCAACCCGATCCACCGCTACACCGTTGACCGCCATCTCATCGAGGCCGTTATCAACGCATCGGAACTCACGCGTCAGGTCTCGCGCCCGGACCTTTTGCTGGTGGCGTGCCTTTTGCACGACATCGGGAAGGGCTTGCCCGGCGATCACTCCGAAGCCGGTGCTGCGCTCGCACGCGAGATGGCACTTGCTATCGGGTTTGCTGACGGCGATGTCGACACAATCGAGTCGTTGGTGCGCCACCACCTCTTGTTGCCGGAGACCGCTACCCGGCGTGATCTCGATGACCCTGCGACCGCTGCAAACGTTGCCATGATCGTTCAGTCGCACGAGACCCTGGACCTCTTGCATGCGCTCAGTCGAGCAGATGCGCGCGCAACCGGTCCGCAGGCGTGGAGCGACTGGCGCCGTTCCCTTATCGACGACCTCGTCGCGCGCACGCACGCGTTGCTCAGCGGCACCCCAGCGCCGAGGCCGCCGCGGTTGAGCGAGACCCAACGGTCGATGGCGTGGGGCGACGGGGTGGATGTGCTCGTCGAGGCGACGAGTCCACTGCTCGTGGTGACCGTCGCGGCGCCGGACCGACAGGGACTGCTCGCCACCATCGCTGGCGTGCTCTCGTTGCACCGGCTCTCGGTCCGCGGCGCCCAGACCGACACGATTGGTGGACGTGCGATCACGGTCTGGTCGGTGCAACCGAGTTTCGGGGATCCACCAGCGAGCGATCGACTGCGCGATGACATCGTGCGTGCACTTGATGGGGCATTGGATGTCGAGGCAGCGCTGCGCAAGCGGGCTGAGGCGTACGCGAAGTCCGGGATCACCGTGCCACGAGCGCGCGTGGACATCGTTGAGCAAGCGTCGGCAGACGCCACCGTCCTAGAAGTGCGCGCGCACGACGAGCCGGGTCTGTTGCATCGCGTGGCAGGCGCCGTCTCTGCGGCAAACGTCGTAATCCAGGCTGCGCGGGTCGCCACGCTGGGCGCCGACGCCGTGGACGCGTTCTACCTCGTCAACGAGGACGGCAAGCCGCTGATGCCCTTCGACGCAGACCGAGTCCGGGAAGAGGTATCGCGCTCGCTCGACGACCGCACGGACTGAACGATCCGGATCCGGCTAAGGTCGGCCGAACCGTTGATCGATCGACAGGGCGGCTGGACAAGGGGAGACCATGGATCTGGGGTTTCGCGGTGCAAAGGCGATCGTCACCGGCGGAAGCAAGGGCATCGGGCGCGAGATTGCGCTGACCCTCGCCCGCGAGGGCGCGGATGTCGCGATCTGTGCGCGCGGCAAGGAAGCCGTCGACGCCACCGTCACTGAGTTGCAGGGCATCGGCGTGACCGCACTGGGCGACGCGGTTGACGTGACCGACGCCGATGGCTTCGCCGCGTGGATCGGATCGGCGATCGAACGGCTCGGTGGGCTCGACACGATTGTCTTCAACGCAAGTGTTCAGCCGCAGGGCGACGATGACGCCACCTGGCAGCTGACGTTCGAAAGTGACGTCATGCAGACAGTGCGCGCGTTGCGAGTCGCGCAGCCGGCACTAGCTCAGTCCTCGATCGCATCGGTGGTCGTTATCTCGTCGACCAACGCAATCAGTGCGAACGTTGGCCCCGGCCAGATTGCGTATGGCTCCCTGAAGGCCGCACTCATCAGCATGGCGTCGAAGCTCGCCGTAACACTCGGTCGTGACGGCATCCGGGTCAACACGGTCACGCCTGGTTGCATCTCGTTCGAAGGCGGTACGTGGGACAAGCTCGCGCAGATGATGCCGCAGATGGTCGAGGGCGTCGCGAAGTCAACGATGGTCGGCCGGCTCGGCCATCCCGAGGAGATCGCGAACGCGGTCGCCTTCCTTGCCAGCCCACGTGCGTCCTACGTCACCGGCGCAAATCTTCGCGTGGATGGCGGGCTGATCCGCGCCGTCGACTTCTGAGTCCTCGACCCTTCCAAGTCCTCACGCCTTTCTGCGCGTCGCGCCGCCCCGGTTACCCTTTCCACGTGTTCGCCAGCCTGCAAGACCGGTTCGAGTCGACCTTCAAGGCACTTCGCTCCAAGGGGCGCCTGTCGGAGAGCGACGTTGATGCGGCCTGCCGTGAGATCCGGATCGCGCTGCTTGAGGCCGACGTCGCGCTGCCGGTGGTCCAGGACTTCGTCACCAGGATTCGCGAACGTGCGCTCGGCGCCGAGGCCTCGCAGGCGCTGAATCCTGCGCAGCAGGTCGTGAAGATCGTCAACGAGGAGCTCGTACGAATCCTCGGCGGTGAGACGAGAAGGGTGCGGCTGGCCAAGACCCCGCCGACCGTTGTGATGCTCCTGGGTCTGCAAGGTGTTGGTAAGACGACGCTGGCGGGCAAGCTGGCGCGCTGGTTCCGCGATCAGGGTCACCAGCCGATGCTCGTTGCCGCTGACCTGCAACGACCGAACGCGGTCAATCAGCTTCAGGTAGTCGGCGAGCGCGCTGGGGTTCCGGTCTTTGCGCCGGAGCCGGGCAACGGGGTTGGTGACCCGGTTGTTGTCGCTCGCGACTCGATCGCCCATGCGAAGCAGCGCATGCACGACATCGTCATCGTCGACACCGCCGGCCGTCTCGCCATCGACGACGATTTGGTGCAGCAGGCAGCGGACATCCGCCGTGAAGTAGATCCCGACGAGGTCCTGCTCGTAGTCGACGCGATGGTCGGTCAGGACGCAATCACGACCGCCCAGGCCTTCCTCGACCGGGTCGGTTTCGACGGGGTCGTGCTGACCAAGCTCGACGGCGATGCGCGTGGTGGTGCTGCGCTGTCGGTCTCCGAGGTCACGGGTCGACCGATCATGTTCGCCTCGGCGGGGGAGAAGGTCGAGGACTTCGACGTCTTCCACCCCGAGCGGATGGCATCGCGCATCCTCGGGATGGGCGACATGCTCACCTTGATCGAGCAAGCCGAGAAGACCTTCGACCGCGACGAGTCCGAGCAGATGGCCGCGAAGATCGCGTCCGGCACCGACTTCACGCTCGAGGACTTCCTCAGCCAGATGCAGGCGCTGCAGAAGATGGGGTCCTTCTCGAAGATCGCCGGGATGCTGCCGGGCATGGGCGACATGCGAAAGCAGATCGAGCAGATCGACGACAAGGAGATCTCGCGCGCGACCGCGATCATCCAGTCGATGACGCCCGCTGAACGTCGCGATGTGTCGATCCTCAACGGGTCTCGACGGGTGCGCATCGCGCGCGGTGCGGGCACCGAGGTGTCGGCGGTGAACTCACTTGTCGACCGCTTCGTGCAAGCACGCAAGGCGATGGCAATGGCAGCGAAGGGCGGGATCCCTGGCATCCCGGGGATGCCTGGCACCCGCAAGGGTTCGAAGGCGCCCGGGAAGTCGGCCAAGGGCAAGAACAAGCGGTTATCGGGCAATCCGGCCAAACGAGCCGCGCAGATCGCGGCGAAGGAGGCCGGAGCCTCCTCCGAAGGGGCGGTAACGGACTTGAGTGCCGAGCCGTTTGAGCTGCCCGACGACTTCAAGAACCTGCTGCCGTAGGCGCGGTTTTCGCGCTTGCGCCGCGATCTGGCAGAATCACGGCTCGACCGGTGCGGCCCTCTACCCGCTTGGTCACCCTCAGAGCCGTCTGCCGAGGCACCCCACGCCGACGCGAACGCTCACCTCGTACTAGTTCTGGAGTGAGCACCCTCGTGTCCGTCAAGATCAAGTTGAAGCGTCTCGGCAAGATCCGTCAGCCGTACTACCGTGTCGTCGTCGCTGACGCCCGCACCAAGCGTGGCGGTCGCGCGATCGAAGAGATCGGGCTGTACCACCCGAAGCAGAACCCGTCCTTCATCCAGGTCGACTCCGACCGCGTGCAGTACTGGCTCGGCGTCGGCGCGCAGCCGACCGAGGCCGTCGCCGCGATCCTGCGGGTAACCGGCGACTGGCAGAAGTTCAAGGGCCTGCCCGCTCCGCCGCCCATGCTGGTGGCCGAGGCCAAGGCCGACAAGAAGTCGCTGTTCGAGGCAGCCGCCAAGGACGCTGGCGAGCACAAGGACGGCGCCACGACGCCGAAGGCGCCCAAGAAGGCTGCAGTTGCGAAGGAAGCCGAGCCGGCTCCCACGGAGGCCGTCGCCGTCGAGACTCCTGCCGCTGAGGCTGCGCCGACCGGGAGCGCATCCGAGACAGTCGAGACTGCGACCGAGACTGCGACCGAACCAGTCGAGGTCCCGGCCCAAGCCGTCGAGACCGCGACCGAGTCGGTCGCGGAAGAGACTGCGGAGCCTGCCGAGAGCACCGAGGCCTGACGTGCTCGACGAGGCACTTGAGCATCTGGTTCGCGGCATCGTCGATCACCCAGACGACGTCTCCGTGCGCGACCGGGAGATCCGACACGGGCGAGTTCTCGACGTTCGGGTGAACCCGCAGGATCTTGGTCGGGTCATCGGCCGGTCCGGTCGTACCGCATCGGCATTGCGCACGGTTCTGGCCGCGCTCAACGGCGGTCGCGCAGTCCGGATCGACATCGTCGACGTCGACGAGCGCCGCTGACGCCGTGACCGTAAGGGTCGCCGTCGGTCGAGTCGGTCGACCGCATGGCGTTCATGGCGCATCCACGATCGCGGTCTTCACTGACGACCCCGATCTGCGGTTCGAAGCAGGCGGTCGACTCTTCACGAGTCGAGAGGGTTCAGCTTCGTTGCTCATCGAATCCGTGCGATGGATGTCCACCACGCTGTGCATCACATTTGAGGGACGCGAAGATCGCAACGCTGCAGAAGGCGTGCGCGGCACCTTTTTGTTCGCGGATGTCGACGAGAACGAAGTCCCCACCGACCCAGACGAGTTCTATGACCGCCACCTCATGGGGTTGACCGCGAAGGATGTCGCGGGCAACACGCTCGGAACCGTTACCGACGTGGTGCATGCACCGGGTCAGGACATGCTCGTGATCGCAGTCTCCGATGGCGATTCACAGCGCGATGTGTTCGTGCCGTTCGTGCACGAGCTCGTCCCAGAGGTCGATCTGCACGCAGGGTTTGTGCTGGTCGATCCGCCGCCCGGGCTTTTCGAAGATGTCGAGATTGCAGATGCTAGGGACGTGGCCGACGCTGCGGGCGACGGCAAGTCCTGACATGCGCATCGACCTCATCAGCATCTTCCCGGAGTACTTCGCGCCGCTTGACTTGTCGTTGATCGGCAAGGCCCGCGCGGGCGGTCTGGTCGACCTCGCTGTGCACGATCTGCGCGACTGGGCGACCGACAAGCACCGCACCGTCGATGACACTCCGTACGGCGGCGGTCCTGGAATGGTCATGAAGCCGGAACCGTGGGGCAATGCTTTGGACGCGATCGCGGAAGCCAGGCCCGATGTCGCCCCGGTGCTGATCGTGCCCACGCCTTCTGGCGTGCCGTTCGACCAACGCACGGCGGCTCGCCTGGCGCAGCAGCCCTGGCTCGTCTTCGCGTGCGGTCGATACGAGGGGATCGACCGACGGGTGATCGAGGACGCAAGTGCGCGCTGGCGGGTCGAGGAGGTCTCGCTCGGCGACTACGTGCTGGCCGGTGGTGAAGTCGCTGCATTGGTCATGCTGGAGGCGATCATCCGCCTGCTGCCCGGGGTGGTTGGCAACGAAGCGTCGATCACAGACGATTCGTTCGCCGAGGGCCGATGGCGATCTGCTCGAGGGCCCGGTCTACACGAAGCCGCCGGTCTGGCGGGAGCGTGAGGTGCCCGAGGTCCTGCGCTCCGGCGATCATGCGCGGATCGCGGCCTGGCGGTTGGAGCAAGCCCGCGAGCGCACCCGCGATCGCCGACCGGACCTCGGCGCGTAGCCGGCACCCGACCAGGTCTGATCCGAGACGGCTGCTCTCTGAGGATTTCAGGTCGCCCGGGGCTCTGTGGCACACTTGCGCGGTTGCCTTGCCGTACCAAGCAGGCTCTGCCGAATCGATCAGGAAGCCGTGACCCATGCACACCCTGGACTCTGTCGACGCTGCGTCTTTGCGTGACGACCTGCCCGACTTCCGCCCCGGCGACACCGTCAAGGTGCACGTCCGCGTCGTTGAGGGCACCCGCTCGCGTATCCAGGTCTTCCAGGGCGTCGTGATCCGTCGCCAGGGCGAGGCGTTCGCGAGACTTTCACGGTTCGCAAGGTGAGCTTCGGGTCGGCGTCGAGCGCACCTTCCCGGTGCACTCGCCCGGTCATCGAGAAGATCGAGATCGTCACCCGCGGTGACGTCCGCCGAGCGAAGCTCTACTACCTGCGCGACCTGCGCGGCAAGGCGGCGAAGATCCGCGAGAAGCGCTAGTCCGCTGCGCGCGAGTTCTTCTGGGCGCGCGTGCTCTCGGCACATGTTGCCCCGCGCACACGTGCCGGTCGCGCTAGCCCGTTAGCGATCCCACCCCCGCCTGTCGTATGCGGCCGCCAGTGATCCCACCTGCGCCACGTCTTGGTTCTTGATGTCGGCGCCTTGTCGGCATGCCAGCAACGTCATGACCACGACGGCCAAGAAGTGCACTTCAGGCCACCGACCTGCGCGGGTGTCGCGGCAATCTGAACGCAAGGCCCGCGGCTAGTGTCGAGCGCGATGAACGCGGTCAGCGTGGCTCAGGCGCCGGGTCGAGTAGTCGGCCCTGTGCGGCACACCCGCCTCTGGATCATCGGCGGGATGCTCGTGCTCGGCGTCGTGCTGGCCGTGCTCTTGCGCACATTCGTCATCGCGACCTACTACGTGCCATCAGCTTCCATGGAACCGACCATCCAGCCGGGACAACACATTCTCGTTGACAAGCTCGACGGTGCCTCGTCGGTCCGGCGCGGAGACGTCGTCGTCTTCAGCGGGCTTGACTCGTTCTCCCAGTCGTCGGCCAGCGACCTTGTGAAGCGCGTCATTGGCGTCGGCGGAGACCGCGTCGTTTGCTGCAACACGGCTGGGAAGATCACGGTAAACGGGTTCGCGCTGAATGAAACCTATGTACTGCCCGGTGATGTCCCCTCGACCATCCGGTTTGACGTGGTCGTACCTGAGGGACACTTATGGGTGATGGGCGACGATCGGTCTGATTCGTTCGACTCCCGATTCCTGCTAGGTCAGCCCGGTGGAGGCATGGTTCCGATGGCGCGCGTGATCGGTCGCGTCGAGGCGGTCGCGTGGCCGATCTCGGCTGCTCATCGACTCAGGACGCCGACGACCTTCAACAACGTGCCAGCATCATCTGGCGCGTCGCGGTGAAGCACCGCGCCGACGGGCAGGTCGATCCCGGGACAGTGCTGACCGAGGCTCCGGCTCCGACCGCGCACCCGTCCACGACTTCGAAGCCCACCCGCAAGCGCTCCTCCCGTGGTCGTCGTCGGCGTGAGCCGAAGGGTTTTTGGGCGCGCGAGGTCGTCCTCATCGTCGTCATCGCCCTGGTGGTCGCCGCACTCGTGCGCGCCTTTGTCGCCCAGGCCTTTTTCATCCCGTCGGGATCGATGCAGAACACGTTGGCCATCGGTGACCGCATCCTCGTCGAGAAGGTGAGCACCGAAGTCGGATCGCCGCATCGCGGTGATGTCATCGTCTTCAAGGACCCAGGTGGCTGGCTTCAGTCGACTCCCAGTAGTTCGTCTTTACCCGGTCGGTGGATTCGCGACGGCTTGCAATTCGTTGGCCTTGCACCCGCGAACGCCGACCAGGACTTGGTCAAGCGAGTGATCGGAGTCGGCGGAGACCACGTCGTGTGCTGCAACGCCAGCGGCCAGATCACAGTCAACGGCGTCGCGCTCAACGAGACGAGCTACATCTATCCGGGCGACGCGCCGTCCACAATGAAGTTCGACGTAACGGTTCCCAAGGGCTACCTCTGGGTGCTGGGTGACCATCGCAGTGATTCTGCCGACTCCCGGTTCCATCAAAACGATGCCACTGGCGGAATGGTCCCGGTGGGTGACGTCATCGGGCGCGCCTTTGTGGTGGTCTGGCCCATCAGTCATTGGAGCACCCTCACCAGACCCGCGACCTTCTCCCAACCAGGTCTCAACGCCACCCACTAGTTTGGGGTGGTGAGCGACTCAACCGGCCTGAGCGAGCCCGCAGGGGTAAGCGAGCCGGGATCTAGGCCAGTACCTAGGAAGTCGCACTGGCTACGTGAGTCGGTCATCATCGTTGTCGTCGCACTTCTCATCGCGACCCTTATTCGAGCGTTTCTGGCCCAGGCGTTCTACATCCCTTCGGGGTCCATGGAAAACACGCTGGCCATCGGTGATCGCATCTTGGTCGAGAAGGTGACGACGGAGTTCGGCTCGATCCAGCGCGGTGACATCGTGGTCTTCGAAGATCCTGGGGGCTGGCTGCCGCCGAGCACGGCGAGTGTCTCGATGCCGACGCGCTATTTGCGCGATGCACTGCAGTTCGTTGGCCTTGCGCCGGTCAGCACGAATCAAGATCTCGTGAAACGAGTCATTGGTCTGCCTGGTGACCATGTGGTGTGCTGCAACGCGCAGGATCAGATCAGCGTCAACGGTGTGACCCTCGACGAGTCGAGCTACTTGTATCCGAACTCGGTGGGCGGCACCGATCACTACGACGTGACGGTGCCTGCCAACACGCTTTGGGTTCTCGGGGACAACCGCCAAGACTCGGAGGACTCGGCCTGGCACTACGCCAATCCTGGTCACGGGTCCCCCTACGTGCCGGAGAACGACGTGATCGGTCGCGCCTTCGTGATCATCTGGCCGATCAAGAACTGGGGCACGCTCGGGCTGCCCGCCACGTTCTCCCAGCCGGGGCTGAACGGCGGGAGTTGAGTGGGACGGTCGTACGCTGGCCGACATGGCGAAGCGAGGTCCGCACCAGCGGCGCACGCGCCCAGCCAAGGTCGTGTACGGGGACCTCTACTCCTACGACACGGTGCTCGCCGCACATGGACTTGGCCCCTTGGCCGGGACCGATGAGGCCGGGCGCGGCGCCTGCGCGGGACCGCTGGTCGTGGCCGCTGTGGTGCTGCCCGACGGCTCCCGACGTCGCGATCGCGTGAAGGGTCTCGCGGATTCGAAGGCGCTCACGCCGACGGTGCGCGAAGAGGTCTACGCCGAGGTGGTCGTCAAGGCCACCGCGTGGGTTGCTGTCGTGGTGGATCGGGCGGAGGTTGATCGGGGCGGAGTTCACCGCGCCAACGTGTTCGGCATGCGGCGCGCGTTGGCTCGTCTCGACGTGCCGTTTCAGTACGCGTTGACCGACGGCTTTCCGATCAAGGGCCTGCACGTGCCTTCGTTGGCCGTCTGGAAGGGCGATGCAGTGAGCGCGTCGATCGCGGCCGCGTCGGTCATCGCAAAGGTGACTCGCGACCGGATCATGTGCGATCTCGATCAGCGATTCCCGGACTACGGCTTTGCTATCCACAAGGGCTACATCACCCCCGCGCACACCGAAGCCATGCGCGCGTACGGTCCTTGCGAGGAACATCGTCAGTCTTTCGCCAATGTGGCGGCACTGCTTGGACGGGACATATCCGGATTGACACTCGCTGAAGACGACGCGTTCTCGATCGAGGCCGCGGACGAAGATGCACGCACACCGATGTCGGCGTAGAGAGGCTGCAGATGAGTGCCGAGGATCTCGAGCGATATGAAGCCGAGATGGAGTTGCAGTTGTTCCGCGAGTACCGCGATGTGGTGGGGCTCTTCGCCTACGTGGTCGAGACGGATCGGCGTTTCTACCTGACGAACTCGGTCGAGGTCCAACCGCGACAGTCCGACGCGGGCGAGGTCTACTTCGAAGTGACGATGTCAGACGCGTGGGTGTGGGACATGTACCGCCCGGCGCGTTTCGTTCGCAATGTCCGCGTGCTGACTTTTAAGGATGTCAACGTCGAAGAGCTGGCACCGGCTGAGTTAGAACCACCCGCCTCCTGACTCGTGCACACTCGGGCGCCATCCCCAACCTTTGGCCCTAGGTCGCATCTCTGACCTAGTCGCGTGTGAACGTGCTCGCCGGGGGTGGGCGCATGCGCGCGAAGGACACATTGGGACGACATGGCGAGGAGCTCGCCGCGTCGTTTCTTCAGGCGCAGGGTTTCGTGGTTTTGGAGCGGAACTGGCGCTGCGACCTGGGCGAGATCGACATCGTGGCGATGGATCGCGGCTGCTTGGTCGTCTGCGAGGTGAAGACTCGCTCGTCGTTGGCCTTCGGTACCCCGGCCGAAGCGGTCACTCCGGCCAAGGCCGCCCGCCTGCGACGACTGGCAACTCGTTGGCTGGCTGAGCACCCGTTGCATGCCGATCAAGTGCGCATCGACGTCGTCGGTGTCGTGTGCGCGTCCTTCGTCGAGCCGGAGATCAGCCATCTCGTTGGGGTGGTGTGAATGAGCGTCGCGTTGACACGCTCGTTGGCCTTGGTGGGGATGGCTGGACGTCTGGTTGAGGTGGAGGTCAACCACGCGCAGGGTCTGCCCGCGATGAACATCGTCGGCCTGGCAGACACTGCGGTGTCTGAGTCGCGCGATCGTGTGCGCGCTGCGACGGTCAACAGCGGCGAGAAATGGCCCGCGGGCCGGGTGACGGTAGGGCTGTATCCGGCGGATCTGCACAAGCGGGGGAGCGCGTTCGACGTCGCGGTCGCTGTGGCGATTCAACGATGTCTTGGGGCGCTGCCGGCAGCCGACGAAAGTGACAGGGTCTATTTCGGCGAGCTCGGCCTTGACGGTCGGGTGCGGCCAGTGCGCGGGGTCCTGCCCGCCGTGCTCAGCGCGCGTGCGGCGGGCATGGCGCAGGTCGTCGTGCCCGAGGCCAACGTGACCGAGGCGGCGTTGGTCCCCGGCATCGAGGTCATCGGAGTGCGCAGCCTGCGCCACGTCTTCGCGCTGCTGAGAGGTGCGCCCGACGCTGACGAGGTGGACCTTGATGCGCGGTTCGTGTCCGGTGGATCCGCCATTGCCAACGATTCGGTCGGCGAGGGGGTCCATCTTCCCGAGCCTGACCTGGCCGACGTGGTCGGTCAGATCGAGGCACGTCGCGCGCTTGAGATCGCTGCGGCGGGCGGTCATCACCTCTTGATGCACGGCCCGCCTGGGGCTGGCAAGACCATGCTCGCGGAAAGACTGCCCGGCTTGCTTCCGCCGTTGTTGCCCGATGCGGCGCTGGAGGTGACGGCGATCCATTCGTTGGTGGGGCTACTGGAGCCAGGGCGGCCGCTCATCGATCGGCCGCCCTTTCACGCACCACATCACACTGCGTCGAAGGCCGCACTTGTCGGCGGCGGTTCGCATGTGGCTACCCCTGGATTGGTGAGCTTGGCCGATCACGGCGTGCTGTTTCTCGATGAGGCTCCGGAGTTCAGCGGTGATGTGCTCGAGGCGCTGCGCGAGCCACTGGAATCGGGTCGGGTGACGATTGCGCGCGCGGGGTTTCGCACGACCTTTCCCGCCCGGTTCTCGTTGGTCCTCGCGGCCAACCCGTGTCCGTGCGCGCGGATGGACTGCTCCTGCACCCCGTACGCGCGACGACGCTATGCGGCGAGGCTGTCTGCTCCGCTACTCGATCGCATCGATCTGCTGGTGCCCGTCGACCGGATCAGCACACCTGCGATGTTGGGGGAGAACTCGACGGGTGAGGACTCCGCGACGGTCAGGGCGCGGGTGCTTGCCGCGCGTGCTCTTTGTGCGGCGCGCTTGGCCGGCACGCCCTGGTCGACGAACGCGGCCGTGTCCGGTCGTGCCTTGCGCACGAATCTCGCGCCGTCGGCTCGCGCAACGCGAGGCGTCTTGCGGGCACTGGATGCTGGGGCGCTCACGGCGCGAGGGGTGGTGAAGGTGCTGCGGGTTGCATGGACGATCGCGGATCTCGATGGCGTGGCGCGTCCGGATGTGGCGGAGGTTGACGCGGCGCTCGCGTTGCGCATCGGCCAGATCGGGGTCGCTGCGTGAACGACATCGATGTGCGTGCAGCCGTCGAGGACGACAGTGACGTGGCGGCTCGAATGCTGCTCACGTGTGCGGCGCCAGCGGGCCATGAGGGCGTGTATGCCCGAGTCCAGGCGGTCGGGGCGCGGCAGGCGCTGGACGAGATCGCAAACGAATCCTCGCCGCTGCGCGGTGCGGATGGCTGGCGACCACGGTTGCGCGGGCTCGTCGTCGAGCAGATGCGCGCCCAACTCGCTGAGCTCGGCGGTCGAGTCGTCGTCCCCGGCGACCTCGAATGGTCGACGCGGCTGGACGACTTGGCGGTGCCGCCGTTGCTGTTGTGGGTGCGCGGTCAGGCCGACGTTCGGTTCGTGGCGCTGCGTTCGGTCGCGATCGTCGGTGCACGCGCCTGCACCACGTATGGGCAGCACGTTGCGACGAGCTTGTCCTTCGAACTAGGTGAGCTCGGTTGGTCGACGGTCTCCGGGGGCGCCTATGGAATCGACGCGGCGGCGCACAAGGGTTGTCTCGCTGCAGACGCGCCCACGATCGCGGTCTTGGCTTGCGGAGTAAATGAGGCTTACCCGACTGGTCACGCCGGGATGTTCGAACGGATCGCGGCCAACGGTGCACTCGTCAGCGAGGTTCCGTTGGGTGCGCATCCCACGCGCTTTGGATTTCGGATCCGCAACCGCGTCATTGCAGCGCTTGCTCCCGCTGTCGTGGTGGTCGAGGCCGCAGCGGGAAGTGGTTCGCTCATCACGGCCCGCGAGGCTGCGCCGATCGGGCGGCCGGTCCTGGTGGTGCCAGGACCCGTGACGTCAACGATGTCGATGGGCGCGATGCGCGCATGCATCGACATCGAGAAGGCCGTCGACGCGATCCCGCTGAAGCAGCGTCAACCCGTTGATGAGAGAGGGCGATGGCGTTTCGTGCTGAATGCATCCGACATTGTTGAGGCGGCGACCCCCGATCTTCATGACACCAACGAGGCCCTCGATGCGGAAACAAAACGAGACGCCGAACAGGCACGCCCGGTTGGCGTCGGTGCGGCGGACAAGCCGCCGCAGCCATACCGACCGGATGACCCCCGACAGGCACAGGTGATGGAGGCGCTCTCGGCGTTGGCGACGCCGGTCGACGTCCTCGCGGTCGCCTGCGGCCTCACCCCCACGGTTGCGTTGAGCGCCCTGGGTCAACTGGCGGTCGGTGCGCACGCCGTGAGGGACTCGGGCGGTTGGCGGTTATCCGACGAGCAAATCCAGGCTCGCGGTCTGCGTCGACCTCGTGCCAGGCGTGGCGGTCCTTGACCTGACCCCTGCCGCAGTTCAGCGTGGGCAGGTGAGCGCCGCCCCCACCGTTCCGGCCCGGCCGGACGACTTGTCGATCATCGATGCGTCGATACCCGAGGACTCGCCGCTGACGGCAGCCATGGAGGCAGCACTAGGGGACTTCGTTCGGTATCTGCGCAGCGAGAAGGGCCGTTCGGAGCACACCATTCGCGCCTACGAGGGTGATGTCACGTCGCTGCTAGATCATGCGCAGCGGATGGGCTGCACGAGCCTCGATGGTGTGACATTGCAGGTGCTGCGCTCGTGGCTGGCCAAGCAGGCCACCCTGGGCCGCAGCCGCACCACGATCGCCCGTCGCTCCGCGTCGGCGCGGACCTTCACCGCCTGGGCGGCTCACACCGGCCTTGTGACGCAGGACCGAGGAGCACTGCTCGCGGCCCCGAAGGCCCACCGCACGCTGCCCCCGATACTCCGAGTGGATGAAGCTTCGCGAATTCTCGATGCCGCGCGCGACGAGGCGCGTGAGGGTGATCCGGTGCGGCTGCGCGACAGCGCCATCCTCGAGGTCCTCTATGCCACTGGCATTCGAGTCGGTGAACTGTGCGGTCTCGACGTTGATGACCTTGATCGCGAACGTCGTGCGGTCACGGTGCTTGGCAAGGGGAATAAGCAACGCGTCGTGCCGCTAGGTGTGCCGGCGCAACGAGCAATCGACGCGTGGCTGTCGGGCGGTCGAGGACAACTCGCTGCCGTCGGCCGCGCGCCACGTGCAGGTGCCGACGCCGCGATGTTCCTCGGGGTGAGGGGCAGGCGAATCGACCCGCGGACGGTACGTACCATCGTGCACGCGAACACGGCGAACGACGAGTCGGCACCAGACCTTGGACCGCACGGGTTGCGGCACAGTGCGGCAACCCATCTGCTTGAGGGCGGCGCGGACCTGCGTACCGTTCAGGAGCTACTCGGCCACGCTACGCTCGCCACCACGCAGATCTATACGCACGTATCCGTCGAACGACTGAGGGAAACATATGAGCAGGCGCACCCCCGGGCCTAAGGCCTCAGGCGCGGCTGACGAGTCCTCGGACACCGTCGACGTCCTGGATCCCGAAGACGAGTTGGACGCCGAGCCCACTGGCGTCGACGAGGTTGCGCCTGACGGCGCCGAGACCGACGAGGCCGAAAGCGATGAGGCCAAGCCCGCCGACGAGGAGTTTGAGGCTCCCGCCCCGGTCCGGCCAGGCACCACGATCCGTGAGCCCGACGATGTGCTGCGCGAGATCTGGATCGACTTCAAGGCGACCGGAGATCAGCGCCTGCGTGAGCGGCTGATCCTGCACTACTCGCCACTGGTCAAGTACGTCGCCGGCCGAGTGGGTGTCGGCCTTCCGCCCAACATCGAGCAGGCCGACCTCGTCTCGTACGGCATCTTCGGCCTCATCGACGCGATCGAGAAGTTCGACCTCGAGCGCGCCATCAAGTTCGAGACCTACGCGATCAACCGCATCCGCGGCGCGATCATCGACGAACTTCGTTCGATCGACTGGATCCCTCGATCGGTGCGCTCCAAGGCCCGCGACATCGAGCGCGCCTACACCGCGCTGGAGTCCACGCTGCACCGCACGCCGAGCGAGCCCGAGGTTGCCGACTACATGGGCATCTCGGTGGACGATCTGCACCAGATCTTCAACCAGGTCTCATTCGTCAACGTCGTTGCACTTGATGAGTTGCTCACAGTCGGCGGCGAGAAGGGCGACAAGGTCAGCCTGGTCGACACCCTTGAGGACACTCGCGCCGAAGACCCGGTTGCGGCGTTCGAGTCCGAGGAAACGAAGTACCTGCTTGCGCGCGCGATCAACACGCTGCCGGAGCGGGAGAAGATCGTTGTCACGCTCTACTACTACGAGGGCCTCACGCTCGCCGAGATCGGCCAGGTCCTAGGCGTCACCGAGAGCCGGATCTGCCAGATGCACACGAAGGCTGTTCTCCAGCTTCGCGGCAAGCTCGCCGAGTCCGAAGCCGACTAGTCCCGGCGAACGGATGTCAACGCCCGACCTCATCGAGGATGTGCGGATGGCGATCTATTCAGCGTTCGCATCTCAAGGTGCTGCGCCGTCTGCCGAGGCGTTAGCGGAAGTGGCCGGATCCGTGTCCGAGGCCAACGATGCGATTACGGCATTGGCGGCGCGACGCCACCTAGTACTCGACGAACGGGGAACGATCGTTCTCGCGCATCCGTTTGCCTCGGTCTCGTTTGGGTTCTCCGTGATGGGTCGCGACACCTTGTGGTGGGGCGGGTGTGCTTGGGACTCGTTCGCAATCCCGCACCTAGTCACCGCAGAGCCGTCCGTGCTGGTCGCCACGACCTGTCCGCACTGTGGACGAGCTTTGTCGTGGGTCGTCAACCGTGACCGCGCACCGGAGGGCGCCGACGTCGCGCACTTTCTGGTGCCTGCTCACCACATGTGGGACGACGTCGTACACACCTGTTCACATCAACGGATCTTCTGTTCACCGGAGCACGTCGATGCGTGGCTGGCGGCGACAGGGTACGAGCGCGGCTATGTCATGAACCTGATGACGCTCTGGAACCTCGCCCAACATTGGTACGACGGTCGAATGGATTCGGGCTATGTCCGGCGTGAGCCAGATCAGGCCAAGGCCTACTTTCGGGCGGTCGGATTAACCGGCCCGTTCTGGGACTAGTTGCCGTGACCGAGGACGCATGGGCCACTCGCGGCCTGGCCGACAAGTTCGTTGACGAGGCGTACGCCTCGGTCAAGGGCTATGTCCGCACGTATGTCATGCACCGACACCTGCTCGAGCATCTGCCGCAGGCACCGGCGACAGTCCTCGACGTAGGAGGTGGAGCGGGCAACCAGTCCTTCCCGCTCGCGCAGGCTGGCTACCGCGTGACCTTGCTGGACGCGTCGCCGGCGATGCTCGAGAAGGCGCAGCAACGGCTGCAGCAACTTCCACCTGAGGCTCAACAACTCGTCACCTTGATACAAGGTGAAGGTGAGAGCACAACCGAGGCAGTGGACGGACAGCGCTTCGACGCTGTCCTGTGCCACGGCGTGCTGGGCTATGTGGCCGATCCGGTGCCGATGGTTGACCAGTTGTGCAGGTGCGTTGTTGATGGCGGGCTGGTTTCGATCATGACCGGAAACGCACACACGATGGCTGTACGTCCCGCACTCGAGCGGCGTTGGGCCGACGCCCTCGCCGCCTTCGACTCGCGCACCGACATCGGTGTTCTCGGTGTGGCCGGTCGAGCTGACACCGTCGAGGAGCTCAGCGATCTGCTCCGCGCTGGAGGTATCGAGCCTGTGCGCTGGTACGGGGTGTGGCTGTTCGTGGACTGGCTGGAGTTCGGTGGTGCTGCCCTTGACCCGCGTGACCTTGAGCAGATGGCGGCTACCGCCGCCGTCGAACTCGAAGCCAGTCGACGTGATCCTTACCGGCAGCTCAGCCGGGTCTTTCACCTCGTTGGTCGCAAGTCCACTGCATGACCCGGACAACCGCCAAGGCGCACTACCGCTGAGCCGATCGAGCGGTCACGGTAATCGTCGTCGTCGCCGGCGTCCTGCTCTTGTGCCGATCGCTAGTGCAGCACCCGTAGCGCCACCCACGCTCGCCAAGACTGCGTGCCCAGCGCTCGAACCAGTGGTTGGTGAGTTGGTCGCTGCGGTGGTCAGAGATCGAGCCGATATCGGCCGGGTCGCATCGGGCGCTGAGTCCGCCGCCACTGCGAGCGTCTGCACCCCACCCGTGGGTGCGCCGAGTTGCAGATGGGGGAGCAGCCGCACGTGGGCTGCTCCCACCAACGTCAATGGATCGAGATAGGTGGAACCGCGCAGGAGTCCCCAGTGCAGACATGACGGCAGCAATCCGCAGTGCGTCGGTGCAATCGTGATGGCCCCGATAGCTTGACCGGCCACGATCGGCTCTCCGAGTTCCACGGACGGCGTGATGGGCTGATACGTAGTGCGCAGGGCGCCGTGCGTGATCGTCACCATCGGAGTGCCGCCGATCACGCCCGCGAAGGTGACCACACCCGAACCCGCTGCACGCACCGTCTCGCCAACCGTGGTCGCGAGATCAACGCCGCGATGTCCCGCGGAGTAGGGGCCCGAAGGCGGCTCGAAGCCGCGTAGCACCTGAACTGGACCTGACAACGGCCACACCCAGTGTCCGGTCGTGGTTGCCGTCGCAGCAACCGCAGGGTCGAGGAAGAACACCGATGCGAGACCGATCCCAATCAAGGCGATGCCGATGGCGAAAAGCGAGTGCAACCATCGAGAAGTATGAGCGCGCATGGGTCGAACCCTGCACGGCTGATGCGACAAGCACGCTGATCAGGCAACGCCGGTGTGCACGAACCACGAGTGTGCACGAAGAAAGACCGCAGGCCCTGGTAGTGCGACGCAATCCGGCGGAACTCAGTGCCGAGACATGCCACCGTCGACGAATATGGATTGCCCTGTGATGTAGCTCGATGCCGCGCTGGCCAACAGCACGGCGACACCTGCGAAATCTTCGGGACGACCCATCCGGGCCGACATCGTTCGCTCGGTCATCGCGGCCGCTGCGACCGGGTCGTCGGCGATCCGAGTGTTCAGTCGAGTCGGAACGAAGCCGGGAACCAGCACGTTGCTCGTCACTCCGCGGGCCGACCACGCCTCGGCCTGCGAACGAGCCAGCGCCTCAAGTCCGCCCTTGGACACCCCGTAAGCGCCGCTGTTCACGAACGCACGATGGGCCTGCTGGGAGCTGATCTGGATCAGCCGCCCGAATCCGCGCTCGGCCATCCGCGGCCCGAATCGCTGTCCCAGGACGAACGGTGCCTCAAGATTCAGCCGCATGGTCTGGTCCCAGGCCTCGTCGGTGAGCTCGTCCAGGGGCGGGCGGATATTGACCCCGGCCGAGCTGACGACGATGTCGGGCTCCCCGAAGTGGCCCACCGCCTCCTCGGCTGCCGCGCGGACGCCGGAACGAGAACCAAGATCAGTGGCGACCCAGCCAGCCTCGCCGCCCGCCCGCGAAATGGCTTCGGTGGTCTCCTGCAGGCGGTCCTCGTCGCGGGCGATGACCACCACCTGGGCCCCAGCGGCCGCGAGGGCTTGGGCGATGCCTTGACCGATGCCGGAACTGCCCCCGGTGACCACGGCGACCCGTCCGGACAGGGAGAACAGGGACTCGAGGTACGCCGGGACGGTCATTTGGGCACCTTATTGGCCGGTAGACTCGCCGCTGCGCCATGGACCCGTCTGCATGTTGGGCGGGACCCAGGTGACATCGCATGTCCGCCCGTGGGTTCTGGCCAGATCTGATCTGGCACTCGAACCCAACGGCACCGGCCCCCAAGGTCCGCGTTCGCGCGGCACGGCCTGCGGACGTCAGGGCACCGACCACCCGGTCGGGGCAACGAACCGAGGGTGCGCCCACGCTCTGCGTGGCGCAAAAAGGAGTACCCGGCCATGGCCGTCGTCACGATGCGCCAGCTCCTCGAGAGCGGCGTCCACTTCGGGCATCAGACCCGTCGATGGAATCCCAAGATGAAGCGCTTCATCTTCACCGAGCGCAACGGCATCTACATCATCGACTTGCAGCAGTCGCTGTCCTACATCGACAACGCCTACGAGTTCGTCAAGGAGACCGTCGCGCACGGCGGCACCGTCATGTTCGTTGGCACGAAGAAGCAGGCGCAGGAGCCGATCGCGGAGCAGGCAACGCGCGTCGGCATGCCCTACGTCAACCAGCGTTGGCTCGGCGGCATGCTGACGAACTTCCGACCGTGCACAAGCGCTTGCAGCGTCTGAAGGAGCTCGAGGAGCTCGACTTCGATGACGCCTCGTCGAG
Organism: uncultured Actinomycetota bacterium; assembly: GCA_963850215.1. Lineage (GTDB taxonomy): Bacteria > Actinomycetota > Actinomycetes > UBA12327 > UBA12327 > CAWKKI01. The sequence goes on from CAWKKI010000006.1 coordinate 216,439, forward strand.
CGGCATGACCAAGAAGGAGCTGCTCGTCCTCAAGCGCGAGCGCGACAAGCTCGAGCGCACCCTCGGTGGCATCCGCGACATGCAGCGCGTCCCGAGTGCGATCTGGATCGTCGACACCAAGAAGGAGCACATCGCCGTCGGCGAGGCACGCAAGCTGGGTATCCCGGTCGTTGCGATCCTCGACACCAACTGCGACCCCGACGAGGTCGACTACCGGATCCCCGGCAACGACGACGCGATCCGTTCGGTCACCCTGCTGACGCGCGTGATCGCCGACGCGGTCGCCGATGGCCTGATGGCTCGCGTCCGCAACGCGCAGGGCGGCGAAGCCGAACCTGGCGCCGAGCTTGGTGCCAACGAGCCGCTGGCCGAGTGGGAGCGGGAGCTGCTCGCCGGTGGCGCTGCCACCGAGGCCCCGAGTCCGAGGCCGAGCGCCCGCGGCCAGCCGAGGCCCCAGTAGCCGAGGCCCCAGTGCCTGAGACCGCAGTGGCCGAGGCTCCAGCCGCGGAATAACGCACCTCGTTATCCGCCTTTACTGAACTTCCCCGTTACGAGAGTGAGAGATACGCGATGAGTAACTTCACCGCGGCCGACGTCAAGCGGCTGCGCGAGGCCACTGCTGCCGGAATGCTCGACTGCAAGAACGCGCTAGTCGAGGCCGAAGGCGACTTTGAGAAGGCCGTCGAGATCCTGCGGGTCAAGGGACTCAAGGGCGTGACCAAGCGCGAAGGCCGCTCGGCCTCCAACGGCTTGGTGACCGCGAAGCTCGATGGCACGTCATCCGGTGTGCTGCTCGAACTCAACTGCGAGACCGACTTCGTGGCCAAGGGCGAGCGCTTCCAGGCCGTGGCGGCCGAGCTCGTGGAGATCGTGGCCACGAACAAGCCGGCTGACGTCTCGGCTCTGCTCGAGACGAAGACGACCAACGGGCAGACCGTTCAGGAACTTGTCGACGAGGCGAACGCAACTCTCGGCGAGAAGATCGAGATCCGTCGTTTCGCGGTCCTCGATCACGGCTACATCGGTTCGTACCTGCACAAGACCAGCCCCGACCTGCCCCCGCAGGTCGGAGTCATCGTCGAACTGTCCGGAGAGAACGCGGAAGTCGCCAAGGACGTCGCCCAGCACATCGCGGCGTTCCCGCCGATCGCGCTGTCCAGCGATGACGTCCCTGCCGACGTCATCGCCAACGAGCGACGCGTACTTGAAGAGGCCGCTCGCGAGGATGGCAAGCCGGAGGCGGCGATCAGCCAAGATCGTCGATGGTCAGATCGCCAAGTTCATCAAGGAGAACGTGGTACTCGACCAGGGCTTCGCCAAGGACATGAAGAAGACCGTGAAGCAGGTCTTGGACGAGGCGGGCGTCTCGCTCCAGGGCTTCGCGCGCTTCAGAGTTGGTTCCTGACCTGCCGATTCACTGACAGTGCTCGTTGGTCGCATTCTTCGTACTGACGAGGGCTCAGTGATCGGGCAGACTCAGCCCGTGAACGAGTTGAGGAGGCCGTTGCCGTGGCGGACACCGTGAGTGATCGCCCGGCGACGGCCTTTTCTGCTGCTGGTGCCAGCGCACAACATCGTTACCACCGCGTCCTGCTCAAGCTCTCCGGCGAAGTGTTCGGTGGTGGGCAGCTCGGTGTCGACCCCGACGTCGTCGCGGACGTCGCGCGACAGATCGCCGATGTCGCGCGCAGCGGCGTGCAGATCGCGGTCGTCATCGGTGGCGGCAACTTCTTCCGTGGTGCCGAGTTGTCGCAACGCGGTCATTGATCGTTCGCGCGCCGACTACATGGGCATGCTCGGCACGGTCATGAACTGCCTCGCGCTGCAGGACTTCCTTGAACGGCAAGGCGTCGACACCCGCGTGCAGACCGCGATCGCGATGGGCCAGGTCGCCGAGCCGTACGTGCCGCGCCGCGCGATCCGACACCTCGAGAAGGGTCGCGTCGTCATCTTCGGCGCGGGCCTCGGTGCGCCCTACTTCTCCACGGACACCACGGCGGCGCAGCGAGCGCTTGAGGTCTCGGCGTCGAGTCGTGCTGATGGCCAAGGGCGTCGACGGCGTCTACGACGACGACCCGGCGAAGAACCCGAACGCGCACGAAGTTCGACCACGTGACCTTCGATGAGGTGCTCGTGCGAGGGCTGAAGGTCGTCGACGCGACCGCGTTCAGCCTGTGCCGGGACAACGACATGCCGATCATCGTCTTCAATCTGCAGGCAGGACGGGAACATCGCGCGAGCGGTGCGAGGTGAGAGGATCGGGACGCTCGTCTCCTCGGACCCGGAGCCCGACCTCACGGTCGCTCTGCCGTCCCAGCGTTGAACGAGAGCCGGACCAGCCGCCGCGACCCACGGAGCCACGCGTGATCGACGACACCCTGCTCGATGCCGAGGAGAAGATGGAGAAGGCCGTCGAGGTCGCCAAGGAGGACTTCGGCGCGATCCGGACGGCCGCGCGAACCCGTCGATGTTCAACAAGATCGTGGTCGACTACTACGGCGCCCTGACCCCGGTGAACCAGCTTGCGTCCTTCGCCGCACCCGAGGCGCGGATGGCGATCGTGACGCCGTACGACAAGGGCGCGCTGGCTGCGATCGAGAAGGCGATCCGCGACTCGCGATCTCGGCGTGAATCCGACGAACGACGGCACGATCATCCGCGTCGTGTTCCCCGAGCTCACCGAGGAGCGACGCAAGGAGTACATCAAGGTGGCGCGCGACGAAGGCCGAGGACGCACGGGTATCGATCCGCAACGTCCGCCGCCACGCAAGGTCGACGCTTGACAAGCTTAGCAAGGACGGCGACGCCGGCGAGGACGACGCGCGTCGCGCGGAGAAGGAGCTCGAAGACGTCACCCACAAGCACGTCGCGACCATCGACGAGCTGCTCAAGCACAAGGAAGCCGAGCTGCTCGAGGTCTGACCGGTCCGATGACCGATCGATCAAGCAGCGTCGACCCAACCATGTCCGAGCCCCCGGCACACCCACGCGCGGGGCGCAATCTCATTGCCGCGACCGCCGTCGCGGTCGGTCTCGGCGTCGTGCTGCTTCTGTCGATCGCGTTCAGCATGACTGTCTTTGCCTGGCTCGTCTGTGTGGCTGTGGTCGTCGCAGTGGTCGAGATCGGCCGTGCGTTGGCCAAGAAGGACATCCACGTGCCGTGGGTGCTACTGGCCATCGGTGCGGGTGCCATCGCTGCCGTGGCGTACTTCTGGGGACCGCGTCCGCTCACCGCGGTCTTCGTTGCGGCCTGCGCACTTCCGGGTATCTGGCTCGCACGCCGCGGCCCGGAGAACTTCGTTCGCGACATCACCGCCAGCGTGTTCGTGCTCGTCTACATCGGCATCCTCGGTTCGTTCGCCTCACTCATGGCTCGTCAGCCCGACGGAGCCGCACGCATCATCACGCTGGTGATCCTGGTGGCGTGTAACGACATCGGTGGCTACGCGGTCGGCGTGCTCTTCGGGCGTCATCCGATGGCGCCGGTGATCAGCCCGAAGAAGTCATGGGAAGGCTTCGGCGGCTCCGCCGTCCTGTGTGCCGTTGGTGGCGCGGTGTGTGTGACCTCGCTGCTGAACGGGACTTGGTGGCAAGGCATCTTGCTCGGCCTGGCCGTGCTGATCTCCGCGACCGCCGGGGACCTGACAGAGTCGCTGATCAAGCGAGACATCGGGGTCAAGGACATGGGCGCGCTCTTGCCGGGCCATGGCGGGCTGCTCGACCGAGTGGACTCACTGTTGTTGTCCGCGCCTGTCGTGTGGGCGATGCTGAGCTGGATTGCTCATGTCGGCTGAACTGGTTTTCGCCCCGCCGCGTCGGCCCAAGCCGCCGCGGCATCTCGCCGACCTGTCGCCGGTCGAGCGGCGCGAGGTCGCTGTCGAGCTCGGGTTGCCCGGCTATCGCGCCGATCAGGTCGCACGGCACTACTTCGTTCGCCTGGCCGAAAATCCCGACGACATGACCGACCTGCCGGCAAATGTGCGCGGCAAGCTGACCGAAACGCTCCTGCCGAGATTGATCGAACCGATCGAGGAACTCTCGGCCGACGGCGGCACCACTCGCAAGTCAGTGCTGCGGCTCTTCGATGGCGTGCTGGTCGAGTCGGTGCTCATGCGCTATCCAGACCGGGCCACGATGTGTGTGTCGAGCCAGGCCGGCTGTGGGATGAACTGCCCGTTCTGCGCGACCGGTCAGCAAGGATTGACGCGGCAATCTGTCTACCGGCGAGATCGTCGATCAAGTCGTGGCGGGGGCACGAGCACTAGCGCGCGGGGAGATCCCCGGCGGCCCGATGCGATTGAGCAACGTCGTACTCATGGGCATGGGCGAGCCGTTGGCTAACTATCGCTCCGTCATCGGTGCTGTGCGAGCGATGACCACACCAGGACCCGATGGTTTGGGACTGTCACAACGCTCGATCACGGTCTCGACGGTTGGCCTCGTGCCGCGTATGCGTGAGCTCGCGACTGAGGGCTTGTCGGTCACTCTTGCGGTGTCGCTGCACGCGCCGGATGACGAGCTGCGCGACACACTCGTGCCGGTCAACACTCGTTGGAAGATCAGCGAAGTGCTCGACGCGGCCTGGCACTACGCGGATGTCACCGGGCGTCGGGTGTCGATCGAATATGCGTTGATCCGCGACATCAACGATCACGCGTGGCGCGCCGACCGGCTCGGTCGGCTGCTCAAGGGCCATCTGGTGCACGTAAACCTGATCCCGCTCAATCCCACGCCGGGCTCGAAGTGGACTGCCTCGGATCCAGTGGTGCAAGACGAGTTCGTGCGCCGGATTGAGGCGCACGGGGTGGCCGTGACTGTGCGCGACACCCGCGGTAGCGACATCGATGGGGCTTGCGGTCAGCTCGCGACGCAGGTCATCAACCGCGCCTGACCGCTGACGCGTTCAGCCGCGCCGTCCGAATCACCGTTGGGTCCCGACCCGCGCAGATTCGGTCACTGGCCGGTGAACCGACCGAACAGCTCCGCGCGCCGCGACGGTCGGCCCGTGCGAGCCTCCTCGGCATCGGCGCTCGTCATGACACGCAAACCGCTGTTGACCCCGAGCCATCGCAACGGCTCTGGCTCCCAGTCGGGGGACCGGTGATTGACCCACGGCAGTCGGGTGAGATCGGTGTCGGCCCCGGTGATGAGGTCGGCGAGGGTGCGACCGGACAGGTTCGTCGTCGACACTCCGTCTCCGACGTAGCCGCCGGCCCACGCGAGCCCGCTGCCACGATCGAAGCCGACCGATGCATGCCAATCGCGAGGGACTCCTAGCGGGCCACCCCATTGATGTGTGATCGCGGCCTTGCGCAGCGGCGGGAAGATCTCGCCGAGTACCTGCCGCAAATCCTCGAACACCGCCGGTTCGCGATCAAAGCTCGGGTCGATCGCTGAGCCGAAGTGGTAAGGCGCACCGCGACCGCCGAAGGCCATGCGACCATCCGCAGTGCGTTGGCCGTAGATGACCAGGTGCCGAAAGTCCGTGAAGGTCTGGCGTTGTACCAGTCCGATCTGGTCCCATACGTCATCCGTGAGTGGCTCGGTGGCGATCATCAACGAATAGATCGGGACGAGGGCTCGTTCGTACCCGGGCAGTGAGGGCGTGAAGCCTTCGGTGGCGCGCACCACGATGGCAGCGTGCACAGCACCGTGCTCGGTGCTCACAAGCCCAGGGTCGATGCGCAAGGCAGGACTCGACTCGTAGATCGTCACATCCATCGATTCAAGGACTCGTGCGATCCCGCGAGCTAGCAGCGCGGGTTGGATCGCAGCGCAGTCGGGCGTGTAGGTAGCACCGACCGTGTGGGTCGGCTTCGCAACTGCGTCGAGCTCGTCGCCCTCGAGCCAGCGCAGCCGATCTTCACCGAACCCAAACTCTCGATAGTCCGCAATCTCCGCACTCGCGCGTGCGACCTGGGGCGCAGAACGCGCAAACGCGAGGGTGCCGCCCTTCGCGTAGTGGGCATCGATGCCCTCTGCCGTCAAGACGCGGCCTACCTCATCGACGGTGTCGTTCATGGCGTGCCGCATCGCGATGGCTGCCTCGCGCCCGTGCATGCGCGCGAGCTTTGACATGCTGGTGGGAAACAGTGCCGAGCACCACCCGCCATTGCGCCCGGATGCGCCGAATCCAGCGACCTCCTGCTCAACGATCGCGACTCGCAGCGAAGGATCTGCCTTCTTCAGGTAGTACGCGGTCCACATGCCCGTGAAGCCCGCACCCACGATCACCACGTCAACGTCGACGCTGCCACCCAAGGGATCCCGGGGTGTCAGGTCGTCGTCCACCGAGTCCATCCAGAACGACACGTCGCGGTAGCGCAGGCCGCTCACCGGTGCCATTGCGTGACCTCCACAGGTACGTGGATCCCCGCGCGGAGATCGGGCGCATCGACCGGCACTCCGGCGGTCGTGTGCATGGGTACAACACCAGCCCAACTTGGTCCTGCCACGTCCTCCGGGGGATCGTCCGGAGGCCTGTTCGACACCTTCACCGACCACTCGACGATCGGAAGGGCAACGATCGACGTAGCCAGCAGCTCCTTGGCAAGTGGTTCTCGCAGCGTCGCCCAGCGCCCCGGCTGCAGGTGCTCGGTCACGATGCGAAGCGCGTGGATCTTCTCATCGCCTTCGAGCGAACGGGCGGAGCCGAAGATGACTGCGCTGCGGTAGTGCATCGATGACTCGAAGGCAGATCGTGCAAAGACCATGCCATCGAGCAACGTGACTGTCACGCAGACCCGCGCGCCTCCCGCCATCGCGCGCATCAGTCGACTGGCGGTCGACCCGTGGATCAAGACATCGTCCCCGTCGCGTCCGTAGCCGACCGGGATGACCACGGGGTCGCCCTCATCGACCAAGCCGACGTGTGCGACGAGTCCCTCGTCGAGGATTGCGTCGAGGACCGCTCGCTCGCTGACCGCCTTCTCGGGCAGTCGACGCACGCGGGTTCGGTCGCGGGCGTCGACCCGCGGTGCTGGCTCAGTCATGAAGGTGTGGGCGGTGGGTCAGAGGATTGACCAGGCATCGGTGAGGACGGAGCGCAGGATCGACTCGATCTCATCGAACTGAGTCTGGTCGGCGATCAGCGGTGGAGACAGCTGCACCACTGGGTCGCCGCGGTCGTCGGCGCGGCAGTACAGGCCCGCCTCGAAGAGCGCCTTCGAGAGGAAGCCGCGTAGCAGGATCTCGGCCTCCTCGTCGTTGAAGGTCTCCCGTGTCGTCTTGTCCTTGACCAGCTCGATGCCATAGAAGTAGCCGTCGCCGCGCACGTCACCGACGATGGGCAGCGAGTGCAGCTTCTCCAAGGTCGCGTAGAAGGCACCTTCGTTGTCCAGCACGTGCTGATTGAGTCCTTCGCGCTCCATGATCTGCAGGTTCGTCAGCGCGACCGCGGCCGAGACCGGGTGACCGCCGAACGTGTAACCGTGGGCGAAGTAGTTGTGCCCCTGAATGAACGGTTCCATGATCCGATCCGACGCGATCATCGCGCCGAGCGGTGAGTAACCGGAGGTAAGCCCCTTCGCGCAGGTGATGATGTCGGGCTGGAACCCATACTTCTGCGCCCCGAACCAGGTGCCGAGCCGGCCGAAACCGCAGATGGTCTCGTCGCTGACGAGCAGGACGTTGTATTTGTCGCAGATCTCGCGCACGCGCTGGAAGTAGCCGGGTGGCGGCGGGAAGCAGCCGCCCGCGTTCTGCACCGGCTCGAGGAAGACGGCGGCGACGGTGTCGGGACCCTCGAACTCGATCGCCTGCTCGATCTGGTCAGCGGCCCAGCGGCTGAAGTCATCGATGTTGTCGCCATGCTCAGGCGCACGATAGAAGTTCGTATTCGGCACCTTGTGCGCGCCTGGGACGAGCGGTTCGAAGAACTTCTTCGCATCCGGAATCCCGGTGATGGACAGCGCGCCCTGCGGAGTGCCGTGGTAAGCGATGTGGCGGCTGATCACCTTGTGCTTCATCGGGTGACCCGTCAACTTGAAGTATTGCTTGGCGACCTTCCATGCCGACTCCACGGCTTCACCGCCGCCGGTGGTGAAGAAGACTCGGTTGAGGTCACCTGGTGCGAGGCTGGCGAGCTTCTCGGCCAGTTCGATCGCAGCCGGGTGCGCGTAGCTCCAGACCGGGAAGTAGGCGAGGTCCTGCGCCTGCTTGTACGCGGCCTCAGCCAGTTCCTTGCGCCCATGACCCACTTGCACGGTGAACAGACCAGCTAGTCCGTCGAGATAGCGCTTGCCGTGAATGTCGTAGATGTAGCAACCGTCGCCCTTGACGATGATCGGCACCTCACTGTCGGCATACGACGACATTCGCGTGAAGTGCATCCACAGGTGCTCGTATGCGGACTTCGCCAACGTACCGGAGTCGCTTGAGGTGTAGGTGTGATTGCCGACAGTGCTGGTGTTCATCGGGTTCCCCAGGTGTAGATCTGCTTACGGAGCTTCAGGTATACGAAGCTCTCGGTGGATCGCACTCCGGGGATCTCCCGGATGCGACGGTTGAGCAGTTCGAGCAGGTGGTCGTCGTTCTCGCAGACCACCTCGACGAGGACATCGAACGAGCCGGCGCAGATGATGACGTAATCGACTTCCGGCATGGCCTCGAGCTTGTCGGCGACGTGCTCGACATCGCCGTCGATGCGCAGCCCGATCATTGCCGCACGCGAGAAGCCCATCTGCAACGGGTCGGTCACCGCGACGATCTGGATCACGCCGGAGTCGGTGAGCCGCTGGACTCGTTGCCGAACGGCCGCTTCGGACAGCCCGACCGCCTTGGCGATGGTTGCGTAGGGGCGACGACCGTCCTGCTGGAGCTGCTCGATGATCGCCTTGGACAGCGCGTCGAGGTTGCCTCTGTCCTGGACGACCATGCAGGCATCATGACCGAGGAATCGGCCAATTTCAAGGGAATCAGTGGCTACAAGATCCTCCGATGACGAAATCCGCAGATATCGGCAACCCAAACTGTTGCTACCCGTTGCCGGGCTACTAGGGTGCGAAATAGACCACTTACTCGTGCGATCGGGAGCAGTCGTGAGCGACAAGAAGACCTTGCAGAACCTCATTGGCGGGAAGTTCTCCGACTCGGCCGACGGCCGGACCACCGATCTGACCGACCCGAGCACGGGGGAGGTCTTCGGCACCGCGCCGTTGTCTGGCCAGCAAGACGTCGACCGGGCGTTCGAGGCTGCCGCCGAGGCGTTCGAGACCTGGAGTCAGACCACCCCGTCGCAACGACAGAAGGCGCTGCTCGACATCGCCGACGCATTTGAGGCCCGGGCTGAGGAGATCGTTGCCGCGGAGAGCCAGAACACCGGCAAGCCGCTCGGCCTGACGATGTCCGAGGAGATACCTCCGGCGGTCGATCAGATTCGCTTCTTCGCTGGAGCGGCGCGGCTGCTCGAGGGGCGTTCGGCGGGCGAGTACATGAAGGGCATGACGTCGATGATTCGACGCGAGCCGGTTGGTGTGTGTGCGCAAGTAACGCCATGGAACTACCCGATGCTCATGGCCGTCTGGAAGTGGGCGCCCGCAATCGCTGCTGGTAACACGACTGTGCTCAAGCCGTCGGACACGACACCCGTGAGCACCCTCCTGATGGGCGAGATCCTCAACGAGATCCTCCCGCCTGGTGTTTTCAACGTCATCACGGGTGACCGGGACACAGGTCGCGCGCTGGTCGAGCACAAGACGCCTGCGATGGTGTCAATCACTGGCTCGGTGCGGGCTGGCATGGAAGTGGCGGGCAGCGCGGCCAAGGACGTCAAGCGAGTGCACCTCGAGCTTGGCGGCAAAGCGCCGGTCATCATCTTCGATGACGCCGATGTCGCACTCGCGGCCGAGACCATCGCCGTCGGCGGCTACTTCAACGCTGGTCAGGACTGCACCGCGGCTACCCGGGTGCTCGCCGCTCCGGGCGTCTACGACGACTTCGTTGCCGCGCTCGCGGAGCAGGCAAAGAACACCGTGACCGGGCCGCCGTCCAACGAGGACGCCTTGTACGGCCCCGTCAACAACGCCGGACAGCTCGAACGCGTCAGTGGCTTCATCGACCGGCTGCCCGACCACGCGCGTCTTGATGCTGGCGGCGAGCGCGTGGGTGATCGGGGCTACTTCTACGCTCCGACAGTCGTGGACGGACTGCGTCAGGACGACGAGATCATTCAGAACGAGATCTTCGGACCAGTCATCACGGTGCAGCGGTTCAGCGACGAGGACGAAGCGGTCGCCTGGGCCAACGGCGTGCAGTACGGCCTGGCGTCGTCGGTGTGGACCAAGGACCTCGGCCGCGCAATGCGAACCGCCAAGCGACTCGACTTTGGCTGTGTCTGGATCAACACGCACATCCCGCTCGTCGCCGAGATGCCCCACGGCGGGTTCAAGCACAGCGGGTACGGCAAGGACTTGTCGATGTACGGCTTCGAGGACTACACGCGCATCAAGCACGTGATGGTCAACCTCGACTCCATGGACCGTGTCAGGGTCGCGCGGTGTTCGCGCCTGACCGCATCCAGCGCGACCAGCGCTACGTGCAAGGACAGACACGTGTCCACGTCATCGAGATCGACACTCGAGCACTCGCTCGATGCGATGCAACCGCTCGTAAAAGGCGGGCCTCGACAAGTGCGCATTCGTCGCGGCGATCGACTTGTTGCGCCCGGTGTCCAAATACGTCCGCAGAATGTCAACGAGATCGGTGCGGTGCCGGTCGTCGTATGTCAGCAACGCGCCTAGCTCCCGCTCGACGTAGGCATGCAGGCGCGAGTCATCGCGCAGCAAGTGCATGAGCCCTCGCAGTCGCACATCTGGCAGCCGGTAGAGCAGCCGCCCCGAGTCGTCGTCGCCAGCTGCCTCTGCGATGTGGCGCGCCTCGACGAGTGCGGCCCGCAACTCCTGCAAGTCGGAGACTGCGGTTCCGACGGCGATGATCGGATCAACTTCGTTGAGGGTGCGACTCTTTGCCACTCGGCCGATCTGCGCATCCACGTCCGCGCGAGTTGGCATGGACACGACCAGGGCTACCGAGCTGTCGTCGATGGGACCCACGAGAGCGGTCAGGCTGGATTCGCGTACTGCTTGCGCGCAGCGTTCGGTGAGATCACGCAATTGTGCCTGCGCCTCAAGCGCGGCGTCCGGTGGTGCGGAGCGTCGACGCACAACGGTGGCCACGAGTGTTCGCTCCTCGAGCAGCACACCCAACGCGCGTGAGCGCAGGGCGATCTCATCGAGCGGGGTCGAATGGGTGATGACGGCATCGATGAGTGCGCGGTGGGTCTGGCGCTCGAGGCTGTCCTGGTCTCGTTCGACCAGACGATTTAGCGCAAGGGCGCCAGCCGCTCGCTCAAGCAACATCCGGTCGTGCGGATTGTCCGCGTCGCCATCGACGAGGATCAGCCGACCCCAGTCGTTGCCGCGCGCTCCGACCTTCGTGATCAGCCACCCGGATCGTTCGTCGGCCTCGAGTCGTGACTTGATCGCGACCGCGCGCGACCGCGACTCCCATCGATCGATGATCACCGACGGCTCGAGATCGAGAGTTTCGTAGGCGAGCACCTGGTGGGCGAGGTTCTCAAGCACGACCGGTCGGCTCGCCAGTCGTGCCGCGAGCGTGACGATCTGCTCGGGCGCGGCGCCTTCGACGGTCAACTCGGTGAAGGCCGAGTGCAGGCGTTCGGACGCAGCAAGCTCATCAGTTCGTGAGTCGACGATCAGCGCGTGAACCTGTTCGCCGACGGATATGAAGCGGATCTCGTGGTGCAGCACCACCAGCGGGAACTCTGCCTTCTCCGCCGCCTCCACGAGCGCCGGCGGGAGCGTCCTTGCGTAACGGCGACCGAGCTCCACGACCAGAGCGGCGGCCCCGACTTCGGAGAGCTCGGTGATGAAGGCCCGCAGGCCGGGCGGATCGTCGGGTAGCAAGAGCCCGGTGGTCAGCAGGAGCTCACCGCCGCGCAGCAGATGTGCGATGTCGACGACTTCGCTTACGTGAGTCCACCGAACCGGCCGGTCGAGTCCGGCCGCACCCGCCACGACCTCCGGGGCACCGCGGGCGATGGCGTCGAGGGCCAGCACGTCCCGCACGGTCGGGAACCGCCGATGATGATCGGCGGGTGTGGATGCGGTGGATGCCACCCGCGCTACCTCACGTTCATCTGGGAGCCTCTTGGTCAGACTGTAAGCGGCGCTCGGTCGCCGCAGCCACTCTGCGGCCTTGCTGATCGGTCGTCAAAGGGTCACGGTTCTATCGCAATCCGTTGATTTCTCGAGCCAAGGGCTACGAATTTCGCGGCCTGTGCCGCAGAGTCGGGTTTGGTGTGGGTTTCGGGAAGTTACACGTTGGCCTTCGCGCCAACGCAGGGGACCGGAAGGGGCGGTATGCCGGGCCATCAAGTCATCGGCGCCACGCGCACCACTGGCGCGACCTCGACTGTGCTCGATGTGATCGACCCGTCCACGGGGACCACGATCGATTCTTACACCGAGGCATCGACCGAACAGGTCGACGCCGCCGTGACGGCCGCTCGGGGGGCATTCGGGGAATGGTCGCGCGCCACCCCTGCGCAGCGTTCGGGTCACCTCGCCGAGTTGGCCCGCATCCTGGATCAGCGCTCGGACGATCTAGCCGTCACTGAGACCCGGCAGTGCGGCAAGCCGATCAAGCTCACGCGTGAGTTCGATGTGCCAGGCACGGTGGACAACGTGTCCTTCTTCGCCGGGGCCGCGCGAAACCTCGAAGGGAAAGCGGCTGGCGAATACACGGGCGCGCACACCTCCTACATCCGCCGAGAGCCCATCGGGGTCATCGGGTCGATCGCGCCGTGGAACTACCCGCTCCAGATGGCCGGGTGGAAAGTGCTGCCTGCCATCGCGGCTGGCAACACGATCGTGCTCAAACCCGCCGAGACCACGCCGTTGACCGCACTCATGTTCGCTGATGCCTGCGAACAGGCCGGCATCCCATCGGGCGTCGTCAACGTCGTCAACGGTCGCGGCCCGGTCGTGGGCGAAGCTCTCGTCGCGCATCCCGATGTCGACATGGTCTCGTTCACCGGATCGAGCGGAGTCGGTCGACGCGTCATGACGCTCGCGTCCGCGCGACCGGCCCGAGTGCACCTTGAGCTCGGCGGCAAGGCGCCCTTCGTCGTCTTCGACGACGCTGACATCGATGCTGCGATCCAAGGTGCAGTCGCAGGCGCCCTGATCAACACGGGTCAGGACTGCACCGCGGCGACGCGCGCTTATGTGCAGCGTCCGCTGTTCGATGCCTTCGTTTCAGGCGTCGCCGATCTCATGACAACGGTTCGGCTCGGCCCGCCCATGGATCCGAGCACCGACCAAGGACCGTTGATCTCAACGAGGCAGCAGTTGCGCGTATTCGACATGGTCGAACGCGCGCGTCAGCAGGGCGCGAAGACCATGTTCGGCGGCGGTATCCCGGGCGGCCCTCTGGCCGCGGGGTCCTACTTCGAGCCGACGCTCATCGTTGACGCTCGACAAGAGTCTGAGATCGTCCAGGACGAGGTCTTTGGCCCGGTCCTGGTAGCGCTTCCCTTCGACAGCGACAGCGAGGGCATCGCGCTCGCCAATGACTCGGCATACGGATTGGCCGCGTCAGTGTGGACGCGAGACGTCTACCGTGCGATGTATGCGTCACGTGAGATCGTCGCTGGGTGCGTGTGGGTCAACGACCACATTCCGATCGTCTCCGAGATGCCACACGGCGGCGCGAAATCCTCGGGATTCGGCAAGGACATGAGTCAGTATTCGTTCGATGAATACACCTCCATCAAGCACGTCGCCGTGAGCGTCCAGCCAGAGCCGCGCAAGGACTGGCACCGCACGATCTTCGGAGACCGGGATGCCTGATCAAATCGCAGCGATCGAACTGGTCGACGTCGCCAAGGACTTCTCCAGTCGAGACGGCAACGTGCAGGCCGTCGAACAGGTCGACCTGACCCTCTTCGAGGGTGAGTTCTTCTCGCTGCTCGGCCCTTCTGGCTGCGGCAAGACCACGACGCTTCGCATGATCGGCGGCTTCGAGCAGCCGACGCGCGGCGAGATCCTGCTCTACGGGAAGGACATGGTTGGCGTGCCGCCGAACAAGCGTGACGTCAATCTGGTCTTCCAGAGTTATGCGCTCTTCCCGCACATGAACGTGTTCGAGAACGTGGCATTCGGCCTGCGCCGCCAGAAGGTGACGAAGGGCGAGATCAACAAGCGTGTCACTGAGATGCTCGCTTTGGTCGAGTTGACGGGTCGCGAGAAGCGGCGTCCGCGCGAGATGTCAGGCGGTCAGCAGCAACGAGTTGCGCTGGCTCGGGCTTTGGTCAATCGCCCCCGTGCGCTGCTGCTCGACGAGCCGCTCGGCGCGCTGGACCTCAAGTTACGCCAGAACATGCAGTTCGAGCTCAAGCGCATTCAGCGAGAGGTCGGCATCACGTTCGTCTACGTCACGCACGACCAGGGGGAAGCATTGACGATGTCGGACCGCCTGGTCGTGATGAACGCTGGCAAGATTGAGCAGCTCGGGACGCCGCGGGAGATCTACGAGCAGCCCCGCACCAAGTTCGTTGCTGGATTCATCGGCACCTCGAACATTGTGACCGGCCAGATCTCACGGATCGTCGACGGCGACGGCATCATCGAAGTGTCGCCGGAGGAGCGCATCATCGTCCCGAATCGCACTCAAAGCGATGTGGGGCAGAGCGTCGACTTGACCGTTCGGCCCGAGAAGATCGTGATGGCAGCGCAGGCGACGGCCGGGCTCTGCTGCGTGAAGGGCAAGGTCAGCGAAGTCGTCTACCTCGGTACTTCGACCAACTACACCGTGCTTACCACTACCGGCGCCGAGATGGTCGTCTTCCGACAGAACGACTCGACTCCTGATCCGAGCCGCGGCCGCGGCGATGATGTGTGGCTGGTCTGGGAGAAGGAACACTCCTACGCGCTGGCCGCTGGGGGCCCTGCACGTGCGTCGGACGCATCCCGGTCGGCTACCGACGACTTTGACGACGGCGATCCAGAAAACGGCCCGTCGGCCCCAACTGCAGAAACCGCGGTCGCAGCGGCCGCGTTCGATCTGATGGAGACCAATCCCCTACGCGCACACCACGCAGGAGGAACTGATGAGTAAGTCCCCTAAATCCCCGACGCCGGGATCCCCGTCGTCTCAAACACCAGAGTCGGGATTGGCGGGCCTTGACCCTTCGTTCCTGCGTGGTCTCACCACCCCGCGAGTGAGTCGACGCAACGCGCTGCGGCTCGGCGGTCTAGGTGCCGGTGCGTTGGCACTGAGCGCCTGTGGCGTGGCGGGCACAAAGGCGTCGACAGCCAATCCTTCCGCCGAGGCGTCGGCATTCTGGGCCAACAAGAAAAAGACCGGGACGCTGAACTTCGCGAACTGGCCGCTGTATATCGACGTTGGCTCAACGAGCAGCGACCACCCGTCGATCGACCTGTTCACCAAGCAGACGGGAATCAAGGTCAAGTACAGCGAAGTCATCCAGCAAGACGACTCGTTCTTCGGCAAGATCCAGCCAGTTCTCGCCGCTGGCCAGAGCATCGGGTATGACCTCATGGTCATTACCAACGGCATCTACCTGCAGAAACTCATCGACCTTGGCTACCTCGAGCCACTCGACCAAGCGATGATGACCAACTTCTACAAGAACGCTGGCTCGATCTTCAAGAGCCCGTCCTACGACCCTGGCAACACCTACACGATGGCGTGGCAATCAGGCATGACCGGCATCGGTTACAACCCGAAGCTGGTGGGCCACAAGATCACCAGCTGGCAGGACCTTCAGGACCCCGCGCTCAAAGGCAAGGTCGGGATGTTCGGTGACACCGAGGACATGCCGAACAGCGCGATCTGCGCGATCGGGGTGAACCCCGAGACCTCGACACCTTCGGACTGGCAGAAGGCGGCCGACTGGCTCAACAAGCAAAAGGCTGCGGGCATCGTCCGCAAGTACTACGAGCAGGACTACATCGACCCGCTGTCCAAGGGCGACATCGTCGCGTCGATGGCATGGTCAGGTGACATCTTCCAGGCCAACGCATCGGGCGCCACGCTCGAGTTTGTCGTGCCTGAAGAGGGTGCGCCGATCTGGACCGACAACATGTGTATCCCGAAGTACTCGGTGAACCCTGTGGATGCGATGACGTACATGGACTTCGTGTACGAGCCCACGATCGCCGCGATGATCACTGAGTACGTCAATTACGTCACGCCGGTTCCTAGTTGCAAGACCCAGATCGATGCAGATGCGGCCGCGGCAACTGGCGCCGACAAGGCCAGCCTTGAGTACATCGCGACCAGTCCGCTGGTGTTCCCAAGCACAGCCGACTACTCCAAGTTGCACCGGTACCGCAGTCTCACGACGTCCGAGCAAGAGCAGTGGGACGCGCTCTTCGAGCCGATCTACCAGTCGTGAGTCTGGCGTGAGCCGTCTCTCGCGCAGCCGCGCCGCCTTGGTGCCGTACTGGCTGGTGCTGCCTGGCTGGCTGTGGTTGGTCCTCTTCTTCGCGGTGCCGACGTTCTTCATGCTGTCGTTGTCCCTGCAGACCGGGTCGATCGAGACGGGATTCACCCAGACCTTCCACTTCGCGACCTACTCAGAGGGCTGGCGGCTCTACCACGAGCAGTTCGTCCGCTCGATCGTCTACGGCCTGATCTGCACGATTCTCTGCCTAGTCATTGCGTTCCCGGTGGCGTACTGGATCGCGTTCTTCGGCGGCCGACACAAGAGCACGTTCTTGTTCCTCCTCCTGTTGCCGTTCTTCGTGTCATTCGTGATCCGAACGCAATCGTGGAACTTCATCCTGTCCGACAACGGAATCATCCTTGGCCCGCTGAAGGACCATGGCCTTGTCCCCGAGGACTTCCACATCCTCGCCACGCCGTTCGCTGTCATCGGTGGCTTGACCTACAACTTCTTGCCATTCATGGTGCTGCCGATCTACGTGTCGTTGGAGCGGATCGACCCGAGATTCATCGAGGCGGCTTCGGACTTGTACGCCAATCGCCAGACGGCGTTTCGAAAGATTGTCTTGCCGCTGTCGTTGCCAGGCGTCTTCGCTGGAGTGCTGCTGACCTTCGTGCCGGCCGCGTCGGACTATGTGAACGCAACGATCCTGGGCGGCACGAACACCACCATGATCGGAAACGTGATCCAGACCGAGTTCTTCACGAACCTCAACTATCCAATGGCATCGGCGCTCTCGTTCATCTTGATGGCTGCCTTGTTGGTCAGCGTGTTCGTCTACGCCAGATTCCTTGGCACGGACGATGTGCTCGAGGCGGCGGGAGCATGAGCGCCACCGTCACGACTCCGCCCGCCGACGCCAGCCCGAAGGTGCGTTCGACCAAGCCGGATCGTCGGCACCGCGAACGCAAGGGCGGTCGTCGGCTGCTCGCTGGCTACACCTGGTTGGTGATCGCGTGGCTCGTCTTCCCGATCATCATCATGATCATCTTCGGCTTCAACGCCACTACGAGCAAGTTCAACTTCCGGTGGCAAGGCTTCACGCTCTACTGGTATCGGCACCTGTTCGCGATTCCCGATCTGACCAACGCGCTGGTCAATTCACTCACAATCGCAATTCTCAACACGATCATCGCTACCGCGCTCGGCACATTCATGGGACTCGCACTCGGCAAGTACCGATTCCGTGGGCGCGGAGCCACTGACCTGCTGCTGTTCGCAAACATCGCTGCGCCTGAAATCGCTCTCGGTGCCGCTTTGTTGTCGTTGTTCATCACCTTGAACGTGCCTCGCGGTTACTGGACGATTGTGATTGCGCACGTGATGTTCAGCATCGCCTTCGTGGCAGTTACCGTGCGTGCGCGGCTGGCCGGTTTCGACCGCTCGCTCGAGGAAGCGGCACGTGACCTCGGCGCTGGTCCGTTCACCACTTTCCGACTCGTGACGTTGCCGATCATTTATCCGGGTGTCATCGCTGGGGCTTTGCTGGCGTTCGCACTGTCGATCGACGACTACATCATCACAAGCTTCAACGCCGGCCAGGTGGTGACCTTCCCGCTTTGGGTCTACGGTGCGAGTCGCGTCGGAGTGCCGCCGCAGGTCAACGTGATGGGAACGCTCATCTTTGTCGCGGGCGTCCTTTTCGCGGTCTTCAACGCTCTGATGCTGAGGCGTCGGAAGGGGTGAAAACGTGGCGACGTCTCCTGACGTCCGCCATCGTCTGAGCTGGGCCGACGCGACCGACGTCCCGTTCTGGCTTGATCGACCTGATCGTCCTGACCCGTTGCCGTGTCTTCTTGGCAGCGATGCCGCCGATCTCGTCGTCGTCGGAGGCGGCTACACCGGCCTGTGGGCTGCGTTGCAGGCGAAGGAAGACGACCCCTCACGTGACGTGCTCGTGCTGGACGCGGGTACGTGCGGTGACGCTGCATCTGGCCGCAATGGCGGCTTCTGTTCGGCGAGCCTCACCCACGGGCTGTCGAACGGCATCGATCGGTTTCCGACTGAGATCACTCGACTGGAAGAACTCGGCCGCGAGAACCTCGACGAGATCGAGGCAACTCTCGCTCGCCATCACATCTCGTGTGCATTTGAACGAACCGGCGAGCTCGACGTGGCAGTCGAGCCCTGGCATGTCTCGGCGATGCGCGAGTTGGCGCGGGAGGCCGCGGAGTACGGCATCGACATCGATCTGCTCTCGCGCGACGAGATCCGTTCGCAGGTCAACTCGCCGTTGTATCTCGGTGCCGTGTGGGAGCGAGATCGAGTCGCGATGGTGGATCCTGCGCGACTCGCGTGGGGTCTGCGCGCTGCTTGTCTGACGCTGGGCGTGCGCATCATGGAAGACACGCGAGTTCAGGACTTGGAGTCGGTCGGTGGGTCGACCAGCGCAGTGCGTGTCCTCACTCCGACTGGGTCGGTCGATGCTCGACAGGTCGTCGTCGCTACGAACGCGGGCCCTTCGCCGCTCAAGCGGCTCGGTCACTACATCGCACCGGTTCACGACTACGCGCTGGTGTCCGAGCCGTTGAGTGATGCACAGATGAACGAGATCGGTTGGCGCGGCAGGCAGGGGATCGGAGACGCAGGCAACCAGTTCCACTACTACCGGCTGACCGAGGACAACCGGATTCTCTTCGGCGGCTATGACGCGGTGTATTCGTTCGGCGGGCGATCCGATCCGCGACCGGACCAGAGCGCTGCGACCTTCGACCTGTTGACCTCGCACTTCTTCACGACGTTCCCGCACCTAGAAGGCCTGCGCTTCACCCACGCGTGGGGCGGCGCGATCGACACGTGCACGCGCTTTTGCGTCTTCTGGGGGACGGCCTTCGATGATCGCGTGGCCTACGCGGTCGGTTACACGGGTTTGGGTGTCGGGGCTTCGCGCTTTGGCGCGCGGGTGGCGTTGGACTTGTTGTCGGGTGGCTCGGCTCTGACTGAGTTGGACTTCGTTCGCAGCAAGCCGTTGCCATTCCCGCCCGAGCCGTTCCGGTACGCCGGCATCCAGGCAACTCGTTGGTCGCTCGCGCAAGCGGATCGGCAAGGCGGTCGGCGCAATCTCTGGCTCCGCACCCTCGATCGCCTGGGGCTCGGCTTCGACTCCTAGCCCGGCGCCATGGGCCGAGCAGGCATTGCATCGGCGATGCTTGCTCTGCATCGGCGGGGCTTGCCTTGCGTCGGTGCCGCAGACCCGATGCATCGGGTGACCCCGCATTGCGCAGGTTGGGACCGATGCAAGGCTCACGGGACCGATGCAAGGGCGTGGTGCGGCCCGGCGCCGACGGGGTGTAAGACCGTGCGCGCATCTGGCAGCAGGCTGAGCGCATTTGGCCCGGAATTGGCCCGCAGAATTGGAGCCACGTTCGTTAAGGAGGCTTCATGACCACGCGCATCACGCACTGGATCGGCGGCAAGCAGTGGAACGGCCAAGCCGATCGCCACGGTGATGTCTACGACCCGGCGCTCGGAACGGTCGCCGCACACGTGGACTTCGCAGACGTGGCCACGGTCGATGAGGCAGTTGCGACGGCCCACGCAGCCTTCCTCGAATGGCGCGAGGCGTCGCTGTCCAAGCGCACCCAGGTGATGTTCGCGTTCCGTGAGCTGCTCAATGCTCGCAAGACCGATGTCGCGCGGCTGATCACCAACGAGCACGGCAAAGTGCTCTCCGATGCGACCGGCGAAGTCAGCCGCGGGCTGGAAGTTGTCGAGTTCGCGTGCGGTATCCCGCACCTGCTCAAGGGCGGCTTCTCCGAGAACGTGTCGACCAACGTCGACTCGTATTCGATCCGTCAGCCACTCGGTGTCGTCGGTGTCATCTCGCCGTTCAACTTCCCGGCCATGGTGCCGCTTTGGTTCATTCCCGTTGCCATCGCGTGTGGCAACGCGGTCGTGCTCAAGCCGAGCGAAAAGGATCCGTCGGCGGCGAACCTGCTTGCCGAGCTGTGGGCCGAGGCCGGGCTCCCCGATGGCGTCTTCAACGTCGTGCATGGCGACAAGATCGCAGTGGATCGACTGCTACAACACCCGGACGTGAAGTCGCTGTCTTTCGTTGGGTCGACTCCCATTGCTCGCTATGTCTACGAAGAGGCCACCTCGCGCGGCAAGCGAGTGCAGGCACTCGGCGGCGCGAAGAACCACATGGTCGTGCTGCCGGATGCGGATCTCGACCTTGCTGCTGATGCAGCGGTCAATGCAGGCTTTGGTTCGGCCGGCGAGCGTTGCATGGCCATCTCGGTGGTCGTCGCGGT
>CAWKKI010000007.1:0-19111 GCA_963850215.1 uncultured Actinomycetota bacterium
TGGGCACGCCAGACCTCGCCAGCCGACCATGCTGGAACTACGCCGTGCCGAGCGCCACGCTGACCGCCGTCGCGTAGCGGTCAGCTCCCATCAGGGCGATGGCTGCCGGATCTGCGGCAACCGCCGGCCCTCCGACGGCATAGACGACGCCGGGGTGGGCGCTCAGATAGTCACGTACCGACGCCGGGAGCACCGGCCCGTCGGTGAGCAACACGACGCCATCAACGTGTGTGGCGGCCGGACCGGCAGCGAGTGCGTCAGGGAACGTGATGCCGGTTGCGAGTGAGTAGACAGCGCCGCCCAAGCCGCGTGAGGCTGCCCAGATGCTGGCCTCCGGGTACCGATCAGGGCTACCGCAACTGTCGAACGCGACGTTCCTCACCGATTCGGGGATCGAGACGGATCTGATCTTCAACGGCGGGTGGGAGCTTCCGGAGTTCGCGGCGTTCGTGCTGCTCGACGACCCCGCCGGCTGCGTCGCCCTCCGCGAGTACTTCCTGCGGCATGTCGACGTTGCCGATCACTTCGGGTGCGGGCTGATCCTCGAGGCGCCGACGTGGCGAGCTAGCCGAGACTGGGGCGCTCGGCTGGGTTACTCAGGAGCGCAACTTCGCGGCGTGAACGAACGGGCGGTTTCGATGCTCGTTGACATTCGTCGTGCCCGCGCGAGTTCGCAGGTTGTCGTCAGCGGGTGCATCGGTCCGCAGTCGGATACGTACGAGCCAGGCTCTCGGATGACTGCTGACGAGGCGGAGGGCTACCACCGGGAGCAGATCGATTCGCTCGCGGCGACCGAGGCGGACCTCGTTCACGCGATGACGATCGGGTACGCCGACGAAGCCATCGGCATCACGCGCGCGGCCATGGGCGCAAACGTGCCGGTCGTCATCTCGTTCACGACGGAGACCGATGGTCGGCTACCGGACGGCACGTCTCTTGCCGACGCGATTCGTGCGGTCGATCGCGCAACGCGCTCCGGCCCCGCCTACTACGGCATCAACTGTTCGCACCCAACCCACTTTGGCCCCGCGTTTCCGGCGGACGACGGCGCTGGGCGCAGGATTCGCAGCATCAGAGCCAATGCATCAAGCAAGAGCGACGCCGAGATCGACGAGTCCGAGACTCTCGCCGCCGGCGGCCCCGCCCAGTTGGCCGGTCTCTATCGGGACCTGCGCGCCGACCATCCGCAGCTCACGATCCTCGGCGGGTGTTGCGGTACTGACGCAACGCATGTCGAAGCGATCGCGCTGGCCCGTCTTTAGCCGTTTCGATCGCGAGCGACGCGGTAACGGACGTGGGTCGCGTACGGCGAGTGCGTCACCTCGATCAGCTCGAACCCGGGATCGTCGACGCCGTCGAATAGCCGCTCGCCTCGGCCGAGCAGCACCGGCGCGATGTCGAGTGTGATCTCGTCGATGACGCCCGCGCGCGAATGCCTGCCGGATTGTCGAGGCGCCGCCGGCGATGCGGATGTCGCCGCCCGCTGCGGCCGTCCTTCGCCTGGTCGAGGGCAGCGTCGAATCCGGCCGTGACGAAGTTGAACGTGGTGCCGCCATCCATCTTGATCGGCTCGTGCGGGTAGTGCGTGAGGACGAACACCGGTGCGTGGTACGGCGGGTCGTCGCCCCACCACCCTCGCCAATCGGCGTCCCACTCGCCGCGGATCGGGCCGTACATGTTGCGGCCCATGACGACTGCGCCGACGAGTGCTCATCAGGTCATCGCGGGCGGCGGTGTCGCGCCTCATGGACGGGTCGTCGTCGTCTAAGAGTGCCACTGATGGAGCTTGAGGCCGCCGACACCGAGCGGGTTCTCGAGGCTCTGGTCGGGTCCCGCGAGGAAGCCATCGAGGGAGATCGACACGTGACAGATAACTAGGCTCATGGACCCTCAGACTACCCAGTGCGTGAGAAATCATCGGTATCGGCATTGGCCCGTTAGGGTGGTTGCGCGCCGTTCGCCTCAGGTGCCACGTTCTCGCCACCGATCACCTGAAGATGACTATGAACACGAACACCGTACCGCCCGGCTGGCACCCGATCCGAGCAATCCCGGCGGTGCGCTTCGCTGGTGGGACGGCATTGCCTGGACGACCCACACGCACCAAGTCATACCGACCCCTCCGCCAGGTTCGCGAGCCCGCAGCCGATGCCGGCAGGTCCGCGGCCGGTGGCGTGGGGCACCGCGCCGGACGCGGCGCTCCGGGGCATGGCGGCGGAACGTGACGATGCGCTGCGAGCGCGGCGGTCGCCAACTACGGCGGGGCAGCGTACGCGCCGGCAACCTGAACTTTGCCCATCGCAACTGAACTCTCTCACGGCGATCGGGTCGTTGCTCTCTACGTCTTGCTAGCGATGACCACACACTTCGTGCTCATCGGGATCTCCCGGTCATGCTGTCGATTCGCGCGATCAAGGCCAAGGAGACCCTCGCGCCGGCCGCCGTGGGGGCGGCAATCATCGCCGTCTTGGTCGCGTTCGCAGCACTTCATAGCGACCCTTAGGCTGGCCACATGGCAGCCCGACTCGCGGTGGTGACAGGGGCAAGTCGCGGCATCGGCCGCGCGTTGACAGAGCGGCTTACTGTCGGCGGGCCAGACTCGTGGCGGCGATCGCGCGGTCCGCGCCAGACTTGGACGAGGTGGCAGCGAGACGGGCGCGGTTCCGTTCGCTTGGATGTCAGTAACCCGGCGGCGTCGACGCCGTCTTCGCCCGCATTCTTTCCGAGCTCGGCGTTCCCGACTTGCTCGTGAACAACGCAGCGATTTCCGGCGGCAGCAGTCTTACGTGGGAAATGCCCGAAAGTGATTGGTGGCGGGTCTTCGAGATCAACGTTCGCGGCACCTATCTGTGCACGCGTGCGGTACTCCCGGCGATGAGCGCGCGAGGTAGCGGCCGGATCGTCAACCTCTCGTCGGGCGCGGCGACGTATCCGGTCGGGCTCGACAACGACGGCAAACTGACCTCGGCGTACATGGCAAGTAAGGCCGCGGTGAACCGGTTCACCGAAGCAGTCGCCGGGGAATGCTTCATGCCGGAGTTCGGGTGTTCTCGATGTCGCCAGGGATGATCAAGACGGACATGACGGCAGAGATATTCACCGACATCTGGGACGACGAAGACACCTGGACGCCGATCGAGACGCCCGTCGATCTGATCATGGATCTCGATGCCGGGATGCTCGACGCCCTGTCGGGCCGCTATTTCCGCGCCGCGATCGATGACTGGCGTTCGCTGGCTGCTAGGGCGGACGAGGTCATCGAACTGGACACCCACGCGCTTCGACTCCGCCCGCTGCCCTAGCGCACCGCTGCACGGCAGGAGATCGACGGTAGCTGCCTTCAGACGGTTCAGGTGCCAGCGATCGACTGAGGACCTGCGACCTCGTCGTCCCGCACTATGTCGAGGTCGAAGAATTCGGGTGGAGCATCCAGAATGTCCCCCATCGCCGCCCGGATGCGCTCCAGTCCCTGCTCGCGTCGAGGATCCTGCTCCCGCGCCCGGGCCTTCTCCTCACTCTCGAACACGACCAGGGCGTACACCAGAGTCGGATCGGCTTGGCTGCGCATGACCATCGTCCGCAACAGGCCGGAATCCGCCTGCTCGATGGCGCGTAGCTGGTCGAATACGTCAAGCAGTTCGGTCTCTCGCTCCGGCTTCGTGCTGATCTTCTGCAGTTGCGCCCACATGCCGGGACCCTTCCTGTGTCGTGGAATCTCATGGCGTCCGAGCGGGGAAAGACCTACGTGGACGCGAAACTACGCGAGCGCAGCGGCGACCTCGTCGAGGCGCGCGGCGCGGGATGCCGTGACGAGCACTACGTCGCCGGCGACTAGGTGGCTGCACAGCCAAGCGACGGTCGCGTTGTTGTCGGCCAGCACCACCGCCCGCTCTCCTGCGCCGTCCGCGATCCGTCGGGCGGCTTCGGTCACCGCCAGCACTATGTCGGCCGGGGAGGCCGCGTACTCCCCGACGGCGCGGTCACTAAAAGGGCTCGGTCGCCGTCGACGGTCCCACCGACGATCGCGGCGATCTCGCCGATGCTGAGCGGGATCATGCCCAGCCGGTGCGAAGGTCGGGCACGCACAGCGACATGGTCCCGCACGTTACGGCCGGGAACGTATCGTCGGCCTATCGAAAACCGCATACGTGCCGGCAACATCACGCTGCCTTGACTGGAGGCGTGACCGACAGCGAGTTCGCACGGACGGCGACGCCCTTTATTGGGTCGCCGGCGTCCTGGTCCTCCTCGGCTGTCCCGAACGTGGGAATCACCGTCTATGGATGCGGGGAATATGAGGCCGCTGCGTTCCGCCAGATCGCGCCCCGCCTCGGCGTTACAGTAACGATCACAGCGGCAGCAGTATCCGAAAGCAATGTCGGGCTGGTGCGCGGGAACCGGTGCATCAGTGTCGACCACAAGACTCGCATCACGAACGGCACCCTGCTGGCGCTGAGCGTTGCTGGTGTCGCGTATGTATCCACACGCAGCATTGGATACAACCACATCGATGTCGACTACGCAGAAAGCGTCGGCATCTGCGTAGGCAACGTCGCGTATTCGCCCGACAGCGTGGCCGACTACACACTGATGCTGATGTTGATGGCTGTGCGAAACGCAAGGTCCGTCATCCGCCACGCAGATGCTCGTGACTACAGACTGCACGACGTGCCCGGGAAAGAACTACGCGATCTGACCGTCGGGGTGATTGGAACAGGGCGCATTGGTGCCGCAGTCATGGACAGGCTGCGCGGATTCGGCTGCCGAACACTCGCCTATGACAATCGTCCCAAAACCGCGGCCCAGTACGTTCCGCTCGATGCATTGCTACACCAGAGCGACATCGTCACGCTCCATGCGCCGCTCAACGCGGATACCCACCATCTTCTCAACCGTCGACGCATCGAGCAGCTGAAGCCGGGCGCGTTCGTTGTCAACACGGGGCGCGGCGCACTGCTCCACACTGAGGCCCTTCTTTCGGGATTGGAGAGTGGTCGACTCGGCGGCGCGGCGTTGGACGTCCTTGAAGGGGAGGACGGGATCTTCTATGCCGACTGCAGCAAGAAGGCAATCGAAAGCCTGCTGCTAGTGCGGCTACAACGGCTGCCGAACGTCGTCGTTAGTCCGCATACCGCGTACTACACCGAGCACGCCTTGAACGACACAGTGGGGAACTCGATCATCAATTGCCTCACGTTTGAGGAGGAGAACGCAGCGTGGACAGGCTGAAGCTCGGCATCATCTTCGGCGGCTGCTCGGAGGAACACCCCGTCTCCGTCAAGTCTGCGCAAGAGGTCGCTAAGCACCTCGACCTTGCGAAGTACGAGCCATTCTGGATCGGGATCACGACGACGGGTGCATGGAAGCTGTGTGACGGCCCTGGTGCGAATTGGGAGAGCGGTAGTAGCCGTCCGGCTGTGCTGTCGCCGGATAGAAGCGTCCATGGACTGCTGATTTTGGAATCCGAACAGTACGACTTGGTTCGCTTAGATGTGGTGTTCTCCGTGCTGCACGGCAAGCTCGGCGAGGACGGTGCGATACAAGGGCTGCTCGAACTCTCCGGAGTCCCCTACGTAGGCTGCGACATCCAGAGCTCCGCGCTCTGCATGGACAAATCCCTGACGTATGTCGTCGCGAAGAGCGCCGGAATCGCCACACCGAAACACCACGTGCTGAAAGCGAACGAGAAGGTCGATCCCCACAGCCTCACCTACCCCGTATTCGTGAAACCTGCCCGCTCGGGCTCATCGTTTGGGGTCAGCAAGGTGTCGGCAGAAGAAGAACTGCCAAGCGCGCTCGAAATCGCACGACAGTACGACTCCAAGGTGTTGGTCGAAGAGGCCGTCGTCGGCAGCGAGGTGGGCTGCGCCGTTCTAGGGGAACTATTCGGGTTGGTCGCAGGCGAGGTAGACCGAGTTTCACTCACTCACGGGTTCTTCAGAATCCATCAGGAGAGCGATCCGGAGAGTGGCTCCGCAAACGCAACATTCGTCGTCCCGGCCGACATTGCACCTGGCGCGCGCTCGCTCGTCCAGGACACGGCGAAGGCCATGTACCGTGCCCTGGGATGCAAGGGACTCGCGCGGGTCGACATGTTCCTGACCGAAGACGGAGCTGTCATCCTCAACGAGGTCAATACCTTGCCAGGAATGACCTCATACAGCCGTTACCCGAGAATGATGGCGGCCGCGGGCCTGCCCCTCACCGAAGTGATCGATCGGCTCATTTCGCTCACCCTGCATGGGAAACGGCATTGAACAAGGACTTCGTCTTCGTCGACGAGTTTGTACCGGGGATACGCTGGGACGCGAAGTACGCGACTTGGGACAACTTCACCGGCAAGCCTGTGGACGGATACTTCGCGAACCGCATTGTCGGCACGCGGGCCCTGTGCGCAGCGCTCGACAGAGCGCGAGAGAAGGCCGCAGCTGTTGGATTCGGCCTACTCTTGTGGGACGGCTACCGGCCGCAACGCGCCGTAGATTGCTTTCTGCGCTGGTCTCAGCAGCCCGAGGATGGCCGGAGGAAACCGCGGCACTACCCGAACATCGACCGACCCGAAATCTTCGAACGTGGATATGTGGCAACAAAGTCCGGCCACAGCCGGGGCGCGACAGTTGACCTGACGTTTTACGATTTGGCTGCCGGTGAGCTTGCTCGAATGGGCGGCGACCATGATCTGATGGATCCGGTCTCCCACCACGGGGCCACCGGACTCACGCACCTCGAGGCGACCAACAGGCAGCTCCTCTGTTCAATCATGGAGGCTTGCGGTTTCACGGCCTACGAGTGCGAGTGGTGGCATTACACGCTGACTCACGAGCCCTACCCGAATACCTACTTTGACTTTGCCATCAGGTAGCTCGATCCCCTGATCGTCACGTACCACTGGAAGAGGTCGCGGCCGGCAGTTGCACAGTGACGCGGAGCCCCCCGGTGGTTCGAGGGGTGAGCGTCAGGGTTCCGTCGTGCGCTTGCGTGATGCTCTTGACAATCGCAAGGCCGAGGCCGACACCCGCGTGGTCGGTGCGGATGCGTTTGGTGCCGCGCTGAAACGGCTCGACAAACGTGGAAACCAACTGCGGCGTGACGTTCTCGCCGGTGTTCTCGACAGTGAGCACCACGGTCCCAGGGGCAGCGCTGGTTGTGACCCACACGGTGCCCTCATCGGCGAGGTTGTGGACGATCGCGTTGTGCACGAGGTTCGTCGTCATCTGCTGGAGGAGTGAGAGTGAGCCGGTGGTGGGTGCCATGTCGCCGGAGGTCTCGATGGTGAGGCCGCGCTTCTCTGCGAGGGGGAGGAGCGTTTCAGTGGCTTCCTCAGCTAAGAGGGACAGATCGACGTGCTCTCGGGTGAAGGCTCCCTGGTCGGCGCGGCTGAGCAGGAGCAGCGCTTCGGTGAGGTCGATGGCTCTGGTGTTGACGGCGTGCAGGAGTGCGACAAGCTCGCCAGTGTCGCGGCTGAGATCGTTGCGGGCCACGTCGAGAAGTGTCTGGGTGATCGCCAGGGGAGTGCGCAGTTCGTGGGAGGCGTTGGCTGCGAATCGCTGTTGCTCGGCGATGTGCGATTCGAGCCGTGCCAGCATCGTGTCGAAGCTGTCGGCGAGCTCGCGGAATTCATCGTTGCGGCCCTCGAGCCGAATTCTGTGGGACAGCGACCCGTTCGCCGCCATACGTGTCGCGTCGGTGATACGAGTCAGGGGGGCGAGCATGCGACCGGCGAGGATCCATCCTCCTGCGAGACCGAACACGAGCAGGAACGCCAGCACTGCCACGGCTGCTCGGTCGAAGGCTCGCTGCGTGCCAGAGCGGCCAGGAACAAGCGCCCCGCCGATGCCGGCTCTCGTGGTTGCGATGGTCCCCACGTGGGGGAAGTAGCGCACCAGTACCGCCCACAGCGCGAGCAGCAAGGCACCCGCGAGCACGAGAAATCCGGCGTAACTGAGGGTGAGTTTGAGGCGAACGCTCAACCCAGGCGCTCTATTCACGGCCTCCTGCTTCACGTTCGATCCCTGGTTGGGTGCTGATCCGGTAACCGACGCCGGCCACCGTTTCAATGATCCCGGGTTCACCTAGGCGCTTGCGTAGGGCCGAGACCGTGATGCGTACGGCGTTCGTAAAGGGGTCGGCGTTCTCATCCCAGGCCCGCTCTAGTAGCTGTTCAGCGCTGACAACGCCGCCTTCGGCAGCGACGAGCACTTCGAGCACTGCGAATTGCTTCCGGGTGAGCGCGACGTAGCGGCTGTCGCGGTACACCTCGCGCCGGAACGGATCCAGCCGCAGGCCCGCGATCTCTTGCACGGGTGGCCTGTTGTGGGCGCGTCTGCGGTCAAGTGCTCTGAGCCGGAGCACGAGTTCTTGGAGTTCGAACGGCTTCGTGAGGTAGTCATCGGCACCGAGTCCAAACCCCGAGGTCTTGTCGTCGAGCCGGTCGGCGGCGGTCAGCATCAGGATCGGCATGCCGCTGCCCGAGGCGACTATGCGTTCGGCGATTTCGTCGCCAGAGGGTCCAGGAATGTCGCGGTCGAGCACAGCGATGTCGTAGGCGTTGACGCTGAGTAGTTCCAGCGCTGCGTCACCGTCACCGGCGATGTCGGCGGCGATCGCTTCCATGCGTAGGCCGTCGCGGATGGCTGCTGCCATGTAGGGCTCGTCTTCGACTATCAAGACACGCATACCCTCGACGCTAGCGGTCGGAGCATTTCGTCGGCCTATCAAAACCAGCATGGTCCGGGTTTGACTCGTTGTCGCTCGTTGAGGAGTCCAGGGCGCGTCGAAATTCGGTGAGGGCTTCGGGCCACACCGCTGGTGAAGCCGTGTCGGGCCAGCCTTCGACGACAGTGCTGGCCCAGTCGGTCCATCGGCGGACCATCGCGATGTAGTCGAGGATGAAGCGGCCGTTGAGGGCAACGATGTGCACGCGCTCCGGGAACGGAGCACGGTCCTCGAGGTAGCTGGTTGCCACCGCCTCGGCCCCGGCGTGTAGCTGCTCGGCGTGCTTGCGCAGGCTGTCGATCGTGCGGAGCAGGGCGGCCTTATCGCCGTACTCGGCGTACGTTGCGCGGACCATCGCCTCGGACTCGAAGGCCGGGGGAGCCGACGGCTGCTCAAGCCAGCCAGCCAGCGCGCGCCGGCCCTTGGCGGTGATCCGGTAGACGGTGCGCGGCCGGTTGCCCGCTGGTTCGCTGGTCGCCTTGGCGAGGCCGTGCGCAACGAGGTTCTTCGGCTCGTCGTAAATGGCCCGTTCTGCTCGCGGCCAGATGAAAGTCATCGACCGCTGCATCTGCTGGGACAGCTCGTACGCGGTCCACGGCTTGAGCGCGAGCAGCCCGAGCACGGCGTACGAGGTGGTGGTCAGCTCCTTCACCCGCTTGACACTACTGCAAACTGCAGTATGGTCACCAGTACTGCAAAGTGCAGGACTGAGAGGAGCTGATCATGAAGGTGGCCCGGGTTTTCGAGGGCAAGGGCTGGACCGCTGAGCAGTACGACGAGCTGATCCGGCGGATGGGCCTCGGCGGGCACGCCGCTCCCGGTGTGCTGTTCCACGTGGCCGGTCCGACCGAGGACGGCTTCCGTGCGATCGACGTGTATGAGTCCCTCGAGGCGGCCGATCGGCTTGCCACGGAGAGTGTCGTCCCGATCGCGCTAGAGCTAAGCCTGACGCCGCCCGAAGTCCTCCAATTTGAGGTCCACAACATCCTTACCCCTTGACTGGATTCGCGCCCGCGCGGATATTCCAGGACCGCTGGCCATAGTTGAGGTGCCCCGTCGGACGACGGCGGTGCGCGCCGAGCATGGGCCCGACGGATGCGACCGCCTATGACCCGTTCGCCCGTGGGCGCTTCCCTAGCTCAAGGGTCAGTTCCATGAAGACGCTGTTGGGATCTTCGACATAGTCGTAGAAGGGAGGGCGCGCGGTAAATCCATGTCTCGCATAGAGCCGCCGGGCCGGGTCAAAGAAGTCTTGGGAGCCGGTCTCAAGCAGCGCCCGCCGATAACCACGTCGACGCGCTTCCGCGAGAAGGTACGCGAGTACTGCGGAGCCAATTCCACGTCCTCGTGACCCGCGCACGGTGCGCATCGACTTCAGTTCTACGTCTTCTCCGGTCAGACGCTTCAGTGCGCCGCAGCCCGCTAGCGAGTTTGCGTCCCAGGCAGACCAGAAGGAGATGGCTGGTGCACGGAGCGCGCCTAAGTCCAGGGCGTGGACAGACTCAGCAGGCGAAGTCGCATACATCTCCTTGAGATGCTCTTCCAGAAGTCGAACCACTTCTGGTCGGCTTAGATCGTCCAGTTCGAACCGTAGGTTCACCACACTGGCCGTGTCTTGCTCGCCTCAGCACCCTGACTGGGCCGTGACATTTTCAAACCTCCTGATCAACAAAGCGCCTCGGGGTACCGGCGCAGCAAACAATCGCACAGTGCGATCGGGAGGGTGCATCACGCCGACGTCAACCAGCCGCACGTCCTACCACGGTGAGACAACCAAGGCTTGGACGGCGAGCGCGGTCGCGGCCTGTAGCAGTAGCCAGCCTCGGCCCCGGGTGAAGGTTGCTCCTACGACGACGACCCAAGGGGCGTATGGCAACCAGATTCGTTCGACCTCGCCGCGCATGTATCCGCTCAGATCGCTGACTGCTACGGCGATGAGGGCAGCAATGACGAGCCACGCCGCCGGGTCGCGCCGCACGTTTAGGCGGGCGATGCCCGCGAGCGAGGCGGGGCCGATCATGACGGTAAACACCGCGAGATCGGCCAACAGGAAGTATCCGTACGGTCGGCTGCCCGAACCATAATTGTGTGCATAGAAGTGGTGGGTCGCCCGTACCCCGTCCGGCCACCAGAATCCGTCGGCGGTGAACGCGGCGACAACTATGCCGAGGCCCATGGCAAGGCCGCCGATGGCCCACATCCGCCGGCTGCGAACCGTTGGATCTCTGCTGACCGATCGTTCCTCCGACCATCGGACGGAGATCAGCAGCGCCGTCACGACGAGCGCTCCCACCGGTAGTAGCCCGTACGAAAGGTATGCGACGCAGCCGACCAGCACCCCAGCGCCGACGGCTACGGCGACGACCCGCGTTGTGGATGGTTGTATCCGCGAGAATGCGACGAGCGCCACAGCCCATGCGACGACGCCGGTGAACAGTCCGTCCATGCTGGTCGCGATCCATGCCGTGCCGGGGGCAAGGACGAGAAACGGGATCGCGCGTCGTGCGACGTCTTCCCCGGCCACGCAGCGGATCGTGGCCGCGACCGCCACAACGGCGGAGGTACCGACAGCGATCACCAACGCCGCGGACCATCCGGGGCCGCGTAGGCCCACGTGCTCGAGAGACCACAGGACGAGCACCGGCAGTGGTGGATGGGCTTTCACTTGGGTCGAGTACAGGTGGAGCATGGGCAACGAACCCGTGCACGAACCGCGCCGGGTTGACTACGGAAGGCAGCACGGCCCGATACTCGGTGGTGCTCGTGAGGGGAGAGGCGACTGCTCGCCAACCGCTTGATGCGGCAAGCAAGACAGCCCACCCTGCGGCGCACGCCCACGCGCAGCCGAGCAGCGGCCACCAGCGCAGTCGGCGGGTCAGCGGCGCCGCGGTAACAATGGCGACGCCGAGGGCTGCCGCTGGCCACAATGTCCCCACTGGATCCGATGCCGTCGCTGGCCAAAGAATGGCGCGGCGGTGCCGAGCTGCAAATGTTGCTTCGCGGGAGCGTGTGCGCCGAGGTGCACCGCGGCGTAGACGAGTACACACCCTCCAAGCAGCGCCACCGAAGTGACGAGTGTGCGCCCGAAAGTCAACTTCCGCCCCAGATGGGCGCGGCCGATTGCTGCGGGTGCTGACACAGTCGGAGCCTACGGATCAGTTCGCGGCGGAACGGGCTGCGTGCGTCCGTTCCGCAAACCGTAAGGAGTTTTTTCATCGGCTTGCCTTAGCGTCTGGCACATGACCAATCCGCCTGTCGACGTGGTCTTGCCGTGCCTGAACGAGGCGGCAGCGTTGCCGTGGGTGCTCTCGCGGATGCCCGACGGCTATCGGGCGATCGTGGTCGACAACGGATCGCACGACGGCAGCGCCGATGTCGCGCGATCGCTCGGCGCGATCGTCGTCGACGAGCCGCACCGCGGATTCGGTGCGGCCTGTCATGCGGGCTTGCTCCACGCGACATCGGCCGTCGTGTGCTTCATGGACGCCGATGCATCGCTCGATCCACGGCAGTTGCCGTCTGTCGCCGAGCCAGTCATTGCAGGGGCAGCCGACATCGCGCTCGGCCGACGTGTTGCAGAAAGATCACCTAGCCTGGCCGCGACATGCTCGCCTTGCGAATGTGCTGCTGGCGCGACAGGTCCGGGCGCGCACGGGGTGGCAGCTGCGCGACCTCGGCCCGATGCGCGCAGCCAGACGTCAGCAGCTTCTTGCGCTTGGTCTTGTCGATCGCCGGTTCGGATACCCGCTTGAGATGGTGCTGCGCGCAGCTGCTGCTGGGTGGCGAGTGTCCGAGGTCGATGTCAACTATCGGCAACGGACCGGCCAGTCGAAGGTCACCGGCACGATTCGCGGAACTATGCGGGCCGTCCGTGATATGCGCGAGGTATTTGCCGCATGAGGACGCTGGACGTGCGCGCCCTCGTGCTCGCGAAGGCGCCTGTCGCCGGTCTTGTGAAGACTCGGTTATGTCCGCCCTATACCGCGACGCAGGCGGCAACCTTGGCAGCTGCGGCACTTGCCGACACTCTTCGCGCGGTCACCTGCTCGGCCGCCAACCGCCGGGTGCTCGTCCTCGACGGTCGACCCGACATGGTCGCGGCAGCTGGCTTCGACGTCATACCGCAACGCGGCGGCGGGCTCGACGAGCGAATCGCCGCAGCATTCGCCAGCCACCCTGCGTCGCCGCTGCCGCAGCTTCTCGTCGGGATGGACACTCCCCAGCTCACTGCCGGCCTGCTCGACGAAGCGATGACTGCGCTGCTCGACAGCTCTACCGACGCTGTCATCGGCCCAGCCGTGGACGGCGGCTATTGGGCGGTAGGACTTCGAGCTCCCAACGCCGCTGCTTTCCTCGGCGTCCCGATGTCTCGACCCTCGACCTACCTCGCCCAACGCGAGCGGTTCGACCGCCTCGGATTGCGCGTCGTGACGTTGCCGACGCTGCGCGACGTAGATGATGCCACCGACGCGCGCGAGGTGGCCGACATCGCACCGTCGACAGCGTTCGCCGATGCATTGCGCGAAATTGACGACGAGATGGCCGCCTTGTGCTAGCCGACATCGAGGTACCGACGGATTCGTGGCCGGTGAGCGAGTTCGGCACGCAAATGCGCACCGCTGCCCTCGGAACGCGGGTGACCGCACTGCTCGAACACGCCGACGGCGTGCACACCGCCATGGACTGGCGACGCTGGTGTTCACGCCCCGACGACGCAGACCGCAGCGTGCTCAGGCGCGTTACCGGTACGACGCTCGACGTTGGCTGCGGTCCGGGCCGGCTTACCGTCACCCTCGCCGCGCACGGTCACGCGGTCCTCGGAATCGATGTCACCCCTGCCGCGGTCTCGCTCACCAGAGCCGCAGGCGGTGTCGCCTTGCACCGCAGCGTCTTCACCGACATCCCAGGGGAGGGCCGCTGGGAGACGGTGCTGCTCATCGACGGCAACATCGGGATTGGCGGCGACCCGATTGCGCTGCTGCGCCGGGTGCGGCAACTGCTCGCACCCACGGGCTGCGCGCTGATCGAGCTCGAACCACCAGCGACGGTCGGGCATATCGGTCCGGCTCGAATCCGCCACGCTGAGGGGGTCGTCACGTCGTGGTTCCCATGGGCTCGCGTCCCGGTCGGCACGATCGGCGGCATCGCCGGCGCGGCCGGCTTGGTGATCCGCGAGTGCTGGGACGCCGATGGGCGGTGGTTCGCTGCGCTCGAACCGGTGGCGCAGCGATGAACCTTCGCATGCTCACGAAACCGCTGCCGGCGCCACCAGGTTTCTTGCGGCAGGGCCCGCTACGAGCCGGATTCTTCCGGAGCCGGCTACGGTCGATCGCGTTGACCGCCCGGATCGGGACCCTCCTCGGCGCCTGCCTACTTGTTGCGTTCATCACCGGTCTCGCAAGCCACCTCGCGCAGCACCCGCAATGGGGCCTGTCGTTCCCGACCCGACCGGTGGCGTTGTACCGCTTCACTCAAGGGCTCCATGTCGCGGTCGGTCTCGCCTGCATTCCTCTGCTGTTGTTGAAGTTGTGGTCTGTCTACCCAAGGTTGTGGCAATGGCCGCCGACCCGCAACCTGCTGCACGTCGCCGAACGCGGCTCCCTGTTGCTGCTCGTCGGGTCTGCCATCTTTCAGTTGCTGACCGGCCTCCAGAACGTCTTCTACTGGTACTCCTGGCCGTTCTTCTTCACCACCGTGCATTACTGGACGGCGTGGGTGCTCGCCGGATCGGTACTCCTGCACGTCTCCGTCAAATGGGTCGAGATCCGAAACGGCTGGAGCTCCGCTTTGGGCACCAGCCCGCCTACTGCCGATCTCGTCGATGCCGATGGTGCCGATCACGGCGCGGTGGCGCCGAGCGAGCCCATCGACCAACCGGCCGGGCTGAGCCGCCGCGGCCTGCTTGTCGGTGTCGTAGCCGGCATCGGGCTGGTCGCTGTCACCACGGTCGGGGAGACGTTGCGGCCGCTCAGTGGTCTCGACGTGCTCGGCCCTCGGCGGCCTGACATCGGCCCGGAAGCATTGCCGATCAACCGGACGGCGCGCGCCGCCGGCGTCCGCGCAGCTGCCATGGATGCGGCCTATCGCCTCACGATCACCGGCCGTGTCGCCGCCCCGGCGTCGTTTAGCCTCGCGGAACTTCAGGCGATGACACAGCACGATGTGCAGCTGCCGATCGCGTGTGTCGAGGGATGGAGCGCCGGAGCTTCCTGGACAGGCGTAGCCGTGCGGGATCTGGTTCGCAACGCGGGCGCATCGCCGTCGGCGCGGGTGCGGGTCGTGTCGCTGGAGGCCGGCGGCCGATACCGCACATCGCTGCTTGAATCCGACGCAGTCGCCGATCACCTGACACTTTTGGCGTTGCGACTAAATGGTGCCGAGCTTGATCTCGATCACGGCTTTCCGTGCCGGCTCATTGCAGCCGACCGACCCGGCGTCATGCAGACGAAGTGGGTCACCCGGCTGGAGGTGCTGTGAGGCAACCAGTGGGTCGCATCATCGTCGGCGCCATCGGGATCGGCTTCGTCATCATCGGCGTGCGCGGCATCGTGACATATAGCCACGACACACACCCCCGGACGTGGATCACCTGGGTCATCGCTGCGGCGCTGGCTCACGATCTGATTCTGGCACCGGCCATCGGTGTGATCGGCGTATTCGTCGGCCGGCTCGTCCCCGGGCGGGCTAGAACCGCGGTGCAGATCGGTTTGCTGCTGAGCGGTTGTGTTCTCGTCGTCGGCTTGACGGCGGTGCTGACGCCGGGTGGGCGGCACTATTTCGACAACGTGTCATTACTGCCGCTGGCGTATGGACGGAACTTGCTCATCGTGCTCGCGATTGTGTGGACGGCGATCGCAATCGCGATCGTCGTGGTGTCCCGTCGCCGACCGAGCGGCACTGTGCAAGCTGAGTCGGAAACCACAGACCCACCGAAGGGAGCTGACTGACGTGCGAGTGCTGGTAACTGGCGGGGCCGGCTTCATCGGGTCACACATTGTAGAGGCGTTCGTTGCCGCCGGTGACGACGTCGTCGTCCTCGACGCGCTTCTGACGTCGGTGCATGGGACTGCGGCAGCGGTAGAGACGCCGCGCGGCGTCAGAGATATCCGCGGCGACATACGTGACCGCACGACGATCGAGAGCGCGTTGCGTGACATCGACGTCGTGTGCCACCAGGCGGCGATGGTGGGGCTGGGCAAAGACATCGCCGATCTCCCCGACTACGTCTCTCACAACGATCTGGGTACGGCGGTGCTTCTCGCGGCGATGGCATCGGCCGGCGTCCGCAATCTCGTGTTGGCGTCATCGATGGTGGTCTACGGCGAGGGTCGCTACCGCTGCGATGTCGACGGAGTTGTTCGCGCCCCGGCACGCGAAGCGAGCGCCCTCGCAGTCGGCCTGTTCGAACCGCGGTGCCCTCGGTGCCGCGGGCCACTCACACTCGAGCAGGTCGACGAAGACGCTGCGTTCGATCCCCGAAACGTCTACGCCGCCACGAAACTCGCTCAGGAGTTCCTCGCGTTGTCATGGGCGCGCGAGACCTCCTCTAGCGTGTGCGCGCTGCGGTATCACAACGTGTACGGCCCGCGCATGCCCCGCGACACCCCTTACGCAGGTGTGGCCGCGCTATTCCGCTCCGAACTCGCCGCCGGCCGGCCGCCGCGCGTATTCGAAGACGGCAGACAACTGCGAGACTTCGTGCACGTCACCGATGTCGCTCGGGCGAACGTGCTCGCGAGCCGTTGCCAACCAAGCGAGTTCCGCGCCTACAACATCGCCAGTGGCGCGCCGTGCACGATCGGCGATGTCGCAACGGCCCTCGCCTCAGCGGCCGACGGGCCGCCACCGATCACCACCGGGCAGTACCGGCTTGGCGACGTCCGGCACATCGTCGCCGACCCCTCGCGGGCACGTGACGAGCTCGGCTTCCATGCCGAGATCAGTTGGCGCACAGGTATCCAGGAGTTCGCCGGCCAACCGATGCGCACGACGAATACCCCGCCAACTGCTTCCCTCGCGCGCGCATGACGTCAGCGGCGAAAGTGACGAGACCGTTGTGAACCGACCGAGCTCAGGCACCCATCGCAGCCCGTAACGGCTCACGATCCGCTATGTGTAGGCCGAGATGCCCGTGAGGGCCTGCCCGATCGCCAACTGGTGAACCTCGCTCGTTCCTTCGTAGGTGAGCACGGACTCCAGGTTGTTGGCGTGACGCAGCACGGGGTATTCCAGGGTGATGCCCGACCCGCCGAGGATCGTTCGGCATGTGCGGGCGATCTCGATCGCCTCTCGGACGTTGTTGAGTTTGCCCAGGCTGACCTGTGCCGGTTCGATTTGTGAGTTGTCCTTGAGCCGACCAAGATGCAGCGCGAGGAGCAGGCCCTTATAGAGCTCAAGAGCGGAATCGGCAATCTTGGCTTGGGTGAGCTGGAAGCCAGCAATCGGGCGGTCGAACTGGATCCGGCTGCCAGCGTAGGCGAGCGTCGATTCCAACAGTCGCGAGCGGCACCCATCGCACCCCACACGATTCCGTAACGTGCCTCGTTCAGACAACTAAGCGGCCCCGACAATCCGCGGGCCTCGGGAAGCATTGCCTCAGCCGGCAACCGAACGTCGTCCAGAACGAGTTCGGACGTAATGGACGCACGCAGAGACAGTTTGTGATGGACATCGCGCGCTGTGAAGCCGCCAGCCGACTTGGGGACGAGGAATCCGCGAATGCCTTCGTCCGTGCGCGCCCACACTGTCGCAACATCGGCGATGCTGCCGTTCGTGATCCACATCTTGGTACCGTTGAGAACCCAGTCCGAGCCGTCGCGCACCGCATGAGTGCGCATGCCGGCGGGATTCGAGCCGAAGTCCGGCTCGGTGAGGCCGAAGCATCCAATCGCTTCACCGGAGGC
The DNA here is from genome assembly GCA_963850215.1 of uncultured Actinomycetota bacterium. Classification (GTDB taxonomy): domain Bacteria; phylum Actinomycetota; class Actinomycetes; order UBA12327; family UBA12327; genus CAWKKI01. The sequence continues at coordinate 17,619 of CAWKKI010000007.1, forward strand.
AAGAACGGGCAACCATTGCTGCTTCTGCTCGACTGAGCCGTATCTCCAGATGGAGAACATCGAGAGCGAGCCCTGCACCGACACGAAGCTTCGAAGGCCGCTGTCGCCCGCCTCAAGCTCGAGACACGCCAGCCCGTAGCTGACCGCGCTTGTGCCCGCACAGCCGTAGCCCTGCAGGTGCATCCCTAACAGGCCGAGCTGACCGAGTTCGGGTACCAGTTCGCGGGGCGATTCACCGTCCTCGTACCACTGCGCGATCCGGGGCTTGACCTTGTCTGCGACGAAGGACCGAACGGTCTGTTGGATGAGCAGTTCCTCGTCGCTCAGCAGGTCGTCGAATCGAAGGAGCTCGATCAGGCCGGTGGCTGTCGTGATCTTCGCCATGGGGACTCCGGAGCAGAGGGACGGGCGCCGATGCAAATCCACGCCGAGCTACCAGCAACTAGCCTGTGGCGTGACTTGCCGGTAGGAGGTGCACATGAACCACAGTCTGGCGGCCGAATCTTACGACGGGGCACCGCTGAGTCAGGTTCTCGTCGCCGATTTCAGCCGGGTCTTGGCTGGCCCGCTTGCGTCGATGTTCCTGGCAGATCTCGGCGCCACCGTCATCAAGGTGGAGCGGCCAGGAATCGGTGACGATACCCGCCAATGGGGGCCGCCCTACGTAGGGGCAACGAGCACGTACTACACGAGCGTGAACCGCAACAAACGAAGCGTCGAACTCGATCTCACCGTCGCAGCGGACGCCGCGCTCGCACGGAAGCTGGCACTACGGGCCGACGTGCTGATCGAGAACTACCGGCCAGGCAAGCTGGCAGAGTTCGGCTTGGACGCGGCGGCGTTGGAACGCGACAACCCGCGGTTGGTGTACTGCTCCATCTCGGGCTTCGGAGCAGCAGAGGGAGCTGATCTGCCCGGCTACGACTTCGTCGTGCAGGCTGTCGGTGGGCTGATGAGTATCACCGGTGAGTTGGGCGGCCCGCCGATGAAGGTCGGCGTTGCGCTGGTCGACGTGCTCGCGGGTCTGCACGCAACGATTGGCGTGCTCGCCGCCCTACGCGAGCGAGACACCTCCGGTCGCGGGCAGGTCGTCGAGGTGAACCTGTTGTCGAGCCTGATCGCGTCGCTGGTCAATCAAGGCGCCGGATATATCAACGGCGCCGACGTGCCAAGAGCAATGGGAAATCAGCACCCGAGTATCGCGCCGTATGAGACGTTGACCACAGCCGACGGACCGCTCGCGGTGGCTGTCGGCAACGACCGGCAGTTCGAAGCCATGGTCACAACTTTGGGCCGGCCGCACATGGCGACTGACGCTCGCTTTCGCTCGAATGCCGATCGCGTGCACAACCGTGCTGCACTGGTAGCCGAGCTGGAAGCGGCACTCATGGCCCGCACCTCTGCAGAGTGGACGACGGTGCTGCAGGCTTGTGGCGTGCCTTGCGGGCCAGTCAACGGAATCGACGAAGCTATCGGGCTTGCAACCAGGCTGG
>CAWKKI010000008.1:0-171658 GCA_963850215.1 uncultured Actinomycetota bacterium
CTCGTATCGCTGACGACTGCGTTCACGCCTGATGCCGACTGGCTACCCTATGACCCGCAGCCGAGCGGCCGTCGTTCGTGCCCACCGGCCGGCAGCGTCGACGCGCACTGTCACGTCTTCGGCCGGTGATGTTTCCCTTACGCTCCGGAACGCAAGTACACGCCCGTGGACGCCTCCGAAGATGAGCTCTTCAAGCTCCGCGACTTCCTCGGCTTCGATCGCAACGTCATCGTGCAGGCCACCTGTCACGGCGCAGACAACTCGGCGCTGGTCGACGCGCTGCGCAGCGCGACGGCCGTGCGCGCGGCATCGCGACCGTGCGCCCCGACATCACCCGCGAGTCGCTCGACGAGATGCACGACGCAGGAGTCCGCGGTGTCCGCTTCAACTTCGTCAAGCGGCTCGTCGACCCGAAGCCTGACGACTACTACCGCCAGATCGTGCGGCCATCGAGCCACTCGGGTGGCATGTCGTCATCTACTGTGAACCCGCTGACCTCGTCGACCGTTGGGGTCTCTTCACATCGCTGCCCGTGCCCGTTGTGGTCGATCACATGGGCCGACCCGACGTGACGCAAAGGCGTCGACAGCGCCGAATTCGCCACGTTCCTTCGTTTCATGGCAGAGAACGAAAACGTGTGGTGCAAGGTCAGTTGCCCCGAGCGCTTGTCGAAGTCCGGACCGCCGGACTACGTCGACGTGCGGCCGTTCGCGAAGACGAGTCGTCGAGTCATTCCCCGACCGCGTGCTGTGGGGCACCGACTGGCCGCACCCGAATCTCAAGTCGCACATGCCCGACGACGGCACGCTCGTTGACGTGATCCCGCACATCGCTCCGACTGAGGACCTGCAGCACCGGCTGCTCGTTGACAACCCGACCCGCCTGTATTGGGAGGCGTAGATGGTCGACAACTCGATCACTCGACGACATCCCAGGCACGACGGTCTTCACCATCGACCGTTCACACAAGGGCTTCGCGCTCAATCAGTTCTGCATGAGCCTGATGAAGCCGGAGAACCGCGAGCGGTTCAAGGCCAACGAGCGCGCCTACCTCGAGGAATGGCCGCTGACCGAGGCGCAGAACCAGGCGGTGATCGACCGCGACTACAACCAGATGCTCGACCTCGGCGGGAACATCTACTTCCTGTCGAAGATCTTCGCTACCGACGGGCTGAGCTTCCTACAGGCCGTCAGCACTATGACGGGCATGAGCGTCGAGGAGTACCAGGCGATGATGCTGCACGGCGGCCGTCAGCCCTGAGGGTTGGCGCTCGAAGAGCGAGAGGGCAGGGACTAGCCATGGCCCGAATCACCGCAGGACTCACGACCAGCCACGTGCCCGCGATCGGCGCCGCGATCGACCTCGGCAAGACCGAGCAGGACTACTGGCGCCCGATGTTCTCCGGCTACGAGTGGACGAAGCAGTGGGCGCGCGACAACGAGCCCGACGTCATCTTCCTCGTCTACAACGACCATGCGTCGGCGTTCTCGTTGCAGATGATTCCGACCTTCGCGATCGGTCTGCGCCGACGAGTACCCGCCCGCCGACGAGGGCTACGGACCGCGCCCGGTGCCGATGGTTGACGGGCCATCCAGAGCTGGCCTGCGCACATCGCCGAGTCGTTGATCCTCGACGAGTTCGACATGACGATGCTCAACTCAGATCGACGTCGACCACGGCCTGACCGTGCCGCTCTCGCTGGTGTACGGCCAGCCGGAGACGTGGCCGGTGAAGATCGTGCCGCTCGCGGTCAACGTGGTGCAGTACCCGCCGCCTACGGGCAACCGGTGCTCTGCAACTCGGGCGGGCGATCCGGCGCGCGATCGAGGCGTATCCGGAGGATCTGAACGTCCATGTCTGGGGCACCGGCGGCATGAGCCACCAACTCCAGGGCGCACGTGCCGGCCTCATCAACCCCGAGTTCGACCACATGTTCATGGACCAGCTCATCGACGGACCCCGACAAGCTGCGCCAAGGTGCCGCACCTCGAGTACCTGCGCGAGGCGGGTTCGGAAGGCATCGAGCTCGTGATGTGGCTGATCATGCGCGGCGCACTCGGCGCGCGAGTCAACGAGCTCCATCGCTTCTACCACGTGCCCGCGTCCAACACCGCCGTCGGACACCTCGTGCTCGAGCCCGCTGAGTAGACGTCCATCAATACGAACGGAATCGCATGACTCGCATCGCAGTCGCCGGCGCAGGCGCGTTCGGCATCAAGCACCTCGACGCTCTTGCAGAGATCGATGACGTGACGTCACGTCCGTCATCAGCCGTCGGCTAGAACAGGCGCAGGAAGTCGCCGCGAAATACGGAGCCGTCCACGCGGGCACCGAGCTCGACGAAGTGCTCGCCCGCGACGACGTCGACGCGGTCATCCTCTGCACGCCGACGCAGATGCACGCGTCGCAGACGATCGCTGCGTTGCGCGCTGGCAAGCACGTGCAGGTGGAGATCCCGTTGGCCGACGCGTGGGCCGACGCGCAAGAGGTCGCGAAGGTGGCCGACGAGACCGACCTGGTCTGCATGGTCGGACACACCCGGCGCTTCAATCCGTCGCACCAGTGGATCCATCGACGGATCACGGCAGGCGAGCTGGCGATCCAGCAGATGGACGTGCAGACCTACTTCTTCCGACGCACGAACATGAATGCACTCGGCCAACCGCGTTCGTGGACCGACCACCTGCTCTGGCACCACGCGGCCCACACCGTTGACCTCTTCATGTATCAGACCGGCGAGGACGTGGTCGTCGCCAACGCGGTCGAGGGACCGATCAACCCCGACCTCGGCATCGCGATGGACATGTCGATCCAGCTGCAGACGACGGGCCGGCAAGATCTGCACGCTGTCGCTGTCGTTCAACAACGACGGACCGCTCGGCACGTTCTTCCGCTACATCTGCGACAACGGCACCTACATCGCTCGTTACGACGACCTGGTCACCGGCCGCGAGGAGCCGATCGATGTCTCGAATGTCGATGTCTCGACCAACGGGATCGAACTGCAGGACCGAGAGTTCATCGCAGCGATCCGCGAGGGGCGCGAACCGAATTCGTCCATCAACTCGGTGCTCCCCTGCTACCGCGTTCTCGGCGAGCTTGAGGCGCAACTGGCTGCTCGCGCGTGAGCGCAGCCTTTGCGGTTGATGGCTTCGCCGGCGATCTCATCGCGCCCACCGACGAGACCTACGACTCCGCTCGCCGGATCTGGAACGCACTCCATGACAAGCGGCCAGCGCTTATTGCGCGTTGTACGTCCGAGGACGATGTCGCCGCCGCAATCGCGTACGCGCAAGCAAACGATCTGCCGATCGCAGTCCGCTGCGGTGGGCACAGCCTCCCCGGTCACAGCACCGTCGATGGCGGGATGGTCATCGACCTCGGTCCGTTGAACGCGGTTGAAGTGGATCCGGCAACGACGAGTGGCGCGGATCGGCGGTGGCGCCCTCCTTGGCGACGTCGACCGCGGCACCCAGGCACACGGCCTGGTCGTACCGGCCGGCGTCGTCTCGCACACCGGCGTCGGTGGGCTGACTCTGGGCGGCGGTGTCGGTCGATTGATGCGCAGGTATGGGCTGACGATCGACAGCCTGTTGTCGGCAAGCGTCGTGACCGCCGATGGGCGTCGACTCGTGGCCTCAGCCGACGAGAATCCCGATCTCTTCTGGGCGTTGCGTGGTGGTGGCGGCAACTTCGGAGTCGTCACCGAGTTCGAGTTTGCCCTGCACCCGATGGGTGAGGTGACAGTGCTCGCGAGTTGCCACTCGCTCGACGATGCGCGCGCGCTGTTTGAGCGCGCGCAGGCCGAGATGAATCCGGGTTCGCGCGATGAACTGCTCTGGACCAGTTTCCTGCGCAAGGGCGTGCCTGCTCCGTGGATGCGCGAGGACCACGTCGGCGTGCCTGGGGTCGGTTCGTTGATCGAGTGGAGTGGCGACCCCGAGGAAGGCCTCGAGGTGTTGGGGCGGCTCCGTGACGAGATCGCCCCGGCGGGATCATCGTTGGACGTCATCCCATTCCTGACGATGCAGACCATGGGCGATGTCATCTTCGGCCACGGTCTCCTGTCGTACATCAAGGCGACGTTCGCAAAGACACTGACCGACGAATTCGTCGATGTGCTGTGCGAACGCATCCGCTCGGTCGGGTCAGAGATCACCCAGATCGAAGTCCTCGCGATGGGCGGTGCGATTGCGCGCGTGGCTCCGGACGAGACCGCCTTCCCGCACCGGGACGCAGGGTGGCTCATCAACATTCCTGGTAGTTGGACCGATCCGGCAGACAACGCGCGCGAGATCGCTTGGGTGCGCGAGACGTTTGCTGCGATTCAGCCGTTGACTGCGGGCGGCGCGTACGCGAACTTCATGGACGAGGACGACGCGAGCGACGCTGCGTACGGCTCAACCTGGCAACGCTTGCGTGAGATCAAGACCGAGTACGACCCGCGCAACGTGTTCCGGCTGAACCAGAACATCGAGCCGCTGGCGTAAAGGTCTTAGGTCCCTTCCCAGTGCTCACCGGCACGATGGACCCTTGAATGGCGCTGCGGCGAGACCTGCCATTCGCATTCGGGAGGCGAAGGAATATGCGTCAGCACCTACACCGAAATGTGGGATCGCTTGATCGTTTGATTCGACTGACGCTGGCCGCTGCAGCCGTCGTAGGTGCGATCGCCACCACGGGTTCAATCAGCGTGGTCTTGTGGATCGTCGCAACGATTGGTCTCATCTCCGGCATCACCGGATGGGCGCTGCCCTACGCCATCCTGCACATGAACACGCGCAGGTAACGCCACAAGTCGTTGATACATCCTCTCGCGACGCGCGGCAGAACCGAACTCCGGCGCGATTCCAGGGGCTGACGATTTCCTGGCACAAGACTTACTACGAGGGCCTTTGCATGGGCGTAGCGTGCACGCAGTGACAAGTTCTACGTCGAATGTCGTGACGCCAGACGGTCGGACGCTGTGCGTCGAGTCCGGCGGAGACCCATCGGGTAGACCCGTTCTGGTGCATAACGGAACTCCGAGTTCTCGGCTCATGATGTCGTCGTGGGTGCGCGATGCGGAACAGCGCGGGGTGCATCTGCTCAGTTACGACCGACCCGGCTACGGCGGCTCTACTGCTCAGCCGGGACGCAGCATCGTTGACTGCACCCAAGACGTCCGAGTCATCGCTCAGGCCTTCGGCATCGAGCGGCTGGCCGTGTGGGGAGTCTCGGGCGGCGGTCCCCACGCGCTGGCGTGCGCGGCACTTCTGCCCGACCTTGTGAGCGCCGTAGCATCGCTGTGTTCCCCTGCCCCTTACGGCGTTGACGGTCTGGACTTCTTTACCGGCATGGGTCAAGACAACGTCGATGACATGCGACTCCTGCTCGATGACCCGAAAGCCGCACGGGAGAAGTGCCGGATTGATCGCGAAGACATACTCGCGGCGACACCGGAGGGGATTCACCAGGGACTGGCCTCACTGCTGTCGCCAACGGATGCCAACGCGCTGACCCCTGAGGTAGCGACCGAACTCCTCGCAGCCTTCCAGTCGGGACTGGCTCCCGGTGACGAGGGCTGGTGGGAGGACAACGTGGCCGAGATGGACGACTGGGGCTTCAACCTTGCCGACATTCAGACTCCCGTGCAGTTGTGGCACGGCGCTGAAGATCGATTCGTCCCGTTCCAGCACGGCCAGTGGCTCGCCGCGCACATCCCCGGCGTCGATGCCCACCTCACAGAAGGCGACGGTCACGTCACCCTGACCGTCAACCGCGTACCCGCAGTCCACGAATGGCTGCTACAGCACTCTTGACGACCCAACGCCGGGCACAAGGGACGTGTTCGGAGTCGGGGTCGCCGCCACGGCGCCCCCGAGGGAACGTGTCGCGCGACTAAGCCCGTGAAGGCCAACTAGGTCGCACTACCGATGGGCAGCGACCCAACGGAACGTGTTGTGCATGACGACCCTGCCATCGGCCTGCTGGAATTGACCCAAGGCCCGGTTCAACGTCTCGCGTACCCGAGCGACCCAGCGTCCTCGACCGCCCGAGCACCACCGGCCGAGGCCAGCAGCCCGCGCACCGCATCAGACATCGATGCGTAGTCCCAGTCGCACCGCACCTGTTCCCCGCCCTCGATGCTCAGCCCCGCTCGGACATCGCCTGCTCAAGGTTGTCCCCTTCGGACAACGAATAGGGCGCGTGCTCCTCTTCGCGCGCCGGCGGACTCAGCTTCGACATCTCCACGTGCACCGCGGTCGACTCGGACAACTCGGGGGCCGCGAAGGTGCTTGCGACCACTCGGCCGCCGGACTCGAGTGACTCGCGCAGCCTCGCGAAACGCCTGGACCGGGTCGGCAGCGAACTGAAACGCGTTGACACCGACACGGCGTCGAAAGCCGCATCGTCGAAAGGCAGCACGTCGATCTCGCCCACCCGCAGATCAGCATCCGGCAGTCGGCGACGTGCAATCGCAAGCAAGCCTTCACTCACATCGAGCCCCGCGACCACCGCATCGCGCCCGCGGCCAGCTGGAGCGTCATCCCGGCGCCACAACCGACATCGAGGACGGGTGCCGAGAGCGACATGCGCCGCATCGAGCACAGCCTCGAACAGCGGTCGGTTGTGGCCTTCGGCGAATTCGGCCCATCCCTCCGGATCGCTGCTCCATAGCCTCCGCTGTAGCAGCGCGGATTCGCTCAGCTGTGGCTCGCTCATGCGCTCGTCGAGTCGGTCGTCGCGGTGTTTCGTTGCAGTAACTCAACGAGATTGCCTTCCGGATCAGTCATGAACGCCATCCGCACCCCTGCTTCCGGCGAAGGCCGCAGGCGAGACCACCGATCTGCCCCGAACGAAAGCAGCCGCTCGTGGTCAGCATCGAGATCGCCTACATCGAAGGCCATGTGGCCGTAGCCCTCGCGCGACGCCGCGACACCCGGATCCGCGGGCTTATCCCCTGCAGCCGTCGTCGGCCGACGCAGCAGTTCGACGCGATACCCAAGCGCCGGGTGGATCAGCATGACGATGTCGAGCTCGAGCGGTTCGACCCGTAGCTCAAGTTCGCGGTTCATGCCGAACGCGGTGCAGTACCAGTCGGCCATGCCGCCCAAGTCGCCGACACCGATCCCTACATGGTCGAGTCGAGCTGACTAATCGAGTCGCCCGAGTCAGCCATGCACGTTGAGCCTTTCGCGGTCTGCGCTCAGGTAGTTGACGAATCTGCCATGCGGATCGCGCGCAGCTCGGATCTCGTTGAGACGAGCAAACGATTCATCCGAGACGAACTGATCCTGTCGACGAGTGAAGTCGGTGTCGCCGATGTAGACGCCGCGGCCGTGGGTAGCGATCTCGCCCATCCGCGTGTGCACCCAGGTGCGATAACGCTCGTCGTCGGCCGGGTCGGTATAGATCACGTATGCGGCGAGGTAGACATTGGCCTCGATCGAGAACGCCATGTCCGGGCGATCGCGCGGAGGTGCCCAGCCGTACCAGATCGCGAACGAGTGCTCAGTCTCGAATTCGCTCCACAACTGGTGAAGCAGTGGCGCGAGTTCGTCCGCGGTCGCGTCAGTCCAGGTGCAGTCGACGGCATAACGATGGTCTTCGGGGTTCTGCGCCGCTGCGCTTCGTTCTCTTCCAGTACGGTCGTGCGACCGCGCACATGGCCAAGCTCGCGACCGACGAGCGGGCCAGCGTCAAAGGGGGCGAGCAGCTCCAGTACTTCCTCATCACTGTCGGCCATGACAGTCGTGTGCAGAAGTAGAACCGCCTCATCGGGCCGGGCGACACCGTCATACAGCGGTACATCGGGCAGTCGAGTCGCGGCAATGACCGGTTCAACGCGGTCATCAATCTGCGGCAACAAGTCGTGCATCCAGCTGAGCAGATCAGCCGTGTCCGCAAGCGCGAACGTCCAGGTGTCCTGCCACATCGCGGGCGACTGTTCGTAGGTCTGCAGGTAAAAGCGCGTGATAACGCCAGGAAACCCAGGACCCGCACCGCGTGCGGCCCACAGCAGATCGGAGTTCTCATTGTCATCAACGTGGATGAGATCACCGTCAGCAGTCACCACATCGAGACCGATGACGCTTTGGCAGGCCCAGCCGCGATGGCGACTGTCCCAACCCTGACCGCCCTGGAGCAAGAAGCCGCCAAGACCGACTGAAGCGCAGTGCCCGCCAGGAAACGCGCGACCGCGCTCGGCCAGAAAGGGCGCGAACTCCAGGCCGCCCTTGACCGCGGGACGCGCACCTGCGATGCCGGTCTCTCGTCGTAAGTGATGTCGCGTAGTTCGCCGAGGTCGATGAGCAGTGCATCGTCGTGCAGACTCCAGGCGGCCCATGAGTGGCCTCCCGATCGAACGCTAACCGCCCAGCCGCGCTCGGCCGCGAACTTCACACCGTTGATGACGTCATCGTCGTCGCGTGCCATGAGTACGGCTGCGGGATAACGGTCAGGTCTGCGCGCGTTGAAGATTCGTCCGACCCGCGCATCCTCGTAATCCTCATCGCCGCGTAGGACGAGCCGTCCGTCGAAGGACTCTACAGTAGGTGCGCTCACCCCACGACCGCCGATCCCCCGTCGACCGGGATGTTCGCGCCACTCACATGCCGTGCTTCATCGGATGCCAAGAAGAGGATCGTGTTGGCGACGTCTTCTGGCTGGCCCCAACGACCGAGAGGCACTCGCGCACGGATGTCGTCGGCCGGTCCGTCCGGCTCGAACAGGAAGCGCGACGTCTCGGGCGTCTCGGTCATCCCCGGACTGACTGCGTTAACCCTGATCCCGAGCGGACCACCCTCGATCACGAGTTGATAAGTAAGTGCGAGCACTCCACCCTTCGCCGCCCCGTGCGCGTTCTGCGGCATGAAGAACGCGCCCCGCGACGCGGCCAGCGAGGCGAGGTTGACGATCGATCCGCCACCAGCCAACTTCAGATGCCGCCACGCCGCGCGGGTCACGTAGTAGACGATGTCGAGCTCGTTGCGAATCGTGAACGACCAGTCCTTCGGCGAGAGCTCGTCGATCGCGCCGAAACGAATGGCCGATGCGTTGTTCACCAGCACGTCAACGCCGCCGACGATGTCGGCCGCGGCGTCGACCCAAGCCTCGGCCCCGTCCGCAGACGCGAGATCCACGGGTGCGATGGCGTCCATGCGGCCGCCTGCCGCGCGCACTAACTCAACGGTCTCGGTCGATGTGTCCGCGTGCAGATCGCAGCCAACGACGTGAGCACCCTCGGCGGCGCAGGTCAGGGCGGTCGCCCGCCCGATGCCTCCGCCGGTCCCGGTGACGAGGACGCGCTTGCCGGCCAGCCGCCCCCTTGGCCACGCTTCCATGGGCACTGACTGCATCGGTAATGCCTCCAGAGCGCTCGACCCGATAGATTTTCCTTCGGTGAGTGGAAGTTACTCTCTCAGAGTGAAAGCATGGCCGCAAGGCCCGAACGACCCCGGGAGACCCGATGCAGCTGACCCACCTCGGACATGCGTGCCTGCTGGTCGAAACCGAAACAGCGCGCCTGCTGATCGACCCGGGCATGGATTCATCCTTCGCCGACGTGCGCGATCTCGACGCGGTGCTCGTCACTCATCAGCATCCCGATCACATCGACGTGACCGGACTGACTTCGTTGCTCTCCGCGAATCCCAACGCGACCTTGTATGTGGACTCCGACACGGTGACGGCAATCGCCGGTCTGCCCACGCACACGATTGCGCGCTCCGGTGATCGGTTGTCGATCGCTGGCTCCGCGGTCGACGTCGTCGGTGATCTGCACGCCGCCGTATATAAGGACATCCCCGGCTGCACCAACGTTGGCTACCTCATTGACGACGGCGCGCTCTTGCACCCGGGCGACTCGTTCGTCCGTGTCGACCAAGACGTGGACGTCCTTGCCGTGGCGATTGATGCACCCTGGCTCAAGATGTCGGAGTCGATCGACTACGTGCACACGACTCGGCCCCGGGTGGCCGTGCCGATTCATGAAGCCGGCGCCACCGGCGAAGAGGCCGACAAATACTGCGGAATGCTCGCAGCCTTCTCCCCCGAGGGCGTGGTCACGCGACTCACCCGCGGATCAGCCACGACGCTCTAAATCGTCCGTCGACAGCCACTACTCGCCAGCCGCATGAAGGAGCAGACATGACCGAGTCCTCCGCCGCTGCTTCCGGGCGCATTCTGGGGCTCGGTTGCGGCCAGCCCGACGGCAGCGCGGAGATCTTGCTCAAGTCCGCCTTGCGCGCGGCTGAGTCCGACGGCGCAACGATCGAGATGGTGCGGCTCTCTGATCTGCACATTCCGAGCGGCTCCGTGGAAGCAGCCGAACCCGACGACATCTGGTGGCTGTGGGAGCACCTCGTCGATTGCGACGGGCTCATCGTCAGCTCGCCCATCATCACCCGCACGGTGGCCGCACGACTGAAGTTGCTCGGCGATCAACTGCTCGGCCCGAACGCTGACGCCGCGATCATCGAAGGCCTGCTTGCCATGCGGGCAGCCGGGCAGGAGCCGATGGTTCCGTTTCGCGTCGACGAACGAGTCCTCAAGCCGCGAGTCGCTGGGTTCCTCGCGGTCGGTGGCTCGCTCACTCCGCAATGGAAGACGCTGACATTGCCGATGATGCACACGACCACGTTCTCGATGCACATCGCAGTCGTCGATCAAGTGCAGTTCGAAGGTGCCGGCACTCCGCGGTCCATCGTTCTATCTCCCGATGCCCTCGCGCGGGCTGAGCAACTCGGCCACAACGTCGCCAGTCAGCTCGGCAAGTCCTTCGATGACGCCGAGTACCTCGGCTCGCCAGGACTATGCCCGATGTGTCATCTCAACGTCATCGATGTGCACGGACGCGATGTCGCATGCGCGACCTGCGGCGCGCGTGGCACGCTCGCCACCGACGGGTCGATCATCTGGACCGATCTGTCCACATCGGTCATCTCCATGCACGAGAAGCGGGCCCACGGGGTCGAGATCCAGGAAACGGCTGCCGCACATCGTGGGCAGCAGGACGAGATTGATACGCGCTCGTCCGAGTTCGCTGCCGTCGGCAAGGACTGGATCATCCGGCCCTAGCGCACGCTTGGTCACGGCCCCTCGCGAGTGGGGGCCGATCATGATGTGGGCGGCTTTCCATCGCCCCCGCGGATCGCGCCCTCGGTAATGCCCATCACCAGCGGTGGCGCGTCAGTCCGCGGCGGTGTTGCGTCAGTCACCAGCGGCGGTCCGTTGCGCGAGACGTACAAAATTCAAGGGAACAATGAACTTTTGGTTCGCCTGATTTCTCATCGGACCCTTGAATTTTGTACGTCTCCCAACACAAGGCCCGTCCGGGATGCCGAACGCGGCGGCCCCATGGACGGGGCCGATGGACTCGAAAAGGGCTGTGGACCGGTCGGCCGGAAACGGGCGACTAAGAGGACGTGGCCGAGGCCGCCTCGCGACCGGCGATGCGCCCGAACACCATCGAGTTGCTAAGACCGCCGCCGTGCTCGATCAGATAGCCCCACACCATCGACACCCCGCCGGCCGCGTACAGCCCAGGCACCACCGACCCATCCCTGCGCAGCACTTGCGCACGCGTGTCGTGCCGCGGACCGCCGCTCGTTCCCGCGAGCCCCGGCCAGGTCTGCACCGCGTAGAGCTTGGACAGATCAAGCGGCACCAGAGTTTCCGTCTCACGATCGAAATCCTTGTCGCGGCCTTCGGTCGCGAAGGCGTTGTAGCGCTCGAGCGTCGCCGTCAGTGTCGACTCGTCAAGACCGGTCGCAGCAGCGAGATCGCGCGTGGACGCGCCCGACTTGATCCAGCCGCGTTCGACCTCGGCCGAGTTGTCGACGCTCCAGACATAGTCGTTGGGCGTGCCGAGCAGGCCATTCAACGGACCCGCCAACCGCACCGACTCGTCAAAGACCACCCAAGTCGGCAGGCCGGGACGATTTGGATTGCGCGGCATGTAGTTCGTCAGCGCGCGCAGACGGTCGTGCACCTCGTAGCCAGTCTCATCGGCGAACCGTCTGCCGTCCGCGCCTACATATATATAGCCAGGTCCGAAGAAGTCCATCGCGAACGGCGACTCGAACTCGGGCACGCGCACCGAGAACCAGCCGAAGAAGCCATACATGTGCCAGAGCGCGGCATCAACCTGTGCGGCCGCCGTGAGACCGGTGCCGAAGTTGTACCGATTGCCGATCGCATCGGCTGGCCCGAGCGGTAAGTACGACTCAACGAGATCGCGGTTGCACTCGAAGCCGCCGCACGCCAAGACCACCGACGCCGCACGCACCTGCGAACCATCGGCCAGCAATACCCCGACCACGTTGCCGTCTTCGACGACCAAACGATCAACCGGTGCATCTACCCGGACTTCGATGTCGCGAGACTCGACCGCAGCGCGCAGCACGTCCCACAACGCCTGGCCGCGTCGACCTTCACCGTTGGCGACGATGCGCAACGTGATCTCGTCTGCGTCGGGGAAGTTCGGCCAGTTCGGGAAGGATGCGGGAAACCGGCCGGGCGGCATTTGCGGCTCAACGATGTCGGCGCCGAGCCCACGTAGCCAGCCCCACATCTCAACGATGCCGTCGGCGTAGGTCTCGATGATGTCGGGCGGCGTGCGCCCGAAGGACAACGCCGAGATGTGATCGACCAGCAAGTCGCGGGGCAGGTCGAAAAGGAAGCCGCCACTGTGAACCGCGTTACCGCCGCCAGCCGGGCCGGCCTCGAGGACAAGCACCCGCGCACCGGCGTCGTGTGCCGAGATCGCAGTCGACGCCCCGGCAGGGCCGTATCCAACGACCACGACGTCGTAGTCAGCGCTCACAAGCAACTCCGATCACGCGCTACTCCACGCACTCACTACTGGCCGTCGGCTGACAACTTCCAGGACGACTCGAGACCTTTGACCAGCGCGACCATGACGTCGTGCAGCGGTGTCGCGACACCGACTCGTCGACCTTCCCGCGCAATGCCTCCGTTGAGCACGTCGATCTCGGTCTCGCGGTGTGCGAGCACGTCCTGCAACATGCTCGGTTTGTGCCCGAACGCTTCGCTAATCGCTTCCTCGATTGCCTCTGACACCGGGCGAGTCAAGGCGATACCCGCTGCGGCACACACGACCATCGCCTCGTCAGTGAGCGCATCGACGATGCGGCGCAACCCGTCATCGGTGCAGACCTGACCGACCGTTAGACACGTGAGCGCAGCTACCGGGCTGGTTGCCGAGTTGAAGACGACCTTCGTCCACTGTGGCCCGCGTGCGTCTGTCATCGCATGGGTATTGAGACCGCCTTCGGTGAGCAACGAAGCGATTCGTTCGACCTCGTCCATTGATGCGGGCGAGGGTTCGAACGGGCCGAAGTACGAGTCGCCAGGAGCGTCGTATCGAACGACGCCTGGCTCGACGACCGCGCCCGCAGTGACGATGCTGCCGCGGATGACGCGCGGCACAGTCTGTGAAATGACGTCTTCGTTGCCGACTCCGTTTTGCAGACTCACGACCGCCGCGTCGGCGAGCGCGGGCTGCACTGAGCCCATCGCGACGTGTGTGTGCAACGACTTGGTGGCCACCAGCCCGAAATCGCAGGGCGGCACCTGCGACCCATCGGTCGTCGCCTGCACCTCAACAACAAAATCCGCGAGGCCCGTCACGCGCAGACCGTCCTGATTCATCGCATCAACGTGCGCCTTCCACGGGTCGACCGCCCAGACCTCGACTCCTGGCACCCGCGCGATGTGCGCGGCATACAGGCTGCCGATCGCGCCGCAGCCGACGACCGCTACCCGCGCAGCCATCAGTCCGCCACCGAGTGTGCGTACTCGGCGCAGAGCACCGGGTCGGCCCCACCGACTCCGATGGCGCCGACGACACGACCGTCCTCAACGAGTGGCACACCGCCAGGAGCAGCGAGGATCGGAGTGGGATCGAGCGAGCCGAGCGATTGGGCCGCCGCGCCGAAGGCGGTGATCAGTCCACCGCTCGGCATCCCGAAGCGCGCGGCTGCTGCAGCCGTCGCCACGGCCACGTCTACTCCCCCGGCGAGTCCGCCGTCGATCCGGTCCTGCTGGATCGGGTCGCCGCTGGGATCAACGACAGCAACCGACACGAGCAGTCCGCGACCACCAGCGGCCTCAATCACGCGATCGCACAAGGCACGCGCCCACGCGAGTTCGTACTGCTTCGATGCTGCCGGAGCGGGCTTCATGCCGAGGCTCTCGGCCGGCGAGACCACCAGATCTCCGAAGCGCTCCACCCACCGAGCCCGGTCATCGCCATGCTGGCCGACATAAGGCGTGTCCATGGCGTACGCGATCGAGCAGGTCTTCGGGGTTCGCCGGTTCGCCCTCGGCACTGACGACCTCGGGCGCAACGCCAGACGGCAAGAACGGGCTGACCGTCGAGCCCGACGCAGCAATGCCGCCGACGATGACCCCGTCCCCGTCGAGGATCGGCATTCCGCCAGCACCGGGGAAACGAGCCTGCGGAGACACCGTCACGAAGCCGGTGGAAATCGGCGCGGGCAACGTGGTCATCCGGTGCAGGTGCTCGGTACTCGGCACTTGTTGGGTCGCAGCGATCCATGCCTTGGATGCGGCCCGACCCATGCCGCCAGCTCCGCCGCGGTCTAGGCGCGATGCGGTGATCAGCGCGCCTGACGCGCCGACGACCGCCACGCCACCGCGCAGGCCGAGCTGCTCGGCCTTGTCGACCGCACGTTGCACCAGCTCGCGTGCTTGCGCGAGCGGCAGGTCGACCGGATGAGTCGACCCGCTCACGCGCCCACCATGTTGTAGCCGCCGTCAGCAACCATGTAGCCGCCTGTCATGTGCTGCGCATCGTCGGTGGCGAGGAACAGTGCGGTCCCCGCAAGCTCGTCGGGCCCGGGGATCCGACCCATCGGTGTCATGGACCGCAGCTGATCGCCGCGCCCGGACTGCCAGTCCTTGCGGCCAAGGGTCGCCTCAGTCTCGATGAAGCCGGGTGCGAATACGTTGACCCGAACCGTCGGCGCGAATGCGTGCGCATAGGACTTCGTTAGGCCGAGCAATCCGTACTTTGCGGCCGCGTACTGGGGCGCGCGCGCACTGCCGCGGACAATCACGGTCGAGCCGATGTTGACGATGCTCCCGTGCCCTTGCTCGAGCATGCGGCCACCGAACTCGTGCACGCACAGCATCGTTCCCTTCACGTCTACGGCAAGGATGTGATCGATCGACTCCTCGGTGATGTCGCGCCATGACATCTGTTCGCGCGCCACGTCACCAACGTTATTGATCAGCACGTCGACCTGACCCATCTCAGCGAACGCCAGATCAGCCATCGACTTGATCTCATCCCAGCTGATGATGTCGGCCTGCAGCAGCACAGGAGTCGCACCCTCGGCCGCCACCACGTCCGCGGTGCGCTTCGCGCCGTCCGCGGAACTTCGGTAGTGCACGCCAACCGTGCGCGCCCCCTCCTGCGCGGCACGGCGGGCGATTGCGGCACCGAAGCCGGTTCCCGCACCAGTAACGACGACCGAGCGACCTTCAAAGCGACGAGGCATGGCAACGGGGGGCAGGGTCACGGCGCTGTCCTTTCGATGAAGCTGAGCAACGAATCTGAGGCTGTGCAACGACTAAACCAGCACACGACCCCCGTCGACGTACAGGATCTGCCCGGTGATGAAGCCAGCGCGGTCGGAGGCCAGGAACGTGACCGCGTCGGCGACCTCACTGGGGCGACCCAGTCGATCGGCGGGCACGAGCGACTCCAGGCTCTCGCGGTTGTTGCCCGTGTCCAGGTACGCCTTGGTGAGGTCGGTCTCGATATAGCCGGGCGCTACCGCGTTTACGGTCACCCCACAGGGCGCCCACTCGCGTGCCATCACGCGGAGCATCTGGTTCATTCCACCCTTGGTGGCGGCGTAGGGCGCGTGGTTCGCATGCGCCAAAAGACCTGACACCGAGGACACAAACACCATTCGTCCATACTTCGCATCGACCATGAGGCGCCCGACCGCCTGGCCGAGCCAGTACGCCGAGGACAGATTCAACGTGAGCGTGCTGGCCCAATCGTCGTCGCTTAGTTCAAGGACGGGCTCGCGCACGTTGCGACCCACTGCGTGCAGGAAGACCTGTGGAATTCCGATCAGTTCGGTGGCCTCCGCGACGGCTGCCCGACAGGCCTCCGCCGTGCGCACATCGGCAACGAAGGTCTGAACCTCCCCGCCAGCCTCCTTCACCGTCGCGGCGACCCGTGCAAGGTTTTCCTCGTGGTGGTCGACCAGGGCGAGCCGGGCACCCTGTGCGGCCAGACTCGCCGCGGACGCGCCTCCGAGGCCGCCGGCTCCGATCACGAGGGTCGGTCGACCTTCGAGGGCTAGCCATCCCGGCATAGGGCGGACCTACCTTTTCGGCTATAGTTTTCGCATCACGAAAGTCGCTTTCGGTTCGCTTGGAGCAAGGTATCCCACGGTTCGCGAGGCTGTCCAGACTCAGCAGCGCGGGTCGAAACCGGGTACCCCGAAGCGTTGCAGACCGTCGAGGAAGGGGCGCAGATGCCGCGCAACTCAGCCAAGAGCACGTCGGCGAGCGACCGCACCGAGGCAGCCACCGACCGCCCCGAATACCGGGTTGAAGCGCTGGCCAAGGGATTGCGCATCCTCTCGCTGTTCGACGAGCAACGACCGGTGTGGCGGATCACCGACCTCGCCGCCGAAGCCGGGCTGCCGATGCCCACGGTGTACCGCGTCGTCATGACACTCTCATCCGAGGGATACCTCGACCGACTGCCCAACGGCGATTACCGCCCAGGGGTCCGCACTCTCACCCTCGGTACCGCCGCCCTTCGCAGCCTCGACCTCGCCGACATAGCGGCACCGATCCTGCAAGAGCTTTCACAACAAACGGGTGAGACGGTCAACCTTGCGGTGCTCACCGGCGACCGCGTCCTGTACCTCGTGCGGCTGCGCAACGCAGACCTCGTGACGGCCAACATCCAGGTCGGTTCGACCCTGCCCGCAGTTCACACCTCGATCGGCAAATTGCTGCTCGCCTACCTCGACCCCGAGGACCTCGAATCACGCATTAGCGAGTCCTCGTTCGCTACCAATCACGGCCCGAACGCCAAGGTCTCGATGGCCGAGCTCGAGGACGAGCTGGCCGCGATCCGCGTGCAAGGTTGGGCGATGCAGGACGAGGAACTAGCCCACGGCTTGCGTTCGGTGGCCGGTCCATTGCGCGATCCGAGCGGTCGCGTCGTTGCGGGCGTCAACCTCGCAGTCCTTGCACGCGACTGGTCCACCGCGCGCATCGTGCGCGAACTAAAGCCGGTGGTCATCGACACGTGTGGGCGGATCTCGGAACTGCTCTCGACAAACAGCGCGGGTGCTGCATGAGTGGTACGCGCTTGCCCAAGTTCCACCCGAATGACCTCGACGCCGAGCAGCGGGTGCTCTACGACGCGATCGCTTCCGGTCCGCGCGCACAAGGGCCGCAACTGTTCCGGCTCACCGACGACGAGGGTCGCCTCGAAGGACCGTTCAATGCGTTCCTGCTCCAACCGGGCGTCGGCGCTGCGCTGCAAGAGGTTGGTGCGGCGGTTCGTTATCGCACAGGTCTAAGTGGGCGAGCGCGTGAGATCGCGATCCTGCGGGTCGCGCACGAGTGGGACTCTGTTTTCGAGTGGTACGCGCACGAAGCGGTCGCGCGTTCGCTAGGCATCACCGAAGAACAACTCGACGCGATCAAGACCGATCGCTTTGACGCGTTCAACGAAGACGAGGCGCGCGTTCTTCGGGTCATTAGCGCGCTCACCGCCACCAACGATCTCGATGACGCTCTATACGGCGATGCCGTTGCAGCACACGGCCTTGACGGACTCTTCGAACTGCTCACGTTGGTTGGCTATTACGCGACTTTGGCCCTGCAAATGCGGGTGTTCCGGGTGAGTGCGCCGGCCGACGTCGAACCGGACAACGACACGAAGGAAGCGGTGTAATCGATGAAGCTGGTCACCTTTGACGAGGGTCGAGTCGGTCGCCTGGAAGGTGACGAGATCATCGAGCTCGATGTGGCCTCGACCCGCGAATACTTCGAGCGCGGCGGCAATGTGGGCGAGACCGGTCAACGAGTCGCAGCCGCAGACGCCAAGCTGCGCGCGCCGATCCACCCCAAGAAGTTCTTTCACACGGCCGGGAACTTCTCCGACCATCACGAGGAGCTGCAGAACGTCGACTGGTCGCACCCCGTGCACAAGGGCATCGTCTTCTTTCAAAACGTCGACGCCATCATCGGACCCGACGATGCGATCGTGTATCCGGAAGGCCTCACGAAAGAGCTCGACTACGAGCTTGAGCTCGCGATCGTAATCGGCAAGAGCGGCAAGTTCTTCGGACCGGACGAGGCCGAGGACTACATCGCTGGCTACACCGTCTTCAACGACATCACCGCGCGCGACATCCAGCGTCGCGAGATGCAGTCCGGCGTGTTCTCGTTCTCTAAGGCGATCGATACGTTCTGTCCGATCGGGCCCTACATCGTGACGAAGGACGAGATCGCCGACCCGCAGTCCATGCCGATGGAGTTGCGCGTCAACGGCGATGTCCGGCAGACCGGCAACACCTCGAAGATGCTCATCTCGATCCCGCACTTGGTCGCCTACCACTCGGCGCAGGGTTATTCGGCCGGCGACCTCATCACCACCGGCACCATCTCCGGTGTGGCCGCGGTGCAGCCCAACCCGTTCGACTTCTACCTGCAGCCGGGCGATCAGATCGAGGCCGAGATCGAAGGTGTCGGCATCCTGCGCAACCACGTCGTGCCGTGGAGCGCAGCGCACGACACCCCGCCGTACACGACGGACTTGTACTCCACGACATCCTGACCGTCTCAACGAGCTGAGGGACGCATGCGCTTTGGAACCATCGACGGTCGCGCGATCATCGTCAGCGACCAGAAGTGCATCGATCTGTCGGACGCGTCGGATGGTCGCTTGCCTTCGGACCCGATCGACGCACTCGCGCGCTTCAACGAGGTTCGCGAGTTCGCCGCGGCCGTCGACTGGACGCGCGCGCAAGAGCTCGACGAGAGCCGGCTGGGACCGCCAGTTCCCAACCCGCGTCAGGTGTTCGCGATCGCGTTGAACTACGCGCCGCACGCGGCCGAAGCGGGTTACGTAGCTCCGACCGAACCGCTCGTCTTCACGAAGTTTCCGACCTGCATCACCGGACCTGATGTGAGCGTCGAACTGCCGCCGGGTCACGTCGACTGGGAGATCGAAGTCGTCGCCGTGGTGGGCGCAGGTGGGCGCGACATCGCGCGCGGGCACGCATGGGACGCCTTGGCCGGCCTCACCTGCGGTCAGGATCTGTCCGAGCGGGTGATCCAACTGACCGGCAGACCAGCTCAGTTCTCGCTGGGCAAGTCGTTTGCGGGCTTCGGCCCGATCGGGCCGGTCGTCGTGACACCCGATGAGTTCGCCGACCGAAACGACATCGGCTTCGCCTCATTTCTCGACGGCGAACCGCTCCAGAGTGGCCGGACGGGCGAGATGATCTTCGCCATCGATGAGCTGGTTGCCCGGATCTCGACCATCTGCGCGCTCCTCCCGGGTGACCTGATCTTCACCGGCACGCCTGCTGGCGTCGGGAACCGAATGGACCCGCCACGCTTCCTGCAGCCGGGTCAGACACTGGTGAGCCAGCTTGAGCAGGTGGGCCAGATCCGGCAGACGTTCACAGGCTCGCCCTCCACGCCGTGAGCACTCCTTTCACCTGCGTTTCGTGGTGAGGTCACGAGCAGGTCACGGTCCGCTCGGACACGGCCCCAGGTCTGGACAGCGCCCTTAACCGCGTCGTAACCTCACCACCAGAAAACGACTTTCGCTGAATGAAAGTGGCTCGGGAGGGGTTCTCGGTGCACGTTCTCATCGCTGGTGGGGGTCTAAGCGGCCTCGCGTTGGCTCAAGGGCTGATCAAGGACGGACACACGTGCACGGTCTTTGAGCGCGACCCGGACGACACCCGCAAGATCGGCTACTACCTGCACATGAACCCGGACGGCGGCGAGTCACTGCGTCGCTGTCTGCCTGAGGACCTCTACGAGCTCTACGTGCAGACCTCGCGCATCACGTACAAGGACCGCTTGTCGATCGTTCTCGACGACCAGATGAACCAGCTCAGTTCGCAGCCGCACCTCGGCCCGCCAGAGACGAGCGACCCCCCGCACACCGGCGTGCACCGTCGCACCCTGCGCGCCATCCTGCGTGCCCGTCTGGGTGACTCGTTGCAGAGCAACGCCGAGGTCGTGGACTACGAGGAGCATGCCGACTCGGTCACCGTCACACTCTCTGACGGTCGCACGTTCACCGGAGACGTCCTCGTTGGTGCGGACGGCATCCGTTCCGCCGTGCGTCGGAAGAAGATTCCGGACGCAGTCGTCGTCGACACCGGCGTGGAGGGCATCGGCGTCTTCGGCCGCACGCCTCTCACGCCCGAGCTGGAGGCGTTGCTTCCCGATCGGCTCAACGATGGCGTCATCATCGCCGCCGACCGCAAGGGCTCGCGCCTGCTCATCGGCATCTACCGTCCACGGCAGTACGCGGACGAAGCAGCGGCCGCCATCGCGCCCGACGTCAAGGTCGAGCGGGTGCAGGACTACATCATGATGAGCGCGTCTACCGCGCCCGACACCGTGGTCCCGCCGAACTCCGAGTGGACCTCCGACACCGCCGCGATGCTGCGAGACTCGATGTTGCGCGCGCACGAGGGCTGGCACCCGGCCGCACGAGCAATCATCAGCGGAGTCGACCTCGACTCGATGTTCATGATCCCGTTCGGCTTCCTCATTCCGATCGAAGAGTGGCCAACGAGTCGGGTGACGCTCATCGGCGACGCGATGCACGCGATGCTTCCCACGCTCGGAATGGGTGCGAATCTCGCGCTGCGTGACTCCGCGAGGCTGCTCGACCAGCTGGACCTCGCCGCGTCAGGCGATAAGGACCTGAACACCGCCATCGGCGACTACGAGGCGGACATGCGCAACTACGTCTACCCGTTCATGCGGATGACGTTCGAGCACGACGCCAATTTCGGCGGCGGTGCACTGCAAGACCGGGGTGGCGCTGCGCAGCCCCACGATGGCGACGCATCGGTCGAGGCCTGACATCCGGTGACGAATCTCGCTGCGCTGCATCACGTGGGCTACTGGGTCGATGACCTAGAGGCTGCGATGAGCACGTGGCGCGAGGACCTCGGGGTGGGGCCGTTCAACGTCATCGAGCATGTGCCATTCGATCTCTTCGACTTCGTCGATGGAGACACGGTCGAGTCCGGCATCACCTTCGATCACTCTGCGGCATTCGCCGCGTGGGGTTCGATCGTGGTCGAGCTAGGCCAAGTCAACGCGATCGACGAGCGGCTAGCCGCTGCATATGGCGTGCAAACCGGTGGACTCGCCAACGGCGCAGTCAGCCATGTCTCCTGGATCGTTGACGACGTCGATGCCGAGAGCGCGCGCCTTGCCAGGATCGGCTGCACCCTAATCAACAGGGCGCGATCGGGCCCGATCAACGTTGCGTGGCTCAGCGGTGGACCGCTGTTCCCGCACCCGATCGAGCTGCACCAGACCAACGACGTGATCTGCGGCATGCACGGGCGGCTTGTTGCCCTGCGCGAGGCCGAGCGCGACGTCGAGCGCGACGCCGAGGTCGCTCGATGAGCCTGCTCGATGTCGATGCGTTGCGCGTCACCTACGGCGGCGTCGTCGCAGTGGACGACGCGACGTTGCACGTCAAAGAAGGCGAGATCGCGGGTCTGATCGGACCGAACGGTGCCGGCAAGACATCGATGATCGACGCTCTCACCGGCTACCACCCCGCAACCTCAGGCACGGTCACCTTCGACGGTGAAGACGTCACTGGCATCAAGGCCGACCGTCGTGCGCGTCGCGGTCTGGTGCGCACCTTTCAGTCCGTTGAGCTTTTCGATGACCTGACAGTCGAGGAGAACCTCCTCGTTGGCGCGGAGCCGGTTAATTTCTGGCAGCCGTTCAGGGACATCTTCCTTCCCCATCACAATCGCGGTGCCGAAGCCGTCGAGTGGGCATTGGAGCTGCTCGACATCGCAGGCCTCGCGACCGCGATGCCGACCGACCTCTCTCATGGGCAACGCAAACTGGTCTCAGTCGGTCGCGCGCTGGCCCAACGTCCACGGCTGGTACTGCTCGACGAACCGGCCGCCGGACTCGACACTGACGAGTCTCTGAACTTCGGCGAACGACTGCGCCAACTACCCAAGGCGGGCGTAAGCGTCCTACTAGTCGACCACGACATGGGTCTCGTGCTCGGCGTGTGCGACAACGTCTACGTCCTCGACTTCGGCCGCGTAATCGCAACCGGCGCACCCGAGGCGATCCGCAACGACCAAGCCGTCGTCGATGCTTACCTCGGCAGCTCAGGCGCGGAGGCGTCGCGTGAGTGACCTCGAAGCGCGTGGCGACGACAGTGCAGCGCGCGGCACCGCGACCGCGTTGAAGTCCGAGCCAACCCTGCGCTTGACGGACCTGTCCGCGGGCTACTTCGGCACACCCGTCGTGCGTGAGGTGAGCCTGGAGGTCGCGCCGGGTGAGGTCGTTGCACTGCTCGGTGCCAACGGAGCCGGCAAGACGACGACGGTCATGACCATCGCCGGGTTGCTCGCACCCATCGCAGGTGACATCGAAGTCGACGGGGTCAGCACGGTGGGTGTACCCGCGCACATGCTGAGTCGCCGCGGCGTCTCGCTCGTGCCCGAGAGCCGAGCACTCTTCTTCGGTCTGACTACCCGCGAGCACCTCAAGTTGGCGAAGGCGAAGAACGGCACGAGCGAGGAAGAACTGCTCGAGTTGTTGCCGGAGCTGGCTAAGTGCCTCGACCGGAAGGCCGGGCTGCTCTCCGGCGGCGAGCAGCAGATGCTCGCAGTCGGTCGCGGCCTCATGTCGCGCCCGCGCTTGCTGATCGTTGACGAGATGAGCATGGGCTTGGCGCCAGTCATCGTTGAACGACTTCTGCCCGTTCTACGTCACGTCGCGCAAGAGCTCGGTTCATCGGTGCTGTTCGTCGAGCAGCACGTCACGCTCGCGTTGAGCGTCGCTGACCGCGCATATGTATTAAGTCACGGCCGACTCGTCATGGAGGGCTCGGCCGCTGAGCTGCTCGCCGATCGCGAGCGGCTGCGTCAGTCCTACATGGGCGAACTGGATGCGGAGTATCCCGCGTCCTCCACGGATCCCGGCAGGCAAACCCGTCAGAAATGACACTCCAGGAAGGAAAAGAGATGAGAAGCAAGCGCCTGGCGATTTTGGGGGTGGGTGTTGTTGCACTCGCCCTCATCACGACCGCCTGTGGCAGTTCCTCGTCCTCATCCAGCACCAACAGTCCGTCCGCATCGGGTGCGTCTGCGTTCGGGACTCCCAACCCGGCGACCGGCACCCCGATCACCGTTGGCTTGCTGAACCTCGAGCTCGGCCCGGTCACGTTCCCGGGCTACCGCCAGGGCGTTGAGGCGGCTATCTCGTACATCAACCAGTACAAGGGCGGTATCGGCGGGCACCCGCTGAAGCTCGTGCACTGTTCGACGGACGGTCAGCCCGCCACGTCGCAACGATGTGCCAACCAGATCCTCGACAGCAAGCCAGCCTTCATCATCGGCGGCGCCGACCCGGGCGCGCCCGGTTCTGTACCGGTGTGGGGTCGCGCTGACCTCGCGATGATCGGTGCGGTTCCGTTCACCCCGGCCGAGAGCAACTACGCCAACGGCATCATCTTCTCGGCAGTTTCGGGACCAGACAACGCCGCGGCAGTGCTGCAGGCGTCGCAGAACGGCGTGAAGACTGCGGTTGAGGTCTACACCTCCGACACTCAGGGCACTCGCTCCGGGCTTTCCGTCCTCGGCTACATGAAGAACGTCGGGATTACGGGCACGGGCATCCCGGTGCCTCCAACCGCCGCTGATGTCAGTACACAGGCCGCGACGGTCGCCACGAGCAAGCCCGACATGGCGTTCGTCAACACCCCGGTCGGCTGCGCGTCGATGCTGAAGAACCTCAACCAGCTCGGCTACACCGGCAAGATCTACGTCATCGACCCCTGCACCGACCCTCGGGTCATTGCTGCCGCCGGTGCGGGCGCGAACAACATGATGTGGGGCGCTCCCACCGATCTGCCGAACTCCTCCACGGACTCGACGCTGTACGCGCAGATCATGCAGCAGTTCGCGCCGACTGCAGCCGTCACGACCATCACCGCGATGGGCGTTCAGGCCGTCATGAACATCCAGGCGAAGCTTTCCCCGATCGCCAGCAACCTCACGACCGCGGCGATCCTCGCGGCCTTCCGCTCGGGTACGGACAACGCGAACTTCATGTCGCACCCGTACACGTGCAACGGCACCCAGATCCCGAACGAGACGGCTGTGTGCAACGGCTACCAGCGGATCTACCAGTACTCCAACGGCAAGTCCACGGCACTGGGCGACTGGGTCAACCCAGCGCCGGCAATGAAGAGCAGCTAAGGAACTAGTCGGCTGCCTGCCCGCGTCGGATTGGCCGGCGCGGGCAGGCACCAGTCCTACCGAAGACCGGCCCTACTGAAGACCGGCGAAGAAGAGGCACATGTCGATCACCCTGCTATTCCTGCTCCTAGGCCTAGGAGCAGGTGCGGTTTACGGGCTGCTCGCGCTGGGCCTGGTGCTGAAGTTCCGGGCGGCGGGTGTCGTCGACTTCGCACACGGTGCGGTCGCCATGATCTGCGCCTTCTTCTTCGTTGAACTGCGTGACTCGGGAACGATCGAGTTCCCGTGGCCGATCATCAAGCACTCGTGGACGATCACGAGCGGCAGCGTTGGGCTGTGGGTCAGCATCCCGGTCACGTTGATCTACGCGATGGTGCTCGGGGCCGTCCTCTACTGGCTCGTCTACCGACCACTGCAGAAGTCGACGGCACTGACCAAGGTCTGCGCGTCGGTCGGTGTGATGCTCTATTTGCAGGGAACTGCGGTCCTGAACTACGGCACCGAAGGCAAGTCCACCGGCGGCGTGCTCCCGGGCGGAACGTTTGTTCTCAATGGAGTCCCGATCCCCAAGGACCGGCTGTGGCTCGCCCTGACCGTGGTCCTCGCCGCGGTCATCCTCGCGTTCGTCTACCGACGCACGCTCTTCGGGCTGCGCACTCGCGCGGGTGCCGAGAACGACGTCGGAGCAGCGCTCGTGGGCATCTCGTCGACGCGGATCGCCCTCCAGAACTGGATCATTGCGACCGCCCTGGCGGGTCTCTCCGGAATCCTGCTCTCACCGATCTCGAACCTTGACCCGACGTCCTACACGTTGTTCATCGTGCCCGCGTTGTGCGTCGCCCTGATCGCAGGTTTCAACTCGTTCATCATCGCGGCCGTGTCCGGCCTCATTCTTGGCATGGCGCAGTCGGAGATCATCCACTTCCTGACGCAGCACCAGTCGCTGCCGCAGCAGGGCATCGCGGATGGCCTGCCGTTCATCGTGATCCTCGTCATCATGACGTGGCGTGGTCGAAGTTTGATCCCCCGCGGCGGTCTGATCGCGCCACGCAATCCCTCGGTAGGGCGACCGACTGCGCCGTTCCGCACGGCGCTCTACACGTTTGCCGCGGGCGCAGTCGTGATGGTGTTGCTTCAGGGGTCGTTGAAGGCGGCCTTCATGTCCTCGATCATCTGGGCCTGCCTGGCGCTCTCACTCGTCGTCCTTACCGGCTATGTCGGTCAGGTCTCACTCGCGCAACTGTCGTTCGCTGGCATCTCGGCGTTCCTGCTCACGCACATGCTCGGGGGCTTCAACATTCCGTTCCCGTTGTCGATGCTGGTCGCGTCTCTCTTGGCGGTGCCGCTAGGTCTGCTCATCGGTCTACCCGCCCTGCGTGTGCGCGGAGTAAACCTCGCGATCGTCACACTGGCCGCTGGCTCGGCGCTCGACGTGCTGCTCTTCAACAATCTGCGCTTCTCCGGCGGTGATGGCGGTCGCTCAGTCCCCGACCCGAGCTTCCTCGGCATCGACCTAGGCATCTCGCGTGGCACCGAGTACCCGCGCGACATCTTCGGGTTCTTCCTGCTCGTGATCGTCGTCGCTGTCGCGATCGGTGTCGCGAGACTGCGCAACTCGTCCACGGGTCGCATGATGCTCGCGGTGCGGTCCAACGAGCGTGCAGCTGCAGCCTCGGGGGTCAACGTTCCCCGCGCCAAGCTGCTCGCGTTTGGCATCTCCAGCTTCATCGCCGGCGTCGGAGGCTGCCTGCTCGCCTACCAGCAGGGCACGATCTCCTCGACCAGCTTCGCGGTCTTCAACTCCCTCGGTCTGCTCGCCATCGCGTATGTCGCTGGCATCGGGCGCATTTCCGGCGCGGTGGTGGCCGGCGTGATGCTCTCGAGCACCGGACTGTTCGTGAGCGCTCTCGACAAGTACCTAGGGATCGGCATCTACCAGGGCGTCATCGCCGGTCTGGCGTTGACGCTGACCGCGGTGCAGAACCCAGACGGCATCGCGACCCCCATTCGCAGCGGAAAGAGTCCGGCAAACTTCCTCGAACGTGCAGGCAAGAAGATCGTCGGCACCAACCCCACCGTGCGACGACGAATCGAAGCACCGGAAGCGCCTAAACGTGAGGGGGCATCGGTGTGAGCGACGTAGTCGTGGTCGGCTACATCCGCTCTCCCGAAGGTGAAGCCGCGCTCGATGCCGCAGTCGAAGAAGTGCGTCGGCGCTCAGGGCGACTCGTAGTCGTGCACTCATCCAAGGGCGGCGCAGAAGATGCCGACGAGGTGGTCGATGACCGTCGTGCTTTGGACTCGTTGAAGGGGACGCTAACGGCGGACGGCCTGGACGTGCGAATCGAGGACTTGGCTCGCGGCAACGATCCGGCCGATGACATCATCGACGTGGCCGAACACGAGCACGCTGCGGTCATCGTCATCGGCATGCGCCGCCGCTCCGCGGTCGGCAAGCTGCTGCTGGGTAGCAACGCGCAGACGATCCTGCTCAACGCCGAATGCCCTGTCTTGGCAGTCAAGGCACCCGCGACGTGAGTGCGCGGCTGGCCGTCGTCACTGGTGCTGCTGGTGGCATCGGCGGTGCGATCTGCACGTCGTTGCTCACGTCCGGACATCAGGTCGTGTCGTTCGATCGGGTTGCCTGCACACTCGACGGCGTCGAGTCGGTGATCGTTGATCTGTCGTCCGATTCGGCTGTCCAGGGTGCTGCTGCCGACGTCGTGAACCGATGGGGATCGGTATCCGTGCTTGTGCATGCGGCGGCGGACCTGTCGCAGTTCGACCTCGCTCACTTGGATCTCGAGAGGTGGCGTGCCGTGCAGGCGGTCAACGTGGAGGCGCTGCTGCTGCTTGCGTCCGCCTTCGTGCCGGGGATGGCTGAGGCTGGCTTCGGCCGGATCGTGTCGGTGGTGTCGGACACGGTGTGGGCGCCGCCGTCCGGAGTCTTCTTGCCGTATGTGGCTAGCAAGTCGGCACTGGTGGGGATCACCCGCACGCTCGCATTGGACCTCGGCCGCTCCGGCATCTCGGTGACGGCAGTCGCCCCGGGCCTCACTCCGACTCCGGCCGCACGCAAGGACGTTGCAGACGTGGTTTTCGCCGCCACGGTCGAGCGCCAGTCGCTGCCACGTCGGCTCGACCCCTCGGATGTGGCCGCGGCCGTCAGCTTTCTAGTCAGTGACGAGGCCGCTGCGATGACCGGCCAGACATTGTGCGTCAACGGTGGCCTCTCCTTCCGCTGAAGCCGGCGCCGTCGCGCCGGTCGCGCTGATCACTGGTGGAGCCAGCGGGATTGGTGCGGGGGCCGCTGCTCAGCTCTCGCTGCGTGGGTATCGCATCGCTCTCATTGATCTCGATGAGCAACGCGCGCAGTCGGTGGCAGCCCAGTTGCCGGGACCTGCGATCACGATCATGGCGGATGTCACAGATGAGGAGAGCGTCTCCTCTTACATGCGAGCGACGATCGATGCTTTTGGTCGCGTCGATGGCTTCTTCCTGAACGCGGGTGCGGGCAGTTCCACGCCGTTGATCGACGAGACAGTCGAAGGTTTCGACCGCATCATTCGGACCAATCTGCGCTCCGTGTTCCTCGGCTTGCGTGCGGCGCTTCGTCATCGGCGAGATGTCGGCGGTGGCGGTGCGATCGTCGTTACGACCTCGACCGCGGCGGTGGCCGGCTCCGACCTCGCGTCCTACAGTGCGGCCAAGCACGGCGCATGGGCGTTGGTGCGAACCGCGGCTATTGAAGGGGCCGCCTTCGGCACGCGCGTGAATGCGGTGGCACCGGGATCGATCGACACCCCGATGATGCGCTCGATGGAGCAGATGATTGGCGGTGGCGACGGCGCGGCGCGCGCACTGCACGCAACGACACCATTGGGCGCGTACGCGGATCGGTATGGATCGACGAGGGAAGTTGGTGACGTCGTGGCGTTCCTGCTCAGCGACGACTCAAGTTGGGTCACGGGTACAACGATCCCGGTCGACGGTGGCGTCTTGGCCACCGATCCATACCGACTTCCGGATCACTCATGAGCGTGCACGTCACGTCGAGTGACGTTCGATCTCTCAATTCGCGACTCGGTGGCTTTGCCGTGCATGTCGATGAGCCCTCATGGCCCAGGGCAGCGGCATCCCGATTTCCGAATCTGTCGGTGCCGTGGGAGTCCAACGTCGTAGTGCGCTGCTCGGGAGTCGCAGACGTTGTCGAGGCGGTGCGCTTCGCCGTCGCGTATGACCTCCAGATCGCGGTGCGCTCAGGCGGTGTCGGCTGGATCGGATCTGCGTCGGGTTCACTGCTGCTCGACATGCGCGAGCTCAACGGGGTGTGGGTCGATCCCGCGCGTCGGGTCGTACGTGTGCAGGGCGGGGCGATCTGGCGCGAAGTAGCTCGGGAACTTGCGCCATACGGCTTGGCGGCGGCTGGCCCACAGTTCCCCCAGCTCGGCGTCGCGGGCCACGTGCTCGGTGGCGGTCACGGCTGGCTCACTTCACGACTCGGCTGGGCAAGCGACACTCTCGTGGCAGTCGAGGTCGTGACCGCCGAGGGCCAGATAGTTCGCGCGAGCGCTGACGAGAACCCCGATCTGTTCTGGGCGATGCGCGGCGCGGGTCACAACTTCGGCGTCGTAGTCGCCCTTGAGCTTTCGTTGATTCCTCTGGAGCAAGTGACTTTCGGGCTTGTGTGGTTCCATCCGGATCGAGTGGAAGAGGCGCTGAGCTTCTTCCGCGACTGGATCGTTGATCAGCCGGACGAGCTCACTGCGATTGGCTCGGTCGGGCATCCGGCGCCTGGTTGGGGCGGTCCGTCCGAGCTAGAAGGCCACGCCGCTGCTCATCTGCTCGTGTGTCACTGCGGCTCTTCCACACAGACTGACGAAGACTTGCGATCACTGCTCGCTCATCCAGCCGTCGTGAGCCACAACGTTCGTCGGATGCCGTGGCCCGAGCTGTCTCTCGGCAACGACGTTTTCACATCGGGCGTGCACCGCCGTTCGAACATGCACTACCTCAGCGGCTTCGATGACGACATCATCGAGATCAGTGCGCGGCGTGCGCTCGAGATGGCACCGCTTTCGTTCATGTCGACGCACTACTACGGGGGAGCGCTGCGCCGCGTGCCGGAGGACGCGACGGCGATGAGCCACCGGCACCTTTCATGGAACTACATGGTCGCGGTGACGTGGACCGCGATGGAGAACGGCGACCCGCTACTTCGTTGGCAGTCTGACTATCTGGCGGAGATAGAGCCGTACGCGGCCGACGCGTACTACGTCAACTATCTGTGCAATGAACCGTCCCACGTTGCCTTGGCATACAACCCGACGACGTGGCAGCGATTGCGTGAGATCAAGGCGGACTGGGATCCCGCCAATCGCTTTCGCGCGAACCAAAACGTGCCACCCGCAAACTCGGGACGCGCTCGATAGAGTTTGACCATGAGCGATGTTGTGGTGGTCGGATATGTCCCCACGCGCGAGGGTGATGCTGCACTCGCAGTTGCGGTCGAGGAGGCCCAACGACGCGACGGACGACTGCTGATCGTGCACTCATCCAAGGGCGGCACCGACGACGGGCCCGACTCGGATGTCGAGACCCGGCTGGCCTTGGACGCGCGGAGCCATCAGTTGGCTCAGGACGGGCTCGACGTCAAGGTCGAGGAAGTCGTCACTGGCGGACATCCGGCCAACGACCTGATCGACGTGGCCGAACGGGAGCAAGCCGCACTGATCGTCATCGGACTGCGCAGGCGATCGCCCGTCGGCAAGCTGCTCATGGGCAGCAAGGCCCAGACCATCCTGCTCAACGCCGACTGCCCTGTTCTCGCCGTCAAGGCCGACTAGTTCAAGGGGGAAATCGCATGCAGGTCGACGGCAAGGTGTGGGTGGTGACCGGTGCTGGCTCGGGTATGGGCCGCGAGCTCACGCTCGAGATCCTGGACCGCGGTGGTCACGTCGCGGCCGCGGACGTGCGCGCGGAATCGCTCGAAGAGACCTCGAAGATTGCCGGTGTCGGCGACCGCCTGAGCACCCACGTCGTTGATATCACCGACCGCGACGCGACCCAGTCATTGGCCACCGAAGTCCAAGTGACTCACGGGGCTGTCGATGGCCTCATCAACAACGCGGGCATCATTCAGCCGTTCGAACCGGTCAACGAACTCGACTTCGACGCCATCGAACGCGTTATCCGGGTCAATCTCATGGGCTGCATCTACATGACCAAGGCATTTCTGCCCGCGCTGCTCGATCGTCCCGAGGCTCACATCGCGAACGTGTCGAGTATGGGCGGCTTCTTCCCGTTCCCGGGCCAGACCGTCTACGGCGCGAGCAAGGCTGGCGTGAAACTATTCACCGAGGGGCTCTACACCGAACTGGTCGACACGAACGTCAACGTGTCGCTCATCTTCCCCGGCGCCGTGAACACGAACATCGCCACGAACTCCGGCGTCGAGATGGCCGGCATGGACGCGGCCTCAAGCGGGATCCCGATGACGACACCCGATGATGCGGCGCGCATGATGCTCAATGGAATCGAGCACAACCGCTACCACATCTACGTCGGTTGGGACTCGCTACTCATGGGTGTTGCAATACGCATCGCGCCACGGCTCGCGGTTCGGGTTGTGAGTCAGTTGATGGCGAAGATGATGCCTGCGCCCGCTGAGGCGCCCGACTCGGCCGAGGCTCGTTGATCTGCCGCTCAGATCCGCGTCACATCCGGGACGAAGTGGAACGGGTAGTTCGGCTCCACGTACCCGTCGGCTGACTGGCGCGACGGGAAGGTCACATCAACCTTCGACAGCGGCTCGTAGGGCACCTTGCTGAGCATGTGACTGATCACGTTGATCCGCGCACGACGCTTGTCATCACTGTTTACCACCCACCACGGCGCCCACGGCGTATCCGTTTCCTCGAACATCGCATCGCGTGCACGCGAGTAGTCGTACCAGTGCGCATACGAATCGACGTCCACCGGCGAGAGCTTCCATACCTTGCGGCCGTCTTTGATGCGCGCCTCCAGGCGGTGCTTCTGCTCCTTCTGCCCGACTTCGAGCCAGTACTTCAGCAAGATGATGCCCGCATCGATCATGGACTTCTCGACACCGGGCGTCTGCGCGAGGAAGCGGTCGGTCTCCTCCTGGGTGCAGAAGCCCATAACTGGCTCGACGCCTGCCCGGTTGTACCAAGACCGGTCGAACAGCACGACTTCACCCGCAGACGGGAACTGCGAGATGTAGCGCTGCATGTACATCTGCGATTTCTCGCGCTCATTCGGTGCAGGCAGGGCCACGACGCGAAAGACACGCGGGCTGACGCGTTCGGTGATGCACTCGATCGTGCCTCCCTTGCCCGCCGTGTCGCGCCCTTCGAAGACGACGCAGACCTTCGCGCCGGTTCCTTTCACCCACTCCTGCATCGCGACGAGCTCGACCTGCAACTGGCGCAGGTCGGATTCGTATTGGTCCTTCGGCATCTTCGGCGATCGATCTTCGTTGCCGCCGATCTCGCCGGTCGTGTCGGGCCGGCCCAGGTCTCCGTGCGCGCCCGATGCCTCGACGAGCGGTGACTTCTTGGGCTTGCCGCTGCTCACTTTGCGACCGCTGCTCGAGCGTCCGGTACTGCCGTTGCCCTTGCTCATCGATCCCCGCTTCGTGGTCCCGGCTCGTTGCTGGGCTTATGAGCATTGTGACCCAGCAGTACGAGCGCGAGGCCGAGAACGAGGCAGATGGGCTGCAACGGGCTGAACGCGCGGATCACTGCGATCTCGACAATGATCCATCCAACGAGCAGCCAGCCAGCAACCTCGCCGGCACGGGCGGTGCGTTCGTCGCCCCGCCACGCGAGGATCGCTGCGAGTGTGCACGGTAAAGCGACCACGAGCATGAGCGCGATCGCCGCCAAGACCGGTGAGTGAAACGGAAACCGATGCTCGATCTCGTCGGAGAAAGTGAGGACCGCGAAGGCCATCGCGATGGCACCGCTCCATGCGGCCACGGCCATGACGGCGGCCGTGATGGCCAGCGCGTGGGATTGAAAGCGCATGTCAACTCGGCGTAGACGATTCGGTCACGTCGGAAGCGTTCCACGCTTGGCAGTCTCTTTCGACAGGCATCACCGATTTGGGCGGTCCAGACACTGGCTCGGAAGCTAGAAACGGGTCCGACAATCAGTAGGTCAGGATGTCCGCGTGAGCGCTGCGGTGGTCGATGCCCTAGTGGTCGCGGTGGCGATTGCCGCCAGTCCTCCGCCAGCCATCGCGATGACCGTGATCCTTACGTCGCAACGGGCACGGGCGAATGCGACCGCCTTCGCGCTCGCGTGGTTCGGCGCGATCCTCGCGCTGACGTTGCTCATCGTTGCGGCCATCGCGAACACACCATTGGGCGACGGTCAGCACGCCGTTGCGGCCGGTTGGGTCAC
Organism: uncultured Actinomycetota bacterium; assembly: GCA_963850215.1. Taxonomy (GTDB): domain Bacteria; phylum Actinomycetota; class Actinomycetes; order UBA12327; family UBA12327; genus CAWKKI01. The sequence continues at coordinate 32,943 of CAWKKI010000008.1, forward strand.
GCTGGTCTTCGGCATCGCCCTGATTGCCGCCGGAATCTTCTACGGATCGAAAAGCCTGCGCAGCGACACGGTCGCCAAGACACCACGATGGATGGCACACATCGACACGGCCGGTCAGCGACAGGCCGCACTGATCGCACTGCTGATGGTGGTCGCCAACCCAAAGGTTCTGCTTCTTGTTGTCGCGGGCGCGGTCGCCCTTGGTGACGCGCCGCTGGATCGCGGAGCGCTCGTCGCAGTCGCATTCGTCTTCACCATCGTTGCAAGCATTGGTGTGCTCGTCCCTGTGGTGCTGGCACTGTCACTGGGCCAGCGAACGTCAGCGATTCTGCAAACCGTTCGCTCATGGATGGAGCGACACAACGACGCAATCATGGCGATCGTCTGCATCTCGCTCGGCGTGCTCTTCGTTGTCCAAGGCCTCGCCAAGATCTGAGCGTTACGCAACGCTTAGATCGGCTGGACCATTGCCTCCATCACTCGTTGAGTCACACCAACGTGATCGAAGCCGGGATGACCCGCGGGATCCATCTCCCACTCACCGATCGCCGTCGATGACTCAACAATGAGCTTGCAACGTTCATAGCGACGCTCGGTGTATGCAGCGAACGCGCTCTCGTAGTCATCGGACTTCGCCAAGCAGTCGGCGAGCACGACGCCGTCCTCGATCGCCTGTGCTGCCCCTTGTCCAAGGTGCGGCGTCACCGCGTGCACCGCGTCGCCGATCAGCACGATGCGTCCCTTGTGCCAAGGCGGCGACGCGATCATCCACTCCTCGGGCCGAAACACGATCTGTGCGTCGTCGGGGATGAACTCATCGCGTACGCGACCGGACAGACCGCCGAAGGGCGCAAGGCATTCGCGCAAGGTCGCGGCTAGCGCCGACTCCTCGATCCGGGTGCCCTCGGGCCAGGTCGCGTTATAGAAGAGGTAGGCGAGGTCAGGGCCGATCGGCACAAACCCCGCCATCCCTTCCGGCCCCTTCTGCAAGATGATCCGATCGATCTCCGGCAGTCGCGGGATGTTCAGCCGGAAGGCCGACTGCCCGAGATACACCGGCTGCACGTCGTCGCCCATCACGTAGGGACGCACCTCGGAGTGCACACCATCCGCGCCGACAACGAAGTTGTACTCATCGTCCTCACTGTCGTCGAAGGTCACCTCGATGCCGTCGGTGACAGCCATGAAGTCAACGAATGTCTTGCTGTACTCGATGTTCACACCGACCTCGAGGGCCTTGTCGGTCAAGATCTTGTGCAGCTGCGGCCGAGTGAGGCCGTTCATCGGCGGCAGATCGGAGTCCTCGATGCGCGCGCCAGGCATCTTGCCGACTTCGTTGCCCTCGACGTCGAGCGCAGATCCCCACGCGGTCGTCGAGTAGCCGACGTCCATGCAGGCCCGCGCGCACCCGATCGCGTCGAGCGCACGCAGCGCGTTGACCGGCTGGATGATGCCGACGCCATAGACCGATGAGTGCAGGTCTGCCTGGATTTCAACGACGTCGACATCAAAGCCGACGTTTCGCAGCGCGATCGCGGTCGAAAGACCACCGATGCCGCCACCGACTACAAGGACTTTGCCGTCATTCATGAAGACTCCCGATCTCGGCTACTCAGGTCGACCCTCATCTACCGAATGGGCAATGTCCATGAGCGTTCGACCCGAACGATGCACGGATAGATTGCACGTCGCCGACCGGGAGCACCAAGACACGCAAATTCGCCGCCTCTTGACCTCCGTTTCAACGGTGGCGATTAGAAGCCGTCCAATCGGGTACGATCATGACAACTCGCCGAGATCTTCATCACGGGTGACACTGCCCCCGCTGCGAGTCGTTCATCACCAGCAGGTCGCCGCAACCATTTGCGAAGGCCTAACGCCGGCCCAGTGACCGGCGTAGGCGCACCCAGCGTGGGTGCCCCCGGAAGGACCCAATGAATAAGGACGCCTTCAGCGCGCCCAGCACCACCCAGTCCAGCACCACCGCCAGAACCCGGCACCACAAACCCAACAAACACCCCAAGCTTCGCCGACCTAGGCGTGCCAGCGGTTCTCGTCGCGGCCCTCGCCAAGGACGGCATCACCCAGCCGTTCCCGATCCAGGTCTCCGCGCTGCCCGACGCTTTCGCCGGGCGCGACATCCTCGGGCGCGGTCGCACCGGAAGCGGCAAGACCATCGCGTTCGCGTTGCCGTTGATCGCTCGTCTTACCGCAGAGCACGGCGACACGAAACGAGTCGGCACCCCGGGCACTCGTGCTCGTGCCCACGCGCGAACTTGCCGACCAGGTCCACGCGACCATCGCGCCGCTCGCCCGACTCATGGGCCTGCGCGCGACCACCGTCTACGGCGGTGTCGGCTACGGCCCGCAGATCTCGACGCTGCGTAAGGGCGTCGACATTCTGGTCGCCTGCCCTGGGCGACTCGAGGACCTGCTCAAGCGTCGCGCCCTGCGACTCGACAACGTCGAGATCACCATTCTCGATGAGGCCGATCACATGACCGAGCTCGGCTTCCTTCAGCCGGTGCGACGCATCCTCGACCAGACTCCGCGCGACGGTCAGCGTCTGCTGTTCTCCGCGACGCTCGACAAGCGCACCGACGCCCTCGTTCGTTACCTCGACAAGCCGGTGACCCACTCCGTTGAGTCAGCGGCCGAGGAAGCCAACGACATGGAGCATCACGTCTTCAACGTCACCGACGCCGACAAGAACGCGGTCGTCCGCGAGCTCGCGTCGGGTCTCGGCAAGACTGTGCTCTTCACCCGAACGAAGCACGCAGCCAGCCGACTTGCGAAGCAGCTCAGCGTCGCTGGCGTTCCCGCGGTAGACCTGCACGGCAACCTCGCGCAGAACGCGCGGCGCCGAAACCTTGCCGCCTTCACTGACGGCGAGGTTCGCGTCCTCGTTGCCACGGACATCGCCGCGCGTGGCATCCACGTCGACGACATCGCGATCGTCGTCCACGTCGACCCGCCGGAGGAGCACAAGGCGTACCTGCACCGCTCGGGTCGCACGGCACGCGCCGGCGCACGCGGCCTTGTCGTGACGGTCGCGACACCGGCACAGCGCGGAGCGGTCACATCAATGACTCGTCGCGCGGGGATCAAGCCCAAGGCCACTCACGTGAAGCCAGGCTCCCCCGCGATCACCGAACTCACCGGACCATGTGCACCGGTCGAGCACCGCAGGATCATCTCGGCGCCCGCACCGGAGCGTTCGTACCGTCGACCCGCACAGGGTCGGCCGGCGCAGGGTCGGCCGGCACAGGGTCGGCCGGCACAGGGACGTTCCACGCAAGGCCGATCCGAGGAGGGTCGCCCGTCGCAGGGTCGTTCCGGTCAGGGCCGTTCAGTCCAAGGCCGACCGACTCACGCCCGACCGACTGAGGGGCGTCCCGCTCAGGGGCGATCAACTCGCGGCCGTTCCACCGGCAACACCGGTCGCCGCGGCTAACCGAGTCACCGAGCCGCCCAAGTTCGGCCTTGTTGACCGAGACGTAGTAAACGAAGGGGGATCTTCGAAGATTCCCCCTTCGTTCTCGTCTTTCGCAGCGCCAGGGGGCCACCCCCTCGGCCGCAATGGCGAGCTCTGGGCGGCGGGGGCGCGCGGATTAGGTTAGGGTTACCTAACTCTGTTCCCGGTCGCGAGGATGCCCGATGCTTGCAACGCTGGTGATCTTCCTGCGCGAAGGCGTGGAAGCCAGCATGATCGTCGCGATTCTGCTCGCCTACCTGGACCGGATCGGGCAGCGCAAACACTTCAAGGACGTGTTCGTCGGCGTCGGGGCGGCGCTGATCCTCGCAACCGGCTTCGGCGTCCTCGCCTACTACACGATCCGTGCATATGACGGGTCCCGTGTGCAGACCATCTTCGAGACGATTACCTACCTCGTCGCGGCAACTGTCCTGACCTACATGACCTTCTGGATGCGCAAGCATGCGAGGACGCTGTCAACGGAGCTGCGCGAGCGGGTGGACCTCGAGCTGACGACGGGTGCTCGAGCCGGCCTCGGGCTGTTGGCATTTCAGGCCGTTGGCCGCGAGGGTCTAGAGACAGTGGTCTTCACCCTCGCCATCATCTTCTCGACCACTGCCACCGCTGCGCTGACCGGCGCGGTGATCGGTCTGGCCATCGCACTCGCCATCGCGTTCGTGATCTACAAGCTCGGCCACCGACTCAACCTGGGCCTGTTCTTCAGCATCATCGGCACACTGCTCGCCTTCTTCGCCGCAGGCCTGCTTGTCGACGCCGTTGAGAACATGCAGGAACTCGGGTGGATCACCGTGCTGAGCCAGCCGCTGTGGCACACCGGTGCGTTCCTTAACGAAGACAGCACCCTCGGCGACATCGTCCACAGTTTCTTCGGGTACTCCGACAGCCCGACCGTTCTCATGGCCATCGTGTACGTCGGCTACCTGGCCGCGGTGCTTCCGCCCCTGTTGCGCAAGGCGCGCGGGCCGAAACCAAATCTGTCGACCGCTACATCGACCGCCACATCGACGCCTGCCGCGTCAACGCCGACTGAGGTCGCCGCGCCCGTAACTCCGCCAAAAGGTGGCTAGACGAGACGCCGATCGGTGGCCCAGCGGGTGAGTTCGTGTCGGTTGGACAGCTGCAACTTCCGCAGGACTGCTGACATGTGTGTTTCGACTGTCTTGACCGATATGAACAACTCTCGAGCGGTCTCCTTGTAGGTATAACCCCGGGCGATGAGGCGCATGACGTCGATCTCACGTTGACTTAGCTGATTTAGCTCCGGATCGTGGACGTTCACGTTGGTGCTGGTGGCGAACGCGTCAAGCACGAAGCCGGCGAGCCGCGGCGAGAAGACTGCCTCACCCTGGGCGACCTGTGCGATTGCATCGGCCAGTTCTGGGCCGGAAATAGCCTTCGTCACATATCCGCGGGCCCCGGCTCGAATCACCCCGATGACGTCCTCGGCAGCATCGGACACGGACAACGCTAGGAATCTCGTCGCTGGCAACGCTCGCCCCGACGCGCACGAGGACCTCACGCCCCCCACCGCCCGGCAGATGGACATCCAGCAGAGCCACGTCCGGTCGCGCGCGCATGACGACATCGACAGCCTCCTGCGTCGTTGATGCCTCGCCCACTACCTCAATCGCGCGCGCGTCAATACCGAGGTTCTGAGACGACTGCGCGAGTTCGGCGCGAACCCCGGACCGAAACATCCGGTGGTCATCAATGATCACGACTCGGATAGGTCCATCCGACGTCGAAGGCGCAGTCATGCGGGTCCAATCGGCATGACCAACTCGATCTCGGTGCCGGCTTGGGTGGCAGTCGCACTGCGGATCGTGGCGCGGCCACCGTTTCGCTCCATCCGGCCGACGATCGACTCGCGTACACCGTGTCGATCAGGGGCGATGGCGTCGACGTCGAAGCCAGCACCGCGATCGCGGACGAAGACGTGAGCTGTCGCATCGGAGATTTCGGCGTAGACAGAGATTGGTTCGTCACCGGCGTACTTCGATGCGTTGATCATCGCCTCGCGAGCGGCTTGCAGGGTCGCAGTGAGCCGCGCATCGATCGGCTCGTCGCCAACAACGACAACGTCAATGGGCACCCCGAATTGCGCCTCGACCTCTCCAGCGGCTCGTTCCAGCGCTGCGGCTAAGGCACCTTCCGTCGCATCCTCGGGAGCGTAGAGCCAGCCACGAAGCGATCGCTCCTCAGCGCGCGCGAGCCGAATGACCTCGCGCGGCTCATTTGCGTGACGTTGCACCAGCGTGAGCGTTTGCAGAACCGAGTCGTGGACGTGCGCTGCAATCTCGGCTCGTTCTTCACTCCGGATTCGTTCGAGTCTCTCGGAGCGGATCTCGCCCTGCATCCGCAACAGCCAGGGCGTGGCAATGGCAGCGGTGCCCAGGCCAACCACCAGCAGCGCAATGAGGCCGTAGATCGCGGCGACTGCGCCGTTGCGAAGTGTGAGCAATGCGGCAACGCCCACCGCGATCAGAACGGCGCCGCCGAGTAGACGCGGCCACGAATGCCTCCCCGTTGAAATGGCGGTGGCCTCTGCGGTCGCCCGCCACCTCGATCGCTGCCCGTCATCGGCCACCCGCCACAGCACTGCCACGCCAGCGGCAACGATGAGCACAGGAACTGTCAACGAGTCAAAGAGCCGTCCAGCGCCCACGCGCCCGACGAGCAGGGCGAGCACGAGCAGGCCGAGCACAACCACCGCGGCGCTGGCGCGTCGATGCGCGGTGGGCGATGGGGCGTCCTCTGGCTGTCCCCGATCGGACTCCAGGGGCACTGCAACCCACAAACATGCGTAGCCGATAAGTCCCGCGAAATGCACCAGAGCAAGTAGCACGAACATGAGTCGGACTACCCAGACACTGATTCCCAGATGCTCGGCCAAGCCTGTGCACACACCCGCAACGAGCCGGCCCTCACGGATACGGGTCAGGCGACGTGACGCGGGCGGCGCCAGCGGCGATTGGGCGGAGGTCATAGGCACATGGTCGCGCGCGAGCCACACCTACGCCATCAGGGCCGCACCCGGACCGAATCAGGGTCAGGTCAGGGTTGGTTGGGGGTCGTCCCCTGATGCCTGTAGCCCACCTGGCGGGGCACGCTGCCTCCATGACTGCACCCGAGCAGGCAACAGCGCCGAACGAGCACACCGACTCGACCGGGCGACCACCCCTTCGTCGCAGCCGCACCGACCGCAAGGTAACCGGCGTGGCCGCAGGATTGGCGCACTACTTCGACGTGGATCCAATCCTCGTCCGAGTCGGTTTCGTCGTAGTCACCATTGCAGGCGGGCGGCGGCGTCTAGGGATCCTGCTTTACTCGCCTGCACCCTGCTCATACCGGACGAAGACACCGACGTCACCGGCGACCGCTTCATCGACCGGCACTTTCGCGCAGTGCAGGTGATCGGTGGCGCAGTTCTGGTGCTCGCCGCACTCACTTCTGTGCGCTGGTGGGGACGCGGTCCGTGGCTACTGGCCGCTGCATTGGAATCGTCACCCTCGTCGTGCTCGCTGCACGCGACGGACGTTGGCACACAATCGCAACCGCAAGTCCCGGTGGTGCTCAAGCGGCGCCAACGAGCACTCCTGATGAGGTCTTTGTGCCTACTGCCCGGTGCATCGGTACTCCTCGGATCAGAGCTTCACTGCACCGCCCAGCGAGACAAGCCACTCCGCTGAATACCAAACGCAACTCAGGCGCCAACGATCCGCGCTCGGGGCGCTCACCGTAGGCGCGGCCTTGCTGGTGGTTGCGGTTCTGGTCGCCATCGAACGATCGGGCGCTGCCTCGATTCCAACGGCTGCCGTGTTTGCTGCCGCGCTCGCGGTGGTCGGATGCGGTCTTCTCGTTGGGGCCTTCCTCGGCCGCTCCCGCGGGCTCATCGTCCTGGGCGTCCTTCTCGGCATCGCAACGCTCGTCACATGCGGTGGTGCATCTGCCACCCACCGACACCACGGGTTCGGTTACGTGGACACCAGTGACCGTTGGTTCCTCGTCATACGAATGGGGCGCAGGCCAGACGACCCTTGACTTGTCCCGTATTCCCCCAGGTGGCCAAAGCACGGTCTCGGTTCAGCAGGGCTTCGGAGTCGTCAGTGTCGTCGTAAGTTCCACCACGACCACCCGGCTGGTTCTGCATGTCGGCGCAGGCACGATCGATACTCAGCCGGGCCAACAGGTCAGTGGGATCAACCGCAATGCCGTGCTCACCTTCGCGAGGACGAGCGGCGCGACAACGCCAGGAGCACTCGCCGGCTCAATCACCGTCACCGTCAATCTCGGGGCAGGTCACGTGGAGGTACAGCATGCAGCGCCACAAGCTTGACGGTGTTTCCCTGATATTCGGCCTTGGCGTTCCTTGTCGCTGGCGGCATGTATCTGATCGCGACGATCAGCGGAGGTACCGTCAGTCGTGACTTGATTTTGCCCGCGACACTCGGCGTCGTAGGTATCGGTGCGATCGTGGTGGGCGTTCTGCGCACCATTCGCCCTGAAGCAACGACCCGTGATCCCGCCCAAGGAGAGATCAGATGACCACGGCTCCGGTTCTTGAGGCTCCTCAGTCCACCGATTCAAGCGACGACTGGGCGGTCGAGACGCATGGCCTGACCAAGCGCTTCGGCGACAACATTGCGGTCAACGATGTCGAGCTGCTCGTTCCCCGAGGATGTGCGTTCGGCTACCTCGGACCCAATGGCGCTGGCAAGACGACACTGATCCGCGTCCTGCTCGGTCTGACGCACGCGAACTCGGGATCGATGTCGTTGCTCGGACATGCAGTGCCGAAGCATCGCGACCGTGCCCTGGCCCGCGTTGGCGCGATCGTGGACGAGCCCCGCTTCCACAAGCACCTGACGGGGCGCGAGAATCTCCGGATCCTGGCGGCGGCGCGCGAGCCCGCGGCCCGAGGATCGGATCAAGCAGTCGCTCGAGCGGGTCGGGCTGGCTCAACGAGCCAACGACCGGGTCTACAAATACTCGATGGGCATGCGACAACGACTCGGCGTTGCTGCGTGTCTGATCGGCGACCCGCGATCTGCTGGTCCTCGACGAGCCGATGAACGGGCTCGACCCCGGCGGAATGCACGAGATGCGCGACTTGATCGGCTCGCTGGTCAGCGAAGGTCGAACAGTCGTGCTGTCCTCGCACTTGCTCGATGAAGTTCAACGAACGTGTGACGCGGTCGCGATCGTCGATCGCGGCAAGGTGATCCGGCAGGGAACGATCGACTCGTTGCTCGCCGGCACATCGGTCATCGTCGAGGTCGAGTGCAACGACCCGGATGCGGCAGGCACTCTGCTGAGGGGCACCACGATCGGCGGTGCGGTCGACGTCAACGCGTCGGGTTTGGCGATCACGTTGCCTGAAGGCACAGAACGCGCCGTGATCGCGGAGATCAACCGGGTCTTGGTCGACGGCGGCATCGCCGTGTATCGACTCCAAGAACTGCAAACCTCGCTTGAAGACTGGTTCTTACAAGTGACGAGCCGACTGGGAGCGAGCGAATGACCACCACCGCCGAGCTCGGCCCCGTCACACCCACGCCGACCGAAAGCGCGCCCGACCATCGCGGTTCACCGATCCCGACCTGGGGTCTGATCTCGACCCGGTTCTTGGATCTTCGCAAGCGCCGTGGCCTCATGATCGCGCTGATCGTCGTCACGATCGGCATCCCAACCGTCGTGCTTGGTGTGCGGATAATCGCTCACCTCATCAACCCCAGCACCTACGGACCCGCTGGCGGATATGACACCTTCACGCGCTCGTCGCGGGGATCATGTACGTCTTCGGATTCATCGTGGCCGCGACTCTCGGCGCCACGGCCGGTTCGAGCGACCTCACCGAAGGTGTCTTCCGGCACTTGGTCGTCACCGGACGTTCGCGTCTGGCGATCTATCTGGCCCGCATTCCCGCTGGCCTGATGATCGTCGTGCCACTGGTGGCGATCGGGTACACGATCGTGTGTCTGGTCTGCGTATTCGCTGCTCCATCGGCCTGAACTACCAAGGGTCCACGGTCCCGGCGAACATGTCGCTATCGCAGATGCAGACTTGGGCCTCGCAGCATCAGAACGTTGTGCTGTGCAACTTCCCTTACGACCAGCCCCTGAATGTGCAGTGCAGCGGGGACCCGAACAACCCGCAAATCGGTGCGGGGATCCCAGCCGGCACCATCATTCACAAGCGGGGCACGGCAAGGACCATCGCCATGGTCGTTCCCGCTCCGCCGACCGCCGCACAACAGATGGTTCTGGCGCAACAGATCGCCACCAACGACTACCCGGACTACCAACGGTTCTTCCGAACACCGCCGTTGCCGCTAATGGTCAAGACCGGACTGTGGCTTGAGCTCGAGGCTGCCATCGGACTGATCGTTGGCCTAGGCCTCGCGTCGCTGATCGGACAACGCACCGTGACCGTGGTGCTGATGGTCGTGCTTGAACTGATCCTCACACCTTTGCTGTCCAGCAACGTCATCCCGCATTTCATCAACCTGCAGCGCGGGATGGTGGGCCTTGCGATGGCTCACCTCGAACCGGGCCACCTTCCAGGTCCCTTTGGTGGAGGCGGTGGACCCGGCGACGCCAGCCTCGTGCCCGAATCGATCACGGCATCGGTGCTCGTCGTCATCGGCTGGCTGCTCGTCTGGACGGTCCTCGGTGCCTGGCGGATGATGACCCGCGACGCCTAGCCAGGTGCGTAACAAGCGACCACGGCCGCGCGACCGGCTCGACATTCAAACGTTTCACAAATGCACTGGATCGTTAACCGGGAGGGATAGACAACCACGCTCTTCGGACCCCACCCTGGGCGCGAGGAGGCTTATGGACCGCATCCTGCTCATGCGCAGTTTCGTCGAGGTCGCGCGTTCGGAGAGTTTTGCGGACGCCGGTCGCAGCCTCGGCATGTCCGGTTCGCTTGTCGGACGGCACGTGCGTGAACTCGAACGGCAGATCTCGACCCAACTGGTGGTTCGCACAAACCAGAACGTGACGCTCACCGAGACCGGCGAGCGGTACGCGACCTTCGCACGGCGCATCCTCAGTGAGATCGATGAGGAAGACGCCAAGCTCCACGACCTGCGTGAACTGCCTTCCGGCCCCTTGTCGATCGTGTGCCCGAAATGGATCGGCAGCCTCGATGTCGGCGACGCGCTTGCAGCGTTCGTCATGAAGTACCCAATGATCAACGTGCGATTCGAAGTCGGCGGGATGTCTGAACGACCGCACGACTTCTTGGACAAGGGCTTCGACGTCGCCATCGCCACTCGACAGGTCCGCGACTCGCGCGTCATGATTCGGAAGATCGCCGACTTGCAGTTCCTGGTGATTGCGTCCCCGTCGTACGCCTTAAAGTCCGGCCTTCCGCAGTCTCCCGACGAGGTCCTTCGTCACGATTGTTTGATCCACTCGAATTACCCGGTCTGGCACATTCGCGACGACGCTCGCATACACAAGCTCAAGGTGACGCACCCTGTTTATGTGACCAACAGCTACCTGACTCTGTACAAGGCGGCTGCTGCCGGTCGAGGCCTAGCCATGGTCCCCCGCGGATCCGCGTTGGCCGACATTCGTCGCCACACGCTCGTTGAAGTGCTGCCTGCCCTAGAGGTACCTACGAGGTCGGTCTACGCGATCTACTCGCCAGGCCGCTACACGTTGGCGCGGGTCACGGTCTTTCTCGACTTCTTCGTCGAGTGGTTTCGCGAACATCCGTTGCTCGCCGACCGTTCTGAGACCCAGGATGGCGAGATGACCAGCTCCGATACGCACTGATACTGCGCACTGGCTGAGTCAGCCACACTCATATCTTCTGTGCACGCTCTGAATCGCTTGTACGGGTCGCCCTTGATTGATTCGCTTCGTTATCCAACGGTTACCGCGGTGCCAGACGATCAACTTATGCGTGCGACATACGCCCTACGAAACATCGTTGACACATTCCGGGACGGAGTAGACATCGGACGTTCACCTCATTCTGACCTCCAGAGAGGACACGCCCGTGCAGTCGAAAAGGTTCCGAGGTCATCGCTACGCCGTATCACTCGCGATCATCGCGGGGGTCTCAGTAGTTGCACTTGCTGCGTGCGGATCCAACGCGAGCAGCAGCGGCGGGAGCAGCCCGGAAGCCTCGGGCACCACTCCGCTTCGTGCAGGCGTACTGCACGCCTTCACCGGTCAGAACGCCTTCTTCGGGCTGAACGCGCAGAACGCCTGCAAGGCGGCGGCGCTCAACATCAACGCGGCAGGCGGGATCCTGGGCAACCCGCTCACCTGCACCGACTTCGACACGAAGGGCGACCCGGCGGACGCCGTCCCGGTCACCAACCGCATGCTGGTCTCGGCTTCGCACCTGGTGATGGTCGTCGGCCCGGACGGCAGCGACATCCCCTCGGTGCTCCCCGTCCTTGAGCAGGCGAAGGTGCCCGAGATGAACACCGTCGGCGACCCCCGCTACGACAGCCAGACCTCGCCGGACTTCTGGCGGCTGACGCCGAGCGACTCCACCCAGGCGCCCGCCCTCGCCTACTACACCCACCAGCGCGGCTTCACCAAGATCGCCGAGGTGTTCACCAGCGACCTGTCCGCAACGACCACTACCCAGCCGTTCCAGGCCAGCTTCGCCAAGCTCGGCGGGACGATCGTCAAGGCGGTAACGATCACCCCGGACACCTCCTCCTACCAGACCGAGGTGGCCGCCGTTCTCGCCGCGCACCCGCAGGCCATCGTGGGCGAGATGGACTCGCAGACGGCCGCGACGTTCCTGTCCGAGGTGCGACAGCAGAACGGCTCGATGATCCCGGTCATCATGACTCAGCGCGCCATCCAGGGCGACTGGGAACCCGCGGTCGGCCCGGCCATCGGCGTCCCGAGCCTCGCTCAGTTCGTGACCGCGATCGCCCCGGCACTCCAGTCGTCGGGCGCGGCGTTCACCGCCTTCTCCAGCGCGATGACCGCGGTCAAGGCCAACCCGTTCCAGGCGAAGAACCCGTTCGTGGCGGCCACCTACGACGGGGTCACGGTCTTCGCGCTGGCCATGCAGGCCGCCAAGTCCACCGACCCGACCGTCTACACCGGCTACGTGTCCAAGGTCACCACGCCCGGCGCTAGCGCCGTCGCGGTGTCCACCTACGCGGAGGGCGTCGCCGCGCTGAAGGCCGGCAAGACCATCGACTACGTCGGTGCCGCGGGCGCCATGGTGTTCAACCAGAACAACACCCGCGAACCGCCCGTACGCCCCGTGGACCTACAACGCCGACAAGCACAACTGGATCATGGGCACGGGCCTCCCGGCGAATGCGGGCATGTAGTGAGCCAAATCGTCCTCAGCCTCGGCTTCGGACTGGTGACCGCGTCCATCCTCGCGTTGGGCGCGGTCGGCTTCACGCTCCAGTTCGGTGTCACCAACCTGTTCAACCTCGCCTTCGGCGAGAACATGACGGTCGCCATGTTCGTCGCCTACCTCGCCATGGTCACCCTGCACTGGAACATGTGGTGGCGATGCTGGCCGGCGGGGTCGCGGGCTCGGTGCTGTCCCTTGGCCTGAGCCGCCTGATCTACCTGCCGTTCCTGCGCCGCGGCACGTCGCAGTTCGCGATGGTGATGGTGACCGTCGCGGTCTCCTTCATCATCAAGAACGTCCTGCAGATGTTCAGCAACGGCACCTATTACAGCTTCCAGCTGCCGCCCGAGCCGTCGATTCGCATCCTCGGCATGGTCTTCGACCAGCGCCAGCTGGTCATCATGGGGCTCGCCGTCGTTGCGCTGCTCGGGCTGCACCTGATGTTCAAGTACACCCGGCTCGGCAAGGCGATGCGGGCCACCTCGGACAACGGGCCGCTCGCCCGCTCCGTGGGCATACCGACGATAAGGATCATCAGCGCGGTATGGCTGATCTCCGGCCTGCTCGCCGGGCTCGCCGGGGTCGGACTCGCCATCGACCTCGGCACGTTCCAGTCCACCACGGGCGGCAGTTACCTGATGCTGATCGTCGCCGCGGCGGTCTTCGGCAGCGTCGGCGAGCCGTACGGCGCGATGGCCGGCGCGCTGGTCATCGGCATCGTCAGCGAGGTGGCGGCCAACTACAATCCGCAGCTGAAGGACGTGGTCGCGTTCGCGATCCTGGTCCTGGTGCTGCTGCTGCGGCCGGAGGGCCTGCGGGCCGGCCGGGTGCAGATGCGCGCGGAGGTAGCCGTATGAGCTCGGCCGTCAGCAGCTACATCGCGACGCTCCTGGTCTACCTGGGCGTCAACGGGATCGCCTGCTGGGCGCTGAACCTGCAGTTCGGCGTCGGCGGCGTGATGAACTTCGCGTTCATCATCTTCCAGGCGCTCGGCGCCTACATCACCGCGGTGCTGACCCTCCCGTCGGCTAAGACCCTGGCGGACGAGACCTATATCCTCGGCTGGCACCTGGCCTGGCCGCTGCCCCTCGTCGGGGCGGCCGTCGCCGGGGCGCTGCTCGCGCTCGCAGTCGGCTCGTTCGCTCTGCGGCCGCGGCGCAGGGACTTCCAGGCGACGGTGATGCTGGTCGTCTCGATCATCGCCGCCACCCTGGTCTCTACGGAGCAGGGCTGGTTCAACGGCAACCAGGGCCTGTTCGCCATCCCGCAGCCGTTCGTCCCCCCGCTCGGGCTGAGCATCGCCGGCTACGACTGGTTCTTCGTCGGCATCGCCGCGGCGATCGCGGCCGGAGTCTGGTCTTCGTCACCGGCTTCACCAGCGCGCCCTGGGGCCGGCGGCTGCGGGCGATGCGGGAGAACGCCGACGCGATCGAGTCGCTCGGTACCAACACGGCGCGGGAGTCCTCAAGGTATACGTCATCGGCGGCGCGATCGGCGCGGTCAGCGGCGGCCTGCTGGTCGAGTTCATCGCCGCCTGGTCGCCCGCGGCATGGGGGACCGGCGAGACGTTCATCTACTTCGTCGCGATCATCGTCGGCGGCCTCGGCAACAGCTTCGGCTCCCTGTTCGGCGCCTTCCTCGTGCTCGGTGTGTTCCTTGAGCTGCCGACCTACCTGCCGCAGATGTGCAACGCCAACGTCGAGGAGTCGCTGCAGTCCGCGTTCATCGGCGTGCTGATCCTGGTGTTCCTCTGGTGGCGGCCGCAGGGCATCTTCCCCGAGCGCAGACGCAGGCTCTCCGGGCTGCTGCCGGCCGACCCGAGTCGGCCGTGGTGTCGGCGGCACGCCGCGGCCAGGCCGGGCGGTGGACGGCGTCGGCCGCGGTGCTCACGGCAGCGCGCGCGCCAGCGCAGCGGGCCGGCCACCGCCACGCTGTCGGTACGTGACCTGCGGGTCGACTTCGGTGGCGTCCAGGCGGTCGACTCGGCTCTCGTTCGAACTGGCTCCCGGCCAGGCACCGGCCTGATCGGCCCGAACGGAGCGGGCAAGTCCACCGCGCTGAAGCTGATCGCGGGCGCGGTGGAGCCGCAGCGGCGGGCAGGTCCTCGTCGACGGAGCCGACATCGCCGGGTCTGGCGCCACACAAGGTAGCGAGGCCGGGGTGATCCGCACCTTCCAGCACACCAGCGAGTTCGGCAAGCTGACCGTGCTGGAAAACCTGCTCGCCGCCGCGCCGAGGCAGCGGGGCGACTCTTCCGCGGGGCACTGCTCGGGCCGCGGCACGCGCGACGGCGGCAACGGAACTACTCGACCAGGCTTGGTCCTTGCTGGTGGACTTCGGCCTCACCGCCCATGCCGACACCTACGCGGGCAGCTCGTCGGCGGCCAGCGGCGGCTGGTGGAGATCATGCGGGCTCTGATGGCGGAGCCGCGGATGCTGCTGCTCGACGAGCCGCTGGCTGGCGTGAACCCGACGCTGCGGCTCACCATCGAGGAGCACCTCACGCGGCTCCGTGACGGCGGCTTGACCATGCTCATGGTCGAGCACGAGCTCGGGGCGGTCGACCGAGTCTGCGACTCGGTGATCGTGATGGCCCAGGGCAAGATCCTCGCCACGGGCACGATGGCAGAGCTGCGCCAGAACCAGGAGGTCGTGAGTGCGTACCTCGTCGGATAGCAGCGCAAGGGCACGGCCAACTTGGTCGTCGCCGGACTCGCAGCGGGCTACAGCGACACCCCCATCATTCCGAGGTCGACCTCACGTGGGTCACGGCGAGATCGTCACCGATCGTTCGGCCCAACGGAGCGGGCAAGACCACCCTGCTCAAGGCGGTCCTCGGGGTCCTCCGCCCGATGGCGGGCACGGTCCGCCTCGGCGACGGGACCTCAGGCGAATGCGCAGCGACCAGATCTGTCGGCTGTCCGTCGGCTACGTGCCGCAGGTCAACGACACGTTCCCGCGCCTCACCGTGCTGGAGAACATCGAGATGGGCGGCTACACGCTCGCCCGGTCGCGAGGTCAAGGCCAGGGTGGCAGAGGTCATCGACATGTACCCGCAGTTCGGGAAGCTCGTCGCGGCAGGGCGGCCACCTCTGCGGCGGTGAGCGGAAGATGGTCGCCATCGCCCGCGCGCTGATGATCAGCCCCGCGCTGCTCGTGCTCGACGAGCCGACGGCGGGACTCGCACCCAAACGAGCCGACGAGTTGCTCAGCAAGCACATCGCGGCGCTGACCACCACGGGGGTATCGCTGCTGATGGTGGAGCAGCGCGCCAGGGAGGCGATGTCGATCTCGCACCGGGCCTACGTCATGGCCGGCCGGCAGTCGTGCTCACAGACCGGGCCGAGGTCCTGCTCGCCCGGCCCGACCTCGGGGACGTGTTCCTCGGCCGAACCTCAGGGAGAACGAGTGACAAAGGCCGATGCCCTTGTCATCGAGGGTTTCGGCGATGCGCCGCACCTCGCGGCGTTCCCGATTCCCGAGCTGGCCGCTGACCAGGTGCTCATCGAGGTCGAGGCGGCGTCGGTCAACGCCTTCGACTGGAAGGCGGCGGAGGGCCGGTTCAGGGAACTTCGAGTACCAGTTCCCGGTGACCCTCGGCCGCGACTACGCAGGAATGGTCATCGCGATGGGCACCGAGGTCACGCGGGTGGAGGTCGGCGATCATGTCTTCGGCTACACGACGGGTCAGAAGTTGAAGCGCGGTTCGTACACCAGCTACTTCGTGGGTTCGCAGGACGACTGCTTCGCGCCGACGCCCGTGGGTGTCCCTTCGATCGAGGCCGCCTGCTTGCCGCTGTGCGGAATCGTGGCGCACCGATGCGTTGACGGAGTCGACCCGCGGCCCGACGACGTTGTTGTCATCGTCGGTGCATCGGGCGGCATCGGAAGTTACGCCATTCAGTTGGCGAGCGCGTGCGGCGCCCGCGTCGTCGCGGTCTCGCCCACAGCCGACACCGAGTACGTGCGCAGTCTTGGTGCACAGGACGTCATCGAGCCCGGAGACGACCTCGCCGATCGGCTTCTTGAGCGTTACCCCGACGGAATCAACGGGCTCATTGACTTGGTCAACTACGAACCCGCATTCCTCGACGTTGTCCGAGCAGTCACGGACGGCGGTCGAGTCACCTCCGTGCACCGAGCAGCGACTCCAGGCGCGCTCGGTGCGCGGGGGATCGTCGGCACGAACGTCACGAGCATGCCGGACCGCGTACTGCTCGAACGGCTCGGCGAGCTAGCGGCGAGCGGCGAACTTCGCGTTCCGATCCAGCACGTATATCCGTTTGCGGACGCGGCGACCGCTCTCGATGCGGCCAAGACTCAGCACTCGCGCGGGAAGCGGGTCATGACCATGACTGACGAACAAGGGCAGGAGTAGCGGTCATGGTGGAGTCCACCCAAGAACTTCGGGTTGAACTAGCTCAGGCCACGCGCGTCCTCGCGCGGCACAACCTCGTGGGCATGTTCGGGCACGTGAGCGTGCTCACCGACGACCCACAGAAGTACCTCGTTTGCCCTGGGGCCGGGGCGCGGAAGGATCGATGCCGGCCGTCCGAGGTCATCGAGCTCGACCTCGATCGTGACTTCGAGCCAGGGCTACCGCTTGAGCTGTATATGCATTCCGAAGTGCACCGCGAGCACCCGGAGATCAGGTCGTTGGTGCATGTGCACTCCCCCGCACTTGTGAGCCTCGCCGCGATGGCGGACGTTCCGTCTGAGTTGCTAATGATGCATGCGAGCTTCTGGCCCGAGCGGATGCCGATCTGGGAGGAGACCGACCTCGTTCGGTCTCGTTCCGATGCGAAGAAGCTCATCGAGAATTCTTGACGGAGAGGCGATCGCGCTGCTGCGCTGGCACGGCGCTGTGATCGTGGGCGCGACCCTGCAAGAGGCGGTGTTCCGAGCGATCCTCGCCGAGGAGCACGCGCAGCAGCTAGTCACCGCGCTGTCACACGGTCGACCGTTGGCGGGTGTGCCGCGCGACGTAGATCGCGCCGATCTGTACAGCCGCGTGCTGTCGGCGCGCACCCACGACATGCACTTGGGACTACGCGGGCACGTTCGTTGAACTGGCGCCCGGAGCCAGAGGGTCTGGGTAGTCCCAGCGCACACGCCCGGT
Organism: uncultured Actinomycetota bacterium; assembly: GCA_963850215.1. GTDB lineage: Bacteria > Actinomycetota > Actinomycetes > UBA12327 > UBA12327 > CAWKKI01. The sequence continues at coordinate 50,912 of CAWKKI010000008.1, forward strand.
CAGGGACGGGCGACGAGTCCGTGGTCGTAGGCGTAGACGACCGCTTGGACGCGGTCGCGGAGGTCGAGTTTCGTCAGGATGCGAGCCACATGCGTCTTGACCGTGCCTTCGCCGATGTAAAGCTCCTGGGCGATCTCCGCGTTGGACCGGCCGCGCGCGAGTTCGCGCAGGACGTCGCGTTCGCGTTCGGTCAAACGCCCCAACTCCGGTGGCTCGGACTGCATTGGTCGCGCGGTCAGGAATCGTTCAATGATCGAACGAGTGACCGAGGGAGCCAGCAGCGCATCACCTGACGCGACCGTCCGGACGCCGTCGATGATCGATTGCGGCGGCGCCGTCTTGACCAAGAAGCCAGCAGCACCAGCCTGAAAGGCATCGAAGACGTACTCGTCGAGGGCGAACGTCGTGAGGATGAGCACGCGACTGGCGTCGGCCGCTGACGTGATTCGGCGAGTTGCCTCGATGCCGTCGAGCTCGGGCATCTGGATGTCCATCAAGATAACGTCGGGCGCGAGGTCGGCGGTGAGTTGCACTGCTTCGTTGCCATTCGCCGCCTCGCCGACCACAGCGATGTCGTCTTGCGAGGTGAGGATCATCCGCAGGCCATCGCGCATGACCGGCTGATCGTCGGCGATGAGCACGGTGATGGTCATGAGTACGGCAGCGCGGCTTGCAACTGCCACGCCCCTCCTGTCGCGGGGCCGGCTTCCAACCGGCCGCCGAAGACAGCAACGCGTTCGCGCAGGCCGACGAGGCCGCGGCCACCGACGAGTTGCTCAGATTTGTCTGAACGGTCGGATTGCGCATCGTTGGACACCGACACCCGCAACTCGTCGTCGGCGTATTCAAGTTCGACCCGAGCAGTTGAGTCAGGTGCGTGCTTGAGCACGTTTGTCATTGCCTCCTGAACGATTCGATAGGCCGAGAGCTCAACCGCCGCGGACATTGACACCGGTGACCCCGTGACGACGAGTTCGACGTGCAGGCCAGCGTCTCGCATTCGTTGCGCCAGAGCAGGCACTTGAGACAGCGAAGGCTGCGGCTCGCGAGTCGCATCGACCTCACCGCGGATCAGGCCGAGCAGCCGACTCATCTCGTTGATGGCCTCGAGCGCAGTGCTGCGGACTGACTGAATCGCGACCCGGGCCTGGTCTGGATCGCGCTCAAGCATCTGCTCGGCTGCGCCGGCTTGCACCACGACGATGCCGAGACTGTGCGACACGATGTCGTGCAGCTCGCGCGCAATGCGACGCCGTTCGTCTTCGCGCTCCTCGGCGGCCAGCGCCTCGTGTTCGACGACGCGTTGGTCGTATTCAGTCTCCTTCGCTTCAAGCCGACGCTGGCGCCACCGGGTCGACAGGCCGACCAAAAAGACGAGGGTCACGATCGTTGAGTCGTACAGCGCATCGCCGACGGTCTTGATCTGCGGATCCAAGGAGTCGTGCACGCCGATGCCGATGACGAGTAGAAGGATCGGGATGACGATGCTGCGCGCGTGCGCGGCCGCCGAGTAGGCCGCGACCAAGACGATCAGCAACGAGACCGGCGACTCTGACGCCCCGATGAAGATCGAGTCGACAACGAGTCCGCCTACAACGACAGCGAGTGTGCCGATCGGCCAGCGCCGACGCCAGGCCAGCGCGATGGAGCAGACGGCCATGAGCGCCGCGTTGCCGAGGCTCGATCCGATCCACTCCGAACCGAACCAAGCGTCGAGCTGGCCGAGTATCAGGAAGACAAGCGCCAGCGCCGCATCGCCTGGAGTCGTGGAGATGCGGGCGGTCGATCGGCGCAGACCGGCGAGGCTCACGGCCGCACACTACGAGTGACCGTGTCGCTTTCGCGTCCTTCTTGCGGGTTACGTCCAGGTATATCGAGCGACAGACCAAGTCGAGCCCTAGCGCGGACGCGGGGCTCCGCGACGAGCCGCGATCTTTCTCGTGATGGCGATCCGAAGAGCGATCGCCCGACTCGAGGAGAATCCCGTGACCACAGTCACTGCACCGTCCAGCCGCACCGCGTCTCGACTCACTCCCGGCAACGTGGCTTTGGTGTCCATCGCCTGGGGCTTGATCTGCATGGTCATCCTCAACCTGTTGATGAACCGGCCGCACCACGACAACATCGCCAGCATCGACGCGTTCGTAGGCGCAGTCCTTGTGGTCAGCGTCGCTGTCGTGTTCGTTGTCGCGCGTCTGGTCTGGTCTAACCCAGCCCGCAGCGCGACCGCCGCTCTGGTGCTCGGCATCGTCACGATCGTCTCGTGCGTGATGTGGTACTCGCTCGCACCCACGATGTTCGGCCTCGGCGCAATGGCGCTTGCTCTGCACGCGCGCGCGGAGCTGGTTCGTTCGGCCAAGACGACCGTTGCACTGGTGCTCGGGGCCATTGGCGTGGCCGTGAGCGTCATCTTCGTGATCGGCTCGTTCGTCAGTTTCCTGACAAATTGAACCTCTTCAACGCAGGCCCAGCCGGGAGCGGCTTCAGGTGGCTCACGTCGATGCGGCAACGACGTCCGCGATTGTTTGCGCAAGCTCGTCAGGAGTTCGACCCTCGACGTCGAGCACCAGGTCGGCCACTTCGTTGTACAGCACTTCGCGACCATCGAACAAGGCACGCAACGCGGCGAGGGGGTCGTCGCCGAGCCACGGCCGACCCTTCCCATCGCCGACTCGAGACGCGAGCAACTCGATCGAGGCACGCAAGTAGACGACAAATGCTCGCTCGCGCATGAGGCGCCTCGCATCGGCATCGAGGATCACCCCAGCGGCAACCCCGGCGACCAACGGCGGCGCTGACGCGATCGTCGCGTCGAAGGCCTCTCGCTCCGCTCGTCGCATACTCGCCTCACCAGCGGCGCCGAGCAGATCGGGAGTCGTCAGGCCTGATACTTCGTGCACCAACTCGTCGTTGTCCAAGCACGGCCAGCCGGTCAACTTCGTCAGCGCCTGACAAACCGTGCTCTTGCCTGCGCCCATCATCCCGACGAGCAGCACCCGTCGGGGGACCGCCATGACCTCAGGAAGGTCTAACGGATGAAGCCACGAAGCGCGGCCCCTTGTTCGCCAGCCTGACGCGCCGCTGCGGCATGTTCGTTGAACCGCTCGTTCTCCTCCTCTTCGGGAGTCCCGACCTCGTCCGGATTGTCGTCGCCGACCTTGTCGGAGCGCTCGTCGTCGTCCTTAGTGGGCGGGATGTCGTCAGGGTTTGGTTCTTGCGGTGTCGTAGTCATGCCACAGGTATACCCGTCGGACGTCTTAGACGGAAGTCGGCGATCACCGCGGGGACACGTCAACTCGCGGGTTGGCGCTGCCCGTTTGATGATGGGTGCATGGACACTCGTCACACAGACCGTCGTACCGACGCACACGTCGAGGCATGCGTCGCGGTAAATGCAAGCGCAGAGCACACCTGGGCCAGGCTGGTCGACTGGGAGTCGCAGGGCGACTGGATGATCGCCACGAAAGTAAGTGGGGCAGCGACCCACGGCGTCGGGGATGTTTTGTCTGCCCGCACGGGACTGGGACCGATCGGCTTCGTGGACGCCATGGAGGTCGTGGCGTGGGACCCGCCTTCTTCGTGCGTGGTGGAGCATCAGGGGCGCGTCGTTCGCGGGCTCGGCACCTTCGTAGTTGCGCCGACTGGTCCATCCACGTCGACACTGACTTGGTCTGAGGATCTGCTGCTGCCACTCGGGGCCGCTGGACGACTGGGCTTTCGCGCCGCGCGGCCACTCGTCACTTACTTACTGCACGCGTCGCTCGTTCGTTTCGCTCGCACTGTGGAATCCGGCCTCGACCCCGCCGCGGGTGCATAACTCGTTATTCGGCGACGCGCGAACCCAGTACACGCACGTCGAGAACGACCGGATGGAACGTGCATGTGGCCAATGAACTATCGAACGAAGCCGCGCAATGCGGCGCCTTGCTCTGCTGCTTGGCGCGCCGCTTCGGCTTCCTCGTTGAAGTGCTGGTTGTCCTCGTCCTCAGGCGTGCCTTCGCGGTCGCGCCCTAGGTCGGGTTCCTGAGTCGGCGGCATGTCCGGAGTCGGAGGCTCCGGTGCGGTGGGCTCAGTGAAACGCTCGTCGGGTGCGGGCTCTTTGTCCGGGATGGGGCTTTCCTGCGGTGTAGTAGTCATGACGCCTGATTACCCGCTCGATTCGCGATTCAGACTCTGCCGGCGCGCGGCAAGTCGGGAGCGCGAGCCAGAGGGTGGCGAGCATGAGCGCGGTCGCGATCGTCGCAATCACAGATGCGGCGGTGCCGACGACGACCGCGAAGATCAGCGAGGCGACGGCGATGATCGCCAGGGCGAGGGCCGCGATGCCGGCGATCGCGAGTCGATGGGCGAGCCGCACGGTCTCGGCGCGGCGATGCTGGCGGAACAACGAGCGATGCAGGCTAACGGGGGCGAGCAGCAGGCCAGTTGCGAGCAACGATGCACTGACGGCGACGAGGTAGAGGGTGCGCTCTGCGGTGCTGAGTGATGCGAATCGCTGCTGGAACGGCAGCGTCAGCAGGAAACCGGTGAGCAACTGCACGCCGGTCTGAACGATCCGCAACTCCTGCAGGAGCTCCGACCAGTTGCGGTCGAGCCGCTGGGTCGGGGTCTCGTTGCGGAGCGCCGCGTCTTCGGCGTCGCCTAGCGCGCCCACGAGCGGTGTCGTTTCATTCGACGAGACACATCGAACAACTACCCACCCCGCGTTCGCCTATTCACACATCGATAAAAATGCCCGAAATTCACCTGCTGTGATCGAATCGGCCATGGACGGTAGGAGGCCGCGCACTGATCTCGGCGGGATCCCAGATCGCACCCGCGTGCGCGACCCCCGTGACTTCGATAGCCATCAACGACCTCGCAACTCGTGAGCGCCGTCTGCTGACGCGATTCATCGACCCGACTACTGCGACACGACTTCGTTGAAGAGTATCCGCAGCGCTCGCCTCACCCACTGACGCAGCGAACGCACCTAGAGTCAAAGGTCTTAACGGACCAACAAGCGCGGAGTGTCGATGTCCAGCACGGGTTGCAGCCAGCCGAAGTCTCGTCGCCGTCGATTCATGGCACTGCTTGCGGCGCCCGCGCTGATCGGTCTCGGCATCATGCTGCCCGCGACGGCTGCACACGCCGCTGGTCCGTATCAAGACTGTCTCGTGACGACGAGCGGATCGACAGTCACGTTGACTGCGGACTGCACGATCAACGCATCGATCGAACTGCCAGCTGGTGTGACCTTCAACGGCGGCGGCCACACGATCACGGCGACTGACCCGGGGCCTGCCGGTCCCGACTTCTCCGGCGGCGCTCTCGAAGCGACCTCGGGCACCGTGACGATCACCAACGTGACTATCAAGGGCGGCACGCTCGACACGCACGGCTGTCATGTCGGTGACCAGCGGCTGACCGGCATCTACTTGAAGAACGCCTCCGGTGTCCTGACCGACGTGACGGTCGACGGACTGTCCGAGCACGGCTCGTGCCAGGAGGGCTACTCGCTCAAGGCTGCGTCAACAAGCGCACAGACGCTGTCGATCACCAACTCCACGTTCACCAACTTCGGCAAGGGCGGAGTCAACATCTCGTTGCTCGCAGGACAGTCGACAAGCGATGTCGCTCTGACCATGACGAACTCGACCGTCGGACCGGCTGACCCTGCGACCCTTTCCGCGACGAACGCGGTGCAGGTCTCGGGCGGCAACTCCGCCGACATCCACAACAACACGATCACTGGCACCGGCTACAACCCCGGCGCTGTCCAGGCGACGGCGATCCTGCTCTTTGGCGCTTCATCCGCACAGGTCTGGCACAACACGATCAACTTCGCGGGGACCGCGACGAGCTCGGACATCGGCGTGTATGTGCTGACCGACGCGGGCGGCGCGAATGTGTTCGCCAACCAGATCTCGCACACTCCGGCCGCGTCTGGCAATGACTCCTTCGGCGTGGTCGTCGATCCGTCGAGCCTGAACTCGGTGGTGGCGTGTAACACGTTCTCGGGTTGGGACACCGACTCTGACCCGGCTCAGTCGTCGTGCACGCTGTCGATCACACCTCTAACGAAGACCGTGACTGCGGGCACTCCAGTGCCATACCAAGCGACTTTGACGTCCGGCACCACCACCCTCGATGTCACGTCCGGAACGAAGTGGACGATGGCGAGCGGCACCTGCACTGCTGCAGGCGTCTGCACGTCGACGGTGGCAGGTACTCAGGCGGTAACGGGCGCTCTTACCGGCACGACGCTGTCCGGAGTCGTTCACATGACCGTGACCGCCGGACCGTTGGCGAAGCTCGTCATCACGGGACCAACCTCGGTGACTGTTGGTGACACCGGGACCTACACAGCGACCGGCGAGGACAAGTACGGAAACTCGTTGGGCGACGTCACGAGTTCAACGACATTCAGCATCGGCTCGGCGGGTACTTGTTCGGGGAACGTCTGCACGTTCAAGACTGCAGGTTCTGCGCAGGTTCACGCGACCGACGGCACGACCGGGGCCAACCGGTGTGCTCGGCGTGACTATCGAGTCCGCAGCCGCTGCCTCAGGCTCACCGCTGCCCGACACCGGGACCGGCACGCTCGACATCGCGTTGATTGCATTCGCGTTCTTGAGCCTCGGCGTCGTTGCTCTCGCGATCTCGAGGCGTCAAGCCGGAAATCGCTAGCCGTTTGGCGATCAGCGTGCGAACTAGCGAACTAGGCGTCGTCGAGTAGGTCCTGCGCGCCGCGCCGCGCCGTCTCGTTGCTACTCGCCGACCCGGTCACGACCTCAAGGAACGTTCCGCGATCAAGCGCCTCCAAACGCAACGGCGTCGACGCGGTGACTGTCGCCGTTCGGGGCACGTCATGCAGCAATGCGATCTCTCCGAACGCATCGCCCGGCCCAAGCGCCCGTCGCGCAGTGCCGCCAACCGCAACCACAGCCGTGCCCTCGGTGATCACAAAGAAGCGATCGCCGCGATCGCCCTCGCGCACGACGACACCACCGGCTGGCACCTCGACCGGAGCGAGTCCGCGTGCAAGTCGTTCGAGCCGCGCCTGGGGAAGCGCCGCAAACATCGGGATCCCACGAAGGAGTGTGAAGGCGGCACCCGGGAGCACCGAGCGTTCATCAAGTCTCCGGATCCACGGCCACGTCACCAGTGCGGGCAGCGGCAAGAGCAGGCCCGCGACCACAAACGCACCGCTGACGCCAAGCCACGCCACAAGAAGAGTTGCCAACCCAGTACCGACCGCAGTGCCGCCAAGCAGGAGCGACTCCTGAATGCCGAACACCCGCGACAGCACCTCGGGGGCGACGACACGTTGCGTAAGAGTCCGCACCGCCACATCGACAAACGCAGTCCCCGCACCAGATAACACGAAAAGCGCCAGCGCCTCGGCGAGGTTCACCGACGTCGCGGCGACTAAGAGCGGTACGCCAGCAACGAAAGCGCCCAGCACGATCGCCGGAGCAAGTCGCCGCGCGCCGACCAACCACACCGTCGCTGCGGCACCGAGAACCGCACCTACACCGATCGCGGCCGCGAGCAGTCCCGGCCCACCGGGACCACTGCCAATTGCCTCGAATGCCAGAACGACACCGAGGATGTCGAGCATGCCGACGACCACGAACTCGACACCGATCAGGGCCGTCAGCAGTGCGGCGGCACGATCGTTCAACAGGCACGCGACACCGGAGCGAAACAGCTCGAAATACGCGTCCTCCTCATTCGGCTCAAACGCGCTCTGCGTCAGTGGGACTGCCAACGCCGACACGGCAGCGGCGCAACAGAAGCCAGCCATCACCAGCAACACGAGATCGGCCCCGGCCCAGGAAAGGAGGATCGCCGCGATCACTGGGCCGACAAAGTCCGAAACACCTTCGATCCCGACCGACGCGGAGTTCAACGCCATGAGTTCGTCGGGGCCTTCGGCAATGTCGGGGAGCGTGGAGTAGAAGACCGGCCGCGAAAGCGATATCGCCATGGAGAGGACGGCCGCGGCAATGCACACGACGACGAACGACGCATTCCCCGCAATGACGATTGCAGTGACAACGCATGCAACGGCCTGCACCAGGAAGCCAAGAATCAGCGCCCGACGATGCGACATCCGATCGCCCATGACCGATGCGACGGGTGCGAGCAGCGTCGCCGGGACGAGTTGTGCGAGCGCGATCACACCGGTGCCGACGGCACCTCGTTCGTTGAATGCCCAGACCAGGATCGCGACCCAGGTCGCCATTTCCGTGATTCTGAAGAAGAAGAGAGCGAGCAGCGCGCCGCGTTCTGGCCCGCGACGAAGGGATCGACGCAACACCGACGCCGCTCGCTGGGTCTCCCCCACAACGCCATCCCCGGTGCTCGGACCGATCTGGCTGTTGGCGGCCATCCTGTCGATCCCGGGCCCAGTTTCGCAGCGATATGAGAAGACCAACGGCAAGAATTTGGTCGCTGCGAATAGTGTCGACTGCCATGCAGGTGCGCATGTCGCTTCGCGAGGTCAACGAAGACAACCGGGCCGCCGTTGAAGCGCTCGCGGTCACCGCGGAGCAGAGCAAGTACGTCGGATCCGTCACGCAGTCGCTGCAAGACGCCAAGGACTATCCCGAGACGATGCCCTGGTATCGGGCCATCTACGCGGATGACGAACCCGTCGGCTTCGTCCTGCTCGCCGACGGCGTCACGGACGACGATCCGACATTGCTTGGTCCGTACTTCTTGTGGCGGCTGCTGATCGACCAACGATTTCAAGGCCGGGGGTATGGCAAGGCCGCGCTCGACCTCATCGTTGATTACGTGCGCACACGTCCCGATGCGCGCGTGCTCCTGACGTCACACACAGTCGGACCAGCGTCCCCCCTTGACTTCTATCTGAAGTACGGCTTCCAGCCCACCGGTGAGCTGCACGAAGGTGAGCCAGTCCTCACGCTGGAACTCGGAGCCTGAGGCTCCGCCGCTGGACCGAACTCCGACGCCGTGCTGAGCGGGACATCCCGAGTTGGGATGATGTGGCTCGGTCAGAGTCGGCAGAGGGATAAAGGGGCACGTCAATGGGGCTTTTCGACGGGCAAGTAGCGCTGGTCACAGGTGGCGCCAGCGGCATCGGAGCTTCGACTGCGCGTCGACTCATCGAGGAAGGCGCGCAGGTGGTCGTGGCGGATGTCAACGATGACCTCGGCATCGCGCTGGCCAACGAAATAGGCGCGAACTACGAACACCTCGATGTGTCGTCCGGGCCGGAGTACCGCCGAGTGATCGAGACGTACGACTTCACACTCGGAATCCTGAATGCCGGGATAGGCATGCGCTTCTCCGACCTCGACGACGTTACTGACGAACAACTGACGCACGTACTCATGGTCAATACGTTTGGCGTTATGGCGGGTACCCGCGACCTGGCCCGTGCGATGGCGAAGCGAGGTGGCGGACGGATCAGCGTGACGGCATCGATGGCCGGCCTCGTCGCACACCCGCAAAGCCCGGCCTACGGAGCGAGCAAGTGGGGTGCGGTGGGCTGGGTGCAGAGCATCGCGCCCCAACTTGAGGCACGTGGGATCACGATCAACGCGGTCTGTCCCGGCCTCGTTGACACTCCGATTCTCGGTCCAGGCGGTGGCGACATGATGCGCGGCATGGGGATGTCGCTGATGAGCGCCGACGACGTCGCCGACGCGCACGTAGTTGCACTCACGTCCGGACTGACCGGTGCGCTCTTCACCGCTCAGGCGACTCGTGGAGTCAACGTGCATGAGTTCGCGGCGATCGAGGGCTACCAGTCCGGGGCTCGTTAGCCTCACCCGTCGACTGGGCAGTGTGACACCCACACGCTCGCAAGTTGCGGATCCATTGAACGCGCCTACCGTGAAGGCATGACCGACCAACAGCCCTACGAGGTCCTGTTCGAGAGCCATGACTTCGAAGTGCGGCGGCTATCCAGCCTCACATCGTCGCCGAGGTCGAAATGACCGGCCCGTTCGACCGCGCGGGCAACGCCGGTTTCAGACCTCTGGTGTCCTACATCAGCGGACGCAATCGTGGCGGCACGAAAGTCGCCATGACTGCTCCCGTCGTGCAACAGCCGACTCGCAACCACGACACTCACCTCGTGTCGTTCGTCATGCCGCAGGGATCAACTGTCAAGTCGCTGCCCGTCCCAGACGATGCCGCGGTCGCGATTCACGATGTGCCAGAGCAGGTGGCGGCGGTGTCCACGTTTTCCGGCCGCTGGAGCGAGCGGGCCTACGACCAGCACTTGAGTGCACTTCGCACCTTGATTGCCGATGCAGGTCTTACGGCTGTCGGCGATCCCCGCTACGCACGCTTCGATCCGCCGTGGAAACCGTGGTTCCTTCGACGCAACGAGGTCGTCGTCCCCGTCACCGGCTACTCGCTCTCGAATGACGGACGTGTAAGCGGAACTCATACTTCACTCGCGGCTAGCCGACCGCGACCGGTTCACTGTTCTTCCAATAGGTCCCGGTCACATCGTCCAGGTCACGCCCAGCCGCGAGCAAGACACAGGTACGCGCAGGATCCTCGTTCGATTGCAGGATGGTGGCGAAGAAACGCGCCCCACGACTCGGCGTCGAGCGCTGATCGGATGCCTCGCCGGCCCCAACCTTCGTGCCCTCCGACATGGCGTTCACCGTCACCGGTCGATCCGTTAGCTCCTCTGCCCATGACCGCGCGGTGTCCACACCGTTGTCAACGAACACGAGCCGGCTCGGCGTCATGGACCCGGCTGAGCCGGCCGGTTCGTTGAGTGCTTGCTTCGCGGCATGCAGCACCGAGTCTCTGTGCTCACCGCGCAGATCGGCGATCACCACATCCGGCACACGGTCGAGCGATTCGGCATCGTGCAGCACAACCGCGCCAAGGTTTTCGAGATCGAGGGCAGCGCCGTCGAGCCAGTCACTCCCATCGGCGAGCACCAGGCACACGATGCCCTTCATGTCACGCAGGTCCGGACCATCGGGGTCGTAACTCGGATTCGGTCGACGAAACGACGGGAAGGGCATCGCCAGGCTCGCACCGAGCAACGCGAGCGCCTGCAGACCGACGTAGAAGCCGAGGTTCGCGAACAGCGTCACGTAAGCAGTCGTAACGATGACGTTCGGCACGTGCGCGATCGCCACCTTGCGCACATTCCACTCGAGGATGTTGTGCTCGGGAGCAACCACGCGATCCCAATAGCCCGCATGCCACAAGCCGATGAAAAGTGAGAGCACCAGATAGCAAACGAGAAATACGCCGAGCTTCTCCCAGGCAGACTCGCGTCCGATCCAGCGGACCGCAAGCGTCCATACGCTCGCGAAGATCATGCCCTCGCTGACACCCCACAAGACACCGAAGATGTAGGTGTCGGGAAAGACCCGCGTGCGCCCGTGTGCCTGAGTGCCAAGTGGCCACACGATCCAGTAGCCAACGATGACCACGATCACGCACAGCGCGGTCATCGCGATCCACCACGGATCGTGCCCCTGTCCGGGGAAAACCAACGGGTTGTTCGCGATGGATGAAGCCGCGCCGGATGCAAGAGCGAGCGCCCACGCGAAGCAGAAGTACGTAAGTGCGCGCAACCACGCCGCTTGCGGGTCGTACACGCGTCGCGGCTGACTCCGTACCCGTCGAATCGTCAAGGCCAGGCAGCCAACGCCCGCCAGCGCGAGCACCAACGCGGGCACCCACAGCGGCGACCCCAGAGTGAACGTCATTCGACCCCCGACCTAAATGTCCATCTCAAAGGCCTCAGCCGACTCGACTCGTTCGAGGGACTCGTCGGGGATCGTCGGATGGGGATCGACGAACAACGCCGCCGTCGCGCCGATGAGCGGAATGAAAGCAGCAAAGACAAGCGCACGTGAATAGCCCGCGGTCAGCGCGACCCTCGTCGCACCGTGAGTGGCAGCGAAGACCGTGGCCGTGCGCGAGGCCGCGACCGTCGCCAGCGCCGCGAGTCCCAGGGCCGCGCCCACCTGGCGCGACGCGTTGAGCAGACCGGAAGCAAGCCCGGCGTCCTTGGCTTCGACGCCGGAAGTGCCAGCCAACGTGACCGGCATGAAGCACACCCCGATTCCGAACGCGACCACAAGGCTCTGGAACAACACGTTGTGCGCGAAGCTACCGAACGGTGCGAGGTGGGAGAACCAGTACAGACCCGCGGCCGAGATCAACGGACCTGCGACGAGTGGGATCCGCGGGCCGATGCGGGGGACAAAGCGTGTGCTCAAGCCAACGCCAATGACGAGCGCGGCGCTGGCCGGCAGAAAAGCGACCCCGGCACGAAGGGCACTGAACCCCAGCACGATCTGCAGATACAGCGTCGCGAAGTAGAACAGGCTGAACAACGTCGCGCCGAGTCCCATCGCAACCACGTTCGACGCCGACAGCGAGCGAATGCGAAAAATCCGCAGGGGCACCAGCGCGTTGGCAGTACGCGACTCGAGCACGAGGAAGCCGACGATGAGTGCCAGTCCAAGGCCGAAGAACGTCGCCGTGTGCGCCGAAGCCCAGCCATGCGTGCTGGTGCTCACGGTGGCGTAGACGATCGCGGTCAGACCGGCTGTCACCAGCACGGCCCCAGGGATGTCGAGGGCCCGCCAGCCAAGAACAGATCCGCGCGACTCGACGAGCACCGCCCACGCGGCGATCGCAAGCACGATGCCGATCGGCACATTCACGAACAGGACCCAACGCCAACTCAGCTCGGTGGTGAGCAGGCCGCCGATCACCGCGCCGAAGGCGCCACCGCTTCCGGCAACCGCCGCCCACGCGCCGAGTGCGCGTCCGCGAGCCTTTCTCTCTACATAGGTCGTGGTGATCAACGTGAGGGTGACCGGTGCCAGCACAGCCCCTCCGAGGCCCTGCAAGGCGCGGGCGAAAATGAGTTGCCCGCCCGACTGCGCGAACCCGCCAGCAAGGCTGGCAGCTGTGAAGAACAGCAACGCCGAGATGAACACCCGCTTGCGACCGAAGAAATCTGCGATACGCCCGCCGAGGAGCAAGAAACCAGCGAAGGTCAGGGTGTAGGCGTTGATGACCCATTGCAACTGGATCGCTGAGAGACCGAGCTCGACACGCATCGAGGGCAACGCGACGTTCACGATCGAGATGTCGAGCACCACCATGAACTGCGCTGCACAGCAGATGGCCAGAACTGCCCACGTGGGGCCTCGGAAGCGCGGGCTCTCCATCGGGGTTGAGGTTTCCGCAGCCGGGTCCGTCACGAGCGGGTGCCTCCTGGGTGCGGCGCTGAGCAGCTGCGCCTAGACCGACACCGCGGTTACCACGACGTTGTCGCTGTATCCAGCGGACGGACTCCATGATCCGCCGCAACTGATCATGGTCAGCAACGGGGGGCCAGTCGAGCTGAACAACTGGTTCATGGGCATCTTCGACTTGGTGATGTACTGACGGGCGACCACCCGGTAGGTGAGTGTGCGAGCGTGCGCCCCGATCAACGTGATGCGGTCACCGATGCTGAGGTTTCCCAGCCGGTACAGCACAGCCGGGCCGATAGACCACGTGTCGCGATGGCCCACCAGGACCGCCGAGCCGCTGGCCGCGCCGGGCATCGCGCCAGGTTGATACCAGCCGACATGAACCCCGTCCGCTGGCACATCGGCCTGACCGGTTGCATCAGTCGTGATCGGCACGACCGCTGCGTTGAGTCCAATGGACGGCGCAAGGACGCGGACCGGGACCATGCCCGATGGTGCAGGGGTAACTGGCGCCTTCGTGGGCTCGCCGGTGGCTCTGGCGCTGGGGCTCGCGGCTGGTTCTTGCAACTGCGTCGGTCGCGCGCCGACCGAGGTGTACCGATGTGTCAGGTGCCATGAGACCGGCACGCCAACCAGGACAGCTGCCGCGACGACAAGCGTCGCGACAGCCACCCAGATGTCCCAGCGTCTAGGCACGAAGGCGTACGACCTCTGCCAGCTTGGCCACCGCCGCCGCACCGAACAGTGCGGCAACGAGCATGATCCCCGAGGCCCAGTTGGGAAGTTGCGAAGTCGGACCAGTGCTGCCTTCACCCGCGTCCACGGCCGTGGGGGCCGCGCCCAGTCCTGTGATGGTTTGCGACGCGACGGCGAACGTCTTCTGCGACAAGTCTCCGTACGCGTAGACGATGGTGTTGGTGCCGGACTTCAGCGTCGAGCTTGGTGCTGAACACCGCCGCGCCACCTGCCGCCGGCGAGATCGCGACCGCGTAGGTACCAGCGGGGACGACCGCGCTCACGGAGTGGTTGTTGCTGATGCTGGGAACCAGCACAGCCCCGTTCGCCGTGATCTTCACGGCCGGCGCGGCCGCCACGTGCCGAATGGTGATGCGCGCCTTGCCCGCCGCCAAGGTTGAGGTGTCGTTGACGAAGACACCGACCGAACTACTCGGCTGTCCGTTTTCCTTGAGGAATGCCACCAGCGAGGCGTTGGCGCCGGACGGCAAAGTCACCTCGCTACTGACTGCTGGTGTGCCGCTCGGGCCCATGCCGGTCGGGAAGATCTTCACGCTGTGCTTACCGGCCGCAAGCGTCAGCGGCGCGGTCACGGTCCCGGGCTTGAACTTGGGCAGCGCCAACTTTCCGTCCACGTAGACATCCACCGTGAGCCCTGGAATGCCGTGCACCACCGTGACCGTCCCGGTGCTCGCCGCCGTTGCTGCCGGGGCAGCCGCAAACGCCCATCCGCCAGCCAGCGCTAGCGCGATAAGGGAGAACCACACTCGCTTCCGCATCTCAACCTCGCAAACTTGACCAATGTATGAATCGTTTTGACTCTAGGCGGGGTTCGGCGGATCCGCATCTTGAGGACGAGCGCTGGGCAGCCGAGGCGCCGGTCATCGCCGCTGTCTGGACCGGGATCCAGGCGGGTTGGGCGCGTGAGCGGTCGGGTTGATACTGACTTCGTGATACCTGGGTTCGAGAACTTCAACGTTCGCGTGCGCCAGCCTGGCGGCTTCGATCTGCCCCGCGGACCACGCGACTCGCGCACGTTTCCGACCGCTACTGGCAAGGCGATGATCACAGTCAAGCGAAGCTGGAGCCGAGAATCCGCCTGGCCTTGCTGCTGCAGACGATCCTCGCACGGCCGTCAGCAGACGGCACGGAAGCTCAACGACCGATTCCGCGGGGTGAAGCGCGGCCGGCGCATGGTGTTCCGTGAACCCGCAGGACCTGGCTTCGTCGGACATCGCCGACGGAACCATCGTTGACATCCCCAGCGAATGGACTGACGGCGTCGACCGCGTCGCGACGAAGTTCCGAGTCATCGCCTATCCCAGTGCGCGTGGATGCGCGGCGGCATATTTCCCGGGGGCCAACTCACTTGTGCCGTTAGATCACACGGCGGAAGTCAGCAACACCCCGGTCTCGAAGTCGATCGTGGTTCGCCTTGAACCGGTCGCCGGCGCTGACCGTGGCTGACGCGTCGACGATCCGACTTGGGCAGCGGTAGGGGCGCAAGCCGGCTACTACGACTTCGCGATCAATGTCACGAGTTTTGGTTCACGAGTCTTTCGTTCACGGGTTTCCGGGCACGAACATCCGGCTGGGACCGGGCGACGAGTCGTTGAAGCGCCGCCACGTGCTGCTCGAATGCCTTACGGCCGGTCTTGCTGAGGCGGACCGAGGTGCGCGGACGCTTGCCCACGAAGCCTTTGCTGATCTCCACGTATCCGGCCGATTCAAGCGTGGACAATTGTTCGGACAACGCAGAGTCGGACAGCCCGAGCTCGTCGCGGATGTACTTGAAGTTGGCCCATTGCGCGGCTGCGAGCAGCGAGACGATCTCCAGCCGCGTCGGTGCGTGGATCAACTCATCGAAACCGGCGGTATTCACGTTGTGCCGTTGACCCCTTGTGCGAGGTTCAGCTCTCGCTCGGCGTTGCTCAACATGAGTTTGCGCAGATATGCGTTCAGCAGTAGTCCACCGATCACGAGCACGGCGGCTCCTGCGGCGTAGCCGATGGTGAGGGGATAGGGAGACCTGGGTCGCGGCCAGGCTCACACAAGTCAAGATCGTCACCACGTTGACCAGCACTATCAAGACAAACAGGGCCATGCCGGCGCCAGGGCCGGGTCCGCGGCCCGGCTGCTTGGAGTGGTGCACCCGGACCTGCCGACGACACTCCGGGATCATCCAAGCGGTCACCCCCACCATGACGAGTACGGCGAGCGGGATCGCGATGGCCAGCACGAGCGGATCGTGGCTGTCTCTGGCGGCACCGATAGTGACCATCCCTGCCGCCATCACCCACCAGTACCAGACGGGTACGAGCGTGGTCTTGATGACCCGCTCCTGAAGTTGCTGGATCCGGGCCAGTTCGGTGGCGGCCTCGGACGCGGTCGAATTGACTCCCGCGGACTGGGGTAGTTGCGTCTCACCCATGATCGACTCCTACTGGGAAAGTACTTGCCTACTTGGAAAGTACTACTAGGTCTCCCATCACGCAACGCTTTCGATCGGCGTCGACCTTGGCACGATCGTTGATGGGCGAATCAGGAAGCGCCTGACCCCTGGCCGCTCGAGCGGGTCGTCGTCTGTCGCGTTGACAGGTCCGACAGTTGCGCAGCGATGCGTACAGCGCGACTTAGATTCCGCCGCGTTTGATCCCAATGGACTTGCCCTCGGTGTATCGGATCGGTGGGTCGAGCGTGTCGACAAGGAACACATCGCGGTCGCCGCGATCCCACGCGTCGCGAAGCCCCGGCGCGTTGAGGTCAAAGTCGGGACGCGTCCGCTGCAGGACCGCCCGCAGATCCGTGTGCAACTCGTGCATGGTCGGCCGACCCCAGTACCAGTAACCGTTGTAGATGCTCGCGATACGAAGGCCCGGCTCCAAGACGAACGTGTGCGGGATCATCGGGTTGTGCGGATCGGTGTACTCCTGGATGTCGAGGTCTTGTTGCACGATCCTCGTCGGGTCGGCCAGGAACGGCCAGGGTGCGCCGACAGCGTCTCGAAACTCGTTGAGATTCAGTGAGTCGTCTGTGCAGATGACGACGAGCCGGGTGTAGGCGACGCGAAACTCGGGATAACTGTCCGCAAGATTCTTAAGGAAGCGATGCTCCTTCGGGTCGTACGAACCTCGGGACAGGTGCAGGACCATCGGGTTGCCGCCCTGCAACTCGGAGAGCCTGCGCAGCGCGCCGCCTTGGTCCTCAAGTTGATAGTCGGGAAACGTGGCCCCGACGACGATGTCTTTACGCACCTTGTCACCCCTATCCGTTGATGAGCGATCGGCTCATCTGTCTCGACTCTCGCTCTCGGATATGGCCCACGCAGCATTGACCAGACCGATGTGACTGAAGGCTTGCGGGAAGTTGCCCAGCAGTTCACCAGTGACCGGATCGACCTCCTCAGCGAGCAGGCCGACGTCGTTGACGAAGACGATGGCACGTTCGAAGACAGCGCGGGCTCGCGTCGACAGCCCGGCTCGGGCCAACGCCTGCGCTAGCCAGAAGGTGCACAACAGAAACGTGCCTTCATCGCCCGCGAGTCCGTCGTGGGTCCGGTAGCGATACACCAGCCCACGATCGTCGGTGAGGCGTTCTTCGATCGCGTCAATCGTCGAGAGCACTCGCGGATCGTCGGCCGGAAGGAACCCGACGAGGGGCACCATCAGCGCAGATGCATCGAGGGTGTCGGAACCAAAGGACTGCGTGAATGCCTGCGCACTCTCGCTCCATCCGTTGGTCAGGATCGCTTCCCGGATCTGGTCCTGCACGCGCTTCCAGTCGTCAACGTGCTCAGCCGCGTCGAGGCCATCGGCCAGCGAAACTGCCCGGTCGAGGGCCACCCAGCACATCAGCTTTGAATACAAGAAGTCCTGCGGCTCGCCCCGCACTTCCCAGATCCCCTGGTCCTTCTCCTGCCAGCGCCGGACAACGGTGTTGGCAAGTTGGACCGCGAAAGGTCGAGTTGCTGGTGCAAGCTCGGCGCGCACACCCCACTTGTCAGGGTCCGCCATCGGCCCGACCCGTTGGGTGTGATCGAAAAGATGGTCGGACATCCGGTACAACGCGTTCAGCAACTCGCCGTACACATCGAGCTGTCGTTGATTCCACGCCGCGTTGCCGACGCGCACTGGAGCCGAGTGCCGCCACCCTTCCAAGTGCGGCAGCTCCCGCTCGGTTAAGTCATGCTCGCCGCCAACGCCAAACATGATCTGCAGATCGCCATCACGGTCAAGCGATCCGGCAGCCGCATCAGCGACATAGTCGAAGAACTGGTTGGCCTCGTCGGGACACGCGGCGACCCACAGAGCCTCGATCGTGAACGATGCATCGCGCACCCAGGTGTAGCGGTAGTCCCAGTTCCGGTCGCCACCGACGACCTCGGGCAACGACGTCGAGGCTGCCGCGCAAATCGCACCGGTGGGCGCGAACGACAGCGCCTGAAGTACGCGTCCGCTGTGATGCACAAGGTCTCGCCACGGACCCACATAGGCCTGGTGCAGGTCAGACCACGATCCCCACGACGAAACGGTGTCGTCGATGTCGGGCCCGAATATCGGACTGGCTCCACACCTTGGCGCGCTCGCGCTGTGCGCTTGGGGCATGGTGAAGTGCGAACCCTGCACTCTCACCCTTATCGAGTCGCATCTCACCAGCGCCTGATGATCCCTTAACGGTCATGCCAACCGGCAACGAGAGCACCAGAACGTCGGAGTCACCTGACGCCACGACTCCACCGTCCACGGCCGCGAGCACGGGCCGACCCAATCCATACTCGGTGCGCGGCACGAACTCGATCGCTAGGTCCACGTGACCGTCGATGCACGTCGCTTGGCGCAGCAGCAGATGCGGCGCGCCCGCGCCGAGTTCGTGTCCACGGTTGCCGGTCCCCACTGCGATTGCATCCGTCAGGGTGACCGTGCCCGTCGGGGTGTGGAAGGTGGTCTCCAACACCATGGTGCGTTCGAGGTAGCGACGCGTGACTTCGGTAGCACCGGTGGCTGTGATCGACCAGTGTCCGGCTTCGTCTCCCAGGAGCCGCCCGAAGACGGAGGGGCTGTCGAAGCGCGGAAAACACAGCCAGTCAATCGACCCGTCGCGGCTGACCAGCGCGGCACTGTGGCGATCAGACAGCAACGCGTAATCGGCTATCGCGATCGCGCCCACGCGAACTCCTTTGCCGAAATCAGTTCTGGACTAGGCGGCGGGCGTCGGCTAAGCCGACCACCCGATCGTGCAGGTCGCCGCCAACCTCGAGCCGGCTTGAGTGTTCGACCCCACCGATCCTCAGCGGCTCGAAGCCCGCGGCGTGGATCAGACGCTCGACTTCGTCGTTGCCTTGCTCGTTCTCGGACACGTAGAACAAGACCGCGGGCTGGGGTGCCCGGCGACTTGAGGTCTCGAAGAGATCCGCCGACATGGTGCCGAACGCGAGGGCAAGGCGGGTCCCAGTGGGCAACCACCCTGAAACAACCTCGCCCGTTGCCTGCCCTTCCGGCAGGAGTCGCACGACCGCACCGTGCGCGTCGAGTCCGACCGGATTGCTCGGAACAATCAGAGGCGTGTCGCCCAGCGCGTCGACGATCTCGTTGATGACGTCCTTCAACACGGAGAACCGCAGGGCAAGCACAACGGCATCGGCATCCTGCAACGCGCTCCGATTGTCGGGCGCGATGATTGCCGCTTCGCCAATTGCGGCGGCCAGTTTTCCCGCGGACCCCGAGTCGGCGCTCGAGAGCTGAAGGGCCTCGCCTCCTGCCGCAAGCTGGCGCGCGATGGCCGAGCCGAGCCCGCCCGTGCCGATGATCGCCGTCGTCATGAGGGGGACGTGTTCGACCATTGATCGGGGAACCAATCACCCTGCGGGTCCGTCGTGTGTCCCACCTCAATCAGATGACCATCGGGATCACGCAGATAGCAACGGGTCTCGTACTGATGACGCTTCGGTGGCGTCAGAAACTCCGCCCCGCGAGCACTCCATTTGGCATGGACAGCGTCCATGTCCGTCACTCGGATGTTGAGGAAACTGCTGACCCGGTTGAGATCGGCTGGCGTCGCAAGGATGACCTCCGGTTTGTCGTCGGTCGGCCCTCCACCCACGTTGATGATGATCCAACTGTTCGACAGTTGGACGTAGGTAAGCCCACCGGGTCCGGAGAACGCGTGCCTGCCTCCGAGAACATCTGTGTAGAAGCGACGAGATCGTTCGACGTCGTCCGACACGATGAAATGCGCAAGCACGATTCCCGCTGACGGCCACTGATCGGGCACCCAGTCACCCTGCGGATCGGTGGTCTGCCCGACTTCGATCAAGTGACCGTCGGGATCACGGATGTAGCAACGAATCTCATACTCATGCTGCTTCGGTGGCGTCAGGAAGTGCGCACCGCGCGAACTCCATTCGGAGTACACGGCCTCGATGTCCTTGACCCTGATGTTGACGAAACTGCTCACTCGATTGGGGTCGTCGGGTGTTGCGAGCGTGACCTTAGGCTTGTCGTCGGTCGGTCCGCCGCCGGCATTGATGACGATCCAACTATTGGACAGTGCGACGTTCGTCGGACCTCCGGGCGCGGAGAAGGCGACCTGGCCCCCAAGCACTTCGGAGTAGAACTGCCGTGAGCGCTCGACGTCGTCGGACACGATGAAGTGCGTGAGCAGGATTTCGTCGCGCGACGTTGGGGACTCGGTCACGTGCTACCTCCGCTACCCGTTGGGAGGAACTTACGCGTCAGGCTTACAACCCAGGCGGGCTGCTTGTCGAGTGCGAAATGACAGCATCGAGCACGTAGGTCAGCCGCCGGCTGCTCTGCCCCCGTCAATGCGAAGCGTCGCACCGGTGACGAACGTGGCGCGTTCGAGGTAGAGAATCCCGTCGACCACGTCGCTGATCTCGCCCACGCGTCCCAGGGGATGTCGTTCAGCCAACTCACGGTAGGAAGCCGGGTCGTGAAGCGGGGTCTCGATGACGCCGAGGGCCACCGCATTGACGCGGACGCCCCGTCCGGCGTACTCGGTGGCCAGTGATCGGGTCACCGCCTCCAGACCGCCCTTGGTGAGGGAGGCGAGGGCCGACGGTTCCCTCACGTCCGCGTGCTCCACGAGACTCGTGCTGACATTGACGACGTGGCCGCCACCCTGGGCGACCATCTGCGCGATGGCCCGCTGTGTCATGTGGAAGAACCCGGTGAGGTTGACGGAGGTGATCGCCTCGTAGTCGTCGAGCGTGTAGTCGGAGAACGGCTTCCCGATGTAGATGCCTGCATTGTTGATCAGCGTGTCGATCCGGCCGAACCGCTCGAGCGCCTGGCCGACCACACGTTCGGCAGTCTCGGCTTGCGCGATGTCCCCGGGGACCATCAGCACGTCCGGTGATGCGGACGGCTCCACAGAGCGCGCAGTGCCCACTACGGCGTACCCCGCCGCGGCGAATGCAGCAGCGATCCCCGAACCGATCCCTTCGACGCCCCGGTGACAATCGCCACCTTCTTGTCCGTTGATCCCATCGACGCTCTCCTGCACCTGTTGCTGGCTTCTAGTTCAGGGCTCGCCCATGGGATGATCGTCCTCTGAGCTGCCCCGGCGTCTGTCCGAGCTTGGCCGCTTGCTCCGAGTGAACGGTATGCATGAGCCGATGGGTCTCCTGAGCGACGACCTCGCGTCGCGAGCGGCATCGAGCGCGGCACGGGCGACGTTGCGGTTGTGCCGTCGGTGCTTGAGCAGGGTCAGGCTGGCTCCCGCGGCGATTCCTGCGCCAACCGACGAGCTGACGTTCGTGTAGTTGCCCAGGATGAGCTGAGTGTTGGCACTGACCGCATCGGGGTGGCCAAACAGCGTCGCCAACCCGGCGTAGACGAATAAGTAGAAGAACAAGGCGATGCCGAACAAGATGACTGGTCGGCTGCTGAGGAGATAGGGCAATCGACCCAGCAACCGGGACACCACCGAGTCGGCCGTCTCGCCCTTCAAGTCGAGCGGCTCGGTTTCCTGTACCCCGGCGGCGGCGACAGCGCTGGCTTCCGATGACCGGCTCATTGGACTCCTCTCACAAGCAAGAAGGACCGGCACAGTGGCCGGTCCATTGCGATGTCCCCGACGGGATCCAGTCTCTTATCGGTTGCTGCAGAGATCCAAGGCTCCCAGAAACCGATACGCGCGGACGCCGCCAGGGAACCCGGTCACCCGACCCGCAAAACCGCCGAGCGTGGCGGCTGTGGGAGATTCATGCACTCTCGTTGTGGAGCACCGCAGCGCCGCCAAAGCGCCCATGGGCCAGGTCGGACATGGCCTCTGGGGCATCCTGCATCGAGTACGCCTTCGTCGTGGCCCGGATGTCGAATCTCGCAGCCGTCCGCAAGAACTCCTCCCCGTCGGCTCTGGTGTTGGCTGTGACGCTGCGCAACTGCTTCTCGTGGAAGAGATCGCTCTCGATAGTGCAACGCAGGGATGTCGCTGAGCCAGATTCTGGTACCCGCCAGCGTGCCCCCGGGCGTTAGCGCACGCATCGCGGGCGGGACCTGAGCTCTCCGGCGGGAGCGAACATGATGGCGCCGTCCAGCTGTTCCGGAGGCGAGCCCGCCGCGGGACCGACTGAGTCGACTCCAAGTGCGTGGGCGAGTTCCATGTTGTGCTCGCCGCGCGTGAGCACGTGGACGCGCATGCCCAGGTGCAGCGCAAGCTGCGCGGTCAGGTGCGCGCTCCCGCCGAAGCCGTACAGTCCGAGTGCGCCGCCGGGTGGCACCTCGGCGCGAAGCAACGCCCGATAGCCGATGATGCCGGCGCACAGCAGTGGTGCGGCCTGCTCATCGCTGAGCGCGTCGGACAGGGAATAGATGTACGACTCGTCGGCGAGGCAGTAGTCGGCGTAACCACCGTCGACGTCCCACCCGGTGAAGGTAGGGGCCACACAGAGGTTCTCCGCTCCCCGACGGCAGGCAGTGCAACTGCCGTCGGTGCTGGCGAGCCAAGGCACCCCCACTGGGTCCCCGATCGCGAAGCGACCCGATAGCGACCCGACGGCGTCCACGACTCCCACGACTTCGTGACCGGGCGCCACCCACGGCCGACGAGGAACCAGGTCCCCTTCGCACAAGTGCAGATCCGTTCGGCAGACGCCGCAGCAACTCACCCGAACCCGGACCTGACCAGGACCGGGTTCAGGAAACTCACGTTCGATGCGCCGTAGCGGTCCTTGGTCGATCGGGCCCGGGTGGTCAACTACCCAGGTGTACACAGTCGGATTCTTTCCGGTTGTGGTCGATTAGACGAAGAAGCCGAGGGGCTTCGGGTCGTGGTTGTCCAGCACGTTCTTCACTTCCTGGTAGTTGCGCAGGGTCTGCTGGTCGGTCTCCCGGCCGTAGCCGGACTGCTTGTACCCGCCGAACCCGGCGCCGGCCGGGTACTGGTGGTACGTGTTGATCCAGACCCGGCCGGCCGCGATGTCCTGGCTTGCCTCGAACGTTACGTCCGCGTCTCTGCTCCATACTCCGGAACCGAGACCGTAGATGGTGTCGATTCGCGATAGTGATGGCTTCGTCGTAGTCCTTGAATGTCGCTACGGTGACGACCGGTCCGAAGATCTCGTCGCGGAAGACCCGCATGTCGTTCGTGCCCTTGAACACCGTGGGCTGGATGAAGTAGCCGCCAGCCAGGTCGCCGCCGTCGGCACGATCCCCTCCCGCGAGAACTTGCGCCCTCCTGGCCGAAGGTCAAGATAGGCGGAGATCTTGTCGATCTGCTCGACGCTGTTCTGTGGCCCCATCTCCGTTGAGGTGTCGAGGGGGTCGCCGACGTGATCCGATCGACTCGCTCGATCGCCTCGTCGAGGAAGCCCGCCGAGACGAGGTCCTCCTGGAGCAGGGCACGCGACGGGCAGGAGCAGACTTCCCCCTTGTTAAGGCAAACAGGGTGAATCCTTCGAGTGCCTTGCGGTAGTAATCATCCTTCTTCTTGGCGACATCGTTGAAGAAAATGTCGGCGACTTGCCGCCCAACTCCATGGTCGTCGGGATGATGTTCTTGATCGCGTACTGCATGATCTGTCGGCCCGTGGCGCGGTCGGACCGGTGAAGGCGACCTTGCCGATTCCGTCGTGCTCGACAAGGGACGCCCAAGTGTGACTCCGCTGCCGTTGACGACGTTGACGACCCCGCGGGCAGGATGTCGCGAATCAGCTCCATGACGTAGAGGATCGATATCGGTGTCGCGCTCGCGGGCTTAACACGACCGTATTGCCGGCCGCCAGTGCGGGGGCGAGCTTCCACGCAGCCATCAGCAGCGGGAAATTCCATGGGATGATCTGGGCAACAACGCCGATCGGCTCAAAGAAGTGGTAAGACACTAGATCATTGCTCAGCTTCTTGATGTTTCCTTCCTGAGTGCGGATCGCCGCGGCAAAGTAACGGAAGTGGTCGATGGCCAGCGGGATGTCCGCCGCAAGCGTCTCGCGCACTGGCTTGCCGTTCTCCCACGACTCCAGCACCGCGATCGACTCGAGGTCCCTCGAGGCGGTCAGCGATCCTGTTCAGGACAGCGGCGCGGTCCGCGTTCGAGGTAGCCGCCCAGCTCGGGAACGCGGCTCTTGCTGCTGCCACGGCGACGTCGACGTCCTCGACGGTGGATCGCGCGTACTCGGCGATCGCAGCCCGGTGGCGGGCGCGAGGTCCTCGGCATAGTGGCCCTTCACCGGCTTGGTCCAGTCCCCGCCGATGAAGTTGTCATACCGGGTCTTGAGCGCAACGATGCTTCCGGCGGTGCCGGGGCGGGAGTAGATAGTCATCGCCTTCTTCTTCCTGTTGTGCGTGCCCGAACCGCATGAACACTCATGGGCCGACGCACGCCTAGACGGCGAGCGGGAGGGTCGGCGAGGCCCTTCTTCGCTTTCGAAGCAGTTCCACTCTCGTCATCGCGGCGCATGAACGGCAGAGTCGTACGTAGCGACGACTGCAGAGTCGTTGGTCCCACGTGAGGCTTCGAAGACGCTGCGTAAGTGGACGCGCGCGTCAGTTACGAGCAACCTCGTCGATCCTCAAAGTGACCCCATCGGCGGCCCTCGGCCCGGCGGCCATCTGATCGTCAGTCACTTGGGCTTCTTGGAAGCACTTGCCGATGTGTGCGTCTTTGACGGCGTTGGTGTCGGGGTAGCCGATGCTTCGCTGATAAGCGTCGATGGCCTTGGGGTCGTGCGGCGCGGTGAACGAGGCTCAAGGCGATGCCGGCAACCGGAACGGCAAAGCCTAAGGAGAGCCGGTCTGGTTCCGTCTTGGGTACGACGTGTCACCTGACGCACGGGTTACATGCTTGGACACCCAATCAGGTACATGCTGCTGGTGCGCGGGAGAAGGTTTGGGGCCTGTAGATCCCATACGTACTGAGGAACAGTCGGGGAATGGGCGAGAAAGCATTCAGGGCCACAACCTGAGGTTGGGCCCTGACCTGCACTTACTTTGGTAGCGGGGGCAGGATTTGAACCTGCGACCTCTGGGTTATGAGCCCAGCGAGCTACCGAGCTGCTCCACCCCGCGTCGGTAGCCGAGAGTCTAAGTCATCGGCCCGACGCGGGGCAAAGCCACCTCGTCAGTACCTCAGAGTCGCCGGCCTTGATCGCCTTCTCGAGCTCCTTGGCGTTGGCGTTGAGTTCCTTGCGCATCTCCTTGACGGCATGCATCTCGGCCTTCTGCAAAGCCTCGCTCAGGGTCGCCTCGCCGATGACGAGCAGCGCCGCCTGCCCGGAGTCGATGAAGTCACCGATCTCCTTGACGTCCGAGCGCGACATGCCCTTCCACAAGTGACCAGTCGCTCCCCCGACACCTGCACCGACCGCAGCCGACACGATGATCGACGGCGGGAAGATGATCCCCACCAACGCACCGACAGCCGCGCCACCCCAGGCGCCATGACGCGTCGAGGTCTCGTCCTTGTTGACGTGAACCTTGCCCTTGTCGTCCTTCGTTATGACGGCTGCATCGAAGGCCCCAATTGCCGAGACATCGTGCAACGCCTTGACGACGTCGTAGTCCGCTTGTGCGGCGGCCTCATCGTCGTATGCGGCCAAGTAGAGGAAGACACCATCTGGATCAGACATTCGTTTGCTCCGTTCCATGGGGAGAGTTCGCCGAGTCAGCCTGCCAGGCTTGGACCGCAGATGCGACATCGGGGAACTGCAATGCGGGGTCAAGCCGATCCTGCAGGTGGTGATAGCGCGCAAGTGTCCATAGGAGCGACGAGTCAGCACCGGCGGTCGCAAACTTCACGTCCCGAGCGTCCAGGAAGTCCAACAGGCCGGAAAGCGCCTCGCCAGCCGAGTAGTCGATATCGGTGATCGACGACGCGTCCACGACCAGCCAACGAACCGGATGCGCAGCCTGCTCGACCAGGGTTTCCACGTCGTCGATGAAGCGGTTCGCGTTCGCGTAGAACAACGCTGCGTCGTAGCGGAAAACGATCAGTCCCGGCGCGCTCTCCGCGCCCCCTGTGACCGCCGCAAATGTCGAGCGCGCATCGGGACCGAGTGAGACCACAAAGTCCCTCGGCGAGTACTGACGACGGATGATCTCGATGATCGAGGCCGCAATCGCAACGATGATGCCCGCTTCAACGCCGAACACACAAACGATGACGGCAGTCGCGGCCGCGATCACGAACTCACTGCGGCGCCGGTGCAGCACGTGTCGCAGACCCCGGATGTCGATGAGGTCATAGCCGATCAAGAACACGATCGCGCCGAGCACCGACTTCGGCATATCCGCTAGAAGTCCCGTCAGCCAAAGCGTGAAGCCCAAGGTGATCACGGCAAGCGTCAGGTTCGAGATCTGGGAGCGGCCCTTTTGCTCGTCGAGGATCTGGGTCTTCGTTGGACTGCCGTTGACCACGAAGGTCCCGGTCAGTCCGGCCGCTACGTTTGCACCGGCGAGGCCGATGATGTCGCGGTTCACGTCCGCGCGATCGCCGTGCTTCATCGCGAAGGAACGAGATGTCGCCGCGCTCTGCGCGATGATCAAAACGAAGCAGGAGAAGGCCACTCCGAGCACCTTCGGCACATCGCTCCAGGTCAGGCCCGAAGGCAAGCCGATCGGCGGGAACCCACCATTCAACGCGCCGACCACCGCGACGCCATGGGTCTTCGCGTCCGTCGCCGCCGAGATCGCGGTGAGGAGCACGACCGCAATCAACGCGCCGGGTACGCGCGGCGCAAAGCGGCGGAAGCCACGAATGATCACCAACGCGCCCAGCGCGAACCCGAACGTCGCCCATGACAGATCCGGGATCTCCGTGATCCAGTGCCACTGCTGCGACAGCCAGTTGCCGGTGCCTTTGGACACACCTAGCATCGAGGGAATCTGTCCAGTGAGCACCTGTACACCGACACCAGTCAGGAAGCCGATCAGCACCGACGCGGACAGGAAGTCGCCGAGAAAGCCGAGCCGAAGCAGTCGCGCCAGCAACAACATCGCACCGCAGACCAACGCCGTGAGACTGCAGAGCGCGACCCACTCCTGACTGCCGGGGACAAGATTCGCAAAGCCCGCACTGATGAGTCCCGCCGACAGGATCGCAGCAGTCGCCGAGTCCGCACCGACGACGAGCAACTTCGACGCACCAAGCAGCGCGAACAGTGTCGTCGGAAAAATGATCGTGTAGAGCCCGGTGACCAACGGTGTCTGGGAGATCGACGTGTAGCCGAGTACCTCGGGAATCGCGACGGCGGCCAACGTCACGCCCGCGATCACATCAGGGGTGAACCACTTGCGTTGGTAACCAACAAACCAGGGAGGGGTGAACACTTCGAGTCGGCTCACGGACTGAGTCTGTCGCAAAGCCGCAGGTTCCCGACAAGTTATGGCTAACGAATCTGACCGACGGTCAAAGGACGTTGATCGAGCGAATACCAAGCTCAGGGTGCAGCATGTGAGCGGCATGGTGTGCGTCGGCGAGAACGCGAACAGCGTTCTGCGAAAACCAGAACGAGACCGATCGGCATCGTGCCCCGCGCCACAGACGCCCGCAACTGCGCCCGCGCCTCCGACCTGCCCGCAGGCTAGGCGCTAGAGGACGCCGTCGATGTGGGACTCGGAGACGGACTCGCTGTGCTCGTCGGGGACGAGCCGGACTGCGCAGCAATCTTGGCCTGCGCAGCCGCGGCCGACGCCAACGCGGCAGACAGCTTCTCCTGCTGCACGCCGTACTCGGCAAAGTCCCCAGCCTTTAGCGCGTTCTGGGCGGCTGTCTCAGCCGCCTGCGCCGCAGCAAGGTCGCGACTGACCTGCTGCTGCAAGGTCAGAGTTGTCCCACTGCTCGGTGGCGAGTTGTTGTTGGTCCCACCCCCGGACGTGCCTGAGTTGCCGCCGAACGTTTGATTCAACGCCTGGACCAACGTGTTGCCGAAGCCGAACTTCTTGCTGTTGCCGAAGACGGTTGCGACCTTTTGCAGCAACGGATACCCGCTGGCACCGGTCGACACGAGATAGATCGGCACGACGTACAAGATGCCGCCGCCAACAGGCAATGCGATGAAGTTTCCGTACTGGGTGTCTGACCCGCCGCGTCTCAGCAACGACAACTCCGACGAGATCGTCGGATCAGTGTTGATGAGGTTCTCGACCTGCGTGAGTCCCGGGACCGTGGTGTTAGCAGGCAACTGGAGTATTCGGATCGTTCCGTAGTCGGGCCCCGGGTCCGAGTCCACTGCCATGAAGGCGGCAAGGGTTGGTCTGCCTTGCGGGTTGTACGTCGTGGACAGCGAGTACGTCGCGGAGGGCTGACCCGGCATCTGCATCGTGAAGTAGTACGGAGGTACGGCGCCTCCCGTTGGCGAGCTCGGGTCCTGCGGAATGACCCACTGCTCGCCACCGGTGTAGAAGATGGTCGAGTCCGTCACGTGGTACCTCGCGAGCAACGTCCGCTGAACCTGGAAGAGGTCCTCGGGGTAGCGCAGGTGCGGCATCAGATCAGCTGGGATGGCCGACATCGGCTTCACGATGTTCGGGAAAGCCTTCTCCCACGTCTGCAACACGGGATCGAGACTCTGGCCGTTGGGACTCCAGGAATACAGCGTGACGGTGCCGTTGTACGCATCGACAACAGCCTTGACCGAGTTCCGGATGTAGTTGACGTCTTGTCCGGTGCTCTGCGCCACCACATTCGTCGAGGACTGTGCGCTGACCGCGTTGGAGGTCGCTGCACCGAACGATTGCCGCTCGGAGTAGGGATATCCGTTGGTCGTCGTGTAGCCATCGAGCACCCACTCGATCTTGCCGCCGACGCTGACTGGATACGGGTCACCGTCGATCGTGAGCCACGGGGCCACCATCTGCACGCGCTGCCGGGGATCGCGGATGTAGAGGATGCGCGAGTCAGCATTGATCTGACTGGACAGCAAGATCTTCGGCTCTTTGAACTTCACGGAGTACAGAAGCCGGTTGAACGGACTACCCACAGGCACACCGCCAGTTCCGGTGTATGTGGTTGTCTGCTGCCCGCCTGGCACGTTGTCGTCGGGATAGTCCAGCTCCTGCGGCGTCGAACTAGCGGTGCCACCGACGATCGAGTATTCGGGCGAGTTCTCGCCGAAGTAGATGCGGGGCTGCGTCAGTGCCAGCGAACCGGTCGGCGGAATCGCGCTCTCGATGTAGTTCGGCGACCCGTCGCTGGCGGCCTGATTCGTGTTCGCCGCGACCAAGCCATAGCCGTGCGTGTACACGAGATGGTCGTTGATCCAGTTCTGCTGGGCCGCCGGAATACCCGTCAGATCGATGTCGCGCACGGAGACGACGGTGTCGACCGATTTTCCCGCAATCGTGTATCGATCCATGTCCAACGGATCAGAGAACGTGTAGTAGTTCTTGATCTGCTGCTGCTGGTCGAAGGTCGGGGGCACCACGGCTGGGTCGATCACACGCGTGCTCGCGATGGTTTGGCTGTTCGATTTGAGGGCACCCGCGGCGGGGGTGAGCACCGGGGTGTAGTTCGTCACCTTCGCATTGGAAATGCCATACGCGGTACGCGTCGCATTGATGTTGTTCTGGATGTAGGGCGCCTCTTTGGTCTGCTCGTTGGGCTTGACCTGGAAGGTCTGAACGAACGCGGGGTAGATGCCACCGACCACGATCGCTACCAGGATCAACAGCCCCACAGCCAGTCCGGGCAACGCCCAGGTGCGCCGAAAGACATTCGCGAAGAAGAGGATCGCGCAGATGATCGCGATGGCGATCAGGATCGATTTCGCGGGCAGCACCGCATGCACGTCGACGTATTTCAGACCCGTGAGCAGCGACGACGACTTCAGTTCCAGCTCGTAGCGGTCCAACCAGTACGAGGCTGCCTTGACCAGCATGAACAGGCCGAGCAGTACCGACAGGTGCACAGTGGCGGCTTGGGTCGTGCGCTGACCACGCGTCTGCAGTCGCAATCCGCCGTACAAGTAGTGGGTGACCAGCGCAACGAGGATGCTCAGGATCACCAGCGTGAATCCGACCCCGACGAGATACCGCCAGAAAGGAAGTCGGAAGGCGAAGAAGGACACGTCGGTGTGGAACTGCGGGTCCGTGACACCGAATGCGGTCGAGTAGCGCCATTGCATGTACGTGCGCCATTCCGAGGACGCCGAGGCGCCCGCGATCAGCCCGACGATCAAGCCGAGTAGCACGGTGATGAGTCGACGAAACGGCTCTAGCGCCGTCCGGTAACGGTCAAGCGCCTGCTGCTCGACCGACATCGCGCGAAACGGCGGACGCACGCGGTAGGCGATGACGGCGTTGGCCACCACCACACCGCCCACGATGATGCCGAAGGCGAGGAACAGGAAGACCCGCGTCCAGATCTGGCGAGCGAAGACTGAGCTGGCCGAGATCGAGCGGAACCAGAGCAGATCCGTGTAGAAGTTCGTGAACCCGACGAAGGCGATGACGAGCAGCGCAACGACGACGATGGTCAGGATCAGAGCACGGGCCCGGCGCGAACGACCTCGGGGTCGCGGCGGGCTGGGCGGTGATGGGGTGCCCTCTTCGGGTGAACTCACAGTGCAGAACCTACGTCACGCGCGTCAGCAACTCGGCGCCGAGCCGCCAGCATTCAGCGCATCGAGATAGTGCACCGCCTGCGTGAGCGTCGACACCTTCACCAAGCGCAGTCCCTGCGGGTCGGCAACCTTCGCGTCCGGGCAGTTCCCAGCAGGCACGAAGAAGACGCTCGCCCCGGCCCGACGAGCGGTCACCATCTTCTGCTGGATGCCGCCGATCACGCCCACGTTGCCATCCGAATCGATGGTCCCGGTGCCCGCGATGAAGTGCCCATCGGTCAACGATCCAGGCGTCAGCTTGTCGACCAGTCCCATCGCGAACATCAGCCCGGCGCTGGGACCGCTCACGTCCTGCAGCGTGTACGTCACCGTGAACGGATACTTGTACTTCTGCTCAGAGACCACGCCGATGTACGCGGTGGTGGCCGAGTCGGGCGACTTGCCGGTCGTGATCGCGACCGTCATCGGCTTGCCGTCGCGGACGATCCCGATGTTCACGACCTCACCAGGCTTGTGCTTGCGAATCCCGGCGCGGAACTCATCGAGCGTCGTCACCTTCGTCCCGTCAACACTCACCACGACGTCGCCGACCTTGAGCTTGCCGTCGGCAGGTTCACCTGGTTGCACGACGCTGATGACGACATAGGTGGTCACCGGGATGTTGAGGTATTTCAGCGCGGCGGTCGTCGCCGAGGACTGCGAATCGGTGAAGTCCTGCACGCCTTGTTGCGTGACGTCAGTGCTGGTCTCGTCGCTCGGGTATAGGTAGTCGAGTGGCAGCAGCGTCGAATGCGGTGCGATCCAGAACCACATCGCCTGCACCGCGCTCACACCGTCGCCAGGACCACCGAGTTCGTTGACCGTGACCATGTTCAGGTTGCCGGTCGTCGGGTAGGTGGCGTGTCCCTCGACCTGGATCAAGTCGGTGCCGTGGTAGCTGCCGAGCGTGTTGAACGTCGGTCCGGGTGAGACCGCGACATACGGCGTCCGCCAGAACGCGACCGCGATCCCGACCCCGGCCAGCAACGCCAAGATGACGAGCAGGTTGAGGTTGCGGCGCCAGAACACGCGACGAGGGTACGTGGCCGCGCTGAGCGACTAGTGCGACGCGCCCCGGCGCTTGGCGCGGGTGTGGCGACCAACGGGCTGGGAGCTGTGGCTCTGGCTGGGGCTCGGACTCTGTCGTTCCATCGCCTCGGTGAAACGTTCGCGCTCGGCCAGGGACTCTTTCGCGTCGACCGGTCCCTTGGGTCTCGCCACCCACATCACGATGCCGATAGCGACGAAGGTGATGACGAGCGGGACCGCAAGCCAGGCAAGCGCCGTCATGCCTTCACTGTAGGCGGTTCTTCCGCGCACGTCGCACGATCGCAGCCGCGCCAACCGCAGCCACGGTGGCCCCAGCTGCGCCGAGCGCTGCGAACTCCCCACCCGCAATTCGCCGCCCTCCAATCGCCCGTCGCCCGGCTGATTCCTCGATCAGCGCACGTAGCGCAGCGACGTTGTCGTAGGTCGGCTTCCAGCTCGCATCGCGCAGCCGAGTCGACGGCACCACCCAGGGATATGTGGCGTAGGCAAGTTCGGATGCCGGCGCAGGGGTGAGATTGAGTCGGTAGAGGCGATCAGCCGCTGCGGTGGCGACAGCGGTCGGGATGACGAGGGGGGCGAGCCCGCAAGCCTCGTTGATCTCCTCGACACTCAACGAACCCTCAGCCGCCACCGTGACGTGCCCCTGCACCCGACCCAATGCCGCCCACACCAGGGCCTCGGCCGCGTCCTCGACATGGCAGAACTGCCATCGCGGCGAGCGCCCGCGCAGCACAAGCAATCGCGGTGCCTCGAATGCGCGCGCGAGCGACGAGTCCGCATCCGGTCCCGTGAGGACTGCAGGACGCACGACTGTGACGTCCTTCGTTGTCGATGCGTGGAGTCGACGCGCGATCTCTTCGATCTCGAGTAGGTCTCCGACGACAGACTCGTCTGCGACCGCGCACAACGGCGCGTCCTCATCGAGCGGAATGGGATTGTCAGCAAACGCGCCGTAAACCATCGCGCTCGACAGCACGACCACTCGGGTAATCGGTCGGTCGTGAAAGGCCTCGAGCAACGCACGTGTGGTTTCGACGTTCAGCGCGTGCCGTGCGTTGGGCGCGCGATCGGGCGAGAGATCCGTGTGCGCGGCAACAAGCACATCGATGTCGTCAAGGACGAGTCGCTCGACGAACTCGTTGATCTCGTCAGTCGGCACAGCCGTGACCCGAGCGCCCTGTTCAGCCAGTCGCGAAACCGTGATCGCGCCGAGCGCACGGTCAGCACCGGTGACGGCGACGCGGGGCGCGGCAGCGTCTACCGTGGCACGTGCTGTCGGGTTCGGCGCTCGCTTGGGCACAAGGCTCATCCTGCCGGGCGCGGCCTGTCGGGGGACGATACGGAGGATCTCGTGACCAATCTGCCCTTTGACTTCTCGGGTTTCGAGGGCGCCGACCTCGGCGAGATGTTCCGGCGAATCGGCGACATGCTCTCCTACGACGGGCCAGTCCATTGGCAGCTCGCACACGACACTGCGCGACAGGTTGTGGCGCAGGGCACCGACCCATCCATCGGTGATCGCCAGCGCGACCAGGTGACCGAATCAGTACGGATCGCCGAGACCTGGCTGGACGGCTCCTGCACGCTGCCCGCCGCTGGCGTGAGTGCCGCCGCGTGGAGCCGGGCGGAATGGATCGAGGCCACTTTCGCCGGTTGGCAGGAGATGGTCACGCCGCTCGCGACTCGGATCGTGCAGGCGACGTCGGCCTCCCTACCCGAATCCTTGCCCGAAGGACTCGCGTCCGGGCCGATGGGCGGGATGCTCCAGAAGATGGGCGGGGCGATGTTCGCCGGCCAGATGGGGCAGGGGCTGGCACTGCTGGCCGCCGAAGTACTTGGTGCCGCCGACGTCGGCATTCCGTTGACGACACCCCCGCGGCCCGCACTCGTGCCGACGAATGTCGATGCCTTTGGCGACGGATTGTCGATCGACTCCGACGAGGTGCGCCTCTACGTCGCGTTGCGCGAGGCGGCACATCAACGACTGTTCGCGCACGCGACCTGGTTGCGCAGCCGCATCCAGTCGGCGATCGAGGACTATGCGCGCGGCATCACCGTCGACACTTCCCAGATCGAATCCTTGATGGCAACGATGGATCCGTCCAACCCGGAGGCACTGCAGGAGACGCTCGCGTCGGGCATGGTGCAGCCACCGGACACACCCGAACAGAAAGCAGCCCTCGCACGACTTGAGACGTTGCTCGCGCTGATCGAGGGTTGGGTCGACGCAGTGGTGCACGACGCGGCCGCCGGTCGGTTGTCATCTGCCGATGCCTTGCACGAGACCGTGCGTCGGCGACGGGCCACCGGGGGTCCGGCCGAGTCAACCTTCGCAGCGCTGGTCGGTCTCGAGTTACGCCCGCGCCGACTTCGTGAAGCGGCAACCTTGTGGTCCACCTTGGCTAAGCAGCGTGGCCGCGAAGAACGCGACAACCTCTGGTCGCACCCGGACCTTTTGCCTGGCAGCGACGATCTCGACGACGTCGAAGGATTCGTGTCGCGTCAGGCGCTGGACTTGTCAGAGCTGGACGACACCCCGTCGGTGCCCGAAGACACATCCGGTGCATCACACGAGTCCACCGCCTCCGAGCCCGAGAAGGACGAGCCGAACGAGTAGCCGTCCAAGTACGCGCTTGCACGCGCGGTGTGCGGGTACGGCTCAAGCAGCGCGTAGAACCGCGGCGAGTGCGACGGCTCGATCAGATGCACAAGCTCATGCACGAGCACCGCATCAATGACATACGCAGGCATGCCCCGCATGCGATCGGACAACCGAATCGAGCCGCTCATCGGCGTGCACGATCCCCACTGCTGTCGTTGATTACTCACCCAACGAACCGAAAGCGGAACCGCGCGACCCTCAAGCCATTCCGTTGACAACTCGCGCGCACGGGCGAACAACGCATCGTCGGACGGACGTGCACGTGCGTCGCGTGCGTCGAGGCGAGCGACGAGCTCAGCGACGACCTCACGCTCCTCGCGCTTAGACATCCGGGCTGGAACAAGCACGATCGTGCGATCGCCTTCGCGGTAGGCCGAAACCGTGCGCTTGCGGCGGGCGCTGCGTCTGACCTCGACTTCCTGACCGCCGAGCGCGAACTCACCCTGGACCGCGCTCGTCCGGCTCGGGTGCTCGAGCGGAGACCGCACGACGAGGCATGGCGCGAGGGTAGGCGGTTCGAGTGACCTTTTTCCTGCGCACACCCCGTGGATGGCATAGCCGCACGTCAGCGGCCCGTTCGATCCCTGCCCCCACGCTCGTCCACAGTGGCGTACGCAAGCCATGCACAGGGACACGCCGTGAAACGCACACCTCATCCACAACGAAGCGCACAGGCCGAAACTCTGCTTCATTGACGAGAGGCGCCGTTCGCCCTACGTTTTCGCGAGACGAAACCCCCGAGATAACGGTTTGGCATTCGCAAGGGGAAGGCGAATGGCAGGCGCGCGACTCGGGGGTTTCGTATTGCCAGAACCCGGTGCCATTGTCCGGTTGGTCACTGGTCGGGGTTCCGCTGCCCGCGAACGGCCCACTGTTTGCCCCCTTTTGTGCGTTTATTTGTGCGACGCGCAGGCGCGCGTCCCTAGTTGCACGCTCACGCTCAACTAGGCTCAGGCGCAGCAGCAGTCAAGCAAGCAGTTACACACACAGTCCGGCAAGCAGCGACCCCAGGAGGACCCCGATGGCCGAGAGCTACACCGGCGAGGCCTACTGCGTTAAGTGCAAGGAGAAGCGTGACTTCACAGGCGAGGTCAAGGTGAGCGCATCGGGCCGTCGCATGGCGCAGGGAATCTGCCCAGTCTGCGGAACCAAGCTCAACCGCATCCTCGGCAAGGCGTAAGGCCGAGCCACACCCAGCAGTCGTCAACGAGGGGCATCCGGTTCGCCGGGTGCCCCTCGTTGCGCGTGGCTTGTTGTGGCTGTGTCGGTCGTGGCTGTGGCGGTCTGTGGATGGTCGTGCGCGCATCCCGCACCTGCGGTGGCACCCTGACGCCTCCTGCTCACCGCGGAGGTCTCATGCGTCCGGTCATTCGTGCAGGACTGCGCATGGTGTGGCGCGGTCCCGACACCGTGCAGTTCGGCATCTCGCGCGACTTCGCGCGCACGCTTCA
Organism: uncultured Actinomycetota bacterium; assembly: GCA_963850215.1. Lineage (GTDB taxonomy): Bacteria > Actinomycetota > Actinomycetes > UBA12327 > UBA12327 > CAWKKI01. The sequence continues at coordinate 87,070 of CAWKKI010000008.1, forward strand.
TCCGGTCTCTGCGGCGATGGGCGACTGGCTTCGCGGGCTGGATGGAGTCGACACGGCTGAGGATGCGCTGGCGCGCGCTGAACGGATGGGCCTCGCGCGAGGAGACGCTGAGCGCGCACTCGTCGCCTTGAACGCAGGTGGCGTGCTCACAGACGGCGCCACTGCCCCGGGACCCGTTCACGACGTGACAATCCGCGAACGCGACAGGCAAGCCCCGGATCGCGCAAGCCTTGGTCTCGCGTACCCGGAGCCAGGGGTGGCGCTCGCCGCGGTTCGGGCGAGGCGAACTGCACGCGTCGACATCCACGGAGCCGGGAGGGTCGGCTCGTCAGTCGCCGCATTGCTCGCTGCTGCGGGCATTGGCTGCGTCAGTGTCCATGACGAGCGACGGGTCCAGACGAGCGACTGCACACCGGGCGGGTTCACCTACGAGGACATCGGCATCAGCCGGCGCCAGGCGCTCGAACGGGTCGTGCGCACCATCGCACCCTCGATCGAGACCAGACCGCACCGCGATGAGCGCCCCGTGACGATCGCAGTGTTCGCAGACGACATGGCGCAAAACCACTCCGACGCCGAGGCCTACGTGCGCGACGGGGTGGCGCACCTCGCAGTCGAAGTGATCGAGGTGCACGCGCGGATCGGGCCATTGGTCCTCCCCGGAGCCTCGCCCTGCCTGCGGTGTGTCGCGCTGCATCGCACCGACCGAGACGCAGCGTGGCCGGCCGTTGCCGCGCAGATCGTCGGAGTGGCTCGCCCGGAGGATGCAGGCGATGTGCTGCTGACGACGCTCGCGGCCGCCTACGCAGCCGCGGCTGTGCGCGCGGCTATTGATAAGCCGCATCCGCCGTCTTCGTTGAGTGGCCGGACGCTGGACATTGCCCTTCCTGACCTACAACTGCGCCACCGCACATGGTCTTCGCACCATGCATGCGGGTGCGCGTGGGCGCAGGCAGCCTGAGCAAGTGACAATGGCCCCATGGCCGACCTCCCGCGCAACGCAGTGGCGCGAGGGGCACGGCTGGCCACCCTGCCTATCGGACTGGCGGGCCGAACTGCCGTCGGACTGACAAAGCGGGTCGGCGGCAAGCCTGCCGAAGCCGTTCTGGCCGAGGTGCAAGCCCGCACCGCCGAGCAGATGTTCAAGGTGCTTGGCGAGCTCAAGGGCGGTGCGCTGAAGATGGGCCAAGCGATGTCGGTGCTTGAGGCCGCCATGCCCGAAGAACTCGTCGGCCCGTACCGCGCGACGCTCACGAAGTTACAAGAGGCCGCACCGCCCATGCCCGCGAAAAGCGTCCACGGCGTGCTGGCCGAGCAGCTCGGTCGGCAATGGCGGCGCAAGTTCACCTCGTTCGACGACACCCCCTCGGCGGCCGCATCGATCGGGCAGGTGCACCGCGCGGTGTGGCGCGATGGTCGCGACGTCGCCGTGAAGATCCAGTACCCCGGTGCGGGTGCGGCGCTGATGTCCGACCTGAAGCAACTGAGCCGCATGACCCGCGTCTTCGGCACCTTCATACCGGGCCTCGATGTGAAACCACTCATCACGGAGCTGCGGGCCCGAGTGGCCGAGGAACTCGACTACCAGCTCGAGGCCTCATCGCAGGAGGCCTTCGCACTCGCCTACGAGAACGACGACGACATCCTCGTGCCGCATGTGGTGCACGCCACCGAGCATGTGCTCGTAAGCGAGTGGGTCGACGGCACCCCATTGTCGGCGATCATCGCCGACGGCACCACTCGTCAACGAAATCACGCAGGGGTTCTGCTCGTTCGCTTCCTCTTCTCAGGCCCCGCTCGTGCCGGTCTCTTGCACGCGGACCCGCATCCCGGCAACTTCCGCCTGCACGATGACGGCCGGCTCGTCGTCGTCGACTTCGGCGCAGTCAACCGGCTCCCGGACGGGCTGCCGCCTTCGATCGGTCACTTGCTGGGGATTGGGTTGTCTGGCGATGCAGAAGCGCTCGCCGAGGGCCTGCGCGAGCAAGGGTTCATCAAGCCTGGCGTGCAAGTGGATGCAGAGCGACTGCTCGATTACCTGACGCCCTTCATCGAGCCGGTGGCGCATGAGCAGTTCCACTTCGAACGCGCCTGGCTACGCGCGCAAGCCAGTCGCGTCGTCGACCTGCGTCAGCCGACGGCGCAACTTGCGCTGCAGATGAATCTGCCGCCCGAGTATTTGCTCATCCACCGCGTGACCGTCGGCGGAGTCGGCGTCTTGTGCCAGCTCGGCTCGCGCGGGCGCTTTCGTGCGGAGATGCGTGAGTGGCTGCCCGGCTTCCGCGAGTCCTCAGACGAGCACGGCGGCTGAACTACCACCACTCTGGATCGAGCTTCGACTCGATGCCACGAATGTCATCGCGCGAGCACTCCTCACACATGTACGTGGTTCGACCGTGCTCAATGTTCACGGTCCACGTCAGCGGCGGCGACGCCTCGATCCGTTGACAACGGATGCACACGACTCGCGCCGTTGTCTCATGCGCTGTCGGGTCGTGGGCATCGTCGCTCACGACGTACCTTGCAACTCCTGCGTGCGGGCGACGAGATCAATCACGGCTTCGCCGTAGCGCTCGGCCTTCACCGCACCGATGCCGGGGATGCGACGCAACCCAGGCTGATCGGTCGGGGTGTGCTCGGCGATCGACTCCAACGTCGCGTCAGTGAAGACGACGTAGGCAGGTACCGACTGTCCCTCGGCCTCACTCCGCCGCCAGGCTCGCAAGGCCTCCATCAACGCTGGGTCGTAGGGCGCGGGACAGTGCTTGCACCGGTCCAGCTTGCGTTCGCGCGCAGTCACGAGCGCGCCACCGCAGAAGCGGCACCGCGTGGGCACCACACCACCCCCGCGCCGAGCGTCACGGGAGCGTTCGCGGGAGGGTTCGGAAGTCGAAGCGTCGAGGTCGAAGGCCGTGAGCAGGAAGCGAGTCGCCCTTCGGACATCGCGCCGACCCGCTTCTCGTGCTCGTGAGTACGACAAGCACAAGTGGTCGCGCGCGCGGGTGATGGCGACATAAAGCAGTCGACGCTCTTCAGCAACCTCGGTCGGTGTGCTCGCGGCCGCGATCGGCATCAGACCCTCGGACAGTCCCGCGATGAAGACCGCGTCCCATTCGAGCCCCTTGGCCGCGTGCATGGACGCGAGCGTCACGCCGTCGCTCGCCGGTGTGTGCTGATGCGTGCGTTGACCTTCGAGCTCGTTAACAAAGCCGCGTAAGTCGGTGCCTTCGTTGTCCCGCGCGAACTCCTCACCGAGCCGAACGAACGTCGTCAACGCGTCCCATCGCTCGACCTCCGCGCCACGGCCTTCTGGTCGGACCGTGCTCAATCCCAACGAGTCGGCCACTTCGCGCACCTGGGCAAGCCAATCGCCAGAACCCGCGCCATCCTCAGCCCGTGCGGCAGTGCCGCGCAGCAGCACCATTGCTCGTTTGATCTCGGGCCGATCGAAGAAGCGCTGGCCACCGCGCACGACGACCGGGATGCCCATGTCCGCGAATGCCCGCTCAAACGGCTCGGACTGCGCATTAGTACGAAACAGAACCGCCATGTCGCGCCACGAGATGTCGTAGTCCTCATGCAAGCGACGCGCACGCTCGGCGATCGCGTGCGCCTCGGCGCCATCGTCTTCACAAACCATGGTCTGCACCGCGCTCCCGCCCTCGCGCATCGCGACGAGCGGTGCGGCGCCCGACTCACCGGGCAACGAGTTTGCGAGCGTTACGACTGCAGGGGCGCAGCGGTAGTTGCGCACGAGTTGCACAAGGGCCGCATCCGGATGCTTGGCGGGAAATCCCTCGAGGAAGGACGGATCGGCACCGGCGAAGGTGTAAATCGTCTGGCGCGGATCACCGACGACGCACAGCGACGAACGACTGTCCACCCAGAGGTCGAGGAGTCGCTGCTGCAGCGGCGAGACATCTTGGTATTCATCGACGGTGAAGTGTCGGTACTGCGCGTGTACCGCCTCCAACGCACTGCCGCTGTCCTGCAGGATCCCGATCGTCAGCAGCAGCACGTCGTCGAAGTCCATGAGCCCCGCATCGGCCTTCGCGGTCCCATACGCCTCAGCCAGCGAGGCGACATCGTCCAAGCCCCATCCGGTCGGCGCACTGCGATGCGCACGTGCCGCTCGCACGGCGTACTCGGAGGCAACGATCTGTCGAGCCGCGGCCCACTCGAGTTCGCCGATCAAGTCGAACAGCACCGCTCCAGCCGCGCGTCGCCCGAACGAATTGGCGGCTTCGGCGACGAGCTTCGCCTTGCTGTCGAGCACTCGCGGGATCGGGCCACCAACTGCCGTCGGCCAGAAGTGCTGGAGCTGGCGCAGGGCTGCGGAGTGGAAGGTCCTCGCCTGCACGCCCGGGACGCCGAGGGCACGCAGCCGGTGCCGCATCTCGCCCGCGGCTCGGGTCGTGAACGTCACCGCGAGCACGTGCGCTGGGTCGAACGTGCCCGCAATCGCCCCATAGGCAATCCGATGCGTGACCGCCCGCGTCTTGCCGCTGCCTGCGCCTGCAATCACGCACACAGATCCGGTGATCGCGGTCGCCACCTCACGCTGCTGGGGGTCCAAACCAGCCAAGACGGAGTCGAGCGAGCGCATCCCGGCATCCTGGCACGCGTGACCGACGTCGCACTTAGACAGCATCACAGCGGGAAGAATCCACCGTGGCACGACCGTTGGACTGAATGAAATTGGCAACCGCCCATGAAATTGGCCGCCAGCGAACCTGGACCCAGAGGAGAGCGCTCGACGATGACCGCGATCACGATCTACTCCACGCCGTGGTGCGGCTATTGCACGAGCCTCAAGCGCGCCATGACCCGCGAGGGCATCGCGTTCACGGACATCGACATCACCGACGACCCGCAGGCGGTGGCCTTCGTTGAGGGCGTCAACGGCGGGAACCAGACCGTGCCGACCGTGGTCTTCGAGGACGGGACGGCGCTGACGAACCCATCGCTGTCCGAGGTCCGAAAACGCGTCTCCGCCTAGCCACCAAACCAGCGCTCGATCAGTCGACGCGAGATCGAGATCCCCGGCGGCATCAGGACGTCACCCGCCGCGATTGCTGCCCCCAGTTCGTCGCGACTGAACCAGCGCGCCTCAGCCAGCTCAGAGCCATCGACCCTGATCTCGGTGTTCCGGGCGTCGGCCTCGAAGCCGAGCATCAACGACGCCGGAAACGGCCATGGCTGGCTCGCCAGATAACGCACGTCCCCCAGCGTCACACCGGCCTCTTCTAGGACCTCGCGCGCAACAGCCGCCTCCGCCGACTCCCCCGGCTCAACGAAGCCGGCCAGGGTCGAAAAGCGCCCCGCCGGCCAAGCCTGCTGACGTCCGAGCAGGGCCCGGTCGACTTCATCGGTGACCAACACGATGATCGCGGGGTCAGTACGCGGATAGTGCAACGAACCATCGGCCGGGCAACGCCGCACATGGCCCGCCTCGTCCACGATCGTCCGCTCACCGCACCGCGGGCAGTGCGTGTGCCCGGCATGCCAGGCCTCAAGCCCGACCGCCTGAGCGACCAACGAGGCGGTCGTGCCGTCGAGTACGGGAAGCAGCGATCTCGCATGCACCCAGCGCGAGTCTGCCGAGAATCTCGGTGGCGGCTCACCCAACTCGGCGAACCAGACAACCCCGTTGATCTGGCCCAGCAGGACGCGAATCGACTCGCTCTCATCGCCGGGAGTGGAGGCCAGGGGCTCGTGCACCAGGGGCGATGTGCCCGATTCGTCAGCACATATGCGCGAATCCACGACGTGCAGCACACGCGTCGTCGGATCCGACCAGACGGCCCTTAGCCAGGCCGGATCACGTCGGCGTTCGGCCAGTCGGTCCGGACCATCCGTCGCGAGGGCCAGGCCCGGAAGTGCCAAATGCCGGAACACGTGGTCATGCCTATCACCTGGTCCGTCATAATCGTCTGGGGATTTCCGGGTGGTGCAACGCAGTGGGCCGCGAGGGGTGCCGGGAGGCGTAACGCCGCGGCCGATTGGGGAACGTATCTAGCGTGAAGTTTCGTCGTGCCTCGAACCTCGCAATGAGTCTCGTACTCGTCGCGAGTGGTACGACCATGCTCGGAGCCTTGGTCGCGGTGGAGATCGCCGCCGCGCCGCTGGCTGCAGCCGACCCGGTCAGCGTGTCGTATTCGTGCGACACGTCGGTGAATGGCCAAACCTATTCCGGCGATGCACAGAGCTACACGCTCACCGTGACCGCTCCGACGACGGCGGCAGCCGGCTCATCGATCCAGGCCTACTGGGTCCTTACCGGCTCGCCGACCAACTCTGCCGACGCAACCACGAGTCTCGTGACGACCACCCAGCCGACGATCACAACCGACCTCAACGGATCACCGGCGAGCGCGGTGACGACGACGAGCAACCCGAGCGACCCGACGGACATCGAGACCGGTGACCCCATCCCGATGGCGCATGCCTTGATCATGCCCATCACGTTGAACGGCTCCGCCGGTGACGTCTACACGTTGCTGCCCGGTTCGATCCGGATCAACTTCGTGTCCGACGACGGTGACTTCGCTGGCGGCTACGCGATGTGCCAGCCCAGCGATCCCCCAGTCGCCGCGACGATCACCCTCACATCCAGCGACATCAATGCGCCCGCCGACTGTTCGGGTGGTTCGAAGTCCGTTGCCGCCAGCAGTTGCACATCAGCATCTTCGTTCGACCAGACTGACCCGAGTTCAAGCGGTTCGTTGCAACAGCAGCTCATCGGCACCGGAACGAACCCGGATGCCTCGAGCGTGCAACTCGGATCGGTCACGACATCGGCCACGCCACAGACGTTGACCGGGCCACTCAACACGGTGAACGTCACCGACAGTCGCGGCGGGACGTACGGCTGGATCCTGACCGCGCAGATGGTCGATCCGATGTCCGCCTCGGGCAGCGGGGCGACCATTCCCGCCTCGGCCGTCACGCTGAGCGGCGTGACGTGCGCACCGACTGCCGGCCAGCCCGATTCGGCGCCAGCTGTGGTTGGGACTGGTGGGACGCTCGACTCGAGTGTCACGCTGTGCAGCGTCGAGGCCGGATCCACCGGCGGTGACGGCACGAGCAACGGGGACTACGACGTCGACGCGAACGTGTCCTTGACGGTCCCAGCCTTTCAGAGCACGGGCGAGTACAGCGGGACGATCATCCTCACCTTGAGCTGAACGGAATTCGCTGTCGCTCGGCATACTCGACAGCGTGAAGGAAACCACCGAAGACCTCGCCGCGCTGCAGGCTCTGCTTGACGAGTCGTTCGCGGCAGGAGGGCCACACCTGCTCAGCATTCTTGGGCCGGATCGACGACTTGACGCGCGCCAAGTCGCTGAGCGACTACAGGGCATGACACTCCTTGCGCTGGCGACGGTAACCGCGGATGGTCGACCGCTCGTTGGTCCGGTGGACGGGATCTTCTTTCGCGGCTCGTTCTACTTCGGCTCATCACCAGACTCCGTGCGCTTTCGTCACATCGCAAAACGCCCCGCAGTCAGCGCGACACATCTGCCCGGCGAGGAACTAGCTGTGACGGTCCACGGGGTTGCTGTTCCCATCGATCTGCTCGCGCCGGAGAGTCACGACTTCCGCCAGACACTACTTGAGATCTACACGCCGCGTTACGGCGGCGAATGGGAGGACTTCGCCGACACCGAGTCCGTATACGCACGGATCGAGGCGAGCCGGATGTTCACGTTTCACATCGACGAGATGCGCCCCAACGAAGGTGGGCGATGACTACTCTGCGGATCGCCACCTTCAACATCTTGCACGGGATGGTGCTCCCAAACCTGGGTGCCGTGCCGCCAACCGTGGAAGGGCCCGACGCGGTCGAGGCACCCGCCGATTCGAGCGTCGAAACAAACGAGGCGTTGGCCGCAGCAGCCCGCGAGCTTGATGCCGACGTGCTCGGCCTACAGGAGGTCGATCGCAATCAGGCACGTTCACAGTCGCTCGACCAGGCGCGGATCGTGGCCGAGGCGCTGGGTGCACCGCACTGGCGCTTCGTCCCGACGCTAACCGGGACGCCCGGGGGAAAGTGGACGGCTGCGACGGCGGATGGCGATGGCGATGGCTCCGATGTCGACGGCACATCCGCATACGGCATCGCACTTGTATCGCGGCTGCCGGTCAGCGAATGGCGGGTGCTGCGGATGCCGACTGCGCGAATCCCGCTCCCCCTGATCATCCCGGCGGACAACAAGCGTGGAGCGCGCATCGTGCCGGTGGTAGATGAACCGCGAGCCGCGCTGGCGGCAGTGATCAACGGCCCCGACGGCCCGTTCACGGTCATTACGACCCATCTGTCGTTCGTGCCTGGGGTCAATGCGCGGCAGTTGCGCAGGATCGTTCGCTGGGCCGCCACTCTGCCAGCACCAACATTTCTCGTCGGAGACCTCAACCTCCCTGGTCGACTCGCCTGGCGGATCGCAGGCTGGATGCCGCTGGCATTGCAGCCGACCTATCCGACGCCGGCGCCCCGGGTGCAGCTCGATCACCTGCTCGTGAATGCCTTGTCATCAGACTCTCTTGTCTCCACCAGGACTCATGCGCTCGCCGTCTCTGACCACCGGGCGCTCAGCGCCGATGTCCGCCTGCCCTAACATCTGCGGCCATGACCTTCGGCGTTGACACCCAGACCTTCATCGCTCGCATCGACCCCGCGGCACTCGACGCGGCCGGGGTCGACATCGTCGAGACTCAGCACGAGACGTTCGAGTCCTTCGTGAAGTCGAAGGCGGGCATCGATGAGGACGACAAGCGGGTGCGCATCGAGTCGTTCTTGATCAACGATTCCGCGGGGGCACCCGTGCAATGGCGAGTGAAGACCAAGACAGCGGAGAGTCTCAACGCAGCCTTCGCCGGCGCGGATGGGTCCAAGCCGGTCGCGGGCGCAACCGACCGAACGGGCTGCGACCTCATCCGCACCTTCGTCGATGCCCTGGTGTCGGCGGGTGCTCTGCCGTCTACCGAATCAGTGCAGGTGCTGCCCGACTCGATGGCCGGAGAGGGCGGAGATTGGGTTCCGGACTTCGCGACCGCGAAGGTGAGCGACCGTGTGATCGTCTTGCAGTCGCGTTCGATGTACATCCCGACGACGTTTCCGCTGCCTGAGGGCTTCGTGCCGCCGCGCGGAGTGCTGGGCGTGCACTACGTCGCGGTGCCGCACCCGGACTACATCGCGGCGTTGGTCGAGCAGATCGCCTGACACGCTTTTCTTCCGGTGCATGTCGGCTGCTTAGTCGGTAGCCAGCGGCACCGACGTCACCAACGAGACCAGCCCGTCGGCGTCGAGCAGATCAACCGGCGACACGGTGCCGTGGCGGATGTAGTGGAAGGCTGCGTGCACCTCCTCAACCGGAACCCCTTGCAGCCGTGCCCATGCGAGTCGATAGGCAGCTAGCTGCACGGCGGCGGCGCGAGCGGCCGCACCGCTTGGCTTGGCACCGGTCTTCCAGTCGACCACTGTGAAACGACCATCGTCGTCGGCAAAGACCGCGTCCATCCGACCAACGATCAGTACCCCGCCGACGTCCATGCTGAACGGCACCTCGACTGCGTGGGGGGTGCGCGTGGCCCACTCGCTTGCCTCGAACGCCTCCTGTAGCGCGATGAGGTCCGGATCGCTGTCGGTGTCGATGTCGTAGGCACCAGGCAGGTCGTCGAGCTCGAACAGGGGCACCTTCTCGAGGATGGGCGCCCAACGACTTTCCAACCAGGCGTGAAACGCGGTACCACGACGAGCTGCCGCGATCGGCTGGTACGGCATTGGCCGACGAAGGCGCAACGCGAAGGCCCCAGGGTTTTCGCCCAAAGCGACCATGTCGGAAACGGAGAGATGCGAGGGCAATAAGACGAGGTCGTGCGCCGACTGGGTCGAGGTTCGCTCGGCCAGCAGCAAGTCGACGTCGGTGTCCCACTGGGCCACGAGCGCGGAGTCGTCGGCGTCGGTGGCATTGCGCGGCGTCGGTGGCACTGCGGGCGTCGGTGGCACTGCGGGCGTCGGTGGCATTGCGGGCGTCGGTGACCCAGGCGCGAGCCTGCGCAAGTCCGGCTGGCACGGCCACTGGCGACGGCCACGCGAGTCCTTCGCGTTGGACGGGGTTGCGCGCGCCCGGCTCGGGCGCCTGCGCCCACGGCTGGCCCGTGGTGGGACCGTGGCATACCTCGACCGCCTCGTTCAAGAACACCGAGGGCCCAAGTGGGGTGACCCCGTCGCCCCAGTGGTACGCGGACAAGCCGAGATAGAGCGCCGCGCGCGTCATCGCCACATAGGCCAGGCGGCGCTCTTCGCGCAGGTGCTGGGACCTGTCGTCGTCCAGGTGTGCCTCGAGTTCCTTGTTCGACCAGCCACTCAACGTCGGCAGGTACTCGTGGTCACCGCGCAGTTCGTAGGGCAGAGATGCGGGTTGGCGCAGCCACGAGCGCGACTGGTACTTCGACGGGAAAACGAAGCCAGAGCTGCCGCTCGCCAAGCCGGGAACGAACACTGCAGGCCACTCCATGCCTTTGGCCGCATGCACGGTCATGACCTTGACTGAATCAGTCGCGCTGATCGGGCCGATGTCGAGGCCACGCTCTTCGGCGGCCGCGGCAGCCAAGTAACCGAGGAAGGCGCCAAGGGTGGGCGGGTCGTTGTCGGACTGGAAGGACCCAGCAACGTCGCAGAACGCATCGAGCTGCACCCGCGAATCGCGACCGTGACCACCGCGGACCATTACCTCGAGATCGACGCCGATCACCTCGATCACATGCATCACGAACGAGGCCAGCTCCATGCCAACTTGCCCACGCAGAGCCCGAATCTCGTCCCGCAGACGGCACAGCCGTTCATAGCCGACGAGCGAGTACCGGTCGGCGGAACCCAGATCATCGAGCGCGTCGACGATGTTGCCGTGGTCGACGTCGACCGCGTCGGTCTCCAACTCGGTGAGCACGTCCTCCGGTCGCCGTGAGCTCCGATCGCGTTGCGCGAGTCGACGCGCACGCCGACCCAACGCCACCAAGTCACGCGGTCCGATCCGCCATCGCGGTCCGGTGAGCAATCGGAGCAGCGCCGCCGACGCGGTCGCCTCGTGAACGACTTGCAAGGTGGCCCACACGTCGGCTACCTCAGGTACCGATAGCAGGCCACCGACACCCACGACCTCGACCGGGATGCCTCGCTCAGTCAGGGCTTCGCGAATCAGCGGGAACTGCGCCCGACGACGACAGAGCACGGCGATGTCTCCGGCAGCAAGAGGGCGCGGATCGGTGCCCTGCTCGGATGTGGACGCGGCCTTGGCCTCGGGCGCGTGCCACGCCTGGCCATCAGGTGAGGTCAGCGTGCCGATGAGTGACTCAATCGACTCCGCGATCCAGACCGCTTCGTCCTGACTGGTCTGGTGCAGGGACGTCACGACCGTGCCACGATCCTCGCGCGCTGGGGGGCAGATCAATTCGCCGACCGACAACTTGGGGCCGCGCTCCCAGGGAGCCGACGTGCGCAGCGGCGCGGAAATCTGATTGGCAACGTCGAGAATTCGTTCGGCGTTGCGATAGCTCGTGGTCAGGTCGAGGACCGCCACCTCCCCCGCTCGCTCGCCCCCGAAGGAGCGTGCGAAACGAGCAAGCGTGCCAGCGCTTGCTCCACGCCAGCCATAGATGGACTGCAACGGATCGCCAACCGCCATGACCCGGTGCCAGTCACCGAATAGCGAGGACAACAGGACCTCCTGCGAGTGGCCGGTGTCCTGGTACTCGTCGAGCAGCACAGCGGTGAACAAAGAAGCCTGATCGGCCCGGACCTCCGGATAGTCGCGAGCGATCAAGGCCGCAAGGGCGACTTGGTCGCCGTAGTCGATCAGTCGGCGGGCGCGCTTGACCTCCTCGTACCTCGCGACCATCGGCGCTAGCAACGCGCGCGTGGTCTGACGATCGAGGGACTCCTGTACGGCCTTGGTCGGTGCTTTCGCGCTCGCTGCAACGGTCGCCTCGACGGCGCGCTCAACGGCCTCGGCGTGCGCATGCACCGCCCGCAGTTCGGCCAGGTGCTCGGACATGTCCGCCGCGAGCGCGGCAACGTCCTCGGTCACCGTGCTCGGAGCGCGAGTCACTTGTTCCATCGGGCCGTCGTAGTCGCGCACGATCCGGTCGATGAGGATCCAACGTTCGGCTTCGCCAATCAGACGCGCGTCGGGATCGATCCCGAGCCTCAGTCCGTGTGCTCGCAGCAACGAACCCGCGTAGGCGTGATACGTCGAGATCGTCGGCTCGCCGCCCGCGTCGTCCTGGTCACCGCGCAGGTGCGGGAACTGCTTGCTGGCACGCAGTGCGTTGAGGAATCGACGCACCCGAACCGACAACTCGCCCGCGGCCTTGTTCGTGAAGGTCAGGCCGAGCACCTGGTCGGGTCGGACTTGCCCTGACGCGACTAGCCATGCGACCCGTAGAGCCATCGTCGTGGTCTTGCCCGAACCCGCCCCCGCCACTACGAGCGCCGGCCCGGCACCAGACGTAATGGCCGCGCGTTGCTGGAGCGAGAGGTGACGTCCGTCCAGGCAGATGTAGGCGACCTGATCGACGGTGTCCTCGGAGATCGCATCGAACGCAGACTGGCGCTCACTCATGCGACGACTCCGTCGCCCTCGGCCTGCGCCGGACATGACGTGCGCACCTCGCAGTTCCGGCAACGGCTGTTGACCGTGGGCGCGAACTCTCCGCCCGCCATCCCAGCCGCCACGGTCAGGACAAGTTCTCGTGCCCACAACGGGTCGACGGCTTCATCGAGGGGTACCTGATCCTGCACGTTGAGCTTCTTCAGCCCAAGCTGGACCAGAGCAGCCCCGCCGGACTCGCTCAGGCCCTGCGCGGCAAAACCACCGAGCTGGACTGCCAGCTGGTACACCCCGAGCTGCGCGTGATTGTCAAGATCTTTCTTTGGAACGAGCGACTTGCCCGTCTTGAGATCGGCGACGAATGCCCGGCCCTGCTCGTCGCGCTCGAGTCGGTCCACTCGACCGTGCAGCACGGCATCACCGGCACCCTCACGCGCGACCCGCGCCTCGAAGTCGACTTCGAAGCCGACAAGCGGACGCGCCTCGCGCTCATAGGCCACGAAATGGTCGAGCATCAGAGCAGCCCGCTCCGCCTGCTGACGATTGATCCACGTGTCGGGCTTGGTCGCTTCGACCCGCTCCAGCCGAGCCTTCAACTCGTTGACGTCTACACCGTCACGCTCGCCGATCTCGGCCAGTGCATGAATCAGATTGCCGGTCTGCAACGAGTCGGTGACTGAGCCCAGACCGACCGCGCGGTTGAGCAGCCATCGCAGCGCACACTCGTCGAAGGACTCAACCGCAGATGGCGAGATCCACACGTCCGCACCCTGATCCACCAGCGGCCTGTCATCGCTCCACGGCGTGCAGGACCACCAGCCACTCGGATCAGCACCCGGGACATCAGCCTCGGCGAGCCGAGCCAGTCGCAGCGCCGCCGCCCGACGCAACTCCTCCGGTTGAGTCTCGTCAGTGGCCACTGCACGCAACTCGACTACTACGTCCGGCAGCGCAAGCGGTCGACGACGCGGCGCATCGACGACGGGGGCGTCAATGTCCGACGACTGCAGAGCCGCGATGAAACGAGATGGTCGCAATGGATCGGCGTCGTCTACCGAGCTCACCGCAGTGACCAGCAGGCGCTCCTTGGCTCTGGTCAACGCCACGTAGAAGAGCCGACGTTCGTCGGACAAGGCTTTGCTCGCGAGCATTGTGGGCGTCGCTTCGACGTCGTTGACGACATCCGCCAACGCCTCGGCACCAAGGAACGACCGGCGCAGCCGCAGGTCCGGCCACACGCCTTCTTGGACACCAGCGACGACGACCACTTTCCACTCAAGGCCCTTGGCGCGATGGGCCGTCAGCAAACGCACCGCGTCACCGCGGGGGGCGCGTTCGGCCATCGACTCGCCGGGAATCTCTTGTCCGGCCAGCTCGGCGAAGAAAGACGCAAGCTCGCCACGACTCCCGACCCGATCGGTGTAACGATCGCAGGCGTCGAACAGCGCGACCATGGCGTCGAGATGGCGGTCGGCAATGCGGCCGGCCTCCCCGCCAGCCAAGCTTTCGCTCTGCCAGCGCCCGGCTCGCCCGCTCGCCTGCCAGATGGCCCACAGCACGGCATCGGCGTCGGCCGTCGCAGCGTGCGCAGCGGTCAAGACGCGCGCGACCCGCTCCGCCGCCGCGGTGTGACGAGGACTGATGTCGGACAACGCCTCTGGGTGCAGGAGGACATCGACGAGCAATTCGTCCGACGAACGCTCACGGTCAGCGGCGAGCTCAGCATCGCGCAAAGCCCGACGCAGTCGCCGCACCGCCATCACGTCACTGCCGCCGAACGGCCCCACGAGAAGGGCTTCGGCAATCTCCGCGTTCATTGCGGGCGTCGTGCGCGGGCCCTGGGCATCGCGGGTCGCGTCGACAACCAAGCGCAACGCGCGCACGACCAACTCGTCCGCCAGCGCAATCTCGTCACCAGAGACAACGACCGGCACGCCGGCAAGCGTCAGACCCCGCTGCAACGCAGACATCTGAGTGACCGCCGAGCGCACTAATACCGCCATGTCCGACCAGGCGATCCCGTCTTGCAAGTGGGCTCGACGCAACTCGTCGGCGATCGTGGCGATCTCGGCAGATGTGGTTGCGCAGAGCCGAACGTCGACCTGCCCGGCCGAGTCCGACCGCGGAATCAAATCTCGGTGCCCTCGCACCTCGGGGCGCCCCATCGCACCAGTAACGGATGCCTCGTCGACTCGCACGGTGGGCAGTCGCGTGGCGACGGCTGCTGCGGCGTCGGCGATAGCCGGGCCGAAGCGATGACAAGTCCGCAGCGAGACGACTTCCACCGGTGGGTCACCGGGCACACCGAACCGATCCGCGAACTGAAGGATCCCCTCAACTTCCGCACCCCGGAACGCGTAGATCGACTGGTCAGGGTCACCGACGACGACCAGCTCTGCCCCGGCGCGAACCAGTCCGTGCAGCAACCGCTCCTGTGCGGGGTCGGTGTCTTGGTACTCGTCGACGACTACAAGCTTGCGGGACTCCCACTCCATCTGGGCTACCGCGGCACTTGTCGCGAAGAGGTCGCCAGCGCCCCGTACGAGTTCCGAGTAGTCCATGCGCAGCACGAGGTCGACGTCGAAGCGCGCGAGGTAGCGGTCGAGGAACCCACCGATCGCGACCCATTCAGGTCGCGAGTTGGCGCGGCCGAGTCTGGCCAGACCCGCTCCATCGAGTCCGTGCTCAAGCGCGCGCATCATCAGGTCGCGCACCTCACGCTCGAACGCGCGGATGCGCAACAACGGCCGCATCGGCTCCGGCCATTGCTCTAGCCCGGCTTCGATCTCGCCGGCGAACAGCTCGCGTACGACGAGCAGTTGTTCGGGTCCGGTCAGGAGCTGCGGGACCGGTGTTCCAGTCAGAAGTGCGTTTCGGCGCAGCAACGAGTACGCGTACGAATGGAAGGTCATCGCATAGGGCGCACGCGCGACGCGATCCAGGCGGGCGGCGACTCGTTCACGCACAGACTCGGCCGCGCGTCGGCCAAAGGTAAGCACCAGCACTTCATCAAGTGCCACGTCGCCTGACTCGATCCGCGCGGCAACCGTCTCCACAATCGTGGTCGTCTTGCCGGTACCAGGTCCGGCAAGTACTAGCAAACGCCCACCACGATGGTCGACCACGCGCCGCTGCGGCGCGTCGAGCACCGGCGGCTCGGCACGCTCCTGTGCAGCACGGATTAGTCGGACTGACTGGGGCATGGTCGGGATGGTCCCACGCGCTACCGACAGATCATGGAACGATCAGGCAGTGAGCGACGCGGCCGGGGTCTCCGTCATCGAGCCTCCGCTCCCCGAACGTGTGCGTCGACCCATCGACCTGCTGCGATTCGTCCTTGGCATCTTCGCGATCGTCGCGGTGGCGCTCATCGCAACGGTCGCTACCGACACATCCAACGGTCTGCAGCATGACGTCGTGCAGGTCACCAGCGGCCTGCCGCACGCGATCGTCACGTTGGTCGCCTTTGTCGGCAACATCGGTGTCTTGTTGCTGCCGTTCGCCATCGCAGTGGACTTGGTGATCCGGCGGCGGATAGATCAGTTGTTGACCGCCGTCCTCGCCGTGGTCATCACGTTGAGTGTCTCGTTGCTGATCATCGCGTGGATAACGAAGACCGAGCCGTGGCGATTACAGGAGGTCTTCACCCGAACGCTCTCCAACGGCGAGCAATCCACCGCCATCGAGCCAGTGCTCGCATCGGTGATCTCGTACCTGACGATCGCCAACCCGGCTGGTCGTCGGCGATGGTGGTGGACGTCGTTCATCATCATCCTTTCCGTCGCCGTCACCGAAGTTCTGGGCGGGCGCATCACCTTGGTGGCAATCGTCGAGTCGTTGCTGCTCGGCTGGGTCATCGGCGTAGGACTGCGGGCCGGTCTCGGAGCGTCCAGCACGCGCCCCCCCGGGGCCGAGGTTGCGAGCGCGCTCAACGCCGCCGGCATGGACATCAACTCACTCACCTACGTGGAGGCATCACTGTCCGATGGTCGCGTGTACCGGGCGGAGCGACCGAAGAAAACTTCACTCGTCGTGCACGTACTCGACCGAGACCTCACCGGCGCAGGATGGATCCGCCGACTGTGGCGACGGTTGCGCGTTGTCAGTCGCGTCGCGCAGGGTCCGCGCTTGTCACTGCGCGCAGCTGTCGAACACGAGGCACTGGTCGCGATGTCCATAACAACAGCCGGCGTATCGGCTCGTCGTGTGCGCGTAGTCAGCGAGGTCGGGCCCTACGCGGCGCTGATCGCCTACGAGGTTGCGCCGGGGCGATCGCTGGCAGCGATGGCGAAAGACGATGCGGACTCGATCGATGACGAGGTGCTCGTCGGCACTTGGCAGATGCATCGCGCACTCGAACGTGCGCGGATCGCGCACCGCGGACTGACAGCGGACATGATCGAACGCGGTGAAGACGGCAAGGTACGCGTCGTGCCGCGTGCCGCAGGCGAGGTCGCAGCCACCGACCTTCAGTTGCGACTGGACACCGTGCAGCTGCTGGCGCAGATGTCCCTGCTCGTTGGCACTGATCGCACGTTGGCGACGGCCCGAAGCGTGCTCGGCACGAGACGAGTCGCCGAGACATTGCCACTGCTGCAACGGATCGCATTAAGCAGCGAGACCAGACGCGCAGTGCGTGGCGGTGACCGCGACCTCATGAAGGAGCTGCGCACCCAGATCTCCGAGACGATCCCGACAGCTCCGACCGAGCAGGCCCAGCTTCGTCGCGTGAGCTGGCGAAGCATCATCACCATCGTCGGGGGTTCGGTCGCGCTCTATTTCCTGCTCGCCCAGCTGAGCACGAGCCAGGTGCCACTGCCGACTTTGCTGCGCGAGGCGGACCCGCGCTGGGTCGTCTCGCTGCTCGTGCTGTCCGCGCTGACCTACGTCGGCGCAGCCATGAGCGTCGTCGGATTCGTGCCTGAGAAGGTGTCCTACCTGCGCGCGATGGCTGCTCAGTTCGCAGCATCGTTCGCGAATCTGCTCGCACCGTCGTCGGTGGGCGCGGTCACGGTAAATGCGCGTTTCTTGCAACGGTCAGGAGTGGACCCGCCGCTCGCCGTCGCGTCGGTCGGCCTCAGTCAGGTTGTTGCCTTCATCATCCACTTGATCATGCTCGTCATCTTCGCGGTGATCGCGCGAACGATCCCGCAGCACAGCCTCACACCTAGCCCCGTCGCCATCATCGTGTTCGCCGCCATCGTGATGATCGCCGGTGGCTTCTTGATCTCGTCGTTTGGCCGCCGACTCATCCAGGAGCGGATCCGTCCGCTGTTCAACCGAGTGATCCCTCGGCTCGTCGAGGTCGTACAACGTCCCTCGAAGTTGGCCTTCGGCCTCGGCGGCAACCTGCTGCTCAACCTCAGCTACATCTTCGCGTTGGTTGCGGCGATCCGCGCCTTCGGCGGCACGCTCGGAGTCGCATCGATCGCGGTCGTATACCTCGCGGGCAGCGCGATCGGAAGTGTTGTGCCGACGCCCGGTGGACTGGGTGCGGTCGAAAGTGCACTCGCCGCAGGCCTCAGCGCTGCAGGCCTTGGCGGTGGCATCGCGATCTACGCGGTGCTGCTGTTCCGGCTCGCTACGTTCTGGCTGCCGGTCGCACCGGGTTGGTTGTCGTTCAACATCATGCAGAAACGCGGGTACCTGTAATCCGCACCCCCACCGTCTGGCACTGGACGCGCTATAGCGCCACAAACGCCGGACGGTCGCCGTGTGGTCGTTAGTAGATGGGCTTGTCGGGCTCGATCTGATTGACCCACTGCACGACACCGCCGCCGACATGCACTGCGTTCTCGAAACCTGCGCTTTTCACCACGGCCAACGACTCGGCCGAGCGTTGCCCGGACTTGCAGTACAGAACGATGCGACGGTCCTGCGGCAAGGTCGACAGCGCGCGCCCGCTCAGGATCTCCTGCTTCGGCACTAGTACGGCACCGGGGATGGACACGATCTCGAACTCGTTGGGCTCACGGACGTCGACGAGGTAGATGCTCTCGTCGGCGTCGAGCATGTCCTTGAGCTGCTGGACCGTGATGGTCGAGCCCTTTGCGGCCTCTGCGGCCTCGTCGGAGATCGATCCGCAGAAGGCCTCGTAGTCGATCAGCTCAGTCACGGTCGGGTGATCGCTGCAGATCGCGCAGTTCGGGTCCTTGCGCACCTTCACCGTGCGGTAGGCCATCTCGAGCGCGTCGTAGGTCATGAGCCGGCCGACCAGCGGATCGCCGATACCGGTGAGCACCTTGATGGCCTCGGTCACTTGGATCGCGCCGATCGACGCGCACAGCACACCGAGCACGCCACCCTCGGCGCAGGACGGAACCATGCCCGGCGGCGGCGGCTCCGGGTAGAGGCAGCGGTAGCACGGGCCGTACTCCGACCAGAAGACGCTGGCCTGACCCTCGAAGCGGTAGATCGAACCCCAGATGTACGGCTTGCCGAGCAGCACCGCAGCATCGTTGACCAAGTATCGAGTCGCGAAGTTGTCGGTGCCGTCAACGATCAGGTCGTACTGGGCAAAGATGTCCATCACGTTCGACGAGTCGAGTCGCTCTTCGTGCAGCACGACGTCCGTGTACGGGTTGATCTCGCGAACGGAGTCGCGCGCTGACTGGGCCTTGCTTCGACCGATGTCGCTTTGGCCGTGGATGACCTGGCGCTGCAGATTCGACTCGTCAACGATGTCGAACTCAACGATCCCAAGTGTCCCGACACCGGCAGCGGCGAGGTAAAGCAGCGCGGGGGAACCGAGACCACCGGCGCCGACGCAGAGCACTTTCGCGTTCTTCAGACGCTTCTGCCCGTCCATCCCGACGTCCGGGATGATCAGGTGCCGCGAATAGCGACGGACCTCATCGATCGTGAGCTCGGGGGCTGGCTCTACCAGCGGGGGAAGCGACACGGGACCTACTCCTCGGGGCCTACATCTTGGGCTTGCACCTTGGGCGAACGGGAATCGTCAGTGGCAACGGTGCCATGTCTCACCCCATTCCCGGCAGCGGGTGGGGCCGAACTACCCGATCGGGCTCGGCGGCTGCACCGCCTCCCACGCGGCGAACAACTGCCCGAGGACCCGGACCCAGTCGGCCGTCCTGCGCAGGAGTTGTTGAGCTTCGGCTCGAGGGGATTGAGTCGGGTAGGCCGAGACGATCCGGCGCAGCATCGTCTCGTCGCAGTCAAGGTCGGCGCCCAGCGCGAGGGCCGCGAGGTCGTAGGCCGGCTCGGCCATCCGCGTGTACTCGAAATCGACAAGCCGGACGTGTTCGCCGTCATCGATCAGATTGGCCGGCGAAGGATCGCCATGAACGAGGCAAGGTGGAGGCGCTGATTTGACCAAGCGATCGAGCACCGTCGCGGTTGCCTCACCGCCAGTTGCTTCCCCGCCAGTTGCCGCGCCGTCAGTCGCATCAGCATGAACCAGCGTCTCGGCAAAGACCACGCGGATGTCAGGCTGCCTGATCAAAGGTGCGTCGATTGCATGAAGTCGCGCAAGCGCGACAGTGACCCGCGCCAACACGTCGTCGTCGAGCAGATCGCTCGGCTGTAACGGTCGGCCAGGCGCGAGCTCCATCAACACACCGCCATCAATATCGAAGAGCAACTGCGGTGCCAGTCCGGCATCGGCCGCGGCACGTTGCGCACGCCGTTCGTCACCCGCGCTTGCATGCGAGTCAGCGCCAGTGCGGGTGGCGCGCGTGCGCGAGACGACCGAGCGAGCAAGGGCGTCCCACCGCCACACCTCATGCGCACGAGCAGGCAGTCGCTCCCAGGTGGTGACAGGTCCGAAACGCGACTCGACCACGCCCCGCACCTGCTCCGGTGCAGAAAGGTCGTCCGACGCGCTCACTCGGTGACGGTTGACTCAACGAGATCGCGCATCGCACGCGCGACGACGACCGGCTCCTCCATCTGCGCGACGTGCCCGCACTCCGGAAGCAGAAGGACACGCGAACCCGGAACCGAACGCGCAATCCGGGCCGCGCGTCCAGCTCGAACGAGCCGATCGCGTCGGCCGTAGACGGCCAGTGTCGGCACCGAGATGCGAGCGACGAGATTCCACATCCGATCGGCGTTGTGGTCGAAGTAGGCCGCGACCAACGAACGGCCCGATCGCACGACGGCTTCTCCGCTCCACGGCATCTCGTCACGACGCAGCATCTCCTCGACTGCCTCGTCGGCTCGGCGCGCATCTGCCAGGTCCGGTCGACCGAAGCACAAGGCGATGACTCCACGCACCCGCTGCTCAGCCGCGTACCGCTTGCTCATCCGCTGCTGCAACTGCTCGCCGACACCGGGCACAGCCATCAGCGTGATCTGGGTCGCCCACAGTCGCGGTCGCAGATCCGGAAGTGCAGGCGAGACAAGGGTGAGAGTCGCGACCAGGTCGGGACGGGTCGCAGCCACGATCACCGAGACCGCACCACCCAACGAGTTGCCCGCAAGATGGACCTGGTGCCCCCCGAGATGTTCGATGAACGCGATCACGGTTCGCGCATGTGCGCCCGGGCTGTAGTCACCGTCCGGCGGCGGATCGGACTCGCCGAACCCGGGAAGGTCTATCGCCCAGGTGTCGGCGAACTCCCTCGTGTTGGCCATGAAGTCGGTCCAGTTGTGGGCCGAACCACCAAGGCCATGCACGACGACTGCGGTCGGGGATCCGGCATGTGTGGCGGCGGCGTGCCGCACATGCACCCTGGTGCCGTCGGCGAGTTCAATCTGCTCACCGGGCCATTCGCTCACCCAGTCCACCACCGCGTCGATCGACAACCGGTCGTTGGTCTCGACGAGCGAGAGCTGGGCCTCGTCGATCTGCACGCTAAACGCCTCCGGAGAGTGCCTGCATCCTGCGGTTCACCGCATCAAGTGTCGCGCGAATCACTGCTTGGCGAACATCGTCGCGCACGACCGCTGCACCCGTCAGGCGTTCACTACCCACACTCGAGGCCAGTGATACCGCCACCAGCGCCACCCGGTCGGACCCGAGAGTCGCGATCTCGACCTGCTCAAGACTCAGTCGCGCATTCCCAGCGACCACGGTCTCGACCGCGCGCAAAGTCGCCGCTGCAACGCTTTGGTACACGCTCGCTGGCGTCGCCGCCCCGTCTGCCTCACCGGTGTACTCGTCATCGTTTAGACCGAGTGTCACGGCCGCGGTGACACCCAGGCCGGCCGAGACGAGCTGGAGTCGATGAATGAGCAGCCGCCCACCTCGAGTAACGATCTCAGCCTGCGCGACTGGACCGGGACTCTGCATCACAGGAGGCGGTGGAAGGGTCAGGTCGGGTACCTCCGTGAAGGCAGGAGGTGGCGGGGGCACCGAGTCGACGGGCAGCGCGGGCACTGACTGCAACGGCGGGACGTAGCGGGGCGCTTCGTCGGCCGACTCGGGGACTGGCGTCGAAGTCGGAGTGGTCTCCTCGACGACGTGCACTCGGCCCGCGTCGACACCAAGCCCAAAACGATCGCGCAAGATCCGGTTGACTTCCGTGGCGACGGCCACTTCGTCGGCCCCCGGCGCGAGCGAGAGGCGCAGCGTTCCCGCCCCGTTGGCGCGCTCATCCGGGATGATCTCCGCGTCAGCGACCCCGGTCAGCACGCGCAACGCACGCACCAAGTCCTCGTTGCCCAGGCTGCTCACGTTCAACAGTCTGGCAGCACCGGCGCTGGCTCCGCGTACGATCGCGCAGGTGACGTCCGCAGCCGACGTACGAGCGCGCCTTCCGCGCGACGAGCGACGCGCCCAGTTGCTCGACGCAGCGCGTGACGTCTTCGTGGCACAGGGCTATCACGCCACTGCCATGGACACGATCGCCGAACGCGCCGGCGTCTCGAAACCCGTGCTGTATCGCCACTTCCCGAGCAAGCTCGACCTGTATCTAGCACTGCTTGATGAGGGCGCAGACGAACTCGTGTCCACGGTGACCTCGGCGCTGGTGTCCACACCGGACAACAAGGCACGCGTGCATGCCACCGTCGAGGCGTACTTCACCTTTGTGGGTGACCCGGCCGGTGCGTTCAGATTGGTCTTCGAGTCCGATCTGGTCAACGACCCCCAGGTGCGCGAACGCCTCGACTCGGTCAATCGGCAGTGCGCCGAACGAATCAGCAGTGTCATCGCGGCCGACTCCGGGCTGTCCGAGTCCGAGGCTCTGCTGCTGGGTGCCGGACTCGTTGGGCTGGCGCAGGTCAGTGCCCGGGTCTGGCTCGACGGCGATGACACGCTTGATCGTGAGGAGGCGGTCCGACTCGTCGCCGGGCTCTCGTGGCGCGGCATCGGCGGCTTCCCCCGGATCGACGAGACCGAGCAGTGAGTGGCGCCGGATAGGCTCGCCGACAGGTGGCTCGATGCACCACACAGATTTGCCATGCTCGATGCATCACGAAGATGTGCCAAGAAGGGGCGGAACGGTGGAAGTCAAGATCGGCGTGCAGAACGCAGCCCGAGAGCTCAGCCTCGAGAGCGCTGAGTCGGCCGAGGATGTCGAGAAGGCCGTCAATGCGGCAATCTCCGACGGCGGCGTGCTCGCCCTGACGGATGACCGCGGCCGCCGCATCATCGTTCCGGTCGAACGCCTCGCGTACGTCGAGATCGGCGAACCCGCCTCACGTCGGGTCGGGTTCACGACGATCTAGCCACCTCGATCTAGCCAAGTCCCTTAGCGGACCAACTCCCTTAACTGGCCAACCCCAGCGCTGACATCCGACGCGCATGCCCCTGAGTCAGGCGCGAGAGCACCTGGTTCACCTCGTCGAAGTCGGGGTCCTCGACCCCCACGAGCAGCGCGGTCAACGAATCTCGTTCCAAGGCGACTTGTTCGGCCTGGCTCAAAGCCTCGCCCACAAGCCAGCGACCCCACAGCGCTAGGCGCCCCGCGACTTTCGGGTCTTCCTCGATCGCTCGCTTCACGCGCTCGACCGCGAAGTCCGAGTGTCCAAGGTCCTCGCACACCGCGACCACGAGCACGCCGTCGCGTTGGGCACCTTCGTCCTCGGACTCAGGCATCTCCCCGCCGTTGGTGATCCCGTCGCGCAGCCGCATGCCGATCTCGCGGTAGAAGTCGTTGGCGATGCCGTCGCCGATGTAAGCCTTCACAAGACCTTCGAGCCAGTCGTGCGGGGCGGTGCGACGATGAAACTCGTCGATGGCCGCAACGAAGGGGGCGCTGGCGACCACCGGGTCCACACCATGCTCGGTGATGCGCTCGCGGAGTTGGTCATAGTGGCGCTGCTCGGCCAGCGCCATCCCCGTCATGGCCTCGGTGTCCGAGGGTTCGGGAGCCATCGCGGCGTCGCGGAGCAGCTGCTGCGAGGCGGTCAACTCGCCGTAGGCGAGCAGCCCGAGCAGATCGATGACAGCTGGCGTGGCCACGGGCGGTCAGCGTAGACGAATACACTCAGGTTCCGGCCAGACGCCTTCTTCCTGGCGCCATTTTCGACGCGGCATCACGTCTTCGACAGCTGCACTTCTACTTCTGGAGCACCTTCTGACTACTTTCCGAGAACTCGGCGTCCTCCCCGAGACCGCCGATGCACTCGATGCGGTCGGCATCATCGACGCCTTCCCCATCCAGGAGATGACCCTCCCGGTCGCTTTGGCCGGCAGTGACGTCATCGGCCAGGCCAAGACGGGGACCGGAAAGACGCTCGGATTCGGCATCCCGCTGCTGCAGCGCCTCGTTGCTCCTGGTGATTCTGGCTTCGCCGATCTGAAGGACCCTGGCAAGCCTCAGGCGCTCGTGGTCGTGCCGACGCGCGAGCTGTGCGTGCAGGTGGCCAGCGACTTGAACAACGCCGGTCGTCGCCGCGATGTGCGCGTGTTCGCCATCTACGGCGGGCGGGCATACGAGCCGCAGATCCAGACGTTGACGGCGGGCGTCGAGGTTGTCGTCGGTACGCCAGGTCGTCTGCTCGACCTCACGCGCCAGGGGCACCTCGACCTCTCGCACGTGAAGGTCCTCGTGCTCGATGAAGCCGACGAGATGCTCGACCTCGGCTTCTTGCCCGATGTCGAGAGCATCCTTTCGCGCACACCGGACAGCCGACAGACGATGTTGTTCAGCGCCACCATGCCCGGCAAGGTTGTCGCGATGGCTCGGCGCTACATGCGCCAGCCCACTCACATCCGCGCGATCCAGGCCGACGACGAGACCGCCACCGTCGAGTCGATCGAACAGCACGTTTGGCGTACGCACGCTCTCGACAAGGTCGAACTGCTCGCACGCGTTCTGCAGGCCGACGACCGCGGTCTTGCCATGGTCTTCTGTCGGACAAAGCGCACGACACAGAAGGTTGCTGACGACCTCGAAGAGCGGGGATTCGCGGCCGCGGCCGTTCACGGGGACCTCGGGCAAGGCGCGCGCGAGCGCGCGTTGCGAGCCTTCCGTTCGGGCAAGGTCGATGTGCTCGTCGCGACCGATGTAGCCGCTCGAGGCCTCGACGTCGATGGCATCACCCACGTCGTCAACTACCAGTGCCCGGAGGATGACAAGACCTACGTGCATCGCGTGGGCCGCACCGGCCGAGCGGGCAACTCGGGCGTCGCCGTCACGTTCGTCGACTGGGACGACATCCCGCGCTGGCAACTCATCAACAAGATGCTCGGACTTGCCTTCAACGATCCGATCGAGACCTACTCCACCAGCGAGCACGTCTACACCGGTTTGGGTATCCCGAAGGAAGTACACGGTCGACTGCCCGAGTCGGAGCGCACCCGCGAAGGGTTGGGCGCTGAGTCGATGGAAGACCTTGGCGAGACCGGCAAGCACGGCGGCGGTAAGAGCGGCACTGCTAAGTCGGGCGGCGCTAAGTCCGGCGGCGGCGCCAAGCGGGACCACGATCGCGGTCACAAGCAAGGCGGCAAGAGCGCCAGGTCCCACAACAAGTCGCATCACGACGACAAGCCGGTTAAGGAGTCCAGGGACTCCAAGGCACCGAACGCGTCCACTGCTCAACCGGCTGAGGTTGCCCAGAAGAAGCAGACGAGCGATGCAGCCAAGCGCCGTCGGCGCCGCACGCGGTCGGGCCAGCAAGCCAACGAAACGAGTCCCGCGAACTGATCCCGCTGGCGCCTTATGCTGCGCCAATGAGCAGGCCGATCCATCTCACCGCACCCGCAGGCGTCACGGCACTCACGCTTGAGACACCGCGCGGCGACTTCGCCGGGTTCGACGCGTCACCCTCTGGCGAACGCGTCGGGCGCGTTGTCTTCGTCCACGGGTTCACCGGAGGCAAGCACGACTACCTCGCGTTGCTCGGCCCCTGCGCGGATGCCGGCTATCACGCGCGGGTCTACGACCAGTCTGGGCATCACGACTCCGCAGGTCCGGCCGACGAGTCCGGCTACAGCCTTGAGGGCTTCGCCGACGACCTGATTGCGGTGGCCGCGTCGTTCGGCAATCCGATTCACGTCGTCGGGCACTCGTTCGGTGGCCTGGTCGCACAGACGGCGGTTCAACGATCTCCGGGCACGTTCGCGTCGATGACCTTGTTGTGCAGCGGTCCAGGCGGGATGCCTGATGCCGCCGAAGATCTTGAGAAATTCCGGCAGGCCATGGTCGTGATCGGGCCCGAGGCCACCTACCGAGCCGACTACGAGGCGTCGGTCGCGGCGGGGTTAGGGGCGCCCGCTCCACATATCGCGGACTTCATGCAGCAACGATTCCTTGCCTCGGAGCCCGCAGTCATGACGGCTATCGCCTCGATGTTGGTCAACACTCCCGACCTCGTTGACCGCACCGCCGCGACCAAGATCCCGGCACTTGTCGTCTATGGCGAGGGGGACGAGGCCTGGGATCAGGGCGCCCAAGACGATATGGCCGCCCGCCTCGGAGCCCAGCGGCTCGTGATTCCCGGCGCGGGCCACTCGCCCAACGTCGAGGCGCCCGAGGCCCTCGTCGCCATTCTTCTCGGCTTCTGGGACGAGATCCCCCTAGGCCAAAAGGCGTAGAGATCCGTACATATGGGTAAGACCTTCCCTGTGCACATCGAGCTCGCGCCCCATCCCGATGCGGCGTCGGTCCCCCAGGTTCGGCACCGCTTCGTGGACGAGGTGATCGCCTCCGGACTTTCCGCTGATCTTGATTCGTTGGGTGTCTGCGTCAGCGAGGTCATGACCAATGCGATCTTGCACGGCTCACCGCCCTTGAAGATCGCGATGCGACTGGACGAGCAGCTGCTTCGAGTCGAGTGCAGCGACGCCGGGCCGCGGCCAGATGACACACCGGGCTCCGACGGCGCGCACGGCTTCGTGTTGGTCGATGCACTTGCCGCATCCTGGTCGTTCACCCGGACCGCCAACGCGACGCATGTGTGGTTCGAATTGCCGACTGCGCTTACGAATCACTGACTCAGCTCAAGCCCGGCCAACTCAAGCCCAATAAAGCCCGCCAACTCAGCTCGAGCCCACTGACTTAGCCGACCTCGTCGGGCGGTGCGCTGTCCGGCGGGGGTTCGAAGTCGGTCTGCTCTATTCGTTCGAGGATGGCCCACGGCTTGGCCCCGTCGATATGCGCCGACCCTTCGGCGCAAGAGTCGTGCACATCGCAGTAGGCGCACAGCGGGCCAACCCTGGCCTCGAACGCCTCGGGTACTCCACTGCCCGCGTCATGGTCATCGCCTTGAACCGTGGACAAGGCGTCTTGAATGTCGTCAGCGATCCATTGCGCTCGTTCGACTTGCTTGGCCAATGACGCATCATCGTGGCGCCACACGGCACGCTCGCCGCTGGGCAGATGGTGCAACTCGACCTGGTGACACGGACGATGCATTGTTCGTTGGGCCGCCACGGCGTACACCGCCAATGGCATCGACGAACGCGCCTCATCCACCGTCGAGATGAACCGGGTCGTCTTGTAGTCCACGATGATGATCTCGTCGGAGTCGACCGCCTGATCGATGCGATCGACCCGTCCGCTCAGGGCGAGACCCTCAGTCTTCGTCGCCACGGTGCGCTCGACGCCGACCGGCTCAAAGTCCGGATCCAACGTGTCCACATAGTCGCCGACCCACCCGCGCGAGCGCTCGAGCCAGTCGAGTTCCTGCTGCCGGTCGCGAAAACCCAACCCGAGCCAGTCTTGGTCCACCAGCTTCTCGGCCGCCTCGCGCGTGCGATCCTCGGGTTCGCGAAGCATCCAGTCGCGCAGCGCATTGTGCGCGCTCAACCCCACGCTGTTGTGCGCCCATGGGCCGCTCTTGGTGACACCTCGCGCCACATAGGTGAACCAATAGCGGCGCGGGCAGTTCGCCCACGTCGACAACCGAGAAGGCGTCGCCGTGAACAGCCGCTTTGGCATGCCGCCAAGGTCAAGCTGCTCTGTCACCGTTGAGCCCCCCCACCCGTGTCGATGGGCGCCACGAGGCCAACGAGAAGCGGTAGCGGCGCGTGAGTCGTGACTCTGTCACGGCAGCCGGACGTTCAAAACGGCCGCCTCGGAAGTGCCCAGCTCCTCGATCGCGCGCATATAAGACGTCATCTGGATCTTCGCCAGCCTGGGAGAGCCCATGTCTCCGGGCTGTTCTCCAATATCAGCTCAAGTCCAGATCGCCGAGGCGTTCGGTCAGCAGGGCCGCGAGTAACGGTTCGCATTCGACGGTGAACGCGCAGATGGCTGGGTGGGGGTCTCCGGGGCGGGGGCGATTCCCGGTGCCGCATCGCGCGCAGGATCGGCTTCGACTTCTCGCGCTAGCGCCGCGGCGACACGTTCGGCCGATCCCATCGGCCAGTTGGTAAGTCCCGGGATCGATCGGTAGCGCAAGGTCCACTCAGTCTTGCGCCCGTCAAGGGGTACGGGCCGAGCGCGCACGAGGTCAGCACGCATCGGCACGTGGAGGTGATAGCTCATGGCGCTCGGACTCACGTTGGCGAGCTTTGCCGCCGCGGTCGTGGTGAGCGTCTTGCGTGTCCGCAGCATGTACTCAAAGACGTGCCACCGCGCGGGATGCGCGAGTAGCAATGCGTGGTCAACGCGGAGGCGTCGAGACGGGTCGATCAACGGGCGACGCGGCATGCCCGATCGTCACCCAAGCGACGACCAGGTGCGCGTCCAGGTTCTGCAATCTGTCGACAATCGCAGGCTGTGAACCCATCCGCGAACGCAGCCCGGAGCGAAGCGGGCCTTGCCGGGAGACGTACGAAATGAAGGGGGAATCTTCGAAGTTTCCCCTTTCGCTTCGTACGTCTCGCGAAAGTTGGACTCGGGGCCGGAGCGAGGCGGACGATGAGAGCGGTGTGGCGAGGACGCGCCGGCCGGGAAGGCTCAAGTCCGCGCAAAGGTCGATTCGTGCAAGGGTCAAGTCATGCGAATCGAGTGTGCGGGCGCAATCGTCTTCGACGGGCGCGGGCGGCTACTGCTCATCCAGCGAGGTCACGAGCCGTCGAAGGGGAGATGGTCATTGCCGGGCGGTCGTATCGAGGTCGGAGAGAGCGCTGAAGAAGCGGCCGTCCGTGAAGTTCGCGAGGAGACCGGACTCGACGTGCGCATCAAACAGCTGGCCGGCGAAGTGGAGTGGCCGGTTGGCGGGGACAGTCAAGCGGAGCAGCCCGTTGGCGGGGACAGTCAAGCGGAGCAGCCCGTTGGCGGGGACAGTCAAGCGGAGCAGCCCGTTGGCGTCGACTCGATGCACATCCTCGACTTCGTTACCGAGCGAATCGAACCGAGCCAAGAGCCACACGCAGGCGACGACGCGGCAGACGTGCGTTGGGTCACGCGCAGCCAATTAACGAGCCTGGAGACAACCGATGGCCTGCTGGGCTGCCTCGCGGATTGGGGCGTAATGCCTACGGCCCCGTAACGTTGGCTCGTGTCCGAGACTGCAAAGACTGAAACTGCCACGCGCGACGACCTGCGCAACGTTGCCATCATCGCCCACGTCGACCACGGGAAGACGACCCTGGTTGACGCCATGCTGTGGCAGTCGGGGGCCTTCACCGAGCACCAGGCAGACACCGGCGACGTCGATGTCCGCGTCATGGACTCGATGGACCTCGAACGCGAAAAGGGCATCACGATCCTGGCCAAGAACACGGCCGTGAAGCACAAAACCGGCGGTCGTGACGTCATCATCAACATCATTGACACGCCAGGCCACGCTGACTTTGGCGGCGAAGTCGAACGCGGCCTTGAAATGGTCGACGGCGTTCTGCTCCTCGTTGACGCGTCCGAGGGACCATTGCCGCAGACCCGTTTCGTGCTGCGAAAGGCCCTGCAGAAGCGACTGCCGGTCATCTTGGTCATCAACAAGGTCGACCGCAGCGACGCGCGGATAGCAGCCGTCGTCGACGAGGTCTACGAACTGTTCCTCGACCTCGACGCGGACGAAGGCCAGATCGACTTCCCCATCGTTTATGCGCAGGCCAAGACCGGTCGCGCGTCGATGAACCGGCCAGAAGACGGCACGAGTCCCGACAGCCCTGACCTTGAGCCGCTCTTCGACGTCATCCTGAGTTACATCCCGGCGCCGGTCTTTCACCCCGGTGCTCCCCTGCAGGCCCACGTCACCAACCTCGACGCCTCGCCCTACCTCGGTCGACTCGCCCTGTGCCGCGTGCACGAAGGCGAGATCAAGAAGGGCCAGATGGTCACGTGGTGTCGATCCGATGGCTCGCAGCAGCGCGTGAAGATCACCGAACTGCTGATGACCGATGCGTTAGAACGCACGCCAGCGACTCAGGCCGGCCCGGGCGACATCATCGCGATCGCAGGCATCGACGAGATCACGATCGGCGAGACGCTCGCCGATCCAGACAATCCGATCCCGTTGCCCATCATCACCGTCGATGAACCTTCGATCTCGATGACGATCGGCATCAACAACTCACCGCTCGCGGGTCAGAGCGGCTCCAAACTGACCGCGCGACTCGTCAAGAATCGCCTCGACGCCGAGCTCGTCGGCAACGTCTCCATCCGCGTCCTGCCCACCGAACGCCCCGACACCTGGGAGGTTCAGGGTCGTGGCGAGCTGCAGTTGGCCATCCTCGTTGAACTGATGCGCCGCGAAGGGTTCGAGTTGACGGTTGGGAAGCCTCAAGTCGTCACGCGGATCATCGACGGCAAGTTGAACGAGCCAATGGAACGACTGACTGTCGACCTGCCCGAGGCCTACCTCGGTGTCGTGACCCAGCTGATGGCGCTGCGAAAAGGCCGCATGGAACAAATGGTCAATCACGGCACTGGCTGGATCCGCATGGAGTACGTCGTGCCGGCGCGCGGATTGATCGGGTTCCGCACCGAGTTCCTTACCGAGACGCGCGGCACCGGCCTGATCCACCACGTCTTCGATCGCTATGAGCCGTGGCACGGCGAACTGACGACCCGGCCGACGGGCTCCTTGGTGGCCGACCGTCGAGGGCAGACGACCTCGTTCGCGCTCTTCAATCTGCAGGAACGCGGCACGATGTTCGTCGGGCCGGGCACCGACGTGTACGAGGGCATGATCGTCGGCGAGAACGCGCGCGCCGACGACATGGACGTCAACGCCACAAAGGAAAAGAAGCTGTCGAACATGCGCTCCTCGACGGGTGACGAGTTGGTGCGGCTCATCCCGTTCAAGGCGATGTCGATGGAGCAGTGTCTCGAGTTCTGCCGCGGCGACGAATGCGTCGAAGTCACACCGGGCGCAGTCCGAATTCGCAAGGTCGAACTCAATGCGCAAGACCGAGAGAAGCAGCGTGGCCGCGCAAAGAAGGCATGAGGTTCGCCCGAGCTAGTAAGGCGTTGGTGGACACTCGCTAGGACTGGGGCGCGTCCGGCTCGAACTCAACTCGCCGACTGGCGATGACCACGACGAGCCCGGCGAGGATCAGCGCGATTGCGGGCCACACCTCGGCGGGCGGCCGTTGATTCAAAAAGAGCGCCGCGATGATCGCAGCGCCTGGCAGCTCAAAGAGGATGGCCAACGAAACGACGGTCGGGCTTGTCGTCTTGAGGACGACGTTGAACAACGTGTGCCCGAGCAGTTGCGCACACACAGTCAGCGCGACGATCTGCAGCCACGTGTGCTCCGAATATCCGGACAGGTGTAATCCGCCGAGCAGGCACACGAGCAGCAACACTCCTGAGGCGGTCAGGTAACAACCGCTCGTGTACTGCGACGTGCTCAACGTCTTGCGCGCGTGCGCGCCGATAGTCACGTACGCCGCCGCGAGCACCGCGCCGACGAGTGCCAGCAGGTCGCCCACCAATGCGCGACGCGAGAACGAGAAGTCCACGCCGGTCAGTACGACCGCGCCCAGGAACGCGATACCGATGCCGATCCACGCCAACCGCGCGACTTCCTGACCTCGAACGCGCGCAATGACTGCAGCCCAGACCGGTTGAGTCGCGACCAACGCGGTCGATGATGCGACGCTCGTGAAGCGCAGGCTCGGCATCCAGGCCGCAAAATGCGCGGCCAGCGCGAGCCCGCCGAACACCGCACCCATCCAGTACCGCCGAGGCACTCGAAGAGCCCCACCGGCTAGCGCGAACGGTGTAGTCACGACACCCGCAAGCACGTTCCGCCAGAACGCGATCGCAAGCACAGGTGCTGCGGTTGCCGCGATGAGCGGGGCTGAGGTTGAGACGCCCAGGACGGCGACGGCCATCAAGGCAAGCTCGGTCGGTCCAGGCGCGGTTACGGCCTGTGCCCGTTGACCACCTGACTGCGCGCCACTCACGCCCTCATGCTGTCAAGAATTGCGCCCACGGCGCGGCCGCATCATCCGGCCTAAACGGACGAGAGGGTCACCGTCTCGGATGCGGGCGGAGCGACAACCTTCACCGGCACGTCCCAGTTGGTGAAGTCGAACTGCCCCTTCTGACCGCTCGGCGCGGTGAGGCGAACCGGCCACGCTTCGCCGGTGGTCGCGATGTAGAGGTCGCCACCGTCGGTCGGGTCGGGGTCGTGGACCTCGACGACTGGCTGGCCGTTGATGGTCGACTCGCCCCGCTTCGTAAGGGTGGCATCGGTGGACGGATCGTCTTCGAAGATGCCCTTGATGTCGATGATCCCCGCAAGCTGACCGAGCTGCTGCTCGTTGGTCGAGACTTTGAGCCACTTGCTCGAGCCCACCGCCTTGCCCGTCTTGGCGCCGTAGATCGCGCCAATAACGGCGGAGTTGCCCTTGAAGTAGGCCACACTGCCGATCTTGATCACCTCGAACGGGACACGATCGATGGTGATGGTCCCGACCGCGTCTTGGCCCTTCTCGACACTCGCGTCGATCGTGACGGTGGTGCCCTCTTCGGTGATCCCGCCCACCATCCGCACCGCGGTGGCAGCGACAGCGTTGCTTTGGGCGGTCTTCGCGATCTGGGCAGCAGTCTTGTTCTGGATTCCGTTGGGCGTCGCGGAGGGACTCGGGTCACTGCTCGATGACGGGGCTACCGAACCCGAAGCCCCCGGTGTGGTCGAGCCGCACGCGGCAAGAAGAGCGACGATTACCGCGACCGCCGGGGCAGCAATCAGCACTCGGGCAGGCTTCGACAACACGCAGAACTCCAAAGTGCTGGGGTTCGAGCCGAGACGGCTCGGGGGCTGAAAGCGCGCTCATGGTACGGGGCGGCTCAGCGTTCCCAAGCACGGCGCGCTCCAAACGCGCGCGCCAACACCGGGGAAGCGGTAGCCGCGAAGGTAGCCTCGACGCATGGCCACGGCTCCTTCGCGTGTCTTCATCGCGCGCCTTTCTGGAGTCAGTGTTTTCGACCCCAATGGCGACTCGGTCGGGCGCATCCGCGACGTCGTTGTGACGCTGCGTGGGTCGCAGCCGCCGCGAGTGTTGGGCCTCGTGGTCGAAGTCGGTCCGCGGCGCCGGATCTTCGTCCCAATGACCCGCGTCACGGCGATCGGCTCCAGCGGTGTCATCACCACTGGCTTGGTCAATCTGCGTCGTTTTCAGACTCGGCCGTTGGAGACACTCGTCCTCGGTGAGCTACTCGACCGCAAGGTGACGTTGGCCGACGGCGAACGCTCCTCCAGCGACGCGAGTGGGGATGCTCCGAGCCCGGAGGGCGAAGTCACAGTCCTCGACATGTCAATGGAAGAGACGCGCACGCGCGACTGGCTCGTCACCAAGGTCTTCGTCAAGCGCGGGGGCGGTGCGTTTCGTCGACGCGGGCAGACCTACATGGTCGACTGGGCCGCGGTCAGCGGCCTGTCACCGGCGACCGAGGCGCAGGGCGCGGAAAGTCTGCTGGCGACCTTCGAGAAGCTCCGGCCCGCAGACCTCGCGACCGTGCTGCACGACCTGTCGCCGAAGCGTCGCTCAGAAGTCGCCGCCGTGCTCGACGACGACCGGTTGGCGGACGTGCTCGAGGAGCTGCCAGAAGACGACCAGGTCGAGATCCTGGGAAAGCTTGAGGACGAACGAGCAGCGGACGTGCTCGAGGCGATGGCCCCCGACGACGCCGCCGACCTGCTCGGCGAGCTACCGCCCGAGACTGCCGCCAAGTTGCTCGAGCTCATGGAGCCGGACGAGGCCGAGGACGTGCGCCGCCTGCTCACCTACGAGGACTACACGGCTGGCGGCATGATGAACCCGGAGCCGGTGATCTTGCCCGCCGGTGCGACGGTTGCCGAAGCGTTGGCTGCCGTGCGCAACCCCGATCTCAGCCCGGCCCTCGCCTCGCAGGTGTATGTCTGTCGCGCCCCGCTCGAGACCCCGACGGGCAAGTTCATCGGGATCGCGCATTTCCAACGATTGCTGCGCGAACCACCGTCGGCGTTGGTGTCCGGTGTGCTGGACACAGACCTTGAGCCAATCGGGCCGGGAGCCGTGCTCAACGATGTGACCCGCTACTTCGCCACGTACAACTTGGTGGCGCTGCCGGTCGTTGATGACTCCGACCACCTGCTTGGTGCCGTGACAGTAGACGACGTCCTCGACCACATGCTGCCTGAGGACTGGCGCGAACGAGCCCACGAGGAGGAGGTGGTCACCGATGGCACGCAATGAAAAGACGCCGCGGCGGCGCACCCGCCTTGACCAACCGAAGCAGCGGGGAATCTCGCTGCGTCCCAGCATGGGCGAAGACACCGCCGGCAAGTTGAGTGAGCGGGTCGCGCGCTACCTGGGTTCGTGGCTGTTCATCGGCCAGATGTCGGTCTTCATCGTGCTGTGGATCCTGTGGAACACGGCCGCGCCGGCCTCCTGGCAGTTCGACCCGTGGGCTCGCGGGCTGGTGCTGCTCACGTTGATCCTTTCGTTGCAGGCCTCCTACGCGGCACCGCTGATCTTGCTGGCAGCGAATCGACAGGCCGACCGCGACCGCGTGCAGTACCAAGAGGACCGCGGTCGCACGGATCGACTGGTCGCCGACACGGAGTACCTCGCACGCGAGTTGGCCAGTCTGCGCTCAGCGGTCGGAGATGTGGCCACCCGCGACTTCATCCGCGCCGAGCTGCGCGAGCTGCTAGACGAGTTGCACGAGGGCCGCGACTCGGGAACCGATTCCGAACCGCGCAAGAAGAGCCGCAAGCGCAGCGCCTGACCTAACTAGTCCGTGCTGCGGAAAACGCTGGCCGCGCACCCACGTACGATCGAGCGCGTGCCAGACCTTCTCGAACGTGTAGCCGAGGCCGTAGGTGCGGTCCAAGACCCCGAGATCCACCGATCCTTGCGTGAGCTCGGCATGGTCAAGGACCTCAGCGTCGACGACGCCGGGGCGGTCGCGGCCACCATCTATCTGACCGTTGCGGGCTGTCCGATGCGCGACACCCTCATCCGCGAGGTCACAGCGGCAGCATCCGAAGTCGGCGGAGTCACGTCGGTCAGGGTCACCCTCGACGTGATGAACGACGAGCAGCGCTCCGCGCTGCAGACCCACCTGCGTGGTGGGGTGGCCGAACCCGAGATCCCGTTCGCCAAGCCCGGATCGCTCACGCGCGTCTACGCAGTGGCATCAGGCAAAGGGGGCGTCGGCAAGTCGTCAGTGACCGCGAATCTCGCGGTCGCCATGGCCGCTAGCGGACTGTCGGTCGGAGTCGTTGACGCCGACATCTACGGACACTCGATCCCTCGCATGCTCGGTACCGACTCGCTGCCCACCCGGGTCGAGTCGATGATCCTGCCGCCGCAAGCGCACGACGTCCGAGTTATCTCGATAGCCATGTTCACGCAGGGCAATGCACCAGTCGTCTGGCGCGGGCCGATGCTGCATCGCGCGCTGCAACAGTTCCTCGCAGACGTCTGGTGGGGCGACCTCGACGTGCTGCTGCTCGACCTGCCACCGGGTACCGGCGACATTGCAATCTCGGTCGCACAGATGCTGCCCAATGCCGAACTCATCGTCGTCACCACCCCGCAGGTCGCCTCGGCCGAGGTCGCAGAGCGGGCAGGCTCCATTGCAACCCAGACGCATCAGCACATCGTTGGCGTCATTGAGAACATGGCCGGCTTCCCCTGCCCGCACTGCGGTGAGACCGTCGAGATCTTCGGATCAGGCGGCGGCGATGCAGTTGCCGCAGGTCTCTCGCGAGCCCTTGGGACGAAGGTTCCCGTGCTCGGCCGCATCCCGCTGGATGTGCGCCTGCGCGAGGGCGGTGACGAAGGCCGTCCGATCGTGCTCGATCACCCGGACGCACCAGCCGCGCAGGCGTTGCGCGAGATCGCCGACACGTTGACTCAGCGCGCGCGCGGCCTGTCTGGCATGTCGTTGAGCATCACACCGGCTGGTCGCTAGCCCACCCGGCCAGCGGCAAATCCGACGCGGTCAGGTCGCGTCTGAGTCCCACGGCGGCAGTTCGCCCGCGGCAAGCGGGGCATTCATTCGCACCGTTGCACTTGCGGATTGAGAGGTTGTCGTCGGCTCATCGAAGAGGGCCGAGGTCACGATCTTTCGTGGATTCAACGATGAGATGTCCAGGCCACTGAGCTCGGGCCCGACGGCTTCGGAGATCTCGGATCTGGCCCGCGCTGACATCTCGCGCAACTGGCGCAGCATCCGAGCGGCGTCCCCGACGGCCTTGGGCAGCCGATCCGGGCCGAACAGGAACAAGCCAATAA
This sequence comes from uncultured Actinomycetota bacterium, assembly GCA_963850215.1. Lineage (GTDB taxonomy): Bacteria > Actinomycetota > Actinomycetes > UBA12327 > UBA12327 > CAWKKI01. The sequence goes on from CAWKKI010000008.1 coordinate 123,658, forward strand.
CCGCGATGACGAGGAACTCGCCAAAGCCGATATCGAACATCGCTCGCCGCCTGCCTGCTCCGTTACGTGTTCACGCCATCAACTGCTCTTCGCGGTGCCCAAAGTGACCGAGACCGTGAACGTCTTGCCGTTTCGTTGGACCGTCATCTCCACGGTATCCCCCGGATTGTGCGACCGCGTCGCGATGATCAGCTCATCCGGACCGTTCACGGGCTGCCCATCCACCTCCAAGATGATGTCGCCGGGCTGCAGGCCCGCCTTGGCGCCTGGTCCGCCTGGGTGACCGGCACGACCCCGCCGGTGGTCGATGTCGTGATCCGCGCTCCGGGGCCGTCGTAGTTCGGGTCGAGGCCGACGCCGAGCACTGGGCGGGTCGAATACCCCTTCTGGATGATCTCCTCGGCGACTCGCGCTGCCTGATTGATCGGGATCGCAAAACCGAGCCCGATGTTGCCGCTCTGCGCATTCGACTGTCCTGCCACGCTTGCGATCGCACTGTTGATACCGATCACCGCAGCCGATGAATTCACCAGTGGTCCCCCGGAGTTGCCGGGGTTAATTGCCGCGTCGGTCTGGATCGCGGAGATGAACGACGTCTCTGCGTTCGCATTGCTGCCAGCAGTGACGGGCCGATTCAACGCACTCACGATCCCCGACGTGACCGTGCCCTGAAATCCGAGGGGCGATCCGATCGCAATGACAGTGTCGCCAACTACGACGTTGTCGCTGTTGCCCAACGTGGCTGCTGGCAATCCGGTCTTGTCCACCTTGATGACTGCGAGGTCATAGGACGTGTCTCGGCCAACGATCTTCGCGGGAGCCTGCGTGTTGTTGTTGAAGGTGACCGTGATGGTGCCGCCGTTAGTCGCCACCGCGTCGATGACGTGGTTGTTCGTGAGGATGTAGCCGTCGCTCTTGAGGATCACGCCTGAGCCAACCCCTGACTCGGACGAGCTGACTTCGTTGATGGACACGACTTGGGGCAGTACTTGCTGCGCGATGCCAGCGATCGAGTCACTCGGCCGCTGGCTGCTACCCGGTCCCTCCTGGTTCAGGTTGGCCGACGGCTCGGTCAAGTGGGCCTGCTTGTAGTGGTCGGCGACGAAGTAGCCGACGGCCCCGCCGATCAGTCCCGCAACGAGTCCGAGGATCACGACCAAGCTGACGAGCAGCCCGAACCGCTGCGGGCGTCGTTTCGGGGCGGGCGATCCGGACGGCCAAGGATCCAGCGGCTCCATCTGCGTGTGAAGCGGATCCTCAACGTAGACGGGCCCGGTCGGGTCCGGCACCGTTTGGCCAGTCACCGTCGGGTCCGGCGCCGTCGGTTCAGCCCAGAGGTTCGACGGTGACGGCACCTGCGCCTCGGCGCTTTCCAGGCCGTCCTCGCTCATCAGATTCCCCACCCGATCGAAAGCCACCAGCATGCAGGAAGGCCATCTTTCATCGCCCGAGGTGGAAATGGTGCAACCGCCCCCGCTATGGGTGGCGTCGGTAGGGTGAGCCAACGATCCTGGGAGGCCGCCATTCCTACGTCCGCGAGCTTCGACTACAGCGAGTCCTACCTGCCTGAGGACGGCGCACTGCTCGCCGCGCGCGAGCGCGGAGCCGAGTTGGGGTGCACGCCAATCGGGGCGGGTGGCGGAGCCGTGCTGCAGTTTCTTGCCTCGTTGATCGACGCCAAGTCGGTGGTCGAGGTCGGGACTGGAGCGGGCGTGTCGGGGATCTGGCTGCAACGGGGGATGCATCCGGATGGCGTGCTCACGAGCATCGACATCGAGCCCGAGCACCAGAACGCGGCTCGTCAGGCGTACGCCGACGCGGGGATCGCCACCCACCGCGCTCGCCTGATCAACGGCCGGGCACTCGACGTCCTACCTCGGCTGACCGACGCCGCGTACGACCTCGTCTTTGTCGACGGCGAGAAGACGGAGTACGTCGATTACCTGCGCGAGGCGATTCGACTGCTGCGGCCGGGCGGAGTCGTGGCCTTCGACAACTCGCTGTGGCACGACCGGGTTGCTGACCCGTCGGTACGCGACGAGGAGACGCTCGCGGTGCGCGACCTCATCACGGTCGTGCGAGACGACGAGCGGTTGAGCTCGATGCTGTTGCCCGTGGGCGACGGACTGATGGTCGCTTCGTTGCGCGTCAGCGTTGGGTCTGCAGATAACGGGTAAGCAGGCGCACCCCGAAACCGGTCGCGCCCTTGCTCACCTCGTGCTCGACAGAATCTGAGCGGGCCGGTCCTGCGATGTCCAGGTGCGCCCATCGCCGCTGACCAACGAACTCCCGCAAGAACAGCGCCGCAGTGATCGAGCCGCCGCCGAGCTTGGCCGGCCAGGCGATGTGCGAGAGGTCTGCCACCGGTGACTGCAGCCCGCCCGCAAGATCCTCGACGAACGGCATGTGCCACAGCCGTTCGCCCGCGAGGTCGGCCGCAGCGAGTAACGACTTCGTCAGGCGGTAGTCGGTGGCGTAGAGCGCGCCGTGCCGCTTGCCCAGGCCGAGCGAGGCCGCGCCGGTCAGTGTCGCCAGGTCGATGACAACATCGGGGTCGAGCTTGGCATTGGCGTACGCCAGCAGGTCCGCGAGGACGAGTCGACCCTCGGCGTCGGTGTTGATCACCTCGACCGTGCGACCGCCGTACTGCGTCAACACATCGCCTGGTCGTTGGGCGCTCCCAGAAGGCATGTTCTCGGCCAACGCAACCAGTGCTGTGACAGGGACGCGAACGCCGAGGTCGTGCAGGGTCGACATCGTGGCGATCACGGCAGCGGCACCGCACATGTCCGTCTTCATGGCGACCATGCCGTCGGGCGGCTTGAGGCTGATGCCACCTGAGTCGTACGTGATGCCCTTGCCGACCAGCACGATGTGCGGAGCGCCGGCACGTACATCCTGGGGCCGGTAGCGCATCTCGACGACGCGTGGCTCGCGGACGGACCCTTGGCCCACTGCGATCACACCGCCCATGCCCTCGCGTTCAAGGCGGGCCAGATCCCAGACGTTGGTCGTGACGTGCACATCGCGCAGATCATCGACGCACTGCGCGGCCAGCCACTCGGGCGACTTCGTGTTGCTCGGGGTGTTGCCGAGATCACGGGCCCGGACGACGGCAGTGGCGGTGACGATGGCTGTGTCGAGAGCCGAACGCAGGGCCGAGTTGATCCGCGGAACGTGCAGCACGGCATCGCGCGGTCCGGAGTCCGAGTCCGAGGCAGGCTTGTTCGTGATCCGAAACGAGTACGCACCGAGCAGGTAGCCCTCAACAAAGGCCGCCAACGTGATCGGCGTGGCCCCGAGTGTTGCGGCAACCACGACCCGTCCCTTGGCGCCGCTGGTGGCCCGCGCGACCGCCGCTCCCATGCGTCGGAACGAGATCGCGTCATAGTCGCCGAGGCCGGCGATCACGATCCGAGTCGGCTGATCTGCCTCGAGATCGACTTCGCAGATCTCACCCGCGCGACCAGTCACCTCACGACGGACTGCCCGCAACGGAAGGTTGACGCCACGTGAGGTGGCGAAGGCCAACGACTGGGGGCCGAGCGCCACCCGCAGGCCATCGACGGATGGTGCGGGGTCGTCGTCACGACGCGGTCGAGCACCTACGACAAGGACGTCGCCGCCGACTCTGTCGTCGGCGGCGAACGCATCGTCGCTTAACTCAACCCGGGGAATCCTCAGCTCAGGTCACCGGTCGGCTTCAGCCGACCGCGCCCTTGATCGCCTCGCCCAGCGCCTTGGCTTCGTCGGCGGACAACTCGACGACGAGGCGCCCACCACCCTCGAGCGGGACGCGCATGACCAGGCCGCGTCCTTCCTTGGTGACCTCGAGCGGGCCATCGCCCGTCCGCGGCTTCATGGCCGCCATGTGCGTCCCCTTCCGTCGAACCGTTGTGTCTGCGTCATCGGCATGAGCCGTCAATCTGAGGGCCGCGCAATCGCGGGAGAAACCATTATCCCGTATCTGGGCACCTGCTGTGCCGCACCCCGAAGGTCCTACGCTTGCGGCCATGACTGGTATGCAGCCCCTTGCCACTCAACTCGTCGGCAGCTGGTGCAAGCCCAAGTGGCTGGCCGACCACGACCGGGTCTACGGCAAGGAGGGCACCTGGTGGCGGGTCCCAGCCGAATTCCTGCCTGAGGCGCTCGATGACGCCGTTCGGCTGGCCCTCTACGACCAGGAACGGGCCGGTCTGACCTACGTGACCGACGGAGAGCAACGCCGGCAGACGTTCTCAGGGCATTTCTACGCGTTCGGCGGAATCGACCAGGAGCACCAGGGCGCGCAGACGAACTTCTCCAACGACATCGGTGAGTACCTCACCATGAAGGCCAGGCCTGCAGCCTCCGCACCGCCGGCCGAGGAGCCCGCGGAAAAGCCGGCGCCGCCGAAGTTTGAGCAGCCGCGTGTCGTGGGTCCGTTGACCTGGAATGGCTCGGTCATCGGCAAGGAGATCGAGTTCGCGCGCGCCCACACGTCGAAGCAGCTCAAGGTCACGGTCATCGGACCCAACACCCTCGCCTTGCGCCTGGTTGATGAGCACTACGGCTCGATGGCCGAGGTTGCCTTTGCGTTGGCCGACGTCATCAACCAAGAGATCCGCGCCCTCGAGTCGCTAGGCATCGATTTGATCCAGATTGATGAGCCCGAGGTGCACTTTCGGTACTCGCAAGTCGAGCCCTTCGCCGTTGAGGCGATCAACCGGGCGTTGCGCGGCGTGCAGGTCCCGACGGCCGTGCACATGTGTTACGGATACTCGAAGAACATCGCGGAGAAGCACGCCACTCCCGTGTACGCGCAGGCCTTGAGTCTGCTCGCCGCATCCGAGGTCGACTCCATCTCGCTTGAGTACGAGCAGCCTCAACACGGCCCTGAGCTGCTGGAGCACGCAGGCGACAAGACAGTAATTCTTGGCGTGCTCGACCTTGACACTGAGGCATCGGTCGAGCACCCGGACCACATCGAGAAGCGAGCCCTTGAAGCGATCGAGGTGCTGGGGCCGCAGCGGCTGCAGCTAGCACCTGACTGCGGGATGTGGTTCCTTCCGCGCGACCACGCGCTGGCGAAGATCAGTGCGATGGAGCAGGCGGCCGTGCGGTTGCGGCAACAATTCCTCTAAAGGAATTCCTCTAAGGACGCAGCACGTAACGAGTCCAGCATCCAGATAAGACAGTTCAGCCCTTAGGTGGCGCGCCAGCAGCCGACCACGTGGTCATCGACCATGCCGAGAGCCTGCATGGTCGCGTAGGCGGTGGTTGGGCCAACGAAGGCAAAACCGCGCGACTTCAGCGATTTTGCCAATGCCCGCGACTCGTCTGTCACGGCCTGGATGTCGCTCAACTTCTTCGGCCGTCGCTGCTTCGCGGGCGCATGCGACCACACGAGCGCATCAAGCGCGCCCTCGCCTTCCTCGGCCACAAGTGCGCGGGCTGCGCGCGCGTTCGTGATGGTGGCGAGGATCTTCGCGCGGTTCCGGACGATCGAGGCGTCGTCCATCAATCGTTGGACATCTGCGTCATCGAAGTCAGCGACAATCTCGAAGTCGAAGCCGACAAAAGCCGAGCGGAAGCCGTCGCGCTTGCGCAGGATCGTGATCCACGCGAGTCCGGACTGAAACGCCTCAAGGGTCAGCCGCTCGAAGATGTGCCGATCGTCGTGAACGACAGTGCCCCAGTCGAGGTCGTGGTACTCGCGATACTCAGCGCTTCCAGCACTCCATGAGCAGCGCGCCTGTCCGTCATCACCAACGACGACGTCCCGACTGCTCGTCATGAGTCAGGGGCGTCCGACTCGGCGACCGCGGCCGCCTCCTCCGCTTCAATGTGGCCCGCGGGATCGATCTCATGCTGCTGCGTCTGGTACGTGTCGAGGTGGTCGGACGGCCCGGGGTGGCCGTCGACCTGCTTGCCCAATCGGTCGAGCAAGTCGTCGACCTGGTCCATCCGGTAGCCACGGAAGCCGACGGCGAATCGGACTCGTGCGAGATCCGCGCTGGTCAGGTCGCGATCGACCGGGAGCACAGGCTCGACGCGATCGGGGTCGGTGACCGACATCCCGCTGCCTCGCCCCGCCGCCACGGCTGCCACCACTCCAATGACCGCGATGACGACGATGACCAGGAAGAAAATCACCCACCGATCGTGCCACGCTGGGCCCCCGCCCCACGAACGACACCCGGCGCAGCCACCGACGACGCTGGGTCAAGAGAGGTGCATCGTGCTCCGGCTTGGCCGTCATTCGTTCGACGACAGTGCGCGCCTGGTCATGGCGATCGTGAACCGCACTCCCGACTCGTTCTACGACAAGGGCGCGACCTTCGCAATTGACGCGGCCATCGACGCAGTCGGCACTGCTGTGGCCGAGGGCGCCGAGATTGTCGACATCGGCGGCGTCAAGGCCGGACCCGGCGAGGTCGTTGACGTGGACGAAGAGCTGAGGCGGGTCATCGACTTGGTGCGAGCGGTACGCGCCGCGCACCCTGAAGTCGTCATCAGCGTCGACACCTGGCGGCACGAGGTGGGCATCGCGGCCTGCGAGGCGGGGGCGGACCTGCTCAACGACGCATGGGGTGGACACGATCCCGAACTGGCCGAGGTCGCGGGGCGCTACGACGTCGGGATCGTGTGCACGCACGCGGGCGGACTCGCGCCACGCACCCGACCGCATCGGGTCGAGTACGACGACGTGATGGGCGACATCGTTGCCACCACAACTCATTTGGCGCAGCGCGCGGTGGACTGCGGAGTTGATCCCTGCTCTGTGCTCGTTGATCCAGGTCACGACTTCGGCAAGAACACCCGGCATTCGCTCGAGGCCACCCGTCGTCTGGGCGAACTCGTCGAGACCGGGTGGCCAGTCCTGGTCTCGTTGTCCCGCAAGGATTTCGTGGGCGAGACGCTCAACGTGCCACCCGATGAGCGGCTCGAAGGCACCCTCGCCGCGACCGCGATCAGCGCCTGGCTCGGCGCGCGCGTCTTTCGCGCACACGATGTGCGCGCCACCCGGCAGGTGCTCGACACCGTGAGCTCGATCGCGGGTGAGCGGCCGCCAGCCGTCGCACGTCGTGGCTTGGCCTAAGACTTGCCCCGCGATCCGCGCCGCGATGTGACTCACCCGTCCGAGTGAGACCACGCTCACCGTTGCTGGGAATCGCGTGAGAAAGCGTTATCGGGCGTTGCGCCGACTGGCCGATCGCCTTACACAGGAGGTGCACGCGCTCCCCTTGTCGCACGTACCCTGCTGCGAGCGATACCGCCCCGGAGGAGAACCTCATGTCGTTCAACGAGTTGCCGCCCACCCCGGACGAGCCGAACTGGGTGCAACCAGCCGACCAGCAGGCCGCCCCAGCGGACCCATCGCAGGGTCGCGGGCGACGTGCGTTCAAGGCGGGCGCGTGGATGGTGGCAGGCGCGGTGGCAGCGACAGTGATCACCGGAGTGGCGTTCGCAAACAGCACTTCGCCGAGCCCTTCAAGTGCTGGTAGCGGTGGCTCGAACAGCTCCTCTGCGCCAAAGCCGAGCGGAACCGCGAACCCCAATCACGGGAACGGCCATGGCATGCCAGGAGGCTTCGGCAAGGGGATGGGCGGCGGACCTGGGTTCCGCGGCGGCATGGGTGGCTTCGGCGGGCTTGGAATGCTCGGCGGCCGGGTGCTGCACGGCGAGGCGAGCATTCAGACCAAGGACGGCGTCAAGGACATGGTCGAGCAGACCGGTGCGCTGCAAGGCGGAGTCACCAGCAACACGATCACGGTGAAGTCGACCGACGGCTTCACCAAGACGTGGACCTTGTCGTCGACGGTCAAGGTGTTCGCGCCTCGCGCCCACTCGTTCACCAAGCCAACTGGTTCGCCTTCACCCAAGCCCACCGTCAAGCCGACTGCGCCCTCGTCGTCCGGTTCGATTTCTGATCTCATCAACGGCGCCAACGTGACGGTCGTAGGCGAGAACAAGAACGGCACGTGGACCGCCGAGTACATCATCGTGATGCCGAAGGGCACTGCGAAGTCTGGATCGAGCAGTTCGCCGTCGGCCAGCACGGCCAGTGACGTGGGCAGCAATGTTGCAGACGTGCTGACGGCGTTCGGCGCCTGAAACCCGACTTGTACAGTCGGTTGGCAAGGTAGGACCTGGCGCGTTAGATCAGCGCAGCGATCTCTCGATCAGATCGAGAGCCTCGGCCGGATCCCCTACCCACACCAGGTCGCTAACCGCCTCGGCCGGCACGAAGCCTGACTCACACAAGCGATCGACAAGTTCGCGCAGCGGTGCAAACACTCCGGTCGGGTCAAGCACGATCACGGGCTTGTCGTGCATTCCGAGGACCCGACCCGTCCACGCCTCCAGCAGTTCCTCAAGGGTGCCGATTCCCCCGGCCAGGGCGATGAAGGCATCGCTGCGCTCGTCCATGACGCCCTTGCGTTCACGCATGTCGATCGTCACGACCAGCTCGTCAGCGTGCTCGTCGGCGCTCTCCTGCTCAAGCAAGCCCGCTGGTATCACGCCGATCGTGAGGCCACCGGCGGCGCGCGCCGCGCGGGCGATCGCGCCCATCGAGCCGACGCGACCCCCTCCGGTGACGAGCACATGACCTCGTTGAGCGATCTGCTCACCAAGGGCGGCAGCGACGTCGTAGTGACGGGGGTCGACGGACTCGCTCGATGCGCAGAAGACGCAGATGGTTGCCATCGATCACCACTGCAGCAGGTGCGAGTCGTCCGACTCCTTGATCAGCCCAATCGCCTCGTCGACATCGTCAGTGACGTGGATCAAGTTGAGGTCGTTGTGGCCGATCATTCCGCGCTCGGCGACCGTCGCCTTGAGCCAGTCAACGAGGCCGTCCCAGTAAGCGTGACCCAAGAGGACGACTGGGAACGACGTGACGCGGCGGGTCTGCACGAGGACCAACGCCTCGAAGAACTCATCGAGCGTGCCGTATCCGCCAGGCAGCACGATGAAGCCCTGCGCGTACTTCACGAACATCGTCTTGCGCGCGAAGAAGTAGCGGAAGTGAATGCCGAGGTCGACCCACTCGTTCATGTTCTGCTCGAACGGCAGCTCGATCCGCAGGCCCACTGAGACGCCGCCCGCCTCGCACGCGCCGCGGTTGACGGCCTCCATGGCACCCGGACCGCCGCCGGTGATGACGGCATAACCGGCATCGACCAGGGCCTTGCCGACTGCGATCCCGGTCGCGTAGACGGGGTCGTCTTCGGGCGTGCGCGCACTGCCGAAGACGCTTACGGCCGGTCCCAGATCGGCGAGGGCGCCGAAGCCCTCCACGAACTCCGCCTGGATGCGCATGACCCGCCACACGTCGGTGTGGACCCAGTCGCCCGAGCCGCGATCGTCGAGGAGTCGCTGGTCGGCTGTGGTCGAACGAACCTGGCCGCCGCGTCGCGTGACGGAGCCTTCGTCCTGCGGGCCCCGCGATCGGGCGCGCGACGGGGGGTTCTGGGTCGACGGGGGGTTCTGGGTCGACGGGGGGTTCTCGGTCGAGGGGGCGTTGTCGGTGGGCGGGGCGTTCTCGGTCATGACGCGACCCTAAGTGGCTCGGTTCCAGTGTGGCGCAGGACACACTCGCTCGGGGGAATGGTCCCCGTTGGACTCCGGTTGTGGACAGTAGACATCGATTGAATATTCAATCGTTGATTTCTAAAGCATCCACTGGAGGAGCCATGTCCACCACCACGATCACGACCCCCGAACTCGCTGCCGCTACTGGCACGTGGGAACTCGATGTCGCGCACACCCGTTTTGCGTTCGCTGCCAAGCACGCGATGGTCTCGACCGTCCACGGCCAGTTCGGCATCTTTGACGGCGAGTTGGTTCTCGACGGCGAGAACCCCCAGAACTCACGGGCCTCGATCAATATCGACGCCTCGAGCATCTCGACTAGCAACACTCAGCGCGACGACCACCTGCGCTCAGCCGACTTCCTGGACGCCGAGAACTACCCGTCGTTGACCTTCGTGTCGACCGGGATCAGCTACGAGGGCGGCGACGAGTTCGTGGTTACCGGCGACCTAACGATTCGCGGGACTACGCGCTCGGTGGAGTTCCCGATCGAGCTGCAGGGCACGACCACCGACCCCTACGGCACCGAGAAGATCGGTTTCGAGGGCTCGACGACCATCAGTCGCAAGGACTTCGGCCTGACATGGAACGTTGCTCTCGAGGCCGGCGGCTTCATGGTGAGCGACAAGATCAAGATCACCCTCGATGTCGAGGCGAACAAGAAGGCCTAAGGCTCCTCCGCCTATAGGCGAGACGGCCCGGTCCGTCTCGTAGGACGTGGGCCGCAGCGATCTCCTTCGCAGCGGCCCACGTTCTTTTGCGATACCGGACCTCCACCAGACGGTGCGGGTTTCGGGGGACTCCACTTAGCCCTCCGTCTGGCATTCAGCGCGCTATAGCGCCACTAGTGCCAGACGGTGCGGGTCGAATGGGAAGTCAGGGGCCGGTCAGCCAGGTGCGCATGGCGGTCTCGCAGGCGCGAAGCTCGGCCACTTCGACGAACTCGTCGGCCTGATGCGCGAGCAGCGGGTCGCCGGGCCCGAAGTTGACGCCAGGCACTCCGAGAGCCGCGAAGCGGGCCACATCCGTCCAGCCCAGCTTCGCCTCGGCTCGGCTACCCATGGCCTCGACGAAACTCGCGGCCGTCGGGGCATCGAGGCCGGGTCGCGCAGCGGGCGCCGAGTCGGTGACCACCACCTCGTAGCCGTCGAACACCTCGCGCAGATGCGTGATCGCTTCGTCCTCCGAACGATCCGGAGCGAACCGGTAGTTCACCGACACCACACACTCGGGCGGGATCACGTTTCCGGCCACGCCGCCACGAATACCGACCGCGTTGAGACCTTCGTGGAAACGCAAACCCTCGACGACGGGTTCACGCGGCTGGTACCTGGCGAGTCGCGACAGCACGTCACGGGCCGCATGAATCGCATTGACTCCCATCCACGAGCGCGCCGAATGAGCGGCTCGACCGGGCACCATCACGTCGACGCGCACCGTGCCCTGACAGCCGCCTTCGACAATTCCGTTCGAGGGCTCCATCACGATCGCGAAGTCCGCAGCGAGCAGTTCGGGCGAGGACTCGGCGAGCAGGCGCAGCCCGTTGAACTCCGACTCGATCTCCTCGCCGTCGTAAAAGAGGTACGTCAGGTCATGCACCGGCTCAGCCACGTGAGCGGCAAGCCGGAGCGCGACGGCGAGACCACCCTTCATGTCGCACGCGCCAAGTCCGTACAGCCGATCGCCATCCCGTCGTGACGGCAGGTTCCCGGCCTCGGGCACGGTGTCGAGATGACCGGCGATCGCGATCCGTTGATCGCGACCCAGCGATGTTCGAGCGATGACCGTGTTGCCTGATCGCGAGACATTCAGGTGGGCGCACAGAACAAGCGCGCGCCTCGACCGCATCGGCCAGCGGCTTCTCGGACCTGCTCACACTGGGGATGTCGATGAGCGCAGCGGTCAGATCAACGACATCGAGCGAGGAGTCAATGTGCTCGGAGGCATCGATGGGCGCGGCGGAGCCGATGTGCGCACCGCGTTCGTCGGCCACACCGCTACCGTAGCCGCGTGAGCGATCACGACGTGCGTGCTGCCTCTGGTGTCGGACTGGCAAGCATCGACGACAGCAACAGTGACGTGCTGTGCGTCTGGTTCCCTGCTCCCGCGCTCGGCCTCGACGCACCCGATCCGCATCTCATGGCAAGTCCCGCAAACGCCTTGACCGGCGTCCGCCGCGAGGTCGTGCAGGTGCGCATCGCTGACCTCGACGCCGGGCCGACCGACACGGCCGACGCCTACCTGCGCTTGCACCTGCTCTCGCACCGCCTCGTTCGCCCGCGAAGCATCAATCTCGACGGCATGTTCGCGGTTCTGCCCAACGTCGCGTGGACATCGAGCGGTCCAGTCTCCCCGGCCCGACTCACCGAGGTGATTGCTCGCGCGTACGCGACTGGCCAGGCGATTGTCGTAAACAGTCTCGACAAGTTCCCGCGGATGCTCGACTTCGTTTGCCCGAGCGGCGTGCGCGTCGCCGACGCGTCTCGCGTGCGTCTCGGCGCGTACCTGGCCGAGGGCACGACCGTGATGCATGAAGGCTTCGTCAACTACAACGCGGGCACCCTCGGGGCGTCGATGGTCGAGGGTCGGATCAGCCAAGGCGTGATCGTGGGCTCCGGATCGGACGTAGGCGGCGGGGCGTCGATCATGGGGACGTTGTCGGGGGGCGGCGAGGAGGTCGTCACGCTCGGCGAAGACTGTCTGGTCGGCGCCAACGCCGGCGTGGGCATCTCGCTCGGGGACCGCAGCGTCGTCGAAGCCGGCCTCTACGTGACTGCTGGCACGAAGGTGACGCTGCCCGACGGTCGGGTACTCAAGGCACTCGAGCTGTCCGGTGCGAGCGACACGCTGTTCCGTCGCAACAGCACGAATGGCCGGATTGAAGTCGTCCCGATGTCGGCTCAGTGGGGCGAGCTCAACGAATCGCTGCACGCGAACAACTAGAGCCATCTGGGCTCGACGAGCTGAGGACTAGCCCGCAGCCAACCGCGCGACTGCGGCATCGACTCGTTCATCAGTCGCCGTCAACGCGATCCGCACATGCTGTGCGCCGGCAGGTCCGTAGAACTCCCCCGGCGCGACCAACACCCCGCGATCGGCGAACCACGACACTGTCGCCCAACAGTCTTCGTCGCGGGAGGCCCACAGGTACAAGCCGGCGTGCGACTCGTCGACTCGGAGGCCAGCCGCGGTCACCGCCTCGTAGAGCACGGATCGACGGCGCGCGTATCGCTCTCGTTGCTCGGCCACGTGCTCGTCATCGTCAAGTGCGACGCGGGCGGCAGCCTGGACTGGACCCGGCACGATGAGACCTAGATGCTTGCGCACCGCCAGCATCTCGCCGAGCAACGACCCGTCACCCACGACGAAGCCGGCCCGGTAGCCCGCAAGATTCGATCGCTTCGACAACGAATGGATCGCGAGCACGCCGGCCGTGCTCCCGCCGCATACATCGGGGTGCAGTGCTGACACTGGGGTGCGCGTCCAGCCGAGCTCGATGTAGCACTCGTCGGACGCCACGACAGCGCCACGGGCGCGAGCCCATGCCACGACTGCGCGCATCGCGTCCGCGTCCATGACCGCACCCGTCGGATTCGACGGTGAGTTGAGCCAGACGAGCCGCACTCGCGGACCTTCGTTGCCCGCGGGATCCAACGTCTGCAGCCGCGCGTCGAGATCAGGCCGATCCGAGCGGATGATGTGCGCGCCCGTGAGCAGCGCGCCGATCTCGTAGGTCGGGTAGGCGAGCTCGGGCACGACCACGACATCGCCAGGGCCAAGACCGAGCAGGCTCGGCAGCAGTCCCACCATCTCTTTGGTGCCGATGGCGGGCAGCACGTTTCGCGGGTCGAGTCCGTGGACGCCGAGCCGACGTGCGCACCACGCGACGGCAGACGCACGCAACGCGTCCGTGCCATGGGTGGTCGGGTAGCCGGGAGAGTTCGCGGCAGCGCTCAGCGCGTCCTGGACGACGCGCGGAGTGGGGTCGACTGGCGTGCCGACCGAGAGGTCGACGATGCCGTCGGGGTGTCGGGCCGCTCGCTCGCCGTAAGGGGCGAGCCGGTCCCAGGGAAAATCGGGGAGGTCGCGGTTCAGTGCTCGGTCTCCTGCGGCGGCAGCGAGAGGACCGGCTCGACGTCCTTGTCGACCAAGCCGAGCTTCGCAGCACCACCAGGTGAGCCGAGGCCGTCGAAGAAGTCGACATTGGCCTTCGTGTACTCATCCCACTGACTCGGTACGTCGTCCTCGTAGTAGATCGCCTCAACGGGGCAGACCGGCTCACAGGCGCCGCAGTCCACGCACTCGTCGGGGTGGATGTAGAGCATCCGCGCGCCCTCGTAGATGCAGTCGACCGGGCACTCGTCGATGCAGGCCTTGTCCTTCAAGTCCACACAGGGCTGCGCGATGACGTAGGTCACGTCCGAATCCTCCAGATCGAGCGCTCCACTGCTGCGTTCACCCGACAGGGCTTCGTCTAGCCGGGTGACCCGGGATCGGGCGCAGCACGTTGCCTAGTATCGCCATCTGAGTCCGAACCGTCACTGTGGGGGTGCGCGTGTCGTCCAGCACGCCGAACCTGGCGGCCGTGTTCCGCAACGATCTCGGTCCCGCGGACGTCGGTCGGCGAGTCAGCGTGCGGTACCGGCTGTCCCCTGACCAACACGACGGGTCGGTCACTGCTCCGTCTCTGACCGATGTGGTGGGCGTCCTGCACGCATGGCACGGGGATCAGATCGTTGTGCAGCGCAGGACGGGTGAGCGCGCGCATGTCCATCGGCACGCGATCGTGGCCGCCAAGATCGTCCCGCCCGACAGCTCGGTCGCCGCCGTCGAGCGGGTCGCCGCGCTCGGCTGGCCCGCTCGCGACCGCGAGACGCAATGGCCGTGGCTGCTGCGCGCCCATGCGGGCGTAACCCAACGAGCCAACTCCTGTCTGGCCCTCGACCCGGTGGCCGAGAACGAAGTGCGGGCGCGGCAACAAGACGTCATCAGTTGGTACCGCGCGCGTGAGCTGCCGCCGCTCGTGCAGGTTGTCGATCCCTCGCCCGCGATGGATCAGTTCGTTGGGTCGGGTTGGACTCCCGGACCCGACGTGCTCGTGATGACCAGGAGTCTCCGCGTCGAGCCGATGTCCGAAGTCTCCAATCCGAACGCCATCCGGATCGAGGCTAGCGACGGGTCCACGCCCGACTGGATCTCCGTGTGTCGCGAATCTGGCACGGACCAGGAGCAGGACTTCGTTGCGCTGGTCAACGGGGTCTCGCCCGTCGCGTTTTTCGTTGCCTACAGCGAGAACCACAAGCCGATCGGGATCGCGCGCGCAAGCGAAGCGCGCGGATGGGCAGGCCTCACCGATGTCGTTGTCCGGCGTAAGTCGCGGCGCGGCGGGGTCGGCAGTGCCTTGACTCGCGCGGCCGTCGCATGGTCGATGAGCGTTGGCGCAAAGAACATGTACCTGCAGGTGCTCGCCGACAACGACGCCGCGGTCGGCATGTACTCCGGGCTCGGGTTCGAGCCGCACCATCGTTACGTGTATTTGCAGCCGCCGGAATCTCGTTGATGTTTGGTCTGATCGCTCTGTCTGCGACAGCGACCTATTCGGGTCCGCCGCCGCTGACAGCGCGAACGGCCTTCACCGAGTGGACGTTTGATCCCACGGCGTCCGTGCTGGTCGTGGTCCTTGGGCTCGGCTACGTGATGCTGATGCGACGCGCGTCGCACTGGTCGGCTGCCCGGGCGTGGGCGTGGTTCGGCGGACTGCTGGTGCTCGTGCTCGCAACGATGTCCTTCACCGGCGCGTACGCGCACGTGCTGTTCTGGCCGTACGCCGTGCAGATCGTGACGCTGCTGATGGTGGTGCCGGTCTTGCTGGCGCTGGGCGCTCCGTGGACGCTGCTCGAGTCGTCAGGTCCCCGTGGCAAGGGAATGGTGGCGCGCTGGGTCGGGAGCCTGCCCTCGCGGGTGCTCACGTTGCCGATCGTGTGCAGTGTGCTGATCGCTGGCTTGCCGTTCCTCATCTACTTCACGCCTTGGTACGAGTCGACCCTGCGACATGCATCGATGTACGGGCTGCTGCATATCGTCTTGATTCTCGTCGGCTTCATCTTCTTTTGGTCGGTGCTCGGCGTCGATCAAGTTGCGCGCCACTTCTCCTACCCGGTGGCCTTCTTCGTGCTGTTCGTTGAGGTCATCTTCGACGCGCTGCCGGGCATCGTGATCGCCTTCACCAGCCACATCATCGCCGCGAGCTACTACGTCGCGGTCGCTCGCCCGTGGGGTCCGTCGCTGTCCGAACGACCAACGGATGGGCGGCGCGTGCCTATGGTTTATCGGCGAGATCATTGGCATCCCGTTGCTCGCGGTGATGGTCATCCGTTGGGTGCGCGCGGACTCGAAAGAAGCTGCGGACATCGACGCTGAGCTTGACGCGCGGGCGCAACTGACCAAGACCGTGGCCAACGAGAATGACGAGGACGACGGCGAGGTCTGGATGAAGCCCTGGTGGGAGAAGGGCTGAGCCAACGGCGACCTTCCGGCGGCTCGGTCAGTTGATGTCGAACTCGTTGCCTTCGGGGTCGCGCATCCCGACGCCGTAGTGATCGAGCCCCGGATCCGTGGCGGAGCCGGTTGTCGTCGCGCCGAGTTCGATCAGTCGCTGCACCTCGGCGTCGACACGCTGGCGACGGACCTCGATCGGGACCTCTCGGCCACCGCCGACGTGAATGTCGAGGTGCAGGCGGTTCTTGATCGTCTTGCCTTCGGGCACAACCTGGAACCAAATTCGCGGCCCCTCACCGGTTGGATCAACGATGCAGTCAACGCCGATCCCCAGCTCTTCGTCGGGGACTCCGACGTCACGCCAGTAGTCATCCCAGGTCGCGAAGCCAGCCGGTGGTGGCTCAGGTTCGTATCCCAACGCGGCAGCCCAGAAGCGCGCGAGTGGATCCGGGTCGGCGCAGTCGATGACGAGTTGGAAGCGAACAGCCACGAGCTCCTCCTCTTTGCGAACCCCTACCTGCGGACGACGGCCTTGGGGCTAGCGACCAGGCTCCCGGCCGGAACGTCATCCGTCACGATCGCTCCTGCCGCCACGACTGCATCGCGCCCGATGGTGACGCCGGGCAGGATCGTGGCACCCGCACCGATCCATACGTTCTCAGCGACATCGATCGGCGCCCCGGTCAGGTAGAGGCGCCGTTCCTCGGTCGGGACCGGATGGCCAACAGTGATGAATGTGACCTTCGGCGCGATCATCACACGCTCGGCAATTCGAATACCGGCGTAGTCGAGGAATGTGCAGCCCTGATTGATGAAAACCCGGTCGGCCAGATCGAGATTCAGCCCGTGGTCGGTGTAGAACGGCGGATAGATCGTTACGCCCGTCGGCAGCGGTCGCCCCAGGATCTGCTCGAACAGCACGGCCTTGCCGACCGCGTCGTCGAAGGGCAAGACGTTGAGGCGCGAGGTTAGCTCCGTGACCCGAAGGACCCGCTCGGACATCGCCGTGAACTCGGGACTGTGGATGCGCATGAGATGAGCCGTGGGCATCCCACGATCTTCTCCCGCACTCAGCGGCGCGGCCAGCGACTCGCCCTATCGCTACTGGACGTGATGCACGGGCTGCGCGGACAGTCGCGCGTTGTCGATGACGATCGCTGCCGGTGACTCGATCAGTCGCAATGTAGCGAGCGACATCTCGCCAAAGGCGTTTTTCACCGAGCTCGACAGCGCGACGACGCCGACGATCCGACCGGCAGTCTTGAGCGGCATGGACAGGAAGGTCGCCATCCGACCGTCCTCGTCCACCCCCAAGTAGTGCAACGGGTCAGTCACAAGCGGCGACAGGGCCTCCACCCCGACAGGGTGCCCGGATACCTGCGTGGCCGCATCTGCCGACGCGTTGCAGAACTCCTGGTAGTGCGTGAAGGACGTCTCGCGTGCGACCGCCACGTACGTGGTCAGGTCGTCGAGCATCAAGATGCCAGCCATGTCGTAGTCGACGACGCTCGCGAGCACTTCGAGGAAGGTGGCCACCGTCTCCTCGAAACCACGCACGTCGGTGGCGATCGACAGCACCTCGGATGCGATGGATGCCTCGAACAGTTTGCGGTCGAGCAGGTCACAGACACGTGCGAGGACGTCATCGTCGGAGAGCTCAAGTGGTTCGGGACGCAGGTTGCGCTCGCCCTTGGCCGGTGCGTGCGCTGCTATTGATTCGTTGACAGCCGCAACGAGATCGGGTGCCTCGAAGTCCTTGGTCAGGTAGCGATCGGCGCCGACGCGCGAGCCCCAGTAGCGATCGCTGGCCGCATCGAGCGACGTCAGCAGCAGCACCGGGATGTCCGCGGTCTGCCAGTCGTCCTTGAGTACGCGGGCGGCGACATAGCCCGAGACGCGCGGCATCTGCACGTCGAGCACGACCGCGTCGGGCTGCTCGCGAAACGCCATCTGGACGGCCTCGACCCCATCTTCGGCTTGCACGACCGTGAAGCCTTCACGTTCGAGCACCGTGGTGACGATCCGGCGCAGCGTCGGGCTGTCGTCGGCGATGACAACGGTGGGCATGGCGTTCTCCTAACGACCGATCAATCGGCGAACTGTGTCAATGAGTTCTTGCTGGTCGAATTCGCTCTTGAGCAGGTACGCGCTAGCTCCTGCGTCCAGGCCTGCGCGCTTGTCGGCGTCGTCGCCGCGCGAAGTCATGATGACGACGGGCACGTCTTCCCAGCCGGAGGTGCGCCGCAGTGTGCGGGTCAACGTGAAGCCGTCCATGCCAGGCATCTCGACGTCAGACAGCACTAGGTCGAATGGCGTGCCGCCTAGTCGAGACGCACCATCCAGGCCGTCGATCGCTGTCACCACGTCGTACCCAGCGCCTTCCAGGATCACC
The DNA here is from genome assembly GCA_963850215.1 of uncultured Actinomycetota bacterium. Taxonomy (GTDB): domain Bacteria; phylum Actinomycetota; class Actinomycetes; order UBA12327; family UBA12327; genus CAWKKI01. Next base: position 142,127 of record CAWKKI010000008.1, read on the forward strand.
CGTTGCAGCTCGCGCACACCGACGCTGTCCTCGACGACCAGAACGCGGGCGGCCGCGCTGGAGCGCACATTGGACGCATCAGCACGACGGGTTGGCACCTCGCCGGGTTGGTTCGTCGCAAGGTGCCCAAGGGCCAGCTCACGCGCGTCGAGGAGCAACATGACCGAGCCGTCCCCGTCGAGCGTCGCCCCGACCACACCCGGTGGGCGGCCAAGGAAGTCACCCAAGCTCTTCACGACCAACTCAAGCTCGGACTCAAGTGCATCGACGACCCACGCCATCAGCTCGCCGCTTCCGCCGTAGCGGACGATGAGTGCTGCGCCGGCCGAACGTTCGCCGGTGATGCCAATGGCAGTGCCGAGGTCCGCGATCGGAACACAGACGCCTTGCCGCACCAGCACCGGAGCGCCAGCGACGGAGTGCACCGCATCGTTGGTGAACATCAGCGTCTCCACGACACTGGCGACTGGAATCGCGAAGTGCTCGGAGCCGATGCGCGCGATCAGGCAGCGCATCACACCCAGAGTGACCGGAAGCGTGATGACGAACCGCGTGCCGACACCCCGCTCGGTCTCGATCTCGACCACGCCGCCGTGACCCTCGACGGCGGTCCGCACGACATCGAGTCCGACACCGCGCCCCGATGTCTCGGTCACGGCCGACCGAGTAGTGAATCCAGGCACGAACATTGCACCGAAGAGCAACGAACCGACAGCGTTCGAGTCCTCGGGCAATAGGCCAAGCTCGATCGCTCGCGTCCGAATGGCGGCCTCGTCGATCCCAGCCCCATCATCGGCCACTTCCACAACGACACTCGAACCCGCGGCACGCGCCGACACCCGCACGGTCGCCCGCGCGGGCTTGCCGGAAGCGATGCGCACCTCGGGCAGTTCGCACCCGTGGTCGACCGCGTTGGTCACAAGGTGCCGCATGGCATCGGCGACACCCTCAAGCACCCGGGTGTCGAGCTCCACGTCCTCCCCAGTGACGACGAGTCGCACGTCTTTGCCCGTTGCCGCTGCGACTTCTCGAACGAGTTGCGGGAATCCCGTGGCAATTCGACCAAGCGGCACCATCGCAAGGCTCATCGCACCCTCGCGAACCCCGACGAGGTGGCGCGTGGAGTCATCAAGGCGCGTGCGCAGTTCGCGTAGAGCCGCACTGGACTGGTCGTTCGCAGCGGTGATCCGGTGGATCTGGGCGGCGACGTCCGGGTGCATCTCGACCATGCTGGCCAGGTCGCGCAAGCGACGGACGGCTTCGATCTGCGTGGTCAATGTCGAGGCCATGTCGCCGATCCGGCGCTGCACGAGCCGCAGGTCGAGCTCAGCCTCACCGACGACGTCGAGCAGGTCGTGCACGCGCCGAGCCGGTACTCGCACGAAGTCACCAACCCGACCGCGACCGGTTGGCTCGAATGCGTCCTCTTCCTCATGGACGTTCTCCGACAGCCCGCCAAGGCGCGGTACAGACAGCGCCTCCTCGCCCGCGAGGGCCGCGTCGAGCGCAGCGATGACGCGCTCGGCGTCATCGTCGTCAAGCGGTCGAGCAGAACCAGGCAACGAACGTGCGATCGCTTCAGACGCGGTAAGCAGGACATCAACGTGTTCGGTGCGCACCGTCATCCGGCCATCGCGCAAGGCGCCGAGCAGGTCTTCAGCACGGTGGGCCATGCCGACGACCTCATCGAGGCCGAGCATGCGCGCAGAGCCCTTGACCGTGTGCGCATCGCGGAAGAGTGCACTGACCAGTTGACGAGGGGCAGATGACGACTCCAGCTGCAGCAGCCCAGCGCACAACGACTCGAGCCGCTCTTCCACCTCACTGCGGAAGGTAGCGACGAGTTCCGGGTCGTCCTCCCAGCCCATCGAAGCCTCAGGCCACTCGGAACTGCGCGATCGAGCTGCGCAGGTCTTCGGCCAGCGCGTTGAGCTGAGCGGCCGACGAAGCGGTCTGCTTCGAGCCCACTGCGTACTGCCGCGACACGTCAGAGACCTGGGTCATGGCCGACACGACTTGGTCTGAAGCCGAACGTTGTTGCTGCGTTGCAATGGAGATCTCACGCGCGGCGGTGGTGGTCTCGTCGACCATGCCAGAGATTCGTTCGAGTGCAGTGACCACATCGCGAGCAAGCGCGGAGCCGGAGTGCACTTCCTTCGAGCCCTCTTCGCTCGCGAGGATCGTCGCGTTGGTCTCGGACTGGATCTGGGCAACGATGGCTTGGATCTGGCCGGTCGATTCCTGCGCGCGTTCGGCGAGCTTGCGCACCTCGGAGGCCACGACCGCGAATCCGCGACCGTGCTCGCCAGCACGGGCAGCCTCGATGGCCGCATTGAGCGCGAGCAGGTTGGTCTGGTCGGCAAGGTCGTCGATGACCTGCAGGATGCGCCCGATCTCCTGGCTCTTCTCCCCGAGGGACAGCGCGCGAGCGGCGATGGAGTCGACTCGGTCGGCGATGCGGTCCATCGAATTCACCGATGCCGAGACAGCCGTGCGACCGTCCTCGGCGTGGCGCAAGGTCTCTGAGGCGTAGCGCGCGACGGCTTCGGCAGTGTCGGCGATCTGCGCCGCGGTCGCGGCGAGCTCCTCGATGGTCGAGGTGGTCTCGGCAACCGCGGAGGACTGCTGAGTCGCGCTTGCCGCGTGCTCCTCTGCAGTGGCCAGCAGTTCACCGGCACTCGTCGAGAGCTGCTCGCCGCCGCTGCGGATGTGTCCGACCAGGCGACGGAGGTTGCCGATGGTGTTGTTGAACGAGCCAGCGAGCCCGACGATCGGGTCAGACTCATCGACGTCATCGAGCATCGGCACCGACGCGGACAAGTCCCCGTCGGCCGCACGGGTCAATGTCTCGTTGAGCGCGGTCAACTGACCAGCCAGCGCGTCGCGAGTCAAGCGGGTCTGTGTCTCAGCCCGACGCATCGCGTTTCCGAGCTCACTACTGATCAGGACGAGCCCGGGGAGCGTGATGATCGCGGTGATGGCCAGTGGTGCCGTGCTGTCAACGAGGGTGTGGCTCAGCTCGCCGATGACAGGAACCGCGGCCGCGAGAAAGGCCGCGTAGACGAACTTCTGCCACCCCTCCAGCTGCAGCGCGGCGAAGAGCGTCACGATCGCGAGCAGAACAGGCGTGGCTCCGTGCAGGCCACCGCTGCTGATTGACAGACCGGAGATGTAGACGACCTCGAGGACCAGGATCACCTTGGCGATGTTCGCCACATGGTTGCGGCCAACTCGCAGCTGCACCGAACGCTCAGCCATTGCCGCGGTGACGAAGGCGAGCACCACTCCGAGGGCCGACCAAGCGGCCACGGCGGCGAAGTCAACCTTGACAGCCGGAACGAAGTAGTCGGTCAGGCCAGCAGCGACGAGGCCGACCGCGACAACACCAGCAAATGCGATCGCCGCCACGCGGGCGATGCGCTGGCCCATCGCGATGATGACATCGTCGTCATGGGTGACGTCTCGCTTACTCACCGGGCGTCCTCCTCCACGGCCAGATGCCGCACACCTGACCCCTTCGATCCATCGGGTGTACGAGGGCGCCACTAAAGGGCTAATCGGGCTTGGCTACGAGCCGGTTCGGTCCAGCTGGTGCCGCAAGCCCATGAGGGCCGGGATGTCGAGAACGGAGATGGGATCAGGGTCGTGCATGAGGCCGGACAGAACTGAGTCTGCAACCGGGGTCACCGTCGGGGGCATCGGCTCAAACCGGGAAGGCCTCGGCCGTAGTCCGAGCACTCCTTCGACGAGTACACCAGCCTCGAGGCCGTCCTCGGTCAGGACCACCAGCCGAGAACTCGTGGGCCAGGGGGTGCGCTCCACGCCGAGCAGAGGTCGAATGTCCAACGCAGGCAGGATGTGGCCGCGCCAGTTGACCACGCCGGCCAACCAGATCGGCCCGCCCGGCAGCCTCGTTGTCGGGGACAACGGGACCACGGCCGCTACCGATTCGACCGGCACGGCGAAACGAGCCGGGCCCAGGCGCATCACGAGGACACCGTCGACCTCGTCGACGGCTTCCGCGGTGCCTGGACCGGCCGCGGGCGCAGCGGTCTCCATACGTCAGTGCTTCGGCCGCCCGCCGCCAGGGCTGAACGGGCCGGGCCCCTCTTCTCGTCCACCGGCTGCGGAATTGAGCCATATACGGCTCGTTCCGGCAGACGGTTGGCGGTTGAGGTGAGGTCAGTTGAGGGAGATGGCTCCGTCGCGCAGGTCGACCATCGCGGGTGCTGGCGGATCCGTCGGCTGAGCGTTCTCGAGCACGTCGGTGATCTCGTGGCCGATGAGCTCCTGCTTCTCGATCAGGGTGTCGCGAAGAGCCGCGATCCGGTACGCGTTCTCGGTGAGCAGCGCCTTGACCTCGGCCTTCTGCTCCTGCAGCAGGTTCTCGACCGCCGCACGCGTCTCGGAGTCGCCAAGGATGCGGCCGACCAAGTTGCTCGCATTGAATGCGCCGTTCTGAACCGCGGCGTACGACACGAGCGTGCCGGTCATGCCCACCGAGCCGACCATTTCCGCCGCGACATTGGTCGCGTAGAGCAGGTCGCCGCCGGGGCCGGTACTGATGTCGCCGAAGAAGATCTCCTCGGCGCACTGACCGGCGAGGGCGATCTTGATCAGTGCCAGCATCTCCTTGCGCGAGCGCGTGTACACGTCCTGCGCGTCGCCGTGGGCCAGCAGTCCGAGGGCCTGACGTCGCTTGATGATCGTGAGGATCTCGAGCCTGCGCTCGGGCGCGCAGAGGAAGGCCGCAGTCGCGTGCCCAGCCTCGTGCGTCGCGATCAGGCGAGTCTCGTGGTCGGTGTACTCAACGGGCTGGCCGAGTCCAACCTCCTCGACCAAGCGCGCGCGCTCGATGTCCTGCAGCGTCATCTCCGTCTCGCCGCGGCGCATGCAGTTGACGAGTGCCTCATCGAAGAGGTGCTCAAGCATGACCGGGGTATAGCCCGAAGTTGCCGACGCGATGTGATCGCGCCGCCCATCATCGTCAAGCTCGGCAGCGTGCGACTTGCGCCCGAGGAAGTGGTCGACCAGTTCGCGTCGACCCTTCTTCGTTGGCAGGTCGAAGGTGAGTCGACGGTCGAAGCGACCTGGGCGCAGCAGTGCCGGGTCGAGGTTGTCGGCACGATTGGTGGCGGCGATGAGCAGCACGTTCGTCGGTATCGGCTTCGGCTTGGGGATCTGCTTCTCCGCCGGGAGCACGAGATTGAACTTGTCGATGAATGCTGATCGCATCTTCTGCATGCCCGTTGGCTCGTCGAATGACTGCATCTGAACGAGCAGTTCGTTGACGACACCTCCTACGCCTTCGCTCGTCATCTGCGGCGAGATGACCATGGCGGGCGCAGTCGCACTCATGGGAAGCGAGTGCATTCCGCATGAGTGGGTCTGCATCTGCATGCGCGCCGCATCGGGCATCGGCGTGGCGGAGAGCCCACCGCGCGCCATGGCAATCGCGTCGATCTCCTCGATGAATCCGATCGCGCCGCCTTCTTGACGCGCGGCCTTGCGCAGCGCCTTGAAGTAGGAGCGAATCTTGCGGGCCGTGGCGCCGTAGTACATCGACTGGAACGAGGTAGCGGAGACGAACATGAAGGGGACGTTGGCTTCGGCCGCCATCGCCTTCGCCAGATAGGTCTTGCCGGTGCCCGGCGCTCCCTCGAAGAGCAGGCCCCGGCGAGGTGTCCCGCCCATGTCGTCAGTGAAGGACTTGTAGCCGAGGAACAACTCGAGCGAACGAGCCACGTCTTCCTTGACCGGCTCGATGCCGATGACATCCTCGAGGCGCGTGTCGATCTGCTCCGGCCGGTACGTGGTGTGCGGCGAACGGCCAGACACCAGAGGCATGCCAACGGCGATCACGATCATGCTGCCGAAGAAGAGCACGGGCATGACCACGAGCCAGTCGATGTGGGGCATCGTGAACAGGTCGACCGGATGTCCGGTCAGCAGCCGCAGCCACAGGAAGGTCAACGGGATCGCGAGAACCGCTGCCATCGTCCATAGGCGACGGCGCCGCGACCGTTCGCGCGCCTTGCCCACATCTGCGAGGTCTGCCCTGTTCGCCACGTTGTCTCCCCGGGTCGAGTGGTTCGTTCCCGAGTCTGTCCTGATCTAGTCGTGCGCGGGGGTGAACGTCACCCAGATGGAGCATCAAGGTTCAAGCCGGCGAACAAATCGGTTTCGAAGCCGTCGGATCCGGGCGCGGCGGTGCCCTTCACGAGTTGGAAGTACTCCGTGCCCATTGCTTCGCGGCCGAGGTGATTGCTCAAGGCGAAAAACGGACCATCAACGGTGATCTGACTCGCGTGAGCACGCATCGCGTCGAGCTTGAGCGGCTCGAAGTCCACGGCGTCGATCCGCGCCGTCACGAACTCATCCGGCGTACCGAATTCGATTGGATCGTCAACGTTCTCGCCAAAGAGTGTTGTGCCGGCGGCGATGAGCTTCTCCCGCCCCATCTTGATGACCGAGTACGGGAAGGCCGTCCAATAGATCTTGTCGATCTCCCACGGCTCACCGAGGTCAGGCCGGAAGTTGCTCGCACCGCTCAACGTCGATGCGTAGTGCAGCACTCGATGTGCCTGGATGTGATCGGGATGGCCGTAGTCGCCGAAGGTGTTGTATGTGATGGCAACTTGCGGCTTCACCTCGCGAATGACCTCGACGAGGAACGTGGCGGCCTCGAGAAGGTCCGCGCGCCAGAACGCGTCTTCGCGTTGATTGGTCGCCAACCCCATCATCCCGGAGTCGCGGTAGTGACCAGCACCGCCAAGGAACCGATGGTCGGCGACCCCGAGTGCCTTCATCGCGTCTGCCAGCTCGGTGACGCGGTGCTCGCCGAGCTTGTCCTCTCGATCGGCCGCCAACGATTCGAGCGCCGGGACGAGGACCTCGCCCTCTTCCCCAGCCGTGCAGGTCACGAGGGTGACGTGCGCGCCATCGGCTGCGTACTTCGCCATCGAAGCGCCGCTCCCGATCGTCTCGTCGTCGGGATGCGCATGGACGAGAAGCAGTCGGCGCGACGCCGATGAGCTCGGGTCGCTTGCGTGGCTGGTCATACGGGTCAGATTACGGGGAGGATCGGACCATGACCGAAGCCCCGACCGATGCCGGTTCGTCTGAGTCACTGTCCTTCCCTCGGCAGCGCGCTCGCACGCTGAACTTCACCCTCGGGGCACCTCGCTCGTTCACGGTGACACCGGACGGCGGACGCGTGCTATTTGTGCGCAGCAACGGGCCTATGGACAGCGCCGGGTGCTTGTGGGCGTACGACGTCGAGGCAGGAACCGAGCGGCTCTTGGCGGACCCCGGTTCATTGCTAGTCGGGTCGGACAGCGGCGTGCCGGCCGAGGAGCTCGCGCGACGCGAGCGGATGCGCGAGGCCACCTCTGGGATCACGGGCTACGCAATCGACAAGGACGGGCGACGAGCCGTCTTCGCTCTGGACGGTCGCTTGTTCGCGGTGGAGATCGCAGACGGACAGGTCAACGAGCTGCCAGGCAGCGGCGTCATAGACCCACGGCTGTCCCCCGACGGCCGTCATGTGGCCTTCGTCAGTGCCGGTGCCCTGCACATCGTTGATCTCGATGACACAGGTGCAGCCAACACTTCCGAAGCGCGAACACTCCTCGAACCTGACGGCGCAAACGTCACGTGGGGTCTGGCCGAGTTCGTTGCGGCCGAGGAGATGAATCGCACGCGCGGCCACTGGTGGTCGCCCGAGTCAAACGAGTTACTCGTCGCACGCGTTGACGAGTCGCCGGTGCGTGAATGGACGATCGCCGATCCAGCCAATCCCGACGCGCCCGCGCACATCCATCGCTATCCAGCGGCGGGGACCAACGATGCCGAAGTGACCTTGTGGCGGGTCGATAATCTCAGCGGCGAGCGCCACGAGGTCGTGTGGGATCGCCTCGCTTTCCCTTATCTCATCGAGGTTTCCTGGTCCGCTCATCGACCTGGACTCGTTCAGGTCATGAGTCGCGATCAACGCACCAGTCATGTCCTCGAGATCAACGGCACGCAGACCACGCAGCGAGTCGTGCTACGTGATGACCACTGGGTCGATCAGGTGCCAGGTACGCCCTGTTGGTGGGGCGATCGCGTCCTCACCGTGCGCCCGCACGAGGGTGCGTACACGCTGTTTGCCGATGAGGCACCGCTAACGGATCAGAGCCTGCAAGTTCGTGCCGTCGTCGGGGTCGACGAGCATGCGACTCTCGTCATCGGTCAACCCACTGACGCACCCGACGAGCAGCAGGCATGGAGCGTCGACCTCACGCACCCCGCTCGCCAACTGAGCGAGGGCCGCGGTGTACACACAGCACGCAGGGGCGGCCACACGACGATCATCGCGAGCAACGACCTCGATCACTATGGCGCTCGATTCGTGGTGCATTCGACGGACTCCGAGCCGCACGAGTTAGCGAGCAACTCTGCAACTCCAGACATCTGGCCTCGGGTCACCATCACCCTGGTGGGAGAGCGCGCGCTTCCCACTGCCCTGTTGCTACCGAGCGACCACGTGCCAGGGTCGGCTCAATTGCCCGTCCTGCTCGACCCCTATGGCGGACCGCATTTCCAACGCGTGGTCGCCGCCGCTCGCGGCTACGGTGAATCGCAGTGGTGGGCCGACCAGGGCTTCGCCGTGCTTGTCACCGACGGCCGCGGCACGCCGCGCAACCCGGACTGGGAGCGAGCGGTCCACTACGACCTCGCATCGCTTGCCCTGGACGACCAGATCGACGCCCTGCACGCAGCCGCAGCGGAACACAGCGATCTCGACCTCAGCCGAGTGGGCATTCGCGGCTGGTCCTTTGGTGGGTACCTGGCTGCACTAGCGGTGCTGAAGCGACCTGACGTCTTCCACGCCGCGGTGGCGGGGGCGCCAGTGACCGACATGCACCTGTACGACACCTTCTACACCGAGCGATACCTCGGTCACCCGGACGAGCACGAAGACGCCTACGAGCGAAGCAGCCTTATTTCGTTGGCACCATCCCTGCAACGACCATTGATGCTTATCCACGGACTCGCGGATGACAACGTCGTCGCAGCGCACACCTTGCGGATGTCCTCAGCCCTGCTCGCCGCAGGTCGCCCGCACACAGTGCTGCCGCTATCGGGCGTCACACACATGGCGGTCGGAGACGTGGTCGCCGAGAACTTGCTGCTACTTCAACGTGCGTTCTTACGCGAAGCGCTGGGATTGGACTGAGCCTGCGCCAAGCGCTGGCAAGGTAATCCGGGTCAGATGACCTTGACGATCTCCGGGAAGTGACAGGCCACCGTGTGCGCGGGCTCGAGCTCGCGCAGCACTGGCTCCTCGTCCGTGCAAATCTGCTGTGCCTTCGGGCAGCGAGTGCGGAAGACACACCCGCTGGGCGGATTCAACGGGCTGGGCAGGTCGCCAGTCAGCAGGATTCGTTCGCGTGTGGCTCCGGCCACGGGGTCCGGAATTGGAACTGCAGACAGCAACGCGTGCGTATACGGGTGCTGCGAGCGCATGTAGATCGTGTCGCGGTCGGCCATTTCCATGATCTTGCCCAAGTACATGACCGCGACTCGGTCGGAGATGTGCCGCACCACTGAGAGGTCGTGAGCGATAAAAACGTAGGCAATGCCGAAGTCGTTCTGCAAGTCCTCAAGGAGGTTGACGACCTGCGCTTGAATCGACACGTCAAGTGCAGAGACCGGTTCGTCGCACACGATGAGTTTGGGTTGCAGCGCGAGCGCTCGGGCAATCCCGATGCGCTGGCGCTGGCCACCAGAGAACTCGTTCGGGTAGCGGTTGTAGTGCTCGGGATTCAAGCCCACACGAGCCATCAGGTCTTGCACCGCGCGCTGCACACCACGCTCGGTCTTGACGCTCTGGATGCGGAAGGGTGAGCCAACAATAGTGCCGACGGTGTGACGCGGGTTCAACGACGAGTACGGGTCTTGAAAGATGATCTGCATCTCTCGACGCAAGGGGCGCATCTTCCGGCGTTTCAACTGTGAGATGTCTCGTCCGTCAAACTCAATCGTGCCGCTTGTCGGGTCCGCCAGTTTGGTGATCACGCGACCCGCCGTGGACTTACCGCAGCCGGACTCCCCCACCACGCCCAACGTCTCGCCCTTGGCCACGTCGAAGGAGATGCCGTCGACCGCCTTCACGTCACCGATGTGGCGCCGAAAGAAGATGCCCTGGGTGACCGGGAAGTACTTGCGCAGATCCTTCACGCGCAGCAACGCGTCACCGGACGGAGAGTTCTCCGCCTCAGTGGGGCTCGGCATGGTCGACGTCAAGACTTCTCCCTCACGCGCACGATAGTCCCGGATCGGGGCCTAGAGGCCCGGCTTGATCCGCTCGTTCCAGATCTCTGTTCGTTGAGCGGCGGTCAGGTGACAACGAGAGCGGTGGTTTGGCCCCACTTCGAGCAACTCCGGCTCCTCCCTTACGCACCAGTCCTCTGGCACCTCGCCGCGGTAGTCGCACCGGGGATGGAATACGCAACCGCTGGGCAGGTTGATGAGGGACGGCGGCGTGCCCTTGATCGGGGTCAGGCGCGCTCGCCGTTCGCGGTCCATGCGCGGCATCGAACTCAGCAGTCCCCAGGTGTAAGGCATCTGCGGGGCCGCGAAGAGATCTAGCACCGTCGCCTGCTCGACCGAACGACCGCCGTACATGACGACGACCTTGTCTGCCGTCTCGGCAACGACCCCAAGGTCGTGCGTGACGATGATGATCGCGCTGTGGAACTCCTTCTGCAGCGAAACCATGAGTTCGAGGATTTGCGCTTGCACGGTGACGTCCAACGCCGTCGTGGGCTCGTCCGCGATGAGAAGCTGGGGGTCGCACACCAGCGCCATTGCAATCATGGCGCGCTGTCGCATACCGCCGGAGAACTGGTGCGGGTAGTCATCGACTCGGCGCGACGGGTTGGGAATGCCAACCAGTTCAAGCATCTCGATCGCGCGCTTCTTCGCGACGTCCTTCTTCACGTCGTTGTGCACCTGGTACGCCTCGATGATCTGGTCACCGATTGTGTAGAAGGGGTGCAGCGACGAGAGCGGGTCCTGGAAAATCATCGCCATCTTCTGGCCGCGGAGCAGGCGGACGGCATCGGGGTTCGCCTTGACCAGTTCTTGGCCGTCGAGCCACACCTCACCCGAGATTCGCGCGTTCGTGCCCTTGAGCAGACCCATGATGGCCTGCGACGTGACGGACTTTCCCGAGCCGCTTTCGCCGACGATGCCCAGGATCTCGCCTCGTTCAAGCGTGAAGGACAGCCCGTCAACCGAGTGCACCAATCCGTCATCGGTCGGGAAGTTGACGCGCAAGTCCCGTACCTCAAGGAACGACGTCGCCTTCGGCGACGCCGCACTCGACGCGGACGCATCAGTGACGGTCACATGGCTCCTAGCTGTAGCTGACCCGCGGATCGACGACGGCGTACATCACGTCAACGACGATGTTGGCAACGACAATGAAGAGTGCGGCGACGATCGTCACCCCGAGAATCACGGGGAGGTCCTGCACCTGGATGGCCTGATACGCCAAATACCCCAGGCCCGGATAGCTGAAGACCGTTTCGGTCAGGATCGCGCCGCCAAGCAGCGCGCCTATGTCCAAGCCGAGGATCGTCACGATCGGCGTGATCGCTGGCCGGATCGCGTGGTTTCGAATCACACTGCGTTCGGGCAGGCCTTTGGCGCGTGCAGTACGGATGTAGTCCTCGCCAAGGACGTCAAGCATGTTCGCGCGCATGAGTCGCGCGTACAACGCCGCGTACAGGAAGGCGAGCACGACCCAGGGCAAGATCATGTTGTGGAACCACTCCCACGGGTTCGTGGTCAGTGGCACATAGTGCGGATTGGGGAACCATCTCAGCCAGGTCGGCCCGAAACTGAAGAGGTACTGAACGATCAGCCCGGTGAAGAACACCGGCAGCGATACACCGGCTAAGGCAATCACCATCGACAACCGGTCCGTGAAGGTTCCACGTCGAAGTGCGGACAAGATGCCGATGCCTAAACCGAAGAACAACCAGAGCACCACGGCGCCGACAGTCAGTGACAACGTCACCGGAAATCTGCTTTTTATCAGGTCCCACACTGACGAACTCAGGCGGAACGAGTAGCCGAAGCAGGGCGCGCTGCAGTGCTCAGTGGTGACACCGTCGGTGAAGTCGCGACCGACGAATATGCCCTTCATGTAAATCAGATATTGGTCGGCCAGCGGCTTATCCAGGCCTAACTTGTGCTCCACCGCTGCCACTGTCGAAGGCGTGGCGTACTTGCCGGTGTACAGGTACGCCGGGCTGGCGTGCGTGATAACCGGCACGATCTGGAAGATCGCGAATGTCACGAGGCTCACGATGATGATGACCAGGAAGCCACCAACACTGCGGCGGATCACGTAACGAAGCATCTGCGGTCACGCGGTGTGCCTAGCGGGACTTAACCCACCAGGCACACCGCGCTTCACCTTTCTCTTATGCCTTCGTCTTCAAGGACGGGTTGTTACTTACCGCCCGTACCGAGCTGGACGTAGTCGTAGTACATACCGAGTCCCGCTTGCAGGTAGATGTTCGACAATGCGGGGTTGCGGTAGTACAGCGTCTTGTCGAACACGAACGGCAAGTAGACCGCGTCGCTCATGATCTGCTTGTCCAACGCCTCGGACGTTGCCTGCACCTGGCTGTTGTCGTTCACCGAGATGGACTTGGCCAGCAACTGGTCGACCATCGGGTCCTTCAGCGATGGGTAGTTCGTGTTGCCCTCAGGCAGAATCGCCGTGCTGTTGGAGATGGAGTTGAAGAAGCCGTACGACGACACCGAGGTGTAGTCCGGGCCCCAACCAGCGATCGCGAGACCGATCTTCTGCTTGACGACGTTCGCCGGCGAGCCGATGAACGACGTGTAGTAGTTGGCCTGGTCAGATGCGATACCAGTGACGGTGATGCCGACACGAGCGAGTGCAGCCTGGGTGGCGGCGAACACCTTCGTGCCCTTGCCCTGGTTCACGTATCCCATATTGATGGCGAAGCCGTTCGGCATGCCGCACTTCTGCAACTCGGTCTTCGCCATGGCGAGGTCACCGGTGTTGCTGCTGCCATCCGGGTACGGGTTGTAGTTGGGATCGTGGCCCGGGAAGCTCGGCGGAAGCATCGTGTTAGCGATGTCACCACCTGTTACCGAACCACCGCGAGCCAACTGCAGGGTCGTCTTGTTGATCGCGTAGTAGATCGCCAGACGGCAGTCCTTGTTCTGTAGTGGCGCGACCGTCTGGAAGACGACCAGGTAACGCGTAAAGCCCGTGGTCGGGTTGTCAGCGTTGGCCTTGTAGGTCGAGTTCGCGACCATGATCTTCGCCTGAGCAGCCTGCTGCACGCCGCCGTCAGCTTCGAGGTCGATACCGCCAGCTAGCAGGCGGGCATCCTCGGCATCCGGGTCACTGAAGATGGTCAGCTGAACCTGGTTAACCAACGGCTTGCGGACGGAGTCAGTCGACTGGTCCCAGTTGGGGTTGCGGACGAACGTGACCGACTTGCCCGGCGAGTAAGCCGAAATCATGAACGGACCGGTTGCCAGCGGCTTCAACTGGTAGTTCGCGCCGGTGTCCTTTGCCTGCTCAACCGGAGCAGCAGCTGGGAACGCCATCAGGTCGTTGAAGTCCGTGAACGGCTTGTTCAACGTGAAGGTGATCGTGGTCGGAGTCGGTGTCTGAATCGACGCGAGACCGGTTGTGCTCTTGTCCTTGTACGGACCGGGGTAAGCGGCCGTGCCGTCAGCGCTGCAGGTCGAGAGCAGGCACTGGAAGTACGAGAACGGCCCACCGTTGATGACGTCGGTGGCAAAGAGTCGCTCGATGCCGTACTTGACGTCAGCGGTGGTGACCGGAGTGCCGTCGCTGAACTTGATGCCCGACTTCATGGTGTAGGACCACTGCGTGAATGCGGCATTGGGGGTACCAGCCGCAGTGGCGAGGTCAGGCACAACCGTTGCGCCCGAGGCGCCCGGAGCCGAGTTGTACGCCATAAGAGTGCGAGACATCAAGCGCTGCATGTCCCAGCACCAGGCGTAGTAGGTGCGTTGCGGATCCCACGAGTCGCAGTCACCGCTAGCGCCCAGGGTGAGGGTGCCGCCGCTGACCGTGGATGGGTTGACCACGCTGGTGATGGCAGCGTTGAACCCAGTGTTGCCCGAGGGTGATCCTGACGAACTGTTGCTCGAGCCACAGGCTGCGAGGCCCAGCGCGCCCACCGTCAGCGCTGCCACCAAGAGCGTGGCACTTTTTCTACTGAACATGGACTTGCCCACCTTCATGGTTGGGGTGGTTACCGGACGCGCCGAATGCGCCCCGGGTCCCGGCTGGTGGCCGGAAATCTGTGTCACGCAGGATCTGCGGGTGACTAAGCGACACCGCGATCACCGCATCGTCTTCGGGTCGATGGCGTCGCGCAAGCCGTCCCCGAAGAGGTTGAAGGCCATGACCGTGATGAAGATGGCCATGCCTGGGATGAACATGTAGAACGGGTCGATCGTGTACGACGTCGTCGCATCGCTGAGCATCTGGCCCCACGAAGCGGTCGGCGACTTGATGCCAACTCCGAGGAATGACAGTGCGGCCTCAGTCAAGATGTTTGTCGGGATTGTGAGAGTCGCGTACACGAGGATCGGCGCGATCAGGTTCGGCAACAGTTCCTTGAACAGGATGCGAAAGGTCGATGCGCCGAGGCTGCGCGACGCGTCGACGAACTCTTTCTCGCGTAACGACAGCGTCTGACCGCGGATGATGCGCCCTATATAGGCGAAGCCGAAGAATCCGATGATCACGATGAGCGTGCCCATCTCCAGCGTGACACCGGACAACCCGGCGACCGAGTGGACGCTGGAGATGATGACGATCAGCGCGATGCTGAACAGCAGCACGGGGAACGCCAGCATGATGTCCATGAAGCGGCTCAACAAGGAGTCGACCCAACCACCGAAATATCCGGCAGTGACACCAACGATCGTGCCGATGATGACGGACAGGAACGTCGCGGCGAACGCGATGATCAGCGAGACTCGCGCACCGTAGAGCACGCGTGCGAGCACGTCTTGTCCAGTCACTGGAACTAGGCCAAGGATGTGGTGGTAGCCGCTGTGCCACCCGGCGCCGCTAAAACCACCGTCCGGGAAGGTGGTCGCCGGATCGAGTGACTCGGCGTTGAAGTCGTTGGGCGTAACCCCGAGGATTTTGGTGATTACCGGCGCCAGCAGTGCGAGCAGCATCACGACGAGGACTGTGGTGCCGCCAGCCAACGCGACCTTGTCCTGCTTGAGCCGACTCCAGGCGATCTGTCGAAGTGAGCGGCCCTTAATGGCACCGGGGTCTTCAGGCTCAAGCGCGGGCTCGACCTCCATGGTCGACAAAGCGCCGGGTCCAACTGTCATCCCACGCGCATCCTTCCCGCCGTACGCCGCAAATGCAGCAAGGCTTCCGTCCTGGCACGCACCATAAACGAGCAGTTCCCCTCGAACCCACTCCCCAAGCCCTGCGTGGCCCAATCGTGATCAACCCGCAGCCCGCTCGTGATGCGCAGGTCGCGAGAGCTTCAGATCCGGGGATCTCACCGCGATCTTGCTCCTCCTCAGCCGCGTTGTCATGCGGCCCAATGTCCGAATCGTCTGACTTCTAGTGAGCGATGTCTCACCCTGCGGCCGCCTCAGCGCCGTCCAGTCTGACTAACCTTTCTCCGTCATCGTCAGCGCCGGGCCCGCACGGGCGCCAGGTGCGGCAGGGGAGGCCGTGAAGCAATGACCCTGGGAACCCTCGCTCCGGGGCGAGCCCGCATAAGAGAGCGGACCCTGCGCACCGACCGCTGGTGGATGCCGGCACTTCTCACAGTGATCGGGCTCCTGGCCTGGCTGACCTACGCGACGGTCCGGGTCTTCATGCAGAAGTGGTACTGGGGCGGCACCAACGTTGACCAGCCCTACCTGCACTATCTGACCCCGTTCTATTCACCCTGCGTCTCCAAGGGCTGCATCCCGGAGTCCAGTCACTGGCGATTTCTGCCGGATGTCTGGTTCGTCCCATTTGCGGCCCTGACGCTTCCGTTCCTGCTCCTTTTCCGCTTCACCTGCTACTACTACCGCCGCGCGTACTACAAGGCCTTCTGGATGTCGCCGCCCGCGTGCGCCGTCGCGGAGCCGCATGCGAAATACACAGGCGAGACCCGCTTCCCGCTGCTGGGCCAGAACTCGCACCGCTACTTCTTCTACGCCGCCATCGCGATCTCGTTGGTCAACACCTATGACGTCGTCGATTCGTTCCACGGCAAAGACGGCGGCTTCGGGCTGGGCCTCGGAAGTCTCATCATGTTGGCCAACGTGGTGATGCTGTGGATCTACACGGCGTCGTGCCATTCATGTCGCAACGCGATCGGCGGTCGACTCACCCACTTCTCGCGCCATCCCGTCCGCTACAAGATGTGGACGTGGGTCAGCAAGATCAACGGGCGGCACATGCAGTTCGCCTGGATCACTCTCGGCACCTTGGCCGCGACCGACTTCTACATCATGTGTGTGTCGGCCGGCTGGTTCAACGACCTACGCATCTTCAACTGAGGCAGCGACACATATGACAGAGATCGAGCGCCACTCCTACGACGTCATCGTCATTGGAGCTGGTGGAGCAGGACTGCGTGCGGCCATCGAAGCGCGCGAGCAGGGAAAGCGCACCGCCATCATTTGCAAGTCGTTGTTCGGCAAGGCGCACACCGTGATGGCCGAGGGTGGCATCGCTGCGTCGATGGGCAACGTGAACAGCAAGGACAACTGGCAGGTTCACTTCCGCGACACGATGCGCGGCGGCAAGTTCCTCAATCACTACCGGATGGCGGAGCTGCACGCGAAGGAAGCGCCCGACCGCGTGTGGGAGCTCGAGACCTACGGGGCGCTGTTCGACCGCACGCCCGAGGGAAAGATCTCGCAACGAAATTTCGGTGGGCACGAGTACCCGCGGTTA
This sequence comes from uncultured Actinomycetota bacterium, assembly GCA_963850215.1. GTDB lineage: Bacteria > Actinomycetota > Actinomycetes > UBA12327 > UBA12327 > CAWKKI01. The sequence goes on from CAWKKI010000008.1 coordinate 159,129, forward strand.
GCTCACGTAGGCGACCGCACGGGTCTCGAGTTGATCCGCACGTTGCAGCAGAAGATCGTGTCGCTGCAGCAGGACGATGAGCGTGAATTCGGTGACGGCGAAGCGATGTTGAAGGTCTTCGCCGAGTGCACGATCACGCAGCTGCTCAAGGACGGCGACGCGATTGCGGGCGCCTTCGGCTACTGGCGCGAGTCCGGTCGCTTCGTCGTTTTCGACGCGCCCACCGTGATCCTCGCGACTGGCGGCATCGGCAAGTCGTTCAAGGTGACCTCGAACTCGTGGGAGTACACAGGCGACGGTCACGCGCTCGCATTGCGTGCCGGTGGCTCGTTGGTCAACATGGAGTTCGTCCAGTTCCATCCGACCGGCATGGTCTGGCCCCCCTCTGTGAAAGGCATCCTTGTCACCGAGTCGGTGCGTGGTGACGGCGGCGTCCTGCGCAACTCCGAGGGCAAGCGGTTCATGTTCGAGTACGTGCCGGACGTGTTCCGCGGGCAGTATGCGGAGACCGAGGAAGAAGCCGACCGCTGGTACACCGACCCGGACAACAACAAGCGTCCACCCGAGTTGCTGCCGCGTGACGAGGTCGCCCGTGCGATCAATAACGAAGTAAAGGAAGGTCGCGGCTCACCCCACGGCGGCGTCTTCCTTGACGTATCCACGCGCATGACCCCGGCCGTCATCACGAAGCGGCTGCCGTCGATGTATCACCAGTTCAAGGAACTGGCCGACGTCGACATCACCAAGGAGCCGATGGAAGTCGGTCCGACGTGTCACTACGTGATGGGCGGCGTCGAGGTTGAGCCCGACACGGCTGCGGCGGTTGGCGTTCCCGGGCTCTTCGCTGCAGGCGAGGTCGCTGGCGGCATGCATGGTTCGAACCGGCTCGGCGGCAACTCGTTGAGTGACCTTCTCGTGTTCGGCCGCCGTGCAGGTGCAGGCGCAGCCGCTTACATCGACGGGCTAAGCACGAAGCCGGCTGCCACCGAGGACGCGATCGCGGCTGCATCGGCCGAGGACGTGGAACCGTTCGACAACGAGGGCGGCGAAAACCCCTACACGATCCACCAAGAGTTGCAGCAGACCATGAACGACTTGGTCGGCATTATCCGGCGCGAGCACGAGGTTGCCGATGCGCTGACGAAGCTTGACGCGCTCAAGGCGCGCGAGGCGCACGTCACCGTCGAGGGTCACCGTCAGTTCAACCCGGGCTGGCACTTGGCCATCGACCTGCACAACATGCTGCTGATCTCCGAGTGCGTCGCGCGGGCCGCCCTCATCCGCACGGAGTCGCGAGGCGGGCACACCCGCGAGGACTACCCGGGCATGGATCCGCAGTGGCGCAAGGTGAATCTGATCTGCCGGGTCAACAGCGCTGGCGACGGCGTCGACGTCGTGCAACAGCCGCTTCCTGTGATGCCGGTCGAGCTGCTCGCACTCTTCGATCGTTATGAGCTTGGCAAGTACATGACCGAGGAGGAGCTCGCCGTTCTAGGGGCTCCATCGTCGGGCTCGACCGACACAGCGAGCGAGGGGGACGCCTGATGGCCGCCTACGACGCGAAGTTCCGGGTGTGGCGCGGCGACGACACCGACGGTGAGCTGAAGGACTTCACCGTCGAAGTCAACGAAGGCGAAGTCGTCCTCGACATCATTCACCGGCTGCAGGCGACCCAGGCGCCGGACTTGGCTGTTCGTTGGAACTGCAAGGCCGGCAAGTGCGGATCGTGCAGTGCCGAGATCAACGGGCGACCGCGACTGCTGTGCATGACCCGGATGAGCACGTTCACACAGGAGGAGGTCATCACCGTCACCCCGATGCGGACCTTCCCGGTGATCCGCGACCTCGTCACAGACGTTTCCTTTAACTACAAGAAGGCACGCGCGATCCCGGCCTTCGCACCGCCCGCCGATCTCAAACCCGGCGAGTACCGGATGGCGCAGGTCGACGTCGAACGCAGCCAAGAGTTTCGCAAGTGCATCGAATGCTTCCTGTGCCAGAACACCTGCCACGTCGTGCGCGATCACGAGGACAACAAGGAGTCGTTCTCCGGTCCTCGTTTCTTCATCCGGGCCGCGGAGCTCGACATGCACCCGCTGGACGCGCGGAGCGACCGCAAGACCTTCGCGCAGGAGGAGCAAGGCCTCGGCTTCTGCAACATCACCAAGTGCTGCACCGAGGTCTGCCCTGAGCACATCAAGATCACGGACAACGCGATCATCCCGATGAAGGAGCGCGTGGTCGACAGCAAGTACGACCCGCTCACCTGGCTCGGCTCGAAGATCAGTCGCCGTCCCGCGAGTCGCAAGCGCGACTAGTCAGGCGCGACGGGCGATCACGCCTGCATGCGCGTTTCCCTCGTCCCCACCTGGGCCGAACGTCATCGTGGATTCGACGCTGAAGCCGACGTCCGTGCACGCGCGCATCAACGTGTCGGCGTCCATGGGGTTCAGGAAGTCAACGAAACCCTCGGGCTTGCCGTTGGGCAGAAGCGCGCCAACGTCCTCGATATAGCCAGGCCACGGGTCCCCGGTGGCCTTACGGCGCTCGTACTCGGGCGCCTGCGAGGCCCAAAAGCCGGTGTAGGGCGTGTCTACTGTGGCAAACAGGCAGCCGCCGGGGACCAACCAGTCGCGGATCTCGGCCAACGCGCGCATGACGTCGGCGCCCGAAAGGAAGTGCAGCATCCGCGCGGTGTGCACGTGCGCGAAGGAGCCTTCGGGAAGCTCGATGCCGGGCATGACCCCGACGAGAGTGCGCAGGCGGGCTCGTTGCTCCGCCGGAACAGACTCCGCGAGCAGTTCCAGATGTGCTGGCTCCATGTCGACTGCGAGCACCCGACCGCCAGCGTTCAGCGCAGCCAACGTCGCGATCCCGTATGCGCATCCAAGATCGACGACTTCGACCCGAGCCAGGCCCGCCGCTTCGGCAAACGCCGACGACACCGGATCCAACCGCGCTGACATGAAGCCGCGCTGGTTCAGGGTCGGGGTCATTCCTCCGAAGCTGGGCTCCGGCCGCGCAACTGCAGCCACTGCTCCTCCAACACGTCGAGAATCGGGAGATCAGCGTCGAGCCAATGAACGCTGCGCCAGTCCCCGAAGTCGAGCCATCGAAGCAGGTCGTGATCCTCAAGCGGCAGCGGCTCTCCTGATGTGATTCGGGTGATGAACACCCGCATCACGTACCGCGGGCCGAGGGCCCATTCGCCGGGCAGCGGCCGCACGATCTCGCACTCGACGCCCAGTTCCTCCCGGACTTCGCGCAACAGAGCCTGCTCATCGCTCTCGCCGACCTCGACCTTGCCGCCGGGCAGCTCCCAGCGACCAGCCAGGCGCGGCGGAGCGCTGCGTCGGCCACTGAGCAACCGACCACCCTCGTCGATCAGGGCGGCACTGACGATCACAGTGACCGCGGCTTGGCTCATGGCCGAAGACTCTGCCACGCTGGGCGCCATGCCTGAGCCCCTCGATGCAGAACTCGTTGCTGACCGGTTACGAGCCAATGCCCATTGGCGGGGTGACTCCAGCGCGATCCTTAGATCGGCTCGACTCCCAGATTTCCGCACCGCCGTTTCCGCTGTCGACGACATCGCCGACGCAGCGGAGGCGCTTGGCCATCACCCCGACATCGACATCCGGTTTGACACGCTGCACTTCGAGCTGTCGACGCACTCCGTAGGTGGAGTGACGGATCTGGACTTCGAGCTGGCACGGGCCATCGACATGGTTCTTGACGGCCTGGGCGCTCAGAACATCGATTGACCTTGAGTTTCAACGAGTCTCTCGATTCACCCGCGCCGGACCCCGTCGACGAGTCGGCACGCGCAGCGGCGCTGCTCGATGCGCAGGCCAAGGCGGAGGAACTGTTCATGGCCGTCAGCAATTCGTTGATTCGCCCTGGCATCACCGAACGGGCGTTGAGCGACGAGATCCACGACCTTGCCGGGGAGATGTTCGGCGTCACGCGGCATTGGCACAAGCGGATCGTGCGAGCGGGACCGAATACGTTGCACCCCTACGACGACAACCCGCCGGACCTGATGCTCCGGGACGACGAGATCCTGTTTCTCGACTTCGGTCCGATCTTCGAGGAGTGGGAGGCCGACTTCGGTCGCACCTTCGTGCTTGGCGATGATCCGGAAAAGCTTCGGCTGCGCGACTCGTTGGCTCCTGCCTTCGAAGCCGGCAAGGCCCACTTCGCGGCGCATCCTGACATCACCGGGGCGCAGCTCTATTCGTATGCGCAGCAGCTCGCCCTCGTAGCCGGATACGAGTTTGGCGGCTGGCTGGCGGGACATCTCGTCGGTGAGTTCCCGCACGAACGTGTCGTCGGGGACAAGATTCGTTACTACATCACTGACGGCAACGTTCACGTGATGCGAGACGTCGATGTACTCGGTCGACAGCTGCACTGGATCCTCGAGATTCACTTTGTGGATCGGGCGCGCGAGATCGGTGGCTTCTACGAGCAGCTGCTTTCAATCTGACAGCTGTTTAGGCGCCCGGTGCAGGAGACAGTCGATAGATCGTTACGTCGCTATTGCGGAAAGTGACCGACCAGGCCGGAGAGCGGGCGGCCGCGGCGGCGTCAATCGGCTTGGCCCACGGATCACCACCGCTCGCGGTGAATTGGGATGCCCCTGTGTTCGCGACGAACAGGTAACGAACGTTCCACTGCCGAAGCAGACTTTGCTCCTTAGAGTCTGTAGCAGCATCGCCAGCGTGCTCAACCATGTACCAACGGGAGTCCCACGCGGGTGTTGACCAGATGGTAGAGACGGCGCCCACCAACGGATTGACCTCGCCAAGCGCCAACATCCAAGTTGACCCGTCGACCGCACTGTTGAGCACACGTTGATCTGGGCCAACCTTGCCATGCAAGTAGTCGAACCCATCCTGGTAGTGCGAATTCACGTGCACGGAATAGTGGCGGATCTCGGTCAGGCCGATGATTGCCTCGGCCGCCAAGAGAGACATCACCAGGAAACCGATGCCCATCGCGACGGGTTGTCGGATTACCGTCTCAGAGGCGTCGGCTCGGGCCGTGTCCCGACGGCCCACACGCTGCATGCCCACCGCAACCGCCAGCCCAACGAGCGGCAAGCCGAGCAGCGATGAGTTGTAGGCGAGCCGGTCGGGCTCCGAGTACCACGGAGCGCTGATCGTGGTGACGATCGGCGACGCGGTCAGTGTTGTCGCAAGAATCAATGCTGCGTTCGCGACGTATAGGACCACCCACGGGATGGCTCGACGTTGTAGAAATGCGATCACGACGCCAAACAGGGCGACGACAGTCGCGTCATGAAACATGTAATAGATGACGATGTGGCCGACAACCCAACCACGATCGCCCGAGTACACCTGGGATCCGTAACGCTCGCTGGCTCCAACGTGCGCGGCCGCGAGAACCGGAATGAGCAGGATCACGCTGACCACACCCATGAGAGCGAGCTCGCCAACGCGTCGCAGCAGCACTCGAACCCTCGGCCACGGCCACGCAGAAACGCACGCGATCCCCGGCACGGCCAGCGCGATTTCTGAGGAGTGGACAGCGAACAAGCCCACGAGCGCGATGACGCCAAGTACCCGCCCATGCGCGTGCTCGAGAGCCCAAACCACCACCACGATCACGCCAGGTGCGAGGGCCAGACCTACTACTAGCGGGAAGAGTCCTTGCACGATGGGCCCGTAGGAAAGCGTGAAGGCAACCGCCCCAACGAGTGCTGCTACGGGTCCGGCCCACGAAAGGTCGGGGAACATGCGACGACACAGCGCGAACATTCCCCATGGCAGGGAGATCGCGGCCAGCACCACACACAACGAGACGAAGGCGTCCGACGGATTCGCAACGCCCAGCCGCACCATCATCGCGGCGACCTCGTGCAGCCCAAGTGGGTAGAAGTGGCTGCCGACCTCCCCAGTGGGTACGTCCGTGAGCAAGACGTCTTGTGGGCGCAGCGAACTCGTGCGCGCGATCAGGTAAACGAAGATCCCGTGGTTGACGCCGTCGTTGTCCCCCGCGTTTGCAAGCGGAAAGCCATACCCCGACAGCCAGATGAGGCCCTGCAACCCGGTAGCCGCGGCAGTCGTGAACAACAAGGGGCCAGCGCCCGGCGCCAGCTGCCAACGAGCAGCTCGGACCTCAGCCCACACACCGGCGGCCATCATCGCCACGGCGAGGGGCAACAGAGTCAGCGGCTCCACCGGGACGTGCAGCAAACTCAGCCATAGGCCGACGACGTAATAGATGCCGATCGAGGCAGGACCGCAGGCAGCGAACGCTGCCGCGCGTCCGAGGCGTGGCGCAAGGGCGCGAACGATTCCGTATCCGGGTGCCACTACAAGCAGGACAACGACCAGGAATGTCCAGCACTGCGAAATCACCCGTCGCCTCCAGCCGCGGGAAGACCCAATGCCGATACACAACGCAGTTCACGAGCCCGAGCACCAACGGGGTCACGGCCTTCGCGCCGAGATGCTCCAGGCGGAGTGATTGAGGTCGGTCACCAGGAGCACCGCTGCGGGAACGGCTCATTCTAGGATTCTCGTCGATCCTGTACATGAGGCGGGGCTCAGGACGACGTGAGGCGATACACCGTGGCCGCGCCGTTGTGGAACACCACGGCCCACGCCGGGGACGAGGACATCGCGGTGGCGTCCATGGGTATAAGCCACGGCTCGTTTGCCGAGTCAACATCGGCCCACGGATCATTGTGTGAACCGACAAACGCGTATGTAACGTGCCACTGCGCGAGCAGGGCCCGTTCCTTGGCATCGCCCGCAACGTTTGCCGCGTGATCGATCATGTACCAGCGCGACTTCCACTGGGACGTGCTCCAGATGCTGGTCTTGACACCCACCACGGGATTGACGTTCGACAGCGCGAGCATCCAACTCGATCCGTCGACGGCGCTGTTCAGGACTCGTTGGTCAGGACCGACCTTGCCCGAGAGGAAGTTGAACGCGTCTTCGTGCGCCTGATCCACCCGCACTGTGTAGTGCCGAATCTGGGTCAGGCCCACGACCGACTCTGTTACGAAGACGGCGAGAACGAGCGCCGCGATGGTGGCCGCGACGGGTGCCCTGACAAGGGGCTGCGACTGTTCGACGCGCGCACCTGCCGCACCTACCCGCTGCATACCAACGGCGACCGCGAGGCCCACCAATGGGAGACCGAGCAGCGAGGAGTTGAACGCCAGTCGATAGGGCTCGGAGTACCAGGGTGCGCTCAAGGTCGTGATGACCGGGGAGACACTCACGGTGGTGGCCACGATCAGGATGGCGTTGACTGCATAGAGAATCAGCCAGGGAATGACGCGCCGTTGCGCGAGCGCAACAACCACGCCGACCAACGCGATGACGGTGCCGTCGTGAACGGCGTAGTCGAGAACTACGTGTCCGACCGCCCAGCCCCTGTCGCCTGAGTAGACCTGTGAGCCATAGCGCTCCGTGGCCCCCACACGAGCCGAAGCCAGAACGGGAAGAAGCAGAACGACGCAACCCACGCCCATCAAGACAAGTGTCAGCATTTTGCGCCAGAAGACTCCCATTCCGGTCCATGGCCACAACGTCACGCACACGATCGCTGGTACCACGAGCGCGACTTCCGATGAATGCACACCGAAAAGTCCAACGAGCGCGACCACGGACAAAACGCGAGCCCGACCCTGCTCCAGCGAATGCACCACAACGGTGACGACGCCTCCCACCATCGCGAGTCCGACTACAAGGGGGAACAGGCCCTGGCCGATCGGTCCGTACGACAGCGTGAAGATGCAGGCGCCGACAACGGCTGCGACCGGTCCGGCCCACGGCAGGTCAGGGAAGAGCCTGCGGCACAGCGCGACCATCCCCCACGGCAACGAGACTGCGGCGAGGACCACACACAAGGACACGAACGCGGCCGATGGGTCAGCCACTCCTAGTCGGACCAGCATGGCTGCGACCTCGTGCAGGCCAAGCGGATAGAAGTGACTGCCAACTTCGCCGCTCGGTACGTCGGTGAGCAGGACATCCTTGGGAGCGAGTGATCCGGTGCGCGCGATCAGCGAAACGAAGATCCCGTGATTGGTGCCGTCGTTGTCACCAGCGTTCGCCAAGGGAAAGCCATATCCGGACAACCAGATCACAACCTGCATCGCGCTGGCCGCCGCGGTCGTCAGGAGCAGGGGTCGCGCAACCCGAGATATACGCCAACGGTCTGCCCGCAGCTCCGCAAATACGCCTGCACCGCACATCGCGACGGTCAAAGGGAGCAGCGTGAGTGGTTCTACGGGAACATCCAGCAGGGTCAACCAGATCCCGACCATGTAATAGACGCCGATAGCGGCCGGCCCACTCACCGCCAGCGCCAGGGTTCGCCCGAGCCGCGGCGCGAGCGCCCGTACGACCCCGTAGCCGGGTGCCACTACGAGAAGGATGACGATGACGAACGTCCAGCACTGTGCGATCACTCGTCCACCTCAGCGACCTACGAAGACCCAGTGGCGGTAGATCACGAAATTCACGATCCCCAGCGCGAGCGCGGTCACGACCTTGGCGAGGAGGTACTCCATACCCAGAGCGTCCAGGCCTGTTACCAGGAGCACCGTGGCGGCGAGGTTCGCTGCGACCAGCAGGGAGTAACGAAGGAGTTGGGGGCCGATCGGCCCACCCGCGCGAAAGGTTCGCGTGCGGTTGAGCCCGAAGTTGACCGCGAACCCCACGGCGAACGCCGCCGCCGCCGCCAGAGGCAGGTTGACATGCCATCTCCCGTGGAGCAGCCAAAGCGAGCCTGCATCAGCGACGAGGCTGACTACCCCAACCAGCACGAATACGACGAAGGTTCGGACCGTTTCGCGCGTCGCACCGCTGCGGGAACGGCTCATTCTGCGATTCTCGCTGACGCGGGCATCCAGCACCCGGCGGAACGCCCTTAACGGAAGGCGTGTCGAGAGCGCATGTACAAGGGACTGCGCATTTGCGTTGTGGTCCCCGCCTACAACGAGGCGCGTCTGATCGCGCAGACCGTGCGGGGTGTCCCTGAGTTTGTCGACCACGTCGTTGTCGTCGATGACCGCAGCTCCGACGAGACCGCGACCATCGTCGAGGGGCTGGTGGATGGTCGCGTTCAACTCATCCGTCACGAGCGGAACACGGGCGTAGGCGGGGCCATCGTCGATGGACACCGCGCGGCGTTGGCGTTGGGCGCGGATGTGAGCGTCGTGATGGCTGGCGATGACCAGATGGACCCGGACCAGCTGCCCGCGTTGCTCGATCCGATCGCAGACGACGGTGTCGGCTTTACGAAGGCGAATCGCTTCTACGCGCGTTCGTCTTTCGCGGGAATGCCTAGACATCGAGTGTTCGGCAATGTGGTGCTGTCCTTCTTGACAAAGGCCTCGTCGGGCTATTGGCAGTTGTTCGACCCACAGAACGGATACACCGCACTATCTCGTTCGGCACTTGAGCGACTCGAGCTCGACCGAATCGCGGCAGGCTATTCGTTCGAGAACGACCTGCTGATCGAGCTCAACATTCTTGGCATTCGTGCGCGCGACGTCCCGATCCCGGCTCGCTACGGCGATGAACGATCGACCATGCGATTGCGACGGGTGGCACCCCGCCTCATGTGGCTGCTGTTCATGGGCTTCTGGCGTCGGATGATCTTCAAATACGTGCTGTGGTCGTTCTCCGCAATCGCGCTCCTCTTCTTCACCGGCCTGGGTCTGATCGCGATTGGCTTGGCCTTCGGCGTCTTCGCCACGATCGAGACAATCGGTCCCCCGACCGCAAGCGCGGGCACGGTGTTGCTTGCCGTTGCGCCGACTTTGACCGGCATCTACCTGCTCGTTCAGGCACTCGTTCTCGATATCCAGGCATCGCCGGACTGACCCGGTTGCGCTGGTCGTCAGCGTGCCTGCGCAGAGTTCACTGAAATCTCAAGCGGCGCTGTGTTTACGGCCTCGAAAGCAGTCGCTGGAACCTTCGCCAGATCAGAGATCAGGCTCGCGGGCCACCTTGTGTCAGCGGTGCCTTGGAAGTACCACGGGCTGCCGTTGTCTGCCAACACCAAGCCGTAGGTCTTCATCGCCTGAAGCACCACCCTGGCGTCGCGTGAGTATCCGGTGATGTTGTACGACGCCTTGAGTCGGAAGCGCGCGCCCATTGGCGGGTAATAGACGCTCTTCAATGAGCCAGCCTCGTGCCTGGCTGGCCAGACGAACGCCTCGTCGGTGACATTCGTCGTGAATCGGATGGCGTGATCAACGTGGCCAGCCAGGATCTCGTCGTAACGGAGCAGCCCAGGCAGGATCGGCAACCCCGCTGCATCTGCCGATGTCCACCCCAGTGGTCGCAGCCCGTTGGCATTGAGATTCCAGGCGGCACCTGACCCCGCCGTCCAGCCAGACGACGTGAGCTGTGTGTTCCAGGTCTCGAACAATTCGCAGTTGTTCGCGTCGACAACGATGGCGTGCCGATCACCCGAGGATCCCGCGCCACCTTCGATCAGAGTGCTCGAGGACAACGGATACAGAATTCGATCGCTCTCTGACGCGTATTCGAACGTGACAGGTACCCGCGACGCCCCGTGTACGACGGTAACGGGAATGCCGTAGGGCACAGGCTGCGCCCCATAGGACGGACCAAAGTCGGCATGGATATGGCGCGAGGCCGCCGACATGTGTGCCAGCCAGTTGGCCGAGTACTTGTTCACTGGAAGCTTTGAGATGTCGGCGTGCCAGTAGTTCGATGTCGGGAAGACCCGGCACGCCGTACCGGGGAGGTAGTGGGAGGTGGGCGTCGACACTGTCGACGATGCGGCAAGGCTCGCCTTCGTCGCGCCCGCGGCTCCGTGCGCCGGGGTCGTGAGGCAGATCGCCAACGCACCCGCGGCCAGCACTGGAGCAGCGACCACCGCCAGCGCTTTGCGGCGCTTGACCGCACGCGTGCGGCCGCGACCCGTGGGTTCGCTCACCTATTCGAGATCGACGCCTCGGGCATGCTGACCCGATCCGCCCCCGGAGTGAACACTGGACCCGCCACCAAGGCGCAGGTGGTTCGGTACGCACCACCACTCGTCGGGACGATCAACGACCGGTGCGTCGAGTCCCTGCTCGAGCACGCGTGCCACCCGAAGCAGGAATGCCGCGATGCCTGCGGCGCCCTGCATCCAGGTCGTCTCCGGGGAGAGCAGCGGTGCAACGTTGCGATGTTCGGTGAAACGCCAACGGGTTCCCTCGTCGTCGGTGATGGCCCGATCGACGAGCGCGTCGGCCATCTTGACGGCCGCCGCCAGGTATCGGTCTGCCTCACTTCTCGTGGTTGCGTCTTGCGCCGCGTCAAGCAGCGCGTCACCTGCGCCAGCAGTGCCGCAGCATCGACCGTCGTTGTCCCAAAAACCTGGCCGTAGCCGCTCCGGTACGCCTGACGAAAGGATCGATTGCAGGCTGCGGCGACGCAACTCGTTGACATCTACTCCGGCGATCTCAGAGACCCCCGCACGTCGAAGAGCGGGGAAGAGCATCGATGTCCCGGTTGCCCCGTGACACCACGAGTACGTGATCGGTTCGAAATCCCTGTCCCCCTGCGGCACTTGGATGGGAACAACGAAAGTCTTCTCGTCCAACCTGCCCAGACTGACGAGTTGCGTGGCGCCGCGACGGGCAGCGTCAACGAAGTCCTCACGACCGAGGCTGCGACCAGCAATCGCCAACGCAGTTGCAATGCCAGCTATGCCATGCGAGAAGTTCGGCATCAAAGACTCGTGCCCCGCGGCCATCAGCCACTGCAGACCGTCCGGCGCCTCCGAGGCTGCACCGAGCAACGCCTCGCCAGCGATCGTCGCCAAGCGGCGCCCGACATCGTCGCCGATCCAGATCCCCGTCAGCGCGACACCGGCACTTCCCGAAACGATGTCGTTAATCGGTGTGCCGGGTGGGATCTCGGCACCCAGGTCTTCGGTGGAAGCCCACCCCGCCGGGCTCGCGAGATCGTTTAGCCGGTTCAACGCGATCTGCTCGGAGCTGGGATCCAACACGTGCAGTGCGGTCGCGTCGCTCGCGAGTCCGAAGTAGAGACCCGGATCCACCCGAGTTGCTGCCTGCTTCCTGAGTCGTTGCGCGATCCCGACGCGAAGTCGGTCTTCCGCGCCTGAGAGCTCGCGGCCTTGAGTGATCTCGGCCAGCAGGAGGGCGATGCCACCGATCCCGCTGTACAACGAGTCGCGGTCCTCCGTGGGCTCGGTGGCAAGCAGTTCGTCGTCGGATGCAGGCACAGCCTCCGGTAGCCAGGGACCGTCGTCTTCGCGAAGCTGCGAGAGCACCCACAGCACCGCGGATTCCGCTAGGTCGCGGTACCGATCGGATGCCGGTGTTTGGCCACTCACACGTTGAACCGAAATTCCACGACGTCGCCGTCGGCCATTACATAGTCCTTGCCCTCAATGCGTACCCTGCCGCGTGCGCGCGCCTCGGCCATTGAGCCCGCATCGGTCAGGTCCTTGTACGAGACGACCTCGGCCTTGATGAAGCCTCGTTGAAAGTCTGT
>CAWKKI010000009.1:0-30433 GCA_963850215.1 uncultured Actinomycetota bacterium
GCTGCTCGTGATCGCCACCTTGGTGCCGACAAGTGCATTGAGCAGAGTGGACTTCCCTGCGTTCGGGCGGCCGACAAAGCAGCCAAAGCCGGAGCGAAAAGCAGTTGGACCAGTCATGCCAGGTGGGTGAGCGCGACAGTGCCGTCGGGCCCGGCTAGGTGCACAGGCGTCCCGGTGCCGCCGAGGTCTCGCACGGCAGCGATGCCATGGGCATCGACCTCGGCCGTGTCGCTAACGATGGCTGCAGCCTCGATCCCATGCGCGCCGCTGGAGACGGCTGCTGCGATCGCGGCCTGGAGCGCGGACAGATGAAGCGATGGAAGGGCGACGTTGACCGCGCTGTAGGTACGACCGGTGTCATCGCGCACCGCGGCGCCGTCGATCGCACCGAGGCGCGCTCGAACCGCCCTCGCCAGCGTCACCAACTTCGCGTCCTCTTCGTCGAGTGCTTCAGGCATCGGCACGCTCGCTCTCCTCGACTGAGGCCTTCTGATGGCGGACGACGGCCGGCCCCGGCGTCAGAAGCAAGGTACGAATGCGGTTGCGCCGACCTTCGGCCGCCTCGGCCGTGATGGTCCACCCGTGCACCTCGACCGAGGCACCGGGAATCGGGACCTTGCCGAGGCGCTTGGCGAGCAGACCGGCGGCCGTGTCGACGTCATCGAGATCATCGTCCTCAAGCCGCAGTCCGCACAGCTCGTTGAGATCATCGATGTTCAACCGCGCAGTGACTCGGATCGAACCGTCGGCGAGATGCTGCACATCGGGCGTATCGACGTCGTACTCGTCGCTGATGTCACCGACGATCTGCTCAAGGACGTCCTCAATCGTGACCAGACCAGCCGTGCCGCCGTACTCGTCGACCACGATCGCGATGTGCACACGCGCGGTCTGCATGTCGCGCAGTAGGCCATCGACGGGCTTGCTGTCAGGGACGAACAGCGCCTTACGCATGATGTCGCCGACGCGTTCGGTCGTGCCCGACTCGTTGTGCTCGAACGTGCGCCGCGTTAGGTCCTTCAGATAGACCACACCGATGACGTCATCGAGGCTCGTCCCGATCACCGGGATCCGCGAGAATCCTGAACGCAAACCGAGTGAAAGCCCCTGGCGCAGCGTCTTCGTCGACTCGATCCAGATCATCTCGGTGCGGGGCACCATGACTTCGCGAACGATGGTGTCGCTGAGTTCGAAAACGCTGTGGATCATTTGCCGTTCGTCGTCGGCGATGACGCTGTGTTCCTGCGCTCGATCGACCAACTCGCGCAGTTCGGCTTCCGTCGCGAACGGTCCTTCGCGCGTGCCAGGACCTGGTGTCAAGGCGTTGCCTACCAGGATGAGCAGGCTCGTCAACGGAGCCAATGCACTCGCCAGCACGCGGGCCACCGGAGCCGCTGCCAGTGAGAGGCGAATGGCGTGCGCGCGCCCGAAGGTGCGCGGCCCGACTCCGACGGCGACGTACTCGACGACCACCATCACCAGCACCGCGAGCAGTCCAGCCAGCCAGTCCGGATGGAACTGGCGGGTGGAGACGACCGCAACGATCACGACGGCCGCGGTCTGGAACAGCAGGCGAAGGAGCAGCAGGACGTTGATATAGCGGGCTGGATCCTGCGTGATCGCAACGAGCGCGGCAGCGCCGTGCCGGTCGTCGTCGAGCAGCTCCCCAGCGCGTGCCTTGGAGACTCGCGCCAAGGCCGCATCCGCTGCAACAAAGAGGCCGGCGACGAAGACGAGGATCATCGCGCCGACGAGGGCCAGCCAATCAGTCACCGTCATGACGGTCGACTCCTCGCACCCTGCCACTCGGCAAGCAGCCGAGTCTGCAGTCCGAACATCTCTCGGTGCTCCTCCGGCTCGGCATGGTCGTAGCCGAGCAGATGAAGGATCCCGTGGATGCACAACAGATCAAGCTCGTCCTCGAATCGGTGCCCAGCCGTCGCGGCCTGCTGCTTCGCCACCACCGGACACAAGACGACGTCGCCCAACAGACCCGGCTCGGGCTCCGCGTCGTCGTCGGGCGGACGCAACTCGTCCATCGGAAAGCTGAGCACGTCGGTCGGTCCTGGCTCGTCCATCCACTTCTCGTGCAAGTGAGTCATGGTGTCGATGTCCACCAGCAGGACCGAAAGTTCCGCCTGCGGATGAATCCGCAACGAGTCCAAAGTGAATCGACCGAGTCGGCTCAGGCGTTCGACATCGACGTCACTGCCGGACTCGTTGCCGACTTCAACACTCATGTCAACGCCGCCGTCCGCCGCGGGACTCGTTCGTCGTAGGCGGTCGGCGTTTGGCGTCCCACACGTTGTAGGCGTCAACGATTTTGCTAACCAACCGATGTCGCACGACGTCCGAGCTACTAAGGAAGCAGAAGTTCACGTCATCGAGACCGTCGAGAATCTCCTGCACGACTCGAAGGCCCGACGATGTGCCCGACGGCAAGTCGACCTGCGTGACGTCGCCGGTGACGACCATCGTCGACCCGAAGCCCAACCGCGTAAGGAACATCTTCATCTGTTCGGGCGAGGTGTTCTGCGCCTCGTCGAGAATGATGAATGCATCGTTAAGAGAGCGACCGCGCATGTAGGCGAGCGGTGCGACCTCGATGGTGCCCGCATCGATGAGTCGCGGGATCGACTCCGGGTCGACCATGTCGTGCAGCGCGTCGTAAAGCGGGCGGAGGTACGGATCGATCTTGTCGTAGAGAGTGCCCGGCAAGAAGCCGAGGCGCTCCCCGGCCTCAACCGCGGGGCGGGTCAAGATGATTCGATTCACGCGCTTTGCTTGCAGCGCCTGCACCGCCTTCGCCATCGCCAAGTAGGTCTTTCCGGTACCCGCTGGGCCGATGCCGAAGACGATCGTGTGCTCGTCGATGGCGTCGACATAGCGCTTCTGATTCACCGTCTTCGCGCGAATCGTGCGACCACGACTGCTCAGGATGTTGAACGACAGAACGTCCGCTGGGCGCTCGGGGAGATTGGACCGAACCATGGTGACGACGCGTTCGACCGCGTCGGCCGACAGCGGCTCCCCAGCTTCCAGGACCGCGACCAGCTCGTCGACCAGCCGTTCGACGGTCTCGACCTGGTCCGTGGGGCCGCGCATGGTGACTTCGTTGCCACGCACAAGCACGTCGACGGTCGGGAACGATCGCTCGATCACCCGCAGGAACTCATCGCCTGAACCGAGCAGACCCACCATGGACACACCCGACGGCACCACGATGCGGTGCTGCGCGTTGTTGGTCGCGCGCTCGGAGGAGCCAGGTCTGTCAGCCATGAAGCAAGCGTCTCACCCCGGAGGCCAGGTGAAGCCCCTGCCTCCGAGCAGATGCAAATGCGCATGGAACACCGTCTGGCCAGCGTCGGAGCCGGTATTGGCCACGACCCGGTAGGAGCCGAGCCCCTCGGTCTGCGCGATCTCGCCGATTGCACGCAACATCTCGCCTGCTAGATCAGCATCGGCAGTCGCAACCTCGGCAACCGACATGTAGTGCTTGCGTGGGATCACGAGCACATGGACTGGCGCCTGCGGATTGATATCGCGGAAGGCCAGCAGCCGATCGGTGTCGAGCACGATCTCAGCGGGGATCTCACCCGCCACCATGCCGCAGAACAGGCAGTCGCTCACGCAACGAGCCTAGGCCCACCGCGCGGTCCGCGACAGAAGGACAGCAGCTGCAGCCACACCCGCAGTCGAGGTGCGCATGACGGTCGGACCCATTCGCCGTGCGGCAGCGCCCGCCTTTTCGAGCCGGGCTCGTTCGTCATCGGCGATGCCACCCTCAGGGCCGACCACGAGGAGTACGTCGCTCGCATCGTCAGGCAGCTCGAGGTCGACCAACGAATCCAGAGCGGACTCATGCAGAAGCACGGCAACGTCGGCGGCGGCCACCAGTGCAGCGACTTCATCGGTCGAGTGCAGCGGTCGCACCTCGGGAAACCATGCACGATGGGCCTGCTTCGACGCTTCGTTGGCCGTTCGTTGCCATTTATCGCGTCCCTTGTCCGCGCGCTCACCGTCCCAGCGAGCAATGCACCGGGTGGCAGCCCACGGCACGATGACGTCAACGCCAACTTCGGTCAGCAACTCGACTGCGATGTCGGATCGTTCGCCCTTAGGTATCGCCTGCACCACGACGAGTCGTGGCGCGGGCTGCGCGAAGTCCACGATGTTCTCGACATCGAGATCGACCTGCGCCTTGCTCGGCACGCCCACGACGATGCACCTGAGCAACAGCCCGGCACCGTCTGTGACATCGACCTGTTCACCGAGGCGCACGCGTCGCACGGCCGCTGCATGGCGACCTTCGTCGCCGTCGAGTGTGAATCGCTGCCCGACACTCAGCTCGGTCAGCGCTGACGAAGGCCCAACGAACATCGGGGCGCTCACGTGTCAGCGACCAGAGAAGGCGTCGCGCAACCGCGAGAACAGGCCCTGCTGGTTCTGCTGAAGCAGCGCGGTCGGGGTCTCCTCGCCGCGCGCGGCTGCGAGTTGTTGGAGGATCGCAGTCTGAGCGTCGTCCAGCCGAGTTGGCGTGCGCACGTCCAAGTGGACGTGCAGGTCGCCGCGCTCGTGCCCGTGCAGGTGCGGCATGCCCTTGCGGCGCAGAATCACTTCGTCCCCGGACTGGGTGCCGACCTTGACATCGAAACTCGTGGCGCCATCGAGCGTCTCAATCTCCATCGCCGTGCCGAGTGCGGCTGCCGTCATCGGGATCGAGACGGTGCAGTGCAGGTCGTCGCCCTGACGCTCGAAGGTCGAGTGCGGCTTGACCAGAACCTCGACGTACAAGTCACCGGACTGGCCACCCCCAGGTCCGACCTCACCCTTGCCGAGGAACTGGATCCGGTTACCGGTATCGACGCCGGCCAGGATGCGGACCGTCAGGGATTCGCGACTGCGCACGCGTCCGTCGCCGTTGCACTCGCGGCATGGCTGCGGCAGGACCGTGCCGTATCCCTGGCACTGCGGACATACCCGAGCCGTGCGCACCTCGCCGAGGAACGACTTCTGGATGCTTTGGATCTCACCGCGTCCGCGACACATGTCGCACTGCACGGGCGCCGAACCATCGCTGGTGCCCGCGCCGTCGCAGACCGGACACAGGACCGCGGTGTCGAGCTGCAAGTCGCGGGTCGTGCCGAAGGCCGCTTCGGACAGATCGACTTCGACCTGGATCAACGCATCTTGACCGCGCCGCTTGCGCGGCCGGGGACCGCGCGAGGACGAACCGAAGAACGCGTCCATGATGTCGCCGAAGTCGAAGCCACCGAAGCCGGCACCCGGGCCCGATGAGCCGCGCGCGCCGCGCGGAGCCAATGGGTCTGCGCCCATGTCGTACATCTGGCGCTTCTCCGGATCGGAGAGCACCTCGTAGGCAGCCGTGACCGCCTTGAACTTCTCGAGCGTCTCCGGATCCGGGTTGAGGTCGGGGTGCAACTCGCGCGCCAGCCTGCGATAGGCCCGCTTGATCTCCTCGGGCGACGCGTTCGTCGACACCCCGAGGGTGCCGTAATAGTCAACAGCCACAGGTATCCGTCAGCTCTCGCTCAACGAGCGACTCAGGTACTGCGCGACTGCCCGCACGGCACGAATCGTTCCGGGGTAGTCCATCCGCGTCGGCCCGACCACTCCAAGGTGTGCGACCGCCTCGAAGCCGTCCCCGTATCCGGCAGTCACGACCGATGCGCCAGTGAGGCCCTCGACAAGGTTCTCGTGCCCGATGCGCACGAGCGGTGAGTCAGTGTTGGTTGCCTCGCCGAGCAGTCGCAACAACACGACCTGTTCCTCGAGGGCGTCGAGCACTGGTTGCACGGTCATCGGGAAGTCATGCCCGAAGCGCGCGAGATTCGCGGTGCCGGCGAGCACCACGCGCTCCTCATGGTCCTCCACCATCGTCTCAAGCAGAGCAGCAACGAGTCGCTCAGCGAGGAATCGTTGATCCGGCGGGACGCTCCCGGGGAGCGAGGTGACAGCGTCGGCAACCTCCGCGAAGCGAGACCCGACCGTTACCGCGTTGATGCGAGCACGCAAGTCGCTCAAGGTCGCTTCGGTGATGTCGTCATCGAAATCGAGCACTCGCTGCTCGACTCGACCGCTCGTCGTGATGAGAACGAGCAGAACGCGTTGCGGCGTCAGAGCAAGCAGCTCGACATGTCGGACGACCGTGCGGGTGAGCGATGGGTATTGCACCACCGCGACCATCTGAGTCAGCTGGGCGAGGATCCGGACGGTGCGGTGCACGACGTCATCGAGGTCGACTGCGCCCGCGAGGAAGCTGTCGATCGCCTTGCGCTCCGCCGCGTGCAACGGCTTAACGGTCGAGAGCCGGTCGACAAAGAGCCGGTACCCCTTGTCGGTCGGAATCCGACCGGCACTCGTATGCGGCTGTGCGATGTACCCCTCGTCCTCGAGCGCGGCCATGTCGTTGCGGATCGTGGCTGGCGAGACGCCGAGTCCGTGCCGCTCCACGATGGTGCGTGAGCCAACGGGCTCGTGCGATGACACGTAGTCCTCGACGATGGCGCGCAACACCGCGAGCTTGCGTTCGTCGAGCACGTGTCACTCCCTCCATTGGCACTCTCCTGGCCAGAGTGCCAAGTCTACGGCAGCGTCGCTACAGTTCGCCCGATCCGTACCGGTCGGAGCCCACCCAACTGAGATCACTAGGAGTCGTTGTGAGTCCCGACGACGAGCGCACCTGGGCACTTCTGGCGCAGGTGCTGGCCATTCCGTTCGCGTTCCTTGCCCCTCTGGTGATCATGCTGGTGCAGGGTCCGAAGTCCTACTACGTTCGCGGCGCCTCGGTGGAGTCGTTGAACTTCCAACTCACCTGTCTGATCGCCGAAGTCGCCAGCTTCATCCTGATCTTCGTGATCGTCGGGATTCTGCTTTTGCCCGCGATCGCCATCTTGCGCATTGTTTTCTGCATCATCGCCACGGTCGCTTGTTCGAAGGGCGAGGCTTACCGCTACCCGTTCACCCTTCGCATGGTGAACTAATTGGGGCCGAAGGGATCAATCCGCCAGTCCACGCACAACGAGGTCGGCTAGCAGCCGGCCTCGAAGAGTCAGGCGAATCGGCGCGGCGGAGTCGACCGGATCGGCGGCCTCGGGCGACTCGATGAGTCCGTCTGCGGCAAGCACGTCGAGTCGGGCCAAGGCCTGCGGGGCGAGAACGCCGGGGTCGAGGCCTTCTCGCAACCTGATCTCAAGGAGCACGCGTTCCTCGGCTCGTTGGTCTGCGGTCAGCAACTCGCGCGCCTGCGCAGGTGAGCGACCAAGCGACATCCGTTCGGCGTAGGCGGCGGGATGACGGACATTCCACCAACGCACGCCACCGATGTGACTGTGCGCACCAGGTCCAATCCCCCACCAGTCATCGCTGCGCCAATAACCGAGGTTGTGCTGACACTCGGCGCCCGGCTTCGACCAGTTGCTGACCTCGTACCAATCGAAGCCTGCGGCACCCAGCGCCGCATCGGCCATCTCATATCGACGCGCCTGCGCATCGGGGTCAGTGGCAGCGATCTCGCCACGCCGAAGTGCCGTGCCCATACGGGTCCCGTCCTCGATCACGAGCGCATAGGCCGAGACGTGATCCGGTTCGCACGCGATCGCAGCATCGAGCGACCGGGTCCAGTCGTCGTCGCTTTCTCCTGGTGCGCCATAGATGAGGTCGAGGCTGACGTGCTCGAAGCCAGCCGCGCGCGCCCATCGCACGACGTCATCGACGCGACCGGGCGTGTGCTGCCGATCGAGGGTCGCAAGCACGTGCGGCACCGCGCTCTGCATGCCGAAGGACACTCGTGTGAAGCCTGCATTTCGCAGCGCATTCAAAGATCGTTGATCTATCGACTCAGGGTTGGCCTCAGTCGTGATCTCTGCGTTGTCGGCCAGACCGAACGCATCGCGAATCGCATCGAGAACACGGGCAAGGTCCCCGGCGGGTAGCAACGTCGGCGTGCCGCCGCCGAAGAACACGGTGTCGACATGCGGCACCACATCGGCAGGCGCGAGCACCGAGCGCGCGAACCGGATCTCACTGATTGCAGTGTCCGCGTACGAGGACTGGCTCGCGCCACCGCCGAGTTCAGTGGCGGTGTAGGTGTTGAAGTCGCAATAGCCACAACGGGTCGCGCAGAATGGCACGTGGACGTACACACCAAACGGCCGACGCCCGAGCGTGCTCAGAGCGGATGCGGGCAACGCCCCGTCGACGGGCGCGGGTTCGCCATCAGGCAACGCGGAAGGCACGGCTCATTGTGTCCCGGCCGCGACGATCACATGGTTGCGATGTCGTACCGCCCACGCGGATACCGGTCCAAGGGCGAAGCCGAAGCAGACGAACACCAGCCCCAGCGCCGTCCAGCCGGGTAACCCGAAGCGAATAGGAACGTTGACCATCACAAGCGGCGCCATCGCGGCCGAGACGGACATGCCCGTCCCGAACAAGCCCTGGTACTGACCCTGGAGGGCTGGCGGAGCGACAAGGAACGACACGCCCCACGAGCCCGCCGACTGGAACATCTCGCCGAACACCTCAACCAGAGCGGCCGCGATTAGCAACGTGATCGCGATCCACACGACTGAATCGCCGGATAACCCGAAGAGCACACACGAGATCGCAATCAGCACCCCAGACGCTTTGATGCACCACACGGCTCTCGCCAGCCGTTCGGATCCGCGCGAGATGCGCACTTGGAACGCGGCGACCGTCACGGTGTTGATGAGGATCAGGATCGAGAACACAAAGCGTGGGGCATGCGTATGCCCCACGATCCACAGCGGAACCGCAACTTCAAGCATCCCGTAGTGCATGAACATCACCGTGTTGAGCGCAATGAACGCGACGAAAGGCTTGTCCCGCAGCACTGGTAGCCGCGGACCGTCCTGCACCGGGACGGGCGGAAGGTGCGGCACCTTCAAGAAGATCAGCGACGCACCGACGAATGTCGCTGCGTTGGCCGCGATCAATGCGAGGTAACCCGCTCGACTGTCGACCTGCAATGCAACTGCAGCGATGATCGCGCCCAGGCTGATGCCGACGTTGGTGACGGCACGTTGGTAGGCGCGGTTGCGGACCCGGCGTTCGGAGTCGAGCGAGTTTGCGGTGAGGGCCTGTCGAGTCGCATTGGCTCCGCCCGTTGCGGCACCGAAGAACGCCGCAACGACAAGGAACTCCGAGAAGCTGCGAACGAACAGAAGCGCACCAGTTGTCAGCGCCTGGGCCAAGGTCGCCGCGACCAGGGTCTCGCGCAGTCCGTGCCGATCGCCCCAGTGACCGACCGGCACCCCGGACACGATCGAGAAGCCGCCGACGACGGCGAGGCCGATGCCGACCTGACCGGCCCCTAGCCCCACGACGCGAGTGAGAAAGAAGACCTGACCAGTCAGGAAGAGCCCGTTGCCGATTGTGTTGACGAGGGTCGCGCCTGCCAAGGTGCGCTCGACGCCAGGGGCAGGAAGGATGCGCGCGAATCGCCCGCTCACGTTGCCCCTCCTCACTTACTTGGTCGGTGCGCTCTCTCCGTTGGTCAGCGCAGCGATGAACGCCTCCTGCGGAACCTCGACTCGTCCGACCATCTTCATCCGCTTCTTGCCTTCCTTCTGCTTCTCCAGCAGCTTGCGCTTGCGGGTGATGTCACCGCCATAGCACTTCGCGAGGACATCCTTGCGGATGGCGCGGATGTTCTCGCGCGCGATGACGCGCGCACCGATAGCCGCCTGGATCGGCACCTCGAACTGCTGACGCGGGATCAGGTCCTTGAGCTTCGCGGTCATCGATACGCCGTACGCGTACGCCTTGTCCTTGTGCACGATCGCGCTGAACGCGTCGACGGTCTCGCCCTGCAGCAGGATGTCGACCTTCACCAGATCGGCGGCTTGCTCGCCAGTGGGCTCGTAGTCCAGGGACGCATATCCGCGGGTGCGCGACTTGAGTGCGTCGAAGAAGTCGAAGACGATCTCGGCCAGCGGCATCGTGTAGCGCAGCTCGACGCGATCCTCGGACAGGTAGTCCATCGCCAGCAACGAACCGCGTCGGGTCTGGCACAGATCCATGATCGTGCCGATGAACTCACTCGGCGCGATGATCGTCGCGCGCACCACCGGCTCGAAGATCTCGGCGACCTTGCCGGTCGGGAACTCGCTCGGATTCGTCACGATGATCTCGCGGCCGTCGTCGAGAACGACTCGGTAGACGACGTTGGGCGCGGTCGAGATCAGGTCGAGTCCGGACTCGCGCTCGAGCCGCTCGCGCACGATCTCCAGGTGCAGCAGGCCGAGGAAGCCGCAGCGGAAGCCGAAGCCGAGCGCGGCTGAGCGTCTCTGGCTCGTAGACCAGCGCCGCGTCGTTGAGCTGCAGCTTGTCGAGCGCGTCGCGCAGCGTCGGGGTAGTCCGAGCCGTCGATCGGGTAGAGGCCGGAGAAGACCATCGGCTTCGGGTCGCGGTAGCCGCCGAGCGCCTCGTCGCGGCCGGCTTGACCGCGTCGGTGACCGTGTCGCCGACGCGCGACTGGCGGACGTCCTTCACGCCGGTGATCAGGTAGCCGACCTCGCCGACGCCCAGCCCTTCGGTCGGCACCGGCTCGGGCGAGATGACGCCGATCTCGAGCAGCTCGTGCGTCGCGCCGGTCGACATCATCTTGATCCGCTCGCGCGCGATGAGCTGGCCGTCGATGACCCGGACGTAGGTGACGACGCCGCGGTAGATGTCGTAGACCGAGTCGAAGATCATCGCGCGCGGCGGCGCGTTCGGCGTCGCCGACCGGCGCGGGGACCTCGCGGACGATCGTCGTCGAGCAGCGCCTCGACGCCCTCGCCGGTCTTGCCCGACACCCGCAGCACGTCGTCGGGCGTCGCAGCCGATGAGGTGCGCGAGCTCGTCGGCGTAGCTGCTCGGGCTGGGCGGCCGGCAGGTCGATCTTGTTGAGCACCGGGATGACGTGCAGGTCGTTCTCCAGGGCCAGGTAGAGGTTGGCGAGCGTCTGCGCCTCGATCCCCTGCGCGGCGTCGACGAGCAGCACCGCGCCCTCGCAGGCGGCCAGCGAGCGGGACACCTCGTAGGTGAAGTCGACGTGGCCGGGGGTGTCGATCATGTTCAGGACGTAGTCGGTGCCGTCCGTCACCTGTCCAGGGCAGCCGGACCGCCTGGCTCTTGATCGTGATGCCGCGCTCGCGCTCGATGTCCATGCGGTCGAGGTACTGCGCGCGCATCTGCCGCGCGTCGACGACGCCGGTGAGCTGCAGCATGCGGTCGGCCAGCGTCGACTTGCCGTGGTCGATGTGGGCGATGATGCAGAAGTTGCGGATCGACGGCCGGGTCGGTGTCTGCTGGCGCGGGGTCCGCCCGGAGGGGTCGCGGGCACGCGTGATAAGACCTCACGATCGGCAGTGCGACGAGCAGCTCCATGGTCCCACGTCGGCTCGCGCCTGGCCGCGACGTCGAGCGCCGCTGCTACCCTGACGGCGGTCGTGGCCGCCGTTCAGTTTCAGTGGAACCCTGGCGTTCCGGTCAGTCTGCTCGGCTTCCGACCGTATTCCGACACGTTTGAGGCAATCACTCGTGGCGAACATCAAGTCCCAGATCAAGCGCAACCGGACAACGAGAAGGCCGGCTGCGCAACAAGGCCGGTCAAGTCGTCGCTGAAGACCGCCGTGCGCAAGTTCCGCGAGGCCGCTGAGGCCGGCGACGCCGAGAAGGCGCACCGAGCTGCTGCGCGACGCCAACCGCAAGCTGGACAAGGCCGCCAGCAAGGGCGTCATCCACAAGAACCAGGCCGCGAACCGCAAGTCGGCGCTGGCCAAGCGCGCTGCCGCGCTCTAGTTCCTCCCTTTGCTAGGCCGCGGGTAGCGCGGCCAGTCTCACTACTGCTCGTTCCAACGCGTAGGCCGGATCGGCAGCCTGCCCCTTGATGTCCGCGTCACACTTGGCGAGCACGGTCACCGCGTCAGCCAACGAGCGCTGCGACCATCTGCGTGCCTGCTGCTGAACCCGCGACAGCTTCCACTCCGGGATGCCGAGCTCGCGCTGAAAGTCCGATGCCCGCCAACCGGGCGGGGCCGCCATCACCACGGCCAGGCTTCGGACTGTCGAGGCGAGCGCGCCGACGATCGGCAACGGGTGCGTGCCCGAGTCCATTGCCAGCCGCACCCGCTCAAGAGCTTCCGTGATCCGCCCATCGAAGACGGCGTCGCTGATGTCGAAGCCCTGCACGTTGGCGTTGCCGCCGAAGTAACCGCGCACATGCGTCACGTTGATCGAACCATCGACATCGGCGACGAGCTGCGCACACGCAGCGGCAAGCGCCCGCAGGTCTTCGCCGGTGGCCTCGACCAGGGCCGTGGCTGCTTCTCGCGACACCGTGCGCCCGGCGCCTTGGATCTCCTCGGTCGCGAAGTCGATGCGCGCGCGCCCGCGCTTAGGCACGGCCTTGCACGGGATTTCGATCGCGCCGGCCTTTTTGGCTGCATTGAGAATTCCACGCCCGCGAGACAACCCGCGATGAACGAGTACGAGCCGCACGTCGCCGTCGGGTTCGCGAACGTACGCGGTCAGTTCGGCCACGACACCCGACCCGGCTGCTGCGCCGCTCTCGTCGTCTGCATCCTCCGAGTCATCGTCGGAATCCTGAGCACCGATCCGCTCGAGACCACGCAGGATCACGAGCGTCTCGCCGCCGAAAAGGGACGGGCTGATGAGGTCACCGAACTGGCCGGGCTCAAGCGCCGAGGCTTCAATGTCATGGAGATTTAGGTCGCGGTGAGCGTCACGAGCAGCCGAGACGATCTTGTCCACCGCGCGATCGGCGAGCAGCTCCTCAGGGCCAACCACAAGCATCACCGAGCCACCGAGCGCACCAGGTGGTGCGCCACGCGGTGTCCCCGGATTCATGCGCGTCACCCTGTCACACCACGCCGACGCTATGCCGACTCGTCGAACCCGACATCACGACCAGGGCCACGCCCGAGACAAAGAGAAGCAACGCTGCGCTTGTCAGCTTCCCGTTGAAAGCGAAACCCACAACGGCCAGCCGGGCCAGACTCACTCCCGACGCGGCGATCCCGAGCACCATCACGATCGGCGACCAGCCACCACGCGCGCCGAGACCGATCGGCAGCCGGACGAGGGGCCGCTCCATCCACTGCACCGCCATCGTCAGGGGCAGCAGGATGGCCGCGAGCACCAGGAACCAGGCCGGCCGCAAGAGCCACCATTGCCACGAACCGACGCCTGGGTGCGGCGCTGTCCCGATCCACGAGAGCACGACTCCGACGATCACCACCGGGACCATGTGCCACAGGTAGACCGTCATGACGAACGGGTTCAGCCGTGCCACTGGTCGCGACCACCTGGGGCGAGCAAGCAGGCGAGTTGCCGCTGGCGCTGCGGCAAGGGCAATACCCGTTTGCACGGCGGCAAAGGCGAGCAAGGCGATTGATGGCGGTGACGTATTGCCCGCATGCTGGCCCGTGCCCACCATGTCGATCGGGAAAGGGCCAAGTGCGACGAGTGCCGCAACCGTGGCCGCGCCAGCAAGCGCGAAGCCGTAGGGGCGACGCCGTGGATGGCTGAGCGAGCCATCGCGCCACGCGAATCCCCACTGATGCATCGATCCCCAGACGAACAGATAGTTCAGGTAGCCGAGTGGTGCCCAATGCATCGCAATGACACCGAAGTCAACGACCACCGCGCCCAGCGCCATCATCGCCGGTACGGCGAATCCCCATCGCTGGTGCGCGCGAAAAAGCAGCGGGGTCAGCGCGATGAGCATCAGGTAGACGGGCAAGAACCACAGTTGCACCGCGACCAGCCACGCGCCCTGCTCGATCTCGTCAGGGCTGATGACAGTCGTGCCCACGACCACTACGAGCGCAGAAATGACTAGCACGTACACGGCTGTCGGCCACAGCAACCGCATGGCGCGGGTTTGTACCCACTCGTCCCATGCCTGTCCATTCGCCTTGTGCGTGGTCCACGACTGGGCGTTGACGTAGCCGCCGACCAGAAAGAACAACGGCAGTACCTGGAACACCAACGTGGCCCAACCGCCCCAGGTGATGTAGTCGAGCGAATCGACCCCGGACAGCTGACCATTGACAACGGTGACGTCAACAAGAAGCCAGTGCCCGATCACGACCAGCCCGATCGACACGATCCGCAGCAGATCGAGATAACGGAACCGAGCAGGACCTCGGCCCGCCGCGACTGAAGCGCTCACCGCGTCACCTCCTGCGCTAGCCCCCATGCTCCTACGTCGTCGCGCCAGATCGATGCGATCCGTCCGAGCGGGCCTGAGTTGCCGCGACAACTACTCGAAGCACCGCGAACGCCGAGATGAGCAGGCCGGTCAGCGCGAATGCCCACAGGAAGCCCGCGCGGCCATGTGGCAGACGAATTACGAGCCAGCTAACAGATGCCCAGCCGTGCGCCACCTGGGCGATCCAGCCAGCGCCGAGCCCGGCAATCCAGGCGGGCACGCGCGCGAGAGTGACCGACCAGGGCGCGACGAGCGCAGCAACGAGTCCAGCCAAGGTGGCCAACGGCACTGCCGGGGCCGCCATGACGTTGGCAGGTACTGCACTGAGACTGAAGGTCCCGCTGATCGCCGCGATGAGTGGGCCGCACATCATCTGCGCGACCGTCGCAGCGATGAATGCCGTCGTCGCGACTGAGCGCAGTCGACGGCGAGGCTGCTGCACGGACAGCCGACGCCATCGCGGTGCAACGAAGACGAGCCCCGCCGTTGCAGCGGTCGACAACGCGAATCCGATCGACAGGGCCAGCCACGGATCTACGAGCATCAATCCAACAATCGCCACGCACAGCGCCGGTGCCGCGCGCCCGCGCACCCCGAGCAGCACGCACGTGCCCATGGCGGCGGCGCGCAGGACGCTGGGCTGTGGTCGCACCAGCACCACGAACGCGACCAAGCCCAGTAGCGCCACTACCGCCACCAGGCGCCCCCGCACGCCGATTCGGGCGAGTAACCAGATCAATGCGCCGAGCACGATCGCGACGTTCTCTCCGCTCACTGCGACAAGGTGCGTGAGTCCGGTCGTGGCCGCATCGTCGGACAGGTGGGCCGGAATCTGCGATGTGTCGCCGATGACAAGCCCAGGGACGAGTCCTCGTTGATCGGCAGGAAGCCCCGAAACCGCGGCCTGGAGTCGTGAACGGATGTGAGCCGCGACGCGTTGGATGAGCGGCGGTTGTCGAACGATGGTCGGGGCGCCGTCGACGATCGCGAACGCAGCGCTCCCCCGGTGCGGATCGTCGGCTCGCAGTCGCGCGTCTGCAGACACGCCGGTGCCGGGCACAAGACTGCTCCACGATGTCGGCGTGAGCGCGACGATCGGTACGCGCACGCGACTCGTTCGCCCGTCGACCGTGATCGACTCGACTCGAAGATCAACGATGTCTTGACGCTGCGCCCACGATGGCGTGGTGGGCTTGGGGCGCACCGCGACCGGGTCGCTCGTCACTACCGCTTCGATGTGAACCGAGCGAATTGCGTGCGCAGCGTCGGCAACCGGCCCCGTCCGAACGGGTTCGGACTCGATCTGTGCCACCGCGAATGCACCCAACCCAACGACCACGGCCAAGGCCACAACTCCGCGGACTGAAGTCGGACCAACGTGGCGAGCGCCGAGGTGTCGAGCCACGAGCATGACCAGAGTCGCCAATGCCAGCGCCGCCACCCATACCGATACGTGCGGCGCCCACCACAGACCCGCGGCCGCTCCCGCCCATGCAGCGATCGCTGACGGCAGCAGCCGCAGGTCGTGGTTTTGCCAGAACTCGGACTTGTGTCCGGACTCCTCCTTGGCGACGGACTGGGGCGCGATCACACACTGACCAAGGGCGCCAGCTGCTTGTACTTCGATGGCCCGATGCCCGACACGTCCTGAAGCTGATCGACCGACGTGAATGCGCCGTGCGACTGCCGGTAGGCAACGATGCGTCCGGCCATCACCGGCCCGACGCCCGGCAGCGCATCGAGTTCCTGGGCCGAGGCAGTGTTGAGGTCGACCTTGGCTCCGCTGACGCCACTCCCCGCGGTTCCGCTCAGGCTGCCTGACCCGCTCGAGGACGCCGATGTCGACGAGCTTCCGCCACCGCCCACGACGATCTGCTCACCGTCACTGATGTGCGCCGCCAGATTGATCGACGTCAGATCTGTGTGCGGCAGCGCACCGCCTGCCGCCTTAATCGCGTCGGCCGCGCGGGCGGTGGATGACAAGGTGACCAGACCCGGGTGACGAACTCGACCGCTGACGTCGACGACGACCTTCGTGGGAGCAGAGGTCGGAGGCGGCAGCCCGTTGGTCGCAACCGGACTCGCGCTAGCCGTCGGATCAATGAAGCTCGCATCATCGGACGCACGAGCCGCGCCCGACGACTGCGAGCGCACCCAAATGAATCCGGCGGCACCGACCGCGACGAGCACAACGAGGGCGACGGCGAGTAACGCGCGACGATCTACCGCTAGTTCTTCGAGCAGCGCTGCCCAACGAGGGCGGCTTCGCCGTGAGCGCCGACGAGCCGAGCCATCTGGATCGTCAAGGGCTGGTCGGATGAGCGGGTCAAAGGGATCGCGCATGCGCGCACGTTATGAAGTAACCCGGCCACGCCAGGTGGGTGATCCCAGGGTTGTGAGTGGCTGATCGCTGTGGATCCGTTGGACGTCCGAAATCTTTGCTATCGGCAGTGCGCTTTGCCATCGGCGTGCGGATAGCAACGAACACTTCAGAGCGCCAAGAGCCCCACAGATAGCAAAGGGAGGCGACTACGCGGGCACGACGTTGACTAGCTTCGGCGCGCGAACGATGACCGTCCGCACATCGCGCCCGTCAAGTGCACGCACGACTGCTTCGGTCGACAGCGCGAGCTCGCGCAGCTCGACCTCGGGAATGTCGGGCGAGACCTCGATCCGCTCGCGTACCTTGCCCGCGACCTGCACGACGCAGGTGACGAACTCCTCAACGAGCAGAGCGGGATCGACCTCCGGCCAGGCAGCCAACGCCACCGACGGCTCGTAACCGAGGCGCTCCCAGCACTCCTCCGCCGTGTACGGCGCGAACAGCGACAGCGCGAGCGTGACCACCTCAGCCGCCTCGCGAACGGCGGGATCGGAACCGCCGGGACCCGAGTCGATCGTCTTGCGGGTCGCGTTGACCAGCTCCATCACGCGCGCGACCGCGACGTTGAAGCGGAAGGACTCGACCGCACGGTTCACGTCATCGAGCACTCGGTGTGTCACGCGACGCAGGGCCAGGTCGCCGTCAGCGACCGAGACACCTCGCGTCGAAGACACATCGCAGGCGAGTCGCCATGCCCGCGCCAGGAACTTCGCCGAGCCAGCCGCGGACACGTCGGCCCAGTCGATGTCGTCCTCGGGCGGACCGGCGAAGAGCATCGTCAGCCGCACCGCGTCGACACCGTGCACGTCTAGTTCGTCAGACAGGCGCACGAGATTGCCGCGGCTCTTGCTCATCGCCGCGCCATCCATGCCGACCATGCCCTGATTCAGCAAGTTCGTGAACGGCTCGGTGAATCCGACCATGCCGAGGTCGTAGAGCACCTTGGTGAAGAAGCGTGCGTACATCAGATGCAGGATCGCGTGCGTCACGCCGCCGGTGTACTGCGCGACCGGCATCCAACGATCGATGTCCGCGCGGTCGAAAGCGACGTCGTCGCGACCCGGTGAGCAGTACCGGAGGAAGTACCACGACGAGTCGAAGAACGTGTCCATCGTGTCTGTGTCCCGCTTCGCCGGACCGCCGCACTTCGGACATGGCACATTGACCCAGTCATCGATTGCGCCCAACGGGGATGTCCCCTTCGGCGCCAAGTCGAGCCCAGCAGCATCGGGCAGCCGCACCGGCAACTCATCGTCGGGCACCGGCACCAAACCGCAGGTCGGGCAGTGCACGATCGGGATCGGCGTGCCCCAAAAACGCTGACGCGAGATCAGCCAGTCGCGCAGCCGGTAGTTCGTTGACTCCTCGCCGCGACCTGCTCGTTGCAGATCCTCGGTGATACGCGCGATGGCGGCTGCCTTCGACAACCCGTCGTAGACACCGGAGTTGACCAGGACGCCATCCCCGGACGTCGCCTCGCCCGTGACTGCGGGATCCGCGCCGCCTGTGTCGACCACGACCCGCACCGGCAGACCAAAAGCCTGCGCGAACTCGAGGTCGCGCTGGTCATGCGCGGGCACCGCCATGATCGCGCCGGTGCCGTAGTCGGCGAGCACATAGTCGGCGGCGTAGACCGGCATCCGCTCGTCGTTGACCGGGTTGATCGCGTACTTGTGCAGGAAGACGCCGGTCTTCGGCCGTTCGGTCGCGAGCCGCTCGATGTCGGTCGACGCTTGCACGGCCTCCAGGTACGTCGCGAACTCAGACTCAGCCGGCGTTCCGTCGGCCAGCTCCGCAGCCAGGTCGGAGTCGGCCGCGACCACGAAGAAGGTCGCGCCAAAGAGCGTGTCCGGTCGGGTCGTGAAGATCGTGACGGGCTCCTCGCGACCTTCGATCCGGAACTGCACCTCGGCGCCGCGCGAGCGACCGATCCAGTTGCGCTGCATGCGTCAGCACCCGCTCGGGCCAGTCGCCGAGTGCGTCCATGTCGTCGAGCAGCCGGTCGGCGTAGTCGGTGATGCGCAAGTACCACTGGGTCAGCTTCTTCTTGGTGACCAGCGAGTCGCAGCGTTCGCAGCGCCCGCCGATGACCTGCTCGTTGGCCAGCACGGTCTGGTCCTTGGGGCACCAGTTGACCGGGCTGTCCTTCCGGTAGGCCAGGCCCTTCTCGAAGAAGCGCAGGAACAGCCACTGGTTCCAGCGGTAGTACTCGGGATCGCAGGTGTTGAGCACGCGGTCCCAGTCAAACGAACATGCGTAGCGGCGCATCGACGCCTTCTGCGTCGCGATGTTCTCGTAGGTCCACTCGCGCGGATCGGCGCCGCGCTTGATCGCAGCGTTCTCCGCGGGCAGGCCGAATGCGTCCCATCCGATCGGGTGCAGCACGTCGTAGCCGCGGTGCACCCAGTAACGAGCCGGAACATCGCCGATCGCGTACGCCTCGGCGTGACCCATGTGCAGGTCACCCGACGGGTACGGGAACATGTCGAGCACGTACATCTTCGGGCGCTCGTCGTCAGGACCACCGGCACGGAATGGCGCAAGCTCGTCCCACACGCGCAGCCACTTCTCCTGGACCTTCTCGATGTCCAGGACTTCGTGTTCGACGCGCTCGGTCATGGCCAAAATCTACCGGCGGTTCGAACGGCCATGCACCACACTGGTCCGGCCATGCACTCTGAGACGAATCCCCGCGACGGTCTTGCGATGCTTCAGCCCAGACTCGCACCCAATGGCGGCAATGGCTGACTCGCAATCACGCGGCCGGCGAACGGATTTGGCTGATCACTCTGAAGAAGCACGCACAGGGTCCTCGGGTGGAGTACGAGGACGCGGTCGAGGAGGCGATCTGCTTCGGCTGGGTGGACGGCAAGGTCCAGCGAGTCGATGAGGACCGCACCGCGTTTCTCTTCGGCCCCCGCAAGCCGCGGAGCAGCTGGTCGCAGTCCAACAAGGATCGCGTGGCTCGGATGACCGAGGCCGGACTCATGGCTCCGGCAGGACAAGCAGAAGTTGACGCCGCGAAGGCGGACGGCCGCTGGGAAGGAACGGAACTTTGATGGCAGGGCGAAGACGGTCCAACGGGTCGGGCAGTGCGGCCGCAGAAGGGGCGGACCCCAAGCCGCAGCGGCACGCGGTAGGGGAAGGCGCGATCCGCAAGATCTTCCCGATCTTCGTTTTGGTCATGTGGATCTGCGTCGGCGTCCTCATCGCGCAGGGTCGTTGGACTCCACTGAACTGGTTCCTCGCCCTCGAGGCAGCCAGCGCCTGCGCCGTGGTCTTCATCAACTTCGCGTTCGTCTTCAACTACGGCTACGCGACTTCGGTGATCCTGCTCAACCTCACGATCCTGCTCGTTCGCGGATTCACCCTCGCCGCCCTGCTCATCTGTGGCGCACTCATGCTCTACGGACTGAGGCTCTGGGTGTTCTCGGCGATGCGCTACCGAAGTCGAAGTTTCGCGAGCAACCGCACGGCCCTGGACGCCACGCACACGCAGCTGCCGATGTTCGTGAAGGTCCTCGTCTACGTGCAGACGCTGACGTTGATGACGTTCCACGCGATGACGTCCTACAACGTTGCTACGTCGGGACGCATGACGGTCTGCGTGGGGATCGGCGTCTTCGTGCTGCTGGTCGGACTGGCGCTAGAGGCCACCGCAGACCGACACAAGCAGCGCGCCAAGGCAGCCGACCCTTGGACATTCGTGAGCACCGGACCGTTCAGCCGCTCCCGGCATCCCAACTATCTGGGCGAGATTCTCGTTCAGAGTGGCGTGATCATCGCGGGCTTGGCGAGCGCGCACGGTGCGGTGGCTCTCGTCGCGGCGATCCTGGCGCCGCTCTACATCATCATCTTGATGTTCTCGATGGCCGCGCGCGGCGAGGCGATGAAGGCCGCACGCTACGGCGAGGACCCGCGGTTCCAGGCGTATGCGCAGGTCAGCGGCCCGCTCGTGCCGAAGTTTGGCGTCGCCAAAACCTGAGTGGCCACCCCTGCGTCTAGGAGTATGAGGACAGCCGCCTAAGGGGGTTCGATGCGATCGCGCGACGAGGAGTTCGACGCGTTCGTTCGTGCCTCTGCCCCGCGCCTGCTGCACGCGGCGTTCGCGTTGACCGGTGATCGTGGTCGCGCCGAGGACCTCGCGCAGACCGCTCTGGAACGTACCTACCTGAAGTGGGGCAACGACATTGCGGATCCCTACGCCTACGCGCGGCGCGTGCTCGTCAACGCGACGCGCGACTGGTGGCGCCGCAAGTCGTGGGTGGAGCAGCCGGTCGCTGAGGTCCCGGACCGCGGCATCTCCTCAGACTCGTCCCTTGCTCACGCCGAACGAGACGAGGTCCTTCGAGCACTGGGTCAGCTCAGCACGAACGAGCGTGCAGTTCTCGTCCTTCGTTATTACGAGGACATGTCAGAGCAGGACACCGCTGACACATTGCGGATGCCACTCGGGACGGTAAAGACGACGACGCGACGTGCCCTCGCCAAGCTGCGAGAGCCCGGTGTGCTGGCGGTCAACGAAGTGGAGCACTCATGAGCTATCAGGACCCGCGGTCGTTGCTGGAGCGACTCGAGGACCCGTCATGGATGAACGAAGACACCATCCCGACGACCGTCGTGCGCGCGCGTGCGCTGCGCCGCCGGCGCACCCGCAACGGCCTCGCCGCTGGCCTCACTGTGCTCGTCCTGGTTGCGGGTGTCGGGATCGTGGCCGAGGTGGCGAATCACCGCAGCCCTAGCAGCACACTTGGTGTCATCAGCACGTCGCCGACCGTCGCGCATTCGCCAACGCCGAGCCAGTCTTCGACCTCGACTCCGCAGACTCCGGCTCAGCAACTGGCGCAGCGATTCGCCACAAACAATCTGGCGTGGCCCTACGTGTTGACGAGCAACATGAGCGCAACCATGACAGCGGAGAATTTCGTCGCCCAATTCCTCAACTACCCGGACATTGCGACGGTGAAGTCATCAACCGTTTCCGGTGCTGACGCGACCGTTTCTCTTGGCTTGGCAGCGATCCCGAAGCAGGTCGCGGCAGTGATCACGCTCAAGCGCATAAGCGGAACGTGGTACGTCACAGGCACCAAAACGCAGGGCTTCGCCATCAGCGCAGCCGGATCCAGCGTCACACCGCCAGCGAGCTTTACCGTGGACGGCACCATTACGGGCGTCGACGAGAGCATCAACGCAGAACTCGTGATGCAGGTCGCCGGAAACATGTTCAACGGCCAGATCCAGGGGCAGACCGCTCAAGGCGTGCCAGCTGGCGGGCAAGGGACGCCCTGGTCCGCGACGTTTCCCTTCCTAGCCCGACTGGACCCCTTTGGAACTGTTGGTCCGCAGGTGTTCGTTGGCCGCACGGGTGGCCATGTAGCCGAGATCGAGCGCATCGCGATATTCGTTCAACAGATTCCGACAAGCGGTTGAAATGCACAGTTACTCGTCGCTGTCGTTACGGCTACCGATGTAGTCGAGGACATCGTGATCGGAACTGGTGAGTCGCTGCACTTCCTCACCGCCGTCGCAGCGCAACAACGCGACGGTCACCGCCCCGTCGGGCGCCCGCGAGATAACGCGCCACATTGCGCCGGACGCATACCAGCGTTTGAGCAGGTCGACGGTCAGCTCGTCCTCATCACCCATCGGTGCCACCTGACCGAAGCCTCACGCCAGCAACTGCCGCAGCACTTCGGCGTGGCTCAAGTCGACGTCCTTGACCGACGTGAGCAGTGTGAGGTTGCCGCGCTTCGCGAATCTTCGCAGCCGCTCCATTGATTCCTTGTGCTCCTCGTCGTCAAGCTCGTCCATGTACCGGATCACGAAGCGCTTGTATTTCGTACGATCATGGGCGTACCAAATCCGCAACGGCGAGGACGGCGCGACTTCCTTCAGCCACTCGTCGACATCAGCTGCATCTTTGTGAAGTCCGCGCGGCCAGAGCCGATCAACGAGCACGCGCGTGCCCTGGCCTCGCTGCCGAGGCTCGTAGACACGCGCGACTCGCACCATGACTCCTTTGTAGCCCTACCCCAGTGGCACGGACAGATCGCAGACCAGCGTGTCCGGGTCCGCTGTTCGTTGGTCTGCGATCAGGACCTGACGGATGTGAGCTGAGGGCGAGCGACCGCTGGTTGCAACCCACGCGCCCAACGCCTCGTATGCAGGCTGCATGGCGGGCCAAGACATATCGCGGGCCGGGAGTCGGATGAAGACCTCGTCGTGTGCTGGCTCGTCGATCCGGTCGATTCCGGCCTCACCGGCGATCGCGGCGGCGGCCGCGTCAGAGACGGACGCGCCAGCTCGACCGGACCGTCACTGTCCTCGCTCACTTCTCCGTAGAAGACGAGATAGGGACAGCCGGCGATGCCCTCAATTCCAGGACCGAGACCGCGCAGCCGACCGAAGGACTCGTGGAAGAACGCATCAATGCCAGCAAGGTCCACTCGACGGTTGATGGTTGCAATCGTGCGCGCGGGCATTTGGCGGGTCTGAATGTCGTACACGTTGTGCACCTCTCCTCGCAACGAAGCTTGGAGGTAGGCAGCGAGCTCACGGCGCTCGGCAGTACGGGCCTCGACGGTGTCCCACCATTGTGCGATCGCCATAGCCGCGTCGGCCGGCGAAAGATCAACGATCGTCGCCACGGTCGCGAGCGGCACATCGAGTCGGCGCAGCGACGCAACCAGCCGAGCCCGATCGACCTGGTCCTCGCCGTAATAGCGATAACCGGAACGATCATCGACGCGTGCGGGAACCAGAAGCCCCGACTCGTCGTAGAGCCGCAGCGCCTTGGGCGAGAGTCGGGTGCGTTCGGCGAACTCCCCGATGCTCAGGTAACGCACGTTGCCATCCTCCAACGCGGGCGGTTGCCCGACAGAGGCGAGCCTGCGGCTTGACCCAGGGGAAGGGTCAAACCCCATCGTGGACGCGTCTCGACCCAGTGACGAAGCGAACCAGTTTCACTGGTTAGGACCGTTTACGGGCCAACTTTTGCCGCGTGCGTCGACGGGCAATGAATGGGAACAGCGCGATCAAGGCGGCGATGAGTGCGGCCGCCAATCCCCAACCTCGGAGGCCTTCGACCAGGCTCGCCGGAACTAAGGCCGTTGCGAGCAGCAGAACCAAGCCGACTCCCAGCAGCGCGAGGGAGATCACGCTTGGACCCCGCAACAGGCGGACCCGGACCAGCTCGCGCAAATGAGCGGGCAACCGCCAGAAGAAGTACACGCCGAAGCCGATGGACGCGCAGGCTCCCAGCACACAGATCGCGCGGACACCGGCCGTGGCGCTGGTCGAGATGATTCCCGCCATCGCGGCTCCGATGAATGCGATAACCGCCATCCTGAGCACCAGAAACTCAGCAATGACATCGAACGCTCGGGCCGAACCCTGATCGCGTGGTTGAGCTCGGACGGCAGTGGCGAAGCCACTCGCAGCCGACGCAAGTTGTTGAGGGTTATAGGCGCCTCGCTTGGCTGCGAGACTCGCGAGTCCCTTGTGAAGCTGGGGCGTTGTCGGGGTCAAGCCGCAGGGCTTGACGGAAGGCAGCCTCAGCTTCCGGCTTGTGGCCAGCGCTCGCTTGGGCCCAACCCAGGCTGACCTGCGCGCGCGGTTCGTTCGGCGCGAGGGTCACTGCTCGCGAGCCGGCACGGACCGCTTCCTTGCGCGTGTCGCGCTGCTCGCGCAATGCATAAGCAAGTTGAGAGTGCCCCTGCCACTGGAGTGGCGCGAGGGTGACTGCCTGGCGGGCGTAATTCGCGGCACCCACGCTGTCCGTCATCCCCAGCGATGCGGCACTGGCGAGACGGCAGGCCTGAACTCCTTCTCCGGTGAACGCGCGATCGCACGTTTAGCGAGTTCGAGAGCGTCAGCCCAGTCATGGTGAAGATTGGCCTGCCATGCCAGGCACAGCGCATCGACGTTGTCGGGCTCAACTGCCAGCACCTGTCCAGCCAGCACCCGCGCCTCGTCGTTTCTGCCTAGATCGAGCAGCGCCCGAGTTCGTTGCACCAGACCTCGGACCTCGGGGCTAGTCACCGCACCATCTTGCGGCGGCGAAGGTAAGCGAGCAGGTCGTCGTACTCGCCGCCCTCGTTAGCGAACTGGGCGACGTTGTGCGCCGTGTCCAGCCAGGCACCGATCGAGGGCCGGACCTCGCGGCGGCGACTCTCAGGTCGGCCATGTCGATCATCCGGACCTGACCGGTGCGAGCCGAGTCAAGCAGGGCGCGCTCGGCGGCCGCCTCGCAACGTAGGCAAGGTCGGCGCCGGAGTAGCCCTCGGTGGCCTTGGCCAACGTCGCGAGGTCGACGTTCGCGACCGGCCGACCGCAGGTGAGGCGCAGGATCGCTCGCGCGCTCCTCGTCCGGAGGCAGCACGAGGAGCATCCGGTCGAACCGTCCGGGGCGGCGCAGCGCGCTGTCGACATCCCACGGGTGGTTCGTCGCGGCGAGGATGAAGACGCCTTCATTGCTGTCGCGACGCCGTCGAGCTCGGAGAGCAGGGCCTGTACGACGCTGCGCAGCCGCTGCCGCGAAGGTCGGTGCGCTTGTGGCCGATCGCGTCGACCTCGTCCAGAAAGAGCACGCACGGGGCGTTGCGGCGCGCGGTGTCGAAGATGGCCCGCAGCTTGCGTTCGCTCTCGCCGATGTACATGTCGAGCACGTCGACCAGGCTCACGGGATAGAAGCGGGCGCCGAGCTCTCCCGCGACGGCGCGGGCAATGAACGTCTTTCCGCATCCCGGCGGCCCGTACAGCAACAGGCCGCCGCGCAGGCTCTTGCCGTACAGGCGGCGCAATTCGGGATTGCGCATCGGCATCAGGAAGGCGCTCTCCAGCCGTTCCTTCACCTGCTGCATGCCGGCGACGTCGATCAGCGTCAACCCAGTGGACTCGACGTCGTATGCGTCGGTGTTGGTCGCATCGTCATCGGCGAACATCGGCGGCACGGTGTCGAATTCCGGATCTCGAGCCCCCCGCAGGATCTCGACGTCAGATGGGGCACCTGACTCGCCGGGGTCCACAGCCTCGGTCGCCTCATCCGAGTGCTCGGCGCTCGCGGCTGCCTGCTGGCGCTCGCCCCCATCACGATCCGCAAGGCCTCCTCGCTAGCCGGATTGACCTGCAGCACCGTCGCGGCTTGGCGGACGGCCTCCTCGTGATTGCCGGACTTCTCCAACAAGCCGGCGAAGTGCAGCCGAAGTGCGGCGTCGTCAGGGCGCGCGTCGACGGCCGCGCGCATGCTGGCTAAGAGGTCCTCTGCGGTCACGCCGGGATTATCGCCTGATTTGCCCCTCTCCTTGAACGGACGGGCCCCAGGCGGTGAGAGTTGGCGAGATTTCGACCGATCAACGCAGCGTCGGCACCAACTCGCAGGTCACCAGACCATGCTCGGCCTTAAGCTCATCGATCAGATCGAACGAAGCCTGAATCCGGACCGGCGAATCGATGACCTCGGTCACCACTGGGACGCGGCGTCCGCGCGCGAACGCGCGATCGCCATGCGGCGCATGATCGCCGTGAAAGCCCCACACACCACGCAGTGTCGTGGATCCGTGCGCGCCAGACTCACAAAGCCGCCGCGTGATCATTGGATCAATCGGTAACCCCTCATGCAACTGCGACTCGGATGTGTAGGCCTGATCTCCTGCCATTGCGGAGCGCCACGATCGTCCACCTCTGGCACCGCGGGGGCCGCTCAAAAAGCTGACCGTCGCGCTTGCATACCCGCACTCGCTCGACCGTTATGACGGACTCAGGCGCCATCCCGGTGATGTCGGGCAAGACACTCTCGAGTCGCTCGCCTTCGCCTACGGCGACCACCATCACGGGCACGTTCGAATTCCGCGCAAAGAAGCGTGCCCGCGCGATGTCCATCCGAAGTTCCATCCACCCCCAGCAGTGCGCTCGCGCCGGCAATTCCCCGTTGCGACAAGAGGTCGCACAACGTCACGTAGCCGGGAGCGCCATCCACTCGTTGCTGTCGAGAGAGATAGATGGTCAGCTTGGTCTCGTCGTGCAGTGACGCAGGTGACGCAACTCCGTCTCGTGGGTCGCCATTGATTACACGCAGCGCACGTTCGACTGTGACTGCTCCGGTACCGGCGATCGCAACGACTTCGTCGACAAGTTCCTGGATTCGCTCCGGAGTGTCGATCGCAACGGCCACTGCCGGAAGATCCTCGGAGAGGCTCAACGAGCTGTCGGTGCGCAGATGATGCTTGATCCCAAAGCCCTCAACCCCTCGGAAGAAGGCCGAGGTAGCCACTGCTCGTTCGCCGTACAGATTGAGCAGCGCGTCGGCGACCGACTCGCCGCCGTGACGTTTCCGCTCCCCGAAATAGGCGGTCAGCTTCAGAACGTCGTTCACCAGTGCGGCCCGATCCAACGGCCAAGGGCCGCGGCAGCAACCCCGACAACCAGACTCAGCACGATGTTCACCAACGCTGGAACGTGCTGGCGATCCTCATCGAGTCGTTGGGTCTCGAGCATCCAGGTCGAGAACGTCGTGTAGGAGCCGACGGCGGCGGTTCCGGCTAGCAGCGCTTGCTCGTCGCTGAGCGCTAGTCCACTGAGCAGTCCAAGCGCGAGCGCCCCGGTGAGGTTCACGACGAGCGTGCCATAAGGAAATGCACGTCCCAGGCGAGTTCCGACCGTGCCGTCGACAACCAACCTCAGCACAGATCCACACCCGCCAATGAGGAAGACGGCGGCCCACACGAGCGGGCTCACCGCGGCACCAACGTACGGCGCACGGTCGCGGTCATCACGAGGATTGCGCCGTAGCCGATCACGACGCTCGCGGCCGCGTACCCCAGTGCGAGGGCATACGCGTGCGCATCGATCATCCGCAACAACTCGACCTGCATCGTCGAGAACGTGGAGAGCCCGCCGCACAGTCCTGTCCCGAGCAATGGGCGGCGGTAAGCGACGGCGGCAACCGCTCCTGCAGCCGCGTAATGAGGTAGCCGAGCAGCAGTGCCGCAGCGATGTTGACGGTGAACGTTGGCCACGGCCAGCTTGTTGGCGAGTGTGGAAACCCCTGCGTCAACTCGGCTCGGGCCAGCGTGCCTAGGGCACCGCCAACGAAAACCGCAGCGATCTCGCGCGCATCCAGGGGCGGCAACACCCTGGCCATGACGTCTCCCTCCGCGATCGGTCGGGCCAACTAGAGGCCATCAGCCGACGTGAGGCGGTTGGGAGCCGACCTCAAGAGGCCTTGGACTCCGCGCCAGGGCGTCATCTGGCTGTGATCAGAGTAGCGAATCGACCGATCAACGAGCCTCGCCACAACGAGCGTCGGGTCGCTGATTGGACCGCCCCGAGGGCACCACCTTGCGAGGCGTCGCAGGCAGGTTTGCGTTCTCGGTATTCAGTGTTACTTTCTACCGGTAGTCATGACGCTGAGTAGCAGGAGGAGTCCTCATGGGCAAGCGGAGACCGAGATGCTCAAGGGCATCCTGGAGGGCATCGTCCTGGCGATCCTGTCCGGCCGGCCGGCATACGGGTACGAGATCACCGCGTGGCTGCGCGAGCAGGGCTTCACCGACATCGCCGAGGGCACCGTCTACGCCCTGCTGATCCGGGTCGAGCAGCGAGGCTCGTCGACGTGGAGAAGGTGCCTTCGAAAGGGGCCGCCGCGCAAGGTCTACTCCCTCAACGCCGAAGGGACGGCCGGATCTCGACGAGTTCTGGGGGACCTGGACCTTCCTCCGCAGCGACTCGAACAACTCCGGCCGAAGGCGCGAACAGCCACGGACGAGTTGGACTGACATGACCAAATGGATCGAGATCGTCACCGGATCGCTCGAGCAGAAGAAGCAGTACAGCAATACAAGACGCGCATGGACGCCCTGCCCGAGCCGTACGACAGTGCGCGAAGGCGCTGCACCGCTACTTCATGTACAACGCCGGAGTCACCGACGGCGAGATCCCGTGCAGATGATCGGCGACCTCGCCGAGCTGTGCGGGGCGCGGCCGCCGACTGGCACCCCGTGCGCGACATCGTCGGAGCCGACCCCGTCGAGTTCGCGGACACGTTCGCCGAGGCGTACGGGGGAAAGCGCTGGATCGACAAGGAACGCGCTCGACTCACGAAGGCGATCGATGAGGCCGAGCAGGCAGGAGCCGATCATGACCACGCTCGCAACGGCCATCAGCGTCAGAGGCATCGAGAAGTCGTACAAGGACCTGCAGGTGCTCCGCGGGGTCGACCTCGAGGTCGAGCGGCAGCGACTGCGCGCTGCTCGGCTCGAACGGCGCGGGCAAGACCACGATCGTCCGCATCCTGTCGACGCTGCTCAGAGCGGATGCCGGGACGGCCAGGATGAGGGATTCGACGTGCCGACCCATGTCCCAGAGGTGCGTCAATCGATCAACCTCACCGGTCAGTTCGCCGCGGTCGACGAGATCCTCACCGGTCGTGAGAACCTCGTACTGGTCGCGAGGCTGCGACACGTGAAGGACGCCGGCCGCATCGCCGACGATCTGCTCTCGCGCTTCGCCCTGACGGATGCCGGCGTCGACGCAAAGCGACCTACTCCGGGGGCATGCGGCGTCGACTCGACATCGCGATGAGCCTCATCGGCAACCCGCCGGTCATCTATCTCGACGAGCCGACCACCGGCCTCGACCCGGAAGCGCGCATCGAGGTGTGGAACACCGTCCGGGAGCTCGCGGGCAACGGCACGACCGTGCTGCTCACCACGCAGTACCTCGACGAGGCCGAACACTCGCGGACCGGATCGCGATCCTGAACGAGGGGCGGATCATCGCCAACGGCACGCTCGCGAGCTCAAGGCGCTGCTCCCGCCGGCCAAGGTCGAATACGTCGAGAAGCAGCCGAGCCTCGAGGAGATCTTCCTCGCCCTCGTCGGCTCGAACACCAAGGAATGACCATGTCCATGCACTTCGCCGGCGACACCGCCGTCCTGACCGGCAGGTCACTTCGGCACGTCACGCGCTCCCCCGACACGATCATCACCACCGCGATCATGCCGATCGCCATCATGCTGCTCTT
The DNA here is from genome assembly GCA_963850215.1 of uncultured Actinomycetota bacterium. Lineage (GTDB taxonomy): Bacteria > Actinomycetota > Actinomycetes > UBA12327 > UBA12327 > CAWKKI01. The sequence goes on from CAWKKI010000009.1 coordinate 29,668, forward strand.
CGTTTACGTGCTGGGTGGCGCGATCAGCACCGGGTCGACGTCGTACGTCAGCTACATGCTGCCCGGCATCCTGCTGATCACCATCGCCTCCGGCATCGCCTACACGGCAGTGCGGCTCTTCACGGATCTGGACAGCGGCATCTTCCGAGCGCTTCCAGTCCATGCCGATCGCACGTTAGGGCGTGATGTGGTCGCACGTGTTTCACTTCGTTGGCCGCGAACATGGTCTCGCTGGTGATCGTCGTGGGCGTCGCGCTGCTCATGGGATTTCGCTCCGGCGCAGGAGTGCTTGCGTGGCTTGCCGTCGCCGGCATCCTGATCCTCTTCACCCTTGCGCTCACCTGGGTGGCCGTCATTGCTGGACTGTCCGCCAAGACGGCAGAAGGTGCCGGTGCGTTTGCCTACCCGATCATCTTCCTGCCGTTCATCGCTTCTGCCTCGTGACCACCGGGACGATGGCCGGTCCGGTGCGCGCGTTCGCGGACAACCAGCCAGTGACGTCGATCGTGAACACGATCCGTGATCTCTTGGCCCAGCAGCCAGTCGGCAATGACATCTGGATCTCGCTGGGCTGGTGCCTCGGGGTGCTCGTCTTGGCTTACGCGGCCGCGATGACGATCTCCACCCACAGGTTCAACTGAGCCGCCCGGCCGTCGCGACGTCGAGCGGTCTAAGGCAGCGCGGTTGTGGCGTAGGTAGACCTTGTGGGTGGTGCCGTACGCGCGATCCCGCTTCACACCCGGCCTAGGTGATTGCCGTTGACAGC
>CAWKKI010000010.1:0-64262 GCA_963850215.1 uncultured Actinomycetota bacterium
ACCCGCGGACCCAAGGTCTGCACCTTCCGCGAGATCGAGCGCGTGCTCGCCGGCTACCCCGATGGCCTTGCAGGCGAAGGACCGTCCGCCGGACCCGCGACGCTCGTCGGTCTTGCCATCGCTAATGCAGACGGCGCCAACGCGGACGGAGGTGCGCGATGACCGCTACCGCCGACGCGGCAAAGTCAGGCGGCAGCCTGCTCGTGCCCGTCCTGTCCGAGCACTGGGACGAGCCCGACTCGTTCACGATCGATGGCTACACCGCAACGGTGGCTACCAGGCGCTCGACAAGGCCCTGGGCATGCACCAGGACGAAGTCATTGCGCTGGTGAAGGACTCCGGACTACGCGGTCGTGGCGGCGCGGGCTTCCCGACCGGCATGAAGTGGGGCTTCATCCCGCAGGGCGATGGCAAGCCGCACTACTTGGTCGTCAACGCCGACGAGTCCGAGCCGGGTACGTGCAAGGACATCCCGCTGATGATGGCGAACCCGCACGCACTCATCGAGGGTGTCGTCATCGCCTCCTACGCGATCCGCGCCAACCACGCCTTCATCTACGTCCGGGGCGAAGTCGTGCATGTCGCGCGCCGACTGATGGCAGCCGTCGAGGAAGCCAAGGCCGCTGGCCACATTGGCACGAATTCCACGGCAGCGGCTTCGACCTCGACGTCGTCGTGCACATCGGTGCCGGCGCGTACATCTGCGGCGAAGAGACCGCATGCTCGACTCGTTGGAAGGCTTCCGGGGCCAGCCGCGGCTGCGCCACCTTCCCCGCCATCGCAGGCCTCTACGCCGCGCCAACCGTCGTCAACAACGTCGAGTCCATCGCGAGTGTCCCGGCGATCGTCGACCGCGGCGCGACTGGTTCAAGTCGATGGGCACGGAGAAGTCGGCGGGGTTCACGCTCTACTCGTTGTCCGGTCACGTGAAGAGACCTGGTCAGTTTGAAGGCCCGCTCGGACTCACCCTGCGTCAGCTCCTCGACATGTCCGGCGGGATGCGCGAAGGCCACGAACTGAAGTTCTGGACACCCGGTGGGTCGTCGACTCCGTTGCTGACCGCCGAGCACCTTGACGTGCCGCTGGACTACGAGGCCGTCGGTGCTGCCGGTTCGATGTCGGCACGAAGGCGTTGCAGTGCTTCAACAAGACGACGTGCGTCGTGCGCGCAGTGCTTCGTTGGACCAGTTCTACAAGCACGAGTCATGCGGCAAGTGCACGCCGTGTCGTGAAGGCACCTACTGGCTCGTGCAGATCATGGAGCGGCTCGAGGCGGCGACGGCACCGAGGAAGACCTCGCCAAGTCCTCGACATCTGCGACAACATCGTGGGTCGGGCGTTCTGCGCTCTCGGTGATGGCGCGGCGAGCCCGATCGTGTCGTCGATCCAGTACTTCCGGCAGGAGTACATCGACCACTTCACCAACGGTGGCTGCCCGTTCGACCCAGTCGCTTCCACGGTCTTCGCGGGGGTGAATGCATGACCGCGCAGACGACCACTTCGGCGACCGGGGGATCGGATTCCCTGCCCGTCCCGGCCGAGGACCTGATCGCCGTCACCATCGACGACGTCGACGTGCACGTGCCGAAGGGCACGTTGATCATTCGCGCGGCCGAGTTGATCGGCGTGCAGATCCCACGCTTCTGCGACCACCCGCTGCTCGAGCCGGTCGGTGCGTGCCGCCAGTGCCTCGTCGATGTCGAAGGACAGCGCAAGCCGCTCGCGTCGTGCACCACGACCGTCTCTGACGGCATGGTCGTTCGCACGCCAGCACACCTCGCCGGTCGCCGACAAGGCGCAGCGCGGCAACATGGAACTGCTGCTCATCAACCACCCGTTGGACTGCCCGATCTGCGACAAGGGCGGCGAGTGCCCGCTGCAGAACCAAGCGATGTCCAACGGTCAGGGCGAATCGCGCTTCGAAGGTGTGAAGCGCACCTTCGAGAAGCCCGTCCCGATCTCGGCCGAGATCCTGCTCGACCGCGAGCGCTGCGTGCTGTGTGCGCGATGCACGCGCTTCGCGGAGCAGATCGCTGGCGACCCGTTCATCGAACTGCTCGAGCGCGGTTCGTTGCAGCAGGTCGGCATCTACGAGGATCAGCCGTTCGAGTCCTACTTCTCCGGCAATACCGTGCAGATCTGTCCGGTCGGCGCGCTGACGTCAGCGGCGTACCGCTTCCGCGCGCGCCCTTCGACCTCGTATCGACGCCATCGGCGTGCGAGCACTGCGCATCGGGTTGCTCGCTGCGCGTCGACCACCGACGCGGCAAGGTGATGCGCCGACTCGCTGGCGATGACCCGCAGGTCAACGAAGAGTGGAACTGCGACAAGGGCCGCTTCGCCTTCACCTACGCGACGCAAGGCGACCGGATCACGTCGCCGCTCGTCCGCAACGACAACGGCGAACTCGTCCCGACCTCATGGGCCGAGGCGATCGACCTCGCGGCGCGTGGGCTTGAGGCCGCGCGCGATGCAGGTGGCGTCGGTGTGCTGCCTGGCGGTCGCGTGACGGTCGAAGACGCCTACGGCTACGCGAAGTTCGCGCGCGCTGTACTGAAGACCAACGACATCGACATGCGCGCGCGCTCGCACTCCGAAGAAGAGTCGGACTTTCTCGCGTCGCACGTCGCAGGCTCCGGCCTGCAGGTCACCTACTCCGATCTGGAGAAGGCACCCTTCGTGCTGCTCGCGGGCTTCGAGCCCGAGGACGAGTCGCCGATTGTCTTCCTGCGCCTGCGCAAGGCCGCACGTCGTGGCTCGTTGCGCGTCGCATCGATCGCAGCGATCGGGACGCGCGGTCTGAAGAAGATGCGCGGCTCACTCATCGCGACAGTGCCTGGCAACGAAGCAGCCGTCCTCGCGTCCTTGGATTCGACCAACGGTCTCGAAGGTGCAGCGGCCGACGCAGCGAGCGGCCTGCGCGAAGCGGGCGCAGTCATCCTGGTCGGCGAGCGACTCGCTTCGGCACCTGGCGCGCTCTCGGCCGCCGCGGCCTTGGCCGCATCAACCGGAGCACGGCTTGCGTGGATCCCGCGTCGGGCCGGCGAGCGCGGCGCAGTCAGCACCGGTGCCCTGCCGAACCTGCTGCCTGGCGGTCGACCGGTCGACGACGCGACAGCTCGCCAAGAAGTCGCGAAGCACTGGGGCTCGGACTCACTGCCCGAGGCCAAGGGTCGTCGCGTCTACGACATCCTCACCGACACCGAGGCCGCGATCCTCGGCGGACTGCTCATCGGCGGCGTCGAACTCTCTGACCTTCCGCATCCGGTCGCTGCTCGGCGCGCGGTGAATGCCGCTGGCTTCGTCGTAAGCCTCGAAGTCCGCGCCAGCGAAGTCACCTCGCTCGCCGATGTCGTGCTGCCTGTCGCGCCGGTCGCCGAGAAGGCCGGCACGTTCGTGGATTGGGAGGGCCGCTCGCGCACCTTCGATGCAGCGCTGGCCAGCAACGCGATGAGCGACCACGAGGTCCTGCACGCGATCGCCGACGAGATGGGCGTTGACCTCGGACTGCCCGAGATCGCATCGGTGCAACGCGAGATCTGGGAGCTCGGTGGCTGGACGGGCACTCGTCCGGCCGCGCCGACTGTCGCTGCCGAGTCGGCGACCAACGAGATTGCGGTAACCAACGGCGCATCCGACCTGATCCTCGCGACCTGGCGGCACTTGCTCGACCGCGGCCGCATGCAGGACGGCGAGCCGCACCTGGCCGCCACCGCGCACACCGCCCGCGCCCGGATGGCCGCCACGACCGCACGTGACCTCGGCGCCAATGCAGGTGACACCGTCGAGATCACGACGGCTCAAGGCTCGTTGGCATTGCCACTCGATGTCGTCGACGACGCCAACGCGGTCGCCGGAGTGGTCTGGATCCCGACCAACTCGCTCGGCAGTACCGTGCGCCAGACGCTCGGCGTCGATGCTGGCGCGAAGGTGCGCGTGCGCGTCAGTGCCCAGGCGACCAGCACCCCACACGCACACGGGGGTGGCGCCGCGTGATCATGCTCGCGCTCGACACCCCGACTCCTGGTGTGCCGATCACGTTCCCGCCGATCCCGGTGTGGCTGATCGTCATCAAGGCGCTCGCCATCTTCGTGATCCTCGTGCTGTTCACGTTGTTCAACATCTGGTTCGAACGACGTGTAGTGGCGCACATGCAGATGCGCATCGGCCCGAACCGAGTCGGTCCGCAGGGCCTCTTGCAAAGCCTCGCCGACGGCATCAAGTTGGCGTTGAAGGAAGACATCATCCCGAAGGCTGCAGATGTGGGCGTCTTCGTGCTCGCGCCGATCATCGCCGCGATCCCCGCGTTCATGTCGCTCGCGGTGATCCCGATGGGCCCGATGGTGTCGATGTTCGGGTACCAGACGCCGTTGCAGCTCACGGACTTCCCGGTATCGACGCTCTACATTCTCGCGATCGCGTCGATTGGCATCTACGGCATCGTGCTAGCCGGTTGGTCGTCCGGCTCGACGTACCCGCTGCTCGGCGCGCTTCGTTCGTCGGCGCAGATGATCTCCTACGAGGTCGCGATGGGCTTGTCGTTCGTCGCGGTCTTCCTCTACGCCGGATCGATGTCGACGTCGGCCATCGTCGATGCCCAGTCGAGGATCTGGTACATCATTTTGCTCGCGCCTTCGTTCGCGATCTACGTCACGAGCATGGTCGGCGAGACCAACCGCGCACCCTTCGACTTGCCCGAAGCCGAAGGCGAACTCGTCGGTGGCTTCCACACTGAGTACTCGTCACTGAAGTTCGCGCTGTTCTTCCTCGCCGAGTACATCAACATGGTCACGGTCTCTGCGCTCGCAACGACGTTGTTCCTCGGTGGCTGGCGCGCGCCCTGGCCGATCAGCATTTGGTCCGGCGCAAACGCCGGCTGGTGGCCGTTGCTCTGGTTCTTCGGCAAGGTCCTAGCGATGATCTTCGTGTTCATCTGGTTGCGCGGGACGCTTCCACGGTTGCGCTACGACCAGTTCATGAAGTTCGGCTGGAAGGTCCTCATCCCTGTCTCGTTGGTCTGGATCCTCGTCGTCGCAGCGGTCCGCGTCGTGCGCGTGCAGTCCGATCACGATGCGCACGTGCTGCTCTCGGTCGTCGCCGTACTGATCGTGATCGTCATCGTCGTGGCTGTCGTGGTCGAGAGCATCCTGTCCAAACAGGAGCGCGAGGCCGAGGCCGATGAGGAGCCCGACGAACATCCGGGTATCGCAGTGGGCAGCGGTTATCCGGTGCCGTTGCTGCCCGGCGACAAGAAGCCGAGACCAAAGGTCCTGGTCGGCGATGCATCAGTCACCACGGAGGTGACCGATGTCTAACAACTTCATCGGGGCCATCAAGGGCTTCACCGTCACGTTCGTGACGATGTTCAAGAAGGTCAACACCGAGCAGTACCCCGAAGAGCACAAGGTGACCAAGCCGCGCTACCACGGGCGGCACTATCTCAACCGGCACCCCGACGGCCTTGAGAAGTGCATCGGGTGCGAGCTCTGCGCGTGGGCCTGCCCGGCCGACGCGATCTATGTCGAAGGTGCGGACAACACCGACGAGGAACGCTTCTCCCCGGGCGAGCGCTACGGCCGCGTCTACCAGATCAACTACTTGCGCTGCATCGGTTGCGGACTGTGCATCGAGGCGTGCCCGACGCGTGCACTGACGATGGGCAACGAGTTCGAGCTCGCCGACGACAGCCGCACCACCCTGATCTACGAGAAGGTCGACCTGCTGGCCCCGCTGGGCGCGGGCATGCTTCAACCGCCGCACCCGATGGTCCCTGGCACGACCGAGAAGGACTACTACCGCGGCACGGTCACCGGCTCGGTTCCTGAGCAGGTCGTGGCGGCCGAGGACGAGACTGAGACCGAGGATGCATCGTGAGCGCCGCACTTCTGGGCCTCGTTCACGCGGGCCTGATCCCCGGTGCACTGACTCCCCGCGCGCTGACTCCCGCGATGGCTACCTCGACCGCGACGATCGGCACGGCCGAGTCCACGCTCTTTTGGTTCGTCGCGCCGCTGTCCGTCATCGGCGCGCTCGGGATGTTGCTCTCGCGTAAGGCCGTGCACTCCGCACTCTGGCTTGCGTTGACGATGTGCTCGCTCGCGATCCTCTACATCGCCCAAGGTGCGCCGTTCCTCGGCATCGTGCAGATCGTCGTCTACACCGGCGCGGTCATGATGCTGTTCCTCTTCGTGCTGATGCTGGTAGGTGTCGATTCGTCCGACTCGTTGGTCGAGACCATTCGCGGTCAACGAGCATGGGCACTCGTCGGCGGCCTTGGGTTCGCGTTCTTGCTGCTGGGCGCGCTCGGGCACGTTGCGGTCGACAACATCGTCGGCTTGCAAGGCGCCGAGGACGCTGCAGGCGGCAACCTGCAGGCCATCGCGCAGGCGATCTTCGGTCGTTACCTCTTTGCGTTTGAAGTCACGTCGGCCTTGCTCATCACGGCCGCCCTGGGGGCGATGATCCTCGCCCACCGCGAGCGAGTGACGCCGAAGCCGACGCAGCGCGAGCTCTCCGAGCGCCGCACGCACAGTGACTTGGTCACCCCGATGCCAGCACCGGGTGTCTACGCGCGGCACAACGCAGTCGACACTCCGGCACTGCTGCCCGACGGCACACCGTCTGAAGCATCCGTGCCCCGGCCGATGCAGGTGCGCGGGATCGTGCGGGAGTTCCAGACCGCGCAGGGTCGCAGCATCGCCCCGGTCCTCGCCGATCCCAACGCGATCGGTCCGGAGCCGCTGGCGCACGTCGATGTCGATGCAATCGCCGACGCGGCCAATGACGCTCACGGCCCTGACGCAGATGGCGGTGAGCAGGAGTGAACCCGAACAACTACCTGCTGCTGTCGGGACTGCTCTTCTCAATCGGCGCGCTCGGTGTGCTGATCCGCCGCAACGCCATCATCTTGTTCATGTGCATCGAGCTCATGCTCAATGCATCGAACCTGGCCTTCGTTTCGTTCGCTCGCATCAACGGGACGATCGACGGCCAGGTCATCGCGTTCTTTGTCATGGTCGTCGCTGCAGCGGAGGTCGTCGTCGGCTTAGCCATCATTGTGAGCATCTTCCGCACTCGCCGCTCGGCTTCGGTCGATGACGCCAACCTGCTGAAGTACTGACGCCGATGACCATCTTCTCTTTGATCTGGCTGCTCATTGCCTTGCCGCTTGCCGGCGCGGCCGTGTTGCTGCTGGGCGGGCGTCGCACCGACAAGTGGGGACACCTGCTTGGCTGCTTCACGATCATCGCGTCGTTCGCGCTCGGCGTCGCGATGTTCATCACCATGCTCGGCAAGCCCGCCGATTCGCGCTCGTTCACCCAGCACCTCTACACCTGGATTTCGGTCGGCAGCTTCCACATCGATGCGTCGCTGCTGATCGACCAACTGTCGATCTCGTTCGTCCTGCTGATCACCGGCGTGGGCGCGTTGATCCACGTCTACTCGGTCGGCTACATGGCCAACGATCCGGATCGGCGCCGCTTCTTCGGCTACCTGAACCTCTTCGTGGCCGCGATGCTCTTGCTCGTCCTCGGCGCCAACTACCTCGTGCTCTATGCGGGCTGGGAAGGCGTCGGCCTCGCGTCCTACCTGCTCATCGGGTTCTGGCAGTTCAAGCCGACTGCGGCGGTCGCTGCGAAGAAGGCATTCGTCGTCAACCGCGTCGGTGACATTGGGATGTCGCTGGGCATCATGCTGATCTTCGCGACCTTCGGGACGCTGAACTTCGGCGGTGTCTTCGCCGGTGCGAAGGGCGCGAGCAGCGGGGTGCTGCTCGCGATCGGCTTGCTGCTACTGCTCGCTGCGTGCGGTAAGTCGGCGCAGTTCCCGCTGCAGTCGTGGTTGCTCGACGCGATGGAGGGCCCGACTCCGGTCTCGGCCCTCATCCACGCCGCGACCATGGTGACCGCCGGTGTCTATTTGATCGTGCGGTCCGGCCCACTCTTCGACCTCTCGCACGGCGCTCGAATCGCTGTCGTCGTCATCGGCACGATCACGTTGCTCTTCGGCGCGATCATCGGGTGCGCGAAAGACGACATCAAGAAGGCTCTGGCTGGTTCAACGATGAGCCAGATCGGCTACATGTTCCTGGCTGCAGGCCTCGGTCCCGTGGGGTACGTGTTCGCGATCTTCCATCTGCTCACCCACGGCTTCTTCAAGGCAGGGCTCTTCCTCGGCGCGGGTTCGGTCATGCACGGCATGAACGACGAAGTGAACATGCGCCGGTACGGGATGCTGCGAAAAGCCATGGTCGTCACGACGGTTTGCTTCTTCCTCGGCTATCTCGCGATCATCGGCATCCCGCCGTTCTCCGGCTTCTGGTCGAAGGACGAGATCATCCACGCGTCGTTCAACCAAGGCTGGGTCGTCGGCGTGGCCGCGATGATCGGCGCCGCAATCACGGCCTTCTACATGACCCGCGTGGTCGCGATGACGTTCTTCAGCGAGAAGCGCTGGATGGACGACGCGCACCCGCACGAGTCGCCGGTGTCCATGACAGTTCCGATGATGCTGCTGGCGGTCGGCTCGGTGTCCGCTGGCTACATCGGCTGGCAGAACAACCGGATCATCGACTGGCTCTCCCCGGTCACCGGCTTCCAGGAAGGCACTGAACGCATCTCCGAAGTGGCCGTCTCGACCATCACGTTGGTCCTTGTGCTCGCGGGTGCTGGGTTGGGTGCCTACCTCTTCGGCTTCCGCACGGTGCCGACCACTGCGCCCGAGCCGGTAAATCCGGTCATCACGGCCGCTCGCCGCGACCTATACGGAGATGCCTTCAACGAGACAGTGCTCATGCGCCCCGGCCAGTGGCTGACCCGGGTACTCGTCTACCTCGACAACAAGGTGATCGACGGCGCCGTCAACGGTCTCGCGGCGATGTTCGGCGGGATGTCGGCGCGCGCGCGCCGAGTCCAGACCGGCTACGCGCGTTCGTATGCGACGTCAATGGTGTTGGGAGCGATCCTGCTCGTGCTCATCGTGGTGCTGGTGAGGGTCTGACATGAACTCCACCTACCCCTACATCACCACGATGCTGCTCGTGCCGCTCGTCGGCGCGCTCATCGTCATGCTCACGCCACGCGACAAGGGGACTCTCGCCAAGCAGATCGCGTTGGCGGTCTCGTTCGTCCCGCTGATCCTCACGATCGTGATGGCGCTGCAGTTCAAGACCGGCGCCAGCGCTCCGTTCCAGTTCACCGAGGTCCACGCGTGGATCAGTGACTTCGGCATCAGCTACTCCGTGGGCGTTGATGGCATCTCGTTGGTCCTGATCGCACTGTCGGTCGTGTTGGTGCCGATCGTGCTGATCGCGGGCTGGAACGACATCGATGACTCGCGCGCCTCCGTCCATGGGTATCTGGCGCTCGCGCTGATCCTCGAGTCGTTCATGATCGGCGTCTTCGCCGCGACCGACGTCTTCCTCTTCTACGTGCTGTTCGAAGCGATGCTGATCCCGGTCTACTTCTTGATCGGTCGGTACGGCGGTCCGCAGCGCTCGTACGCGTCGGTGAAGTTCCTGCTGTACAGCTTGGCCGGCGGGCTGATCATGCTGATCGCCGTCATCGGGCTCTACGTGGCGTCCGGCCGCAACGGCGCGACGCCCACCTTCGACTTCACCACCCTCGTCGGACTGCACCTCGACCCGGGCACCCAGAAGTTGCTATTCGCGGGCTTCTTCATCGCCTTTGCGATCAAGGCGCCGATGTGGCCGGTACACACGTGGCTGCCCGACGCGGCCGCGGAGGCGCCAATCGGCACGTCGGTGCTGCTCGTCGGTGTGCTCGACAAGGTGGGCACGTTCGGCATGATCCGGTACTGCCTGCCGCTGTTCCCCGACGCGTCGCACTACTTCGGGCCGACCGTGATCGTCTTTGCGGTGATCTCGATCCTGTACGGAGCGCTGCTCGCAATCGGGCAGACGAACATGCAGCGCCTCATCGCCTACACGTCGGTCTCGCACTTCGGCTTCATCGTGCTGGGGATCTTCGCCTTCACGACCCAGGGGCAGTCCGGCTCGACCCTGTACATGGTCAACCACGGCATCTCGACCGCTGCGCTCTTCATCGTCGCGGGCTACCTGATCCGTCGCCGCGGCTCGGCCAACATCTCCGACTTCGGCGGGCTCCAGAAAGTCACGCCGGTGCTTGCCGGCACCTTCCTGATCGCTGGGCTGTCCGCCCTCGCGCTGCCAGGTCTGTCGACCTTCGTCAGTGAGTTCCTGGTGCTGGTCGGCACCTTCCTGCACTACAAGGTGGCTGCGGTCTTCGCGACCCTCGCGATCGTGCTCGCGGCCCTGTACGCGCTGTGGTGGTACCAACGCGCGATGGGCGGGCCGGTCCGAGACGGACTGGAAGACATGCACGACCTGCGTGGCCGTGAGGTCATCGGTATCGCGCCGCTGATCGTGCTGCTCATCTTCCTGGGCTTCGTGACCAAGCCCGTTCTTGACGTCATCAACCCGGCGGTAGCCAAGACGATGACGCAGACCGGCTCTGTTGATCCGCAGCCGCAGGTCGCCACTGATGCCAACGCGGCGATGCCCGTCAACCCGACGGGAGCCACCAAGTGATCGCGTCATTGGTCGCCGACAGCAGCGCTGCGGTCACATCATTCGGTGCGCCGTCGTTCGAGTACAAGGCGCTCTCGCCGATCCTGATCGTTCTCGCTGCTGCCGTCATCGGTGTGCTGATCGAGGCGTTCGCGCCGCGTGAAGTTCGTTGGACGGTGCAGATCATCTTGACGATCGGCGCGCTCGCAGCTGCCCTCATCATGGTGATCGCGCTTGCGGGCACACGCACGACTGCAGCGGTAGGCGCGGTGGTGATCGATGGGCCTGCGTTAGTGCTGCAGGGGACGATTCTCGCGCTCGCCTTGATGGCGATGCTGACCTTCGCCGAACGACAAGTCGACCACGGGCTCGACGCGTTCGCCCCGCGCGCCTCTGCGCTACCCGGCAGTGCCGACGAACGAACCCTGACCAAGATGGGCACGCTGCAGACTGAGGTGTTCCCGCTCGCACTCTTCTCGATCGCGGGCATGTTGCTCTTCCCGGCATCCAACGACCTGCTGACGATGTTCGTTGCCCTGGAAGTCCTGTCGCTGCCGCTCTACCTGCTGTGCGGGATGGCGCGCCGGCGCCGACTGCTCTCGCAGGAAGCGTCGGTGAAGTACTTCTTGCTGGGTGCTTTCTCGTCGGCCTTCTTCCTCTACGGCATCGCGCTCGTCTACGGGTACGCGAACTCGGTGTCCCTGCCGGCGATCGCGGCTGCCGCGAGCAGCAACACCGGCACGAACAACATCCTGATCATCGTCGGCGTCGCACTCATCGCGATCGGCCTGCTCTTCAAGATCGGTGCTGCGCCTTTCCACCAGTGGACGCCTGACGTCTATGTGGGTGCACCGACACCGGTCACCGGCTTCATGGCCGCGTGCACAAAGGTCGCGGCGTTCGGTGCGTTGCTGCGTGTCTTCTACGTGTCCTTCGGTGGACTTCGGTGGGACTGGCGGCCGCTGATGTGGACCGTTGCGATCCTCACGATGCTCGTCGGTGTGATCCTGGCGCTCACCCAGTCCGACATCAAGCGGATGCTCGCGTACTCATCGATCGCGCAGGCGGGATTCATCCTGGTTGGCGTGGTCGCGGTCAGCCCCGCGGGCACGAGCTCGGTGCTCTTCTACTTGATCGCCTACGGCTTCGCGACGATCGGCGCCTTCGCGGTCGTCACGCTCGTCCGCGACCCGAGCGGCGAGGCCACGCACCTGTCGCAGTGGGCGGGCCTTGGCAAACGAGCACCGTGGATTGCCGCCATCTTCGCGCTCTTCATGCTGACGCATGGCCGGCATCCCGTTGACGGCAGGATTCATCGGTAAGTTCGCCGTGTTCTCCGCGGCGGTAGGCGGCCACGCTGCGCCTGTGGCAGTTGTCGGTGTCTTCGCGAGCATCATCGCGGCCTTCTTCTACGTCCGTGTCATCGTGCTCATGTACTTCTCCGAGCCCGCTGCCGACGGTCCAGTGGTCGTGATGCCCGGAGGAATGACAACCGTCGTGCTCGCAGTCGGTGTCGCCGTGACGTTGGTGCTTGGCATCGTGCCGCAGCCGGTGCTCGACATGGTCAATCACGCCGGCGTCTTCTTCCAATAGGCCGCGACAGTGACGCCCATACAGTGACCACCACACCGTGACGCCTACCCAAGCCTTCGGACTGGTTGCGCCGGATCCGACTCTCGAGGCCGATCTGCGCGCGCGGCTCGTCGTCGTCGAATCGCAGCTTGCGATCGCGGTGCAGAGCAACGATGCATTTGTCGCCGAGGTCGCCCGTCACCTCGTTGATGCGGGCGGCAAACGGTTCCGTCCGTTGCTCGTCGTCCTCGCTTCACAGTTCGGCGATCCCGACGCGGTCGGTGTCGTGCCGAGTGCAGTGGTAGTCGAGCTCACGCACATCGCGACGCTTTATCACGACGACGTGATGGACGAGGCAACGATGCGGCGCGGTGCGCCCTCGGCCAACGCGCGCTGGGACAACACCATCGCGATCCTCGCGGGCGACTTTCTCTTCGCACGCGCGTCGGACATCCTCGCGGACTTGGGCCCAGACGCCGTACGTATCCAGGCCCGCACCTTCGAGCGGCTCGTCACCGGCCAGATCCTTGAAACGGTCGGCGCGGGTGACGAGGATCGGCTCGACCACTATCTGCGGGTCGTATCGGACAAGACCGCGTCGTTGATCGCGACTTCTGCCCGCTTCGGCGCGATGACTTCGGGCGCCTCGCCTGAGATCGCAGATGTCCTCGCCCGATACGGCGAGCTGATCGGGGTGGCCTTCCAGCTCTCCGACGACATCCTCGACGTCGCCAGTGGCAGCGACGAGTCGGGCAAGACTCCTGGGACTGACCTGCGCGAAGGAGTCGCCACACTCCCGGTCCTTTACGCGCTGGCCGGCGACGAAGCCGATGCGGACTCGATCCGGCTGCGCGAGCTTCTCGCCGGTGACCTCAGCGACGACGAGCCGCACGCGGAAGCCCTGAAGTTGCTGCAGGAACATCCCGCGGTGGATCGGGCCCGGGCCGAGGTCGCACGCTGGGCCGACGAGGCGCGCGCGACGCTGCAGGACCTGCCCGAAGTTCCTGCGCGCGATGCGCTAGAAGCTTTGTGCGATCTGGTCGTTACTCGGACTGGGTAGTTGCTCGATCGCGCGACCTCTGCGCGACGCGAGCACGCTGTCGACGATGAAGATCGCCAACGCGATCCAGACGATCAGGAATCCCACCAACCGCATCGCTGGCAGCGATTCACCGAGGATCAGCACGCCGCACAGGAACTGCAGGATCGGCGTGATGTATTGCAGCAAACCCATCGTCGTCAACGGCACGAGCTGTGCACCAGTACCGAACAGCAACAGCGCGACGGCCGTGACCGGGCCCGCGCCGATCAGCAACAACGTCGTCTTCAGATCGGAGTGCCCAAACGCGCCCGCCGTGTGCGACTGAGAAATGAGCACGATCACGGCTGGCACGATCAGGATCGCGCTCTCCGCAGTGGTGCTCTCGATCGCGGGAATGCCAACTTGCTTCTTGATGAAGCCGTACATGGCAAACGTCGAGGACACCACGAACGCCACCCACGGCACTTGGCCGTAACCGAAGATCAGCACGAGCACGCCGATGACCGCGACACCCACGGCTAGCCACTGCGCCCGACGAAGTCGCTCGCGCAGCACGACTACGCCCAGCACCACGGTGATCAGCGGATTGATGAAGTAGCCAAGCGCGCCGTCGACGACGTGGTCGTGCGTGACTGCCCAGGTGTAAACGCCCCAGTTGACGCCGAGGAAGAGCGCTCCTGCAACGAGCAGCCCAAGCGTTCGTGGCTCACGCAGTCGCAGCCAGATCCAGGCCCAGTGACGCTGAAAGGCCAAGACGATCAAGTAGAAGACCAACGACCAGAGGATCCGGTTGGCCAGGATCTCGATGGCGCCGGTGCCCACCAACAGGTGGAAGTACAGCGGGAACAAGCCCCACAACAGGTAGGCCGCAGTCGCGGTCACGAACCCGCGCTGCGTCGGCGTCATGCCGCGACGCTACCTGAGCCAGTGGGTCTTAATCGAATGGCACAAAGCCGGGCGGCGGCTCATCCGACAACGCCGCGCGGCTCTCCCGGCCATCGATCTCCATCCATCGCCAGGCGCCCTTCATCGACGAGAATCCGACCTTCGCGTACACGCCGTGCGCATCTCGCGTGGCAAGCAGGAAGCGGTAGATCCCGTCTTCGCGCAGAGCGCTGATCGTCGCATCGACGAGTCGCTGACCCAGTCCGTGGCCACGATGGTCGGAATCGACGTAGACATCGCAGATCCAGGCGAACGTCGCGTGGTCAGTGACCGCGCGCGTGATCCCGACCTGCACTCCATTGCGGTCGTACGCGCCCATGACGAACGAGTTGGCAAGTGAACGCTCGATCACATCGCGCGGTCGTCCCGCTGCCCAATACGACTCGATCGAAAGCCAACGTTCGACCCGGTCGAGGTCGACCATGGACTTGTCCGCGCTCAGCACATACGCGTCGAACTCAGGACTCACGAGCTCTTCGACTAGCCGATCGTCCAGGTGTCGTTGCCTGCGACAAGCGCAGCCAGGTCGCCGGGTCCAGCAGTCGCCACTGCCGTCTCGAGCTGCTCGGCCATCAATGCGTCGTAGGTAGGGCGCTGCACATCGCGGAAGACACCGATCGGGGTGCGATCAAGGGTCACCTGGTCGGACAGGCGGGACAGTGAAAACGCGACGCCGGGGTCCGCGGCGTGCGCATCGTGAACCAGCACCCGGTCGTCGCTGACCTCGGCAGACGGCGCGACCTGAATGGTTCCATCGTTGGCCCGAATCACCGCGAACTGATTCTGCGAACCGAAGCGGATTGGCTCGCCGTGTTGAAGCCTGATCGTCACGTCGTCGCGACGGTCGGCGTCCTTCAGCGGTTCAAAGGCGCCGTCGTTGAAGATGTTGCAGTTCTGATAGATCTCGACCAACGCGGTGCCCTCATGTGCAGCCGCCTGGCGCAGCACCTCGGTCAGGTGCTTGCGGTCGGAGTCGATCGTGCGTGCAACGAACGTGGCCTCTGCACCGAGTGCCAACGACACGGGGTTGAACGGCGCGTCCAACGACCCCATCGGCGTCGACTTCGTGATCTTGCCCATCTCGGACGTCGGCGAGTACTGGCCCTTGGTCAAGCCGTAGATCCGGTTGTTGAAGAGCAGGATCTTGAGATTCACGTTGCGGCGCAGCGCGTGGATCAGGTGGTTGCCACCGATCGAGAGCGAGTCGCCGTCGCCCGTGACGACCCACACAGACAGGTCCGGACGCGAGGTCGCAAGCCCGGTCGCGATCGCCGGCGCACGACCGTGGATCGAGTGCATGCCGTAGGTATCCATGTAGTACGGGAAGCGCGAGGAGCAACCGATGCCGGAGACGAAGACGATGTTCTCGCGACGCAGACCGAGCTCGGGCAAGAAGCCCTGGACCGCGGCGAGGATCGCGTAGTCGCCGCAACCGGGGCACCAGCGAACCTCTTGGTCGGTCTTGAACTCCTTGGCCGTCTGCAGTGCGTCGGCCTTGGGCACCAGCCGCAGTGAGTGCAGCTGCTCAGACATGCGCGATCACGTCCTCGATGACACCGGCGAGCTCTTCTGCCTTGAACGGCAGCCCGCGGACCTGGTTGTAGCTGATGGCGTCGACCAGGAACTTGCCGCGGATGAGCAGGGCCAGCTGGCCGAGGTTCATCTCCGGGATCAGCACGCGGTCGTAACGGCGCAGCACCTCGGCGATGTTGGCCGGGAAGGGATTGAGGTGGCGCAGGTGGGCCTGCGCGACGTTGAGATCCTTGTTGCGCACGCGTCGGCAGCCGGCACCGATCGGTCCGTACGTCGAGCCCCAGCCGAGGACCAGCACGCGCGCCTGCCCCGATGGGTCATCGACCTCGAGCTCGGGGATGTCGTGCGCGATGCCGTCGATCTTCGCCTGCCTGGTGCGCACCATGAAGTCGTGGTTGGCCGGGTCGTAGGAGATCGTCCCGATGCCGTCGGCCTTCTCGATGCCACCGATCCGGTGCTCTAGTCCGGCGGTGCCGGGCACGGCCCAGGGACGAGCCAACGTCTCGGGGTCGCGCAGGTACGGCCAGAACTCCTCGCCGTGGTTGGGCTCGGTCGCGAACTCGACCGGGATCTCCGGCAGCGTCGTGACGTCCGGCACCCGCCACGGCTCAGACCCGTTTGCCAGGTAGCCGTCGCTGAGCAGGAACACCGGCGTGCGGTACTTCGTCGCGATCCGCGCCGCTTCGATCGCGGCGTCGAAGCAGTCTGATGGCGAGCGCGGCGCGATGATCGGCACCGGTGCCTCGCCGTTGCGGCCGAACATCGCTTGCAGCAGGTCGGACTGCTCGGTCTTGGTCGGCAGACCAGTCGATGGTCCGCCTCGTTGGATGTCACAGATGATGAGCGGAAGCTCCAGCGACACGGCCAGACCGATGGTCTCGCTCTTCAACGCGACACCGGGACCACTCGTCGTCGTCACACCGAGCGCGCCACCGAAGGACGCACCGAGCGCCGCACCGATGCCCGCGATCTCGTCCTCGGCCTGGAAGGTGCGCACGCCGAAGCGCTTGTGCTTGCTCAGCTCGTGCAGCACATCAGAGGCTGGCGTGATCGGGTAGCTGCCCAGATACAGCGGAAGCTTGGTCTGCACGGACGCTGCGACCAGGCCATATGCCAGGGCGAGGTTGCCGGAGATGTTGCGGTAGGTGCCAGCCTTCATCGGCGCGGGCTTGACCTCGTAGGTCACCGAGAAGTCCTCGGTGGTCTCGCCGAACGCGTGGCCCGCGCGGAAGGCGGCGATGTTCGACGCCAAGATCTCGGGCTTCTTGCCGAACTTCGACTCGAGGAACGTGATCGTGCCCTCGGTTGGCCGGTTGTAGAGCCAGCACAAGAGGCCGAGGGCGAACATGTTCTTCGCGCGCTCGGCGTCCTTCTTGGAGATGTCGAAACCCTTCAGCGCCTCAACCGTCATCGATGTGAGGGCGATCGGGTGAACGTTGTAGGCCTCGAGCGAGCCGTCTTCGAGCGGGTTGCTCTCGTAGCCGAGCTTGGCCAGGGCGCGGGTGCTGAACTCGTCGGTGTTGACGATCAGGTCGCCACCGCGCGGGACATCGCCGATGTTGGCTTTCAGCGCGGCCGGGTTCATCGCGACCAGAACGTTGGGGGCATCACCCGGCGTCATGATGTCGAAGTCGGCGAAGTGCAACTGGAAACTCGAGACGCCGGGGAGGGTGCCGGCTGGGGCACGGATCTCGGCCGGGAAGTTCGGCAGGGTCGAGAGGTCATTGCCGAACGCCGCGGTCTCGGAGGTGAAGCGATCACCTGTGAGCTGCATCCCGTCGCCGGAGTCGCCCGCAAACCTGATGATCACTCGGTCGAGTTGGACGACCTGCTTGCTCACTTCACGCTCTCCAAATCGCCTGTATGACGAGCCCAGCCTAGTCGAGTGCGCCCGCCTCACTACGCTGCCCGAGCGGGAGGCGTGATGGATCAGACAGGCTTTGGCACGCACACGACGGCTCCATTGTCCCCGCCTGACCACGCCGGTCCCAGGCCCGAAAGGCCATCCGACATGGGACCTTCGGCCCACTCGGCCGTCGTCGTCGATGTCGGGACTGATGGCTCGCCCGATCCGATTCGGCTGTGGTTGTTCGATGTCGGCCTGGCGTGTTGCGCGGTCGAGTTCCACGCCGCCGCGATGGCGCGGGCCGGTCTCGACGAACTGGGAGTGGTCTCGGCCTACGCTCCGGGACCTGATGCCGCCAACGTCCTGGTCATCTCGGGCACGGTCACCGGGCCCATGGCGCCGGCCGTCGTCGCGCTCTATGAACGGATGCCCGAACCCCGTCGGGTCGTGTCATTCGGTGCCTGCTCCAACTCCGGTGGTCCTTACTGGGACTCCTACTCCGTGGTGAATGGCGTGGACTCATTGATCCCGGTCGACGTGTACGTGCCGGGGTGTCCGCCCCGGCCAGAGGCGCTGCTGGACGGACTACGGGTGCTGCGCAAGAAGATGGCGGCAGGCGCATGACGCCCGGTGCCGCGCCGCGCTTGCCAACTGGATTCGGGCCACCACGCATCGACACACCAGCTGCGAACTGGCACAACGCCGTCTTGCAAGCGCGCGATGACGGCTTCACCTACTTCGACTTCCTTACCGCGGTGGACAACGAGGCCGAGGGCATCGACATCGTCGTGCACCTGTTGTCGCTGCAGCCAAGCGATCCATCCGCGAGCGATCCATCCGCGAGCGATCCATCCGCGACCGATCCGCTGCGCGACCTGTTGCTGCGCACCTCGTTGCCTGTGTCAACACCAAGCATCGCCAGCATCAGCGACCTCTTCGCCGGTGCGGCGTGGCACGAGCGCGAGACCGCGGAGATGTTCGGCGTGGTTTTCGAGGGGCATCCGGACCCGTCTCACCTGCTGCTTGCCGAGGGCTTTGCGGGACATCCGCTGCGCAAGGACTTCGCGCTCACTGCGCGCAACGAGATCGAATGGCCCGGCATCAAGGACCCGGCGAAGGATCGGCGATGAGCGCTGCATGGGACGCGGGCGCGGCTGAGTTGGCCCCGCGCGCTCGCGGGGTGATCGCTCTTGCGCAGGAGGCCTGCACCTCATGCATGCTCTGCGTCCGCGAGTGCCCGGACTGGTGCATCGACCTCGATTCGCACCAAGAGACCCAGGCTCCCACGACGCCGCACGGCCGACCTCGTTCGATCAATGTCCTTGATCGCTTCGTCCTGGATTTCTCGTTGTGCATGTACTGCGGAATCTGCGTCGACGTCTGTCCGTTTGACGCCTTGTACTGGGCGCCGGCCTTCGCCTACGCCGCTCCGGGACGGCGGGACCTCACCCAGGACGGACCGCAGCTGGAGGCCTGGCTGTCTCAGGTTTCTTCCAGCGAAACTGGGGATACTGGAGCCAGCGAGACCTGATCGTCGACCGAGGAGTCCTGGTGCATTTCCGCAACGGGTTGAAAACCGTCGTTCTTCTTGGCTGCTTGTCGCTGCTGCTGATCCTGGTCGGCGGCTGGCTCGGCGGCACCACCGGGCTCGTTATCGGTCTCGCCCTGGCGCTGGCGACCAACGGCTTCGCCTACTTCTACAGCGACAAGATCGCGTTGCGGTCGATGCGCGCCGTCCCCGTGACCGAGGCAGAGCAGCCAGCGTTGTACCGGATCGTTCGCGACCTCTCGACCCAGGCTGGGCAACCCATGCCGGGGCTATATGTCTCGCCTACGGATGCGCCGAACGCGTTCGCCACCGGCCGCAACCCGGAGCACGCCGCGGTCTGCTGCACCCAGGGGATCATGACGCTGCTCGACGAGAAGGAGCTGCGCGGCGTGCTCGGGCACGAGCTCTCGCACGTCTACAACCGCGACATCCTCATTGCCTCGGTGGCGGCGACCATCGCGAGCGTGGTGCTCTTCCTGACCCGTTTCGCGTTTCTCGCCCAGATCTTTGGCGGTGGGGGCGGTGGCAACCGGAGGGACAACCCCCTCGGTGGGCTGCTCATCATCATCTTGGGACCGATCGCGGCGACCATCATCCAGTTGGCGATCAGCCGCTCGCGGGAGTATCAGGCCGACGAGTCCGGCGCGAAGCTCACCGGCGACCCGATGGCGCTGGCCAGTGCGCTGCGCAAGCTTGAAGCGGGCGCTGCGGCCAAGCCGCTGGTCCAGACACCTGAGCTGCAGACCACGAGCGCGATGATGATCGTCAACCCGTTCAGCGGCGCCGGGATGGCCAAACTGTTCTCGACCCACCCGCCGATCCCCGAGCGCATCTCGCGGCTCGAGGAGATGGCCGGCTACACCCGCTGACGAATCGGATAAATATTTCGTAAATAGTCTGGAAGCCCTTGATTACGGCCAGCCTTGGGTACTAATCTGAATTATTCTTCGAGTTATGTCGAATTGGGTCAACTGAGACCACTCATCGACGTTAAAGTCGAAGAATACTTCGGATAGGGGCGGTGAGATGCCATCAAAACGACAGTCCCGGGCGAGCGTCGCTGATCGCGCGCGCGTGCGCGGCACCCTGGCGGCCGTGGTGGCCGCCAGGCGACATGAATTAGGTCTGACTCAACTTGAACTGGCGAATTTGACGGGAGTTTCAGATCGACTGGTGCACACGGTCGAGGCCGGACACACCGAGATCAGCCTTGCTCGTTTGTTGGCTCTCTTGGAGGCCCTCGGGTTGCACTTAGTACTGGCTCGCGGTGCCCTCAATTTCGTTGAGGCCGACGATGACGTCGCGCACCTATACGGGCTGAGTTCGGGCGCCGCAAGGGGACGCACTATCCATGACTGAGGGCGCAGTGGGATCCGGACTCGCCTTGCTCAACCAGATCCAGCGGGCAGACGTCTACAAGTCGCATGCCTTGGCAGCCACCCTGATTCGGCAGCCCGGTGGCCTCGTTTCATTCGCGTACACGCGTGACTGGATAGAGAACGGTGGCCCCGCCGTCGCGACTACCTTGCCCGTGACGTCAGATCCGGTAATCACTGCGGCGGGATCGGTGCCGGCCTTCTTCGCGGGTCTGTTGCCAGAAGGTCGCCGCCTTGGAGCGCTCAGGCGTGGGACCAAGACCTCGGCGGATGATGAACTCACGTTGCTGCTCGGGATCGGCACGGACACGGTGGGCGATGTCCAGGTCGTTCCAGAGGGTCAGGAGCCAGACCGCGAACGCGCTGTCGCGCAGGGCGGATCATTCAGCGACCTTCGCTTCTCCCAGTTATTGGCGGAGCTCGACATCGTCGTGGATCGGGTTGGGCTTCCGGGCGTCCAGGACAAGCTAAGCGCGGCGATGCTGAGCTTCCCTGTGCGGGCTGACGGCAAGGACTTCATCCTCAAGCTCAATCCTCGAGAGTTTGCACACCTCGTGGAGAACGAATCCTTCTTCCTGGCGGCGTCTCGCCTTACCGGCATTGCGACCGTGCAGTCCGAGCTCGTGCGCGACATCGACGGTGAGGCGGGGTTGGCGATCACGCGATTCGATCGGTCCTTGACTCACGGTGCTACAGCTCGATTTGCGGTTGAAGACGGCTGCCAGGTGATGGGGCTGTACCCCGAAGCTAAATATCGGGTCAGCACCGAGGAAGTTCTGGCTGCGCTGTGCAGGACCTGCGAGGCGCCGCTCCCAGCGGCCGCCGAATTCCTTTCTCGGATTGCATTCGCGGCTGTAACGGCAAACGGGGATGCGCACGCAAAGAACTTCGCGGTCATGCAGGACCGCTCGGGCAGGTGGCAACCGTCGCCCTCGTATGACCTCCCCAGTTCTCAGCCCTACGGAGATACCACCATGGCGTTGACTCTGGGCGGGTCGGACACGGGAGCCATTTCAGGCAAGCGCATTGTTGCGCTTGGCGAGTTTTTGGGAGTGCGCCCACGTGCCGCGCAGTCCGTGGTGCTACGCGTCGCCGACGCGGTTGACTTGTGGATCGACGGGCTTGGGGATCTGCCCTTCAACCAGCCAACCCTTCACAAACTTCGCAGGGTTGTCCTCAACCGACAGACGATGCTGCGGCAATTCTGAATGGGTCGAGGAAGTGTCTTCCTGGTTGGTGAATCAGCGGTAGTTGACGAACTGCACCGCGAAGTCGAGGTCGGCACCCTTCACCAACGCGATGACCGCCTGTAGGTCGTCGCGCGACTTCGACGTCACCCGAAGTTCCTCGCCCTGGATCTGCGCCTTGACGGCCTTAGGACCCTCGTCACGGATTAGCTTCGAGAGCTTCTTCGCCTGGTCCTGACTGATGCCCTGCTTTAGTGCGACGGTCAGCTTGTACTCCTTGCCCGACACCCGCGGCTCGCCCGCATCGAGGCTCTTCAATGACACCCCGCGCTTGACGAGCTTCTCCTTGAAGACGTCGAGGACGGCCTTCACCCGCTCGTCGCTGTTCGCTTCCAGCTCGATGGATTCGCCCGACCACGCGATGCTCGCGCCGACGTTCTTGAAGTCGTATCGCTGGGAGATCTCCTTGGCCGCTTGGTTCAACGCGTTGTCGATCTCCTGCCTGTCGATCTTGTTCACGATGTCGAACGACGAGTCAGCCATGACGCTCCTTGGGCCCGAATCGGTCGGTGTCTGCTGCGCTATCCTTCCCCAACACGTCGAGCGGCCAGGCCGCCACGTCCAGGCAGGTTGCCCGAGCGGCCAATGGGAGCGGACTGTAAATCCGTCGGCTTTGCCTTCGAAGGTTCGAATCCTTCACCTGCCACCACACGAGGGGCGCCTCCGTTTCGGGTGCGCCCCTTGTGCTTTGCGGTGGCAAAGAAGGGCGGTTCAACGAGGGGGTGGAGCCTCGGCGAGTCCGAAATCCACGCCGGTCAGTCGGGCCGTCTCGTCCCACAGCAGGCGGCCAAGCACGGGGTCCAATGCGGGCGGCGGTGCCTTCACGATTCGGGGGTGCCCGCGCAGACCCCGAAGCCCGTCCGGACCGATGAGCAGCCCGCCCATCACGTCCGGTGCGGCCGCGGCGTAGAGCGCTGGCCAGGATCCGGCCCGCGCGCTCTGTCCGAAGAACTTGTTCGTGGCGGCCCAGAACTGCGCGCCTATCGCGCTGCCCGACATCTGCGGCCCGACGGCCTGCAGGTTCGTCGCGGTGTAACCGGGATGGGCGCTGAGGCTGATGAGCGGCAAGTGCGCCGCGCGGGCGCGGCGCTCGAACTCGTTGGCAAAGACCGCATCAGCGAGTTTGGACTGCGAGTACACGGTCCACTTCCGGTAACGGCGCCGCGAGTTGAGATCGGTCAGGTTGATCCCGCCGTTGAAGGCCGCGATGCTGCTCATCGCGACGACTCGCGCCTCCGGTGCGGCGCTCAGCGCGGGCAGCAAGAGTCCGGTGAGTGCGTACGCGCCGAAGTAGTTCGTGCCCATCTGCAGTTCAAAGCCGTCAACGGTCTGCCGCCTCGGCGTGGCCATCACACCGGCGTTGTTGATGAGGATGTCGACCGGGGCGCCACCCCAGTCATCTGCAAATGCGTGCACGGATGCCAGATCGGACACGTCGAGTGCACGTACCTCAAGCTCTACCGCCGGACGTCTGCGCGCGGATCTCAGCCGCGACCTGCTCGCCCTTGGACAGGTTGCGGCACGCCATGACGACCCGTGCCCCATGCTCTGCAAGCGATTGACACAACCAGCGGCCCAAGCCGCCGTTCGCTCCGGTCACTATCGCGGTGCGTCCGGTGAGGTCGGGGATGTCGTCGTCGGTCCAGGCCATCTGACCACCTTGCCCCAGTCGGGCCGGCTAGGGCGAGTCGGCGATTGGTGGCCTGACCGCGGGTCGAGTGGCGCGACTTTAGGTGGGGTACCGCGCCTTGTGTACGCTGTGCGCTCGCTCGCCCCTTTAGCTCAGTCGGCAGAGCGTCTCCATGGTAAGGAGAAGGTCTACGGTTCGATTCCGTAAAGGGGCTCTGGTACTCGTCGCCTGCGTCGGTTCGACGCTCGTGACGGGGGCCGCGGCGGTGTAGCTCAGCCTGGTAGAGCAAGCGGCTCATAATCGCTGTGTCGCCGGTTCAAGTCCGGCCACCGCTACGTCCGGATCGCGTGGGTCAGGCGTGCCGCGAGGTCCGGTATCCTTGGGTTTCCATCATTTCGAAAGGGCACTCCCGTGGCAGCCACTGACGTTCGTCCGAAGATCACGCTGGCATGCGTTGAGTGCAAGCACCGCAACTACATCACCAAGAAGAACCGTCGAAACGATCCAGACCGCCTTGAGATGAAGAAGTTCTGCCCGAACTGCAACTTGCACACGGCGCACCGCGAGACTCGTTAATCCCGCGCGGCAGACCTAGCAGCCCAGCCGACGATGGCCCTTGACCCTTCGCTCGTCGGCACGTCCTACGAACCGGTCGAGCCCTATGAGGTCTCCCGGGAGAAGATCCGCGAGCTCGCGGCTGCTATCGGCGACGAGAACCCCGCCTATTCCGACCCGGATACTGCGCGCGCTTTCGGGCTGACCGATGTCGTGGCCCCGCCCACCTTTCTCGCCGTCATCACCATCCGAGCGTGCCTCATAGTCGTTGAGGGCTTGGGTCTGGATTTCAGCCACGTCGTGCATGGTGACCAACGATTCCTTCACCACATCCCGGTCTGTCCGGGGCAGGTTTTGCACTGTGTCGTCACGATCGACGCGATCCGAGCGTTGGGGGACAGCGACATCCTGACGTTGCGCACTGAGGTCACCGAGCACGGGCTCGGCACCTCGATCAGCACGGTGACTGCGACACTGGTCGTGCGTTCGGTGGAAGCGGCTGCGGCCGAAGAATCTGATGAGCTCGCCGATGAGGCCGAGGCAGTGGCATGACCGCGACCCTTGACTGGTCGCGGGTGGAGGTCGGCACCCAGTTGCCTACGACGTCCTTCACCATCACCCGCGAGACCCTCGTGAGATACGCGGGTGCCTCTGGGGATTTCAACGTCATCCACTGGAGTGACCGACTTGCCCACGAGGTCGGCCTTCCTGGCGTGATCGGGCACGGCATGTTGACGCTCGCGCTCACTGGCTCGGTCGTCACGAGCTGGGTGGGGGACCCCTCAGCGGTGCTCGATTTCAGCGCGAGATTCACCCGCCCGGTGATCGTTCCTGACAACGATGAGGGCGCAACCGTGCTGGTCGAAGGCGTGGTCAAGGAGATCGATGAGGCCGGCGGCACGGTGCGGGTGGATCTCACCGTGACCTGCGAGGGCCAGCGGATTCTCGGCGGCACGCGCGCCATCGTCCGCCGCGCCTGATCCGGGCCGAGGTCCCGCGCAAAAATCCGAATTCCCGGCCACCTGCCACGCGGGCTTGACAGGTAAGTGAGTCATCACTAACTTAATCGCCGTGGCCACGACCAAGACCCGAATGAGCGCCGAACAACGGCGGATCAAGGTGCTCGAGGCTGCCGTCCCGGAGTTCGCCCAGCGCGGGCTGGCCGGGACCTCCACCGAGGACATCGCCGACCGGGCCGGGATCAGCCAGCCCTACCTTTTCCGGCTCTACCCCAGCAAGAAGGCACTGTTCCTAGCCTCCTGCGAGCGCGTCTTCGACCTGGTCGCAAACACGTTCATCGAGGCTGCCGAAGGCTTGACCGGTGAAGCCGCCCTGGACTCGATGGGCTGGTCCTACGGCGCCTTTCTTGGCAATCGCGAACTGCTGATGCATCAGATGCATTGCTATGCGGCGTGCGATGACCCCGAGGTGCGCGCTGTTGCCCAACGTGGTTTCGGTCGGCTCTGGGCGGTGGTCGAGGAACGCTCGGGCGCGGACGCCGAGACCCTGCGCAACTTCTTTGCCATGGGGATGCTGTTCAACGTCATTGCCGCGATGGACCTGCCGGCCCTGGGCCAGCAATGGGCGGTCGACTGCGTTCCCCCGCAACACCTAGACGACGTCGCGTCCCATCAAGAAGTTAGTGACACCCACTAACGCGCGAGGAGATGGCATGAGTACCAACACCCAGGCAGCACCCGCAGCAATGCCCTCGCACTCGCACGGCAACCGCACGGTTTTCTGGACCTTCGTCGTCACGTCTGTGGCGGCCTTCATGGTCTCGTTGGACAACCTCGTCGTGACCATGGCGTTGCCTGTCATTCGCAGAGAACTGCATGCCTCGCTCGCCGACCTCGAGTGGACGGTCAACGCCTACACGTTGACCTTCGGTGTCTTCCTGCTGACCGGCGCGACTCTCGGTGAGCGCTACGGCCGTCGCCGGATTCTGACCCTCGGCCTCGTGCTCTTCACCCTCGCGTCTGCGGCGGCAGCGCTGTCGACCACGGCTGGCGAACTCGTTGCCGCTCGTGCGGTGCAGGGCATCGGTGGCGCGTTGATCCTGCCGTTGACCTTGACCATGCTCAGTGCGGCAGTGCCAGCTGAGCGACGGGGCGCCGCACTGGGTGTCTGGGGTGCCGTCAGCGGTCTCGCAGTCGCAGCCGGGCCGCTGATTGGTGGGGCCGTGGTGGATCTCGGCACTTGGCAGTGGATCTTCTGGATCAACGTGCCCATCGGCCTGATCATGATTCCGCTCGCCGCGACTCGGCTCTCGCCAGGACGTGCAGAGCGCAGTCATCTTCCGCTCGACATCATCGGTGTCGTGCTCGCCTCGCTCGGGCTGTTCGGCATCGTCTTCGGCCTCGTGCGCGCGAACACCGACGGGTGGACGTCGCCGCACATCATTGCGTCGTTCGTTGGTGGCGCCGTGATGCTCGGGGCCTTCGTGCTCTGGGAGATGCGCACGCCTTCGCCGATGCTGCCGTTGGACTTGTTCCGTGGTCGTGGCTTCAGTGCCACCAACGTCGCCAGCGTTTTCTTCAGCTTCGGGATGTTCGGCTCCATCTTCCTGCTGGCGCAGTACATGCAGACGGTTCAGGGTTTGAGTCCGTTCGAGGCTGGCTTGAGGACCTTGCCGTGGACGGCGATGCCACTGCTCGTTGCTCCTATTGCCGGACCGTTGTCGGACCGAATCGGCGGGCGCCCGTTGCTCATCGCAGGTCTGCTGCTGCAAGGCCTTGGCCTCGGCTGGTTGGCCGCGCACCTCACGGTCGACACGGCTTACTCGACGATGGTTCCTGCCTTCATCGTGTCTGGCATCGGCATGGCGCTGTTCTACGTGCCAGTTGCCAACGTCGTGCTCGGCTCGGTTCCCAAGTCGATGGAGGGTGTCGCGTCAGGCACCAACAACGCGCTGCGCGAGATCGGCGGTGTGTTCGGCGTATCGGTGCTTGCATCAGTGTTCTCCGCGCGCGGTGGGTACACGAGTGCCCAAAACTTCGTCAACGGAGTGTCTGCAGCGGTGTGGGTTGGTACGGCCGTGGTTCTTGTGGGAGCAGTTGTCGCGCTGCTGATCCCGCGTCGACGCCCTGGCGCTGTTCACGCCAACGAGCCTGAGACGACCACCATCGACACCGCCGCTTCGGGCGCACTTGAGGTCTCCTCGCCCGCCTAGGGTGAGCACGTGCGCGAACGCTTTGACGTGCTGCTCGCTGGCCAGACCACGCTGCGCGTGGGCGGTCCGGCGCGGCGGCTGGTCGAGGTGACGACTACTGAGGACATCGTTGAGGTTGCGACCGAAGTCGATGCGCACGATGAGGCGATGTTCGCACTGGGATCGGGTTCGAACCTCGTCGTATCCGATGATGGCTTCGATGGCACGTTGCTGCACATCATGAATCGTGGGATCGAGCCGCGGATCGGTGACGCCGAAGGCGATGTCGTCGTGCGGGTTGCGGCTGGGGAACCCTGGGACAAGTTCGTCGCCCGCGCGGTCGAGGAGAATTGGTCAGGCATCGAGTGCCTAGCCGGAATTCCGGGCACGGTCGGTGCGACTCCCGTGCAGAACGTTGGCGCGTATGGCCAAGAGGTCGCGTCGGTCGTCACGTCGTTGCGGGTGTGGGATCGGCGACTAGGTGCGATCCGCACGTACTCCAGTGCGCAGTGCGAGTTCGGTTACCGCACCAGCATGTTCCGTCGCAATCCCCGTTGGATCGTGCTCGACGTCGACTTCACGCTGCGTAAGGACGCCCACTCGCAGCCGCTTCGGTACGAGCAGGTGTCGAATGCGCTGAAGGTTCAAAGCGGTGGGCGTGCGCCACTTGCTGACGTGATGCGCGTCGTGCTTGAACTTCGGGCGTCGAAGGGCATGGTGCTCGACGCGTCCGACCACGACACCTGGAGCGCCGGCTCGTTCTTCGTCAATCCGTTGTTGGACCTGGCGACCTCGTCACAGTTGCCTCCGGATGCGCCGCGATGGCCGCAGGTCGACGGCACAGTGAAGTCATCTGCGGCGTGGCTCATCGAACATGCTGGCTTTGCGCGCGGCTTCGGTACCGGACAGGCGCAACTGTCGGCCAAGCACGCGCTGGCCATCACCAATCGCGGTCGCGCGACCACCAAAGATGTCCTGGCGCTCGCGCGCGAGATTCGGGCAGGAGTCCGCGACAAGTACCGCGTAGACCTCTCGCCTGAGCCGATTCTGGTCGGTTGCGAGCTCTAGTCGCCCCAGCAGCAGCTAGCGCGCGTCGGCGAAGAGCTTCTGCAGTCGCGAGACGCCTTCGATCAAGTCCTCGTCGCTGAGCGCGTAGGACAAGCGCACGTACCCAGGGGTGCCAAATGCTTCACCCGGAACGGCGGCGACCTCCGCCTCGTCGAGCATGACCTCACACAACTCGGTCGATGTGGTCGGTCGGTGACCGCGAATGTCCAGACCTAGCAAGCCCTTCACCGACGGGTAGCAGTAGAAGGCGCCTTCGGGTGTCGGGCACTCGACACCGTCGATCTCGTTGAGCATCGCGGTCATCTGCAGGCGACGACGGTCGAACGCAGTCCGCATCTCGGCAACCGCGGACAGATCGCCGGAGACTGCAGCGAGTGCGGCCGCTTGGGAGACGTTGGCCACGTTGGACGTGGCGTGCGACTGCAAATTCGTTGCGGCCTTGATGACATCCAGCGGGCCGATCATCCAGCCCACCCGCCAGCCGGTCATCGCGTAGGTCTTAGCCACACCGTTGACGACGACACAACGGTCTGCGAGTTCGGGTACCAGCGTCGGCATCGAAGCGAAACGGGCGTCGCCGTAGACGAGGTGTTCGTAGATCTCGTCGGTGACGACCCACAGTCCTCGCTCGTTGGCCCATTCCCCGATCGCGCGGACCTGCTCGGGGGAGTAGACGGCACCGGTCGGGTTCGAGGGCGAAACGAAGACGAGCAACTTCGTGCGCTCGGTCGTCGCAGCCTCAAGGGCCTCGATGCTTGCGCGGTAACCGGTTGTCTCGTCGGTCATGACCTCGACCGGGACCCCGCCGGCCAGTCGGATGGACTCGGGGTAGGTGGTCCAGTAGGGAGCGGGGAGTAACGCCTCATCTCCTGGGTCCAGCAGCGTCGCAAAGGTGTTGTAGAGCGCGTGCTTGCCACCGTTCGTGACGAGCACCTGGCTCGGCTCGACCTGAAATCCCGAGTCGCGCAACGTCTTCGTGGCGATGGCGGCCTTCAACTCTGGCGTCCCACCGGCCGGGGTGTAGTGGTGGTTGCGCGGCAGGCGGGCGGCTTCGATCGCAGCCTCGATGATGTAGTCGGGCGTCGGGAAGTCCGGCTCGCCGGCGCCGAAGACCACTACCGCGCGACCGGCCGCTTGCAGAGCTTTCGCCTTGGCGTCGACGGCGAGGGTCGCCGACTCCGAGATCGATCCGATCCGGTGGGACACGCGTGGATGTGGGGCGCTCATGGCTCTATCGTCCCATCGCGTGGCAGCAACGTGGTCCATGGGTCGCGGCCCCGCAGTGAGCCGGATCGCGGTTCGACGCGAGGCCGAGCCACCCCTTACACTCGGGCGTCTGGCGGCTTGCCGCCCCTGCGCCAGCCTGCCCAGCATCGGTCCGAACAAGGCCCGCGGGGGCGTGAGGCGCTGGGCGACGATCTGCCGGAGGGGCGTGGCTCAACTGGCAGAGCGTCGGTCTCCAAAACCGAAGGTTGCAGGTTCAAGTCCTGTCGCCCCTGCGCCTTCGACTAGACCGGACCATACGAGCAGGACACGATGACTGAGGTGAGGACGAGTGGCTGAGAGTCGCGGAGCCACCGCAACCCCTGAGCGCGGGCGAAAGTCTGCCGCGCCGAAGAAGCCCAGCATGTTCGCGCGCATGGGCCTCTACTACCGGCAGGTCGTCAGTGAGCTGCGCAAGGTCGTCTGGCCTACCCGCAAGGAACTGGTCACCTACACGACGGTTGTCATCGTGTTCGTGGGTGTCCTTATGGGCATCGTCGCCGTGCTGGACTACGGGTTCGGCAAGTTGGTCCTGAAGGTCTTCGGCTAGCCGATCGCCCCGGCGGCCCTGCCGCACCGGTACCTATTCGTTTGATGTGAGGAATGCACGTGACCGACTCGCCACTGTTCGCCGAGGCTGGATCGCCCTCGACGAAGCAGTCGTCTGCCGTTGAGGCTCCGTCCGTCGAGGCTCCGTCGATTGAAGACGAGTCAGTTGACGTGGTGGAGTCAGTTGACGTCGTGGCCGACGACGAGGCAACGGTGGTCGAGGCAGAAGTCGCGGACGAGCCCGAGGTGACCGAGCCCGAGGTGACCGAACCCGAGGTCACCGAGCCCGAGGTCGACCGAGGCCGAGGCCACGGCCGATGATGCGCCGGCAGCGGACGAGACTGGCAGCGAAGACGGTGGCGCCGACGAGGATGGCGACACGATCGAGGACCCGGTCGAGGCGTTCAAGGACGCGATGCGGGCCCTTCCCGGCGACTGGTACGTCGTGCACTCCTACGCGGGCTACGAGAACCGCGTGCGCGAGCAGATCGAGAAGCGCGTGAACACCCTCAACATGGAGGACTACATCTTCCAGGTCGAGGTGCCCTATGAGGACGTCACCGAGATCAAGAACGGCCAGCGCAAGCAGGTCCGTCGCAACAAGTTCCCCGGGTACGTGCTCGTCCGCCTGGATCTGACCGACGAGTCGTGGAGCGCGGTCCGCAACACCCCTGGCGTCACTGGTTTCGTCGGCCACTCGCACCAGCCGTCCCCGTTGACCTTCGACGAGGTCGTCGGGATCCTCGCGCCCGAGCCCGAGGCCAAGACAGCGGCCGCGGCCGCCGCAGCGGCCATCACCGAGATCGACTTCGAGGTCGGCGAGTCCGTCACCGTCATCGACGGTGCCTTCGCGACGCTGCCCGCCTCCATCTCCGAGATCAACCCCGACCAGCAGCGCCTGAAGGTGCTGGTCACGATCTTCGGCCGGGAGACTCCGGTCGAGCTCACGTTCAACCAGGTCCAGAAGCTCTAGGCCCACTTCCCCACCACCATCGAAGTCAAGGAATCGTTCTCATGCCTCCGAAGAAGAAGCTCGCCGCGGTCATCAAGCTGCAGATCCAGGCTGGCCAGGCCAACCCGGCCCCGCCCGTCGGACCTGCGCTCGGTCAGCACGGCGTCAACATCATGGAGTTCTGCAAGGCCTACAACGCAGCGACCGAGTCGCAGCGCGGCCAGGTCATCCCGGTGGAGATCTCCGTCTACGAGGACCGTTCCTTCGACTTCATCACCAAGACGCCGCCGGCTGCTCGGATGATCCTCAAGGCCGCAGGCGTCGAGAAGGGCTCGCCGACCCCGCACACGGTCAAGGTCGCGAACATCACGCGGGCTCAGGTGCGCGAGATCGCCGAGACGAAGATGGCCGACCTCAACGCCAACGACCTTGACGCCGCCTCGGAGATCATCGCCGGCACCGCGCGCTCGATGGGTATCACGGTCAGCGACTGACCCGTTCTTCAAGCGCACACTCGACACACCATCCAATGCAAGACCGTGGCAGGGCCGCGCAGCCCGCATGACCACGACTCCAGCCAACGAGGAGCAGTAATGAAGCGCAGCAAGGGATATGAGAAGGCCAGCGAGAACATCGACGCCGACGAGGTGTACAGCCCGATCGACGCGGTACGGCTGGCGAAGTCGGCATCTCCGACGAAGTTCGACGCGACCGTCGAGGTGGCGATGCGCCTCGGTGTCGACCCACGCAAGGCCGACCAGATGGTCCGCGGCACGGTGAGCCTGCCGCACGGCACCGGCAAGACGGTTCGCGTGCTCGTCTTCGCAACCGGTGAGTTCGCGGAGCAGGCGCGCGCCGCTGGCGCCGACTTCGTCGGCGACGACGACCTGATCGAGCGGGTCGGCGGGGGCTGGACCGACTTCGACGCGGCCGTGGCGACCCCAGACCTGATGGGCAAGGTCGGCCGGGTGGCCCGAGTCCTCGGACCGCGCGGTCTGATGCCCAACCCGAAGACCGGCACCGTGACCACCGACATCACCAAGGCAGTCACGGACATCAAGGGCGGCAAGATCGAGTTCCGCGTAGACCGCAACTCGAATCTGCACCTCATCATCGGCAAGGCCAGCTTCGATGAGACCGCGTTGGTCGAGAACTACGCGGCCGCGCTCGACGAGGTGCTGCGGCTCAAGCCGTCGGCCGCCAAGGGCCGTTACATCCGCAAGATCGTTCTCAGCACGACCATGGGCCCTGGCATCCAGGTGGACCCGAACCGCACCCGCAACCTGCTCGCCGACGAGGCCGCTCCGCCTGATCCAGGCTCTGTCCCATTGGTTCATCTGCGCTATCTGCATCTGTTTCATCTGCTGGATTCGTGTCGATTTGTCACTGTCAGCGGGCAGGCCGTAGCCTGTCCGCTACCAAAGACCGCCGGTTGTCGTTGCGTTCGCAACGGCCGAAGGCCCTGAGTCACTCAGGCGACCTGCGTAGGTGAATGGGAAGAGGCCTCGTCGGTCTCGACGCCCCGTGCGCCTGCGCCGGGGCGTTTGTGTTTCTCGGGCCAGGATCTGGCGCCCAACGGAAGGAGTGCCATGAGCCGGCCCGACAAGGCCAGTGCTGTGGCTGAGCTCGCGGAGGAGTTCCGCACGTCGTCCGCGACCGTGCTGACCGAGTACCGCGGACTCACTGTGGCTCAGCTCAAGGAGCTGCGGCGTTCGCTTGGCTCATCGGTCAACTACGCGGTCGTCAAGAACACGCTGACGAAGCTCGCCGCGAAGGATGCCGGAGTCGTCGGTCTCGACGACCTGTGCAGGGTCCGTCGGCGATCGCCTTCGTGAAGGGCGACCCGGTCGAGGCGGCCAAGGGCCTGCGCGACTTCGCCAAGGCGAATCCGCTGCTGATCATCAAGGGCGGCGTGCTCGACGGCAACCCGATCTCGGCGAAGGACCTGGCCAAGTTCGCCGACCTCGAGTCGCGCGAAGTCCTGCTGGCCAAGCTGGCTGGCGCGATGCAGGCCTCGCTGACCAACGCGGTGTCGCTGTTCGCGGCGCCGCTCGCGCAGACGGCACGCCTGCTCGATGCGTTGCGGCAGAAGGCCGAAGCCGATCCGTCGATCCTCGCCGGTGGAGCGGGCACGCCTGCTCCGGCCGCCGAGGAGACCGCGGACGAAGCACCGGTCGAGGAAGCACCGGCCGACGAGGCACCAGCCGAAGCACCTGAAGCCGAGGCGTCCGCCGAGGCACCCAACGAAGCACCCAACGAAGCACCTGAAGCCGAGGCGTCCGCCGAGGCACCCACCGAGGGCTGAGGCCCGTCCCACGCTCGGCGGGTAACGCCGACAGCACGAAAGGAACGCCACGATGGCGAAGGTAAGCACGCAGGACCTGCTCGAGAGCTTCAAGGAAATGTCCCTGCTCGAGCTCTCTGAGTTCGTCAAGGAGTTCGAGGAGACCTTCGGCGTCACCGCCGCGGCTCCTGTCGCGGTTGCCGCAGCCCCGGCTGCCGGTGGCGCGCCGGTGGCGGCGAGGCCGCTGCTGAGGAGCAGGACGAGTTCGACGTCATCCTCGATGGCGCCGGAGAGAAGAAGATCCAGGTCATCAAGGAGGTCCGCACCCTCACCAGCCTCGGGCTGAAGGAGGCCAAGGACCTCGTCGACGGCACCCCGTCGACCGTTCTGGAGAAGGTCAACAAGGAGACCGCAGACAAGGCGAAGGAGGCCCTCGAGGCCGCCGGCGCTTCGGTCACCGTCAAGTAGAACGTCCGCGGCCAACAGCCGCATCCAGGGACCGTCCGACCCTCGGCGCGCAGACGCCCGGTCGGGCGGTTCTTGGCTTTTCATCCCCAGATCAGCCCCGACGGTGCTTGACTCCGAAGCGGTCAGGCGTCATTCTTCCCGGGCGTCCACCGGACGAGGCAGTTGAGTTGGTTCCGCAGCGGCCATGGTTTCTGACCCGGAGTCAGGGTCACCAGTTGCGGCGTCGGAGCCCTCGACAAGATCGTTGATCATGCCCCGTTCGACAGCAGTGTGCCCAGTAGGTATGCTGCACGTTTGCGCTGCCCATCGATCCGACCCGTGGCTCATGCACTTCGTGACTCAGGGGTCGTCAGGCATGCGCGCTCGCCCGAGCCTCGGAAGGACGCCTCTTGGCCGCCTCGCGCACCTCTCGTTCAGCCCACCGCATTCCCTCACCTCCCCGTGTCACATTCGCCAAGATCCGCGAACCACTAGAAGTCCCCAACCTGCTGGCCTTGCAGACCGAGTCATTTGACTGGCTGCTGGGCAACGACATCTGGAAGAAGCGGCTCGAAGAGCGCGGTCAGATCCGCGCGGACCTCGTGCTGAAGTCCGGACTGCAGGAGATCTTCGAAGAGATCAGCCCGATCGAAGACTTCGCGAAGACGATGAACCTGTCGTTCTCGGAGCCGACGTTCTTTGAGCCCAAATACTCGGTGGACGAGTGCAAGGAGCGCGACTTCACCTACGCCGCGCCGCTCTTCGTCACCGCCGAGTTCACGAACAACGACACCGGCGAGATCAAGTCGCAGACGGTCTTCATGGGCGACTTCCCCTTGATGACCAACAAGGGCACGTTCGTGATCAACGGCACCGAGCGTGTCGTCGTCTCGCAGCTCGTTCGCTCGCCGGGCGTCTACTTCGAGCGCACGATCGACAAGATCACCGACAAGGACACCTACGTCGCGAAGATCATCCCCTCGCGCGGTGCCTGGCTTGAGTTCGAGATCGACAAGAAGGACTTCGTCGGCGTCCGCGTCGACCGCAAGCGCAAGCAGCACGTGTCCGTGCTGCTCAAGGCGCTCGGTATGACGACTGAGGAGATCCGCGCCGAGTTCGCCGGCTACGCGTCGATGGAGCAGACCCTCGACAAGGACACGATCGAGACGCAGAAGGACGCGTTGCTCGACATCTACCGGAAGATCCGTCCGGGTGAGCCGCCGACTGAGGAAGCTGCCCAGAACCTGATCGACAACTTCTACTTCAACCCGAAGCGATACGACTTGGCCAAGGTCGGGCGCTACAAGGTGGACAAGAAGCTGGGCCTTGACCGGCGCCTTGACGAGAGCGTGCTCTCGATCGCCGACATCGTCGCCACCATCAAGTACCTGGTCGCGCTGCACGCCGGCGAGGAGAAGATCACCGTCGGCAAGCACACGATCCGGGTCGAGACCGACGACATCGACCACTTCGGCAACCGTCGCCTGCGCACGGTCGGCGAGCTCATCCAGAACCAGGTCCGCACGGGTCTGGCTCGGATGGAGCGCGTTGTGCGCGAGCGCATGACGACTCAGGACGTCGAGGCGATCACGCCGCAGACGCTGATCAACATTCGGCCGGTCGTGGCGTCGATCAAGGAGTTCTTCGGCACCAGCCAGCTCTCCCAGTTCATGGACCAGACCAACCCGTTGGCTGGCCTGACCCACAAGCGCCGGCTGTCGGCGCTTGGCCCCGGTGGTCTGTCGCGCGAGCGCGCGGGCTTCGAAGTCCGTGACGTTCACCCGTCGCACTACGGCCGCATGTGTCCGATCGAGACGCCCGAGGGCCCGAACATCGGTCTGATGGGCTCGTTGTCGACGTATGCAAGGGTCAACGAGTTCGGTTTCGTTGAGACGCCGTACCGCAAGGTGCGCGCCGGCAAGGTGACCGACCAGATCGACTACCTGACCGCCGACGAAGAGGACCTGCACGTCATCGCGCAGGCCAACGCGCCGTTGAACCCCGACGGCTCGTACGCCGAGTCGCGCGTGCTCGTGCGACGCAAGGGTGGCGAGGTCGAGTACATCCCGGGCGCTGACGTCGACTACATGGACGTCTCACCGCGTCAGATGGTGTCGGTCGCGACCGCGATGATCCCGTTCCTCGAGCACGACGACGCCAACCGCGCGCTCATGGGTTCGAACATGCAGCGCCAGTCGGTGCCGCTGTTGCGCTCCGAGGCTCCGCTCGTCGGGACCGGCATGGAGTTCCGTGCCGCCGTCGACGCCGGTGACGTGGTTGTGACGGAGAAGGCTGGTGTCGTCAGCGAAGTCGCTGCCGATGCGGTCTCCATCGCCAACGACGACGGCAC
Organism: uncultured Actinomycetota bacterium; assembly: GCA_963850215.1. Lineage (GTDB taxonomy): Bacteria > Actinomycetota > Actinomycetes > UBA12327 > UBA12327 > CAWKKI01. The sequence goes on from CAWKKI010000010.1 coordinate 35,909, forward strand.
GCACTCGACCTACCGGATGCTGAAGTTCCGTCGCTCGAACCAGGGCACGTCCTTCAACCAGAAGGTCATCGTCGGTGAGGGCCAGCGACTCGAAGCCGGCCAGGTCATTGCCGACGGTCCGTGCACCGACCAGGGCGAGATGGCACTCGGGCGCAACCTGCTCGTCGCCTTCATGCCCTGGGAGGGCCACAACTACGAGGACGCGATCATCTTGTCGCAGCGCCTCGTACAGGACGACGTCCTCTCCTCGATCCACATCGAGGAGTACGAAGTCGACGCACGTGACACCAAGCTCGGTCCCGAGGAGATCACCCGCGACATTCCCAACGTGTCCGAAGAGATCCTCAAGGACCTCGATGACCGCGGCATCATCCGCATCGGTGCCGACGTCGTCGCAGGCGACATCCTCGTTGGCAAGGTCACGCCCAAGGGCGAGACCGAACTGACTCCGGAAGAGCGCCTGCTGCGTGCGATCTTCGGCGAGAAGGCGCGCGAAGTGCGTGACACCTCACTCAAGGTTCCGCACGGTGAAGAGGGCAAGGTCATCGGCGTTCGCGTCTTCGACCACGAAGAGGGCGACGAGCTTCCGCCGGGCGTAAACCAGCTCGTGCGGGTCTATGTCGCGCAGAAGCGCAAGATCACCGATGGTGACAAGCTCGCTGGCCGTCACGGCAACAAGGGCGTCATCTCCAAGATCCTGCCGGTCGAGGACATGCCGTTCCTTGAGGACGGCACGCCCGTCGACATCGTGCTCAACCCGCTCGGTGTTCCTGGGCGCATGAACGTCGGCCAGGTCTTGGAGACGCACCTGGGTTGGGTTGCGAAGTCCGGCTGGAAGGTCGAAGGCACGCCCAACTGGGCCGAGCACCTGCCCGAGGCCGCGCATGCAGCCGAGCCAGGCACTCTCGTTGCGACGCCGGTGTTCGACGGTGCGCGCGAAGAGGAGATCACCGGCCTGCTGTCCTCGACGTTGCCCAACCGCGACGGCGACCAGATGGTCGGCGGCGGCGGCAAGGCGCGGCTGTTCAACGGTCGTACCGGTGAGCCGTTCCCGGCACCAGTGGCCGTCGGATACATCTACATCCTGAAGCTGCTGCACTTGGTCGACGACAAGATCCACGCGCGTTCGACCGGCCCGTACAGCATGATCACGCAGCAGCCGCTCGGTGGTAAGGCGCAGTTCGGTGGACAGCGCTTCGGCGAGATGGAGGTGTGGGCCCTTGAGGCCTACGGCGCCTCCTACGCGTTGCAGGAACTGCTCACCATCAAGTCCGACGACGTGCTCGGCCGCGTGAAGGTGTACGAGGCAATCGTCAAGGGCGAGAACATCCCCGAACCGGGCATCCCTGAGTCGTTCAAGGTGCTCGTCAAGGAGATGCAGTCGCTGTGCCTGAACGTTGAGGTGCTCTCCAGCGACGGAAGCGCACTTGAGCTCGGGGACACCGATGAGGACGTGTTCCGCGCAGCAGAAGAACTCGGGATCGACCTGTCCCGGCGTGAGCCGAGCAGCGTCGAAGAAGTCTGAGGTCCGGTGCTTCGGCGCCTCACACTCAGACCCGTGATGAAGACACAAGCGAAGGACTGGTAACCAAGTGCTCGACGTCAACTTCTTCGACGCGTTGCAGATTGGCCTTGCTACGGCTGACGACATTCGTCGTTGGTCCAACGGCGAGGTGAAGAAGCCCGAGACCATTAACTACCGCACGCTCAAGCCTGAGAAGGACGGACTCTTCTGCGAGAAGATCTTCGGTCCTACCCGGGACTGGGAGTGCTACTGCGGCAAGTACAAGCGGGTGCGCTTCAAGGGCATCATCTGCGAGCGCTGCGGCGTCGAGGTCACTCGCGCCAAGGTGCGTCGTGAGCGGATGGGGCACATCGAGCTCGCCGCTCCGGTCACGCACATCTGGTACTTCAAGGGTGTGCCGAGCCGACTCGGCTACCTGCTCGACCTCGCACCGAAGGACCTCGAGAAGGTCATCTACTTCGCCGCGTACATGATCACGAGCGTCGACGAGGAAGAGCGTCACCGCGACCTCTCCTCGCTCGAGGCGAACATCAACGTCGAGAAGGGCAACGTCCAGAAGCGACGCGACGCGGACCTAGACACGCGCGCCAAGAAGCTCGAAGGCGACCTGGCCGTGCTCGAGGCCGAAGGCGCCAAGAGCGACGTGCGCCGCAAGACGCGGGAGAGTGCCGAGCGCGAGCTTGCCTCGATCCGTCGTCGGGCCGACCAGGAGGTCGACCGGCTCGAGCGCGTGTGGGATCGCTTCAAGAACCTCAAGGTCCAAGACCTCGAGGGCGACGAGATGCTCTACCGCGAGATGCGCGACCGGTTCGGTCGTTACTTCGAGGGTGGCATGGGTGCGGCTGCGATTCAGCGCCGGCTTGAGACGTTCGACCTCGAAGCCGAGGCCGAGACGTTGCGTGATGTCGTGCGAAACGGCAAGGGACAGAAGAAGACCCGCGCGCTCAAGCGACTCAAGGTCGTCTCTGCGTTCCTGACTACGCGCAACAGCCCGATGGGCATGGTGCTCGACTGCGTCCCGGTCATCCCGCCGGACCTGCGCCCGATGGTGCAGCTCGACGGTGGCCGGTTCGCGACCAGTGACCTCAACGACCTCTACCGCCGTGTCATCAACCGCAACAACCGGTTGAAGCGACTGCTCGACCTTGGTGCGCCCGAGATCATCGTCAACAACGAGAAGCGGATGCTGCAAGAAGCAGTAGACGCGCTGTTCGACAACGGTCGTCGTGGTCGTCCGGTCACTGGCCCGGGCAACCGACCGCTCAAGTCGCTGTCGGACATGCTCAAGGGCAAGCAGGGTCGGTTCCGTCAGAACCTGCTCGGCAAGCGCGTCGACTACTCGGGCCGTTCGGTCATCGTCGTCGGTCCGCAGCTCAAGCTGCACCAGTGCGGTCTGCCCAAGCAGATGGCGCTTGAGCTCTTCAAGCCGTTCGTCATGAAGCGACTGGTCGATCTCAACCACGCGCAGAACATCAAGTCTGCCAAGCGCATGGTCGAGCGCGCCCGCCCGGTCGTGTGGGACGTGCTCGAAGAGGTCATCGCCGAGCACCCGGTGCTGCTCAACCGCGCACCGACGTTGCACCGCCTCGGCATTCAAGCCTTCGAGCCGCAGCTGGTTGAGGGCAAGGCCATCCAGATCCACCCGCTGGTCTGCACCGCGTTCAACGCAGACTTCGACGGCGACCAGATGGCCGTGCACTTGCCGTTGTCGGCTGAGGCTCAGGCCGAGGCTCGCGTGCTCATGCTGTCGAGCAACAACATCCTTTCGCCTGCGCATGGTCGTCCGATCACGTCGCCGACGCAGGACATGGTGCTCGGCATCTTCCACCTGACCAACGTTCGCGAGAAGGGCGATGGCGAGGGGCGTTCGTTCTCGTCGGTCGCCGAAGCCCTGATGGCCTTCGATGCTGGCCAGCTCGACCTCGGCGCGCACATCAAGGTGCGCCTCGACGGGACGGTCACCCCGGTCGCCGGTTCGCCGGTTCCCGAGGGTTGGGAGCCGGGTCAGCCTTTCACTGCCGACACCACACTGGGTCGCGCGCTGTTCAACGAGGCTCTGCCGGACGACTACCCGTACGTCGAGGACATCGTTGACAAGAAGCGTCTCGGCGCGATCGTCAACGACCTGGCCGAGCGCTACCCGAAGGTGCAGGTCGCCGCGACGCTCGACGCGTTGAAGGCGGCTGGCTTCCACTGGGCCACCCGCTCGGGCGTGACGATCGCGATCGAAGACGTCGTCACCCCGCCGCGCAAGACCGAGATCCTCAACGGTTACGAAGAGAAGGCCGAAAAGGTCGAGAAGCAGTACGAGCGCGGGCTCATCACGGACGACGAGCGTCGTCAGGAACTCATCGACATCTGGACGCAGGCAACCAGCGAGGTTGCCACCGAGATGGAGAAGAACTTCCCGCGCACGAACCCCGTCTACATGATGGTGAACTCCGGTGCCCGCGGAAACATGATGCAGGTCCGACAGATCGCCGGTATGCGTGGACTGGTTGCCAACCCGAAGGGCGAGATCATCCCGCGCCCGATCAAGTCCAACTTCCGTGAGGGCTTGTCGGTGCTGGAGTACTTCATCGCAACTCACGGTGCGCGCAAGGGTCTTGCTGACACCGCGTTGCGTACTGCTGACTCTGGCTACCTGACGCGTCGACTCGTTGACGTGTCGCAAGACGTCATCATTCGCGAGGAGGACTGCGAGACCGACCGCGGCCTCATGCTCCCGATCGCGACGAAGGCATCCAACGGCACCCTGCGTCTGGTCGACGACGCAGACACATCGGCTGCCTCGCGCATCTTGTCCGACGACATCGTCGTCAAGGGCAAGACCGTGGCTCCGGCTGGCACCCACATCACCTCGCTCGTTCTAGACGAGTGGATCGCTGCGGGCGTGGAGGAAGTTCGGGTCCGTTCGGTCCTCACCTGCGAGAGCAAGGTGGGCACCTGCGCGACTTGTTACGGACGTTCGTTGGCGACTGGCAAGTTGGTCGACGTCGGCGAGGCTGTCGGCATCGTTGCCGCGCAGTCCATCGGCGAGCCCGGCACGCAGTTGACGATGCGTACGTTCCACACCGGCGGTGTCGCGGGTGAGGACATCACGCACGGTCTGCCGCGTGTGGTCGAGCTGTTCGAGGCGCGCACGCCCAAGGGCTTGGCGCCGATCAGTGAAGCTGCAGGTCGCATCCGCATCGACGACGGTGACAAGAGCCGCAAGCTCGTTGTGGTTCCTGACGACGGCTCCGAGGAGATCGCTCACCCGATTTCCAAGCGTTCGCGCCTGATGGTTCAGGACGGCGAACACGTAGAGGTTGGCCAGCAGTTGCTCGTTGGCGCGAAGGACCCCAAGCAGGTTCTGCGCATCCTCGGTCAGCGCGAGGTCCAACTTCACCTTGTGTCCGAGGTGCAGGAGGTCTACCGCTCGCAGGGTGTGTCGATCCACGACAAGCACATCGAGGTCATCGTTCGGCAGATGCTCAAGCGCATCACGATCATCGAGTCGGGTGACTCAGAGTTTCTTCCGGGCGAGCTCATCGAGCGTGGCCTGTTCGAAGGCGCCAACCGCGGGGTCGTTGCCGAGGGCGGTACACCTGCCTCCGGTCGTCCCGAGCTCATGGGTATCACCAAGGCATCACTTGCTACTGAGTCGTGGCTGTCGGCGGCGTCCTTCCAGGAGACGACGCGGGTGCTCACGGACGCGGCGATCCACGCCAAGTCCGACCCGCTGCTGGGTCTGAAGGAGAACGTCATCATCGGCAAGCTGATCCCGGCGGGTACCGGCATGCCGCGCTACCGCAACGTCCGGGTGGAAGCCACCGAGGAAGCCAAGGCGGCGATGTACTCGTCGCTGGCGGCCTACGACGATGTCGACTACTCGCTCTTCGGTCGCGGGTCCGGCGAAGCCGTCCCGCTGGAGGAGTACGACTTCGGCGGTTACCGCAACTAAGCACACCAAGCCCCCGCGTGCCGCGGGAAATGCATCGGCCCGGTCCTCGTTCGCGGGGGCCGGGCCGCTGTTATTTCGGCCATTGGCAGTCGCATGGTTCGAAGAGCGACATCCACCCGGTTTTGGCCGAGGTGCCCTAGCGTGTGGTCGCCAGATCGCCTTACGTTGATCGTCACCAAGCGCGGGGGACACATGAGCGAGTGGAACGCACCGGGGTCGGAGCCCGATGACGCGGTCTCGACCCCACCTCCGCAGGCCGCGCCGCCTGCACAGCCGCCCGCCAACCCCTATGCGACACCGGCGCCAGGAGCTCCGGCCGCGCCGGGGGCAGCGCCTGCGTCGCCGCCGGCTCAGCCCGGATACGGCCCGCCGCCAGCCGCCCAACCCGGATACGGCCAGCAAGCCCAACCGGGCTACGGGCAACCGGGCTACGGCCAACCGCCGGGTGCTCACCCGGGATATGGCCAGCCACCCCAACCCGGTTACGGACCGCCCGGGTATGGCCAGCCGGGGCACCCGGCATTCGGCCAACAACCCGGATACGGACCCCCCGGAGCGGCCTACGGGTCGGCCCCATACGGAGCGCCCTACGGGTATGGCTACGGAGGCAGCGCCCCACGATCTTCGCGGGCTGGCACGGTGATGGGTTTGGGCATCGCCGGGCTGGTGGCGACCTTCTTCACCTGCGGACTTGGCGTGATCCTTTCGATCATCGCTTTGTCACTGGCGCCGGGTGCCAAGCGCGAGATCGCAGCATCTGGCGGAATGCTCGGCGGAGCCGACTCGATTCGCACCGGCGTGATCTGTGCCTGGATCTCTGTCGGTGTCGCCTTACTTGGTGTCGTGGCGATCGTCATCTTGGTCATCGCCGGCTCGGCGTCAGACAGCACTGACTCCTATACATACGGGGCGATGGTGCACGTCGCGCGGCTCGCAACGCACCTCGCCGCGCTGAGGTCCTGAGCGCACCGCGATGCTGGACCTGCATGCGCCGAACTGGTGGGCAGCTGGCGCTTTCGTCCTCGCCGCCATGGTGTTCGCGATCGCCCTGCGCAGATACCTGCGCGGTCGTGACCCCTTTCCGTACGACCCCAAGAGTGCTTGGCTCCGCGCGTTCGCGTACTTCTGCGTGACCTGGGCACTGGCCTGTGCAAGTGGAGCACTGCCGACGGTGCTCACCAATCCGTTGGTCCTCGCCGGGCAGGCCGGGCGACTTGGGTGGTGGGTGTTCACGATCGCCAGCGTTCTCGTCGTCATCGTTGGCTACTGGATCATCTGGCCCATCGGCACCAGGGCGCACGGGCGCCGCATCGTCATCCCCGACACCGTCCTCTTCGGGATCGCTTGGGGGCTGAGCGAAGGGCTTCTCTTCGCGTCAGTGTGGGTGGTGGCGTACCGGGTGTTCGGTGTGAGTCTCGGTGGGCGAATCGGCACGATCGTCGTGTGTTACGCCGTGCTCTCGCTCTTCATCGGCGTGTGGCATGCGCGCTACTGGGACATCTACATAGCCCCCGAGCACAACGTCCTCGAATGGAACTCGCGCAAGGTCGCCTTCGCGCACAACCCCAACATCATCGTCACCACCACCTACGTCACCTGCTACCACAACCTCAGCATCTACGTGCTGCTGCAGGCGCTCGCGTTGCTTGGCTCGACGCTGGCGATGCCGTTCCCGTCGTTCCGCTTTCCCAATCCAGAAGTCGATCCGGACGCCGCCCCGATGCAGGACATGGTGGGTCGTGTGTGCCTGGTCACCGGTGGCGCCAACGGCATCGGCCGCGTCGTAGCGCGCGACCTAGCTGCCCTAGGCGCGACCGTGCTGGTGGTCGATCGCCAGGACGACCAGGGGGAACGGACTTGTTCGCAGATCGTGGACGCGACCGGGAATCACGACGTGACGTATTTGCATTGCGATCTGAGCCGTCCCGACGAGGTGCGCGCGCTTGCGAACCAGGTCCTCACCCGTTATCGGCGTCTTGACGTGCTTGTGAACAACGCGGGGCTGTTCGCGCCCGAGTACACGACCACAGCCGAGGGCCATGAGCTGATGCTCGCCACACATCACCTGGGGCACTTTCAACTGACCCAGCTCCTGCTCGAGAGGCTGCAGGCCAGCGCGCCCGCCCGGGTGCTCGTGGTCTCCTCCGATGCGCACAAGCGAGCCAAGCAGTTCGACTTCGATGACATGAATAGCGCCGCGCTGTGGGGGCGACATGCGGTCAGTAACTCCGCAGCGTTCGGCGCATATGCCCGCGCGAAACTGGCGGCCACCGCCACCGCCTTCCAACTGGCGCGGGAGACGGCCGGGACCGGGGTGACGGTCAACGTGCTGAGCCCAGGCGCTTTCGTTGGCACCGCGATCTACGACGACATGGGGGGCCTGAGCGGCACAGCGATCAAGATGGGTCGGCGACTCCTGCCGGTGCCACAGGAAGCCGCCCGCACCTACGTTTTTCTTGCCACGGCCCTCGACGTGTCCGAGCGCACCGGGTTGTACTGGCGCAACACACTGGTCAGGTCGGCATCCACGTCCGCTCGCGACCCTGAGCTCCAGGGCAAACTCTGGGACTGGACCCAGTCGATGATTAGTACATGGGTGGATGCCACGGACTGACTTTGGGCAAGGCCTCCGCTCGGCGTATCGGCCAGCGCCGACTTGCCAGCGGGTCCGACCTTCACGGACCCATTTTGACCCGGTGGCGCGGCTTCGGTAGTGTTCCCCCTTGTGCCTGGGACGCCCCGGGCAGCCGCCCCGTGTACGCGTAAGCGTGTGTAGGCGTGTTCGACCCTCCTCGTTGATGCATTTGGCATCTGCATGGGGCTGGGGATCGCGACACACCCGACCGCGGGGGTCGGCCAAAACGGGGCGAAATAGGACGAAAAGACCCCCAGAACGACGATCGACAACGGAGACTCGGTGCCCACGATCCAGCAGCTGGTCCGCAAGGGCCGCCAGGACAAGATCGGGAAGACCAAGACGCCGGCGCTCAAGGGCAGCCCCCAGCGCCGCGGCGTCTGCACGCGCGTCTACACGACCACCCCGAAGAAGCCGAACTCGGCGCTTCGCAAGGTGGCCCGTGTGCGCCTGACCTCTGGCATCGAGGTCACCGCCTACATCCCGGGCGTGGGTCACAACCTGCAGGAGCACTCGATCGTGCTCGTGCGTGGTGGTCGTGTGAAGGACCTCCCCGGTGTCCGTTACAAGATCATCCGCGGTTCCCTCGACACCCAGGGTGTGAAGAACCGCAAGCAAGCACGCAGTCGGTACGGCGCGAAGAAGGAGAAGAGCTAATGCCCCGCAAGGGTCCTGCTCCGAAGCGTCCGGTCATCATCGACCCGGCGTATCACTCACCGTTGGTCACAGCGCTGATCAACAAGGTGCTGCTCGACGGAAAGCGCTCGGTCGCCGAGGGCATCGTCTACGGCGCCCTCGAAGGCTGCCGCGAGAAGACGGGCACCGACCCGGTCATCACGCTCAAGCGCGCACTCGACAACGTCAAGCCGACCCTCGAGGTGAAGAGCCGCCGTGTTGGTGGCGCCACCTACCAGGTGCCGGTTGAGGTTCGTCAAGGCCGCAGTTCGACCCTCGCACTTCGTTGGCTCGTGAGCTACTCACGCCAGCGTCGCGAGAAGACGATGACCGAGCGCCTCATGAACGAGCTGCTCGATGCAAGCAACGGTCTTGGCGCGAGCGTCAAGCGTCGTGAAGACACCCACAAGATGGCCGAGTCCAACAAGGCCTTCGCGCACTACCGCTGGTAATCGCACAGAAGACGAGAGAGAGAACCGTTCACCGTGGCAACAGACACCACGATTGACCTCGCCAAGTTCCGAAACATCGGGATCATGGCGCATATCGACGCGGGCAAAACCACGACGACTGAGCGGATCCTCTTCTACACCGGGATCAACTACAAGATCGGTGAGGTGCACGAAGGCGCCGCAACGATGGACTGGATGCCGCAGGAGCAAGAGCGCGGAATCACCATCACGTCTGCCGCCACCACGTGCGAGTGGGACGACCACATCGTCAACATCATCGATACTCCCGGTCACGTTGACTTCACCGTTGAGGTGGAGCGCTCGCTTCGCGTACTCGACGGTGCAGTTGCTGTCTTCGACGGTGTCGCCGGTGTCGAGCCGCAGTCCGAGACGGTCTGGCACCAGGCAGACCGTTACAACGTGCCGCGTATCTGCTTCGTCAACAAGCTTGACCGCGTTGGCGCCGAGTTCCATCGCTGCGTCGACATGATCGTGACGCGCCTGCACGCCGTGCCGTTGGCGTTGCAGATTCCGATCGGCGCTGAGGGCGACTTCGTAGGTGTCGTCGACTTGATCGACATGAAGGCGCTCGTCTGGTCAGCAGAAGCGACCAAGGGCGAGATGTACGACACCGTCGACATCCCGGCGAGCCACACCGAGGCCGCGCGCGAGTGGCGCGACCGGATGCTCGAGACCATCGCCGAGCACGACGACGCGATGATGGAGCTCTACCTCGAGGGCCAAGAGCCAGACCGCGACTCCTTGATGGCTGCGATTCGTCGCGCGACCATCGCCAGCAAGCTCACCCCAGTTCTGTGCGGCAGCGCGTTCAAGAACAAGGGTGTGCAGCCGATGCTCGACGCGGTCGTGCGCTACCTGCCGAGCCCGCTCGACGTCCCGGCAATCACGGGCCACTCGGTTAAGAACGAGGACGAGGTCATCGAGCGCAAGGCGTCTGAGTCCGAGCCGTTCTCGGCCCTGGCGTTCAAGATCATGAGCGACCCGCACCTCGGCAAGCTCACGTACATCCGGATCTACTCCGGTCGCCTGGACACAGGCACCCAGGTGCTCAACAGCACCAAGGGCCGCAAGGAGCGGATCGGCAAGATCTACCAGATGCACGCGAACAAGCGTGAGGAGCGACCGGTAGCGGTCGCGGGTCAGATCGTTGCGGTCATGGGCCTGAAGGACACGACCACCGGAGACACGCTGTCCTCCGACAGCGCCCCGGTGATCCTCGGAGTCGATGAACTTCCCGGCTCCGGTCATCCACGTCGCCATCGAGCCGAAGACCAAGAGCGACCAGGAAAAGCTCGGCACCGCGATCCAGCGCCTGGCCGAAGAGGACCCGACCTTCCAGGTCCGCACGGACGAAGAGACCGGCCAGACCATCATCGCTGGCATGGGCGAACTGCACCTAGACGTGCTGGTCGACCGTATGCGTCGCGAGTTCAACGTCGAGGCCAACGTCGGCAAGCCGCAGGTCGCCTACCGGGAGACCATCCGCAAGACGGTCCCGAAGATCGAGTACACGCACAAGAAGCAGACCGGTGGCTCCGGTCAGTACGCGCGCGTGATCATCAGCCTCGAGCCGACCGGTGGCGGCGACGGCGGATACGAGTTCGTCAACAGCGTCACTGGTGGCCGCATCCCGCGCGAGTACATCCCGTCGGTTGATGCTGGTTGCCAAGAGGCCATGGAGTTCGGCGTGCTCGCCGGCTACCCGATGGTGGACGTCAAGGTCACGCTGCTTGACGGCGCGTACCACGAGGTTGACTCATCCGAACTTGCGTTCAAGATTGCTGGCTCCATGGTGTTCAAGGAAGCGGCTCGCGCCGCCAACCCCGTTCTCATGGAACCGATCATGGCCGTCGATGTCACCACGCCCGAGGATTTCATGGGCGAAGTGATCGGCGACCTCAACTCACGCCGTGGCCAGATCCAAGCCATGGAGGAGCGCACCGGCCTGCGGGTCGTCAAGGCGCTCGTACCGCTGTCGGAGATGTTCGGCTACGTCGGAGATCTGCGAAGCAAGACCCAAGGCCGAGCGAACTACTCCATGCAGTTCGACTCATACGCCGAGGTCCCCGCGAACGTGTCGAAGGACATCATCGCGAAGGCCCGAGGCGAGTAACTAGCACTCTGCACTACCTGCACCACCTGCACCACTGCCCTGTTCCATCAGACAGACGTCGACCGGCGTAACACTCACCACAGGAGGACCCCAGTGGCGAAGGCGAAGTTCGAGCGGACTAAGCCGCACGTCAACATCGGCACCATCGGACACATCGACCACGGGAAGACAACTCTGACCGCGGCGATCACGAAGGTGCTCCACGACAAGTACCCCGACGTGAACCCGTTTACGCCGTTCGACCAGATCGACAAGGCACCGGAAGAGCGTCAGCGCGGTATCACCATCTCGATCGCGCACGTGGAGTACCAGACTGAGGCGCGCCACTACGCGCACGTCGACTGTCCTGGTCACGCCGACTACATCAAGAACATGATCACCGGTGCCGCCCAGATGGACGGCGCGATCCTGGTGGTCGCGGCGACCGACGGCCCGATGCCCCAGACGAAGGAGCACGTGCTGCTCGCTCGTCAGGTTGGCGTGCCGTACATCGTCGTTGCACTCAACAAGGCCGACATGGTCGACGACGAGGAGATCCTCGAGCTCGTCGAGCTCGAGGTCCGCGAGTTGCTCACGACCTACGAGTTCCCCGGCGACGACGTTCCTGTCGTTCGCGTCTCGGCGCTGAAGGCGCTCGAGGGCGATGCCGAGTGGGGCGAGAAGATCATGGAGCTGATGAGCGCGGTCGACACCGCGATTCCGCAGCCCGTGCGTGAGATCGAAAAGCCGTTCCTCATGCCGATCGAGGACGTGTTCACGATCACCGGTCGTGGCACCGTCGTCACCGGCCGGATCGAGCGCGGCGTCATCAAGGTCAACGAGGAAGTCGAGATCATCGGCATCCGTCCGGACACCCAGAAGACGACCGTCACCGGCATCGAGATGTTCCGCAAGCTGCTCGACGAGGGTCAGGCTGGCGAGAACGTCGGCGTGCTCATCCGTGGCACGAAGCGTGACGAGGTCGAGCGCGGCCAGGTTGTCTGCAAGCCGGGTTCGGTCACACCGCACACCGAGTTCGAGGCACAGGTCTACATCCTGTCCAAGGACGAGGGCGGGCGTCACACCCCGTTCTTCAACAACTACCGCCCGCAGTTCTACTTCCGCACCACCGACGTGACCGGCGTCGTAACCCTCCCCGAGGGCACCGAGATGGTCATGCCAGGCGACAACACCGAGATGAACGTTTCGCTCATCCAGTCCATCGCCATGGAAGAGGGTCTGCGCTTCGCCATCCGCGAGGGCGGCCGCACGGTTGGCGCGGGTCGCGTCACCAAGATTCTTACCTAGCCACAACCCCGGGTGGGGCAGCGATCGCTGACCCACCCGGGTGCTCACCCCGCCGGTCAGTGAGCCGGCAAGCAGTGAGGGCGCGCCGCACACGGCGTGCCCACGTTCGAGACAGCGAAGGACACCAAGCCACCATGGCGGGACAGAAGATCCGCATCAGGCTCAAGGCCTACGACCACGAGGTCATCGACTCTTCGGCGCGCAAGATCGTCGAGACGGTGACGCGTACTGGCGCGCAGGTGGCCGGCCCCGTTCCGCTGCCGACCGAGAAGAACGTGTACTGCGTTATTCGCTCGCCGCACAAGTACAAGGACAGCCGCGAGCACTTCGAGATGCGCACCCACAAGCGCCTCATCGACATCCTCGACCCCACGCCCAAGACCGTTGACTCGCTGATGCGTCTCGACCTGCCGGCTGGCGTCGACATCGAGATCAAGCTCTAAGGGACCTGTTAAAGATGAGCGACACAGTGAAGGGCGTGCTGGGCGAAAAGCTCGGCATGACTCAGGTGTGGGACAACGAGAACCGCGTTGTCCCTGTCACCGTCGTGAAGGCTGGGCCCTGCGTTGTGACGCAGGTGCGCTCGGCAGAGAACGACGGCTATGTCGCGGTGCAGATGGCGTATGGCGCTATCGACCCGCGCAAGGTGAACAAGCCGATGCAGGGCCACTTCGAGCGTGCAGGTGTCACTCCGCGTCGCCACCTGGTCGAGTTGCGCACCGCGGACGCTGGCGAGTACGAGCTTGGCCAGGAGATCACGGTCGAGGCCTTCGAAGCCGGTGCGGTCGTCGACGTCACTGGCACGACCAAGGGCAAGGGCTTCGCCGGCGTTATGAAGCGCCACGGTTTCGCCGGCCTGGGCGCCTCGCACGGCACGCAGCGCAAGCACCGTTCGCCTGGCTCCATCGGCGGATGTGCGACACCGGGTCGTGTCTTCAAAGGCCTGCGCATGGCTGGCCGCATGGGTGGGGATCGTCAGACCACGCAGAACCTCACGGTGCACTCCGTTGACGCCGAGCAGGGTCTGCTGCTGATCAAGGGCGCGGTGCCGGGCCCCAAGGGCGGCGTCGTGCTCGTTCGTACTGCCACGAAGGGAGCGTGAGGACATGGCTGAGACGACAACTACTGCCGCGACACCGGTAACCGCGCGCACCTTCGACGCGAAGGGCGAGCAGGGCGAATCAATCGATCTGCCCACGGACATCTTCGACGTGCAGGTCAACATCCCCTTGATCCACCAGGTGGTCGTCGCGCAACTTGCTGCCGCTCGTCAGGGCACGCACTCGACCAAGACTCGCGGCGAGGTCCGCGGCGGTGGCCGCAAGCCTTACCGTCAGAAGGGCACCGGTCGCGCCCGCCAGGGTTCGACCCGCGCGCCGCAGTTCAACGGTGGTGGCGTCGTCCACGGCCCACAGCCGCGCGACTACAGCCAACGCACTCCCAAGAAGATGAAGCAAGCCGCGCTGCGCGGTGCGCTTTCGGACCGGGCGCGCGAAGGTCGCATCCACGTGATCGAGGCGATCATCGACGGCGAGACCCCGTCGACCAAGTCGGCGCTCGCGGCGATCGCTGCAGTGTCCGAGGCGCGTCATGTGCTCGTCGTGCTTGACCGCGACGACACGGTCGCCTGGAAGAGCCTGCGCAACGTGCCGACGCTGCACCTGGTTGTTCCGGACCAGCTCAACACCTACGACGTCCTGATCTCCGACGACGTGGTCTTCACGAAGTCGGCGCTCGACGTTTTCGTCGCGGGACCCGTTCGTGGCAAGAGCGCGAAGGCCGTGGCCACATCGACTGAGGCCGAGGCGGAGTCGACCGACGCTGAGTCGACCGAGACCGAGTCGACCGAGACCGAGTCCACCGATGGGGGCGCGAAGTGAACGTCACCGACCCGCGCGACATCCTCTTGGCCCCTGTGGTCTCGGAGAAGAGCTACGCGTTGCTCGACGAGAACAAGTACACGTTCATCGTCTCGCCAACTGCGAACAAGACGCAGATCAAGATCGCCGTTGAGAAAGTCTTCGGCGTGAAGGTGCTCAGCGTCAACACACTCAACCGTCAGGGCAAGCGCTTGCGCACCCGTACTGGCTTCGGTCGTCGAAACGAGACCAAGCGCGCCATCGTCAGCGTCCGCGCCGGTGACCGGATCGACATCTTCGGCGGTCCGGTCTCCTGACCGGATCATCGATAACGACTAACGAGCTGCGAGCAGAGGACCCATGGGTATCCGCAAGTACAAGCCGACGACGCCAGGCCGTCGTGGCTCAAGCGTTGCTGACTTCGTTGAGGTCACGCGCTCAGAGCCCGAGAAGTCACTGGTCCGTCCCCTCACGTCCAAGGGTGGTCGCAACAACGCTGGTCGCGTCACGACTCGTCACCAAGGTGGCGGCCACAAGCGCGCCTACCGCGTCATCGACTTCCGTCGCGCGGACAAGGACGGCGTGCCGGCCAAGGTCGCGCACATCGAGTACGACCCGAACCGCACCGCGCGCATCGCGCTGCTGCACTACGCAGACGGCGAGAAGCGCTACATCATCGCGCCGAACCGGCTGCAGCAGGGCGACCGGATTGAGAACGGCCCCTCGGCCGACATCAAGCCCGGCAACAACCTGCCGCTGCGCAACATCCCGGTCGGCACGATGATCCACGCGATCGAGCTTCGTCCGGGTGGCGGCGCGAAGATCGCCCGCTCGGCCGGTGCTGGCGTGCAGCTCGTCGCCAAGGACGGCCCCTATGCGCAGCTGCGCATGCCGTCCGGTGAGATCCGCAACGTCGACCTGCGCTGCCGCGCCACGGTCGGCGAGGTGGGCAACGCCGAGCAGTCGAACATCAACTGGGGCAAGGCGGGCCGCATGCGCTGGAAGGGCAAGCGCCCCTCCGTCCGCGGTGTCGCAATGAACCCGATCGACCACCCGCACGGTGGTGGTGAGGGCAAGACGTCCGGTGGACGTCACCCAGTCAGCCCGTGGGGTCAGTCAGAAGGCCGCACCCGTCATGCCAACAAGGCCAGCGACAAGATGATCGTTCGCCGGCGCAAGTCGAACAAGAAGCGTTAGGAGCGACTGACGTGCCGCGCAGTCTGAAGAAGGGTCCGTTCGTCGACGACCACCTGATCAAGAAGGTGGACGCGCAGAACGACAAGGGCACCAAGAACGTGATCAAGACCTGGTCGCGTCGTTCGATGATCGTGCCGGCGATGCTCGGGCACACGATCGCCGTGCACGACGGCCGCAAGCACGTGCCGGTGTTCGTGACGGAGTCGATGGTCGGGCACAAGCTCGGCGAGTTCGCTCCGACTCGCACCTTCCGTGGCCACATCAAGGACGACCGCAAGGCCCGCCGCCGCTAGTCGGCGACGAGCGAACGAACAGAGCAGTAGAGAAGACCGAGAGCGTCGAGAGCAGAGAAGAAGGACATGGCTGAGAACATCGCCAGGCGACTGCCTGCGAACGCCGCAGTGGCGCAACACCGCTACTGCGGTACCGCGCCCACCAAGGCGCGGCGTGTGGTCGACCTCGTTCGTGGCATGAAGACCGACGAGGCCTTGTCCGTGCTCAAGTTCGCCCCGCAGGACGCCAGCGACCCGGTGGCCAAGGTCATCGCGAGCGCGGTCGCCAACGCCGAGCACAACAAGCGACTCAACCCGGCGACGTTGTGGATTTCTGAGGCTTACGTCGACGAAGGTCCGACGCTCAAGCGCTTCCGGCCCCGAGCACAGGGCCGCGCGTATCGCATCCGCAAGCGCACGAGCCACATCACTGTGGTCGTCGAGTCCCGCGAGCCGGTTTCGGCTGCAGGAACATCGAAGAGGAGGGCCCGCTAGTGGGTCAGAAAGTCAACCCCAACGGCTTCCGCCTCGGGATCACCACCGACTTCAAGAGCCGGTGGTTTGCCGACAGCAGCGCCAAGGGTCAGCGCTACCGGGACTACGTCCAAGAGGACGTGGCGATCCGGCGGATGATGACCCGCGGCATGGAACGAGCCGGCATCTCCAAGGTCGAAATCGAGCGCACCCGTGACCGTGTGCGTGTCGACATCCACACCGCGCGCCCCGGCATCGTCATCGGTCGTCGAGGTGCCGAGGCCGATCGCATCCGTGGCGACCTCGAGCAGCTCACCGGCAAGCAGGTGCAGCTGAACATCCTCGAGGTGAAGAACCCCGAGATCGATGCGCAACTGGTCGCGCAAGGTGTCGCCGAGCAGCTGTCCAGCCGCGTGTCCTTCCGTCGTGCCATGCGCAAGGCGATGCAAAGCGCAACCAAGGCCGGCGCCAAGGGCATCCGAGTGCAGTGCTCGGGTCGCCTCGGTGGCGCGGAGATGAGCCGCTCGGAGTTCTACCGCGAGGGTCGCGTGCCGTTGCACACGCTGCGCGCGAACATCGACTACGGCTTCTACGAGGCGCGCACGACCTTCGGCCGCATCGGCGTGAAGGTCTGGATCTACAAGGGCGACGTCAACTCACGCCAAGAGCGTGCTGCGGCCGAGGCTGCGGCGCGTCTGGCACCGGGTCGTCGGCCCAGCGCTCCGGCACGTGGCGGTCGTCGTCGCGATGCAGATGCTCCGGTCGAGGCCCCCGTGGTCGAGGCCCCCGTGGTC
The DNA here is from genome assembly GCA_963850215.1 of uncultured Actinomycetota bacterium. Classification (GTDB taxonomy): domain Bacteria; phylum Actinomycetota; class Actinomycetes; order UBA12327; family UBA12327; genus CAWKKI01. Next base: position 53,159 of record CAWKKI010000010.1, read on the forward strand.
GAGGCCCCCGTGGTCGAGACAGCCCCAGTTGCTGCGCCGCCGACCGAGCCGACGACGAGCGAAGGGGCCTGATCATGCTGATTCCTCGCAGGGTCAAGCACCGCAAGCAGCACCACCCTGGGCGCTCCGGCGCTGCCAAGGGCGGCACGCGCGTGGTGTTCGGCGACTACGGCATCCAGGCGGTCGAGCCGGCGTACGTGACCAACCGGCAGATCGAGTCCGCACGTATCGCCATGACGCGTTACATGAAGCGTGGCGGCAAGGTGTGGATCACCATCTACCCCGACCGTCCGCTCACGAAGAAGCCGGCCGAGACGCGCATGGGTTCTGGCAAGGGCTCACCCGAGTGGTGGGTGGCCAACGTCAAGCCCGGCCGCGTGATGTTCGAGTTGTCCGGTGTTTCCGAGACGACCGCGCGTGAAGCGTTGCGCCTTGCTATGCACAAGCTTCCGATGAAGTGCCGGTTCGTCCGGCGCGAAGTGGGTGACGCCTGATGGCAACGACCAAGGCAAGCGACCTCTATGAGCTCACCGACGAAGAACTCGTCGAACGAGCTCGTAGAGGGCTAAGCAGGAGCTGTTCAACCTCCGCTTCCAGGCGGCGACGGGGCAGCTTGAGAACCACGGTCGGCTGCGCGCGATCCGCAAGGACATCGCCCGCATCTACACCGTTATGCGTGAGCGCGAGCTCGGCATCACACCCTCGATCAGCGCGGGCACAGTAGGTGCCGCGTGAGCACGGAGAATGACATGAGTGCAGAGACCACCGAGCGTGGGGATCGCAAGACCCGCGAGGGCTTGGTCGTCAGCGACAAGATGGATAAGACCGTCGTCGTTGCCGTTGAGGACCGTTTCAAGCACTCGCTGTACGGCAAGGTCGTTCGCCGCACGTCGAAGCTCAAGGCGCACGACGACGACAACTCGGCCGGAATCGGCGACCGCGTTCTCATCATGGAGACCCGCCCCACCTCAGCGACAAAGCGCTGGCGTGTGGTGGAGATCCTCGAGCGCGCTAAGTAATCCGCGACCGCGAGCTTGTGAAGACTGACACCAGGAGATTGAAGTGATTCAGCAGGAGTCGCGACTTCGTGTCGCCGACAACACCGGGGCCAAGGAACTCTTGTGCATCCGTGTGCTCGGCGGCTCGGGTCGACGCTATGCGGGCATCGGTGACGTCATCGTCGCCACTGTCAAGGATGCGATTCCCGGTGGCGGTGTGAAGAAGGGCGACGTCGTCAAGGCTGTCGTTGTTCGCACGGTCAAGGAGCGTCGCCGCGTCGACGGGTCCTACATCCGCTTCGACGAGAACGCAGCAGTCATCCTCAAGAGCGATGGCGAGCCGCGCGGTACGCGCATCTTCGGCCCGGTCGGTCGCGAGCTGCGCGAGAAGAAGTTCATGAAGATCATCTCGCTGGCACCGGAGGTGCTCTGATGAAGGTCCGTAAGGGTGACACCGTCCAGATCGTCGCGGGCAAGGACAAAGGCCTCAAGGGCCGCGTCCTCGCGACGTACCCCGAGCGCGACCGCGTCCTCGTTGAGGGCGTCAACCGCGTCAAGCGTCACACCAAGATCACTGAAGGCCAGCGCGGCGCGCAGGTCGGCGGGATCGTGACGCAAGAGGCGGCGATCCACATCAGCAACGTCATGCTGATCGATCCGGAGACCGACCGTCCGACCCGCGTTGGCTTCCGTTTCAACGACGAGGGCAAGAAGGTCCGCATCTCGCGGCGTACGGGTAAGGACATCTGATGGCAACCGCAACCGCGCAATCACCGCGACTCAAGACGCGCTACCGCGAGGAGATCTCACCCGCGCTGCGCGAGGAGTTCGGATTCGCCAACGTGATGCAGGTCCCGACCGTCACCAAGGTCGTCGTGAACATGGGTGTCGGCGAGGCTGCTCGCGACTCCAAGCTCATCGACGGCGCGATCCGCGACCTCGCCGCGATCACCGGACAGCGTCCGGCGGTCAACCGCGCGCGCAAGTCGATCGCGCAGTTCAAGCTGCGCGAGGGCATGCCGATCGGTTGCCACGTCACGCTTCGCGGCGACCGGATGTGGGAGTTCCTCGACCGGCTGCTGTCCGTCGCGCTTCCGCGTATCCGTGACTTCCGTGGCCTCTCGCCGCGCCAGTTCGACGGTCGCGGCAACTACACGTTCGGTCTGAACGAGCAGTCCATGTTCCACGAGATCGACCAGGACGCCATCGACCGCGTCCGCGGCATGGACATCACGGTCGTTACGACCGCACTCAACGATGACGAAGGTCGCGCGCTGCTGCGTCGACTCGGCTTCCCCTTCAAGGAGTCCTGACCGTGGCAAAGAAAGCGCTGATCAACAAGGCGAACGGCAAGCAGAAGTTCGCCGTCCGCGGCTATACCCGGTGCACCCGCTGCGGTCGTCCGCACTCGGTGTACCGCAAGTTCGGCCTCTGCCGTATCTGCCTGCGCGAGATGGCGCACCGCGGCGAGCTACCCGGACTGACCAAGAGCAGCTGGTAACCACCGACGCCGCAGGTCCCCCCGGGAAACCACGACGAGAAAGGCCACAAGGCCAAGCAATGACAATGACCGACCCGATCGCAGACATGCTCACGCGTCTGCGAAATGCAAACTCGGCCTACCACGACGACGTGTCGATGCCCGGCAGCAAGATCAAGAGCGACATCGCCGAGATCCTCAAGGCGCAGGGTTACATCGCGGACTAGCACGTCGATGAGAACACCGAGGTGCCTGGCACGACGCTGGTACTGACGCTGAAGTACGGCCCCAACCGCGAGCGTTCGATCGCTGGCATCCGCCGCGTCTCGAAGCCCGGCCTGCGCGTGTACGCGAAGTCGACTGCGCTTCCGCGCGTGCTCGGCGGCCTCGGTATCGCGATCATCTCGACGTCGTCCGGCCTGCTGACCGACCGTCAGGCCTGGAAGAAGGGCGTAGGTGGGGAAGTCCTCGCCTACGTTTGGTAGGGGCGCGCCATGTCGCGAATCGGACGCCTTCCCATCCCCGTTCCCAGCGGTGTCGACGTCACCATCGACGGTCGCGACGTCACGGTCAAGGGCCCCAAGGGCACTTTGAACCACACCATCGCCGAGCCGATCGAGCTCGTCCGCGCTGACGACGGCACGTTGCAGGTGACGCGCCCCAACGACGAGCGCATCAGCCGCTCGCTGCACGGGCTGACTCGCACGCTGGTCGCCAACATGGTCATCGGTGTCACCGAGGGCTACTCGAAGACGCTGGAGATCGTCGGCGTCGGCTACCGCGTGCAGGCAAAGGGCCAGGCGCTTGAGTTCGCGCTCGGCTTCAGCCACCCGATCGTCGTCGACCCGCCCGAGGGCATCTCGTTCTCGGTCGAGTCACCCACTCGCTTCCACGTCAGTGGCATCGACAAGCAGCAGGTCGGCGAGATCGCGGCCAACCTCCGCAAGCTGCGCAAGCCCGACCCGTACAAGGGCAAGGGCATTCGCTACTCCGGCGAAGTCGTCCGCCGCAAGGTCGGAAAGGCTGGTAAGTAAGCCATGGCAGTCGGAGTCAAGACGAGCGGCACGCGGACGGCGAAGTCTGCGCTGAGCCGCAAGCGTCGCCACATCCGCGTTCGCAAGAAGGTCAGCGGCACACCAGCCCGTCCGCGGCTGGTCGTCACCCGTTCGCTGCGGCACGTGTTCGTGCAGGTCGTCGACGACGTCGACGGTCGCACGCTTGCGTCGGCCTCGACGATGGAGAAGACCATGCGCGGCCACGACGGCGACAAGACCTCGGCAGGCACGCGCGGTCGGCAAGACTCGTCGCCGAGCGCGCCAAGGCGGCCGGCGTCGAGGCCGTGGTGTTCGACCGTGGTGGCAACCGCTACGCCGGTCGCGTCGCGGCAATGGCCGACGGCGCCCGCGAGGGAGGGCTGAGTCTCTGATGCAGACTTCACCGACTCAGTCTGAGTACGCGCTCGCTGCGCACACCACGAACGTGATCAACGAGAAGGGGACCATCTGATGCCCGGACAAGCACGCCGAGGCGGCCAGACCGGCGGCGACGGCCGTCGTGATCGCCGCGATCGGCCGCGGTCGCCGCTCGGAGAAGAACGCCTACATCGAGCGCGTCGTGACGATCAACCGCGTCGCCAAGGTCGTCAAGGGTGGTCGTCGCTTCAGCTTCACCGCCCTCGTCGTCGTCGGCGACGGCGACGGCACCGTCGGCGTCGGCTACGGCAAGGCCAAGGAGGTGCCGGCCGCGATCGCCAAGGGCGTCGAGGAGGCCAAGAAGGACTTCTTCAAGGTCCCGCGGATCCAGGGCACCATCCCGCACCCGATCCAGGGTGAGGCCGCAGCCGGCGTCGTGCTGCTTCGTCCGGCCGCTCCTGGTACCGGTGTCATCGCCGGTGGCCCGGTGCGCGCCGTCCTCGGAGTGCGCCGGCATCCACGACGTGCTGAGCAAGTCGCTCGGCTCGGACAACGCGCATCAACATCGTGCACGCGACCGTCGCCGCGCTGAAGCGGCCTCGAGACGTCCCGAGGCGGTGGCCGCGCGCCGTGGCCTGCCGCTCGAGGACGTCGCACCGGCCGCGCTGCTGCGCGCCCGGGCGGCCGGCTGGCGGGTGCGTGATGCCCCGGCTGAAGATCACCCAGCGCACGTTCGGCTATCGGAGGCAAGCACAACCAGCGTCAGACGCTGCGCAGCCTTGGCCTCAAGCGCATCGGCGATGTCGTCGTGAAAGAGGACCGCCCCGAGATCCGGGGCATGGTCAGCACGGTGAGCCACCTGGTCACCGTCGAGGAGGTCGTAGTCATGCTCATGCACACTCACAGAGGCGGTCGTGCACCACCTGCGCCCGGCGCCGGGGTCCAAGACGGCCAAGACGCGCGTCGGTCGCGGTGAGGGCGTCAAGGGCAAGACCGCCGGACGAGGCACCAAGGGCACGAAGGCGCGCTACCAGGTGCCGGCTCGCTTCGAGGGCGGCCAGATGCCGATTGCACATGCGCCTGCCCAAGCTGCGCGGCTTCACCAACCCGTTCCGGGTCGAGTACCAGGTCGTCAACGTGGCCAGCTCAACGCGCTGTTCCCCGACGGGGGCACGGTCGGGGTCGACGAACTGGTGGCGAAGGGCGCCGTTCGCAAGGGCGAACTGGTCAAGGTGCTCGGCGACGGGCGACCTGTCGGTCAAGCTCGAAGTGACCGCGCACAAGTTCTCGGCGACGGCTCGCGAGAAGATCACGGCGGCCGGTGGCTCCATAACGGAACTAGCCGGCTTAGGCTGCCGCCGTGCTCACTGCCTTCCTGTCGGCGTTCCGTACGCCGGACCTGCGCCGCAAGCTGCTGTTCACGCTTGGCGTCATTGCGCTGTTCCGGCTCGGTTCGGTGATCCCGATTCCGGGCGTCTCGTATCACAACCTGCAGACCTGCCTGACTGTCGAGCCAGAACAACAGCCTCTACGGGCTGGTGAACCTGTTCAGCGGTGGCGCGCTCCTGCAGCTGTCGATCTTCGCGCTCGGGATCATGCCGTACATCACGTCGAGCATCATCTTGCAGCTGCTCGTTGTCGTGATCCCGCGGCTTCGAGGAGCTGAAGAAGGAGGGCCAGGCCGGTCAGGCCAAGATCACGCAGTACACCCGCTACCTGACCATGGGGCTGGCGGTGCTGCAGTCCACTGCGTTGATCGCGGTCGCGCGAAACCCGGTCGACCTGTTTGCCGGATGCAGTGCGCAACTCGTGCCCGAACCAGTCGCTGACGATCATGATCACGATGGTCCTCACCATGACCGCCGGTACCTGCGTGATCATGTGGCTCGGCGAGAACATCACCGACCGCGGCGTCGGCAACGGCATGTCGCTGCTGATCTTCACCTCGATCATTGCCCGCTTCCCGGGGCAGGTCGGCCAGATCGTCACGACGCAAGGACCGGGCGTGTTGCTGCGGTGATCGTCTTCGGCGTCGCGCTGATCTGCGCGATCGTCTTCATGGAGCAGGGTCAGCGACGGATGCCCGTCCAGTACGCGAAGCGCAGGTCGGCCGCAAGATGTACGGCGGCACCACGACCTACATGCCGTTGAAGGTCAACATGGCCGGCGTCATCCCGGTCATCTTCGCCTCGTCGTTGCTCTACATCCCGACGCTGGCTGACCAGTTCTCGGCCAGCCGACGTCCGGTCTGGTTCTGGGTCAACAACAACTTCAGCAAGGGCGACCACCCGCTCTACATGCTCGGCTACTTCGCTGCTGATCATCTTCTTCACGTACTTCTACGTCGCGATCACGTTCAACCCGGACGAGGTCGCCGACAACATGAAGAAGTACGGCGGGTTCATCCCTGGCATCCGGGCCGGCCGGCCGACGGCGGAGTACCTCGAACTACGTGCCTGACCCGGATCACGTTCCCGGGCTCGCTCTACCTGACCATGGTCGCGCTGATCCCGACTCGTCGCGTTGTCGCTGCTCAACGCGGACGCAGAACTTCCCCTTCGGCGGCACCGTCGATGCTGATCATGGTCGGCGTCGGCCTGGAGACCGTGAAGCAGATCGAGAGCCAGCTGCAGCAGCGGAACTACGAAGGATTCCTGCGCTAATGCGAGTGGTCCTCCTCGGCCCTCCCGGCGCGGGCAAGGGCACGCAGGCGCAGATCCTGGCGGCCCGACTACGGCGTCCCGGCGATCTCGACGGGCGACATCTTCCGCACCAACATCGGCGAGGGCACGCCGCTCGGCGTGCAGGTCAAGGCGTACATGGACGCCGGCGACTACGTGCCCGACGACGTCACCAACGCGATGGTGCGCGACCGGCTCGGCCCAGGCCGACTGCGCGCCGACGGCTTCCTGCTCGACGGCTTCCCGCGCAACGCGGCGCAGGCTGAGACCTCGACGCGCTCTGCCGACGACGATGCGCCGCTCGACGCGTCGTCGAGCTGGTCGTCGACGTCGATCGAGGTGGTCGCCGGATCGCGAGCGTCGCGTGTGCAGGCATGTGGCACGGTCGTCTCGGCCGAGGCGGCCGCCGAGTTTCCGAGCCAGTGTCCGGGCGCGGCGGCGACACACCAGCGCGAGGACGACAAGGAAGAGACCGTCAGGCACCGGTGAGCAGTCTACGCCGAGGAGACGGCGCCGCTGGTCGACTTCTACGGCGGCCGCGGCCTGCTGGTGCGGGTCGACGGGCATGGGCCCGGTCGACGAGCGTCGACCGGTCGCGCAGCGCTCGACGCCGCGCACGCGGTCCACCGCGCCGCTGACGGGTCGGGCGACGCGATGTCTCGGTTCCGTAGCGGACCGAGCTGAAGTACACCGGACCGATCCAGCGCGATGCGTCGCGCCGGCTGCTCGTGGCGGAGACCCTCGAGCTGATGCGGGCGGCGGTGCGAGCGGGCATCACGCACCGGCGAGCTCGACGAGATCGCCGAGCGTCACATCCGCGACCGCGGCGGGATCCCGTCGTTCCTCGGGCTATCAGGGCTCATCCCGGCGACGCTGTGCATCTCGGTCGACGACGAGGTGGTGCATGGCATCCCGGGCTCGCGCGATGCTGCGCGAGGGCGACCTGGTCTCGATCGACTGCGGTGCGATCGTCGACGGCTGGCACGGTGACGCGGCGATCACCGTCGGGGTTGGCCAGGCTGCGGCCGAGGCTCGGCCGAGCTGATCGAGTGCGCCGCGAAGAGTCGATGTGGCGCGGGATCGCCGCCCTGCAGCGTCGGCGGCCGGCTCAACGACGTCGGGCGCGCCGTCGAGGACTACGTCGCGCTCAGCCGGGCGACGCGTACGGCATCGTCGAGGACTACGTCGGGCACGGCATCGGCAGCGAGATGCACGAGGACCCGCAGGTGCCGAACTACGGTCGCCCGGTCACGGGCCGAAGCTCGCGGCCGGCCTGTGCGTGGCCGTCGAGCCGATGCTGACCGCGGGCTCGCCGCAGACCCGCACGCTCGACGACGGCTGGACGGTCGTCACGTCGACGGCCGCCGGGCGGCGCACATCCGAGCACTCGGTGGCGCGTGACCGAGGCCGGGCCCTGGGTGCTCACCGCGCTCGACGGCGGCGCGGCCGGCTGGCCGCGGTCGGGGCGCCGTTCGGCGGCCTCTGAGCCGCTGAGCAGCGCTGACGTCGTCCGATCTCGGCCGCGGAGGTACCGCTGGGTGGACAAAGGCCGTAGAATCGGCGCAGCCTGCGGGGGCGGTTTGCTCGGTTGGACCGGCAACGCCCGTTCGCGTAGCGATCGGCGGTCGGCTCCACGGTCGTCCCGCTCGATCTGACGTTCGCGCGTCAAGTGGCGGGTTCACGTGTGCCTACATCAGTACCGCAACGAAGTGCGGAGGATATGCCAAGAAGGACGGCGTCATCGAGATCGAGGGCACAGTGGTCGAAGCCCTGCCGAACGCGACATTTCGCGTCGAGCTGAGCAACGGTCACAAGGTGCTCGCGCACATCTCCGGCAAGATGCGTCAGCACTACATCCGGATCCTCCCCGAGGACCGCGTGGTGGTGGAGCTCAGCCCGTACGACCTGTCCCGCGGCCGGATCGTCTTCCGCTACAAGTGAGCACCAATCGCACCCGCTGAACCCACACCAGCACCCGAGTAGAAGCACAGGGCGATGAAGGTCAAGCCGAGCGTCAAGAAGATCTGTGACAAGTGCAAGGTGATCCGCCGTCACGGGCGGGTCATGGTCGATCTGCGAGAACCTGCGCCACAAGCAGCGCCAGGGCTGACGCAGTCGACGCCTGCGGCGACGCACGCTTGCAGGTCGCACTGAACACAACTGAATACACGCAAGCGGCACCCGACCCCCGCGGCAGCGCCACGCCTGCTGGACGACACCCCCGGAGAGAAGCCGGGGACCGACCAGGGCGGTGGGACCGGCGCCGCGCGAGACCTCCGCGACCGGATCAACGGGAGACCGCCCTATGGCACGCCTCATCGGCGTCGACCTCCCGCGCGACAAGCGCGTCGAGGTCGCCCTCACCTACATCTACGGCGTGGGCCGCACCCGCGCCCAGCAGACCCTGAAGGCGACCGGCATCAGCCCGGACCTGCGGGTCAAGGACCTCGGCGACGAGGAGCTGGTCAAGCTCCGCGACTACATCGAGGGCAACTACAAGCTCGAGGGTGACCTCCGCCGTGAGGTCGCCGCCGACATCCGCCGCAAGGTCGAGATCGGCAGCTACCAGGGCCTGCGTCACCGCCGCGGCCTGCCCGGTGCGCGGACAGCGCACCAAGACCAACGCCCGCACCCGCAAGGGCCCGCGCGACCGTCGCCGGCAAGAAGAAGGCGGCAGGAAGTAGCCAGGCAGACGAGCAGTGCGACGCAAGCTGACCGATCGAGCCTCACCAGGAGAGCCAATGCCCCCCAAGAGGCGCGCCGCGCGCCAAGAAGGTCCGCCGCAAGGAGAAGAAGAACGTCGCCCACGGGCACGCTCACATCAAGAGCACGTTCAACAACACCATCGTCTCGATCACCGACCCGGCGGGCGCCGTCATCGCCTGGTCCTCGGCCGGCCAGGTCGGCTTCAAGGGCTCGCGCAAGTCGACGCCCGTTCGCGGCGCAGATGGCCGCCGAGGCGGCCGCCCGCCGGGCCAGGAGCACGGCATGCGCAAGGTCGACGTCTTCGTCAAGGGCCCGGGCTCGGGCCGCGAGACCGCGATCCGTTCCTGACGGCTGCGGGCCTGGAGGTCGGCGTCATCTCGGACGTGACCCCGGTGCCGCACAACGGTTGCCGCCCGCCCAAGCGCCGCCGCGTCTGACCGCCGACAGGAGAAGAGAACGACCATGGCTCGTTACACCGGCCCAGACTGCAAGCGTTGCCGCCGCGAGAAGATGAAGCTCTACCTCAAGGGCTCCAAGTGCGAGGCCCCAAGTGCCCGATCGAGATCCGGCCCTACCCGCCGGGCGAGCACGGCCGCGCGCGGATCAAGGAGAGCGAGTACCTCCTGCAGATGCGCGAGAAGCAGAAGGCCGCCCGCATCTACGGCGTCCTGGAGAAGCAGTTCCGCGGGTACTACGAGGAGGCGCAGCGTCGCCCCGGCAAGACCGGCGAGAACCTGCTGCGCATCCTGGAGTCCCGGATCGACAACGTGGTCTTCCGCGCCGGCTTCGCCAAGTCGCGCGACATGGCCCGCCAGCTGGTCCGCCACGGCCACATCCTGGTCAACGGCCACAAGGTGGACATCCCAGCGTCCGCGTCAGCGAGAACGACATCGTCGACGGTGCGGGAGAAGTCGTGGGAGATGACGCCCGTTCGTCATCGCCCGGGCCGAGGCCGGCGAGCGCACCGTGCCGGCGTGGCTCGAGGTCAACCCGAACCGGATGCGCGTCCTCGTGCACGCGCTGCCCTCGCGCCAGGTGATCGACACCCAGGTGCAGGAACAGATGATCGTCGAGCTCTACTCGAAGTAAGGCTGCACCGCGGCACGCAGCCCACGGCACCCGCCCGGTGCACGCGCCAGATGTGCCTGCACCGGTCACGGTAGCGGACCGCGCGTGGCGCAGGAGACGAGGCGTCATATAGCGGACGCCCGTGAGAAAGGAAATGAACAGTGCTCATTGCTCAGCGCCCCGGCCTGACCGAAGACTCGGTCGACGAGTTCCGTTCGCGGTTCGTCATCGAGCCCCTCGAGCCCGGCTTCGGCTACACCCTCGGCAACTCCCTGCGCCGTACCCTGCTCTCCTCGATCCCGGGCGCTGCGGTCACCAGCCTGCGGATCGACGGCGTGCTGCACGAGTTCTCGACGGTCCCCGGCGTCAAGGAAGACGTCACCGACCTGATCCTGAACATCAAGAACCTGGTCGTCTCCAGCGAGCACGACGAGCCGGTCGTGATGTACCTGCGCAAGCAGGGCCCCGGCGCCGTCACCGCCGCTGACATCGCACCGCCCGCCGGCGTCGAGGTGCACAACCCCGAGCTGCACCTGGCCACGCTCAACGGCAAGGGCAAGCTCGAGATGGAGCTCACCGTCGAGCGCGGCCGCGGTTACGTCTCCGCGGCCCAGAACCGGGCGCGACGCCGAGATCGGCCGGATCCCGGTCGACTCGATCTACTCGCCGGTGCTCAAGGTGACCTACAAGGTCGAGGCGACCCGCGTCGAGCAGCGCACCGACTTCGACCGGCTCGTCGTCGACGTCGAGACCAAGTCC
>CAWKKI010000011.1:0-351272 GCA_963850215.1 uncultured Actinomycetota bacterium
GCACACCAGACACCGACTGCGGCCCAGCCAACCCGTACCAGGTGGGTGCGCCAGCACCACGAGCGACACACCGCCGGCGAGCGCCCAGGGCCGGAAGCGCATGCCCCGCCCGGGTCCGGACCTGGCGCCAGCCGACCACGATGACAACGCTGACAGCCCGATCGCACCGAGAAGGAGACACATCACCAGGATCTCGGGCGAAATCAAGAACTGCGTCACCACCAAGACGGCCAAGAAGAGAGGCCGTCCCGCCGGACCGAGTGCTCCTGGCGGATCACGATCTCGTGCAACGTGGTGAGCAGGAACGGTGGAATGACGAGCACCGTGACCGAAATGTGGCCGAACGTCAGCGCCGTCACGAGCGCCGACGAGTAGCCGTAGACCAGGGCGGCGGATGGCACCCACTTTCCAGTGGACCAGGGGCCGGATGGCGGCGAAGCAGGCCCAGGCGCTGAGGGCCGGCGCCAGGGTGAGCGCGACGTTGGTCGCGACGACCGGGCCCGAAGGACCAGGTCACCGGCGCCAGGATGCTGCCGACCAGCGGCCCGGACGTGTTCGAGAGCAGGTTGGCCCCGGTGGGCACGTTCACCACGCCTGAGAAGAACACGCTGTGCAGATGGCTGATGGCCCAAGCGGGCCAGGCCATGAACCAGACCTCTTGTGCCGGGTCGCCGCAGCCACAGGTTCAGCGGGCCGTGGGGTGACCCGACCACACGCGCCACCACAGGAGGACCGCCGGCACCGTGAAACAGGCGAGCGCGAACAGGTGGAAGCCGACGGTGCGCGCGAAGCGTCCAGCGCCGGGCGAGGATCGGGAAACGGTCGCCATGCCCGCAGCCGCGACCATCCCGGTCTGCGCTGCGGCAGGGGAATCGGTGTCGCGCGCCTGGTCCGTCGACACGTCCATCCCGCTCGTCACCGCCGCCGAGCGTACCGCCAGGCTCCACGGAGGACCCGGTCTGGCCAGGCCTATTCGTATGATCGGCGTCCATGTCCGACAACCGCGCGCTGCATCGTGGTCGGGGCGGGTTGCTCGGTCTGTCCGAGCGCGTGGGCTCTGCACCGACGCGGCTGGCGGGTGGCGGTTCTGGAGGCGGCCGGGGCGGCCGGCCACGAACGGGCCGGCTCCAAGGGCGACGCGCGGATCTTCCCGTTGGCTACCGCGAGCCGCACTACGCCGAGATGGCCGTCCTGGCCCCTCCCGCTGGCGTCGACCTCGAGGAGGCCGCCGGTCAGCAGCTGCTGCACGTCACCGGGCAGGTGACATTCGGGGACGAGGCGACGTGGAGGCCATCGCTTCCGCGCTGCCGCGTCGTCGGTGCGCCGGTCGAACCGCTCTCGTTGCAGGCGGCGGGCGCCGATTCCCCGGCATCGTCGTCTCGGGGTCCGTGCTCGTGGAACCGCACTCGGGCGTCCTGGCGGCCGACGCCGTGCCTGCGTGCGCTCATCGAGACGGGTGGGTTCGCGCTCCACTGCGACACGACCGTGACGTCGCTCGAGCCAGACAGTCCGACTTCGTCTCGGTCGGGACGTGCGGACGGCCGCTCGCTCCGGCCGACATCGTCGTCGACTGCGCCGGCTCCGCTTCGCTCGGGCTCCTCGACGACACCCAGTGGTGCAGACGCTTCCTTCGCTCCCCCCAGGTCGCCTACTTCACGCCGCGAAACGAATCCATGCCGCCGGTGTTCATCGAATGGGGCCCGACATGCTCTACGGTCTCCCGGTTCCCGAGCGTGGGGCCCATGCCGGGACCTACAAGATCTCCCACCACTCGCCGGGCACGAGGCTCGCCGCCTTCGACCCGTCCGATCCGATCCCACCGGGATCGACGACCCGGCTCCTGGCCCGGCTGACCGACGGGTCGCCCGCCTTCTACCCTCGCTCGACCCGCAGCCGGTGGCCACCGAGCGCTGCGTCTACGACAACGCCGCCGACAGCGATTTCGTCCTCGACCGGGTCGGGCGGATCGTTGTCGGGTGCGGGACGAGCGGCCACGCGTTCAAATTCGGGCCGCTCCTCGGTGAGCTGCTGGCCGACCTGGCCGAGGGCAGACGCCCGCCTGTCGAACTGGGTCGCTTCAGCCTGCGGCGGTCACCGGCCGCGCGGAAGGGAGGCGGCGGTACCCCGGTAGGTTGCGTACATGCCCCGCTACGTGGCCCTGCTCCGGAGCGTCAATGTCGCCGGCCACGGCCGCGTCGCCATGGACGAGCTCCGCGCCTCGTTCGACGCACTGGGCCACCGCGATGTCACGACCTACATCCAGACCGGCAACGTCCTCTTCACGACGGCAGCGAGGAGCGAGGCGGACATCGCGACGGCGATCGAGCAACGCCTGGCCGAGGACTTCGGGGACTCCCCGGCCGTCCTCCTCCGCACTGTTGCCGAACTGCAACGCGTCGGGTCCTCCAGTCCGTATGCCAAAGCGGGTGCGGACCCGGGCGCGCCATCATGTGACATTCCTGGCCACGCTGCCTCCCAAGGCGGCCCTCGACGCGCTGCAACTCCCACCCAGTGGGCGCGACGAGCTGGTGATCGACGGCAAGGAGATCTACGTCCACACCCCTGACGGCTACGCCAACACCAAGTACACGGGGACTTTCTTGGAGCGTCGGCTCGGGGTCGTCAGCACCACGAGGAATCGGAACACCGTGACAAAGCTCTGCGACTGGTGAAGCGCTGAGCGGCTTCGTCGGGCGGAGCGTTCAGGAGGGCTTCGGCCCCGTCAGCGCCATCGGGGTGTCCGCTGGTGCTGCAGCAAAGTCCGCCAGTGGCTTCTCGCTGTGGTCCGTCTTCTCGAAGGCGCGCAAGGCCGGGGCCTCGTCGCGTCTAGCGCTCCGGGCGGGAACGCGGGCTCCCTCGGCTGTGTCTGCCGGGTCGATGGTCGGGTCGATCCCGCACCGTGGTGGTACCGGATCCGACGAGGCCGGCCTGAGCCGCTGATTCAGCCATTCCCCACCCTCGGCACAATTCCCTGCGGCCTTGAGCACGGGAGCATCCAGGCGGTGACGGGCCGGCCACGACGAGATACCGTCCAGCCGCAAGGCGATCGGCGGATGATGAGATGGGGTGGCGGCCGTGACGGAGCATCGGCACAGAACCGGATACAGAGAACGAGCCTCCGGCTGGGAGCCGGATCACATCAATCCGAACCTGCAGCGCTACTGGGATGGCAGCCAGTGGACGGCGGGAAGGCGCCGCTGGGTCTCCGGACAATGGGTGGTGCGAGTCGACCCCGCCCACTTGATCCGCACTCCGCAGCTCCGGGTGCCCGCCCCGTGCTCCAGGACGTCCGCCCGCCGGCGCAGTCCGCTTTGTTGGCGGCGGCAACGGAGCGTCGGACGGCCACCGTGACCACGGCGACGAGCGGATTGTTTGTCAGTGCCGCCTTGCGATCGTCGGCTCCTTCAACGCTCGCGGATCACGGTGTCCGTCGCCGGCCAGAGCGTCTCGGTCTCGGGGACCCAGATCTCGATCACGCACTCGTTCCTGGTGGATGGCTGGTTGACGCTGACCGCGGGCATACCGCTTCTTCATCCTGGCCTGCATGATCGTGATCTCCGGCGAGACCGTGTTTCACACCATGGCGATCGTGGTCTCCGTGGCCGCTGCCGCCTGCGGCGTCTACGCCCTCTACTATCCTGCAAGCGATTTCGCCACACGCCCCGCCGACGGTTCACGGGGTGGGCGTCGGAACGCACGTCGTGGCGCCCTGTTCTCCTGGTCGGCAGGGCGCTCATCTGCGCGTTCGGCCGGGCCCGCATCGTAGAAGTAGATGATCTCCTTGGCCCGCTCGGTGACCTCGTCGAGGTCGTCGGTCCAGGCACCGGTCGAGAGGTACTTCCAGCCGCCGTCGGCGGAGACCACCACGATGGAGGCCGCCTCGCCCTCGGGCAGCGACGCCGCGCACTTGACCGCTCCGGCCAACGCCGCTCCCGTCGAGATGCCGGCGAAGATCCCCACCTCGGTCAGGCGCCGCGTCCACTCGATCGACTCCCGCGGCCGCACGACGGTCTTGCGGTCCAGCAGCTCGGCGCCCCCGAGGTTCTCGAAGATGGGCGGGATGTAGCCGTCGTCGAGGTTGCGCAGCCCGTCGACCATCTCGCCGGCCGGCGGCTCGACGGCCCAGATCTGCACGGCCTCGCCGAGCTTCTCGCGCAGGAAGCGCCCGACGCCGAGCAGGGTGCCCGACGTGCCGAGCCCCGCCACGAAGTGGGTGATGCCGGGGCAGTCCCGCAGGATCTCGGGCCCGGTCCCCTCGTAGTGCGCCTTGGGATTGGCCGGGTTGGCGTACTGGTAGAGGAAGACCCACTCGGGATGCTCCTCGGCCAGGGCCCGCGCCATGCGCACGGCGCCGTTCGACCCCTCGCTGCCCGGCGACTCGATGATCTCCGCCCCCCACAGCTCGAGGAGCTGGCGGCGCTCCACCGACACGTTGGTCGGCATGACCACCTTGAGCGTGTAGCCCTTGACCTTGCAGACCATGGCGAGGCCGATGCCCGTGTTGCCCGAGGTGGGCTCCATCAGGATCTGGTCCGGCTTGCCCGGGCACCAGCACGCCGTTGCGCTCGGCGTCCTCGATCGAGCGAGAGCGCGACCCGGTCCTTGACCGAACCGCCGGGGTTCTGCCCCTCGAGCTTGATGAAGATGCGCGCCGCCGGGTTCGGGCTGAGCGCGCTGATGTCGATCAGCGGGGTGTTGCCGATGAGGTCGAGAACCGTCGGGTACAGACGTCATGCGGCGAGCGGCTCTCCGGAGAGCCTCAGCCCCCGGCCACGGCCGGGAGGATGGACACCTCGGCGCCGTCGGGGACAGGCGTGTCCAGGCCCTGCAGGTACCGCACGTCATCGTCGTTGACGTAGATGTTGACGAACTTGTGCAGGGCACCCTCGTCGGTGAGGACCTGGCCCGCCATGCCGGGGTACTCGGCCACGAGCTTGGAGAGGACCTCGCCGATGGTGGCGCCGTCCACGCTGACGACGGAGGAGCCGCCGGCTTGGTTGCGCAGGACGGTCGGTAGGCGGACTTCGACGGCCACGGGGCCTCCTCGGTGAGGGTCGGACGGGTGTGCCGGCCATCCCCGCGGGCTGGCCGGCTGATTGTTGACTGATTCGGTAACGATTCTACAAGGAGCCAGGCCAGGCCCCTACCCGGGCACCTCTTCCGAGCCCGGGCACCTCGAGCCCGGGCACCTCGACGGGCTCCTCGGTGATGACCCCGTCGCGGATCAGGTAGCTCCGCACGACGGGCTGGGTGTCCCGCAGCGAGACCAGCACGTAGTGCCAGCCCGGATCGGTCGCCTGGGCCACGTCGGTCGGCGACGGGTAGGCGTCGGTGTGGGTGTGCGAGTGGAAGACGCCCATGATGTCGGCGCCGAGCGTCCTGGGCCGCCCGGTCGACCCGCAGCATCTCCTTGGGGTCGATCTCGTAGACCATGGCCGAGGCCGCCGCGTTGGCGGTGACGAAGAGGTGGGTGGCCTCGTCCCCCCCGTAGGGCCCGACCAGGAGGCCGCACGCCTCGTCGGGCAGACCGGCCAGGCAGTGGGCCACCATCTCCATGTAGATGGTGCGGGTCAGGCGAAGCACCCATGAAGGGTACCCTCGTACCCCTCATGGCCAGGGCGAAGAAGCAGATCGCCAAGCGGGCGGCCGCCCGCGAGGACCGCAGTGGCGACCGCACCGTCGCCACCAACCGGCGCGCCCGGCGTGAGTACGAATTCCTCGAGACCTTCGAGGCGGGCATCGTCCTGCAGGGCTCCGAGGTCAAGTCGCTCCGGGAGGGCAAAGCCCAGCTGAGCGAGGCCTACGCCCGGGTCGACGACGGCGAGCTCTGGCTCTTCCAGCTCCACATCCCGCCCTGGCAGTTCGCCACGGGCGTCGGCGCCCACGATCCGGACCGCAAGCGCAAGCTGTTGCTCCACCGGTCTCAGATCGACGAGCTGATGGGCAAGACCCAGCAGCAGTCGCTGACCCTCATTCCGGCCTCGCTGTACTTCCAGGACGGCAGGGCGAAGGTGCAGCTGGCCCTGGCCAAGGGGCGCCGGCTCTACGACAAGCGCAACGTGATCATGGCCCGGGACGCCGAGCGTGAAGCGGCCCGGGCCTCCAAGGAGATGGGCCGCTGGAGCGGCGAGTAGGCCCCCGGGGCCGGCGTCGACCTGCGCGGTCTCCGACCCCGTAGAATGGGCGGACCTGATCACAGTGGTCAGTGGAGTCCCAGACATGGGGGTGATTGGTTTCGACTTCGGTCGTCAAGGTAGGAGAAGCGAGCCGTGGTCTCCGGAACCACGTTAAAGAGCCGGAACCAAAAACAAACGCCGAGCCTCAGCTCGCGATCGCTGCTTAAGTAGCGACGTCCAGCCGGTCCCCGCCCTACGGATCGGATCTTGGGCGTCATTCAGTAGGGCTTACTCAGTGGCTCACACCAACTGATCACTGAGGAAACTTTCGTTGGTTACGGGGTGGCACTGCCTGCCGGCAGAAGTGTCACCCTCGACAATCTGATGTCGGCTGCGCTCGGAGAAGGCCTACTGCGGCTCCGGAGGACGCGGGTTCGATTCCCGCCACCTCCAAGGGTTCTCACGCGGCAAGCGTGAGCACCGTTGGAGGTGCACCGTCACCCTCTTCCCGCTCGATCGATTTCGTGAGCGCACGCGACGTCGCGATCATTCCTCGCACCCAGTTGAGCGGATGTCGGCGTGGGACACTGTCCCCATGCCGACGTTCCACCATGCCAACTTGGGAATCCCACCGGACCTCGCGGAGGTTGAGGCCGACTTCCTGGTCGGGATCCTCGGCTACCGGCGGCTCGAACCCCCGAAGATGGCCGCTGATTTCGGGGCCCGTTGGTTCGAGGCCGACGACGGCACCCAGGTCCACCTCAGCCTCGACCCGGCACACGCTCCCGCCGCCATGGCGCATATCGCCCTTGTCGTCGGAGGCGAGTGCGATGCGATCATCACACGGCTGACCGAGACAGGGACCCCTTTCAAGGCCACGGAGTTCGAGGGCACGCGGATCGTCCTCTGCAAGGACCCGGCGGGGAATCGCTGGGAGCTCCGTAGCTGACGGCCGCGTTCACCCTTCGACGGCGTGACCACCCACAGAGCGGCGCATGGCGGCGTGCAACCGGTTGGGCGTGAGCACGCCGAGGTAACGATCGCCGTCGACCACGGGGATCCACCGCACGTCGTGCTGCAGCATCTCGCCGAAGGCGGCTCGCAACGACGTCCCCACGGGAACCTGGACGTCGAAGGCGACGAGGTTGTCCTCCACCGACCCCTTCAGGCTCGGATCGAGATCGACCCAACCGTGCAGGTGCGCCTGCTCGTCGACCACCACCGCCCATCGGCTGTCAGCACCGCCGACGGCGGCCCGGGCGTCGAGCATCGACTGATCGGGCGTGACCTGGGGCGGGTGGAACAGGTCGTCGGGCTCGATCGCCGTGACGGCCAGCCGCCGGACCCCGCGGTCAGCCCCCACGAAGTCGGCGACGAAGGCGGTCGCCGGCCGTCCCGAGCACCTCGCTCGGGGTGTCGTACTGCTCCAGGACGCCCCCCTTGGACAGCACGGCGATCCGGTCCCCCAGCTTGGTGGCCTCTTCGATGTCGTGCGTCACGAACACGATCGTCTTCTTCAGCTCCGCCTGAAGGTCGAGGAACTGCTGCTGCAGCCGTTGCCGGGTGATGGGGTCGACGGCGCCGAAGGGCTCGTCCATGAGCAGGACCGGCGGGTCGCCCCCGAGGGCGCGGGCCACACCGACACGCTGGCGTTCGCCGCCAGAGAGTTCGTGAGGGAACCGCCGGCCGTACTGCCCGGGATCGAGCCCGACGAGCTCGAGCAACTCCGCACGCGGGGATTCGACGCGGGCTTGTCCCAGCCGAGCAGGCGGGGCACCGTCGCGACGTTGTCCGCCACCCGGCGGTGGGGGAAGAGGCCGCCCTGCTGGATGACGTAGCCGATGCTCCGGCGCAGCTCGACGGGATCGATCTTGAGCACGTCCGTTCCGTCGATCAGGATCCGTCCCCCCGACGGCTCTATGAGGCGGTTGATCATGCGCAGCGTGGTGGTCTTGCCACACCCCGACGGCCCGACCAGGACGCAGAGCTCCCCGTCGGGCACAGTGAGACTCAGTTCGGCCACGGCGACCGAGTCGGCGCCGTAGCGCTTGGTCACCCGATCGAGCGTGATCACCGAGAGGAAGGTTAACCACCCTCTTGTTCGAGCGCGACCTGAGGCCGGGTTGCGCAGCCGGGGCCCGGGTATCGTCGTCTCGATGCTGCTGGCGGACGAACCCGTTCTTCCGCTGGAGCTACGTCACCAGCCAGTGGAGCCAGATTCAGGGCGACCTGGTGCAGCACATCGAGCTGAGCCTCATTGCGGTCGGCCATCGGGACAGCCATCTCGATCCCGCTGGCGGTGCTGGCCTGGCGCTACCGGATCGTCAGGACACCCGGTCTTCGGTTTCGCCAGCACCCTCTACATCATCCCCTCACTCGCCCTGTTCGCCATCCTCGGACCCATCACCGGCTTCGTCGCCTCGTACACGACGGCGGAGATCGCGCTGGTGGGCTACACGCTCCTCATCCTCATCTGGAACACGGTCGCCGGCCTCGACGCCGTGCCCGCCGACGCCCGGGAGGCGGCGACCGCTCTGGGGTATTCGAAGACGGCAGCCTCGTCCGGGTCGACCTCCCCCTCGCCCTGCCGTACATCTTCGCCGGGCTCCGCGTGGCGACGGCCACCGTCATCGGCCTGGTCACCGTCACCGCGCTGATCGGGCTCGGCGGCCTGGGCCAGCAGATCACCTACGGCTTCAACATCGGCTACAACACGCCGATCATCGTCGGCCTCGTCCTGTCCATCGCCCTGGCCGCGGTGGCCGACTTTCTCCTGGTCGGAGCGGAGCGACTGCTCGTCCCGTGGACACGCTCGCGTCGGGACTCGCAGGCGGTGAGCTGACATGTCCTTCCTCGCCCACGTCTTCGGCTGGTTCACCACTTCGGCCAATTGGACCGGCCCGCAAGGGATCCCGACCTTGTTCTGGAATCAACTCAAGCTCTCGGCGGCGGTGGTCGTCACCGCCATTCTGCCTCGGCGGCGGGCTTGGGCGTGATCCTCGGCCACACCGGGCGCGGTGGCCTGGTCGCCGTCAACGCCGCCAACGCGTTCCGGGCCGTGCCCACGCTGGCACTGCTCACGCTCCTCGCCATTCAGCCGGCCATCTCGCTCAAGTGGGACGGCTTCCTCGCCGCCTGGCTGGCGCTGACCGCGCTGGCCATCCCGCCCATCCTCACGAACACCTACGTCGGCATGCGGGAGGTCGACGCCGACGTCCGCGACGCCGCCAAGGCGATGGGGCTCACCGGGGGCCAGGTCCTGCGGACCGTCGAGGCGCCGCTGGCGGTCCCCTTCGTCATGGCCGGGATCCGGACCGCCTCGATCGAGGTGGTCGCCACCTCGACCCTGGCGGCCTACGTCAGTTACGCCGATCTCGGCACCTTGGTGATCTCCGGCCTCAACACCAACGACGCCGTCGTGGCCTTCAGCGGCGCTGTCCTGGTGGCCGCCATGGCCGGCCTGGTCACGCTCGCCCTGAGCCTGTTGACCAGGGCGCTGACGCCCCTCCCCCTGCGTCGGCGTGCTTCGTCGGGGCTTGCTGGCGCCAGCCACGACTGGTCTCCCTGCAACCTAACTTGCCAATGTCGATGGAATAAGTCAGGATTTCGGGATCCTGACGGACTGGTTACAGTCTGACCACCGAAATCACGGTGGAACCCCGACAACCGAAGAAGGTGCCCTCCATGCGCTTCACCCGTTTGCTCGCCGCCGGAGTCTTGACGACTCTGGCCGCGGCATTCGCCATTCCCGCCGTCACCGCCGGGGCCTCGACCGAGGGCGTCGAGCAAGCCGACGATCATCATCGGGTCGACCAACTTCGAGGAGCAGGCCATCGTCTCGAACATCTGGGCCGACGTCCTGAAGAAGGCGGGCTACACGGTGAAGGTCGAGCCCGCGCTGGGCACCCGCGCCATCGTCGTGCCGGCCATCGAGAAGGGGCAGATCGACCTGGAGCCGGACTACGCCGCTTCCCTGCTCGGCTTCCTGCACGGCGGCAATCCCGCAGGCGGCCGGCGACAACATCAGCACGGCCATCCCGGCCGACCAGAAGGCGCTCGCCAGCTACGGCGTGACCGTGCTGCCCGGCCTCGAAGGCGCTCGACACGAACGTCTTCGCCGTGACCAAGGCCACCGCCAGCAAGGACCACCTGACCACCATCTCGAGCCTGAAGCCCTACGCCTCGCAAGTTCACCCTGGGCGGGCCGCCGGAGTGCCCGACCTTCGCCGGCTGCGAGCCCGGCCTGAAGAAGACCTACGGGCTCACCTTCGCCGGATTCAAGTCACTCGACGAGGCGGGCCCACTCAGCGTGGCCGCCCTCAAGAACGGCGAGGTGCAGGTGGTGGAGCTGTTCTCGAGTGACGGCAACGTCGTCTCGAACAACTTCGTGGCGCTGACCGACAACAAGCACCTCGAGGGGGCCGACTACATCGTTCCCGTCATCCGCAAGTCGGTGGACACCGCCGGCGTGGCGAAGGTGCTCGACGAGCATCGACGCCAAGCTGACCACCGCCGCCATCTCCAAGCTGAACCTCGACGTCACGGCGAAGCAGGAGCAGCCGGCACGCGGTGGCCCAGGCCTGGGTGAAGTCGGTCGACGGCTGAGCCACGGCACCGCCACGGGCAAGCCGTCCGTCGGGCATCAGGAGTCGGCCGGGCTGCCCGGCGTACGGGGCTCAGCGGGGCGCGGGAACGGTCATGGCAGGAGCCTCGGTGCCCCCGTCGATCTCGAACACCTTCCCGGTGACCCAGGACGAGGCGTCGGAGGCCAGATAGAGGACGGCGCAGGCGATGTCTTCGGGCTCGCCCGGCCGGCCCATCGGCGTGCCGTCGAGGAACTGCTGGCGCAGCGCGTCATCGGTCAGCACGATGTCGAGCGACCGTGTGGCCACGCCGCCCACGTCGATGGCGTTGACCCGCACCCGCGGGCGCCAGTTCGGGTGCGATGTTGCGCGTCATCCGGTTCGAGCGCCGCCTTGGCCGCCCCGTAGGCCACGAACATGGTCTGGGTCATGCTCGCCGAACGGGACGAGATGTTGACCACCGCGCCCTTGCCCACGGTGTCGACCATCTGACGGGCAGCCAGCTTGGTCAGGGTCAGGGGCGCCGTGACGTTGAAGGCGAAGGTCCGGGCCATGAAGCCCTCGCTGGTCTCCAGCGCCGCCCGGGGCATGGCCCCGCCGGCGTTGTTGACCAGGATGTCCAGCCGGCCGAACTCCTCGACCGCCTTCGTCACGAGCTGCTCGCATGCGCCGGCATCGAGTCACGTCGGTCGGCACCGACGAGGGCCCGGCGCCCGAGCGGCGCGGACCTGGGCGGCCACCTCCTCGAGGTCGGACTCCGTGCGCGCGGCCAGCGCCACGTCGGCGCCGGCCTCGGCAAAGCCGATGGCGATGCCGCGGCCGATCCCCAGCCCGGCGCCGGTGACGATCGCCACCTTCCCGGCGACGGAGAAGCGGTCGAGGATCATGCCGGGTGGAGGAGCGGTGCCCGCCGGTCCCGATGCAGGCCCGGAGCGGCGCGGCCGGCCACCAGGGGCATCTCCAGGTAGGTCAGCAGGCCGGGCTCGGCCGCGGCAGACGTAGGGGATGGCGTTGACGCAGTGCATGGCCGTGGCGACGACGCCCGGATTGCGGACGAGGCCCGCCTCAATCGTCTTGGGGTGCAGCTTCTTGAAGGTGGTCAGGCAGTTGGGGTCGCCGGTGATCTCGACCTCGAAGCGCTCCCCCTCCGGCCCGAAGGTCCAGGCCGGGTCGAGGTGCTCCTCCCCCATCAGCCAGTTCACCGTGGCGGTCACCACCGGCGTCGCCGTCGACCGTGGCCTCCCACGTGAAGCGCTGCGCCGCCACCGTCCCCGGCTGGATGGGGCCGATCGGCGAGTCGATCGGCGCGGTGGCCACCGCCATCTCGTGGGTGGTCTAGAGCTGGGGGTCGACGTCGAAGCCCATCTCGTCGGCGACCATGAACAGCGACTGGCGGAACCCGCCCCCGAGGGCGTCGATCATGACGCTGGCCCGGGCCTCCTCCGGTGTCTTGCCGAACAGCATCCAGTCACGGACCACGTCGGGAGCGCCATAGGTCCGGATGTCGGAGTACTCCTCCGCCCGCACATGCGTGACCGAGCCCGACAGCGCCGAGATCATGAGCGGGAAGCGCTCGGTGATCCCGCCCGGGTTGATGCCGGTGCCGTGCAGCGTGACGCCGGCCTTCTTGGCGATGGCGTCGAACTTCTGGCGTTCGTCGGGCGGCGGGTAGAACCAGCCGAGCGGGCTGACCACGTTCTTGCCCGACTCGAGGATGGCGGCCACCACGCCGGGGTCGGCGAAGATCGGGCTGTAGAGGACGCAGTCGGCCTCGGTGGCGAGCAGCGCGTCGACGTCGTCGGTGGCGGTGACGCCCAGGTCCTCGCGACCGATGAGCGCGCCGAGGTCCATGCCCTCCTTGTCCGGGCTGTGGACCCAGGCGCCGGCCAGCTCGAGGTCGGGATGCGCCAGGACGCCCTCCATGGCGGCGCGGCCCACGCCGCCGGTGGCCCACTGGATCACGCGATAGCTCACGGGCGTCGTCCTTTGCTCGTCGGATCTGCATCGACGGGAATGATGCCACCTCGGCGCGGAACGCTCCCGCTGGGCGGACCCGGTTCCGCGCCGCCAGCGGTCACCCGGTCAGTGGTCGACCGTCAGGAGCTCAGCCCCCCGGCGTGTGGTGCGCCACCAGCTCGATCCAGGTGATGCTGGACGGCGGCCCCTCGATGCCACCCTCGACGAGCGCCGCGCCGAGGCGCCCCTCCATGAAGCGGGCCTGGTGCTCGGGCGTGTCCCAGATCTCGGTCACCACCAGGTGGCCGTCCTCGTTGAGGCCGGCGGCGTGGACCTGCAACCCGTCGGGCCAGTCCCCGGTGCCGGTGGCCGGGTCGATACCGAGTGCGGCGTTGACGGCGTCGTACTCCTTGGTCGTCACGCCTTCGAATTCGAGGATCAGTTGTGCGGGCATGTCATTCCTCCGCTGTCGGATGAATCCTGGAGCGGCCATTGTGCAGCCCTACGCCTCGTGTCGCTGGGAAGCTCGTGGGCATGCCTCCGCAGGCCGACGAGGACGCCGAGGAGCACCTCGGCGGCGGAGTGCTCGACGTCCCGGGTGGCGGTGATGAGGACGACCCCGCCGCTCCTCGGCGAGCTGCGCGCAGCCGTGCGAGGCCCTCGTCGAGCCGGCGGCATCGTCAGCTCCTCCCGGTAGCGCTCGGGCGAACTCCTCGAATTTGGCCGGGTCGTGCCCGTACCAGCGCCGGAGATCCGTGCTCGGCGCAACGTCCTTGGCCCACTCGTCGAACGGGGCGTCGGCCTTGGCGACCCCCCGGGGCCACAGGCGATCGACCAGGACCCTGGGCGGCCCCCCGCCCGAGCTGGTCGTCGTAGACGCGCCGGAGCTCGACCTGCGCGCGTCCTGCGCTCGGTCACCCCAGGCGCCTCTCGGTACGGCGCCAGGTCGATGCCCGGGTAGCGCTCCGCCACGCCGTCGAGCGTCTCCTCGGTCCAGTAGGGATCGCCCGGCCGGGGGAAGCCGAACAGGTCGCGCTGGCGCACGTCGCACTGCGGGAGGAAGCGGGCCCAGCGCTCGGGCGACTGCTTGGGCCAGGCCATCTTGCCGCCCCAGGTCGTGCCGCGGACCTGGAAGTCGGCGAGGAGCGAGAAGCGCGAGCGGCCCGGGCCCGTGATGTCCGACCCCCGGTGCAGGATGTCGGTCCGGTAGATGAGGAGGCTCCCGGCCGGACCGGTGCAGGCCACCTCGGCGTCGGCCAGCGCCCCGAAGGGCAGGTAGAGCGGCGTGTAGGGCACGTCCTTGCCGTCTTCGTAGGGCACGATGTGCGTCGGCCCGTCCTGCTCGGTGACGTCGGAGAGGTAGACGAAGGTCGTCAGCTGCTGGTAGCGGGGCTCGGGCCGGGGCACCACGAGGCTGTGACTGCCGTAGTCGCGGTGGAGCGGTTGGTCGTAGTTGACGGCGCCGGCGTACTTGGCCCACAGCTCCACCTTGTAGAGATGCAGCTCCGTCGGTCTGGAGGTAGCGCTCGGCGGCGTCGACCAGGTCGGGGTGCACGGCCAGGCGATTGAGATCCCACGAGCGGTAGGGGAACTCCTCCACACCGGCGAACTGGCTCGCCCCGTAGCGCGCGAAGGCGTCGGGGTCGGCGAAGTACTCGTCCGGGCGGGGGAAGTGCAGCCACAGCGCCTCCCGGGCGGCACGCCAGCTCCTCCGTCGCTCAGGAACCCTTCCACCAGCGAGAAGCCGCGCCGCGCACCTCGGCCAGGGTGGCGTCGGGGACCCGCATCGGCAGGCACCTTATGTCAGCCCTCCTCCAGGTGCCCGCCGACCCGACCGCGCCTACGCTCACGCCATGCGCGCGGTGGTGTTCGACATGGCCGACCCCGAGTTCCCCGCTTCCTTGACCGAGCTCCCCGAGCCGGTGCTCCCGGGGCCGTCGTGGGCCCGGGTCGCGGTCAGCGACCGGCGGGATCTGCGGGAGCGACCTCCACCTCTTCGCCCACAACACCGGGCCCTCGCCGACGCTCGTCAGCATGGGGACCTTCCCCTTCGTCCTCGGCCACGAGACGGCCGGGCGGGTCGTCGAGGCGGGACCGAACTGCGCGGTGGCCGTCGGGACCCGGGTCGTCATCGACCCCTGCATCCCGTGCCTGCCCCGGGGGATCGACCCGCCCTGCGCCAATTGCGCCCGCGGGCTGGACCTCCTCGTGCCTGAACCTGGACAGCCGCATCATCAGCTCGGGGCGGACACTGGGCTACACGCAGGACCTCGGGCGGCGGGTGGGCCGACACCGTGCTGGCCCACGACTCCATGCTCCATGCCCTGCCGGACGCCATCGAGGACCGGGGCGCCAGCCTCTACGAGCCGGTCTCCATCGCCTGCCACGGCCTGCTGCGCGCCATGCCGGTCGACGGCGAACCCGTCCTGATCGTGGGGGCCGGCATCATCGGCCTGGCGTCCCTGGCCGCGCTCCGTGGGCTCTTCCCCGACTGCCCGGTCACCGTGCTGGCCCGCCATCCGCACCAGGCCGAGGCGGCCACGGGCCTGCGGGGCGGACCACGTCGTGCTGAGCGATCCCGACAACGGGCACTGGGAGGAGCTGGCGGCGCTCAGCGGCTCGCGGGTCGTGGGCTGCAAGCGCCACCAGATGCTGATGGGCGGCTTCCCCTACGTGGTCGAGGCGGTGGGGTCACCCGGATCGGTGACCGAGGCCCTGCGCGCCGTGGCCCACCGGGGCAGCGTCCTGCTGCTGGGCGCGGCCGGGATCAGCGAGGTGGACCTCACCCCCATCTGGTACAAGGAGGCCGCGCTGGTCGGCTCCATCGACCACACCGTCGACGCGCACTCGGCGCCGGGACTGGCCGGCGCGGCCGGACCGGCATTCGGTGGACCGGGCCCTCGACGTGCTGGCGGCCGGCCTGCTGCCCGACGCGGTGGTCGTCACTCACGAGTTCGGCCTGGAGGACTACCGGGAGGCCATCGGGGCGGCCATCGACCGGAACACCTCGCACGCCATCAAGGTCGTGTTCCGGCCCTAAGGGTCGACGCAATTCCTTCCGAAACCTAAGGGTCGATGCAATTTGGTCCTTTTGGCCCATGCGCGGTCGGGCGGCCATCCGTAGCCTGACAAGGGGAAACCGGCATTCGGCGTGGCATCGACCGCCACGCTGCTGTGTTTCCTTGGGGGATCGGATGGAACCTGCGGCTGGCGTCGTGGACGGCCGCTCAGAAGTGGCGACCGCGGCAGCACGAGGGCCGCGCCGGCGGTCCGCGGGCGGATTCCGGCGACACGGCCGAACCGCTCCTGGTCGAGGTCGTGGTGCCCGTCTACAACGAGGCGGCCGAACCTCGAGACGAGCATCACGCAGTCTGCGCCGGTACCTGGACGAGTCGTTCCCGTTCCGAACCATGGTCACGATCGTCGACAACGGCAGCACCGACGGCACCGCGCTGGTCGCCCAGCGGTTGGCGTCGACGATCCCGGGGTGCAAGGCCCTGATCCTCGCCCGCAAGGGCCGAGGCTACGCGCTCCGCACGGCCTGGTCAGCCAGCGAGGCCGAGGTGGTGGCCTACATGGACGTCGACCTCTCCACCTCTCTCTCCGCCCTGCTGCCCCTTGTCGGGTCGGTGCTCTCCGGCCACAGCGACCTGGCGGTCGGCACCCGGTTGGCCCGAGGGTTCCCGGGTCGTACGCGGGCCCAAACGCGAGCTCATCTCACGTGGCTACAGCCACATCGTCCGGCTCTCGCTGCGCAGCCGGGTCTCCGACTTCCAGTGCGGCTTCAAGGCGATCCGGCGCGACGTGCGCCGTGCAGATCCTGCCGCTGGTCGACGACAACGAGTGGTTCTTCGACACGGAGTTGATCGTGACGGCCGAGCGGCTGGGGGTCCGCATCTCGGAGACGCCCGTCGATTGGACGGACGACCCAACTCGTCGGTGGACATCGTCCACACCGCCCTGGACGACCTCGCGTGGGATTTGGCGCATGACGCGCGCCGCCGAATCTCGAGCGCACCAGCCATCGGGGCCGCGCCGGCGCCGCAAGCGGGTCCGGCCTCGGCCGATCAGCTGCTGTCCTTCGCCGGGGTGGGCGTGCTGAGCACCTTGAGCTACCTGCTGCTCTTCGCCGCCGGATGGTCCGCGCTCGGGCCCTGGTTGGCCAACGCCGTCGCCCTTGCCTTCTGCACTTTGGTCAACACGGCCCTGCACCGGTCGCTCGCGCAGCGCGTCACCCGCCGACCGGAGGCGGTGCCGGGCGGCCGTCGTTCGTCACGGTGATCGCCGTGCTCTACGGCGTCAGCCTGGTGGCGCACGTCCGCCGCCATCGCTCGTGGCCAACGTCGTGGCCGGGCCATCACTGGTCGGCGACGCGCTGGCGGCCACTGTCGCCAGCTGCGCGGCCGCCTTGCTCCGCTTCTCTCTCCTACGCGGCTGGGCATTCCGTCCGACGACCGCGACGCCGGCGGCGGCCGCCGGGAGCCCTCGCCGACACCAGGGTGACCGGACTCATCGACGCGCCGGCGTCGGCGCCGCCTGCACATCCGCACGTGCCCGCACGACTCCGAGACCGCCCGCCCCTCTCCAGGGCGGCCGTCAGGCACCCGGTCGGGCTTGCTCGCACGCGGCCGGCCGCTCCTGCGTCCCGTGGCCTACTACCTCCTCTCTCGGGTCGCCCTCTCTCGGGGCCGCGCTCATCGCCACCTCCATGTTCCCCAAACTACGGATCGTCCGCGCGCTGGGCACCGTCTGGGACGGTGGCTGGTACTTGAAGATCGCGCAGCATGGCTACCCCCATCACCTCTTCAACGAGGGCGACGGGAGCCGGTGGGCGTTCTTCCCGGCTTCCCGACGGCAGTGCGGGCCCTGGCTGACATCACTCGGCTGAGCCTGCCCGACGCCGCCGTCGTCGCGGCCTTCGTCTTCGGCCTGACGTCGGCGGTCGCCATCTGGCTCGCCGTCCGCGAGATCTTCGGCACCGGCTGGCCGACCGCGCCGTGCTGCTCTACGTGTTCTTCCCGACGGCCTATGTGCTGTCCCTCGCCTACACCGAGGGCCTCTTCTTGACGGCCGCGGCAGCTGTCTCTTCGCCCTGTCCCGTCGCTACTGGGTGACCGCCGCAGTCTGCGCCTGCGTGGCCGGGCTCACCCGCAACGCGGGCATCGTCGTCGTTCTGGCCGTGCTCGTGACGGCGCTGCCGGCCGCATGGCGCGGGCGGACGTGGCGTCCGCCGTCGCGGCGGCCGTCGCCCCGCTCGGCCTCGTCGCGTTCATGGCCTACGGATGGGCGATGGTGGGCACGCCTGTCGCCTTCTTGTCTGCCGAGCGGTTCTGGCAGGGCCAGCACTTCGTCTGGTTCCTGACGCCGGTCGAGGCGCTCATCGTCGCGCTGACCAGGGCCCGGGCTCGGTGGCATTCCTCGCCGACGCCATGGCCGGGGCGCCTTGCTCCTCGGCTTCTGCGGGATCTGGCTGCTCGACCGCATGCGCGCAGGGGCCCGACCAGGCTCGAGGGACGCGGTCGCCGCCGTCCCGGCCAGCTGGTGGGTCTACACCGTCGGCACCCTCTTATCGCCTACAGCGCGTACTTCACGGACAGCATCCCCCGCTACACCATGGCCGCCTTCCCGCTCTTCGCTGCGTTCGCCTGGAAGTTGCCCCGCTCCATGGAGGGCGTCGTGGTCGGCGTCATGGCATGCCTGCAGGGCGCGCTCCTCGTCTGCGTCCTCGGGGCGGCGGTCCATCCGATGACCGTGCCGATCATTCCCTAGGCCCAGGCCCGCCCGGTCGAAGGCGCAGCCCTTGTGGCTGGACTCCGTCCGCCGGGTTGGGGTCGCTGTGCGAGGGAGGGGCAATTCGGCACTGGCAGCAGGGGTTCTCGTCCGCCACGATGGTCGACATGGCGGGACCTCAGGCAGGGCGGCCGCAGGCGGGCTGTCGCGCACCGGCTGCACGATGGGCCCTTTGGCCCAGCAAGGTCGGGCGAGACCGGGCGTTCCACTCATGATGCAACCGAGAGACCGACACATCGTCCCGGCCCACACCCCGACCATCGACAGCGCCAGCGTATTCCTCTGTCGTCAGGGACCCCGTTGGGTGGTTGTCCTGGAGTCGCCCCGAGCCACTGGCGCCTTCCCTTTCCACCACTCTGGCCGCGACAGCCACGACGCCCGGTTCGAGTTGCTCACCACCGTCCGACAGGCCTGCCCCGACGCAGCCATCATCAGCACCGACGGGGCCTTGACCTCCGAGGACTACGAGTGGCGCATTGAGGTGCGCGGCATTCCGCGACCCGGCGACCTCGGCGTGTCCCTGCACCACATCCTCTCGACAGCGTCATCCGACGCCGTCGTCGCTCCCCTGCAGATGATCGGTCGGCGCTGCCATTGGGGCCTGAGCTCGTCGGCGTCGGGTCGGCCTCGCCGATTCTGATCCTCCGAACAGAACGATCCTTCAAGCCACCCCACACGGCGGCGCGCCCTTGACGCTGGTGCGATACATCTCCGCGGCGAACGCCCGAGTAGGGCCGAGTGCGATCAAGGCCGAAGTTCGTTGAACGGTGACGAGCAAGCTCGTCAATCTCGACGAACGAGTCAGGATCGAGCAGCATCTCGACGCGCTCGCGTGCTGTCGCCTTGCCTCTCGAGTGCTGCTTCTCGACCGCGCGCTGCGACCCGGCGTGCACAGCCTCATCGCGTCGGCGTTCGAGTTCGGCGAGCTTGCCTGCGGTGGTGTGGATGTTGGGGCCGCCCTCAGTGGTCGGTTCGGGTTCGTTCGTCGCGGCCACCATCGACATCTCCCTCTCGTCGGCGGACGTAGCCTAGACCGATGGCTGGTGGGTACTCGGCGCTGTCGTCGCAGGACTGGTCGCGGTCGCGTATGGCCGCCGTCCGGCCGCCGTGGTCGCGTCTGCACGTCGTCGAGAGCACTGGCTCGACGAATGCCGATCTGCTGCGCGAGGCGGACCACGGTGCGATCGAAGGCCAGGTGTTGGTCGCGTTGCACCAGACCGCAGGTCGAGGACGCCTGGATCGCTCATGGGTGTCGGCCGCTGCTGGTTCGTTGACCTTCTCGGTGCTGCTGCGGCCACATCGATCAGTGAGCGAGTGGGCGTGGCTCTCGCTTCTCACCGGGCTTGCGGTCGCCGATGCCGTTCACACCGAGACTCGAGTCGATGCGCGAGTGAAGTGGCCCAACGACGTGCTCATCGACGGCCGCAAGGTGGCGGGGATCCTGGCCGAGGGTGCCGCCGACGCGTCACACCTAGTCCTTGGCGTCGGCATGAACAACGGCTCGCATCCCGTCGGCGTTGACGCTCTTGATGAAGGCACGGTGACCTCACTGGCTGCGCAAGGCGCGACCATCAGCCGTGACCATCTGCTCGCGTCGATTCTCGACGCGCTGGGTGTGCGTTACGAGCAGTGGCGCGCCCGTGGGGCTGCGGGCATCGAGTCTGACTACCGGGATCGTTGCTCGACGATCGGCTCGGCCGTACGGGTGACTCTGCCAGGCGGGCTGCAGGTGCAGGGCACCGCGCACGGAGTCGACGAAGTCGGCCGACTGCTCGTTACATCCTTCGACGGAGGCGAGCTGACGCTCGCCGCAGGCGACGTGGTGCACCTGCGCTGAACGTGCCACGATCTAGGTCTAGAGCCATTTCGGACGTTGGCCCGTTCAACGAGACGCCTCGGAGGTCCAGTGAGTTACCCCGCGCGGTTGCTCGGCGAGGACGAACACGTGGTCCTTGAGACCCGCCCGCATTGGCGATCTCTGATCGTGCCGGCGATCGTGCTCGTCCTTGTCGTAGGTATCGGCTCGTTCCTGGCCTCGAAGGTCGGATCGGGCAGCGTGGGCAGCGCCGTGCGCTGGGTCATCGTCGGCGTCGGGGTTGTGATCGTCGTGATCTGGAGTGTGATCCCGTTCGTGCAGTGGCTGAGTGCTACGTACGTCTTCACGAACCGACGCATCATCACCCGCTCCGGCGTGCTGACTCGGCGAGGTCGCGACATGCCTCTGTCGAAGGTCAACGATGTGTCGTTCCGCGTCGGTGCCATTGAACGTCTGTTCAACTGCGGCACGTTGGTCGTCGAGTCGGCTGGCGAACGCGGCCAACTCTTGCTCGCGAACGTCCCCGATGTGGAGAACCTGCAA
The DNA here is from genome assembly GCA_963850215.1 of uncultured Actinomycetota bacterium. GTDB lineage: Bacteria > Actinomycetota > Actinomycetes > UBA12327 > UBA12327 > CAWKKI01. The sequence goes on from CAWKKI010000011.1 coordinate 20,805, forward strand.
CGCGAGATCTATCGGCTGCACGAGGAAGACGACGAGTATCGGCGTAGTCATGGTGTCAGCGGCGACGTGCCCGCGGGTGACAGCTGACGATGCCCAGCTCGCGTCCTTCCCTTCCGGCCGAGGCGCACGCGAAAGACGCCACGCAGATAGGTCTTCGCAGTGTCGCTTCGTTGGCGCGTCTCATGGCGGTGCCGCGTCATCTCTCCGACACGTTGGAGGTCGCGGCTCACGAGGTGCGCTTCGCCCTGGGTGCCGTCGCGGCGTCGATCTCTGAGATCCACAGGGACAAGGGCATCATCTCGACGCTGGTCAACGTCGGTGAGCTAGCGCCGGGGGAAGTCGTACGTCCTGAGGACGAGATCTACCTGCTCGCCGACTACCCGATGATGGCGGTGCTAATCGATGAGGCGCGTTCTTGGGTGATCGACTCGGAGAATCCCGCCGACGACCCGAGCGAACGCGAGTTCATGCGCGGCATAGGCAAGCGGTACGGGCTGGCCGCACCGATCCTGCTGGACGGGCGCATCTGGGGTGAGTTGTTCGTGTCGCGCAATGCCGACGATGTCGCCTTCACTTCCGATGACTGTCTGCTGGCTGAGGCGCTGTCTGCGGTACTCGCCGCCGGTGTCGGTCAGACCCAACGCATGCAGATGATCGAGCACATGGCATTCGAGGATCCGTTGACCGGTCTGGCGAACCGCCGCGCGTTGGACCTGGCCCTTGAACGAGCCCTTGATGCGCACTATGCGGAGCACGGGCCGGTTGCGGTATTGATGGCCGACGTCAACGGTCTGAAGACCATGAACGACCTGCACGGCCACGAGGCCGGCGACCGACTGCTCAGTGCGGTGGGCAACGCCTTCGCAAGCGCGGCAAGTCAATATCCGAACGCCGTGGTCGGGCGCATGGGCGGCGACGAGTTCTGCGTAGTGCTCGCCGGTGTGGACGTAGATGGGGCTGCGGCCCTTGCTGCCGCGGTGCTGCGAAGCCTCGACGGTGGGCCTTATGAGGCTGCGGTCGCGTGCGGTGTGGCCTCGACCTCGACCATGCCCGAGGGCGAGCAGCCGACGGCTCGCGCACTGCTGCGGTTGTCGGACGAGGCTCAGTACGCGGCCAAGCGTGCGCATGCCTCGCGGGCGTACGTCGCAGGCACTGATGTCGAGCCCGATCTGCCCACTGAGCGCCGGCGCATTCGCGGGGCGCGCAAGGCAGGCATCGCCGATTTGCTTACTGCGGGTTTGCGCGCGGCCGCTTCTGCTGATCGGTCGACGGCTGCTCGGCTGGTTGCCTCGTTGTCCGCTGTTGCGGACGCCCTGCAGGCTCCCGGCTGGGTGCTCTCCCGCGACGATGGGACATCGACTCAGACGATCGCCTTTGCGCAGGACCGCGAGGGTCTGCGCACGGATACGGCGATCTCGACGGCCGATGATCCCGAGTGGCTGCACGATGCGCGGCGGACCGGACTGCTCGTCGTCGCCACACCGGGTACGCCGAGTCTGGCTGCGACTCGCGGCAGCGCACGGGTGGCGGTGGCCGGGGCTGGGGAGTGGTTGCTCGAGATCCTTGGTGATACGACCACGGCGCTAGACGATGTGCCTGGGGTGCTTCGCGCCTTGGCGGGGAGTGCTCTCGTCGAGTAGCCCGGATCCTCGAACAGCCACTGGCTAGTCAGCCGACCAAGGAGTTCGCGTGGAGACATCGGACGAGGCCAGCATCGACGACGCCCGCGAACGCGTGCTCGCTGGGGGGGCAGCCAAGTACCACGAGTCTGCCGCCACGAAGGGGAAGTTGTTCGCCCGCGAGCGCATCGCCCGGCTCGCTGATGCCGATTCGTTCGTTGAGGACGGGCTGTTCGCCAATGCCGCGGCCGGCGACCTTCCAGCCGACGGCGTGATCACCGGAACCGCCCGTGTCGATGGCCGGGTCGTGTGCCTGATGGCCAACGACTCGACGGTGAAAGCGGGGTCGTGGGGCGCGCGCACGGTCGAAAAGATCATTCGCATCATCGAGCGCGCGTACGAGACCGGTGTGCCGATGGTCTACCTCGTCGACTCCGCAGGCGCCCGCATCACCGACCAGGTCGATCTCTTCCCTGGGCGTCGCGGGGCCGGGCACATCTTCTGGAACCAGGTGCGCGCCAGCGGCTCGATCCCGCAGGTGTGCGCGCTCTTCGGGCCAAGTGCGGCCGGTGGTGCGTACATCCCGGCCTTCTGCGATCTCGTCGTCATGGTCGAGGGCAACGCCTCGATGTACCTCGCGTCGGATCGCATGGTCGAGATGGTCACCGGAGAGAAGACGACGCTTGAGGAGATGGGCGGTGCTCGAATGCACTGCTCGGTGTCCGGCGTCGGTCACGTGCTCGCGCCCGATGAGGACGCGGCGCTGCGCAGTGTTCGCGACTACTTGTCCTACCTGCCGTCGAGCTGGCGCGAGTCCCCGCCGCAGGGGGAGTCTGTGGCGCCCTCGCGCGACGATGTCGCTTCGATCGTGCCGGTCAACGAACGTCAGGCGTTCGACATGAAGTCATTTGTGTCGGGGATCGTTGACGCGGATAGCTTCTTCGAGGTGCATGCCTTGTGGGCGCGTGAGCTTGTGGTGGGTCTGGCCCGACTCAACGGTGAGGTCGTCGGCGTAGTCGGCAACAACCCGATGTACAAGGGTGGCGTGCTCTTCGTCGACTCGGCGGACAAAGCGACTCGCTTCGTCGACTTCTGCGACGCCTTCAACATTCCCCTGGTCTTCCTCGCCGATGTCCCTGGCTTCATGGTGGGAGCGGCGGTCGAGCGACAAGGCATCATCCGGCACGGCGCCAAGATGCTCTCGGCTGTCGCAGAGGCCACGGTGCCGAAGTTCTGCGTCGTGGTGCGCAAGGCCTACGGCGCGGGCTTGTACGCGATGGCCGGTCCTGGCTTACGCCCGGACGCGACGCTTGCACTGCCTACCGCGAAGATCGCGGTGATGGGTTCGGATGCGGCCGTCAACGCCGTCTACGCGAACAAGATTGCCGCCATTGAGGACGCCGCCGAAGCTTCCGCCTTTGTCGAGGCGCGGCGCCGCGAGTATGACGAGGACATCGACATCCTGCGGCTCGGCTCGGAACTGGTGGTCGACGACATCGTTGATGCGGCTGATCTGCGAGCCGTGCTGATTGCGCGACTAGGGGCGGCGCGAGGTCGTAGCCGTGAGTTCTCCGACCGCCGCCACAGCGTGCGCCCCGTCTAGCACAGCGTCACCATCGCTATCGCTGGCGCACCTTGCTATCCGTTGGTCACTTTGTCAGCCGCAGGCGGATAGCAATCAACGATTCCGCTAGAAAAGCGCCCTACCGATAGCAGAGGGGCGTGGGGTCAGGCGGCAGTGACAGGGGTGGTCGGGTCGCCGATGTGCTCGGGCTCTTCGTTGGCGGGAAAGACCCAGCGCCGATAGGACCAGAACCGGAAGATCGTGCCCAGACCGAGGCCGATGACGTTGGCCGAGATGTTGTCGGCGATGGCGCTGGTCAGGCCAAGCACGTAGTGCGTGAAGGCCAAGCACGCCAAAGAGATCCCCAGGGCAACGAAGTTCAGGAGGAAGAAGAGCACGTATTCACGGGCCACGTTGGTGCGCTGGCGATGGCGGAAGGTCCACGCCCTGTTCGCCACGTAGGCGAACGTGATCGATACGACCGAGGACACGATCTTGGCGGTGAGCGGTTTCCCGTGCAGTGGGGGATTTGAGCCCGCGTACTGCAGGATGTTGAAGAGTCCGAAGTCGATGACGTAGGCCAAGGCTCCGACCACGCCGAACTTCGCGATTTCGTGCAGCAGGGCGCGCACCTTCTCGTCGAACCTGCTCACCTGCCCAGGATACCGGCGGCGTGCCACGATGAATCCTGGCGAACGCCTGACCCGAAGGGGGCCAAATGGACCATCGGCTCAGCGACGAGCACGAGTCATTGCGACAGACCGTCGAGCGTTTTGCCCGCGACGAGGTCGCGCCCGTCATCGGCGACTACTACGAACGGCACGAGTTCCCGCTCCCGCTGGTCGAGGCGATGGGGCGGATGGGCTTGTTCGGGTTGCCCTTCCCAGAAGAGGTCGGTGGCATGGGCGGCGACCTGCTGGCGCTGTGCCTTGCCATCTACGAACTCGCGCGCATCGACTCGTCGGTCGCGATCACTCTTGAGGCAGGGGTGTCCTTGGGCGCCACGCCCATCTTTCGCTTCGGTTCGGACGATCAACGAGAGCAGTGGCTACCGCGCCTCGCGAGCGGGCAGATTCTCGGTGCCTTCGGCCTGACCGAGCCTGACGGCGGTTCCGACGCCGGCGCTTTGCGCGCCAGCGGTCGTCTCGACGCCGACGAGTGGGTAGTGGACGGCACCAAGTCCTTCATCACTAACTCCGGAACTGCGATTACCGCCTTCGTGCTTGTCGCCGCGGTCACGGGTCAGCGAGATGACGGAAAGGCCGAGATCTCCACGATCCTGGTGCCAACGGGCACCGCGGGCTTCAGCGTTGCACCCGGCTATTCGAAGGTCGGCTGGTGCGCGTCGGACACCCATGAGCTCTCCTTCGTCGGCGCCCGAGTCCCTGCGAGCAATCTCATCGGCGAACGCGGTCGTGGATACGCGAACTTCCTGTCGATCCTCGACGAAGGACGCATCGCCGTGGCGGCGCTGGCTGCGGGGCTGGCACAAGGGTGCGTCGACGAATGCGTGCGCTATGCCAATCAACGAGAGGCGTTCGGTGTAACCATCGGGCGTCACCAGGCGATCGCGTTCACTATCGCCGAGATGCAAAGCCGGGCGCACGTGGCGTACCTCTCTTTCGTGGATGCGGCGTCGCGCGCGATGGCGGGTGAGGCCTTCAGCCGGTATGCGGCCATCACCAAGCTCTTCGCTGCGCAGGCGGCGATGGACAACGCCCGTGACGCCACGCAGGTCTTCGGGGGGTACGGATTCATGAACGAGACCCCGGTGGGCCGCTTCTATCGCGACGCGAAGATTCTGGAGATCGGCGAGGGGACCAACGAGGTCCAACGCATGCTCATTGCCCGCGACCTCGGCATCAACACCTAGCTGTCCCTCCGTCTGCGTTCGGATCAGTCAGGACTCAAGGAGTCGCAGACGGACGCGACCAACGGAACGCCAAAACGAAGGGCCAGCCTCCCTGGTGGGAGACCGGCCCTTCGTTGCTTCGTTCAACTGCCAGTCGAGGTGCTCGCCGTCGGTTGGCAGCGGTTGGCGTTATTCAGCTGAGCGGCGCCGACGCGACATGGACAGTGCGATGGTTCCCGCACCGAGCAGGGCGAGCGCCCAGCGCAGCACGTTGAGGACATCAGCACCGGTGTGCGGCAGTGTCTCGTTCGGGATCGTCTCGCCCAGCACCGCGCTGGTGTCGAGAGTGTTGGTCACCTGGTTCGAGTTGGTCGTCGGCCAGTAGTCCGACGAGACCGCAGCCGCGTTCAGCAGCGGGATGGTGGTGGCAGTAGAGCTCGCGGCGGACTGGGTGTCAGCCGTGACCTTGAAGACCACGTCCAGCGTCTGCCCCGGCTTCATCGAACCGAGGTGCCAGGTCAACTTCGTGACCTTGCCAGCGCTGTTCTTCGTGAAGGTGATCTGGCAGGTGCCAACGGTCGGAAGCAAGGTGCCGACGCACGCTGCCGAGTGGTTGACGTAGGTGGTCGTACCCGAGGTGGGTGCGGCCGGGTCGTAGCCAGGGATGTAGTCGGTGACCACGACGCCGTCCTGATTGAACGCCGCGTTGTCAGCGACGTGCACCTTGAGGTCGTAGGAGATGGTGTCACCGAAGTTGACCGTGCCCTCAGGGGTGTTGGTCTTCGTGATAGTCATGCCTGGGTCGCACTTTTCCGCGACACCGGGGTAGGCCACCTCGACCGTGGGCGTCGTCGGTGAACCCTGCAGGTAGAAGTAGATCGGCCGCAGGTTCAGACCGGGGTAGGTCTTGACGTTGGTCACCGGGTTGACCGAGAAGCCTGGCCACAGTTCCTTCGCCGTCACGACACCAGAGGAGTCCGCCGTGACGTCGCGGACCTCGTACGGCGCCTGGGTGTTGTCGAGGATGTGGAGGTGCACGGTCTCGCCCGCGAACCAGCCGGTCGACACGAAGCCGAAGTACGGCGTGTCTGAGACGCAGGAGGAGGCGGTGTTCGGAATGGCGGTCACGACATTCACGGTGTTGTGCACCGTGTTGGACGGCGCGCCGTCACCGTTCTCGTCGGATGTCACGTAGCCGGTGTTGTCAGCCGTCACCGTGCTGGGGCTCGGACCCTCGGCGGGTGCCTGCTGGGTGCCGATGTAGACCTTGAAGGTCACGGACTGGCTCTGGCCAGCCGCGAGCGTTCCGAGGTCCCATGTGAGCATCGTCGTGTTGCCGGATCCGTTGACCGTCGGGGTGACGGTGCAAGTGGTCGACGTCTGCGGCGACACGCAGGCCGCCGAGGCGGCAACGTAGGTCGCGACAGCTGAGGTGCTGTCCGCCGGGTCGTAGCCCGGGACGTAGTCGGTCACGGTCACGTCGTTCTCGGCGAGCTGGCCGTTGGCCGTCACGTCGAGCGTGTAGGTGATCGGGTTGGCCGGGCCGAAGCCGTCGATGGTCGTGTCACCGTCGGGGTCGTTGGTCTTGACGATGCTGAGCGTTCCCGTTGGCGTTGTGGTGTGGACCGAGTCGCAGTCGACCGGCTTCATGTCCACCGGCGCGGTGCTTTCGGCGTTGATACCGGTGAAGGCAACGAGGTTTGCCGTGGCAAGGTCCTCGGTCTGGGTCGGCTCAGTGGTCTGGCCGCCGTTGTAGACGCATGCCTCGTTGATGACGCCATCGGGGCTGTTCAGCAGCGTCGGTCCAACCGTCGCCGACACCGTGATGGTCGCGGTCGACGAGCTGTCGAGCGGACCGATCGGAGCGCCGGTGTAGTCACACACGACCTTGTTGGACGAGTCGACTGTGCAGCTGAAGCCGGTGCCCGATGCGCTCACCGCATCCAGACCAGCCGGAACCGGGTCCTGGATCTCGAAGCCAGTCGCGCTGGACGGACCAGCGTTGGTGACCGTGATGATGTAGTCGACCGGGCTGCCCACGGCGACGGGGTTCGGGGTGTTCTCCGACTGCGTCTTCGTGATGCTGAGATCGGTGACGGGCGTGATGTTGACCGTGGCGGTCGAGCAGTCGTTGCTGTCGTCCTTAAACGTGTCCTTCACGCATGCCTTGTTGGTGACCGACGAGGTGTCAGCCAGCGAGTTCGAGATCGTCGCGGTGATGACGACGTTTGACGTGGTGTGGCCATTGAGCAACGTGCCCGTGTAGGTGCAGTCGATGCTCGTGTTGGTCACGGTCGGGCAGTTCCAGTTCGCGCCCGGGTTGACCGCAACGTTGGTCAGGCCAGCCGGCAACGTGTCGTGGACCGGGAAGTTGCTGGCGTTCGACGGACCGTGGTTGGTCACGTTGAACGACCACTGCGCGGTGCCGCCAACGGGGACGGTGGCATCGCCGCTGTCCCACTTGGTCAGTGACAGGTCGTAGCTCGGGTTGAGCGGAAGGTTGACCGAGCTGCAGTTGTCCGACTCCCGTGCGCCGACCTTGTAGACGCAGCCCTCGTTGGTCACCGACTGCGCGTTCGCCAGCGCTGTGCCGACGACTGCCGTGATGACGATCTCAGGTGCGTGCGCGTTGACGGCCAGCGGTGCGCCGCCCCAGGTGCAGGTGACGAGTTGGCTCGAGGTGCTCCACGTGCAGGCCCAGTTCGTGTCGAGCGAGGATGCGCCGACGACGTTGAGCCCATCCGGGAGGGTGTCCTTCACGAAGAAGCCAGTAGGAGCGACCGACGGGCCGGCGTTGGACACGTCAAGGTCGTACTTGACGGTGCTGCCCACAGTCGGGTTCGTCGTGCAGTCGCAGATCGTCTTGGCGATGTTCAGCGTGTAAAGGCGCTGGATCTGCGTGGTGACGACGGCGCAGTCGTCCTCGAGGTTGGCGCCGTCGTTGCAGTTGTTCGGCGTCGAGTCGGAGTCCGGCTGATCCGCGGCCGTGACCTCAGCCACGTTGCGCAACGTGCCAACCTGGGTTGGGGTACCGGTGATGGTCAGCGACTTCGAGGCGCCGCTCGCGAGTGCGCCAATGGTCCAGACGCCGGTCGTGGTGTTGAACGTCGTGCCTGCAGGCGCTACTGCACTCAGGCTGGTGAAGTTGGCCGGCAGGCTGTCCTTGACGACAACGCCTGTGGCGTCAGAGGGCCCGGAGTTCTTGGCCGTCACCGTGTAGGTCAGCGGTGCATCCACCAGGTACGGGCCGGTCGCCGGGCTGGTGACCGCCTTCGTCAACGACAAGTCGATGACCGAGGACGCCTGGTTCTTGACCGTGCAACTGACCGCGTCGGTCGGGCCGACGTTCACGTTGAACGTGCCCTTGACCGGGTCGAAGTTCGTGACTGGCACGGACTGGCCGCCGTTGGTGCAGACAGGCGTCTGCATCGTGAAGCCCGTCGTGGTGTGTTCCTGGACCGCAATGCCGCTGGTCCAGTCACTCGGGTTCGTCACGTTCCACTGGAACGTGGCGGTGCCGTTGATGTCCGTGACGTCGTCCTTCGACGCTGCGGCGCTGGTCGAGGGCTGAACCCACGAGTAGGTCTTCGCCGCGGCCGACGGGGTAGCGGTGAAGGTCCAGCCGCTGGCCGGTGCGTAGGTGTTCGGCGCAGATGGCGTCGATGCCAACTTCTGGATCGTCAGCGAGCCCTTGCACAGGTTGGTGGCGACGGTTGACAGGTCAGCGGACAGACCGGAGTAGTCGTTGTCGAGGATCAGGTCTGTGCTGGTGGCGTCGAACGTCGGGTGTGTCGGCGGCTCGTAGATGTCCGGCGTGGGGTACTGCGACACGCGGTAGAGAGCGTCGATCAACGGGTTGCTCGGGTCAGCAGCGTGGGGGAGGGCCTGGCCCACACCGACGACGAGAGCGTGCGTCCCGGTGCCCTTGATCTGGTTCATCACGGTGACTGCGGGGTCAACGGCACCAGTGGCGGCGTCGGTCCAGCTCGTCGTGCCGCCACCACTCTTGTTGGTGGTGTTCGGCGCGCCGTCAGTCACGAAAACGACCAGCTTGGGCACGTTGCGCGAGGAGGCGGCGGAGAACTCGCCCTGGGCCTTGAGCAGGCCGTCCTGCCAGTTCGTGCTGCCTGAGCTTGAGTAACCCGCGATCGCCTTGGCGTGGTCGCCGCCGGTGCTCGTGGAAGCGGTCGTGACGTACTCCTCGGGCACCACGGCAGTCGCGGTGGTGCTGAACTTCACGATGCCCACGCGGGTGTTCGTGTTGGCCAGGCCGGAGAGGAACGCGTTCGCGGCGTTCTTCACGTCGTTGGTCGCGTTGTACTGACCGATCGAGCCGGACGCGTCCAGCACCAGGACCACGTCGAGGCCGCACGAGTTGGCGCCCTTCGGGTTGTCAACTGGCGCGACGCGCGTGGGTTGAGTCTGTGCGGCACTCGCAACACCCACACCGAGGGGGATTCCGAGCGCAACGACCGCGGCAGCGGAGGCCGCTGCAACGATCCGTCGAGTGCGCTTGCTCAGGGATGACATCTGTGGCCCTCCATCGCACCGGACGGACGTCCGGTGAAAAACGGTGACGGACATACGGTCTGCATGTCCGGCGCCGGGGCCGGTTTCGCGCTAGCTCCTCTTCGACTACGCGACCAGATGGCGTCGAAGGATCGTTGCTTCCCCGTGAGTGCCGATCATCGCTGCCGCGTCTGACGGGAGTCCACCGAGTATCGGTATCCGGGGTGATTTTCACCCGGATGGCCGCTCAAGTCTCGGGCGATCGGTTGATGTCGTGTCAGCCGGTCGGCAGGTTTAGGCCGTCAGCGAAGTGTTCTGACCACTGTGCACTGGGCTGGATACTCTCAGAGGCGTGGCAGCTCCCGCAGACTTTCCCACAGTTGGAATGGTGGGTGCGGGTCAGTTGGCGCGGATGACGGCGCAGGCCGCGATCCCCCTCGGCATCGGCTTTCGAGTGCTGGCCGAGACGTCGCGCGACTCGGCGGCACAGGTCTGTGGCGACATCGTGGTCGGCGACTACCGCAAACTCTCCGATCTGCGCACCTTTACTCAGGGCTGCGACGTGGTCACGTTCGACCACGAACACGTTCCCGCGGCACATTTGCATGAGCTGGCGACGCAGGGCGTGCGGCTTGCCCCTTCTCCGGAGGCGTTGAGATTCGCCCAGGACAAGGTCGCCATGCGCGAACGCCTGGACGCGGCCGGTCTTCCGGTGCCCGAGTGGTCAGTGTGGCGTGCGAGACATGATGGGCATGCTGTGCTGCTGGACTTTGCCGAGCGAGTGGGATGGCCCCTCGTCATCAAGGCCCCGCACGGCGGATATGACGGGCGTGGGGTCTGGGTCGTGGACTCAGCCGATGAGGCGGCCGAGGTCGTCGCAGGCACGTCGTTAGCCGATGAGGGAGCGCTGCTGGAGGCGTTCGTGCCGTTCCGGCGCGAACTCGCCGCGCTGGTTGCGCGCTCGTCTCATGGCCAGGCGGTCGCCTATCCCGTCGTGGAGACCGTCCAGCTGGATGGGATCTGCCGGGAGGTGGTCGCGCCGGCGCCGATGCTGTCCGATGAGCAGGCGACACGGGCTCAGCAGATCGCTCTGGACATTGCCGGATTGCTCGATGTCGTGGGGGTGCTGGCCGTCGAGATGTTCGAGGGCGCCGATGGGCAGATCCTCGTCAACGAACTCGCGATGCGTCCTCACAACTCCGGGCACTGGACGATCGACGGCGCGGTCACGAGTCAGTTCGAGCAACATCTGCGGGCGGTGCTCGACCTACCGCTGGGCTCGCCGGCTGCGCGCGCCCCTTGGACGGTCATGGTCAACGTGCTCGGTGGCGACAAGCCCGATATGTATCGCGCGTTCTTGCACTGCATGGCTCGTGATCCGGGACTGCGCATCCACATGTATGGCAAGGAAGTGCGCCCGGGCCGCAAGGTCGGCCATGTGACAGTGGCTGGTGAGGGCTTGGAAGATTTGCGTCATCGCGCGCGGCATGCCGCCGCATTCCTCGAAGGGACGATCGACGAATGAGCCAAACCCAACAAGCCCACCAGGCCACAGCGCTTGTTGGCGTGGTCATGGGCAGCGACTCCGACTGGCCCGTGATGGAGGCAGCGGTGCAGGCGCTGCGCGAGTTCGATGTCGCCTTCGAGACCGACGTGGTCTCGGCGCATCGGATGCCGCACGAGATGCTCGACTACGGGACCCATGCGCACGAGCGTGGTCTGCGAGTACTCATCGCGGGCGCCGGAGGAGCCGCGCATCTGCCGGGCATGCTCGCCGCGGCCACCCCCTTGCCGGTGATCGGAGTCCCGGTGCCCCTAGCGCATCTGGACGGACTCGACTCGTTGCTCTCGATCGTTCAGATGCCCGCTGGCGTACCGGTTGCGACGGTCGGAATCGGCAACGCTCGCAACGCAGGGCTGCTCGCGGTACGCATCCTCGCGGCCAGTGACGAGGCGCTGGGTGATCGGGTCCGCGAGTTCCAGGTCGATCTCAACGAGACCGCAAAGAGCAAGGGTGAGGGCATCCGCCGCCATAACGCGAAGCCCTCGACGGCTGGCTTCTCCGCCTAGCCGCGACTGTCCCTTAGGGCTCTAGGGTCGACCGAGCGCCCGGTAGTTCCAGTCGGCCGCACGCCACCGCAGCGGGTCCAACACGTTGCGCCCATCGAGGATCCTTCGGTGTGCCACGAGTTGACCCACGTGGACCGGGTCGAGATCGCGGTACTCCTGCCATTCGGTGAGGTGAAGCACGAGGTCAGCACCGCGCAACGCATCGCGGACATCGGGGTCGTAGGACAGTTCCGGGTGCCGCGCTCGGGCTGGCTTGATCGCCCGGGGGTCGTGGACGTGCACGTCGGCGCCCTCAGCGCCTGCCATCGCCGCCACGTCGAGTGCGGGTGAGTCGCGGACGTCGTCGCTGTCCGGCTTGAAGGCGGCCCCAAGCACTGCGACCCGAGCACCCGAGAGCGATCCGCCGATCTGCTCGCGCGCAATGTCGACGGTGCGTGCGCGTCGACGCGTATTGATGGCATCGACGTCTCGCAGAAAGCTCAACGCCTGATCGACCCCAGCTCTTCGGCCCTGGCCATGAAGGCACGGATGTCCTTGGGCAGGCATCCGCCACCGAAACCGAGGCCGGCGCGCAGGAACTGTCCGCCGATCCGGGAGTCATAGGACAGCGCGGTCGCCAAGACCGAGACATCGGCGCCGGTCGCCTCGCACAGTTCGGCCATCGCGTTGATGAACGAGATCTTCGTGGCCAGGAACGAGTTGGCCGCCGTCTTCACGAGCTCGGCTGTCGGTAGATCAGTCACCACGAACGGGGTGTCACGTGACAACGCGGCCTCGTAGACCTCGCGCAGCCGCTTTTCCGCCTCCGCGCTACGGATCCCCACAACGATCCGGTCTGGCTCGATGGTGTCTCGCACCGCACGGCCCTCGCGCAGGAACTCGGGGTTCCAGGCCAGGTCGACGTCCACGCTGGCGCTTCTCCTGGGCGCGCAGCAGAAGTCGCGAAGCGGTGCCGACCGGCACGGTCGACTTTCCGATGATGAGTGAAGGAGCGCTGAGCGCCGGGGCGAGCGCGTCGATGCTGGCGTCCAGGCCCGACACATCCGCCGCAAAGCTGTCCGGCATCTGGGGTGTGCCGACGCACACGAAATGCACGTCGGCGAAGGCGCCCACTTCGGCCCAGTCGGTGGTGAATCGCAGGCGACCCGATGCCAGCGCGCGCTTGAGGACCTCGTCGAGACCCGGTTCATAGAACGGTGCATGTCCGGACGACAGCATTGCCACCTTCTCGGCGTCCACATCAAGCCCGAGGACCTCGTGACCCAGATCGGCCATGCACGCCGCATGAGTCGCTCCGAGGTACCCGGTGCCGATGACGGTGAGGCGCACCCGGCGATGCTATCCGCGCAACCGCAGTCCCAACGCGCTGTGCGCCCGCGTAGCCTTGGCGCCGAACGAGGATTCCTGGGGGACATGCCGTGAATGACTTCGACCTGTACAAGCTCAGCGAAGAGCACGAGTTGGTGCGCGAGGCTGTCCGTGCGTTGGCCGACGACAAGATCGCGCCGCGGGCCGCAGAGATCGACGAGAAGGCCGAGTTTCCCTGGGATGTCTACGAGTTGCTCGTTGCGTCGGACTTCCATGCGATTCACGTGCCGGAGAAATACAACGGCGCGGGCGCGGATGCGTTGGCGACGGTCATCGTCATCGAAGAAATCGCGCGCGCGTGCGCGTCTTCTTCGTTGATCCCGGCAGTGAACAAGCTCGGCAGTCTCCCGCTCATCTTGGTCGGCTCGGAGGACATCAAGCAGAAGTACCTGCCGCGCCTCGCCGCTGGTGAGGGGATGTTCTCGTACGCGTTGAGTGAGCCCGAAGCGGGAAGCGACGCGGTATCGATGCGCACCCGCGCGGTTCGCGACGGCGACGACTACGTGCTCAATGGCGTCAAACGCTGGATCACCGGCGGTGGCACCTCGCAGTTCTACACGGTGATGGCCGTGACTGACCCTGACAAGCGATCTCGTGGAATCAGTGCGTTCGTGGTCGAAAAGGGCGACGAGGGTTTCACCTTCGGGGCACCGGAGAGGAAGCTCGGGATCAAGGGTTCGCCCACGACCGAGCTCTACTTCGACAACGTTCGCATCCCCGCAGACCGCATGATCGGTGACGAGGGCACCGGCTTTGCGACAGCGATGAGCACGCTGGACCACACCCGCGTCACCATTGCCGCGCAGGCGATCGGCATCGCGCAAGGTGCACTCGACTATGCGTCCGGTTATGTGAAGGAGCGCAAGCAGTTCGGCAAGGCGATCGCCGAGTTCCAGGGCATTCAGTTCATGCTCGCGGACATGGCCATGACGCTGGAGGCGGCGCGCTCCTTGACCTACGTGGCGGCCGCCAAGTCGCAACGCGGCGACGCCGACCTCACGATGTTCGGCGCGATGGCCAAGGCATTCGCTTCCGATGCGGCGATGCGCATCACTACCGACGCAGTGCAACTGCTCGGGGGTTACGGCTACACGAAGGACTACCCGGTCGAGCGCATGATGCGCGACGCGAAGATCACCCAGATCTATGAAGGCACCAATCAAGTGCAACGCATCGTGATGGCCCGCCAGCTGCTCGCTGAGTAGAAGGCAGGATTGCGAGTAAGGATCCAGTCGTCAGCTGGCGGCGCACGCGTTCGTCGCTGCGGTGGTGGTGTTGCTCGAGCCGTGCGACGTGCTGGTTGTCGTCGTCTTGGGCGCCTTCGTGAGCACGGGCTTGACGACTCCCTTGTACGAGGACCCGACAGTCACTACGAAGACCTTGCCTTGCCCCACTACTGGCTTGGCCATGGCACCCGGGATAGATGCGAGCACCGTGAGCAATGAGGTACTCCACCGCGGGTCGTAGGTGACGATTGTTGCTGTAGCGCCTGCAACGTTCGCGTTGGTCGCGGGACCAGCGATGCCGAAGCCCAGTCCGGACAGGTCATCCGCAGCCTGGGTGGCCAGGCCGTTCTGTTGGGTGCCGTTGACCACGCGCAGCGTGATGACACCGGGTGGGATGGTCGGTTTCGCGATCGCCTTAGGTGCGGTCACCGTGTTGTCGGTGCGGAGCTGGGCGAACAGCGAGTTGGCCGCGCTCTGATCCCAGGTGACGACGCTGGCCCCGTTGTAGTGCGCGTCGGCGTTGGCCAGCGGAACTGTCGTGAAGGTGATGTGTGAGGCAGGGATGCTGCGCAGTTCGTTCGCGAGATCAAGGATCGAGGACTTCGTGAAGGTGTTGTCGGTCTTGACCGACTTCAGAGCCGCACCGAGGACATCGTTGAGCTTCAACGGATTGAACAGGACACCAGAGGTCGTCGCCTGCTTGATCATCGCGGCAATGAATGCGTGCTGGCGCTGAATACGCCCGAGGTCGCTCCCGTCGCCGATGGTGTAGCGCGCCCGTGAGTACTCAAGTCCGACGATGCCGTCGACATGGTGGGTGCCGGCGCTCAGATCAAGCCCGCTCTTCGGGTCGTTGACCGCTTGCGGCAAGCAGATGTTGACCCCACCTAGAGCGTCGACGACATTCACGAAACCTGCGAAGTCGACTTCGACGTAGTGGTCGATGCGAACGTTTGTGGCCTTCTCGATCGTCGCGATGGTCAGCGGTGCGCCGCCTTCGCTGTAGGCCGCGTTGAGCTTGTCGCGATGCGCTGCGTGGTGAACGCCGCGGCTGTCCGTGTAGGGCGGGATCGAGACCAACGAGTCGCGCGGAAGGCTCACGACCGTGACCGTGCCACGGTCCTTCGCGATGTGAATGAGCATCATCGTGTCCGACCGTTCACCGGACTCGTCGCCGGTGTGCAGCGCGTCCTGTTGTGCGCGCGTCAGGTCCGAGCGGTCATCCGATCCCACCAGCAGGATGTTCATCGCGTCATGCGCGCTTGCCGCCGGACGGTCGTTGAGGCCCGCGAAAGCGTCGATCGTCTTGATCTGACCGACGTAGTGGTTGACCAGGGCATAGCCGCTCACGCTGACGAGCAGGACCAAGGCCGAGGCCAGCCCCGTCACCCAGGTGACGATCCGCCGGGCCCGGTGCGTGCGGCGAGCACGCGCGTGCGAGGCACGGCGTGGCGACAGCGCGGAAGGAAGCTCGGCGCGTCCGGGGGAAGACGAACGAACGTCGGACATCACCGGAATGGTACGAATGCGAACTCGTGTGACCAATGAGGCGCGCCGTCGGGCACCTCGAGTCGCCCTCGGGCTCCCGCTACCCTGCCGCTCATGGTCGAGATCGCCGCCGCGCCGCCTGTCTCGGTCGTGATGCCGATCCTCAACGAGGAGCAGCATTTGGGCGAGGCTGTTGCTCGGGTGCTTGAGCAGGACTATCCGGGTGCGATCGAAGTGGTTCTGGCGGTCGGCCCATCGACCGACGGCACGCTTGAGCTCGCCGAGAGCATGGCGAAGGCCGACGCCCGGGTGATCGTGGTGGACAACCCGACCGGGCGCACACCGGCCGGCCTCAACGCGGCCATTGCCAAGGCGACGCACGACGTGATCGTGCGGGTCGACGGGCACGGGATGCTCGGCCCCGGCTACATCGCCACCGCGGTCGCGCTGCTCGATGAGACCGGCGCGGACAACGTCGGCGGTGTCATGGCCGCCGAGGGGACAACTCCGTTCGAGAAGGCCGTTGCCGCCGCGATGACCTCGAAGTTGGGGGTGGGGGCGGCGTCGTTTCATGTGGGCGGCCAAGCAGGCCCCGCCAAGACCGTGTACCTCGGTGTCTTCCGACGCGCCACGCTCGAGCGACTCGGGGGATACGACGAATCGTTCACACGGGCTCAGGACTGGGAGCTAAACCACCGCATCCGTTCAGATGGCGGCTTGGTGTGGTTCTCGCCAGATCTCAACGTGTCCTATCGACCGCGGCCCACACTCAAGCGGCTGGCTCGGCAGTACTTCGACTATGGGCGCTGGCGCCGAGAAGTGATGCGCCGCTATCCCGACACGGTCAGCATCCGGTATCTGGCGCCTCCAGTGGCTCTGGTCGGTGTGGCCGGGGGGATCGTGCTTGGCGCGCTTGGCGTGAAGGTGGGCTGGCTCGCTCCGCTCGGCTACGCCGCGCTTGTCGTCGGCGGGTCGGCATGGGTCGGTCGAGGCCTGGAGCCCGATGTCGGGGTGCGGCTTCCCCTGGTGATCGCCACCATGCACGGCTCATGGGCAGTTGGCTTCCTGAGCAGCCCGTCCGGCCTGCGCGCCGAGCCGTGACGGTACGCCCCTGCGGGGCGAGTCGATGAGGGTTCTCATGCTCGTCACCTCCAACGTGCGCGACGATGCGCGCGTTCGGCGCGAGGCCGTCGACTTGGTCGGGGCTGGTCACTCCGTACACGTGATCGGACGTGATGTACCCGATGCCTGGGAACCCCCGTCGGGCGTCTCTGTTTCATCTGTCGGCGGTCGTTCGGCCTTTGGCACCCAATCGCATGAACGCGCCTCCGGACGCGATCCGTTTCGTCGCACCGCGCGCTGGGTGTTGCTCCCGCGCCACCGCAACTCGGTGTTCGCGTCGTGGGTCACTGGTGCGTATGAGGATGCGCATCGCGCGCATTTGATGTCGTGCACGCGCACGACTTCACCACTCTCGAACTTGCGGCGCGGTTGGCGGCTGAACATGACGTGCCCTACCTCTATGACACACACGAGTATTGGTCCGGGCGTCCACGCGTCGGTCGTCCAACACCGGTGCAACACAGACAGGAGCAAGCGCGCGAGCGCGAACTCGGCGCTCGCGCAGCCGCGGTCATCACGGTTGGCCAGGGCGTGGCTGACGCGCTCGCCAGCGACTACGGGTGGTCGCACGTCGTCGTGGTCCGCAACAGCTTCCCGACCATCTCGCCGCAGGGCGCCACTGAAGTTCCACTGGCGGACACGCCCACGCGGCTTGTCTATCCCGGTCGGCTTGGCCCCTACCGCGAGCTCGAAGTCGTCGCGGCCGCCGCTCCCAATCTTCCGTTGCCGGTCACGCTGGTGGGTCCCTCGGATCCGACCTGGTTGGCGTCGTTCGATGCGGGTGCCCTCGACGTTCGTGAGCCGCTCGATGACGACGGCGTCGATCGGCTGCTCCGCGAATCGGGTATTGCGCTCGTAACCCACTCGAATCGTTGGCCAAACCACCGGCTGGCGCTGCCCAACAAGCTGTTCGCAGCGGTGCATGCCGGTGTGCCGGTGGTCGCCACCGATGTCCCGGAGTTGCGCAGGGTGGTTACTGAAAACGATCTAGGTGTGCTCTACCGGCCGGGCGACCCCGGCCTCGCTGGTGGCGGCAGTTCGCACGCTGGTCGACGACTACGGACGGGCGGTCGAGGCGGTCGTGGCTTCGCGCGGCCGGCTCTGTCGTGGGAGGTCGATTCGTCGAATCTGCGCTCGATCTACGCAAGTTTGCCCGGCTGACGCCCTCCCAAGATGGGAGCGGAATCACGTCGACAGGGGCGCTGCGCGGGAGGTTGGGGGTTGATTCGCCGGGTATCCTACGTATGTTCTAGGTGCGGCCGCACGTCGTGCCATCATGGCGTGGAGGAGTCCAGGGTGTCGTCGGGGACTGCGTCCAAGACCGATGAGTTGTACGGCGAGCGACACGTCTACACGAAGCACCGCGCTGGGCTGCCGCCCCTTCGCCAGTACTTCAAGGAAGCATGGCGTCGCCGCCAGTTCCCGCTTGAACTAGCGCGCACTGACCAACGGTCTAGTCACGCGGACACCACGCTGGGCAAGATCTGGATGGTCCTCAATCCACTTCTGCTCGGGTGCGTCTACTTCGTCCTTGTCGATGTCATCGCTGGCAGTCATCAAGGTTTTGGGTACTTCACCCACTTGTTGGCTGGCCTCTTCTTGTTCTACTTGGTCCAGAACTGTGTCATCGGTGGCGCGCAGTCTGTGACGGCCGGCGCCCGACTCGTGCTGAACACCCCGTTCCCACGGATCCTGATGCCCGCCGCCACTGCCTACCAGGCGCTCATCCGATTTTGGCCGACGCTGATCGTGCTCGGAGTCATCCGCACTGTTTCGACGATCCAAAAGATCCCGGTGTGGACCTGCAAAGTGCCTCTCATCAGTGACCGCTGTCCGATCCCAGCGAAGAATCTTGTGTACAACGCACAGTTCCCGATCAACTGGACCCTCATTCTTGCGATTCCGATCATCTTCATTGTCTTGATGTTCGCGTTCGGACTCGGGGCATTCTTCGCGACCCTGCAGGTGTATTTCCGCGACACCGCGTCGTTCCTGCCGTACTTCACCCGCATCTGGATGTATCTCTCGCCGGTCATCCTCACGAGCGTGCTGATCCACAACAAGTTGGGAAAGCTGTCAAACCTCAATCCGCTTTATCCCATGTTCAGTGCGTGGGATTGGGTCATCGAATGGGGACGCGTGCCACCCCTACAGAACTGGCTCTTCTCGCTCGCCTGGATGGTTGTCGCGCTGGTGATTGGATCGTGGTACCTGATGTCGAGGGAGCGAGACTTTGCCGTACGACTCTGAGAACGTCATCAGCGTTCAAGACCTCTCGATCACCTATCGCGCCTCGTATGAGTCGCTCCCGACGTTGAAGAGCGCGCTGCTCTCGCGCGGGCGCGGCAAGCGAGGTGTGCGTGAGATTCATGCCGTGAAGCACGCCACCTTCGACGTGAAGTCCGGCACCGTTCTGGGCATCCTGGGTCACAACGGCGCCGGCAAGTCGACGCTCATGCGTGCAGTTGCCGGGATCTTGGCGCCTAGCGACGGTCGCATCGAGGTCAACGGCAAGGTGAGCACCCTGCTTGCCCTTGGAGTCGGCTTCAACTCACGACTGTCCGGTCACGAAAACGTTGTGCTGGGTGGGCTTGCGGCGGGTTTGTCGCGCGCGGAGATTGCCGAACGCTACAACTCGATCGCTGACTTCTCCGAGCTCGGCGACTTCCTTGAGATGCCGATGCGAACCTACTCATCGGGCATGTACTCGCGCTTGGCGTTCTCAGTTGCGGTCCACATGGAACCCGACATCTTGCTGATCGACGAAGCCTTGTCCGCGGGCGACGCGCGCTTCAAAGAGAAGGCCATGAACAAGATGACCGACCTTGTGGGGCAAGCTCGCACCATGCTCTTGGTGAGTCACGGCCTAGGCACGATCGTGCAGATGTGCAGCGATGCGATGTGGATGCATCACGGCGAAATCGTCATGCGTGGGGAGCCGCAAGCTGTCGTGGACGCCTATACCAAGTTCATGAAGGTCGGAGACATCAGCGCGGTCCTCGAAGACGTCTAGGTCGCGCGACCTGCCATGGTGAGCGACCGCATCGACGTCAGTGTCGTGTCGTCCGGCCACGACGTCGCGGACGCTCGACTGCATCGCATCGTCGAGGCCTTGACCCGTGCAGGCTTGCAAGTCGAACTCTTCGGCCTCGGCGATGCCGCCTGGGCTCCCAACTCGGTACGCGCGCACACCCGGGAGCAGCGTTCATTGGCGGGCCGAGCCGCAGATGCGCTTTCGGGTCCGTGGCGGGCCCGTGGTCGGATCGTCCTGATCGTTGACCCGGACCTGATCCCGGCCGCAATGGCCCGGCGAGTGACTGGGCGCCGAGTCGTCGTAGACGTACACGAGGACTACGGGCGGCTGGCCGCCGATCGCTCGTGGAGCCAAGGCGCACTGCGGCCGGTGGTTCGACTCGGTGCAGACTCGGTGAACGCTTGGGCCGCGCGGGCTGACCTTGTTGTCGTAGCGGATGACCACCTGCCGCCCCACACTGCGCGTGAGCGCATGGTCGTGCGCAACCTCCCCGACTTCAGTCATTTGCCGGAGCCGTCAGAGCGGGATGCGACGCCGCGGGCGATCTATGTCGGCGATGTCAGAGCCAGCCGGGGACTCTTCGCGATGCTCGACGCGGTCGAGGCGGCAGACCCTTGGGAACTCGACATCGTCGGGCCGCTCGCGGCGGCTGATCGCGAGGAGGTCGAACGACGTCTTGCCGCATCCGACCTCGTTGACCGGGTCCGAATGCACGGCCGGATGCCTCCGGCACTCGCCTGGGGCATTGCGCGCGGTGCGTGGCTTGGCCTTTCGATGCTGGAGTCGACTCCGGCGTTCGTTGAAGCGATTCCAACCAAGGTCTACGAGTACCTTGCGTGCGGCCTGCCCGTGCTGGGCACCGACTTGCCGCGACAACGTGAACTGCTGGAAGCCGAGGGCGCGGGCGTGATCGTCGCTGATCCGAATGAGGCGGCCGCTTTGATGCGCTCATGGGTCGTCGACACTCGTGAGCTCGCCGAGATGGCACAGGCGGCCGTCGCGTGGTCAGAGCGGACGCGTAACTCGCCCTCGGAGTACGACGCGCTTGCGGCGCGAATCAAGGAGTGGCTGGACTGACGTCCTGGGCTCGCGCGCGCACTACCTCGACTGCCGCAGGGACCCCGAGCACGAGTGCACGTTGGCCGTGCACTGCGTCGCCGTTGCCGGTGCACCAGACCGCGCGGATGGCGGCTGAATCCAGCGCAACGATGACCTCGGCACTGTTGAGCAGTGCGGACGCGCGCGGGTCGTGGCGGATGGCCTTCCACGCGCGCCGAGCCGCGGGGCTGCCCGCGAGTGTCACCCGCCGCAGCAAACGCGTCGGCAACGGAAGCGGGCTGGTGAGCCCGAGATCCACGATCCGTTCAGGCGGCAGACCCAGTCCGGTCGCGTCCAGGGATGCAGCGATTGCTCTCACCTCCGCCCCCGCCGCTTGTAGCGCGGCCACCGCGGTCGGAAGAGCATCGTTGGGCTTGGTCGAGCCCGCGACGATGCAAACGGATATCGGCGTGGTCATGCCGAGACTCGATTCGAAGTAGCGAGCGAACCCAGCAAAGCGTCGAGCCGTGGGCGCAGCACGCGATCGCGACGGAATTCAGCGGCGAAGGCGCGCGCTCCTTCGACGTCGCTCGTGACGAGCTCTTCCGCACGGTGGGCGGCCGCGATCAGCGCCTCTGCAATGTCCGGTGCCTCAAGACTTCTGCTCGGGAACCACAACGGATATGCACGCAGCACGTCCGACGCCGCATTCACGGGGTCATGCACCGAGACGATGGGTAGTCCGGTGGCCATGTACTCATAGACCTTGCCGCTGGTGACGTACCTACCGGTTCCGAGGATCAGCAGCAGCACGTCGAAGCCTTCGTACACCTCGCGGAGCGCGGCCTTCGGCGCCGCTCCGCCATAGGTGATCGCACTGTCACTGGCCGACGCAACGAGGTCGGCCAGCTCCGGCTTCGGAGTGGCGTAGTAGCCGAGGTAGCCCCGCAGATCGGCGCGCGCGCCAGCGATCGTTGGATCCTTACGACGGGCTTCACGCCACCCTGCAATGAACTCTTCAAGCGGCACCTTGGGCGAAATCGTTCCGAGGTAGCCGAATGTCAGGGGGGGCCTGCTGGGCTCGCGCGGCAACATGGGAGCAAAGTTCGGATCCCAGCCGTTGTCGACGACGTGCATTCGAGCGGCTGCGGCCGGGTAGGCGGCACGATGCCAATCGCGAATGGGCGCGTTGACGAACCAAACTTCGTGTGCGCCATCGATGAGCCGACGCTCCCAACGACCGACCCGACTGCGTGGGCCATGCACGCGACGTCCAGAGAACACGTCCAACGACCATGCGTCCCGGTAGTCGAGCACGTACGGGACTCCGACGCGGTGCAGCGCGTAGGCCGCAGTGAACGCGGTCGCGGGGTTGGCTGTCGCAACAACGAGGTCGACCGGTTTGCGTGCATGTATGTCTTGCGCTGCCCGCTCGAGATCCGTGCGCCACGGGCCGTAGGCCGCCTCGGGAAATCGACGACGGTCATTCCATACCCGCCATCGGCGCCATATGCGGGGCAGGAAGACGCGGAACCGCGAGAACGTGCGGATGTCGGAGTCGAGGCCCGGCCAGTGAAACGGGGTGCGCTGCACGTCGATGCTGGGATCGACCTCCGCCTCCAGCGACGCGTCCACTCCGGTGTAGCGAATGAAGGCGTCCCGGTCCACGGTGAGCACGGTGACGTCGCAGGTCTCGGCAAGCGCGTTTGCCGTGGCCAGAGCGCGGTACACACCGCCGCTTCGGCACGGCGGGAATCCCCAGGCCACATACAGAACGTGGGGACGCTTGCTGCTCACTGGCCTCCTCGTGCCACCACGCTGCTGGCCCGCCCAGGGTACGCGGAAGGCCCCTGCATTCCGTGGCTCCTGGTGGTCAGGGTCACGCTCGCGATGGCAGGTGCAGCAGGTCCAGGCGGCTACCCTTGACGAGCCGCTGGCCGTACCAGCGCGACGAGCCCCACGGGCGGCTCGACGTCTCCGAGGGGATTCGTGACCGTTCGCATAGCGCCTAGCGCAGACGTCGACGAACGCGCGCAGATTGGCGACGGCAGCTCCGTCTGGCACCTCGCGCAAGTCCGTGAAGGTGCTGTTCTCGGAGTCAACTGCATCGTCGGGCGTGGTGCCTACGTCGGCACTGGCGTGGCAGTGGGTGACAACGTCAAAATCCAAAACTACGCACTCGTGTATGAGCCTGCGGTGCTCGAGTCCGGCGTCTTCATCGGGCCAGCGGTGGTCCTCACGAACGACCATTTCCCCCGTTCAGTGGCACCGGACGGATCGCTGAAGTCCGCCGATGACTGGCACGCGGTTGGGGTCACGATCCGTGAGGGAGCCTCCATCGGCGCACGTGCGGTGTGCGTCGCCCCGATCACCATCGGCCGTTGGGCGCTTGTCGCCGCCGGATCGGTTGTCACCAAAGACGTCCAGGACTTCGCGTTGGTCGCCGGTGTTCCCGCAAAGCGGATCCGTTGGGTCGGCCGCGCCGGGGTGCCGCTCGAGGACCTAGGAAATGGCGAGTTTCGGTGTCCGGAGACGGACGCCCGCTACATCGAGACAGATAACGAACTACGAGAGGTCACGTCATGATTCCCGCCGCCAAACCGTTGATCGGTGACGAGGAGCGCGAAGCAGTCGATCGCGTTCTGCGCAGCGGAATGATCGCGCAGGGTCCGGAGGTCGCGGCTTTCGAGAACGAGTTCTCCGCGGTGGTCGGCGGTCGACAGTGCGTCGCCGTGAACTCGGGTACCAGCGCGTTGCACATGGGGCTGCTCGCCGCTGGCATCGGGGCAGGCGACGAGGTGATCGTGCCGTCCTTCACCTTCGCGGCGACGGCGAATTCGGTTGCACTGGCCGGTGCGACGCCGGTGTTCGCCGACATCGAGGGTGACTACTTCTGCCTTGACCCGGCGGCCGTAGAGGCGGCTATCACGCCGCGGACCAAGGCGATCATGCCCGTGCACCTCTACGGTCACCCGGCCGCGATGACGCAGCTGCAGGCCATCGCTGACAAGCACGATCTGCTCGTTTTCGAAGACGCTGCGCAGGCGGTGCTGGCCAGCCTCAACGGCACCCCCGTAGGTGCATTCGGAACGTTCGGCGCCTTTTCGTTCTATCCAACGAAGAACATGACCTCCGGCGAAGGCGGGATGGTCACGACCGAGTCCGCCGAACTCGCCCGCCAGGTGCAACTGCTGCGCAACCAGGGCATGGAGAAGCGCTACGAGAACGAGATCGTCGGCTTCAACACGCGCATGACCGACATTCACGCGGCCATCGGTCGCGTGCAGCTGGGAAAGCTGGCCGGTTGGACCAAGCAGCGCCAGGACAACGCTCGTTTCCTCGACGACAACCTCGAGGGCGTCGTGGTGCCTCCGGTCGCGCCAGGTGCGAGTCACGTCTATCACCAGTACACGATCCGCGTGGTTGGTCACGACCGTGACGCCTTCGCCGCCGCACTTGCCGAGCACGGCGTCGGTAGCGGCGTCTACTACCCGATCCCCAATCACGAGTTGCCGTCCTTCGGGCTGACCCTCGACCTGCCCGTCACTCGTCGGGTCGCGACCGAGGTGCTCTCGCTGCCGGTGCATCCTGCGCTCAGCGAGGACGACCTCAGCGCTGTCGTCCAGGCGGTCAACACGGTTGCGAAGGCGGGCGCCTGATGGCGAACCTGCGTGCCGGACTCATCGGCCTCGGCATGATGGGTCGCAACCACGCCCGCGTCCTGCGTGCCATCGACGGCGTCGACTGGTGGGTGTGGCGGATCCCGGTGGCGATCCGCACGGCGTGTGCTGGCGACCTTGAGCCGCTTCCCGACATCCAGTCGCTCATCGCGGTGGGACTGGACTATTGCATCGTCGCCGTGCCGACCGTTTACCACGAGTCGGTCGGACTCGCCCTGGCCGAAGCCGGCGTTCACGCCCTTATCGAGAAGCCACTGGCCCCGGACGTCGTAGCCGCCACCGCAGTGGCCGATGCGTTCGAGTCGCGAGGCTTGGTCGGTGCGGTCGGACACATCGAGCGATACAACCCCGCACTTCAGGCGGCTCGGCGTCGGCTTGCCAACGATGAACTCGGCGCGGTCTACCAGATCATCACCCGCCGTCAGGGGCCGTTCCCCGCACGCATCTCTGACGTTGGCGTTGTCAAGGACCTCGCGACGCACGACATCGACCTCACGGCGTGGGTCACCGGCAGTTCGTTCAGGTCGGTAGCCGCGCGCACCGCCTATCGGAGCGGGCGCAAGCACGAGGATCTCGTTGCTGTGGTGGGTCAACTCAACGATGAGACGGTGACCAACCACTTGGTCAACTGGCTCTCGCCGCTCAAGGAGCGCGTCACCATCATCACCGGCGAGAAGGGTACGTACGTCGCCGACACGTTGACTGCCGACCTGACGTTCTATGCAAATGGGACGGTGGCTACCGAGTGGGACTCGATCGCGAAATTCCGCGGCGTCTCTGAGGGCGACGTGACTCGGTTCGCACTGGCTAAGCCCGAGCCGCTGCGGGTTGAGCACGAGGTCTTCCGCGACGCCGTACTGGGCCAGTCGTCGGACATCGTCACGATGCGCGAAGGGTTGGCCACCGTCGCCGTCGCGGAGGCTGTTCTCGAATCAGCACTGACAGGTACAACGGTCCAGCTGCCGGCTCACTGACGTGGCGGAGCCGGACCGCACGCGACCCCGTGTCGTGCTGTTCCGCCCGAACCCGATCGACTCCGATTCACGAGCCAAGAAGTTCGCTGAAACGCTGCAACGCCTCGGCTACGAAGCCGTGGTCCTGTCTCCGGTCGCCCCAGGCGAGCCAACCGACGAGCGGTGGCTCGGGCAGGTGCGTGTGGTCCCTGTCGTCGTCGACACATCCGCACGTGACGCTGCGCGCGCGGCCGATCTGCAAGCGCGGTCCCGCCGATTCGCCATCTTCGCGACACCGGGTGCGCAGGTGGAGGGTACGCGCGGATTGACCCGACTGCGGCGTCGGGCCCAGGGCTTTCTGGATCGGCAGGTGCACGCCTCGTGGCGGCGTCGCGCGCTGCAGCGAACCGCTCGCACCTCGGATGCGACCGTTGCGAACACGTTGCCCGAAGTGAACGACTACGAGCGAGCCTTCATGCCCGCGTTACGCGATCTCGATCCTGATGTGGTGCACGCCCATCATCCGTTCGTCTTGCCGACGGCGACTGCATACGCAAAGGAACGAGCAAACGTTGGCCGCGTAGTACGCGTGCTCTACGACGCCCGCGAATACTTTGCTGGTCTACCCGTGGCCGAACATGGCAATCCCCGGCGCCAAGCCATGCTGCTGCGCACCGAGGAGAGCATCCGTCAAGCCGACGCCGTATCGACTGTCTCTGAGCCCATCGCCGATGCCTTGATGTCTCGGTACGGGCTCGCGGCACGACCGACGGTGATTCTCAATCTGCCGTGGGACCTGCCTTCTGAGACCGCCGCCGTGCGTTCGGTGCGCGATGCCGCCGGGCTGTCAGCCGACGTGCCTTTGCTTCTGTACAGCGGAGCGGTGAGCAGGGCTCGAGGTTTGGACACGTTGCTCGCGGCGATGAAGAACTTGCCTGAGGCGCATCTGGCCGTGGTGACCGTGCCGTTCCCGCACCCGCAGATGCCTGCACTGCTAGAAGCGGTGGGGGCGGAGGTTGCAGGGCGGATCCATGTGCTGCCACCGGTGTCGCAGGACGAGCTCCCTGGCTATCTATCTGGTGCTGATGTGGGCGTGCACCCCATGCCGGGTGGATCTCTCAATCACGACATGGCGTTGCCTAACAAACTGTTCGAGTACGTGCACGCTGGTCTGCCGTTGGTGGTCAGTGACGCCCGTGCGATGGCCGATTTTGTTACTGAGCATGGCCTTGGTGCGGTCTTTCGCTCAGAGGATCCTGACGATCTGGCGCGGGCTGTTCGGGAAGTCCTTGCGAACCCGGGCCTGCGTGACGAGAAGCATCTGCGGGAACTTGCTGCGCGTTACTCCTGGCAGCATCAGCAAGCGTTGATCGGCAGCCTCTACCGGGATCTGGCGCCGCTCGACTGACCTGCGATCGCGCTGAAGTTGGCGCAGTGGACCTAACGAAGATCTAACGAACCTCGCGGCGATCGAGGAGTGCCTGAACCACGCGCGCCGCCGCATGGCCATCGCCGTAGGGCTGCGCCTGATCCGCGCTTGGGATCTCGCGGGCGGCGGCCGTCCCGACGCTGACGAGGTCCGGGTCGAGGACGTTCCACCCGTCGATCAGGGTCTCGACCCACTCAGTCTCGGTGCGAAGCGTTGTGCATGGCACCCGTAGCAGGAAGGCCTCCTTCTGCAGGCCGCCAGAGTCGGTGACCACGCCGCGCGATCTCATGACCGCGCTCACCATGTCTGGATAAGGCAACGGCGGTGCCACAACAAGTTGCCCGTCGGAGATGTTGATGCCGAACTCCGCACATCGAGCCACTAACCGGGGATGCGCGAGCAGAAGTGTGGGAAGCGGAAGCGACTGCAGCGCTTCGATGATGGCGAGGAGTCGAGCACGTTCATCTGTGTTGTCCGCGCGGTGGATCGTGCTGACGAGATAGCCATCATCGGCGATCGAGTCCGTCAGGAAGCGGAAGCGGATTTGCCGCGACGGCGTCGCGAACCCTGAAGCAGACATCCGTCATCACATCGCCAACGAGTACCGCTCGAGCCGCCAAGCCTTCGCTCGCCAGGTGGCCCATGGCGACCTCAGTTGGGGCGAGCAACAGATCGGCGGCATGGTCTGTGAGCACTCGGTTGTGCTCTTCGGGCATGCGGCGGTTGAACGAACGAAGTCCGGCCTCCAAGTGCGCCACCGGCACGTGCATCTTCACCGCGCTGATGGTGCCCGCCAACGTTGAGTTCGTGTCGCCGTAGACGAGCACCCAGTCCGGCGCGTGCTCCTCGATGACGCTGTCGAGCGCGCCCAGCATCGCGCCCGTTTGCACGCCGTGACTCCCGGAACCAACGCCGAGGTGGACGTCCGGCTTCGGAATCGCCAAGTCCGCGAAGAAGACATCGGACATGCCAGCGTCGTAGTGCTGGCCGGTATGGACGATCACGTGCTCGACGCCGCCCTCGTCGAATGCAGCAGCCATCGGCGCGAGTTTCACGAACTGTGGACGCGCTCCAACGATCGACATGACGCGCACGGAGTCTCTCCTCATGCCCGGCAGGGCGCTCGACGGCATCGTCCATTGGCCGTGCCAAGGAAACCTTCGCACGGACCTGTGCCGTAAACTCGGCGCGACTCGAACCAGCCCGCGGGATCCCACGGGAACGCGGTCGGCCAGCGACACGAGGGGAATCACAACGGTGCCGTCAGGAGAGCTTGACGCGCGCCGGGTTGCCGTAATCCGTTGCCTGACCGAGGTCGAGCAAGACGCGCGATTGCGCAATATGGCCCAAACCGTGAGCGGTGCTGGCGCCACAACTGCGGTTATTCACTTGACTCCTGAGACCGAGCCATTCGCTCGCCTGGATCGGCGTGGTCTCACCTGGATCGGCATCCCGTATGCCGAGCATCTACCTGGCGTCGGGCTCGCAGCCCGACGGCGCCGTCGTGAGTGGCGCGTGTTTGGCGGCGGCTCGCGGCGTGAGCGCTCAGCATCGTTGCGCCGTCGCAACCTGCATTACGCAGAGATCGTTTTGGCGAAGACCAACCACACCGTGACTATCGGCAATCGACTCACGCTGTTGCGGATGAAGGTCGGCGGTCGGGTGGCACGAGTGCAAGAGAAGATCTTTCGCGCCTGGTGGCGTCGCTCCGATGCGATTCAACGCCGCGTGACGTTTTGGACTTCGTGGCGTCGACAGGTGCCCGATCTGTACGCGTACGAAGCGGCCCTAGGCGCGGCCGTAGACGAGTGGAAGCCCGACATCATCCACGCGCATGACCTCACCGCGCTCGGTGTGGCCACGCGGGCAGCGCGTCGCGCCAAGGCACAGGGCAAGACTGTCGACGTCGTGTTCGATGCCATCGAGGACTGGGCTGGTCTGCCACATCACGCAACCATCACCCCGCGGTATTTGTCAGCCATGCTCAAGCACGAGAGTGAGTATCTGGACCGCGGTACCAATGTGATCACTGTGTCCAACACGGTCGCGGACGCACTGCAGAAGCGCCATTCATGGCTGCCCCGACCGGCAATCGTGATGAGTTGCCCGGATCTGCGGGAGCAGCGCGAAGCGCCGCTGCCGCTGAGAGATGTCGTTGGACTTCCCGCGGACGTGCCAACGATGGTCTACAGCGGAGGCATCAACCCGGCGCGCGGTGTCGACATCGCGATCCAGTCGCTCAAGCACCTGCCCGACTGGCATCTGGTCGTAGTCACGGTGCCCTTTCCGCACGTGATGGCCGACGAACTCACCGATATGGCGCAGGAACTCGGAGTCAGGGACCGCTTCCACGTGGCTCCGCCCGTTCCCGGGGTGGAGCTCATCGACTATCTGTCGTCAATGGACGTCGGCTTGATTCCGTTGAGTACCAAGTACGCCAACTTGCGCGCGGCGATGCCGAACAAGTTGTTTGAGTACCTCAACGCTGGCGTCCCTGTCGTCGTCAGTGACTGCCCCGAGATGCGTGACTTCGTGATGTCGAATGGCGTGGGGGATTGGTTCACCTATCCGGATGCTGCCGGGCTCGCCGCAGCCGTCACTCGCACGTATGACCGGTTCCCCAAGGGGTTGATACCGGCGCAGGTCGAAGAACTGCACGACCGGATCAGCTGGGAACCGCAGGGTGAGGTATTGCTCAGGACGTATGAATCGTTGGGTCGGTCGTGACCTCAACGCGCGTCGTGCTGGTGTGTCCCAACGACATGGTGATTGACACGCGCGGTCAGAAGATGGCCATGTCGTTGCATCGACTGGGCTACGACGTTGTCGTCGTGGCGCGCGCGACTGACCGAGCACCTGATGGCGAGTTGCTGGGTGAGGTTGAGGTCATCCGCGTTCCGGTGCCGGCGGTCTCGATGGAGCGCCGCCCACCGCACCGATCGCCGACCGAATCCGAACGATGGGCGCAGCGGGCAGCCGCAAGCAAACGGTCGGCGGACGCTGCACGACGAGGCTTGCATGCGCCAGGCGCGCGGATGCGACGCAAGGTCAAACTCACCGCCCAGATCGCTGCGGCGACGATGCGCTCCAATTCCGAATCAAGGCGGTCTCGGCGGTTGGCGCGAGCGGAATCCAGCAAGGATCAACAGCGACTCGGGTCAGCGCAGGATCGGCGACCATGGCCGACCTGGCGCGAGGACCTGCACTTGCCACTCGAGATCGACAAGGCGTTCTGGCCCGTGATCCGCGAGCTGAACCCCGATGTCGTGCACAGTCACGATCTCGATGGCTTGGCTGCAGCGGGTCTGGCTCATCAGCGGCTGCGTGCCGAAGGACGCGACGTTCGCCTCGTCTATGACGCGCACGAGAACTGGGCCGGCCTACCCGACATCGACTGGCGCCCAGAAGTGCATGCCCCGATGCTCGGCCTGGAGGCTGAGTTCATCACGGTTGCTGACGCAGTGAGCACAGTCTCGGAAGAGATCGCGCAGACCCTGCAGGCGCGCTACTCGCTGCCGCGGGAGCCGACAGTCGTGTTGAACACGCCGTTGCTGCGTCCGCGCAATCCGCAGGCACTGACGGTGCGGGCAGCCGCAGGTCTCTCCCCGGACGTTCCAGTGATGGTCTACTCCGGCACGATCAGTCATGCACGTCGAGTGCCCGACCTCATCCGCGTGCTTCCGTTGGTGCCGGATGTTCACCTCGTCGTCGTCAGCGTTCCCTTTCCGCACCGCATGCAGCCTGAGTTCCTCGCGCTTGCGGATGAACTCGCGGTCGCGGATCGCGTCCATGTGATCGCGCCCGTGGACAACACCGAGGTCATCGACTACCTGTCAGGCGGAACCTTTGGGGTGCATCCGTTGTTGCCCGGTGCGCCCAATCACGAGATGGCGTTGCCGAACAAGTTGTTCGAGTACCTGCATGCGGGATTGCCCATCATCGTGTCGAACTGCGCCGCCATGTCCCGCTTCGTTACAGAGCACGATGTCGGTCGGGTCTTTACCTTTGGCGACCTCGACTCGCTGGCGCAGGCGATACGCGACACGCTTGTCGATCCTGACGAGGGACAGCAACGCCGCACGGCGCTTGCCAAAGAGTTCTGCTGGCAGGCCGAGGAGCCGACCATCGCAGCCCTTTACGACCAGGCCATCCACGGCCTGGAGATACCCTGAGCACAACTCGATCGGTCCTCGACCCTAGGTAGAACTGTGAACATCACCGTCGTTGCACTCGGCAAGATCGGACTGCCTCTCGCGGTCCAGTTCGCTTCTAGCGGGCACCAAGTCATCGGCACGGATGTCAACGAGGAGGCCGTCCGCCTGGTCAATGAGGGCACCGAGCCCTTCCCGGGTGAGGGTCACTTGGCCGAGAAACTGGCCGAGGTCGTCGCGAGCGGCGCGCTTCGGGCGTCTACCGACACCGAAGCAGCCACGGCACAAAGCGACGCGGTCGTCGTGGTCGTACCGCTGTTCGTAGACGCGGAAGGCGTTCCGGACTTCCGCGCAATGGACTCCGCGACGCGGGACATTGCCCGCGGTTTGCGTCCCGGCACCCTGGTCTCGTACGAGACGACGCTGCCGGTCGGTACGACGCGCACCCGCTTCGCACCGATGCTGGCCGAGGTGTCTGGTCTCACCGCCGGTACGGACTTTCACGTCGTCTTTTCGCCCGAGCGAGTGTTCACCGGCCGGGTCTTCGCCGACCTACGCAAGTATCCGAAGCTGGTCGGCGGTATTGACCAGGAGTCGGGCGACGCTGGAGTTTCGTTCTATGAGTCGGTGCTGCAGTTCGACGAACGACCCGACCTCACCCGCCCCAACGGAGTGTGGGATCTCGGGAGCGCCGAAGCCGCCGAGATGGCGAAGTTGGCGGAGACGACCTACCGCGACGTCAACATCGGGCTGGCCAACCAGTTCGCCCGCTTCGCTGCGCAGCAGGGCATCGACGTGATGCAGGTCATCGACGCAAGCAACAGCCAACCGTTCAGCCACATCCACACACCCGGCATCGCGGTGGGCGGGCACTGCATCCCGATCTACCCACGGATGTACTTGTGGAACGACCCGGAAGCCACCGTCGTGCGCGCGGCCCGCGAGGCCAACGCGCAGATGCCCGCCTACGCGGTGGAAGTTCTTGCCAATGCCTTCGGCGACCTGTCCGGTGCAACCGTGGTTGTGCTTGGCGCGTCCTACCGCGGCGGCGTCAAGGAGACGGCCTTCTCCGGGGTGTTCCCGACCGTCGACGCGCTGCGGGCCCGCGGCGCGCGCGCACTCGTTCACGACCCCATGTACAGCGACGATGAGTTGCAGAAGCTCGGCTTCGAGCCATACGAGATCGGCAAGCCTGCGGACGCGGTGATCCTGCACACCGACCACGCCGAATACCGCGCGCTAGGTGCGGACTCGTTCCCCGGAGTGCAGGTGCTGGTTGACGGCCGACGTAGTACTGACCCGCAGCTCTGGGCGAGCGTGACCCGCCTCGTGCTGGGTGCCCCCTGACAGCGTGAGCGATGACCGGTCGGTGACCAAGACCCCGCACGTGGTCATGGTCGTGGCCAACGACGTGCGCACGGATACTCGCGTGCGCAAATCCGCACTCGCCTTGGCCGCCGCAGGGCTGAAGGTCACCGTTATCGGGTACTCGGCTGACGGCCTGCGCGCGTACAGCTCGCTCGGACCGGTCCGGATCATCCGCGTACCAGTGCCATTCGCGTTGCGCGATGCGCGCCAAGAACGCAGGCAACGTCGTCGCTCGCGACGACTGCCAGTTGGCTACTCATCGCCCGATGCGTTTCAGGCCGCGCGCCAACGAGTAGAGGCGCGACGCCGCGATGCGGAGATTGAGACCGGTGTTCCGGGGCAGATCGCCGAACGACGCGTCAACACTCGACTCTTCTTGGTGCGAGGCCGAGCCGCTGCAGGTCGTAAGACTGATCGGGCGACCCAACTGGCCTGGCGTAGTTGGGACAAGGCAGTCGGTTCCGTGCCGGTGGGATCACGTGCGCGCGCTGTGCTGCCAGAAGTGGATGACTACGAGCTTGCTTTCGGACCAGTACTCGACAGCCTCGAGCCGGACGTCATCCATGCTCATGACGTCCAGGTGCTCGGCGTCAGTGCCCGTGCTGCAGCCCGAGCGCGCACGCAAGGTCGAGATGTGCACCTTGTATACGACGCGCATGAATGGGTGCGTGGGCTTTCGCAATACGGCGGACGCACCCCTCGTGTCATCGCCGCATGGGCGCAGCATGAGGACGAGTTCATCCGAGACGCGGACATGGTCATCACCGTGTCGCCGCCGCTTTCTGAAGCACTCCAACGGCACTACCGATTGGCGAAGCCGCCAGTGGTGGTTCTCAACATCCCACCGGTGGGAGCCCGTCACCTGGACACACCCTCCGTCCGTGAGGTGATCGGACTAGCGGCCGAGGTTCCTTTGCTCGTTTACAGCGGTGGAGTCCAACAAGCACGCGGGGTGCAGACCGCGATCGCGGCATTGCCTCTCATGCCCGAGGCGCAGCTGGCAATCGTTGCGGTGCCTTCGAAGAACACCGTCGCCGTCGAGCGGTTGCTACAGCAGGCGGCCAACCTCGGTGTCGCTGATCGGGTGCACGCACTGGATCCGGTGGCGCCCCATCACGTCGCCGCCTTCTTGTCATCGGCCGACGTGGGCTTGATCCCGTTGCGCCACTACGGCAGCCACGAGATGGCGCTGGCGAACAAGTTGTTCGAATACCTCCACGCCGAGATCCCCGTCGTGGTGAGTGACTGCAAGGCCCAACGCGAGTTTGTCGAGGCGACCGGAATCGGCGAGGTCCACATTGCCGACGATGCGACCGACCTTGCGCGCGCTGTCAACGAGGTGCTCGCCAACCGTGAGCAGTACGGCCGCGCTCTTCGATCCGAAGGATTGCTCGAGCAGTACACCTGGCAGCGCCAAGCCGAGATCCTGCAG
Source organism: uncultured Actinomycetota bacterium (assembly GCA_963850215.1). Taxonomy (GTDB): domain Bacteria; phylum Actinomycetota; class Actinomycetes; order UBA12327; family UBA12327; genus CAWKKI01. The sequence continues at coordinate 54,708 of CAWKKI010000011.1, forward strand.
TCGGCCTATCGCCTGTTGCTCGACGAGTCCGATGGTTGGTCTCCTCACGTTGACGTCGACGTGGCAGAGCCCGACGAAATGCCGTGGTCCGCGCGCAGCGGTTCAACCCAGACCGCACTGCTTGGGATCGGTCCGGCGAACTCGGCGGGGCAAGCGTGGGCCTGGGCGACAGCGGCCGAACGCTTCCTGCCTGACGTGACGCACGATGTGATCGCGATTCAGAACGGCGTCCTGGACTACCCGTGCGACCACGCCATCTCGAAGGCCGGTTACGCGAAGGACGGACGCTGGGCCATCACGGCGCGTGAGCGCGCGCTGTCGCAGTGGTCGCATGCGCTGATGGAGGCTGGCCGCCCAATCTTTGGTCTGCTTGAGGGGAAGGACTTTCGAGGCGACCTGGCCCTGTTGCGCAGCGCCGGCGTCGAAGTCGGCCTGGTCTTTCACGGTTCAGAAATCCGCGACCCGCGAAAGCATGCGGCCAACCACCGCTTCTCGCCTTTCGCCGATCCCACCGATCCGTTGACGCTGAGGCTGCAGCAGCACACCGATCGACTTCTGCCCCTGATCGGCGAGTTCGATGGGCCGACGTTCGTGTCTACGCCGGACCAGCTGGACTACGTGCCGGGCGCCACGTGGCTGCCTGTCGTCGTGGACACGCGAAGCTTCCCGTACGCCGGAAGCGGTTCTCGAGGCGGAGGTTCCGCTCCTCGTTCACGCGCCGAGCAATCAGTCGCTTAAGGGCACGGCGCGCGTCGAAGAGGTGGTCCAACCGCTGGTCGCGGCAGGTCGAATTCGATACCGCAGGATCGAGGGCATGGAGCCGGCGCAGATCCCGAGTGCACTTGCGGACGCCGACATCGTCGTGGACCAACTTCTGCTCGGCTTGTACGGCGTCCTGGCGTGCGAAGGCATGGCGCTGGGTCGCGTGGTCGTGTCGCACGTGGGGGAGAGCCTGCGGTCGCGCGTGCCAGCTGACGTGCCCATTGTCGAAACGGATCCCGATGAGCTCGGTAAGACGCTCGAACGGATTCTCGATGATCGGGCCTGGGCGCGCGACCTGGCAGCCGCAGGCCCCGCATTCGTTGAGCAGTTCCACGACGGTCGTTACAGCGCTGCGGTCTTGGCCGGATTTCTTGGTCGCGAGGTGTCCATGTGAGCCGCGTCGATGTCAGTCGCCGCGCGGTGCTGTTGCTCGCCTTTCAGTTCCCGCCTGGTCGCGGGTCGGGTGTGTACCGAACCCGTGAATGGGCCAACCGTTTCGCTGCCCGCGGATGGGACGTCACCGTTCTTACCGTTCACCCCGACTTCTTCAGTGACGTAACCGAGGGCCGCGAGACCGGAGCGCGCGAAGGTGTTGATCCCCGTGTCGATGTCGTCGAAGTCAAGTTCCCGCACGAACAACTGATACGTGATGTCTCGAGAATGTCGTGGTTGCACGCCACTTTTCCGCGCCCATATGCGCGCTTCTGGCGCTGGGTGCCGGAGCGCTTCTTCCCTGAGCCCTACGGTCACTTGCTGCCGTTGCTGGTGACGAAGGGGCTTGCGTTGCGGGCTCGCAAGCGCTTCGACTTGGTCTTCGCCACCGGAAATCCCTTTGCCCAACTCGGCGCCGCACACGTTCTCGCGGCGCGTTTGGGCATCCCCTATGTGGTCGACTTCCATGACGCCTGGACCCTCGACCAGTTCGGCGAGAAGCCAGCCTTCCCCGAGGGCCACGGTGCTTATGCCTGGGAGCAGCGAATCGTCGACGGTGCCGCCCGCACAATCACGGTGAATCAACCGCTCGTTGATTGGTTCGCAGGTACCTATCCCGAGCGGTCCGCCGAGATCCGACTGGTCGAGAACGGTTTCAACGAAACCGTGCTCCTCGACCCTGGGTTCAGGTCGGCTGCCGGCCGGCCGCTGCGGTTTGGCTACGTTGGCACGGTGCGCAACGACTTGCCGTTAGACGATTTCGGCGCTGCGTGGCGCACGGCACGAAGCACCGAGGCATTGCGCAACTCACGCATGGACTACTTCGGTTATCTCGGCTTCTTTGCCTGGAATGCCACTCCGCTGAAAGCTCGCATAGGCGTGGGCGCGGACGGCGTTGACTACCGCGGGCCAGTGCCCCAGAGCGGGCTGACTGAGACGTACCGGGACCTCGACGTGCTCGTCATGATGACGCCGTCGTCAAGGTTCGTCACTGCCGGCAAGCTCTACGACTACATGGCCTCGGGTCGAGTCATCCTCGGTGTTCATGACGCCCGCAACGATTCGACGACCGTGGCTGGCGACTATCCGCTCTTCGTTGCCTCGGGAAGCACAGACCCGACGGCGATCGCATCGGCGCTTGTACGCGCCGGCGAGCTCGCGGCATCAGTCACGGAATCTGATCACGCGGCCGCGCGGGCGGCTTCCTTGCAGCACACGTGGAAGTTGCACATGGACCCGTTGCTCGACGAGATCGAAGACGAGGTCGTGCCCCGACCTGAACCGCGCGAGGCCCAGGTGACGGCCACATGAGCAAGAGCGCACCGCACCTTCATGTGCTGGGTGTCGCGACCGGCCCGGACGATCGGGTGGCCGTGCTTGCTGCGATGAACCGAGCAGTTCGGGCCGGCGCGCAGGTCACCCTGCTGACGGCCGATCGAGCATTCGCTGCTGGTGCGGACCGGCGGATCGAAATCATCGACATCGGCCCGACGAATCGGGCTCGAGTCCTCGATCGCGCGGTAGCGCTGGGGCCCGCGCAGATCGGCGTGGGCGTGGTCGGCCTGCTCCTTGCGGTGCGTGGCCGAAGGGCGCGAACTCGGCTGGCCGGTCTGGCGGCGGTAGGCGCGGCCCTCGTCCTGCCTGCGCCTCGGTCACCCTGGTGGGACCGGTGGGCGGGCAGTCAGCTCGCGAGCGACACCGCGGCCTGGCAGGGGTGGCGGGCGACTCGGTCCGTTCTGGATCGAGTTGATCCTGCCGACGTGGACGTGCTCGTGCATCGCAGCGTCGATGCATGGGCGATCATCTGGAATCTCGTTCGACTGAATCCGGCCATCGAGGTCAGGCACAGCCTTGATGACGATGTGCTCGCGGACTTCGCGGCGCTTCGGCGCGAGTGGTTGATCGAACAGCCCGGCGGGCGGCGCATCCTGCGGCGTGAGCAGACGCTGGCACGCTTGCGAACGAGCAAATGGGGTCGGCGTGCTGCGGCACGCCTTCCGGCCGCCGCCCGTCGTCGGCTGGGCGCGACCGCTTAGAGCCGGACCTCGAGGGGCGCCCCTGTGGCGGCGACCACCTCGTCGACCGTGACGCCAGGCGCGGTTTCAGTCAGCACCAGCCCGTGGTCGGTCACATCGATGACCGCTAGGTCGGTAATGATGCGCTGGACCACGCCGCGACCGGTGTAGGGGAGGGTGCACTCCTCGACGATCTTGGGTGAGCCGTCCTTGGCGACGTGTTCCATCATGACGATGACGCGCTTGGCGCCGTGGACAAGGTCCATCGCGCCACCCATGCCCTTGACCATCTTCCCGGGGATCATCCAGTTCGCCAGGTCGCCGTTCTTGGACACTTGCATCGCACCGAGGATGGCGATGTCGATGTGACCGCCCCGGATCATCCCGAAGGACAGCGCGCTGTCGAAGAACGAAGCCCCCGGCAGGACCGTGACGGTCTCCTTGCCGGCGTTGATGAGATCCGGGTCGACGTTGGCTTCGGCCGGGTATGGGCCCGTGCCCAGGATCCCGTTCTCGCTCTGCAGCACGACGTGTACACCGTCTGGCACATAGTTCGGCACCAGGGTGGGCAGGCCGATCCCGAGATTGACGTAGTGGCCGTGACTGAGCTCTAGCGCCACCCGGGCAGCGAGCTCTTCGCGCGTCAGTGCCATCTCAGGCCTCCTTGCGGACCGTGCGGCGCTCGATCCGCTTGTCGGCTGCTTGCGTGGGTGTCAGTTCAACGACGCGCTGAACGAAGACCCCCGGCAGGTGGACCTCGTCCGGGTTGAGTTCTCCCGGCTCGACGAGCTCTTCAGCCTCGACGATCGTGATCCGTCCGGCCATGGCGCACAGCGGGTTGAAGTTGCGCGCACTCATGTCAAAGACGAGGTTTCCTTGCCGATCTGCTTTCGCAGCGCGCACCAAGGCGAAGTCGGTAACGATCGCCTCTTCGAGGACGTAACGCATGCCGTTGAACTCGCGTGTTTCCTTGGCCGGCGATGCAAGGGTGACAGAGCCGTCCGGCGCGTAGCGCCAGGGCAGTCCGCCATCGGCTACCTGGGTGCCAACACCGGCCGTCGTGTAGAAGGCCGGGATCCCACAGCCGCCTGCTCGCAACCGCTCGGCCAAGGTGCCCTGTGGGGCGAGCTCCACCTCAAGTTCCCCTGTCAGGAACTGGCGTTCGAACTCCTTGTTCTCACCGACGTATGAGGAGGTCGTTCGGGCGATGCGCTTGTTCTCGAGCAGGATGCCTAGGCCCCAACCGTCGACGCCGCAGTTGTTCGACACGACGCGCAGGTCGGTCGCGCCCTGGTCCAGCAATGCCCCGATCAGGATGCTCGGAATGCCGCACAGTCCGAAGCCACCCACCGCGATCGTCGAGCCGTTGCCGATGTCCGCGACCGCGTCGGCGGCTGACGAGACAACCTTGTCGATCGTCGATGCAACCGCGCTCATGTTCGTCCCTCCCGAAAACGACTACCGGCGGACTCTAGCGGTCCGATCCGCCCCGGCAGATCGACTGGTTCGCGGTGCTGTAGGCGGGCGCACTCGCACTCGGAGAAGCGCTGGCAACGACAACCGGAACGACCGTGATTCCGTCCGTCCCGACGATCACGACCAACGTCTTGCCAAGGCCGGTCTTAGTGACCGCAGTTGATCCTGTGATCGAGGTGCTCAAAGTGCGGGCGGACTGGTCATATGCGGGGTCGTACTGCACGACCGGCGTCGTGTAGGTGGCCGTCGGCGCATCGCCAACGGAGACCACGTTGAATCCCTGTGCCCTAAGTTCGGTCGCGGCCTTGGCGGCTGCGCCCTTGACTCCGGATCCGTTAAGCACCTTCACCCGAATCGAGGACGGCTCGACGGTGACGGCGGGTTGCCCAGCTGGCACCTGTGCTGAAGGCACCGGCCACACGGTGTCGGCGTTCATCGCGTCGAGGATCGGCTGAGTCTTGCTCACATTCATCAGCACGTTGGCCCCGTCGCCTCTGGTGACCCAGGGCATCGTCACGAAGGTGATATTCGACAAGGGGATGGTGTGCAACGACTTGGCCAGTGCGGCGAGCTTGCTCACCGAGCCGAGTCCGGGGTCGACGGTGATCGCCTTGGTGGCGACGTCGAGTATCGAATAGAGCTTGACCGGGTTGAGCAACAACCCTTTGTCGCTGACCTTCTTGACCAGTGACGTCATGAAGGCCTGCTGGCGGTTGATGCGATCGATGTCGCTGCCGTCGCCGAGGGTCTTTCGGGCCCGGACCACGCCGAGCGCCTGGGTTCCGTTGAGGGTCGAGTAGCCGGCCGGGAGCACGAGATGGCTCTTGGGGTCGTCTACCGGTGTCGTAAAGCAGACCTGCACCCCACCGAGGGCATCGATCAGATTCTTGAATCCGTCGAAGTCCACGACCACAAAATGATCGACGCGCACGTCGGTGATCGACTCAACGGTCTTGATCGTGCAGGCGGGACCGCCAACGGAGAACGCCGAATTGAACTTGCCTTGGTAGGGCTGGCTGTTTGCGCCGTTTGACCGCACGCACGACGGGACCGTGACCCAAGTGTCACGCGGGATGCTGAGTGCGATCGCGTGCTTACGGTCCGCGGACAGGTGCACCAATATCGTGGTGTCCGAGCAGTCACACCCCTCGGTGCCGTATCCGCTGCCCTGATTGGCGCGGGAGTCCGTGCCCATGATCAGGATGTTCTCGGGCTGATACGTCACGTCAGGGACAACTGCCTGGGTGGGACGGTTGCTGCCGAGGTCCCCAGAGACGTCCTCGGTCGTGAGGTTGGCATTGAGGTGGTGAACGGCGACGAGGCCGCCGACAGTCACGGCCGCGAGAACCACAACAAGGCAGACGCCGAGAGCGATCAGGGTTCGGCGCAATCGTGGGTGCTTGCGCCGGCGAACGCGTGTTGTCCCGGGGGCCGGGCGTTGCTCGGTCATGCCGGGGTCGCTCCAAGGTCGGGGAACGGGTCTGAGCGGCAGGCAGGCTTGATGCTACCGACGCATTTGTGACGAACCGCGCCGCAACCCGCTTCCCTCGGGCTCAAGGTGGCCCCTCGCCGGGCCGAACCAAGGGATATGCGTTCGCGGCGAGGCTTTCCGACCCGTCCCGCGAGCCAAAGGTCACGCCGTGTCCTCGTCAGCGTGACTGCCTTGGCTTGCGCGCTTGCCACCGGCGTCGCTGCCGTTGCGGTGAGCACGTTCTCGGCAAGCGCCACCAACGCACCGACTGTGCCGGCTTCGTTTTCGCTGTCCGGAGGCGGCCTGGGGCACGGTGTAGGGCTCAGTCAGTACGGAGCGAAGGGTCAGGCATTGGCCGGGCGCGGTGCCGCGCAGATCGTGACCTACTACTACACGGGCACGACCGTGGCGCCAGCGACCGACAACGTCGACCTGCGGGTCGACCTGCTGCACATGGTTTCCTCATTTGCCTTCCGGTCCGAAGCGATCGTCAAGGGCGGGGGCACCCTCGATGTCGTCGTGGGCGCGACGCACGTTGCCGGATCATCGAAGAACACGTTCACCGTCACCAATTCAGGAACGCAGTTGACCGTGCGACGCGACGGCGTCCCAGTTGCCTCGGGAACCAGCGTGGCCGTGCACTGGTCTGGTACTGACTCGCCTGGCAACGCGGGTTCGCTTGCCAGCGACCTTGATGTCTCGTCCAGCGTCAGGGGGCTTTCTAGCTCGGGGCATCGCTACCGCTACGGCGCATTGCTGGTTCTGCCGCACGTGCTGTCTGGCAACACGCGGCTGGAAGTGCTCAACGTCGTCAATCTGCACAACGACTACCTGCTCGGCGTGGGTGAGATGCCGTCGTCGTGGCCAGCGGCCGCACTGCAAGCTCAAGCAATTACCTCGCGCAGTTATGCGCTGTACAAGTACGGGCGTGGGCTGCAATCGACCTGCTTGTGTCACTTGATGGCGAGCAGCGCCGATCAGGCATTCGTGGGGTACATCAAGGAGACCGGAACCGATGGTTCGCGCTGGCGTGCTGCCGTGCTGGCCACCGACAGCGGCACTACGCGTGCACTGACCGCGCAGTACAAGGGCGCGACGATCGAGGCCTTCTTCTCGGCTGCCACTGGCGGTCGAACAAACAACTCCGAGGATGTCTGGGGCACAAAGGTCGCTTATCTGCGGAGTGTGCCCGACCCCTGGAGTGTCAATCCGGCTATCGACCCGTCGTATGCGGCATGGAGCCCGCGCATCAGGACGCAAGCGCAAGTTGCAGCGGTCTTCCACCTGCCCAACGTCGCGTCGCTGGACATGTCCAACCGATACGCGAGTGGCTGGCTCAAGACCGTTACCGCTCGATCGACCAACGGCAAGGCCGTGACCGTCTCAGGGGCGACCTTCACCTCCGCGTTGAGTCTTCCTTCTCGCTGGGTGCAACGTTCGATCAGCGGCTTCAGCACGACTAGTCCGGTGACGCTCGCGGTCGATGTCGGTCGCGACCTTTACCCCAGCTCACACGCGGCGGTGATCGCGAACGGAACGACCGCCGACCCAGTGGACATATTCCTTGCAGCCCCGCTTGCCCACCGCGAGAAGGCGCCGCTCCTGCCGGTCACCGCAACTGCTATCCCAACCGACGTCCGTGCTGACCTGATCAGTCGACATGTGACGACGGTCTATGTGGTCGGCGGCCCCACGGTTGTCGGACCGGCTGTGATCTCGGCGCTCAAGGCTCTGCACATCACGGTGTGGGTGATTGCTGGCGCCGACCCGTACGCCACATCGCTGGCTGTCGCCCGTTGGTTCCCGAAGCCGATCGCCGCGTTCGTTGTTGTGGGTGGAGCCGACTACGCGGGTCTGACCGCGGCATCTGGCCCCGCGGCTGGAACCGGGCGGCCCATCCTCTTGACGAAGCCGGGAGCGCCCTCGGCAGCCTTTGTCGCGTCGGTGCGAGCAATGGCCGCGCGTGGTTCGACCATTGTGGGCTCGACGTCGACGGTGTCTGCGGCTGCTGCCGCTGTGCTCCCCGCGCCACATCGCGCGTCGGGAGTGAGCGCGACTGACGAGGTGACCGCGGTCGCGTCAGTATTCGCGGGCACCGTCCCCATCGCGGCCATCGCCCTCATGCCAACGTCGACGGCGTCCATGGTGCAGGCGGCCATCGCAGCGCAGTATGGCTACGTCTTTTTGATGGCAGCCCCGTCGATCCCCGCACAGACGCGTACGTGGTTGCAGACGCATCCGCAGACCGTGCAGATCGTCAGTGCACTGACCGCCGTGACCATGCCGAGCGCGGCTGTCACCGCAGCTAGTCAGGCCTGACCGGCAACGAGCTTTGTGCGAAGGCGTTGGTCTGCTCCTGACTTGCCACGCTGTCAAGGTTGCCCGCGTCCGCGTGCCGCACGATTACGAGCGACGCCTCGGTCATGAGGGGTGCCATGAGCAGATCGACGAGTGCGTAGCGCAAGTCGGTTGCGGCCACTGGCACGTCTGCTACCAGAATTCGCTCACGCGGATCACGGCTGGTCGTTCTCACCCGCTCGGCGGCGAGATCGGCCAGCTCGTCGTTGCGCAGCGTTACGCCGGTGAGCTGGAGTAACGCACCTTGCGCGGCGGGCGGTGGCTCTGCGAACACGTCGGGGGAAAGACGCACCTGGTCGGCGAAGTCGACGATGGGCGCGGGCGGCGCAATCGTGAAGCCCCGCCCCCAAGGCTGCAGGCTCAAGGCCACGATCTGCCTGGCACCGCTGGCACGAGCAAGCGCCCATTGCGATTCTTCAGGTCCGACCACGTGAACGTTCGCGGTGTCATCGGTGATGACGAGGCCAGCACGCGCGCATGCTGCCCACCACACCAAGGTTTGCCAGTGCAATGGCAGCACGATGTGCACGCTGTCGCCGATCTGCAGGTCGAGCTCGTCGCGAGCAAAGCCAGCGGTCTTGTCGACCCAGTTCCCAAAGGTCACTGCAGAGAGTTCGGTGCGCTCACCTGAGCCGAGGTCATAGAACGTGACGAACGGACTCCCGCCGTCCGTACGGATGCGTTGCTCCAGGAGGGAAGCGAGTGTCTCGTATGCCACGATGCGCGAGCGTAGGCTCCCGCCAGCGTGCGGGGCATGGGACGTATGGAGGACGAGGGTGACCGAGGCGATCGTCCTCGTTGGCGGCCAAGGCACGCGGCTGCGGCCGTTGACGCTAACGACGCCCAAGCCGCTGCTTCCGTTGGCCGGTCAGCCTTTGGTGGCACATCAGTTCGCGCGGCTGACCGCAGCGGGTATCACCCGGATCGTTCTTGCCACTTCGTATCAGGCTGAGTTGTTCAGTGATCTGGTCGGCACGCGAAGTGACGGAGTCCACATCGACACGGCCGTCGAGACTGTCCCGCTTGGCACCGGAGGCGCCATTCGCAATGTGCTGCCCTACCTGCAATCTGGACCCGACGATCCGGTCGTGATCCTCAACGGCGACATCATGTCTGGTCACGACATTGCGGGCCAGCTCGCGTTTCACCGCACGCGCTCAGCCGACGTGACCTTGCATCTCGTGCGCGTCGCTGATCCCCGCGCGTTTGGCTGCGTCCCCACGGATGAAAGTTCGCGGGTTACCGCGTTTCTGGAGAAGACGCCGGATCCGGTCACTGACCAGATCAACGCTGGCTGCTACGTGTTTCGGCGCGGGGTCATCGACTCGATCCCTGACGGACGACCGGTCTCGGTCGAACGTGAGACGTTCCCCGACCTGCTGGCTGGCGACAGCGCCGTCTACGGCTACGTCGATGAGTCTTATTGGCTCGACCTCGGTACGCCCGCCGCATATGTTCAGGCCTCGCGCGACCTCGTGCTTGGCATCGCCTCATCACCCGCGACACCGGCGCATCCAACCGACCACCTGCTCCTTGACGGTGCGGTCGTGGCTCCGTCTGCGACCGTCACCGGCGGCTCAACAATCGGTCGAGGCGCCCTGGTCGAGGACTCAGCGGTGGTCGAAGGCTCCGTGCTGTTGGATGGCGCGATCATTCGTGCGGGTGCCTGCGTCCGCGACAGCGTTGTGGGCCGCGGTGCGGTGATCGGCGAACAGACGGTGTTGGACGGTGCTGTTGTCGGGGATCGTGCGGTCGTGGGCTCCCGCAACGAGCTGCGGGCCGGGGCCCGGGTATGGCCGGGCATCCGGCTGTCGGATCTCGCGATTCGATTCTCGGCCGACGACTAGGAGTCGAGCGTCGCCTTCGTTTCCAGAACGGTCAACGTCCGGCGCTGGTCAGCGCTCCACGATGAATCGCGCAGGGTCACGACCAGCTCGTGGCTGGGGCTGCCCCGCGGGATGGCCGACCGCTACACCGCCCAACGCCAGCCACGTGTCGGGCAGATCGAGCGCTGCTCGAACGACGTCGTCACAGAAGAGGGTTGAGGACACCCACGCGGACCCGAGGCCCTCGATGCTGAGTGCGACCAGCAACGACTGCACAGCCGCGCCGCCCGCGACTAAAAACATCTCTCGCTCGGACCGTGCCCGCCGCTCATCGGGATATGTGTGCGCCACGGAAACGTCAACGAATGGCAGCACCACCAGCGGTGCGGCCCGCAAGACGGCACCGCGCGCGAGCCTGCGAGTGATCGCCGCATCGTCGAAGCCGTCTCCGCGCAAGTCGTTGGCCCAGCGCTCGTCCATTGCTGCGAAGAGTGCGCGCTTGGTCTGATCGTCTGTGAGGGCGACGAAGCGCCACGGCGTCGAATGATGGGGCGCAGGCGAGGTGATCGCAGACTCCACTGCGGTGCGCAACGTGTCGAGTTCGACCGGCGCGGTGGTGAATGCTCGAACCGTTCGGCGCGAAGCTATGGCCGAGCGCGCGCCTTCGCGCAAGGCCTCCGCCGTACCGAGTCGAAAGAGGTCCTCGTCGGCAGCGCGAACGAGCACTCCTGCACCATCGCCGGTGCCGTCCATGACCAGCTCTTCTAGGCCGCGGACGATCGCGACGGGCACCCCATCGAGCTTGCCCTTGACCAGCTCGGCCGCGGACGCGATCTCGTCGGCTAGTGCAGTGACGGTTGCGTTCAGCTCGTTGCCGAAGTTGTCGACGCTCCCGCGCAGATCATCAACCACCTGCAAACCTGCTGCGCCAATGGCCACGTCCGTGAGCCCGTTGCGCCAGGGACGCCCGAAGGTGTCAGTGACCAGGACTCCGATTCGCACGCCGGTCGCCACGCGCAAGGCCTGTCGGATCCCATCGGCTGACGCGTCGGGATCCCTTGGCAGCAGCAGCACGGTCCCGGCTGCTGTGTTGCTTGCGTCCACTCCCGCGGCTGCCAACACGAAGCCATGTCTGGTCTGCATGATGCGGGTAGGCCCGCGTTGCGCAACGAGTCGGACCGATTCGCTCGTGATCGCATCTTCGCGATCGGCTACCTGTACCAATCGGCCTTCTGCCTTGCTCACGACTTTGCTGGTGACGACCACGATGTCGCCGTCAAGCAAGTCGACTCGCTGGGCAATCAGGGCGGCCAGGTCATCGCCAGGGGCTATCTCGGGCAGCCCGTTGACCGCGAGCACGGTGATGGATGTCGCTGTCATGGCCTGGCTGTCGAGGTGTCGATCAACGAACGAGAAAGAGCGAGTACCTCGTCGGCAAGGTTCGCCGACGTGTGAGCGTCCGTCATCATCGCGGGCACGGCGCGACAAGCTATGCCGAGGGACGAGACAGCGCTCACTGCGTCCGCGTCGCGTTCGTCGACGAGCCAGCCGTCGAGCAGCCCGTCCTGCCCACGTGCCCCGTAGTGCGCTGCGACAGCCGCCGCAGAGGTCTCGACTCCGATAGCGCGCAGACACGCGTCGGCGTAACCGCGAACTGGCGCACCGCCCACGATCGGTGACACGCCTACCACGGGCTTGGCCACGATGGCATCGCGAAGACCGCGAATGCTTAGAACAGTGCCGATGCTGACGACCGGGTTGGACGGGGCAAGAACGACGAGATCGCAGTCAGCAAGCGCCTTTAGCGCAGCAGTCGCGGGCGAAGCTGTGTCAGAACCCACCAGGACGAACTCACGTGCTGGTACCGCTGCGCGCAGCTTCAGCCACCACTCCTGGAAGTGCACGGCTCGCGTGGTCCCGTCCTCGGACTCGATAACCACATGTGTCTCGACCTGATCGTCGGTCATCGGCACGATCTGTGCCCCTGGAGACCACCGTTCGCACAGCGCCGCCGTGACGTCGGTCAGGGAAAAGCCAGCCGCGAGCATGTGACTGCGCATGATGTGCGTGGCCAGGTCGCGATCGCCCAGCGTGAACCAGTCCGGCCCACTGCCGTAGGCGGCGAGTTCATCGCGCACGACGAATACCTCTTCGCGGCGACCCCAGCCCTGTTCCTCGTTGATCCCCTCGCCCAGCGTGTACATCACGGTGTCGAGATCCGGGCATACACGTAGGCCATGCAACGTGATGTCGTCGGCGGTATTCACGACGACGGTGACCTCGATCGCCTCGCCTGAGCGCGCCAAGGCAACGAGCAGGCCACGTGTGAAACGAGCCCCACCGACGCCACCGGCGACCACAACGATTCGCGACAGGGTCATGACTGCATCCTCGCAGCGCTCGCACGCGACCGTCCCGCCTAGGGTGGGTCGCATGCCCGAGCTTCAGTCGCCGCCGCCTCCGACCGCGTCGGCGATGAGTCGGGCGCTGCGCCGCGCGCGCGACTCGGTGACGCTTGACGCGAACGAAGCCGAGGTCCTGTTGCAGGCACGCGGACCTGACCTCGAAGTCCTGCTCGACGCCGCCAGCCGGGTGCGCGATGCCGGGCTCATCGATGCCGGCAGGCCGGGAGTCATCACGTACTCGCCGAAGGTCTTCATTCCGTTGACTCATCTGTGTCGGGATCGCTGCCACTACTGCACATTCGTGACGACGCCGGGCGGCCTCACCCAAGCGGGCAAGCCTGTGTACATGTCACCAGACGAGGTTCTTGCAGTCGCTCGAGCAGGTGCCAATGCCGGGTGTCTCGAAGCGCTTTTCACCCTTGGGGATCGTCCCGAAGCGCGGTGGCCGCAGGCTCGCGAATGGCTCGACGCCCACGGGTACGACGACACGTTGTCCTATGTACGGGCTATGGCCGTACTGGTCCTGGAGGAGACCGGGCTGCTGCCGCACCTGAATCCCGGCGTCATGACGTGGCAGGAGCTGGCTCGACTCAAGCCGGTGGCGCCGTCGATGGGGATGATGCTCGAGACCTCATCGACCCGGCTGTGGGCCGAGCCGGGCGGGCCGCACTTCGGCTCACCCGACAAGGAACCTGCAGTGCGGATACGGGTTCTCGAGGATGCAGGGCGGCTGGCCGTCCCGTTCACAACCGGGATCCTGGTCGGCATTGGCGAGACGGCGAGCGAGCGGGCGCAATCCATTTTCGACATTCGCCGCATCTCCCGCACCTACCACGGCATCCAAGAAGTGATCGTGCAGAACTTTCGAGCCAAGCCCGACACCGCGATGCGGTCGCACAACGATGCGGACCGCGAGAGCTACCTCGCCGCAATCGCGGTCACGCGACTGGTGCTGGGTCCCAAGGCGCGGGTGCAGGCGCCGCCTAACCTGTCCGACTCGGACGAGCTAGCAGCGCTTGTACGTGCGGGCATCGACGACTGGGGTGGCGTATCAGCCCGTCACGCCAGATCACGTGAATCCCGAGCGGCCGTGGCCGCACCTGGACGACTTGCGGGCGCATACGAGCCTGGCTGGCTTCGACTTGCGTGCGCGCCTCACGATTCACCCGTCCTACGTTCGCGCGGGAGAGCCGTGGGTCGATGCGCGGGTGCGTCGGCATGTGCTGGCGCTGGCCGATTCCGACGGCATGGCGCGAGCGGGTGTACGCCCACACGGTTTGCCGTGGCAAGAAGACGATGCCGAGTCCTACACGACATTTGCAGCTCATAGTTCGGGCCGCGTCGAGTTGTTCGCCGACATCGATGTATCGGGTCGCACTGAGACGGCGCGCAGTGACTTCGGCGACGTCTACGGCGATTGGTCCGAGATTCAAGCCACCGCGAAAGCCATCGACCTCACCGCGCCGGCTGCCTTGGTTGGTGAGGTCGCGCGCGCACTGAGCAAGGCTGCCGACGCCCCGCAGTCGTTGACTGACAACGAAGCGCTCGCGCTCATGACTTGTGAAGGTTCGGCCGTCGAACATCTCGCACGCATCGCCAATGAACTGCGCCGCGAGCGAGTTGGAGACACCGTTACCTATGTCGTGAATCGCAACATCAACTTCACCAACGTCTGTTACACGGGCTGCCGCTTCTGCGCCTTTGCCCAGCGCCGCACCGACGCTGACGCCTACACGTTGTCCCTCGACGAGGTGGCCGAGCGAGCGGCAGTGGCGGCCGCCGCCGGAGCGACCGAAGTCTGCCTGCAAGGTGGCATCCACCCTGATCTTCCGGGCACCGCGTACTTCGATCTCGTTCGGGCCATCAAGTCACGCGTGCCCGGTCTGCACGTGCACGCCTTCTCGCCCATGGAGGTCGTCAACGGAGCGTCGCGAGCAAACCTCTCGATCCGGGAGTGGCTGCAGGCCGCGAAAGAGGCCGGACTCGACACCATCCCAGGCACGGCGGCTGAGATCCTCGACGACGAGGTGCGTTGGGTCCTGACGAAGGGCAAGCTGCCGACCTCGTCGTGGGTCGAAGTGGTCACCACCGCGCACGAGCTCGGGATCCGTTCGTCGGCAACGATGATGTACGGGCACGTCGACCATCCCAGGCATTGGGTGGCTCACCTGCGACTGCTCGGGCGCCTGCAGGACCAGACCGGCGGCTTCACCGAGTTCGTCGCCTTGCCATTCATCCATCACAGCGCGCCTGTGTACCTCGCGGGCATCGCCCGACCAGGCCCGACGATGCGGGACAACGTTGCGGTCCATGCGATGGCCCGGCTGCTCCTGGACGGTCGCATCGACCACGTGCAGACGTCATGGGTGAAGCTCGGCGATGACGGTTGCGTCACGATGTTGGGAGCCGGTGCCGACGATCTTGGTGGCACCTTGATGGAGGAGACCATCTCCAGGATGGCCGGTTCGGAGCACGGCTCGGCTCGCGATCCGCAGCAATTGAGGGCAATTGCGGCCAAAGCAGGCCGCCCGGCCTTGCAGCGGACCACGACGTATCAGCCAGTTGCACGCTCCGCTGCCTGATCCAGGCGGGGCTGCCGGGCCGAATTGCCCAGAGAATTACCACCAGACCGCTTGACGGGCCGCTAACGACGCGCGTGTAATTCCACGCATGTCGTTTGCAGCCCGGGGTGAGCACCCGCATCACCGCCCAGCTGGGCCGCAGACCGAGGGTCGAGGAGGGTCGCTGTGAGCGACGTCTATCCGCTGGTTCAAGGCGAAGCCGAGGAGATGAGCTGGCAGGAGCAGGCGCTGTGCGCCCAGACGGATCCTGAGGCGTTCTTCCCGGAGAAGGGCGGGTCGACCCGGGAGGCCAAGAAGGTCTGCCTTACCTGTGACGTACGGGGC
The DNA here is from genome assembly GCA_963850215.1 of uncultured Actinomycetota bacterium. Classification (GTDB taxonomy): domain Bacteria; phylum Actinomycetota; class Actinomycetes; order UBA12327; family UBA12327; genus CAWKKI01. The sequence goes on from CAWKKI010000011.1 coordinate 70,359, forward strand.
GACTGCCTCGAATATGCACTGGCCCATGACGAGCGCTTCGGCATCTGGGGTGGCCTGTCCGAACGCGAGCGTCGTCGTCTGAAGAAGGCTGCGGTCTAGGTCGGACCGGGCAAAGTGCCCAATTTCCTCGCGTAGGGTGACCGGTCGGTGTCCCCGACCCCCTGAGCCCACGTGACTATGACCGAATCAACCGCCGCCCCGCGTACGCCAACGGTGGTGGACCGGGTGACGGCCGTCATGGTGTGTCACAACGGTGCGACTTGGCTGCCTCGAGCCCTGGCCGCCTTGGACGCTCAGGAGCGGCAACCCGATCGAGTCGTGCTCGTCGACACGGGCTCGAGCGACGCCACGACCTCCCTGCTGGCCGAGCGTCCGGATGTCCAGATCGTTCGGCTCGACCAACGCACCGGCTTCGGTGCGGCGGTGTCCGCGGGTCTGGACTCCGTGTCTGGTCAGCACGAGCTTCATGAGCGCGACCCCGACTTCGCAGTCGTCGACTGGGTGTGGCTGCTTCATGACGACTGCGCACCGGAGCGGGACGCGTTAGAGATCCTGGTTGCGGCCACGGAGCAGCGTGACTCGATCGCGGTCGTCGGTCCGAAGATCCGCGGATGGACGGATCCGCGCGAACTGCGCGAGGTCGGAGTGACGATCGCTCGCAGCGGCCGCCGCGAGACGGGACTCGAGTACAACGAGCAGGACCAGGGACAACACGACGGCCAGCGCGACGTGATGGCTGTGGGCTCATCCGGGATGCTCGTACGACGAGCGGTGTGGGACGACCTGGGTGGGTTCGACCCCTACCTGAGCTTCTTTCGTGACGACATCGACTTCTGTTGGCGAGTGCGTGCGGCCGGTCATCGGGTTGTTGTCGTGACCGATGCGGTCGTCTTTCATGCCGAGGCAGCATCGCGGGGGCGGCGCGACGTCCCAAGTAGGTGGTCACGTCCACACCGGATCGACCGCGCGAACGCGATGCTTGTGTTGCTCACCAACCTGCGCGCGCTCTCGCTGCTTCTGGCCGTGCCACGGTTGGTGGTCGGGTCGCTCGTACGATCCGTGGGCTTCCTGCTCGGGAAGGCGCCAGGCGTCGCGCTCGACGAGTTGTGGGCACTGGCGATCGTGTTGCGCCACCCTGGACGAATCCGATCGGCGCGCCGCGACCGCAGGGCCACGCGGACCGAGCAGCCCCGCGAAACCCAACGAATGTTGGCGCCGCGCACCGCCCAGTTGCACCATGCCGTCGAGGCCGTCGCTGGTGTGCTCTCGAGTCGTCGCGAGCCGCCGTCGCACGTGCTCTTGGGCGCCGACGAGGACGGACTCGGCGAGGCGCCGCTTGCATCCCATCGTTCGTTGCGGGAGCGGATAGCGACCCATCCCGGTGTTGTGATGGTGGCTGTCCTCTCAGTGGTCTCGATCTTCGCCTGTCGGCATTTGCTCGCTGGTGGTCAGCTGCTGGGCGGTGCGCTGCTGCCAGCGCCTGCTGGAGCGAGTGATCTCTGGGCAGCGCTTCGCGGAGTCGTGGCACTCGGTTGGCGCGGGCAGCAGCATGCCGGCACCGCCGTGGTTGGCGATCGTTGCCGTGGTGGCGACGCCCTTCCTCGGTCGTCCTGGGTTGCTGCTCGATACCTTCGTGGTCGCGCTGGTGCCGCTCGCAGCGTGGTCGGCTTATGCGACGCTCAGCGGGCTGGTGCGTCGCCCCGCCGCTGCGCGTTTGGGCGTCCGCCACGTATGCGTTGCTTCCCGCCGCGCTTGGCGCGATCGCCACGGGCCGCATCGGCACCATGGTGGTCGTCGTTCTGCTGCCCCCGCTCATCCGGATGCTCACGCGGTTATGGCCCACCGGTCGTGGCGAAGTGTCGATTCGCTACGCATGGGGGACCGGGCTGTTCCTGGCGGTTGTCTCCTCGTTCGTGCCCCTCGTCTGGTGTCTGGCCGTGGCGTTGGGGCTCATTGGTCTCGTGCTCGTCGCGATGCTTGCTCGACGGTCGTTGCCTGCTCGCGCCGCGCGGCAGGGTGCTGCACTTGTGGTGGCACCTGTTCTGTTGCTCCCGTGGAGCTGGTATCTCGTCGGGCATCCGGCGTTGTTGTTGCTAGAGCCTGGTGTCGCAGACCCGGGATTGAGCCAGCCGCACCTGAGTTTTTCCAGCGTCTTGGTACTGCGACCTGGCGGCCCCGGCATGCCTTACTCGTGGGCGTGCATCGGGTTGGTAGTGGGTGCGCTTATCGCAGGCTTGCGCCGCGACCGTGGCCGGGTCGCGCCCTCGGCTTGGCTGATAGCCGTCTTCGGGATGATCGCTGGCTTCGCACTCGCGGTCGTGCGCGTGATCAGCCCGACGCAAGGCATCGAGGTGGGGATCTGGGCGGGTGTGCCGCTCGTGCTCGCCGGTTCAGCTGCCTTGGTTGCGGCGTCGTCGTCGATTCCGCGACTGATCCGAGGCATGTCGAGGTCCGGCTTCACGTGGCGTCAGCCGTTGGCCCTGCTCGTTGCCCTGCTGGCAGTCCTCTCGCCAGTCGTGATCGCGGGCGAGTGGGTGGCCGGGGGTGCGGGTCAACCGCTCGGATCGAGCCGATCCAACAGTGATGCCGGCCTTCGTGTCCGCTGGCCTAAGCGCCAACCCGGGAACCCGCACACTCGTGCTCAAGGACGTCTCCGGCGTCGTGAACTACACGCTGGCCGACTCGGCCTATCCCGTCCTTGGTGATGTGGATGTTTCGCAGGTTCAACCAACACAACTGGGATCGGCCGTGGCAGACCTGGTCTCCGGGCGCGCGGATGCATCGAATCAGCTGGCCACCTTCGGTGTGACTGACATCGTGATGCGGCCGCCGATCACACCGTCGACGGCGCGAGCGCTCGACGGTTCTCTGGGAGTTCGCCGGGTCGCCGCGTCGGGACGAACGCTGGTGTGGGCGCTTTCGGCCCCGGGCGCGCTGGCCCGGTTGGTGCCCGGTGCTACTACGTCGACTGCGGCGGCCAAACCCGTGGCGCTGACCGCGAGCGACGACGTGCACGCTGAAGGCGCAGTGCCAGCCGGATGGGCGGGAGGGACTTTGGTCGTGGCGGCGAAGGCTGACGCGCAATGGACCGCGTCGCTCAACGCAGTCGCGCTCCAGCCCACCGTCGTGGACGGCTGGGCGCAGGGCTTCGTCGTCCCGGCAGGCTCCGTAGGGCAAATAACCGTCGGCGTGAGCGAGCCAACGCGACGTGGCTGGCTTTGGGCGGAGTTTCTGTTCTTGATAATCGCAATCGTCCTCGCGCTTCCCGGGCGTCGATCCCGAATCGCGGAGGTGGCTGGTGCGTAAATCGGTCCTGGTGTCCGTCATTGTGCTCGCGCTTGCCGGCCTGCTCGTGTCACTGACCCGCCCCGATGTGTCGGCGTCGTCCTCGACCGCCGCGAGCTATGCGTTGTCCGCATCAGCCCGCAGCTGTCCGCACACGCCTTCCGGAGGTGGCCGAACGAGCATGGTGGCCATCGCCTCGGTCCCATCATCGATCGTTTCGGATGCGCAACCCGCCACTGGTCGAAACATTGCGCGGTTAAACACAATCGGAGCCACGACGACCCACCTGCTTGCATTGGCGTCGGCGCAGCAACAGGCCGCTAGATGGAAAGTGGCGACGGGACAGCCGGCGAGCCTGGCTATCGGCACCGGATCTCTGGCGGCCGGGCTTGCGACCTCAACCTGGACCCTGCAAATCGCCGGGAGATCGCGCGGGCTGATGAGCACCGATTGCGTGCAACCACGCGCGGATTATTGGTTCGTCGGTGGCGGCTCGTCGGTTGGCCGCACATCACAGCTGATCCTCAGCAACCCTGACCCCACGGCCGCGCAGACGACCGTGACGCTTTCTGCGGGTAACGGGCCCGAGCCGTTCCCAGCTTGATAGGGCTCAGCGTCCCGGGCTACTCCGAGCGCACGATCAACCTCACTGCACTTGCCCCCGCGGCGGTACACCTCGTCACGCACGTCCGGGTGGAATCAGGACATCTCGCCGCATGGGTCACCGACACTCAAAGCGTTGGTCAATATGCGGTCGGCAGCGACTATGTGCCGCCGGCGGCGAACGCCGCCACGACCGTTGTGCTGCCTGGGCTCGGGGATGGTCTCGCCTCGCGCGAGCTGCTGCTTTACGTGCCCGGCTCGCTCGGCGCCCAGGTCACAGTCCACGTCGTGGGCGCCAGCGGGTCGTTCGTGCCCAGCGGAATGTCGTCGGTGCTTGTTGCACCCGGCAAGGCTGTAGCGATCTCGATGAGCAAGGTGTCTGTTCCGGCTGGGGCGTCCCTTGTGGTCAGCTCGAACCTGCCAGTGTTGGCCGCGGAGCGCAGCGCGTTGCCGCGGCCGGGAACGGTGCCCACTGACTCCGTGTACGCGGCCGCGGCTGCGCCGATTATCCAGGCAGCGACCGACCACGGCCGTCCTGACCTCTGGGCTGTGGCACGCGCGTGTCGTGTTGGCTGCGCCGGCGGCTGCCGCCCGCGTCGATCTCTATGTTTGGACGTCCCCGACCACATTGCGTCGACTTTCCCTCGTGGTGCCCGCGGGCCGTTCGCGGGCATACGCCATCCCCGAGCTCGGCCACGCGGCGGCAGTCTCGCTCGCGGTCGTTCCGCAGCCCGGATCTGGACCGGTCTACGGCGCGGTGGGGCAGATCGAGACGCTCGCATCAGGCCCGCTCGGCTCTGTTCGGCCGCTCGTCTCCACGCCGTTGACCGTGTCGATGGCGGTTGTGCAGCCCGATCCGCGGGCGGCGCTCAACACCTCTGGCGGGTAGCGGTCAGTCCTCGAGGTTCTCGCCCTCGCCCCAGCCGCTTGGGTCGATCCCGAGAGCTTCGAGCATCAGTTCAAGCAGCACGTCGCTGAGCACCGCTTCTAAGGCCTTGTCCGTACGGCCGCGCCGCTCCAGAGGGCGCCGATAGACGATCACGCGGGGCGCATGCTCCCGAGTCGCCTCTTCTGCGCGGCCGAGGGCGGCCAACTGGCCCCGCTCGAGGTCGACGACGTCCGGACTCGGCACGTCCTCCACGCCGAACTCGATCTCCTCGATCGCGGTGCGCAACGCGTCGACGTCGATGTCGTGCGCACCGGCCTCCGAAGCACGCGTCAGGCGTCGCTCAACGTCGTCTATGACATCGAGAACGAGGGTGTCGAAATGCTCTGACCCGAGCCGACCGATCGGCACCGCGCGAGGAGCCAACGGACCCCTCAGACCACGACCGTGTCGGTCCCGACCACGCCGAGCTGACGGGCTCAGCGCGGGCGTCGGCGGCTCACCGCCGACTGGCAGATCGGGCATGGCCGCAGCGTAGGCGTCCGCTGCCACGGCCCGACACGACGCGCTTGGGCGGCTGAATCCCCGGACCTCTCGCGTCCCACCGGTAACGTCACCCAGCGTGAGCACCGGTCGACACTGTTCGCGAGCCGCCTGCGGGCGTCCGGCAGTCGCGACGCTCACGTATGTGTATGCCGACTCCACCGCAGTGGTCGGACCGCTGGCTCGCTATGCCGAACCGCACAGTTATGACTTGTGTGATGTCCACAACGAGCGGCTGTCTGCGCCGCGTGGATGGGACATGGTTCGGCTCGCGATCGACGCTCAGGTACTCCGACCCAGCAGCGATGATCTTGAGGCGCTGGCCGATCTTGTGCGAGAGGCGGCGCAACCGCACCCGGTGCTGGTTGATCCCGACCTCGTCGAGGTGGGTCGTCGCGGACACTTGCGCGTTCTGCGCGCACCTGATGAATCCTCGACGTAGCCTCGTTCTTGCTCTCGTTCCCCAACCGTGGCTCTTCCCCCAAAAACGGCCACAAGGAGTAGCTCATGGCTCGCAGCGCACCCGCCTCCATCCCGCTGGGCTCGTTGACCCAGGCCGAGTCTCGTTCGGACCTCTACTGCGAATCCTGCGGAAGTGACCGGGTGACCCAGATCGAGGTCACCTTGACCGATGGCAGCCCGGTCCGACTGCTCTCGTGCAGGTCGTGCGAGCACCGTTCATGGGAGGGGCCCGACGGCGCCCTCGATCTTGGTGACGTGCTTGACGCATCGCGCAAGCGCGACGTAGCACCGCCCCGGCGCGCCGATAGGCTCACGTCGTGCGCGACCTCTCCAGAATTGTGAAGGCATACGACGTTCGCGGCGTCGTGCCGGACGAGTTGGACGGCTCGGTCGCCGCAAGCCATTGGCGCGGCGTTCGCCGATGTGTTCGGTGCGTTGGAGACCGGCGCAATCGTCGTCGGCTACGACATGCGCCCGAGTTCACCCGAGTTGGCAGCTGAGTTCGCGTTTGGCGCAAACTCGCTTGGCGTCGAAGTGATCGACATCGGGCTGGCCTCCACGGACGAGCTCTACTTCGCGAGCGGCCACCTGGACCTGCCGGGTGCGATGTTCACCGCCAGTCACAATCCGGCCCGCTACAACGGCATCAAGATGTGCCGTGCGGGCGCTGCGCCAATCGGCCAAGAGTCCGGTCTGGCTCGCATCCGCGAACTCGCCGAAGCCGACGGCGCCGCTGGCACGCCCGCGATGCTTGCGCACACCCGGTCCGTCGAGAAGCGGGACCTGCTTCCTGACTACGCCAGGTTCCTTCGCTCGTTGGTCGACATCGATCAGATCCGTCCCTTGACCGTGGTCGTCGATGCTGGCAACGGAATGGGCGGGCTGACCGTCCCTGCGGTCCTGGCCGATTCGCCGGTGCGACTCGTGCCGATGTACTTCGAGCTTGACGGGAAATTCCCGCATCACGAGGCAAACCCGATTGAGCCGGCGAACCTGCGTGACCTGCAGGCGCGCGTGCTCGTCGAGAAGGCCGACCTCGGGCTTGCCTTCGACGGTGACGCAGACCGCTGCTTCGTGGTGGACGAGCGCGGGGAGATCGTCAGCCCGTCGACCATCACGGCACTGATCGCCGCGCGTGAACTGGCCCGCGAGCCGGGATCGACGATTCTCTACAACCTCATCACGTCACGTGCGGTACCCGGAGATCGTTGCGGAAAACGGCGGCACCGCAGTCCGCACGCGGGTCGGGCACTCGTTCATCAAGGCGCGGATGGCCGAGACGAACGCAGTTTTCGGTGGCGAGCACTCGGGCCACTTCTACTTCCGTGACTTCTGGCGGGCCGACTCAGGAATGCTGGCTGCATTGCACGTGATCGCGGCGCTCGGTGCCACTGCGGCAGGCACGGTCTGCTCGTCGCTGCTTGCACCGTTCCACCGTTATGCGTCCTCAGGCGAGATCAACTCCGAGGTCGCGGACCAGGCAGCGACAACGCAACGAGTGCGTGCGGCCTTCGAGGGCCAGGAGGGTGTGCGCTTCGACGATCTCGATGGGCTCACCATCGAGGGTGACGACTGGTGGATCAATGTCCGGCCGTCGAACACCGAGCCGTTGCTGCGTCTTAACGTCGAAGCGCCGGACGAGGCGCGCATGAGCGAACTCCGGGACGACGCGTTGGCCATCATTCGCTCGGAGGGCGCGTGATCACCGACAAGTTCCTGCTCGATGTCATCCGCTGCCCGGCCTGCCACGGCGAGTTCGATGTGCGTGAGGACTCGTTGACGTGTCGCGAGTGCGGGCGCACCTTCCCGGTGCAAGACGGCATCCCGGTCCTACTGCTCGATGAAGCCACCGGTGGGCCGACCGCCGAGTCAGCGCAGATCGGCGAGTCAGCGAGCGACGGCGCGGAATGACCTTCACCGAGGAGATGCTCGATGACGCCGCTTCGTACAGCCTCGTCGATCCGGACGAGATGCTGCGCCACGTGGCCACCGCTGGCGCTCAGGTGCGCGCGGCCCTGGCCCGGCACCAGGGTGCGTTCGACGCGCTGAGCACGGAAGGTGGCGTGCGCTCGCTCGTGATCTGCGGCATGGGCGGGTCCGGCGTTTCCGGTGATGCGCTCGCGGCGGTGCTTGGGATCAGTTGCTCTATCCCGGTGCAGACGGTGCGTGGCTACGCACTGCCAGGTTGGATCGGCGCCCTCGACCTCGTTGTGGGCGTCTCGTGCTCGGGCAATACCGAGGAAACTCTCGCGTGCATGGACGAAGCCGTTCGCCGGGGTGCGTTGGTCGTGCTCGTCGGCACTAGAGGCTCGAAGCTCAACGAGTTGGCCAACCAGAGTGGCTCGCTGTTTCTGCCCGTTGAGTCCGATGGCCGTCCACCGCGCGCGAACTTCTGGGAGCTGCTCACTCCGCTCGTGCTGCTGGCCGAGCGGCTGGATCTAATCGAGCGCGCTCGCGATGTCCTTGGTGAGACTGCGGCCGTGCTCGATGACTGGGCACTGCGGTGTGCGGTTGGGATCGGGCTCGACGGCAACCCGGGCAAGATGCTCGCGACGTCCTTGGCCGGTTGCCTGCCAATGGCTTGGGGCACCGGTGAGATCGGCGCGATCGCAGCGACGCCGACTGGCCACGCAACTGGCCGAGAACGCGAAACTGCCTGCGATCGCTGGCACAGTTCCCGAGGCTCAGCACAACCAAGTGGTCATGTTCGACGGACCGCTGGCCGGCGGAGACGACACCGATTTCTTCCGCGACCGGGTCGATGACGTGGATGCCTCGCTTCGACTTTCGTTGGTGCTTGTGCGCGATCACGAGGAGCCGCCAGCCATCGCGCGCCGCGCCGACGTCTCGGCGGAGCTGGCCGAAGAACGCGGCATCGCGGTGACTCAGCTGCGTGCGGAGCCGGGTCCGTCGCTGGTGCGCCTCGCGTCGCTGTTCGCGTTGATCGATTTCGCGAGCGTGTACCTGGCGATCGGGTCGGGGATCGATCCGACTCCGATCGCTCCCATCGATGCGCTGAAGGCAGCCGTCGGCGGATGAGTGATGGGCAAGGGCGCAGCACCGGTCGGTTGACGGTTCTCGCGGCTCTGGCCGCCAACCTTGCCATCGCGGTCGCGAAGTTCGTTGCTTTCGCGATCACCGGATCGTCTTCGATGGGTGCCGAAGCTGTGCACTCGTTGGCCGACTCAGGCAACCAGGTGCTGTTGTTGATCGGCGGGCGCGCATCGCGCAAGCAGCCCGATGTGCTGCATCCCTTTGGTTATGGCAGCGCACGCTTCGTATACGCGTTCATCGTGTCTGTGGTGCTGTTCGTTCTTGGAGGTGCGTTCGCGCTCTACGAAGGCATCCACAAGGTCCTCGACCCACACCCGATCAAGGACGGCTGGTGGGCCATCGGTGTACTGGTGTTCGCCTTTGTCGCCGAGTCCTTTTCGTTTCGAACCGCCATCCGTGAGTCGAGCGGTCTGCGGCGCGGGCGCTCATGGGTCGGCTTCATCCGGGATGTGAAGATTCCAGAATTGCCAGTCGTGCTGTTAGAGGACTCCGCGGCATTGGCGGGCCTGCTGCTTGCGCTCGCGGGCGTGACCACTTCCATCGCAACGCACAACGGGGTCTGGGACGGCCTAGGGTCGATCGCCATCGGTGCGCTGCTCGTGATCGTCGCTGTGATCCTCGGGCTCCAGATGAGCAGCCTGCTGATCGGTGAGGGCGCGGCCCCCGAAGACGTCGAGGCCATCGAGGCCGCCCTGTTGCAGTCGCAGTCCGTGCATCGAGTCATTCACCTGCGCACGTTGCACATCGGGCCCGAGCAGCTTCTGGTCGCTGCCAAGATCGCCGTGAGCCACGACGAGACGGCGGCTCACATCGCGCGTGAGATCGACGCGGCCGAAGTGCGGGTACGGGCCGTGGTGCCGATGGCCGACCTGATCTTCATCGAGCCGGACATCTACGACGCCACGCGCGATCCAGGATTCGGCGGCACCTCCTGAGCGGTGAGAGGATGCCCAAGCCCCGGTTGTCAGGCGTCTAGCCAGGAGAGTCCATGAGCACCAGCGTTGATCACGCTGCCCCCGGTTCGGTGTTGTCTGCTGACGACTTCAAAGTCGCGGACTTGTCGTTGGCCGCCTTCGGTCGCAAGGAGATCGACTTGGCCGAGCACGAGATGCCTGGCCTCATGGCGATCCGTGCTGAGTTCGCCGAGTCGCAGCCCTTGGCGGGAGCCCGCGTCTCGGGGTCGTTGCACATGACCGTGCAGACCGCAGTTCTGATCGAGACCCTCGTCGCCCTCGGCGCTGATGTGCGCTGGGCGTCCTGCAACATCTTCTCCACCCAGGACCATGCGGCGGCCGCCATTGCCGTTGGTCCGACTGGCACCGCTGAAGAGCCCCGTGGTGTGCCGGTCTTCGCCTGGAAGGGCGAGACACTCGAGGAGTACTGGTGGTGCACCGACCGGATGTTGTCGTGGCCGGATGCGGCAGGTCCGAACATGATCCTTGACGACGGTGGCGATGCCACGCTGCTCGTTCACCGCGGCGTGGAATACGAGGCCGCCGGCACGGTGCCCGACCCCGCGACTGCGGACTCCGAAGAGTTCCAAGTGGTGCTGTCCCTCCTTCAGCGCACGCTCGCTGAGGACCCGAAGCGCTGGACCCGCGCCGCGGAGGGAATCAAGGGCGTCACCGAAGAGACGACCACCGGCGTACACCGGCTCTACCAGCTCGCTGAGGCCGGCGAGCTCTTGTTCCCCGCCATCAACGTCAACGACTCCGTCACCAAGTCGAAGTTCGACAACCTCTACGGCTGCCGCCACTCGTTGATCGACGGGATCAACCGTGCCACCGACGTCATGATCGGCGGCAAGGTCGCCGTGGTGTGCGGCTTCGGGGACGTGGGCAAGGGTTGCGCCGAGTCGCTGCGCGGCCAGGGTGCGCGCGTGATCGTGACCGAGATCGACCCGATTTGTGCGCTGCAGGCAGCGATGCAGGGCTATCAGGTCGCGACCCTTGACGACGTCGTCGAGACTGCGGACATCTTCATCACCGCCACGGGAAACCGAGACGTGATCTCAGCGGCGCAGATGGCGCGGATGAAGCACCAGGCGATCGTCGGCAACATCGGCCACTTCGACAACGAGATCGACATGGCAGGCCTTGCGTCGATTCCGGGCGTCCAACGGATCAACGTGAAGCCACAGGTCGACGAGTGGCTGTTTGCGGACGGCCACTGCGTGATCGTGTTGTCCGAGGGCAGACTGCTCAACCTCGGCAACGCGACGGGCCACCCGTCGTTCGTGATGTCGAACTCGTTCAGCAACCAGACGATCGCGCAGATCGAGCTGTACACGAAGGCCGAAGAGTACGAGAAGACCGTGTACACGTTGCCGAAGTACCTCGACGAGAAGGTTGCCCGTCTGCACCTCGACGCGTTGGGCGTGCGACTGACCACTCTCACCGAGCAGCAGGCCAGCTACTTGGGCTTGCCGGTGGATGGTCCGTTCAAGCCCGATCACTACCGCTACTGAGGCTCGTACCGCTACCGATGCTGGCTCATCGCTAGGTCACATCGGGGCCGAGAACGGACCGGCGTTGGTTGTGGGCGGCTGCGTCCGGTCGTCGAGCCCTGCTGGCTGAGTTGCCGGTGCCTGTGCCTGTTGTTGCCATGGTTGCGCGAACGTTGCTTGCATCGGCGCTGTCTGCATGGGCGTCGAGGTCATGTGCATCATCGCGCGGCGATGGCGTTCGCCGATGACTGCGGCGAGAAACTCCTCGGGCGGTACTTGCGGCGGCGCAGGTGCCACCTGTGCGAGCACATGGTTGGCCAGGCCAGTCGTGAGCTGCCAGCGCGCTTGCGGTGTCAAGGTCGGGGTGCGGGCGAGGAGCTGGCGGATCTGCAGGGCGGTGCGGTCATCAACTCGCGAGAGGTCGGCCGCTGCGGCCCAGGGCATCATTCGCGGGGGCACCAACACCGGTTGCACCACCGTGCCTGGGACGCGGGTGCGTACGACCAGCGTCCCTGCGAACTGATCGCCAAGCCGCTTCGAGTTTCGCGAGAAGAGTGATGCGAACAACGCAATCACTCCGACGCACATCCAGATCTCAATGAGTTCCATCAGGCCGCGGATGAGTGCCTGTCGGAATCGCTCAGGTCCGCCGTCGTCGGTGACCACGCGAAGCCCGAGCGCGATCTTGCCGAGTGTCTTGCCACGTGTGACGGTCTCGAAGGCCACCGGGTAACCGACGAAGACGCCCACGAAGACGACCAGGCTGACAGCGGCGGCGGCTGCGTCCCCTAACGAAGAGAACGCAAACCCGGCGAACGTGAAGATGATCAGCAGCCCCAGCAGCTGCACGACCGCGTCTATTGCGAACGCGATCATCCGACTCGGTACGCGGGCCACCTGCATGTCGACCAACACGGCGTCACCGGTCACGAGCCCGGTCGTGATCCCCGGACCCTCATGCGTCGGCTGGGGTGCTCCGATCGGATAGGACACGTCGCTCCTGGCGTTGGCTCGGCTTCTGCTCGTTAGTCTGCATGCTCGTGGACGTCGATGCCTTCGTTGCGATGCATCAGGGTGAATGGCGCCACCTGCGCACGCTGACGCGCAGCCGCCATCTCGACGGGCCGCAAAGCGACGAGCTGGTCCGGCTCTACCAGTCCACGGCCACCCAGTTGTCCACCTTGCGCACGCAGGCGCCGGATCCCTCGCTCATCGGCTACCTCTCAAGCACAGTGGCATCGGCGCGTTCACGGATCGTCGGGACCAAGTCCTCGCCTTGGCAAGCGATGTGGCGCTTCGCCACCGTGTCCTTCCCGGCCGCGACCTACCGATTGCGTTATTGGTGGCTCATCATCGCCGTGTCGTTTCTGGTCGTGACCATCGCGACGGCGGCATGGGTCGCACACAGCCCGTCGGTGCAAGCCGCGCTCGTGCCACCGGATCAGGCGCGCCAACTCGTTCAGCACGACTTCCGTGACTACTACTCCTCGGCTCCGGCGGGAGCGTTCGCGGCCAAAGTCTGGACGAACAACGCGTGGGTCGCTGCTCTGACCGTGATGGGTGGCGCGCTGCTGTGCCTGCCTGCGATCTATGTGCTCTTTACCAACGCGATGAATACCGGCCTCGTTGCCGGATACATGGTGGCGGGTGGTCGCACGACGGAGTTCTTCGCGTTGATCCTTCCGCACGGCATGCTCGAGCTCAGTGCGGTGTTCATGGCGGCTGCCGCGGGCATCAAGCTTGGTTGGGCGGTCATCGACCCTGGGCGACTGCGCCGCAGCGAGGCGTTGGCGCAGGCGGGGCGCTCGCTCGTGACGGTCGTGATCGGGCTCGTGGCTGTGCTGTTTGTTTCTGGCCTGATCGAGGCGTTCGTAACGCCCTCGTCGCTGCCCACGTGGGCGCGGATCGGAATCGGTTTGGTGGTGTGGCTGCTCGCTGCGACGTACGTGCTCGTACTCGGACGTCGGGGCGCGATGGCCGAGGAGATCGGGGACGTCGACGTCGTGGATCTGCCTGATGTCGTGCCGACTGCAGGCTGACCGTACTTGAAGCCGCATCGGTCTGATCTGCTCATCAGATCTGCCCGAGAGCCTTCAAGTCGATGTACGTGTCGGCCAGGCGGGGCGCGATTGTGTCCGGCGGCTCGTCCACGACGCTGACACCGCGCGCCGCAAGTCGTCGCGCAAGCGCTGCGCGTTCACTTGTGGCTGCTGACGCTGCCGCCGCGCCGTACACCGCTTCGGTCGATCCTCGGGCCGTCGTGATGCGCTCGAGCGCGGGGTCTGCGACAGATGCCACGATCACGCGATGGTGGCGAGTCAGTTGTGCGAGGTCGGGCAGTAGGCCGGCCTGGATGACGGCTGGCTCGAGTGGAGTGAGCAGCACCACCAGGGATCGTTGCTTGATCCGCGTCAGGACCTGACGCACGAGCGCAGACCAGTCGGTCTCGACCAGGGCTGGTTCGATGTCGCTGAGCGTGTTGGCGAGCTCGGTGAGATCGGTGTCGCGAACCAAGGCGCGCAGTCCGGCATCACCAACGAAGAGGTGCACGTGGTCACCTGCGCGAGCCGCCAACGCCGTAAGCAGCATCGATGCGTCCATCGCCGCGTCAAGACGCGGGGAGTCACCGACTCGCCCCGCCGATGTTCGACCTGAGTCGAGCACCAGGACGACGTGTCGGTCGCGTTCGGGACGCCACGTGCGGACCACGACATCGGCCACCCGCGCCGAAGCTCGCCAGTCGATCGATCGCACGTCGTCGCCAATGACGTATTCGCGCAGCGAGTCGAACTCGGTGCCTTGACCCCGCGTCATGGTGAGCGTGCGACCTTCGAGATCACGGAGTCGGGCGAGCCGACTTGGCAGGTGTCGCACAGACGCAAAGGCGGGCAACACGCGCACGACACCTGGCACGGCGAACGAGTGCTGCCGCGCAGCGGTGCCCAACGGACCCAACGATCTGATGGTGAGACGGTCGGTGTGGCGTTCGCCGCGGCGAGTGGGAGTCAGCCGGACATCAATCGCGCGCCGTTCGCCAGCGGCGAGCCGAAGGTGCGCCCTGTTGTCGCTGGCACCCGCCGACGGTTGCCAAGCGTCTCGGAGGGACGCGCGAAGCGTTCGTTTCGATCCGTTGATGAGGACCAGACGCGACGTCGTCGTCTGGCCAAGTCGGGTGGGACCCGTTGGCGTGCGTTGGCTGAGGACTCGTCGTGGTGATGCGGCGAGCACTAGGTCGATGACGAGACACGCGATGAGGACGAGCAGTACGACCAGAAATGTCAGCACGTGTGGTGCGAGTGCCAACGGCACGACACCAAGCAGTGCCACGAGCGCGAGTCGACCAGTGATCGCCACGTACAGGCCTCAGCGCGGGGTCGGGACCGAGGCGAGGATCCCGTCCAGCACGCTGTCGGGACTAACGCCTTCCATCTCGGCCTCCGGGCGAACGCGCACCCGGTGACGCAGTGCCGGACGGGCAAGGGACTTCACGTCATCCGGAGTGGCGTAAGCCCGGCCTGAGAGGTAGGCCCAGGCGCGCGCAGTGGCCAGCAACGCAGTCGCACCGCGAGGAGAAACGCCGAGCTGCAACGAAGGTGTCGCGCGCGTGGCGCGGCAGATGTCGACGATGTAGCCAATGACCTCGGGTGAGACCGTCACGGCCGCGACCTCCGCGCGTGCCGCAGCCAGATCGCTCGCGCTGGCGATCGCATGCACACCGGCGGCGGCGAGATTGCGTGGATCGAAGCCTTCCGAGTGGCGGGTTACGACCGAGATCTCGTCCTCGCGTCCAGGAATGGGCATAACGAGCTTGAGTAGGAAGCGATCAAGCTGAGCTTCAGGCAACGTGTAGGTGCCCTCGTACTCGATCGGGTTCTGGGTGGCGATGACGAGGAACGGGTCGGGCAGCGGCCGCGGCATGCCGTCGACTGACACCTGTCGCTCTTCCATTGCTTCGAGCAGCGCGGCTTGCGTCTTCGGTGGGGTCCGGTTGATCTCGTCTGCAAGAAGCAGGTTGGTGAAGACCGGGCCTGGTCGAAAGGAGAACTCTGCGGTGCGCGCGTCGTAGATCAGTGAGCCCGTCACATCGCCGGGCATCAAGTCTGGCGTGAACTGCACTCGTTTGAAGTCCAGCGACAGGCTCGTTGCCAACGTGCGCACCAACAGCGTCTTCGCGATGCCTGGCACGCCCTCGATGAGGACATGGCCCTGACACAACAGCGCGATCACCAGACCAGTGACGGTTGCGTCTTGGCCGACCACCGCCTTGCTGATCTCGGCGCGTAAGTCGTGCAACGTTGTGCGCGCGCCTGCTGTGGGGGAGTCGGTCATGTCCGGAGGACCTCCGCTTCGAGTTGGTCGAGGGTATCGGCGAGGGTGACGAGTGCGTGGTCGTCGGGCGGCGCGGGGCCGTAGAGGATCCCCGCGATGTCCGCGTCGCTCAACGAGGTTCGTGCTGAGACCGTCGCCACCAGCGCCGCGTCATCGATCTCGGCCGCTCCGCCCAGGCGACGCCGTAGTCGCTGGCGGCTCGCTTCCCGTAGTTCGTCGGCGGCATGTCCTCGTGCACGTCCGCTTGCGTAGAGCCGGCCGCGCCCTTCGGTCGTCTCGCTCGCCCGAACGATCACGGGCAGCGGCTCCACCACTACTCGCCCCAGTCGGCGCATCCGCGCGAGTGCGAGGACAACGGCCGCCAGCAGCAGTTCCAGCCCCACCCACTTCACCCAAGTGGGCAGCAGATCGGTCACGGACTTGCCTTGTCCCTCGAGCGCCGGGTCACCGAGCGTCGGGATGTACCAGACCACGTGCTGGTGTGCGCCCAGCAGACTCAGGGCCAGCGATGCGTTGCCGCGATTACCCAGTCGGTCGTTGCGGAACAACGACCCGTCGCCGAGCACTACCCAACTCACCTCGCCGCTGTCAGGTCCTGCCACCAGGGTCGGATTGCCGTCCACTGGATAGCAGGAGACGCCGGACGGCTCGGAATTGGCGTACGCGATCCCACCAAGGTCAACGTCTCCGGCTGTGGAGGCGGGCTGCCAGGTGCACCCGGGTTGAGTGGAGCCGACCGAGTAGTAGCCGTTCTCAGCGGCGTCGGACAGCGAAACGGAAGGCGCGAACAACTGCAGCATGGCGGGATCCGTCGGCGCGATCAGAACGATCCGACCCCAGCCAGCAGATGCCATCTGCTTGAGTCGGGAGCGAGGAACTAGATCCGCCTCGGTGATGAATAGCGTGCTGTCAGCCGAGGCGTCGCGAATGGTTGGGTCCGCGGTCGTCGTGCTCGTGAGGTCGACGCCTTGATTGCGCAGCAGGCTCGCCACGGCGTGTGACCCGGAAGGCTCGTAGCTGGCCGGGTCCAGCGGGGTCTTGGCAGGTTTGGCACCCGCCAGTCCAACGACCACGGCGGTGCCAAGAACCAGAAGGACGATGACGATCCAGACTCGCGATCGTCGCAAGGTCTCGCGCATCAGCGCACAACCGGCTCGCGAGCGTGTCTTACTGCGTTGTCGAGAGCCCGCAGTTCTGCATCGTTTTGAGAACCTGCGGGAAGCTTCCCGTAACAGACGTCGTCGAACGTTCGCGCGCCAGCCCGCAGATCGGCGGCCAGCGCCGCGAGCACGCGCCCGGCATCGTTGGCTGCCTCGTCCGCCGTACGCCCTGGTCGTGCGTCGATGTAGCCGCGCTCTTCGAGCTCACGGACTACCGCTCGCATCCGCTCAATGACCGCGTCGTCCCAGCGGCCAGCCGCGGCGTGCCCATCGGCCAACGAACGGTGGGATGCGGCGGTCATGGCGGTGTCGCCGAACACCTGCGCCGACGAGTAGCGGGAGCGAACCGGCTTGCCCAGCGCGCGGAGCACCAGCAGCACCACGCCAATGATGATGATGGCGAGCAGCAGACCCGCCCACAGACCGTTGAGACCGTGATGGGAGGAGTCGATCAGCCGGTTCAGGTGGTCCGAGAGCCACGAGGTGAAGCGCTGCCACAACGATGGCTGCAACTGCTGGTACTCGGGCTTTGCCAGTTCGTCCTGCGCGAGCTTGCGTGCGTCGTCACGACCGATGTCGATCGGTGGCTGGGCATGCACGACCGAGACGATCGCCGAGTGAATCGAGTTGGGCATGTGCATGGCGAATTGGTTCGACCCCGTCAGGTTCCCGTGACAGTTGCGGTCAAGGTGAGGTCGAGGCCTTCCCGACGCATCCGCTGATCGATGTAGAGCAGGGACACGCCGCCCGCTTCAAAGGGCAGGGTCAGGATGCTCGACGCGATGCTCCCCAGAGCAAGCAGCACGACCGCGATCACGCTCAAGCCTGCGGTCGCGGTCGCTGCGATCGCGCCGATCTCAAACGGCAACAACAAGATCCCGCTGACCACGGAGGCCAGCACGTTGACCAGCAACGTGATCCCAAAGATCCGCCACCAAGCTCCGCGTACCAGCAGAACAGATCGGCGCAGCGACGCACGAATGCCGATGTCCTCAAGTACCAGCGCTGGCGCCGCCAGCACGACCAGGATGCCGACGTAGACACCGACGACAACCGAACTCATGCCCACTACGACCAGCCACAGCACTCCTACGGGCGGTAGCACTACCACCAGCAGCACGCCGACGCCGATTACCACCACAGCCCACGCGACGATCGCCGCGACAAAGACTCCCGCCAATCCGAGCAGGCGAGCGAATTGCGGCTTGATCAGCGCCCAGGCCCCGTTGATGGACAGGCCCTCGCCAAGCACGGCCTTGCCGACGATGTGAGTGAACATCCCGGTCGCGATGAGTCGCACCAGAACGACTGCGATGTCTGCGACAAACCCGAGCGCATCCGCGCCGAGGATTGACCCGGGATCAATCGATGCGTCGGTGTTGGGATTGAAGTTCAAGACTCGATGCAACGTATGCAGGGAGACTGCGACGGGGCCCGTCTGCACCAACGCGATGATGACGGCCACGATTGCGGACAGCCCGAGCGTCGCGCCTGGGTACTTGCGGATGTAGGTGAAGGCGCCATCGAGGATCTCGCCCACGTTCAACGGGCGCAGCGGGATCACACCAGGCTTGGGTGCGGCTGGCTGTTGCGGAGGCCAGGCGCTCCAGCCGGGTTGCCCACTCCCCGAGGGTCCCGGCCCCCAGGCCGGTCCCCGATCCCCACGCGGGACCCGATCCCCAACCAGGCGGCGGTCCGGGCGGCGGCGTCGACATGCCAGGCATGGTGCCACGCGGCCCCTGAAGTTGTGGGGGATGCATCGACGCACTACGCCCGAACGCCACGAGTGCGACAATGAGGGCATGAGGGGCCGGGTTCTCGTCGTCGATGATGACACCGCACTGGCCGAGATGTTGGGCATCGTCCTGCGCTCGGAGGGCTTTGACGCCCACTTCTGCGCCGACGGCCGCAACGCCCTGGCGACCTTCCGCGATGTCCGCCCCGATGTCGTGCTTCTCGACGTGATGCTTCCCGGCCGCGACGGGATTGCCGTGTGCCGCGACATCCGCGCCGAGTCCGGTGTGCCGATCGTCATGCTGACCGCGCGGACGGACACCCTCGACATCGTGGCCGGACTTGAGTCCGGTGCCGACGACTACATCGTTAAGCCGTTCAAGCCGAAGGAACTCGTCGCGCGCGTTCGCGCTCGGCTGCGTCGATTCGACCCGCAGTCTCCCGAGTTGCTGATGATCGGCGACCTGACGATCGACGTTGCGGGTCACTCGGTGACGACGCGATGGCAACGCGCTCAATCTGACCCCGCTCGAGTTCGACCTGCTCGCATGTCTGGCGCGCTCGCCGCACCAGGTGTTCTCGCGTGACGTCCTGCTCGAGAAGGTGTGGGGCTACAAGCACGCGGCCGACACCCGTTTGGTCAACGTGCACGTGCAGCGCCTTCGTTCGAAGATCGAGCACGATCCTGAGCACCCCGAGATCGTGGTCACCGTGCGAGGAGTCGGGTACAAGGCCGGACCGGCATGATCGACCTGGCGGCGACCTGGGGGTCCGTCCGCCGCTGGCTGACCAGGAGGGCGCGCCAGGCCACCCGCTGGTGGCGCCGCTCACTCTTCCTGCGCGTGACGATGTCCACCCTCGTCATCTCGCTGATCGTCGTGATCGTGGTGGGCGCACTGCTGATCGGTCGCATCACCAGTGGATTGCT
The DNA here is from genome assembly GCA_963850215.1 of uncultured Actinomycetota bacterium. Classification (GTDB taxonomy): domain Bacteria; phylum Actinomycetota; class Actinomycetes; order UBA12327; family UBA12327; genus CAWKKI01. Next base: position 89,789 of record CAWKKI010000011.1, read on the forward strand.
CGATACCAAGGTCAACGCATCGCTGGTCGAATCCTCGTCGGGGTTCACCGAGGCTCAGAACATCGTGGAGCAGGATCAGACGGCTGGGGACCCCTCGACTGCCGATGTGGTCGAGCAGGTGATGGCCTCGCTGGCCGCTCGGGCCGGAGCCCCAGGGCAGTACGAGATTCTGCTGCTTGCCTCTCCCACGGTTGGGTCGTCGGCCAACCTCCCCGAGCGCGGCACCAACTTCGTGGCCGAGACAAGTGTGACCCCGGCCTTGCGCAACACTGTGGTCGAGCAACAGCGGCAGAGCTGGCAGTACGCACCGATCAAGTACGTCAACGCGGCACCCTCGGTCGCTGGAATCGTCGTCGGCGCACCGCTGTCGATCTACAACAACGCATACGAGCTTTACTACCTGTTTCCCTTGACGAGCGAGGAGCAGACCCTCGCCCTGGTGCACGCGGGCGATCGCCGTCGCCGGTCTCGTGCTGGTGCTGCTCGTCGTTGGTGTCGCGTGGCTGGTCACCCGCCAGGTTGTGACGCCGGTGCGATTGGCGGCGCGCATCGCCGAGCGGTTCTCGGCGGGCCGACTCGACGAGCGGATGAAGGTTCGGGGAGAGGACGACCTTGCCCGCCTCGCGATGTCGTTCAACACGATGGCGGCAAACCTCAAGGGTCAGATCAGACAGCTCGAGGACCTGTCGCGGCTGCAACGACGCTTCACATCCGACGTCTCGCACGAGTTGCGCACCCCGTTGACAACGGTGCGGATGGCCGGGGACGTGCTGTATGAAGCGCGACCCGACTTCGATCCGACGACTGCCCGCGCGGCCGAGTTGCTGCACGACCAGCTCGACCGATTCGAAGCGCTGCTCACCGATCTGCTCGAGATCAGCCGCTTCGACGCCGGCGCCGCTGTGCTGGAGGCCGAGCCGGTCGACCTGCGCACACTCGTCACCGCGTGCATCGAGGACGCGCAGCCGTTCGCGGATCGGCGTGGTTGTGCGCTGGTGCCTCATCTCCCCGCCGAGGCATGCGTCGCGGAGGTCGATCAACGGCGCATTCACCGGATCGTTCGAAATCTGCTGATCAACGCGATCGAACACAGTCGAAGGCGAACCGGTAGACGTACATGTCGTCACCGACGAGGTCGCCGTGGCCGTCGGGGTGCGCGATCACGGGGTGGGCTTGCGTCCGGGTGAGTCGTCGCTTGTTTTCAACCGCTTCTGGCGCGCTGACCCTGCACGAGCCCGCACGACCGGCGGCACCGGGCTCGGGCTGGCCATCGCGTATGAGGACGCGCGTCTGCACGGCGGCTGGCTGGAGGCGTGGGGAGCACCCGGTGACGGAGCGCACTTCCGGCTGACCGTGCCGCGGTTCGCGGGCGGTCACTTGCTGGGCTCGCCGTTGCCGTTGCAGCCACGCGACGCCGAGCTGAAGCGTCGGGTGCCGCTGAGCGTCGGAGTCCCGTATCGCACGATCGCCGCGACCCCTCCCGACACTGACTCTGCCGCGCTCGTCCCCGGGCCCAACGATGACTAGTCGTGCCGCTCACCGGCGGTTGACTGCGCGAGCCGTCGTTGTCCTAATGGTCGCGGCAGTTGCTGCAGGCTGCGCAACGATTCCGACCACGAGCACGCCAAATGTCGGCTCGGCACCACAGACTGAGGGCGCTGTCCCGTTCGTTCGGGTTATCGCCCGTCCACCGCAGCCCGGCGCGTCGCCTACCGAAGTGGTCAGTGGCTTCCTTGACGCCTCTGCTGACTTCGAGGACAACTGGGCGATCGCTCGTACGTACCTTGCACCCAATGTGGCGGAGCAGTGGCAACCGAACACTGGCGTCAGCGTTTATGACGCAGGGACCTCGTTTGCCCTCACGCAGGAGACAGCGAAGAACACAGCGTCGTCAGCATCGTCATGCGTGCGCCCCACGTCGCGTCCATCAGTAGTACTGGTTCCTACCGACCTGCGCCGGTCGGTTCGCAGACCTCGGTGGTCTTCCCGATGGGGCGCATCGACGGGCAGTGGCGGATCGCGGCGGCGCCGGCCGGTCTCTTGCTCTCCACGTTCGACGCAACTCGCAACTTCCAGGCGTTCAACGTCTACTTCGTTGACAACACCCAGTCTGTGCTCGTTCCCGACCCGGTGTTCCTGCCGACGCAGAACCCGAGATCTGAGCTGGCGCGCTCGTGCGCAGTCCTGTCTGCGTGGCCCGTCCGCGGCGCTCGCTCCGGCAGTCAGCACGGGTATTCCTGGCTGGAACCGCGTTGGCCACGTCTAGCGTGCCCATCGTCGACGGCATTGCGCAGGTGTCCCTAACGAAGCAGGCACGTGCGGCAACACCGGCCGAGCGGACTGCGTTGGCGGCCCAGTTCACCTGGACCCTGCAGCAGATTGCCGATGTGTCCGGGGTCCAGGTCAACGTCGAGGGTGAGCCGCTGGACATTCCGGAGCAGCAGCAACCTTAAGCCGGGACCTGTTTGCGGGGTACGACCCCGATGCAGCTGCCGAGTCGGCATCCGCGTTCGCATTGCAACGTGGCCGGCTCGTTGCCGTGTCCGACCAGGGGACCACCTCCTACTTCCCCGGTCCCGCGGGATCTGGGAAGTTGCGGCTCACTCAGCCCGCTGTGGAGCCAAGTCTCAACCCGACCGGGGGATCGGTCGCTGGCATCGTTACGGCGGACGGTCGTCAGACGCTGTATGCGGGGACGGCTGCATCTCCGCATCCGGTCTTCGTCGGCTCCTCGCTCGTTGCGCCTTCTTGGGACCGCAACGGCGACGTATGGACGGTTCAACGCACTGGGCCAGCGGCCGGTGTCTACATGTCGCACGGGGGCGGCCGCGACCCGGGTCGGCATCGTTGGAGCTGCGCCAGCCGACATCCAGGCGATCCGACTCGCACCCGACGGTGTTCGGGTCGCCGTGATCGTGCACGATCGGTCGACCGGGCTCTCGAGCGTCGAACTTGGTCTGGTCGTGCGGTCGCCTGGTTCGGTCGCCATCTCGGAGCTGCACCGCTTCGAGACCCGGTTGGTTCAAGCGCAGTCGGTGGCCTGGGCAACGGACACCCAACTGGCGATCCTGGGTGGTGATGCGCAGAGCACCCTGCAGACCTACCTGATCGCGATCGATGGGTCGGCGATCACCGTGCTCGGCGGCGTACCGGGGATCAGTTCGATTGCTGCCACCGCTCAGCACCCGACCCTCGCGGGCACGTCTGCAGGCGTGGTGTGGGCCGACTCCGGTTCCGGCTGGCGCAAGGTGCTCGTTGCGACCTGGCCCGGCTACCCCGGCTGAGTCGGTTCTGCACAAGGCGCTGCCATCGACAGCCCCGCTGAAAGCCATTCCGGGTGGCCACTGCTGCGCGCCACTCTCGGGCGATGCGCGCGATTGTCGATTCGTTCAACGAACTCGTGCTCGGTAGACGCTGCATCGGGTGCGACTCAACACCTGGAGTGTGGTGCCGAGCATGTGCTGACTCTGCTGGACCGAGCGCGTGGCTGGTCCCGCGTGTTCCCTGCCCGGCGCCGGTGTTACGTGTGGCGCGTTATGACGGGCCGATCAAGAGCGCCGTCCTTGCGTACAAGGACGGGCGATCACCCGGCCTGGGCAATCCGCTCGGCCAAGCCCTTGCCGATGCGTTGATCTTTGACGGTCCGCATGACCTGCTGCACGGCTCGGTGGTTCTCGTCCCCATACCGTCGGCACCCCAGCGGGTGCGAATCAGCGGCATTGACCACGCGCGCTCGCTGGCTCGCGCTGCTGCTCGCGCGCTTCGATCTAGTCGCGTTGACGCTGTCGCACGACCGTTGTTACGCCAACGTGCGACAGGCTCTGCGACCAGCGATCAAGGTCACCGCTCGGCGCGTGACCGAGTCGCGCAGATGCCGGGCACGATGGCATTCGCCGGCGGCACGCTCGGCTATGGCCGACACGCGCGCATCTGCGTGATCGTTGTCGACGACGTCCTGACCACCGGGGCCACGATGGCAGAAGGTATGCGCGTTCTGCGCGCCGCAGAACTGCCCGTGCGCGTGGGTCTTGTATTGGCCTCCGGCGCACCTGCTCAGGGCCAAACGGGAACTGTCCTTGGCTCGGGCTGTCGCGACTCAACGACTGCGGCTAGCGTGAGCGGATGGCACCCGCCCGGGTCCGTGGTTGCGTTGACAGCATCCGTGCTGCCAACAAGCCGATGCCAGCCGCAGGCAAAGCGGTCCACGTAAGGCGACTTGTCGTCGCTCGATCACGGTGCGGCTTAGGAGTAAGTCCTGCCTCGTCGATCGGTCAGATGCCGATCGAGCCGAGAGAAGGGGGGTAGTGGCGCGCAGCGCTGCGAGACCTTCAGCAGGCGAATGTGGGGTCGAAGACCAGGTCGGCCGGGCGGGTGCTTGTTGAGCCGACCGTCACTTCGAGATTGGGGGCTGATGTGGACATCGACGTCAGAGGTCGTGGAGTCGAGATCGGTGAACGTTTCCGTGCGCAGGTCGAAGAGAAGTTAGGCCGAATCGAACGGCTCGACTCCCGGGTGTCACACATTGAGGTCGATGTGTCCCAGGAGCATGCGCCGCACGGCGCGTCGAAATCGGTGAAGGTCGAACTCACGTGCGTCAGCATCGGTCCGGTCGTACGGGCAGAGGCCTCCGACGACACCAAGTACGCGGCCTTGGACGCGGCCTATGACCGGCTCGAGGAGCGGGTTCGACGCGCGACCAGCCGTCGCCGCGACCGCTGGCGCGGCAAGGGTCATCCGGTCAACGGACGCAGTCACGCCAACGGAGCGGCACCAGCTGCTGCTCCTGGCAGCGGCGCGTCCCCAGCGGCAGACGCGGATGACGACGCCTTCATCGAGCGGTGGAGCGCCCTCGCCGATGACGCGGTCGAAGCCGAGTACGGGATCGCCGTGGAAGGGGATGGTCCGCTGATTGTCCGCGAGAAGTTGCACGCCACCTCGCCGATGACCCTGGATCAGGCGTTCTACGAGATGGAACTAGTGGGCCACTCGTTCTACGCGTTCGTCGACAAGGAGTCCGGACATCCCAGCGTGCTCTACCGCCGACGGGGTTACGACTACGGCGTGATTCGCCTGGACGTGCAAGGGTAGGCAGATGAGCGCGACGCTACGAGTGCACGCCGACGACGATGTCAGGGTGCGCGTTCTCGTCGTGGATGATCAGCCGGTCTTCCGGCATGGTCTGCGAACGCTGCTTGAGGCCGAGGGTTCGGTCGAAATTGTCGGCGAGACACCCGAGACAACCGATGTGGTCGAACTCGTGGTGTCGACGCAAACCGACGTCGTGGTGATGGACTCGCGGCCTTCCGGCGAGTTAGGCGCGGACACGGTGGCCGCGTTGCGAGCCGTGTGCCCCGACGTGCGCGTGCTGATCTTCAGCGCGAATGACAATGAAGACGACTTGCTGGCCGCTGTGCGCGCGGGGGCGGCAGGTTATCTGCGCAAATCGCTGCCCGCCGCCGAGGTGCTGCCAGCCGTCCTTGCTGTGGCCGCGGGCCAGTCGCTCATCTCACCCGATCTGGCTGCGCGGCTGCTCGACGAGTTTGCCGTGATGTCGATCCGAGACGAGAAGGATTCGCAGCCGCGACTCACCGAACGCGAACTGGAAGTGCTCGGCCTCGTGTCTCGCGGGCTGAGCAACCGGTTGGTTGCGGAGAAGTTGTTCATAAGCGAGAACACGGTCAAGAACCACATCCGTAACATCCTTGAGAAGCTGCAGTTGCACTCGCGAACCGAAGCTGCGGTCTACGCCATCCAGCGCAACCTCATCGGCTGAACGAGCTCAGGCAAAGCCTTCATCGGCGAGCATTCGCTCCACGTCGGCGCGAGCGGAGACGGGCTCTAAGTTCTCGATGCGCACGCGATCGCATCCCACCCAGCCGGCGGCTTCGGCCAGAGAACGTGCGAGCGCAGACGCATGCCGTGGGTGGGCGAGCGAGGCCTGGCGCGCAACGAGTGTCCTGCCGACGCGCTTAGGGTCAACGCGACCGACGAGCTGACCGCCGGCGAGTAGTGGCATGGCGAAATAGCCGTGAACGCGCTTGGCTGCGGGGGTGTACGCCTCGAGCCGATGCGTGAAGTCGAAGACGCGTTCGGTGCGGCCTCGATCCCAGACCAATGAGTCGAACGGCGAGAGCAACGTCGTGCGATGACGTGCCCGTTCGCTCAAGGCTTCGAGTGCGGCTGGATCGGCCCACGCGCGTCCGCGCCAGTTCTCAACGGTGACCTCGATCAGGCCGGTCTCGTCGATCACCGAAAGCACTTGTGCCTGTACGAGTCGGTACTGGTCGGCAATGTCAGCCACCGTGGCGACACCAAGTTGCTCCACGGCCTTGCGGACGAGCTCGCGTAGGCAGGTGTGATCGTCTGGATCGTTCAGAACCGTCGCGGGAAGTGCTCGCTGCGGCAGGTCATAGACCCGACGCCACCCGCGCCGCTCTGTGACCACCACGTCACCAAAGGCGAGCAGCCGCTCGCACCCGACCTTGATCGCCGACCAGTCCCACCACTCGCCGCCAGCCTTCGCACCGCCAAGCTCGGTTGCGGTTAGCGGACCCTCTTCTCGCAGTCGCGTGAGCACCTCGTCCATGGCCCACTGTTCGGGCTTGTGGTACTTCCACTCGCGATCGCGATTGCGTCGTCGTCGAAACGCGAAGTGCGGCCAGTCCTCAGCAGGCAACAGGCAAGCCGCGTGCGACCAGTACTCGAAGGATGTCGCCGCCTGCGGTTCGTGGGTCCAGTAGGCGCATTCGATTCGTTGTCGGCCGATCGCGCCAAGCCGGGCGTAGGCGACCAACTCGTGCGATCGAGCAAGCACGCTGATGGTGTCGAGTTGCACCGCGCCTAGCGAGCGCAGCACCCCGGGCACTCCAGCGCGTCGGTCGGGCGCCCCAAGCAGACCCTGGGCCCGCAGCAGTGCACGCCGCGCCTCGTCGGCGCTCAGCGTGGGTGAACTCACCGCGGCACGACGAATGCGTGCAAGTGCTCGTCGTTGAACGGCGTCTCCGGGAAGGAGCGCCATGACTCGCGGGTGCGCAACTCGAGATCGAATCCCAATCGATCGGCGATCGCGCATGACTTCACGTTGTCGATGTGATGCCAGAGATTGATGCGCTGCAGACCTAAAGCGTCAACCCCAAAACGTGTCATGGCTCCGCAGCCTTCAGTGACGGCCCCGCGACCGCGACCGCGGGGCAGCGCCCAATACCCGACCTCGCCTGTGGTGCTCTCGATCGTGAGGTGGTGCAGCGTGAGGTTGCCCAAGATGTCGCCGGTCGTGGCGTCGCACAGGGCCCACTGCGCGTGCCCGCCGTCCGTCCAGCAGCCCACGAATTCGGCCAGTTTGGTTGGTGCATCGTCGGGGGTCGCCTTCCGGCTCTCGCCGTCGGTGTGGACCCGCAGCGGATTGAATTGTTGGATCTCGGGGTCGGTTGTGGCCTCACGGACGGCGTCTAGGTCAGCCCTCGAGTCACCGTTCCAAGGTCGCAAGTGCCAGCGACCCGCCGCGATCTCCACTGGATCCAGGAGTCGTCGACTCGCCTTGTCCGCGCCCGTCTCGTCAGCGGGCTCTGGCGACGCGGACGGAGGCGGCTGATTGAACGCACTGGGCGGAAACTTCGAACGATCGAGGTCGGTGTCTAGAAGCCCCGCGATCCACACGTCGCGTTTGGTGCCGCGTTGGTCGTATTCGGCACGCATCGTGCCTTCGAACTCAAACCCCACCCGCTCGGCGATGTGCCGCGACTGTTCGTGGCCGACGATCGCGCCCCACTCCACGCGATGCAGGCTTGCTGATGCGAAGGCCCATTGACAGGCGAGCCGCAGCGCCGCCGTGGCGATGCCCCGCCCTCGATGCTCGGGCAGCACGTCGTAGCCGACGGTGGCGCTAGCCAACCCGTCATCGATCGTGAAGAAACTGATCGAGCCGAGGTACTCATCACTGGCGTTATCGCGGATCGCGAACGCCCACCGCTTGCGTTGGCCCCACTGTTCCTGCCAGCGCTCGATCAGCGAACGGCTCTCCGCGTCTGACCACTCCTCGGGCAGGCCGGTCCAGGCGAGCAGGTCTGGGTCGGTAGACGATCGCGTCATGGCTGCGAGGTCGGATGCGGTCAGCCGCGGGGCGTCGAGGCGGATGTGTCCGTCGGTGACAACGATGGTGTGCGGTGCCATGCACTCATCCAACCGCTACGTGCTGACTGCGACTCGGCGTCATACGCGCTCCGGGAAGATGCGTGCGTGCACGTGCTCGTCTGCGCGCGTGCCGTCAGGAGCGATCCATGACTTGCGGGGTTCCAGCTCGCGTGTGAAGCCGAGTCGCGCGGCCACCCCGCACGAGGCGGTGTTTCCCACCGCGTGCATCAACTCGAAGCGGCTGACCCGATGGGTGTCGTGTGCCCACGTGACCATCGCTTCGACCGCCTCGTCGACGAGCCCACGACCGCGACCCTCGGGCAGCAGCCAGTATCCGACCGATGCGCTGGCCGCGGCCGGTGCAAGTTCGATGTGGTGCAGCACGCACTGACCGATGACCTTGTCGGTGTCGTTGTGCTTGTCGACGATGGCAAAACTGACGCGGCCGGCATGGTTGGCCGCGATTGCGAAGTAGCCCTCCAGCGTCGCATCCGGCGAATCGAGGACCGGGCACCAAAGGTTCATCTGCTCGTCGATGCTTGCTTGCCGGACTGCTTCGAAGTCGGCCGGATTGCTCACTGACCAGGGACGCAACGAGAGTCGAGGCGTCTCGATGGTTGCCTCGGCCACGTCCTGCCGCAGTCGGCGCCAAGGTGCTGACTCGGGCGGGGCCAGCCCCTCAACTCCTTCAGGCAACGGACCAGTGAGTTCGCCCGGAAGCAGATCGGCCGCTAACTCGTCGCGCCAGACGCCGCCTCGCTGGATGACGGCCCGACGGCGTCCGATGTCCGTGAACCCGAGGCGGTGAGCGAGGGCGTGGGAGCGTTCGTTGCCGTCGAAGGCATTCCAACTGATTCGCTCAAGCCCAGCCGACGCGAAGCCCCAGGCGCAGACGAGCCGGGCGGCCTCGGTGACCAGTCCACGGCCGCGGCCAGTTGGGGCGGCCCAGTAGCCGAGGCTGGCGGCGGCGTTCCACGAGTCGATGTCGGCGAGCCCCACGGCCGCGATCAACCGCTCTAAGCCCGGTTCAAACACCAGCCAGACCCACGACTCCCGGCGGGCCCAGCGCTCGATCCGACCAGCGAGCCAGCCCTCGGCGTTCTCGTAGGTGTAGGGGACGGGAACGTTGGTCCAACGTGCCACGTCCTCGTCCTGGCAGGCGTTCGTGACTGCCGGTGCGTCCGCGAGAGTGCCCGGCCGCAACCAGACTCGTTGCGTGCGCAGTTCGGGCTGGGTGTCCTCGACGGCTGAGCCGCTCTGAGGCTGGTGGGCCACCATGGCCGCTCATCCAACACCGTCCAAGCGCCTACGATGAAACACGTCCAGCCGCCTGGTGACACCGCAGCCGCGGTTCGCCCGTTGACCGAAGAGGGACTCGTGCCCGCCATTCTCGACAAGATCCTGCGCGCCGGTGAAGGCAAGATCCTGCGCAAGCTCAGCAGCATCGCCGACCAGGTCAACGTGCTCGAGCCCGACTTCGAGTCGCTGTCCGACGCGGAGCTGCGCGCCCTCACCGACCAGTACCGCGAGCGGGTGCAAGCGGGCGAGTCGCTGGACGACCTGCTGCCCGAAGCGTTCGCCACTGTGCGCGAGGCCGCTCGCCGTACGTTGGGTCAGCGGCACTACGACGTTCAGATCATGGGTGGCGCGGCACTGCACCTAGGCAACATCGCCGAGATGCGCACCGGTGAGGGCAAGACGCTCGTGTCCACGCTGCCCGCCTACCTCAATGCCCTAAGCGGCGACGGCGTGCACGTGGTGACCGTCAACGACTACTTGGCTGAGCGCGACGCGGACTGGATGGGTCGGGTCCACCGCTTCCTTGGACTCAATGTCGGGGTCATCCTCGGGACAATGAAGAAGGAAGATCGCCGCGCCGCGTATGGCTGCGACATCACCTATGGCACGAACAACGAATTCGGCTTCGACTACCTGCGCGACAACATGGCATGGTCGAGCGAGGAGCTTGTGCAGCGCGGGCACTACTTCGCCATCGTCGACGAGGTGGACTCGATCCTGGTGGACGAGGCCCGCACCCCGCTGATCATCAGCGGGCCGTCTGACCAGCCAATCGCTTGGTATACCGACTTCGCAAAGCTCATTCCGCGACTCAAGCGCGAAGAGGACTACGAGGTCGACGAGAAGAAGCGCACGGTCGGCATTCTCGAGCCCGGCGTCATCAAGGTCGAGGACTTCCTGGGCATCGACAACCTCTACGAGTCGGTCAACACCCCGCTCGTTGGCTTCCTTAACAACGCCTTGAAGGCGCAGGAGCTCTTCAAGCGCGACAAGGACTACGTCGTCATGAACGGCGAGGTGCTCATCGTCGACGAACACACTGGTCGCATCCTTGCCGGTCGTCGTTACAACGAGGGCATGCACCAAGCGATTGAGGCGAAGGAAGGCGTCGAGATCAAGCAAGAGAATCAGACGCTTGCGACGATCACGCTGCAGAACTTCTTCCGGCTCTACGACAAGCTCTCGGGCATGACCGGCACGGCGATGACCGAGGCCGCTGAGTTCCACCAGATCTACAAGCTAGGTGTCGTCCCGATCCCGCCGAACCGGCCCAACGCGCGTGAAGACGAGGGCGACCTCATCTATCGCACCGAGGAGGCCAAGTACTCCGCGGTGGTTGAGGACATTGCTGAACGCCACGACAAGGGCCAGCCGGTGCTTGTCGGCACGGTCTCGGTCGAGAAGAGCGAGCATCTGTCGCAGTTGTTGCGTCGTCGCGGCGTGCCGCACGAAGTGCTCAATGCGAAGTACCACGAGCGCGAGGCGCAGATCATCGCGCAGGCCGGCCGCAAGGGTGCGGTCACAGTCGCAACGAACATGGCCGGTCGAGGCACCGACATCATGCTTGGCGGGAACCCCGAGTTCATGGCCGCGGGCGAGCTCGCGCAGCAGGGTTTGTCGCCGGTCGACACGCCTGAGGACTACGAAGGCGCATGGCCTGCCGCGTTGGAGAAGGCGCAAAGCTCCGTCGCCTCCGAGCACGATGAGGTTGTCGAGATCGGCGGGCTCTACGTGCTGGGCACCGAGCGGCATGAGTCGAGGCGAATCGACAACCAGCTGCGCGGTCGGTCGGGCCGGCAGGGTGACCCGGGTGAGACGCGGTTCTACCTGTCCCTTGAGGACAACCTCATGCGGCTGTTCCAAGGCAACGTCGTGGACTCGTTCCTGACGCGTTTCAACGTGCCCGACGACATCCCGATCGAGGCACGCATGGTGTCCAACGCCATCCGGTCGGCGCAGTCACAGGTCGAGTCGCAGAACTTCGAGATCCGCAAGGACGTCTTGAAGTACGACGAGGTCCTGAACCGGCAACGCACAGTGATCTATGAAGAGCGCCGCCAGGTGCTCGAAGGTGCGGACTTGCAGGACCAGGTGCAGCACATGATCGATGACACGGTCCACGACTACGTGTCGGGTGCCACGGCCGAGGGATTCGCTGAGGAGTGGGATCTCGAGCAGCTCTGGGCAGCGCTAAAGACGCTCTACCCAGTCAGCATGACCGTTGAGGAGATGGTGGAGCGCTCGGGTGGTGACGTCGCCGGTCTGACTTCTGAGTTCCTCATCGAGGAGATCACCGCCGATGCGCACGCCGCGTACGAGCGCCGCGAAGAGGAGTTCGGCGACGAAGTCATGCGCGAGCTTGAGCGCCGGGTCGTGCTGTCGGTCCTGGACCGGAAGTGGCGCGAGCACCTGTACGAGATGGACTACCTGCAGGAAGGCATCGGCCTGCGAGCAATCGCGCAACGTGACCCGCTGGTCGAGTATCAGCGCGAGGGATTCGATCTCTTCCAGGCCATGATGGATTCGATCAAGGAGGAGTCCGTCGGTTACCTGTTCAACGTCGATGTCTCGCTGGAAGATGTTGCGTCCGAGGAATCCGACGCGGGCGCACCAAACGAGTCCGAGGCGGACCTCGACGCTGGTGCTGTTGGCGAGTCGCCCAACGGCTCGGCAGGCCAGCCGGCCCGCGAGATCGTGGCGCGCGGGCTTGCTGCGCCGAGTCGACCTGAGCGGCTGCAGTTCAGCGCGCCGTCACTGGACTTCGGGGGACAGGCCGAAACTCGCGGTGAGTCGGCGGACTCCGAGTACTCCGGAATCTCGCGCAATGCGCCGTGCCCCTGCGGCTCGGGCAAGAAGTACAAGCGCTGCCACGGCGACCCGAAGAACCAGAGTCGCAACGTCGTCTAGGCGGTCAGACCCACATCAACGACGTGCATTGCCACCGGCCCTCGATACCTTCGAGGCGCAGCGCGATCGCCTGACACCGATGCTGTCCTCGGACAACTGCGCACGCCTCAACCACCCCGTCATCAGGCTCACTGATGTGGACGCTGCTCAGGACCGCTCGGGCTTGCTCGCGCCGGGTCATGCTGTTGGTGACGATCGTGCGCTGGGCCACGTGCTTGGCTGTGAGCGCGTAGACCTCGGCTGTGGTCCACCGCAGCAGTTGTGACAGCGGCCGGTCTCCTGACTGGATCTCGACCAGGGCCTGTACCAACCGAGCGGCCCACGGCCGGGGGTCGGGAAGCTCGTTTCGAGGCGTCGCCTGCAAGGAGAACTCCTCGCCGTCGGGTGAGGCGTACCCGTAGATCAGTCGCAACGAGCGTGGTGCCTCAGGGATCGCGGGGACGCCGCTAGGCAACGCGAACGAGAGCGCGAGCGTCCCCTGGAACGGACTCACCAGGTCGCCTGCCCTCGGCGAACCCTCGGCCGTTGGCGGGTCGCAGTCCGGTGGCGGTACCAAACGCAGTCGGGGCCGGGCGCCCAGCTCCAGATCTTGGGTGGCGGTCATGGCGTGCTCCTTGCGGCGACCCGTGGGGCGAGCCAAACTGGCTGCGGTTTACCCCGTTTGCTTATGTTTGCCTGGCAATAACGCGGTTAGCGTACATCAGGATTATCCGGCTCTATGGCCATCCACAGCCTTGGCTGCGGTCCGGCGGTTCAGCGGATCTGCGGGCTTGTTGGCCAGAACGAAGCGGCGTGGGCCAGCGCAGGACCTTCTAGGTCGCTCACGAGCTGTTCGAACAGCGCCCCGGCGGCCGGTGCCTTCCACCCGCGGGGGAGCAACGAGCTCGGTAGCCCCGGGTCGCGGAAGGGCAACGTGCGCCACTGGTCAATGACTGCGAGGTAGTTCGCAAAGGCCTCGCACCCGTCAAGATCCGATGCGCGAACGACCCGGGTCGCGAGCTTCCGGTTCAGCGCGATGAAGTCGCCATACCGTTGGTGGATCGCGTTGAGGTCCCAAGCCGACGCCACGAGGGCGGCGATCTCGGGGCCAGCCACATAGTCACCCACGAAGACGGCGCACTGCTGAGTCAGGTCGAGTTCGGCGATCGCATGCTCGGCCTTGGCGCGCATCCGCGCAGGTGCGATCCACACTCCAGGCCCCACGCTGCCGAAGCCGAGTGAGGCCAGGTGCGTGCGCAATGCGTCACGTTTGCCGCGCGAGCTCTCGGGTACCGAGAAACTGACCACACACCAACCGTCGGCGAGCAACGCGGGCTGTCGCGCGTGCCAGACGATCTCGTCACCGGACGTCAGTGCGTCCAGGGCCTCGCTGCTCAGTGAGTATCCGCGCTTGCCCGCGCGCGTCTCCGGGTCAAGCCAGCCGCGCTGCTTGAGTCGGGACACTGCGGTTCGCACACTCGATGCATCAAGGCCGGTCTGCGCCATCAGGTCGACCGTCCCGGCGATCGGCATCCAGTTGTCCATGCGGCGGACCACGGCGCCGAGGTAGCTGACCAGCACCGTGCGCGAACGGCGGGCCGCGTCAGGCTGCGAGACGTGGCTTGCGCGTGGGCTCATCGCGCCGACGGACTCGCCTGTGGAGTCCAGCGCACGTGCGTGCGATCTACCTCGTCGTTGCGTAGCAACGACAACCGTGGTGCGACCCGATCTGAGCGCGCCGACGGGGGCTTGCGACTACCCGCTGCGTAGGGCTGCGGCCAGCGCACCGGGAAGTCTTGTTCGGCCGCCGCATGCAGGGTCCACTGTGGGTCGTAGAGATGCGCGCGACCGAGTGCACACAGATCGGCACGTCCGGCCAGCAGGATCGAGTTCACGTCGTCGTATGACGAGATCGCGCCGACCGCGATGACCGCTACTCCTGCGGGCACCGCCACTTCTTGGCGGATTCGGTCGGCGAAAGGCGTCTGATACGAGCGACCGTACGCGGGCGCCTCGTCTTTGAAAACCTGACCGGTCGAGACATCGACGGCCGCAGCGCCATGTTCGACGAACGCACCGGCGATGCGCACCGAGTCGTCGGCCGTGTTGCCGTCGGGCGCCCAGTCGGTAGCCGATATGCGCACCGACACCGGCACATGCGTGGGCACGGCCGCGCGCACTGCATCGAAGACCTCAATCGGATAGCGCAATCGATTCTCCAAGGAGCCGCCGTAGTCGTCAGTTCGTTGATTGGAGATGGGCGAAAGGAACGACGAGAGCAAGTAGCCGTGCGCCGCATGCACCTCGATCAGATCAAAGCCCGCGTCTACACCCCGTCGCGCAGCCGCGGCGAACTCATCGCGGATCGACTCCATGTCGGGTCGGGTCATCTCACGTGGGGTGTGACAGCCCTCGCCGTAGGGAATCGCGGACGGACCGACGACTTCCCAGTTGTCCGTGGGCAAAGGCATGTCCATGTCTTCCCACATGCGCTGGGCTGAGCCTTTCCGGCCCGAGTGCCCGATCTGGAGGCCGATCTTTGCGTTGCTGTGGTCGTGTGCAAAGGACACGATCCGGCGGTATGCATCGCGTTGTTCGTCATTCCATAGACCGGTGCAGCCGAGGCTGATTCGTCCCTCGGGTGACACGCACACCATCTCGGTCATCACCAGCCCGGCGCCCCCGAGCGCCTTCGAGCCGAGGTGCACGAGATGGAAGTCGTTGGGCAGACCGTCAACCGCCGAGTACATGTCCATGGGCGAGACGATGACTCGATTGGTCAGTTCGAGCTGGCCGATCCGCACGGGCTGAAACATCGCGGGAGCCACCGAGGCTAGGCCGGCCGCAGCGGCGAACTCCCGCTCCACCAGGGCGGCGAACTCAGGATCGCGCTCCTTGAGATTGTCGAAGGTGATCCGCCGCGAGCGGGTCAGCAGGTTGAAGGCGAACTGCACCTTGGGCTGCCCGGCGTACATGCCGAGACTCTCGAACCACTCAAGTGATGCCTGCGCAGCGCGTTGGGTCGACTCGACTACCGGCCTTCGCTCTTGCTCGTAAGCCTTCAACGCGGTCTCAACGCTGGGGTTCTCATGCAAGCACGCGGCCAACGCCAGCGAGTCCTCCATCGCCAGCTTGGTGCCTGAACCGATGGAGAAGTGCGCAGTGTGAGCCGCATCGCCGAGCAGGACGACGTTGTCGTGATGCCAGGTCTGGTTGCGCACTGTCGTGAAGGAGATCCAACGCGAGTTGTTGGTCTCGATCGAGTGACCATCGAGCTCGTCGGCGAAGATCTCGGCGATGCGCGCAACTGCCTGCTCGTCCGATTCGCCGGGAGCAAAGTCTCGGTCCGCCGTCGCATCGAATCCGGCGCGACGCCACACGTCTTCATGCATCTCGACGATGAAGGTCGAGCCGGTATCGGAGAACGGATAGCCGTGCACCTGCATCGTGCCCCATGGCGTCTGCTTGGTGATGAACTGGAAGGCCTCGAAGACGAGGTCAGTGCCGAGCCATATGTATTTGTTCGCGCGACGATCCAACGAAGGTCCGAACGTGTCCGCGTATTGCGTACGAATCGCGGAGTTCAGGCCGTCGCACGCCAGTACTAGATCGTGACTGGCGGCCAGCTCGTCGACGTCGGGAGCCATGGTCCGGTAGTGCACGTCGATGCCGAGGGCCCCAACACGCTCCTGCAGTATCCGCAGCAGGTCCTTGCGGCCCATTGCGGCAAAGCCCTGGCCGCCGACGGTGAAGGACTCACCATTCACGTTGATGTCGATGTCGGTCCACCGCGCGAACCTGCGCTCCATCTCCTCGTGCACGACCGAGTCCGCGTTCTCGATGCCGCCGAGCGTCTCGTCGGAAAAGACCACCCCGAAGCCGAAGGTGTCGTCGGGAGCGTTGCGTTCCCACACAGTGATCTCGTGAGTCGGATCTAGTTGCTTCATCAATGCGGCGAAGTAGAGCCCCCCAGGCCCGCCGCCCACGACTGCCACCTTCATGACGTGGTCTCTCCCTGGACCTGCTGCCGCAGCTTGAAGTGCTGCAGCTTGCCGCTCGTGTTGCGCGGCAGCGCATCAACGAAGCGCAGATCGCGCGGGTACTTGTACGGCGCGAGCTGGCCCTTCACGTAGTCCTGAATCGCGCGCGCGCGTTCGTCGCTGGCCTCGACGCCTTCGCGGAGCACCACGAACGCGCACACCACGGACCCGCGGTCCTCGTCGGGACGAGCTACGACTGCGGCCTCGACGATGTCGGGGTGCGCATCAAGAACTGCCTCGATCTCGGGTCCGGCGATGTTGTAGCCCGATGACACGATCATGTTGTCGGTGCGGGCCTGGTAGAAGAAGTAGCCGTCCGCGTCGCGGGTGAAGGTGTCACCGGTGATGTTCCAGCCGCCCTGCACGTAGGTGGACTGGCGCTCGTCGGCGAGGTAGCGGCAGCCGACCGGGCCGATGACGGCAAGACGACCCTCGACTCCGTCGGACGCCTCGGTGCCGTCGAGTCCGAGGATCGTTGCGCGATAGCCGGGCACCGGCTTGCCCGTCGCACCCGGTCGGATGTCGGCATCCGCAGCCGAGATGAAGATGTGCAAAAGCTCGGTGGCACCGATGCCATCGATGATCTTGAGCCCGACCTCGTCGCGCAGCCGCTCCCATGTCTGCTGCGGGATGTGCTCGCCGGCGCTGACCCCTCGACGAACGCCGCGCAGCTTCTCGCCGAGTCCGGCGACAAGGATCTGCTTGTAGGCGGTGGGAGCGGTCGCGAGCACGGTGACGCCGTGCTCTTGGACCAGGTTCGCCAGTACGGCTGGCGTCGCGCTCTCGGTGAGCAGCGAACTCGCCCCGACTCGCAGCGGGAAGACGACGAGCATCCCGAGCCCGAAGGTGAAGGCGAACGGCGCCGTGCACGCGGCTACGTCGTCGGCCCGCATCGCCAGCACGTGCTTCCCGAACGTGTTGTCGATCGACATGATGTCGCGGTGGAAGTGGGTGGCGATCTTCGGTACACCAGTGCTGCCCGATGTGGGACAGAACAGTGCGACGTCGTCCGCGGCTGTGTCCACTGCGGTGAAGTCGCCCGACTTCTTCGCAGCTAGGGCAACGAGGTCCTCAGGCTCGTCACTTCCCACCGGGATGACTCGCAGGTTTGGCAGGGCGGTGTTGCCCAGCTCGTTGACGTCGTCGATGAAGCGATGATCGACCAGCGCGATGGTTGGCTGGGTCTTCTCCGCGATGGGAGTCAGCTCGCGCACGCGCAGGGCAACCACCGTCGTGACTGCGACCCCTCCTGCCTTGAGCACGCCCAGCCACGCGGCGACCATCCAGGGGTTGTTCGGCATTCGCAGCAGCACCCGGTTGCCGGGGACCATGCCCAGGTCCTCGACCAGCACCTGCGCCACTTCGTTCGCGTGCTGGCGTAGTTGCGCGTAGGTCCACTCCACCCCGTCCGGTGTGCGTACCGCTGGTCGATCATCCGCAGCGCGCGCGATCGCGCTGTCGATGAGCGCGCTGCCGGCATTGAGGCGCTCGGGGTACTGGAGGTCCGGCGTCGTGAACTCGATGATCGGCCACGCATCGGTTGGTGGGAGGTGGTCGCGCGCGAACGTGTCCACGTGCGCGCTCGGAGAAAGCTCCATCACTTCGCTCCTTCGGAGAGGCGTATGACGCCCTCCTGAACCAGGGTTGCCAGGTGAGTGCCGTCGGGTGTGAAGAAGCGGCCGATGCCGGTGCCTCGGCCACTGTCGACGGCTAACACTTCCTGTGCAAAGAGCAGCCAGCCGTTGAGTGCGCCGGGCGCGGGCTGGCGGTGAAACCACATCGCGTGGTCGAGGCTGGCAGTCGACAGGGACGGTTCCGTCCAGTAGGTGCCGATCGCGCGCAACGCAGGCTCGAGGATCGTGTAGTCGCAGACGTAGGCCAGCGCGGCGACGTCGCGTTGGGCGTCGCTGATGTCGGAAACGGGTCGCAACGGGTCGAATGGCTTGACCCACACCGCCTGCTGGTTGCCGACGCCGCCATCGACCGCGACGTACAACGGACCAGGCACGTGGCGCATGTCGAAGCCGCGGCCGCCGCGCCAGTAGCTCTCGATGGTCTGATCATCGAGCTGGTGCGCATCGAGGTACTCAGCGGTCGAGGGCAACGTCTCGGGATCGGGCAGATCGGCAGGCATCGCGGCCGTGTACGCCGGACCGGACTCGCCGAGCGCGAAGTTGGCCAGGCAGACGTAGACGACCTTGCCGTCGACGATTGCGCGCACCTGGCGAGTCGAGTAGCCCCGACCGTCACGCAGGATCTCAACTTCGTACGTGATGCTTGCGCCGATGTCGACCGGTCGCATGAAGTAGGAGTGCATCGAGTGCATCGACTTTGTGCCATCGACCGAGCGCATGGCCGCCACCGCCGCTTGTGCGACGAGATCGCCGCCGTAGGACTTCTCCCACGGGCACGGATAGGTGATTCCGCTGAAGGCGAGGTCGTAGATCGTTGGCTGCGTTGACGTCAGATGAAGCGAGTTGGTGACGATCTGGGAGGACCAACTGCTTTCCGCGGGGTCGCTCACGGGCGATCTGCCCAGTTGCGTAGCTCCGCATCTGCGATCTGGTCAAGGTTGACCACGATGTTCTCCGGAGTACGCGTCGTCATCCAGGTCAAGGGATGGTTGCGATCGAGGTTGCACTCGACGTGTGGCATGAACGGAGGAACGAAGACCCAGTCGCCCTCTGACATGTCGATGTAGTCCTCGAACTTCTCCCCGAAGTAGATGCGCGCGCGGCCGGAAAGGACATACCCGCCCGTCTCGGCCTCGCCGTGGTGATGGGGAACCGACCGGTAACCGGCCAGGTTGTGCACTTTGCCGAACCAGAGCTTTGTTGCCGGGGTGTGCTGGATGCTCACGCCCGAGATGCGCGTCGCGCCTTCTGACTGGCCGGTGTTGTCAGGTTCGTGGCCGCCGCGCGTCACGACCGGTACGACCAGTCCGCCGGGTGATGCGTAGCCGGATGCGTCGCCCTCGAGCTGATAGTTGCTGAAATCAGGGTCCATTGGTGCTTCCCATCGCGGGCTCGTTGCACGATCGAATCTTAATGTCCCATTTTCGCCACGACAGACGTAAATCTGTCAATGCCTGTTAGGGTCATTTGTGTGGTTGGGCATCTTTATGACTGACGACCTTGGCCCAGTTCCGGTCAATCCGCCGTCGCTGGCTGCGCCGAGTGGTTACTCGCACGGCACGTTGAGCGGCAACACCTTGTACCTCGGCGGGCAGACGGCGCTGGACGCGCAGATGCGGATCGTGCCCGGCGGCATCGTCGAGCAGTTCCGGCAGGCCTTCGGCAATGTGCTCGCGACCCTCGCCTATGCCGGTGGGGTGCCTTCCGACCTGGTGAGCATCACGATCTACCTGACCGACATCCCGGACTACCAGGCGAACGGCAAGGAAATCGGGGCAGTCTGGCGTGAGTTGGCCGGTGCGAACTACCCCGCGACGGCCGGCATCGGCACCACTGCGCTGTGGCAGCCCGACGCGTTGATCGAGATCGTCGGCGTCGCCGTGATCCCCGACGAGCGGCTAGTTCGTCCCGAAACGTTGGCGTAACCCCAAGACGATCAGGTCCAGGCCGTAGCGGAACTGCTCGTCCATCGCCGGATAGAGCGCGGCCGCAAAGTGCGTGGTCTGCGGGAAGTCCGTAGGCGAGGCGGCGAAGTAGTCGGCCCGCCAACTCCGGTGGCGCGCTTCTTCTTCGTCGTGCGATTCCCCGAGGTAGGCCGCATCCACTGCGGCCGAGCCCACTGTGAACTCGATGAGCGCGTGGTAAGCGCGCGTGACTTCCGCCTCGGGCAGGCCGGAGTCGCCTAGCAATCCCAGCAGGCGCTCGGTGATCGCTCTTTCGTTGGTCATGCGCGAGGGGCCCGAGGCAACCACTCGAGCCGCACCGGGATGAGCAAGTAGCACCGAGCGAATCCGATGGCACAGCAGCGCTGCCGCATCTAGGTTGTCAGCGCCGTCTTCGCTGCTCGTCGGCTCGGCTACCCCGGCGAGGATGCCGTCCGCCGCCTCGCGCAAGAGTTCGTCCATGTCGCGAAAGTGCCGGTACAACGCGGTCGGGTGCACATCAAGTGCTTGACCAATCGTGCGCGTGGTGACGCCGTCCGCGCCGCTGCTCTCCAGCAGGTCAGTCGCTGCAGCCAGGATGCGTTCGCGAGTCAACCGGCTGGTTTGCGCCGCACCTTGTGAAGTCGCCATCGGTTCAGTCGTAGAGCTTCGCTTTGCCAAGCCGGTCGAGACAGACCTCGCCGGACCACGGCAGCATGGTGATGCCCAGTCGTGAGTCGCGATACATCCGCTCGAGCGGCAGGCTCTTGAGCATCGACTGGCCACCGCACACCCGAATCGCCTGGGCGGCCACCTTGTTCGCGTTCTCCATCACGGTGAAGACCGCTGCCCAGGCGCGCGCCAGCAAGTCCTCGTCGGGATCGATGTGCATGTTGTCGAGTACGTCATAGAGCAGTGCACGACCGCACTCGTAGTCGATCTGCATCTGCGCCCAGCCGGCCTGCTTCTGCACCAGGTCGCGGCGAGCCTGCGCGGGTGACATGCCGGGTCCTTCGCCGCGCAGGTATGTGCGAGTGAAGTCGAGGATGCCGTTGGTCAGTCCGAGGTAGCTCGGAGCGAGTGACATGAAGAGGAACGGAAAGCGTTGTGCGGCTTGGTCATAACCGTGCGGCGGCAGCACTTCGTTGTCCGCGGGTACGAACACATCGGTGAAGAGGAGGGTGCGCGAGACCGTGCCGCGCATACCCAACGGGTCCCAGTCGCCGACGATCTCGATGCCCTCGGCGTCCGCGGGGATCGACAGGAGTCGGATGAACGGCTCGCCGGGGACCTGGCAGGTGACGTTGTACCGGTTGGCCGCGCCGGACAAGGACGCGAAGATCTTGCGACCGGTGACACGGAAGCCGCCATCGACCGGTTCGGCTTTGGTGTGGACGCCGGACGTCGCGCCAGCGGAGATGCCTTCGCTGAACGGCTGGCTGTGAATCGTGCCTTCCTCGACCACCCCGCGGAAGATTTCGGCTCGTCGAGCGTTGTGCAGCGCGCGATCCTCGGCCGGGAAGTCGAGCATGTCTGCGACCTGGCCAGCCCAGAGCATGGTGGCGTTATGCATGTTGAACGTCAGTGCCGTGGCGCCGCAATAGCGACCGATCTCGGCGGACACGCGGGCGTAGTCGGCGAAGGAAGCGCCGAGGCCACCGTTCTCGACCGGGACGCAGAGGGCGAGCAGTCCGGCTTCCTTGAGGTCGGCGAAGTTCTCCCAGGGGAACGAGGCGTCCCGGTCATAGCGCACGGCCCGTTCGGTGAACGCAGGTCCAAGGGCGCGTACACGCGCCACCATCTCGGCTTGGGTGATCGCGGGCGCGATCTGGGTCGCAGCAGTCATGGGCGGTAGTGTCCCTAAGGTCTAAACCGCTGTCAACTGCTGTGTCAGACCCCTTTACAGGCCCAAGGTCCCTTCCTAGACTCACCCGACATGACCTCGTCCACCGCTGCGATCACTGATGTGTTGGGTGGCGTGATCGCCTGGCGGCAGGCCGGCTCGGCGCAGGCGCCCGCGGCGGTCTTCTTCCACGGCCTTGGCGGCAACCGGACCAACTGGGATCGGCAACTGGCCGAACTGAGCGAGTTGCGGGAGTGCCGAGCGTGGGATGCGCCGGGTTACGGCAAGTCCACCGGGTTGCCGACGTCGTTGCCGGACCTGGCCTCGCTCGCCGCCACCTGGATCGCGTCGTTCGCCGACGGACCAGTCGATGTGGTGGGTCTGTCCTTCGGTGGGATGGTCGCTCAGCACCTGGCGCTTGATCACCCGTACCTCGTGCGCACCCTGGCGCTGCTTGACACGAGCCCGGCGTTCGGCCTTGACGGTGTGACGACCCCAGAGCAGTGGCTGGCCTCGCGCATCACGCCGATGCACGATGAGCGATCAGATGACGAGCGACTCGCAGCCGTCGTCAGTGGCCTGGTCGGTCCGGACTGTCCCGACGAGATCCGGGACTACATGGTCGAGTCGATGCGTGCGGTACCCAAGGCGACCCTTGATGCGGCCTGCAGCGCACTGGTGCACCACGACACCCGCGCCCGATTGCCCGAACTTCGGGTACCGACTGTGGTGGCCGTTGGCGAGTACGACACTGAGACGCCGTTGGCGTACGCCGAGGTGCTCGCATCCTTGATCCCCGATGCGCGGCTCGTTGTCATTCCGCGCGCGGGTCATTTGTCGAATCTCGAAGCACCGCAGCAGATCAACGATGTGCTGCGCACGCTGTGGCAGTCCGTCGAGGAGGCTCGTGCATGAATCCCGAGTGGCGATGGATAAGTCGCTTTGCACACCAGCTTGAGTTGTGCGATTTGAACCCATCCGAGCTCTGCGTCGTGCTGTCGGAATCGGCCAGCCGCCCGGAGAACGTTGGCTCGGCCGTGCTGGCAGCTCAGTCCCTCGGCGCCGAGGTCTTTCAGGTTGTGATGCCGACCCCGGCCAACCTTGGTCCAGTCCCGTTGCGTTCGACGGGGACCAGCCTTGCGCTGCAACAGAATCCGGCCGCGATCGCGGCGTTGTGCCGCGCCGACTTCGTCATCGACTGCACCGTGGAAGGCCTGCTGCACGCACGCGAACTTCGCGCGATCCTCGAGTCGGGCACGCGGGTGCTGATGATCGCGAACGAGTACCCGGAGTCTTTCGAGCGCTTGCACCACGACCCGGACATGGCACGGCGAGTCGATCTCGGCTACGACATGATCAGCGCTGCCTCGACGATGCGTGTGACGTCGCAAGCGGGCACCGACCTGACTGTGCACCTCGACGGGTCATTTCGCGCCGGTTCCACCGGCGTCACCTCCGGGCCCGGATCAATCGCGCATTGGCCCGGCGGCCTCGTGCTTGCGTTCCCCGCACGCAATAGCGTCCACGGGACGATCGTCCTTGCCCCTGGCGACCTCAACTGCACGTTCAAGTCGGTGGTTCGCAGCCCGATCCGGATGACGGTGAAAGACGACTACGTCGTTGACGTCAGCGGTGACACCCGCGGCGACAGTGTTGATGCTCGCCAGCTCGCGAGCTACATGGCCGCGTTCAACGATCGTGAGGCATACGCCAGTTCGCACCTTGGCTGGGGGATGAATCCGGAAGCGCGGTGGGACTACTTCGAGCTCTACGACAAGAGCCAGCACAACGCAGTCGAAGCGCGCGGCTTCGAAGGCAACTTCATGTACTCCACCGGCGCCAACGAGAACGCCGACCGGTTTACTCGCTGCCACTTCGACTTGCCGATGCTCGACTGCTCGGTGAGTCTCGACGGCGTGCCCGTCGTGACTGACGGTGTTCTGCAAGGCGCGCTCGCGCCGTCTGCGCCCAAGGACCCGCGCGTCCTCGGCCCGACCGTTGCTGCCGATGGGAGCCCGGACGCATGACCACCGACCCCATGTGGCACGACTACGGTGCACCTGCCTCGCCCTATCCGGGCTGGATGCTCGAAGAGGAAGGACACGCGTACGAAGAAGAGGTGTCCGCGCATTTCCTTACCGCGATGAGTTCGCTCGCCGCAACCGTCTGCGTCGTTGCCGCCTCGATGTCCACCGGTGAGCGGTATGGCATCACCGCAACAGCGGTGTGCTCACTGTCGACAGATCCGCCGCAGCTGGTCGCGTGCGTGAACAGAGAGTCGAGCATCGCGCGCGCACTGACCGGCACCGGCTGGTTCTCGGTCAACATCCTCGCCGGCGATCAGGAGTCCGTCGCCGCTACCTTCGCGGGTCGGACCAATCTCAAAGGCCCGGAACGCTTCGCCGATGAGCAATGGACGACGCACGTCACCGGTGCGCCGGTACTCAGTGGGGCGGCGGCCACATGCGTGTGTCACGTCTCCAATTCGTTGCACCAGACCAGCCACTTGGTCGTCATCGGTCGAGTACTGGACGTATTGCTTCCTGACGGCGGCCAGCCCAATCCGTTGATGTATCACCAGCGTCGGTTCACGACTGTGAGCCCTGCGTTGTTTGCCGATCCCGCGCGCGAGGAGCGTCATGGCTGACCAGGTCGAGGACTACATCAAGGCGCATGCGAACGGCTTCGCGACGGTCGCCTTGGTGGACACGAACGGGCTCTTGCGCGGCCAGATGGTCTCGACAGCGAGTCTGCAGACGATTCTGCGCAACGGGATGGGCATGTCGCCGGTCCAGCTGGCACTGGACCCGACGGACGAGATCCTGGACCTGCCCGGTGTCAGCGATGAGGCTGCGGACTTCCACGACGATGTCCTGCGCGTTGATCGCGATGCAGTCCGACGTCTGCCCTGGGCGCGCGAGGGTCGCGACCTCTTGCTGTTGACCCGTTATGAAGGTGGATCGGCCGACCTGTGTCCTCGTTCGTTGCTCACCCGCGTGCTGGATCGCGCGCGGGATCTCGGCCACGCACCCAAGTACGGCATCGAGCTTGAGTTCACGCTTTTCGACGAGACTGCGGAGACGGCGCGCGCCAAGAACTACCGCAACCTCACCACTGCGACGCCTCATCGCAGTCACGACCTCGTTGCGTATCAGGTGGCTCAGAGCGACTGGTACGACGACGTCGCCGACATGTGTGAGCCCCTTGGGATCAAGCTCGCCAAGATGCACGAGGAGATCGGCGGCGGCTTCATGGAGGCCTGCATCGCACCTGGCGTGGGGTTGGAACCCGCCGACGAGGTCACGTTGCTGAAGAACTTCCTGCGCGTACTCGCGATGCGACAGGGCCGCACCGCATCGTTCATGCCGCGATGGAGCGAGACGGCGGACAGTCAGTCCAGCCATGTGCACATGTCATTGCTCGACACCGATGGCACGCCGGTCTTCCATGATCCTGATGGCGCCCACGGGATGTCTGAGACCTTCATGCATTTCCTCGGCGGCATGCAGCACTACCTGGGCGAGATGTCGTTGCTCTTCCTGCCGACGGTTAACTCCTACCGTCGATTCGCCCCAGGCACATTCGCACCACCCAGCCTGACGTGGGGATACGAGAACCGGACGTCGTGCCTGCGGATCGTCGGACATGACGCACCGACGCTGCGGGTGGAGAACCGGCTGCCGGGTGCCGATGTCAACGCGTTTCTCGTGGTCTCGGCGATGCTCGCGGCAGGTGTCGCAGGGGTGACCGAAAAAATTGAGCCCGAGCCAGAGACCTTGGGCAACGGATACGAGCAGACGACTTCTGGGTCGGACTACGCCCGTTCGATGCCCGAAGCGATCGAGCGGCTGCAGGCTTCCGCGTTCGCACGTGACTGGTTCGGTGATCGTTTCGTGGAGTCGTTCGCTGCAACGAGACAGAGTCAGTTCGACCAGTTCCGTACCAAGGTGCCCGACGTCGAGCTTGAGCGCTTTTTCGACCTGGGCTGATCCGGAGCGCGAGCGTCGGAAAGTTCGTTGAGTCTGGACCCATCGGGATTCGGATGAGGTGTGCGCGAGCAACGGCCAGGACGACTAGCGTGCGGGCCGTGGCTCGTTGGGATGACCTGCTCGCCGATCTGTCCGCGCAAGCCGAGGCGGAGGAATCGGCTGAACGCGATGCTGAGGTCGCCGACCTCGTTCGGGCCGAGCATGCGGACGTGGGCATCGCCGATCGGTTGCGCGCCCACGAAGGTCTGCTCGGGCTCGCGCTCGCGGATGGCAGCTCGTTGCGTGGATCGGTCATCGACGTCGGCAAGGACTGTTTGACACTGTCCGACGACGGCGGGGGTCAGGCTCTTGTGCCATTTCGCGGCGTGTCTGGGTTCGAGTTCTTGGGGACGGCTGCGCGTCAGCCGGAATCCTTGGTCGCGCAACGACTTGGGTTCAATGCCGCGATGCGGCGGTTGGCGCGTGCGCACGCGCCGGTGCGGATCGGGCTGACGAGTGGCACCCAACGCATCGGCGCGCTGGACCGAGTTGGGCGCGATCACATCGACGTGCTTGCTGATGGATTCAGCGACCCCGATGCCACCCCGCGACGAGCCATGACCATTCCGTTGGACGCGATCGTCGTCGTCCGACGGATCGCGCAGTAGTCCGAATCGTCACAACGCACTCAGACGTTCGCCCAGTCTTTTCTCACGCGTCAGCGTCGGTGTCCGCCTCGTCGCGCTGGAACGGATGCGTGCGAACGAACTCCTCGGTCTGCGTGTACATGCGATTGATGTAGGCCTCAAGTTCGGCGTCCTCGACCCGCCACTGACCCCGCCCGCCGATCTTTACCGCCCGCAGGTCACCCGCCCTGACCAGCGCATACGCCTGCGCGGCGGAGATGTTCAACACCTCAGCGACATCGTCGAGCGTGAGGAAACGCATCGGCTCTCCAGTCGCGACGAAGTGGTTGGGAAGTGCCCTGCGCAGTCTCCCATCTTCATGATCACAGGCGCATCGCCGCGTATTGCGGGCTGTGGACAGGGCACGTTTCGACGGGGGAGACCTAGGGCACTATGCGCGCGCTCCCTCCCGCCGCTTTGGAGTCGAACTTGTCCCTGACCAAGCCCGTCCGCTCGTCTGCATCTGCATCCGACGCTCGCGTTGAGGCTCCGCCGGCTGCGCGCCTGCGGCCTGCCCGCTGGCGCGATGCACGTCTGATCGGCGGGGTCGCCATGATCGTGCTTTGCACGCTTGTCGGCAGTCGCGTGGTCGCCTCCGCTGACACTACGCATGCGGTCTGGCGACTCAAGTCCAACCTGGCGGCGGGCTCGACGTTGTCGGCGTCTGATCTCGAGAGCGTGCAGGTCAATCTGGCGGGCGCGGCCGCAAACTATGTCTCGGCCGACTCGCCGCTACCCGTAGGCACGACCCTGACGCGTGACCTCAGCATCGGTGAGCTCGTGCCGTTGAGTGCCGTGAGCTCGAAGGGTGCTACTGCGCCGCAACGACTGGTCACCTTGCCGGTCACGCGCCTGCACTTCCCGCCTGGACTCGCACATGGCGAGCGCGTTGACGTGTATTCCACGCCGCATGCGAGCGGATCGGCCACGACGATTGCGCCGACCAAGGTGCTCGATTCAGTCGTGGTGTCCAGCGTCGATGACGACTCGTCGCGATTCGGCGGCGACTCGCAATCGGTCGGCGTGATCGTGGCCGTCGCGCCGGACGAGGTTTCGCGAGTGGTGGCCGCGGTGCAAAGCGGTGCAATCGATGTCGTGCGCGTCCCAGGCGCGGGCCAATGAGCCTGTCTCGGGTCGTCGAGGTCGTCCTGGCCGCGCCAGATCATCCTCGCGAGGCTGATGCACTTCGCGTTCTCACCCAGGCGTCCGGCGTGCGGGTCAGTCGTCGTTGTGTCGACATCAGTGACTTCTTGTCCGTCGTCTTGGCCGGGCTCGCATCAGCAGCGGTCATCGACACGTCCATGCACGGTCTCGATGCTGATGCGGTAGCCCGCTGTCATGCGGCCGGGGTCCGCATAGTCGGGCTCCTCGCCTGTGGCGCCACCGAGGACGAGACGACCCGAGTATCCCGACTTGGTCTGGACGACATCGTCGCGGCAGAAGGCGACATCGATGTGGTCGAGGCGCTGGTTCAGGCCCCGTTGAGGCGCGATGAGATGCCCTCCGCAGTTGGGCATGCCGATGCCGCGACGTTGACCGAAGGCAGCGCAGACAACGATGTCGATCCCTGCGACGGTCCAACAGACCGAGCCGGGCGAGTCATCGTCGTATGGGGTCCGATTGGCGCGCCGGGGCGCACATCGATCTCGCTGGGTCTGGCCGCTGAGTTTGCCCGAACTGGCCAGCAAGTGATGCTCGTCGACGCGGACACTTTTGGTGCTTCCATCGCGATTCGACTCGGCTTGCTCGATGAGGCGCCTGGCATAGCCGCTGCCGCACGCGCCGCGAACTCTGGCGCACTCGACGATGCGGCTTTCGCCCGGATCGCGCGACGTGTTCGCCCTGGGCTCGACGTCCTCACGGGCATCTCGCGGCCCTCACGTTGGCGCGAGCTTCGGCCCAGCGCACTGGCCCACGTGTGGGACGCGGCCCGGCGTCGCGCTGATGTCACGATCATCGACATTGGGTTCTGCATCGAGAGTGACGAGACTGGACATTTCGAGTCAGGAGCACCGACACGCTCAAGTGCCGCACTTTCGGCGCTTCAGCACGCAGACGACGTGCTAGCTGTCGGGATTGCGGATCCGGTTGGTGTGGCACGTCTGATCCCCGGTGTTGCTGCCGTGCGCGAACTCGCCCCGACCGCCGCACTGCACGTGATCGCGAATCGGGTCAAGCGGCGGTACGCCGACGCGCGCGACTTTGCTGACGTGCTGGCTCGACACAGCCATTCCAAGGTTGCCGCTGCGGTTGCAGACGACCAAGACACACTTCACGCAATGACGGCACAAGGGCTTCTTCCGACCGAACTGCGCGGGCGAAGTGCATTCGCGACCGACATGCGGGCTCTCGCGCATCGATTGACAGGTCCGGCCGCGCGGACGCATAGCGCGGAGTCGCTTGCGGACCCGACGCGCGCCGGCAAGCGCCGACTCGCTCGGATCGCTAACTAGGGCGCGATCTCGCCGGACTCGTCACGCCGGGTTCGGGCTGACCCCATGGCAAAGGTCGCAAACCAGCCGACGAGTACGAATCCGGCGCCAACCCAGGTCGCGCGGCGAGTGGCAACGCTGTAGGCCGAGTCGACGACTCCCGACACGAAGGTGAGTTGTTGCTGTACCTGGGGCGGAAGCTGGCTTGCTGCAGAGGACGGGGAGCCAGTGGTTGAGCCGTGCCCTTCCGCTTGGTCCCGTGCGGCAGTTCGGAATGAGGTGGCGACAGTGCCGCTAGATCCGACCACGATGTGGCTGACCGCGCTGGCCTGCTCCTGCGAGATGGTCGGGTTTGCCGAGAGCCCGGATGTGACCAGTGAGCCGAGGCTCATCCACAGCACTGCACCCAGAACCGCGACGCCCAACGCAGTACCGAGCTGACGCGAGGTGCCTGACGTGCCAGAGGCCTGACCACCCTTTTCCACGGGTACATGCGTCAGCACTGCGTTCTGCAGTTGCGCGGTGGAGAAGCCGACGGCGATGCCGAACAGGATCAGCCAGGGGACGAACTGCCACTGCACGGCTTGCGGCGAGTATGCGAAGGACAATCCGATCATCGCGATCGCCTCAAGGATGAGGCCGATGCGGATGGTAAAGATGGCGTTGGTGCGGCGAGTCAATCCACCCGAGGCTGGCGCGGAGATGAGGGCGCCGACCATCACCATGGCGAGGGTGGCACCGGAGCGAACGGCACTGAAGCCCAGCACGTTCTGCAGGAAGAGCGGCAGTGTCAACAGGATCCCGAACTCGCCGAACATGATGACCAATCCGGCAAGCAGGCCCCAGCGGAACGACCGAATGCGAAACAGCGACATGTCGAGCACGATCACCCGCCCGGCTCGACCACGGGCTCGCTCGATCCGAACGAACGCAATGAGCAGAAGCACACCGATGGTGATCGCGATCGGTACCGGCGAGAGCACCGTTGAAGTCCAGGTGAACGGGCCGATCTGCGCGGGTCCAGTGGCTGACCACCAGCCGAAGCGTTGGCCCTCGATCAGGCCGAACACGACCGCCGCCAGGCCTACCGCGGACAACAGAACGCCCGGCAGGTCGATGCCTCGCCGCGCGTCACGGTCGCGGCTCTCGGGGACGAAGGTGAGCGACCCGATCACCATCAGGATCGCGATCGGCAGGTTGATGAGAAAGGCCCAGCGCCACGAGAAGGCGGTGGTGATCCAGCCGCCGAGCAACGGACCGATCGCGCCGACCGTGCCGATGGTCGCGCCCCACACGGCGAACGCAATGGCGCGATCGCGACCGCGGAAGATCGTGTTCACCAGGGACAACGACGCGGGGATCATGATGGCGCCGCCGATGCCCTGTACGAATCGGCCGAAGATGAGAACCTCGCCGCTCTGCGAGCGGGCCGCGATGACGCTCGCGAGCAGGAACACGACCCCACCCGTAATGAACATGCGACGACGTCCGAATACGTCTCCGGCTTTGCCCGCCGTAATGAGCAATGCAGCAAAGGTCAACGAATAGATGGAGTTGACCCACTCGATGTCGGTTGGCTGCAGGTGCAGATCGGCCGTGATTGCAGGAATCGCAACGTTGACGATGGTCGAGTCGATCATCACCATCGCCACGCCCATGGCAAGGAACGAGAGAGCGAGCCAGCGCCAGCGACCTGCGCGCAGGTTTCTTACCCCGGAGGCTGTCGGTGCCGAGAGCGTCGGGTCGGCGGCCGTCGTCATCTGCGGCACCTCCTGTTCTGGGCGCAATCTAGCCCGTACGGTGGCGCGGTGACTCGGGTCTTTGTACCTATGACGTTGACCAGCCTTGCTCGTGCCAGGGCTGCTCGTGCGGTCGGTTCGTCCAATGTGACGTGGACTGCGCACGCCGTCACGCCTGCGCTGCGGGAGTGGTATGCCAGTGGCGACGCGGAGGAGCTGGAGTACGCGGCGCTGACTCGCGCGGCGCGCGCGTCTTTGTCGTTGCTGGCCGCGGATCCCAGTTGCCCACGCCGTCGCGTCGTCGTTGCCGTGGATCTCACCGATCAGTCGTGTGAACCGATGCCGGTCGAAGACCCATCGGCCGTGCGGATCACGGGTCTCGTGCCATGGACGAAGATCGGTGCGGTTCACGTCGACGATCTAGCTGCCGAACCCGACGTCGCCGAGGCCGTAGCAGCGCTGCCGGGCTCCGCGCACGACGCGGATCTGCTCTTCACGGTAGAGGCCGTTGAGGACCACGAGTTGCTCTGGTACGCGGCGCAGGAGGTCGATGACCTGATCGGAGGTCATTGATCGCCCAGTCCGGATGTCTCGCGGTCTAGGCTGAAGTCGCGAGCCAACGGCGTGGTCTGTTCGCAGGACGGGACGTGGGAAGTGCCCGAACAAGTGGGTGCATCAGCGGGACCAGATCGGGTCCTTACCGTTCCCGAACTCACCCACGTGAGCCGCTTTGCTGAGGCAAAGGCGGAGTTGCTCGATCGCGCGGCCGCCACTGTCGGCGACTGGCAACGAGGCATGAGCGTGCGCGAGTTGCTCGACCTCTACTACCGATTCGTCACGTATCAGGACTTGGCCGGTCGCGAGCCCGTCGACATCGCGGCCGCACCGCTGTCCCAAGTGGCGCTCGCAGAAACCCGACCCGTGGGTCGAGCGCTCGTCCACGTCTCCACGCCCAGTGAGGCCGAGGCGGGCGGCCCTGTCCACACGATCGTTCAGGTCGTAACCGATGACATGCCGTTCCTGGTCGACAGTGTCCTGTCTGAGCTTTCGGTCGAAGACCGACCCATCTACCTCGTCGTGCATCCGCAGATCGGAGTCCGCCGCGACCTGATGGGTGAGCTGATTGAGCTGTGCGACCCGACCTTGGCGGGCGCGGACGCACGGTCAGATTCTGCTGACGGTGAAGTCGTCGTTGAGTCGTGGATCTATGTCGAGATCGATCGGGAGACCGAACTCGAAGACGTCGAGTCCATCGAGACCTCCTTGGAGCGGGTACTCAGCGACGTACGTGAGGCCGTCGAGGACTGGCCACGCATGAGCCAGACGGCGTTGTCCTTGGCCGAATCGCTGCGTGAGAGCGCCAGTTCGCTGCCGGTCGGGCGGGATGAGGTCGATGATGCCGTCGACTTGTTGCGGTGGCTGCCCGAAGACCACTTCACCTTCTTGGGGTACCGCGAGTACGCACTCGAGCGCACGGCTGGCGACGAGACGCTGGTCGCCGTCACAGGTACTGGCTTGGGCATCCTGCGCGCCGACCCGAAGCAAGACCCGATCAGCAAGCTTGCGGGCGCGACCAAAGTGCTGGCGCGCGAGAAGCGGCTGTTGACGGTCACCAAGGCAAACTCTCGCTCGACCGTGCACCGGCCGGTGTTTCTCGACTACATCGGCATCAAGCGTTTCGACGCGAATGGAAACGTCGACGGCGAGCGGCGATTTCTGGGGCTCTTCACGGCTGGCGCGTACACGGCGAGCGTACGGGCCATTCCGTTCCTGCGTCGCAAGGTCGATTCGGTGGTGCGCGCGTCCGGATTGGCGCCGCGCGGGCATTCCGGCCGCGATTTGATGCAGATCCTTGAGACCTATCCGCGCGACGAGATGTTCCAGATGACGGCCGACCAGATGTTGCCGTTCGTCATGGCCGTCCTGCAGATGCAGGAACGACGGCAGGTGCGACTGCTCCTGCGCACCGACACCTTCGGCAGATTCGTTTCCGCGCTCGTCTACTTCCCTCGTGATCGCTATTCGACAGATGTGCGCCTTGCGATGGAAGCCATCCTGCGGCGCACCTTCGGTGGGGTGAGCGTCGACTACAGCGCGCGCGTGTCCGAATCGGTGCTCGCACGGTTGCACTTCATCGTTCGCGTGGCGCCGGGTGCGACCATTCCGATCGTCGATCACGACGAGCTTGAGCAGAAGCTGGCCGAAGCGACCCGGGTCTGGACCGATGACTTCACAGATGCGTTGGTCGAACGATTCGGAGAAGAGCAGGCGGCCCGACTTGCCCGTCGCTACGGCGATGCGTTTCCTGAGGCATACAAGGAGGACTTCCCGGCTTCCGTTGGCGTGATGGACGTCGCGCATCTCGAGCGTCTCAACGATCAGGATGCCATCGACGTGACGTTCTACGAACCGTCGATCGGGGAAGCGAACGAGCGACGGTTCAAGGTGTTCAGCGGCGCGGAGCGAGTCTCGTTGTCGGCGTTGCTCCCGATCCTGCAGCGCTTCGGCCTTGATGTGGCCGACGAGCGGCCCTACGAGATCGAGTTGCCGGACGGCACGAGTGCCTGGATCCATGACTTCGGTTTCCGTGGAGCCGGTGCAGACAGTCCGCAGGCCGACACGTTGAAAAAGCGTTTCGAGCAGGGCTTCCTCGCGGTATGGCGTGGTGAAGCGGAGTCAGACGGCTTCAACACGTTGGTCGTACGCGCTGGTTTGCACTGGCGCCAAGCCGCCTACATACGCGCATACGCGCGCTACCTCCGCCAGACGAGTTCGACCTTCAGCCAGGAGTACGTCGAGGCTTGCCTGATCGCGAACGTTGACATCGTCGAGCTCCTGGTGCGTCTGCACGCGGTGCGACTTGACCCGCAATGGGACGGTGATCGTGAGGCCGGCACGACCGAGTTGGTGACGGCCGTCGAGTCGCGGCTCGATGATGTGGCGAGCCTGGACCAGGACCGCATCCTGCGCTCGTTCCTCGCTCTCGTCCTGGCGACCACCCGGACCAATGCGTTCCAGCCAAGTGATGTGGGCGGACCTAAGTCCTACCTGTCGATGAAGCTCGACCCGCAGCGGGTTCCGGATTTGCCGGCGCCTCGACCGCAGTACGAGATCTGGGTGTACTCACCGCGGGTCGAAGGGGTGCATCTGCGCTTCGGCTCGGTCGCGCGCGGGGGGTTGCGTTGGTCAGACCGCCGTGAGGACTTCCGCACTGAGGTGCTTGGTCTGGTCAAGGCGCAAGAAGTGAAGAACGCCGTGATCGTGCCCGTGGGTGCCAAGGGCGGTTTTGTCGTGAAGCGGCCCCTGCAGACCAACGATCGCGAGCTGGTGCTGGCCGAGGGCATCGCCTGTTACACGACGTTCGTCAGCGGCATGCTCGACATCACGGACAACATCGTCAGTGGCGAGGTCGTGCCGCCCGCCCAGGTGGTTCGTCACGACGGTGATGACCCGTACCTCGTGGTTGCCGCAGACAAGGGGACAGCGACCTTCTCCGACATCGCCAATGACATTGCCAAGGCCTATGGCTACTGGCTCGGTGACGCGTTTGCCTCGGGCGGATCGGAGGGCTACGACCACAAGGAGATGGGCATCACGGCGCGGGGGGCGTGGGAATCAGTCAAGCGCCACTTCCGCGAGCTCGGTCTGAACACCCAGGAAGAAGACTTCACCGTCGTCGGTATCGGGGACATGAGTGGTGACGTCTTCGGCAACGGGATGCTGCTCTCGCCGCACATTCGCCTGCTCGCTGCTTTTGACCACCGTCACGTCTTCCTCGACCCTGATCCGGATTCGGCGAAGTCGTTGGCCGAGCGCCGGCGGATGTTCGACCTGCCACGATCGTCCTGGGCTGATTATGACGCCTCGTTGATCAGTGATGGCGGCGGCGTTTATGCGCGCACGTTGAAGTCGATTCCGATCTCGCCGCAGGTTCGTTCCGCGTTGGGCATTCGCCCTGGTATCGAGCGGATGACTCCCAACGAGTTGATGAAGGTGATCCTGCTTGCGCCGATCGACTTGTTATGGAACGGCGGCATCGGGACCTATGTGAAAGCGTCGACCGAGTCCCATCTCGACGTCGGCGACAAGGCCAATGATGCGATCCGCGTGAACGGCGCTCAGTTGCATTGCCGGGTGGTCGGAGAGGGAGGCAACCTCGGCCTCACCCAACTCGGTCGAGTAGAAGCCGCGCTCAGTGGCGTGCAACTCAACACAGATGCGATTGACAACTCCGCAGGTGTCGACACCTCTGACCACGAAGTGAACATCAAGGTGCTGCTCGACGCCTTCGTCCGCGACGGTTCGATGACCGAGGTCGATCGCAATTCATTGCTCGCCGAGATGACAGACGAGGTCGCCGAACTCGTGCTGCGTGACAACTACGAGCAGAACGTCGTGCTTGGCAACGCGCGTTCGCAGGCGCTGTCGATGCTTCCGGTGCATCGGCGATTCATCGCGTGGCTTGAGGGTGAGGGTTTTCTCGATCGTGCGCTGGAGTTCTTGCCGACCGGGTCGACGCTCGATACGCGTAGGGCCAACGGCGTGGGACTCACATCGCCCGAGCTGTCCGTCCTACTCGCGTACTCGAAGATGACGTTGCGCCGCGAGATCGCAGAGTCGACGTTGCCGGATGATCCGTGGTTCGAGCGAGCGTTGCGTGCCTATTTCCCGCCCCAGATTGTCGAGCGATTCGGGGACCGGCTTGATTCGCACCGACTGAGTCGAGAGATCATCACTACTTCGTTGGTCAATGACATCGTCAATCGCGGTGGCTCGACGTTTGCCTTCCGCGCGGGGGAAGAGGTGGGCGCGAGCCCGCCGGACGTCGCGCGCGCCTACACGGTCTGCCGACACGTCTTCGATCTCGATGACGTATGGGCCGCGATTGATGCGCTGGACAACGAGGCTCCGGCCGAGACGCAGCGTCAGCTGTACTTGGAGGCGCGCCGACTGCTCGATCGAGTGACGCGCTGGCTGGTTCAGAACCGCGGCGGTCAGATCGACATCGCTGGCGAGATCGGTCGCTTCCGGCCTGCCGTCCAGGAACTCATCCCAACGATCCCGAGTCTGCTGCTCGGTGCCGAACGCGAACGCCTCGATCGGCGAACCGAGAGTTTCGCGCAGGCCGGCGCACCCCGCGGCCTCGCGCTGCGGGTCGCGACAATGCTCGATGCGTTCTCGCTGCTTGACGTAGTAGAGGTGGCTCAGCGGACCGATCGCTCGCCCGCCGCGGTCGCGCCGCTTTATTACGCGTTGAGCGAGCGCTACGACGTCGATCGGCTGCTGATGCGGATCACGCGGCTGCCCCGCGATGACCGGTGGCAGGCGTTAGCGCGCGCGGCGCTGCGTTCGGACTTGTATTCAGCCTTGACGGGTCTTACTGAGCAGGTACTCGCGGTAGCCACTCCCGGGGCAGCGCCCGGCGCGCAGATCGACGAGTGGGAGTCGCGCTATGCGCAAGCGCTTGGTCGGGCTCGGTCGACGCTCGACGAAATCGCAGCGCTTGAGCAGGTCGACGTCGCGACGCTGTCGGTCGCCCTTCGCGCGATGCGCACTCTCGTGTCGTCGGGGTCCTAGAGACCTCCGCCGACGGCAAGGAGTGCGACCTCCTTGGCCGCCGCTGTCACTCCGCGACGCTTGGCCTAGGCGGGACGCATTCGCGGAGGCGATGTGACATCGGTGTAAGTCGTCCCCTTGGCCCATGAGCCGCGTCTGCTCGGACTGACCGAACGTCCGGTCATGATCGGCACTCGGCCACTCTGTACTCGATGCACGTTTTGCCCGAAATGCACAGGGAACTCTCGTCCACAGCCCGGGCTATCGATCGCGTCGATCGTCGCGCGTGGCTCCTAACGTCCACCCGCGCTCGCCCTTCTCATCTGGGTCGCGCGGTGGATCAAACTCGGGGGAGAGGTGCTCGTGACTCAGGCGATCGAGTGGGTCGAGGACGAGGTCCGCGATCTCGTTGCGCGGCGCGGCGTCGATCCCACGAGTGACCGCGATGCGATGCGTTCGCTCATCGATGAGGTGATCACGCGCTACGACGAGCGAGCGCTGGTCGCCGACCTGCCGGCGGTCAACGATGCGACGTCGATGGCGAGTGAGGTCTTCGATGCGGTTGCTGGCTTCGGCCCGCTCCAGCGACTCCTCGACGATCTCACCGTTGAGGAGATCTGGATCAACGCCCCGGGTCGTGTGTTCATTGCTCGGCACGGCCGCAGCGAGCTCACCACGATCGTCTTGCGCCCATCCGATGTGCGCGACCTTGTCGAGCGAATGCTGAAGTCTTCAGGACGCAGGGTCGACCTGAGCAGCCCGTTCGTCGACGCGTCACTGCCTGACGGCAGCCGACTTCATGTGGTGATTCCCGACATCACTCGTGAGCACTGGGCCGTCAACATCCGCAAGTTCGTTGTCCGGGCCTCGCGCCTCGACGATCTCGTTTCGCTTGGGACCATCACCGCACCGGCCGCGCGATTTCTCGAGGCAGCGGTCGCGAGCGGACTCAACGTGATCGTCGCCGGGGCTACCCAGGCAGGGAAGACGACCCTCTTGAATTGCCTTGCGGCCGCAATTCCCGCGCGTGAACGAGTGATCACGGCCGAAGAAGTCTTCGAGCTTCAACTGCCTGCGCCGGACTGGGTGGCGCTGCAAACGCGCCAACCCAATCTCGAAGGTACCGGCGAGATCCCGCTGCGACGCCTGGTCAAGGAAGCACTTCGGATGCGGCCCTCTCGCATCATCGTGGGCGAGGTGCGGCAAGAGGAGTGCCTCGACCTGCTCATCGCGTTGAATAGTGGGCTACCTGGTATGTGTTCGCTGCATGCGAACTCGGCTCGCGAGGCCGTTGTGAAGCTGTGCACCCTGCCCCTGCTTGCAGGCGAGAACGTTGGTCACGCATTCGTCGTGCCAACCGTCGCGTCGAGCGTCGACCTCGTCGTGCACACGGCGACGGAGGCCGATGGCTCGCGACGAGTGCGCGAGATCGTTGCCCTTCCCGGTCGTGTCGAGGGTGGCGTGATCGAGACCGCGGACATCTTCGTGCGGCGTAGCAACGAACTCGTGCGGGCCGACGGCTATCCGCCTCATCTCGATCGCTTTGAGCGCGCCGGTTTCGATGTTCGGACGCTGTTGGCAGCCGGGGACAGATCCTGATGGGGGCATTGCTCGGCGTGGCCTTCGGTGCTGGCTTGCTGCTGATCCTGCGCGGCTGGAATGCGCCAGCGAAAGTCGAACGAGCGCCCAAAGAGCGGCATCTGGCCGAACAGCTTGCCGCGGCCGGTCTTGGCCGCATCAGCCCGGCGCAGCTGGTCGTTGCCTGCGGCGGCCTTGGCTCGTTTGCGTTCCTGCTGGTCTTCGTGGTCTCGCGCTCTTTCAGCATCGCCGTCGCTTTCGGCGTGATGGCGGGCTATGTGCCGTATGCGTTGGTGGTGCGTCGAGTGCGTCAACGTCAGTCAGCACTTCGCGACGTATGGCCCGACGTCATCGACAACCTCGCTAGTGGGGTTCGGGCTGGCCTGTCGCTGCCCGAGGCTCTCGCCCAACTCGGCGACCGCGGACCCGAACCCACTCAGCGCGCGTTCCAGCGATTTGCGGCCGATTACCGCGTCAGTGGTCGTTTCGGCGAAAGCCTCGACCGACTCAAAGCGAATCTGGCCGATCCGGTTGGCGACCGAATCGTCGAGTCGCTGCGAGTGGCTCGCGACGTTGGTGGCAACGATCTCGGCCGACTACTTCGTACGCTCTCGGTGTTCCTGCGACAAGACGCCCGGACTCGCGCGGAGCTCGAGACTCGGCAGGGGTGGACCATCAACGGCGCGCGGCTCGCAGTCGCGTCGCCTTGGTTCGTGCTCGCTCTGCTGTCGCTGCGTCCGCAGGCGGTACATGCCTATGACAGTCCGGCAGGTTTGGTCGTCCTGGCGCTGGGGGCGGGCATGTCGCTGGGCGCCTATCGCGTGATGGTTCGCATCGGTCGGCTGCCGACCGAGGAACGAGTACTGCGATGAGTCCCGTCGGGGCCTTGATCGGCGCTTTCGTCGGATTGGCGCTGGCCACGATCGTCGCGCGGCTTCCCATGTTCCGACGCCCCACCATGGTTGATCGGGTTGAGCCGTATCTGCGTGATTCTTCGACGCGCGTGGCCTTTCTCGACGACGAGGGCCTCATCACGCCGTTTCCCACCTTGGAACGGTTGATGCGACCCCAACTACTCGGACTGGGTCGAGCAGTTGACCGTGCGGTAGGCGGGAGCGAGACGACGCGCGCGCAGATCGATGCTGCAGATCTGGCACTGACTGTTGAGGCCTTCCGACTTGAGCAGTTGGCCTGGGCGTGCGCGGCGATGGTTGGCGTTGTTGGATTGCTTGGCGTGCTGAGCGCGGGCGGATCACACGTGAAGCCTGCAGCCGTCGTCCTGCTCGTACTCGTTGCGGGACTGGGCGGCTTCTTCGCACGCGCGCACAGACTGTCTTCGCTCGTCGCGAAACGGCAGGAGCGCATGGCCGCCGAGTTCCCCACGATCGCGGAACTACTTGCGTTGTCGGTTTCTGCTGGCGAAGGCGCCATGGGGGCGCTCGAACGGGTAGCACGCATTGGGCGCGGTGAGTTCTCCCGTGAGATTGATCGGATGCTCGGCTCCACGCGTGCGGGCACACCATTCGTCGAGGCCCTCAACGAGTTGGGCCGCCGCTCCACCGATCCCGCCGTAGGCCGCTTCGTGGACGGCGTGGTCATTGCGGTCGAACGTGGAACCCCCCTTGCGGAGGTGTTGCGCGCTCAGGCCGCAGACGCGCGTGAGGCCGCCCGCCGCGAGCTCTTGGAGACAGCCGGTAGACGCGAGATCGCGATGATGGTTCCGGTCGTCTTTCTGGTGCTCCCAGTCACCGTGCTTTTCGCCCTGTTCCCGGGCTTCTACGGCCTTTCACTCGTGGCGCCTTAGCGGTGCCCGACAACACCCAATTCACCAACGCTCCAGGAAGGAACCGTTGCCCCATGTCCATCCACCCCTTCGTGGCTTCATCGAGGTCGCTCGTTCAACACAGCCAGACGTGGCTCGTTCGTCGCACCTTGGTCCTGCGTGACGCGCTCACGGCCGACCGCGGAGACGTGCCCGGTTGGGTGCTGATCACGGTGATGACCGCTGGTCTGGTCACCGCCTTGTGGCTCGTCGCCGACGGTCAGCTCAAGGCGATCTTCACGCACTCGGTCAACGGGGTAACTGGTCCGTGAGCATCGGGCTGCGCCGCGCATGTTCGGTGCAGATGCGTTGCGAGGACGGGTCAGCAGTCGCTGAGTTCGCTCTCGTCTCGGTTCTCGTATGCGCTTTGGCGCTTGGCGTGCTCCAAGTCGGCTTCGCGTTGCACGTTCGCAACACGTTGACGGCTGCGGCCGCCGATGGTGCACGTTATGGCGCCTTGGCCGATCGTGACCCGTCCGACGGTGCCGCACGCACACGCAAGGTCATCACCGAGTCACTGTCGAGTCGCTGGGCCAATGACGTGTCCGCGCGGATGACCAACGTCGATGGGATCGAGACGGTCGAGGTCACGGTGCGAGGCACGCTTCCCGTGCTCGGTGTGTTTGGGCCTGCGGCCGCGATCACAGTCACAGGTCATGCCGTGGCGGAGCAGCCCTGATGCGACGGCTCCTCGTGTGCGTTCGCAAGCGGCTTGGCGACAGCGAGGGTAACGCGATGGTTGAGTTCTCGTTCCTGGCGGTCACGGTGATCGTGCCGCTTGTATACGTCCTGCTGTCGGTGTTCGAGGTCCAACGAGCGGCCTACGCCGTGACCAATGCTGCGCGTGAGGGCGGCCGAGCGTTCACTACGGCGCCGAGCGCCGACGAAGGCCGCTCGCGTTCCGAGGCGGCCGTGGACCTCGCCCTCAGCGATGCCGGTTTGGCGCCGGGCGATCCGCAGATCTCCTGTAGCGAGGACCCCTGCTTCACTCCAGGCGGCAAAGTGACCGTCGTAGTGCGCCAGTTCGTGTCGTTGCCTTTTGTCCCTTCTCGGATCTTCGGCCACACCACGGCCGGGATCACGGTGTCGGCCACTCATATTGAGCCCGTCGAGGCGTTTAGGTCGGAGCAGCCGTGAGGCGACTCGTTGCTCGCACAATCGCGCGTCGAGTACGCAGTGATGAGGGCTCGGTGCTCATGCTCGTGATCGGCATGGTGGTCATCGCTGGGCTTCTCGTCGCTGTCGTCACGGATGCGTCTGCGCTCTACCTCAAGCGCCGGGC
Source organism: uncultured Actinomycetota bacterium (assembly GCA_963850215.1). Lineage (GTDB taxonomy): Bacteria > Actinomycetota > Actinomycetes > UBA12327 > UBA12327 > CAWKKI01. The sequence continues at coordinate 130,606 of CAWKKI010000011.1, forward strand.
CCTGCAAGCGATGGCAGACGCCGCCGCGATTGCTGGCGCGCAAGCAATCGATGGCGACGCCGTCTACGCGGGTAAGGCCACCGATGCGGTGCCGCTCGATCCTGCCGGTGTGTCACGCGCAGTACGCCTCTATCTCGACGATGCGCAGGCAACGACGTCGCTCCCAGTAGGTCTGAGTTCGGTCAGCACCGACGGCGTGACCGCCCGAGTTGAGCTGTCGGCCGCCATCCGACTGCCGTTTCCGGTGCCGGGTTCGAAGCAGACCGCCTTGACCATCCGCGCCGAGCAGCGCTGCGACGACGCCGCTAAGCGCAGTCACCCCCTAAACCTCGACTACCCTCGCTGACGTGCCTGGACTGGAGCCCGCGGAGGAGATCAAGGCCCTCGATGTCACGTTGAGCAGCATCGAGTCGGTGCTCGACGTCTCGAAACTCGAAGCCGAGATCGCCGACCTCGAGCAGCAGGCCGCCGCGCCCGACCTGTGGGACGACCAGGAGCACGCGCAGCAAGTGACCTCGCGACTGTCCTTCGTGCAAGGCGACGTCAATCGGGTGCGCAGTCTGCGTCGACGTCTCGACGACGTGTCGATCATGTACGAGTTGGCAGAGTCCGAGGCCGATGCCGATACGCGCAACGAAGCAGACACCGAGCTCGCTGACCTCACCCGGGCGATCGGCGAGCTCGAGGTCCGCACCCTGCTCAACGGCGAGTACGACCAACGCGATGCGTTGGTCACGATTCGCTCGGAGGCCGGAGGGGTCGACGCCGCCGACTGGGCCGAAATGCTCCTGCGCATGTACACGCGCTGGGCCGAGCGCCACGGCTACCCGATCGAGGTCTACGACACGTCCTACGCCGAAGAGGCCGGAATCAAGTCCGCGACCTTTGCGGTCAAGGCGCCTTACGCATACGGAACGTTGTCGGTCGAGCAGGGCACTCATCGACTCGTTCGGATCTCGCCCTTCGACAACCAGGGCCGACGTCAGACTTCGTTCGCCGGCGTCGAGGTCGTCCCAGTCGTAGAGCGCACCGACCACATCGACATCCCCGACGACGAGATCCGAGTCGACGTCTACCGATCGTCGGGTCCTGGTGGGCAGGGCGTCAACACCACCGACTCCGCCGTTCGGATCACGCACCTCCCGACCGGAATCGTTGTGTCGTGTCAGAACGAGCGATCGCAGATCCAGAACCGCGCATCAGCGATGGCTGTACTGCAAGCCAAGCTGCTCGAACGTCGCCGACAAGAGGATCGCGCCAAGATGGACGCGCTGAAAGCCGATGACGCCGGGTCCTGGGGCAACCAAATGCGCTCTTACGTCTTGCACCCGTACCAAATGGTCAAGGATCTGCGCACCGAGGAGGAGACCGGCAACACTGCGGCGGTTCTCGACGGTGAGATCGACAGTTTCATCGAGGCCGGAATCCGCTGGCGGCGCCAGCAGGAGCGCGCATAGCCATCGGCCGCCCGGGCCACCCGGACATAACGGGCGGCTGCGAATCTCGTCACATCCGCCCTGCCAGTCACGCGCAGCGCGCTCGCCGCGCCGGGCCGGATGGTCGGTCCGGTCAAAATCGGCTCGTAGAGTGGTTTGGCCCGTGTTTCCGAGCGTCTGGTTGACCGCGTGATCCGCTTCGATTCCGTCACCAAGCTCTACCCGAGTCAGACCCGCCCCGCCCTCGACGATCTCAGCCTCGAGTTCGAACGAGGGGAGTTCGTCTTTCTGGTTGGCGCCTCTGGCTCGGGCAAGTCGACCTTTCTCCGCCTGATCCTGCGCGAGGAGCGCGCGACCAAGGGCCAGGTCTTCGTTATGGGCAAGGACATGGCACGCCTGTCCAACTGGAAGATCCCGAGCCTGCGTCGCCAGATCGGCACTGTCTTCCAGGACTTCCGGCTGCTACCGAACAAGACCGTCTTCGAGAATGTCGCCTTCGCGCTCGAGGTCATCGGCAAGGGTCGCGGCCACATCCAACGCGTTGTGCCTGAGGTGCTTGAGCTCGTTGGTCTGCAGGGCAAAGAAGAGCGTCGACCAGACGAGTTGTCCGGTGGTGAGCAGCAACGAGTCGCGATCGCACGGGCCTTCGTCAACCGACCGATGCTGCTGATCGCCGACGAGCCGACCGGAAACCTCGACCCGAACACGTCGGTCGGGATCATGCGCCTGCTCGACCGCATCAACCGAACCGGTACCACCGTAGTGATGGCCACCCACGATGCCGTGATCGTCGACCAGATGCGCAAGCGTGTGGTCGAGCTTGAGCGCGGCAAGCTCGTTCGAGACCAAAGCCGTGGTGTCTACGGCTACACGCACTAGGCGACGAGGACTTCATGCGCGCGCAGTTCGTTATCTCTGAGATGGGCGTCGGCTTCCGGCGCAACGCGATGATGACCATCGCTGCCATCCTCACCACAGCCGTCGCCGTGGTGCTCTTCGGTGTCGGTCTGTGGCTTGCCGGCCAGGTAAACACGATGAAGGGCTACTGGTACGACAAGGCCGAAGTCGCGGTCTTCATGTGCAACGGGAACACCACTGGCCCCGGTTGCGCAGGAGGTGCGGTAACTGCACCACAGAAGGCCGCGATCCAGCAGGAGCTGAACGCGCTGCCAGGGATCAAGGCGCTCTACTTCGAGTCGCAGCAGGAGGCCTACGAGAACTTCAAGCAGCAGTTCCGCAGTGAACCTGCGTTCGTGCAGGACACCAGGCCGACGGACCTGCCCTCGTCGTTCCGGATCAAGCTCTCCGATCCCACTCAGTACGCGGTCATCACCAGCGCGATGACCGGCAAACCGGGGGTCGCGAGCGTCCAGGACCAGCGAGCCGTGCTCGCTCCGCTGTTCTTGGCGCTCAACCGATTACGGTTCTGCGCCTTCGTGCTTGCCGGCTTCGGTCTCGTGGCGATGGTTCTGCTGATCTCGAGTGCGATCCGGGTGGCTGCGTTCAGTCGACGCCGGGAGACCGGAATCATGCGGCTGGTCGGCGCGTCGAACCTCTATATCCAGGCGCCATTCCTGTTGGAGGGCGCTCTCACGGGGGTGATCGGTGCCGGCATCGGGGCGCTGCTCCTTGTCGCGTGGGAGTCGGTGATCCACAAGTGGGTGGCGCCGCTGGTGCGGTTCACGCCATTCCTCGGCTGGGATGGAGTCGTCCAAATCTGCATCGTCCTGGTGCTGATGGGTCTGATCGTGTCCTCGGCGGCCTCGTTTGTGACTCTCAGGCGGTACTTGAGGGTCTAGCCCCGGGCTCGGTCGGCTCCTTGAGACTTTCAAGCCACGATCTAGCCAACCTTCAACCTGCTCAACCACGCCCTCGAGTCCCCGGAAGGTCAGACCTTCGAACGTAGGATTCGCGGTATGTCCCCCCTGTCCGGCCGCTGGGCCAACGCGGGCACTCGCGTGCTCGCCGGTGTCGTGGTCATCGGTGTTGCGTTCGCCGCCGGTGTCTTCACAGGGCACGCGCACGCTCGGACGCAGCCTGGCGTTCTCGATTCAGCGGCCGCCAAGATCGCCGCGGAGTCGAAGACGCCAGTCAATCAACAGGTGTTGGACCAGGCCGCCATGCAAGGGATGTTGTCGGCTTTGGGTGACAAGTGGGCCGCCTATTACACGCCGTCGGAGTTCACCGCCTTTCAAGACGTACTTGATGGGCATTACTCCGGGGTTGGTCTCTGGGTGCGCGTCAACGGCGCCGGCGATCCTGTGGTGACCAGCGTGCAGAAGGCCTCGCCGGCGGTAGGGCACCTGAGGGTCGGAGACGTCATTCTCGATGTGGACGGCGAATCGGTTGGCGGCTCCAGCGTCGTAGCGGTGACCAACCTGCTGCGCGGTGCGGCCGGGACGTCGGTCACTGTGCGTTACGAGCGATCCGGACACTTGCGAACCGCCTCCATGATCCGCGCAGCGGTCACTGAGCACGACGTGGAGCTGCGCGAGATGACCAATGGGATCTTGGTGATCCAGGTCAGTGCCTTCACGCAGGGCGTGGGCAAGCAGGTCAGGGCCGCTGTGGCCTCGGCGACGTCCAAGCACGTCACTGGCATCGTTCTCGATCTTCGCGACGACCCAGGCGGCCTTTTAACCGAGGCGGTCGAGGTTGCATCGGCATTCCTCAAGGGCGGCACCGTGGTCACGTTCGATCAGCGGGGCAAGGCGCCGGTCAGTCTCGACGCGGTGGGGACGGGTGACACGGACACCCCGTTGGTCGTGCTCGTTGATGGTCAAACCGCGAGCGCGGCGGAGATCGTCGCGGGTGCTCTGCAGGATCGTGACCGTGCAGTCATCGTTGGGTCGCGGACATTCGGCAAAGGCTCGGTGCAGGAGTCGACCCAGCTGAGCAACGGATCAGCAGTGGAGCTCACGGTCGGCACCTACGCGACGCCCGACGGGCACCAGCTCGATGGTGTCGGCATCGACCCGGACATCGAAGTTGCGTCGACTGCGAGCCCGACGGTTGCCGAGCAGCGCGCACTTGAGGTGCTCAGTGGACTGGTCGCGTCGGCAACGTCGAGTGGACGCGGCTGAGTGATGGCACGCGATCGCGGCCGCAGCCTGGTCGCACAGAACCGCAAGGCACGCCACGACTACTTCATCGATGACGTGTACGAGGCTGGCATGGTCCTCACGGGTACCGAAGTGAAGTCGTTGCGCGCCGGGCGGGCGTCCCTGGTCGATGGGTATGCAGATGTGCGCGACGGTGAGGTCTGGCTGCACAACGTTCACATCCCCGAGTACACCGAGGGCACCTGGAACAACCATGCGCCGCGGCGTGCCCGCAAGTTGTTGCTGACCAAGGACGAGATCCGTCGACTCATCGGCAAGACCAAAGAGACCGGCGTGACGATGGTCCCGTTGTCCATCTACTTCAAGGACGGATACGCGAAGGTCGAACTGGCGCTCGCACACGGCAAGCGTGCCTATGACAAGCGGCAATCGCTGGCCGAGGCGCAGGCCAAGCGTGAGGCGTCGCGAGCCATGTCGGCCGCGAACCGCCGCGCCCGCGCATGAGAATACGACGTCTCGCGCGAGTCGGCGCTGCGCTCGGTTCGGCGGCCCTCCTTGCGGGACTTGCCCTGGGGAGTGGTGCGGGGTCCGCGGCCGCAGCAACGAGCGGTGAGGAGCAGATCCTTTCGTACGACACTCACATCTTCGTGCAGGCTGATGGGTCGTTCAGCGTGCGCGAGACCATCGACTACGACTTCGGTGACCAGCAGAAGCACGGCATCTACCGATACATCCCCGTCGTGTATCCGCAGGACTCGCAGCACAACCGAGTCATCAAGATTCGCAACGTGTCGGTGAGCAGCGCCGATGCACCCGCGCAGACTCAGACGAAGATGCAGGACGGCGACCTCGTTATCCGCATCGGCAACCCGAATCAGACCGTGACCGGCGAGCACACGTACGTCATCACCTACAACGTTGTCGGTGCGATGAACGCCTTCAGTGACCCAAGCGCCGGCGATCAAGCCGAGCTGTACTGGAATGCGATCGGGTCCGAGTGGGCGGTGCCGATCGATGAAGCAACGGCTGAGGTCGAAGGACCGAGCAAGGTTCTCAACGCGAACTGTTACGCCGGTGACCCCGACAGCCATCTGCCTTGCACTGCGCAACTCATTGCCGACGGGGTCGCGCGCTACCGCCAGGGTGCGCTGGAGCCGAACCAAGTCTTCACCGTGGTTGCCGCCTTCTCAGCGACCGCGGTGCATGTGCCCGCGCCAGTGATTGCGCAGAAATGGACGATTGAGCGTGCGTTTTCCGCTGCAGTCGTGCCATTGACGGTCGCGTTGGTCGTGCTGGTGCTGGCATTCGGTTTGATCGGGTGGGCGGTCTATTCGCGCGGGCGCGATCGTCGCTATGCGAGCCAGATCCCTGGTCTTACTCCGGTCGACGGCGCCTCGGGCGTCGAAACGCCCGCGCCGTTGCTGCACCACGATGCGGTGGCGGTTGCGTTCGCGCCGCCGAAGGACGTGCGGCCCGGTGAGGCCGGGACTCTTATCGACGAGCGTGCAGACGTCTTGGACGTCACTGCAACGATCATCGACCTCGCCGTTCGCCGCTTCCTGCGCATCGATGAAGTGCCGCCGGAGAACGAACGGCGTGCACCGCACGACTGGACTATCACCAAGCTCAAGGATGCTGACGACTCAATGGTGCGTTACGAACGCACCCTCTTCGAGTCGCTGTTCGCCGGTCGCGACTCTGTGACGCTGTCGGCTCTACGTCAGACCTTCGCGTCTGACCTGTCAGTGGTTCGCGAGCAGCTTTATTCGGATGTGGTCGCGGCTGGGTGGTTCCGCGCTCGCCCCGATCAGACCCGTCATCTGTGGGAAGGCTTGGGCATCTTCGTTGCCCTGCTCGGTGGTGGCCTGACGTACCTGCTGGCTCGTTGGACGCACTTCGGACTCGCCGGCTTGGCGGTGGTGGTGGCCGGATTGGCGCTCACGGTTGCCGGTCGTTGGATGCCCTCGCGCACCGGCAAGGGATCCGCCGCGATGGCCGAGATCAACGGATTCCGGCTCTACCTGCATACGGCTGAAGCCGGACAGATCAAGGTCGAAGAGCGCGAAGACATCTTCAGCCGCTACCTGCCTTACGCAATCGTGTTCGGCGAAGCCGATCGATGGGCCAAGACGTTCGCGTCAGTGGCAGCGGCTGGTGCCGCGGCCGGCGGGGGTGCCGGCGCTGCTGCAGTCGGGAACTACGGCTTCTCGTCGCTGTACTGGTACGGCGGCTGGGGGATGTGGAACTTCGCGAACTTCAACAATTCGATCTCGGCCTTTACCGTGACGACCGCGGGCTCGATGGCCGCCGCCGCGCAGTCGGCCGCGTCGCAAGGGATCTCTGGCTTCGGCGGCGGCGGTTTCGGCGGTGGGGGATTCGGAGGCGGTGGCGGCGGCTCCTGGTGACCCGCTGCCCTTTGCCATCTCTGGGACACTTTGCTAGCCGAAATGCGCAGTGCCAGCCGCCCTCGGGGAGCAATGAACACCTCTGATAGCAAAGCGGGCTGAATCATTTGCGGGAATCGTTCGAGAACGATGTCCGTTGTGTCGATTAGTCTGTGCAACACAACTGAACAGGGGGGTGAACGGTTTCGACTTCGGATGTTGGGTCAGGGGAAGCGGGCCGAGGATCGCGGTACTGATCTCGTGAACCATGTGCCGCATCATCAATAAGCGCCAATACAAACCGCGCTGACTTCGCTCTCGCTGCCTAAGCGAGACTCGAAGTCCGTCAGCCCGGGGTCGCCTCCGACCCGGTGTCTGGCGTCGCTAGGAGGCTCCACCTATCAGCCCGGCTGCGGGGATGACGGGAACAACTAACAGCAGCTGAGCCCGGTCGGCAGCTCGCCTGCGTGACTGCCGGGGCTGAGAAACACCTAGCAGGCTGCGCCCGGAGAAGCTCTTTCTTGATACCGAAGGACCTGGGTTCGATTCCCAGCACCTCCACTCCGAGATCTTCGTAGATTGCCCGCGAGGTCTTCGCACAACGCGACGGCCTCGCCGCGGCCTGACATCCTGGTTGACATGACTGACGACGGTCTCCTGGCCGATGCCGGTGGTGGGGACGCGCTCCCTGGGGCATCCTCGAGCCGCCTGCTCCCAATGCTGCTCGCCATGGCGATGTTCGTCCTGGTCGTCGACACCACGATCATGAACGTGTCGATCTCGGCGGTCACCGAGAGCCTGGGCACGACGGTGAGCAGCGTGCAGTCCGCGATCGCGCTCGAGGCTCTGGTCTCCGCCGCGTTCATCCTGATCAATAGCAAGGTCGGCGACCTGATCGGACGCAAACGGGCCTACGTGATCGGCCTGCTCGCCTACGCGGTCGGCGCGCTGGCGATGACGCTTGCGCAGGACGTTGTCGCGATCATCGTGTTCTGGGCGATCATCGGCGGTCTCGGCGCGTCCCTGCTACTCCCGGCGATGCAGTCGCTCATCCACGGCAACTTCGAGGGTGCCCAGCGCGCCAAGGTCTACGCGCTGGTCGGCGCTGCGACCGCGATCGCCGCGGCGATCGGTCCACTGATCGGCGGTGTCATCACCACGTACTGGTCGTGGCGGGTCAACTTCGCGCTCGAGGTCGTCATCATTGCCATCGTGCTCTCGGGCGTCCGGCTGGTTAAGGACGTTCCCTATACCGGTGACCGCAGCTGTCGACTGGGGCGGCGCGGTCCTCTCGGTGCTGGGCATGGGAGGCGTAGTCCTCGGGATCCTGGTATGGCAGGAGGGCGGCGAGGCCGTCCTCGCGCTCATCGCGGTCGGTGCCGTCGGGCTCTTCTCCCTTACGCGCTGGTTGGTTCGGCGCAAGCGCGAGAGCAAGGCCGTCCTGCTCGACCCGGGCCTGTTCGCCTCGCCGTACTTCCGGTTCGGCGTCTCGCAGCAGATGCTTCAGCAGATCGCGCTGGGCGGGTCGATGATCGTGATCCCGATCTTCCTGCAGATCGCTCTGGAGTACAACGCTCTCGAGGCGGGACTGGCGATCGCGCCGCTGTCGCTGAGCATGTTCTTCGTGGCGCTCCTCGCCGGCAAGCGGGCAGGGCGTCGTCGGCCCGCAGTGCTGGTCGCGGTCGGGATTCGCGCTTGCGTTCCTCGGGATGCTGCTCGTGATCCCGGTGGTCCCGCGGGCCGAGGCGGGAGACGGCGCGTGGGTCCTGCTTGTGCCGTTGCTGATCGCCGGTTCGGGCCTGGGGCTGCTGGTGTCCCAGCTGCAACAACTACACGCTCGCGCCGATCCCCGAGGAGCGGGCGAGCGAGGCTGCCGGCGTTAACTCGGCCGCTGGAAACTTCGGGCTCTCGTTCGGCCTCGCTGTGGCAGGCGGGGTCATGCTCGCGGTCATGTCGTTCTCTTTCACGTCAGCTGACGAACCAGAGCACAGTGATCCCCGCAAGCCAGAAGGCATCGATCTCCACAGCCATGGAACATGATGCGCAGGTGGTGTTGGACACCCAACTCAAGCAGCCGTCGCCGAACCGCCGGCGGCTGTAAAGCCGACGTCCTCGCGATCAACGACCGGGCCCGGGCGCGCTCCCTGCAGTTCGCAATGCTGGTACCAGTGCTGGCCTGCCTGGCCGGCCTGCTCAATGCGTTCCGGATGGTGCGTCTCCCCGATCTGGATGAGCCGGTTCGCCACGAGGGCCTCGACCTCGGCTGAGCGACGTGCATGTGACCCCGGGTGAGGGGCGTCGATCGGCGGCGGACATCTCCGCCAAGTGGCGCTCGACGGTTCCGTCAGATCACCCGCCGTAGGAGCCAACCACTATCGACTGAACGTCAGGTGCGTGACGCCGCTCTCTGCGGCCTCAGCCGTCACGGTGTAGCCGTCCTCGAACCCGCGTAGGTCGTCCCACAGCTTGATGCCGCGGCCGAGGAGAATGGGCGCGATGGCGACGTGCAGCCGGTCAACCAGGCCAGCCTTGAGGAACTCGCGCGCGACGGTCGCGCCGCCGCCGATCCGCACGTCCTTGCCGCCCGCCGCGCCTCGACGCCAGGTCGAGCGCCTCGCGGGGCGTCGCGCGAGGAAGTGGAACGTCGTGCCGCCCGCCATCTCGAGCACCGGGCGCGCGCCGTGGGTGAGCACGAACACCGGGACGTGGAACGGGGGCTCGTCGCCCCACCAGCCGCGCCAGTCGGGGTCCCCCCGGCGGCGTGGAACCCGAACATGCCGGCGCCCATGATCTCCGCGCCGACCTCGGCGAAGTACGCCTGCGCGTACTTGTCGTCGACGCCGGTCGTTCCCTCGCCGGACGTGTCGTGGAGCACTCGGGCGCGGAACGTGCGGGTCGCGACGTAGGCTCGACGAGTCGCGCCCAGTCGGGCCCGAACGGGTTCTCGCGGGCGTCTGGTCGGTCGTGGTCGCGAAGCCGTCCAGCGAGATGTTCAGGTCAACACGCACGGCCATCGATCGTCTCCTCCGAGTAAGGGGTCGTTGCGAGCCGTCTGAGTCTCCACTTTCCATGGCTCCCCCGACAATCCGCGGCGTCCAGTGGAGACGAGCCGCTGTCGGCAGCTAAACGTTGGTCACTTGTGTCCCACCCGACTGTGCGTGTCGACGACTGGGCTGGTTGGGCGTGTACGGTCCATCTCAAGCCCGTTAATGCCAGCGGTCGGGATGCTCGTTTGCATGCTCCGCGAAGCACCTCGGCCGGCTTTCACATCACGGAGGACTCATGGCCAAGCGTCGCACCGCCTATGCAATCTTCGTCCCGCTCGCAGTGTCGGCGGTGGCGGTGAGTGGTCTTGCGCTCGCCTCGCCGGCGCAGGCCGCCTTCGTTCCCGCGATCCAGTTCACCACGACGGTGGCTTCGCCGGACACGGCGACCTCGCCGCCCGCGATACCCAACGCTGGCTCGATCCGACTCGCGTTCAGAGTGACGAACACCTCGAACGTCTTCTCGCTCCTGGGCCGGGTCTCGGTAGTTGCGCCCGCGGGCTTCACGCTGTCGGCACCGACGGTCAACCTTGCCGGATGGACGCCCGCGATAAGTGGGCAAACCCTGCGCGCCAACGTGTCACGCCCGATTGTGACTGCCGGCTTGTGGCCAGGGCAGTCGGTCGTAGTGGGAGCCACCGCGACCAACACCTCAACGGTCACTGCCCCGACGACTTCGACGTTCACCCCGAGCGCCACCGGCCCGTTGGGCTTCGTGAACTTCAAGCTGCAGGGCGCGGCGCCGACTGCAGTTGCCCTCCCCGCTGGCGCAGCAGCCTTCGCCGGTACGCCGGGCGTACCCCTCACCGACCTGACCGCACCGATTGGTACGTCAAGTGCCGACCTACCCAACGGCGCGATCGGCAACGTCTACTTCGGTCAGACGACCTGCAGCACTACCGACCCGACGTGCCCGCTCGGAACTGAGGTCGACCTCACCGGCAACTTCGGAACCCTGTACAGCGACTCGGCGCCTGGCTCCGTCGTCGTCACGTGTGACGGAAAGTGCGCGCACGAGGACAGCGAGAACTACACGAACTACAACTACAACTACATGTGCGACAACGACAGCTGCGTCGAGGGTTCCGACCCGTTCGGCGAGCGTGAGGTCAACGAAGACTTCAATGACTACCCCGTCTACGTGGAGCTGAAGGGGTCGACATCCTTCGTCGAGGCACCGCGATGCGTCGCTGAATCCGACCTCACAACCACCGGCAAAATCGTCGACCCGGCCGCAGTGGCCGCCGGGTTCTGCGTCGACGTAAACGCAATCACCCGGGTTGGCAACACGTTCACCGGCGACTTGCTCCGGCCGGTGCTGTTCGTGGAAGACCCGAAGATGCGCTGATACTTCGGGATCAGCTGACGTGCCCTAGTTCGGACAGCGCCTTAGCGCTGCGTGCCGCGAAGGCACGTGCTGCTTCGGGGTCAGAAATTGCGGTGGCGCGGGCGAGATCGGCCAAGACAAAACCGGTCTCGGCAGCGCCCTCGATTGCACATGCGCGCTCGGCATCCTTGAGGGCCGCGAGACCGAGGTCGATCTCGCCGGCGCCCACCAGGGCTTCACCCCGCAAACGATGCAACGTCGGCAGGAGGTAGCCGGCATCGAGGGCGGTCGCGCGCAGGACCGCGTCGGCCGCGAGCTCTGCCGCTGCTGTCGCGTCTCCCGACGCCAGCAGCAGTTCCGCGACGGCCGTGTCGGTCTCCGCGACCTCGGATGCGAGGCCCAGGCCTGCGAATACTGCACGCGCCTGCTCGATCTGATCGTGCCCCTCGTCCAGCCGACCGGAGCGCACGGCGGTAAGGCCTAGCCAACGTAGCGTCGAGGCCCAGTACTCCTCACTGCCGAGTCCCTTGAACACTGCGAGCAACGGACGCAGCACCGCTTCGGCCTCGGCAAGTCGACCCTGGCGTAGCAAGACATCGCCGACGTTGTGGGCTGAAGCCGCGGCTCCGAGGGTGTCACCTGCTTCAGCCGCGGCATCTCGCGATCGTTCGAACATCTCGAGCGCCTCGATGCCATGGCCTTCGAACCACGCCAAGACGCCGAGGTTGTTCAGACCTCGTGACTGCGCCTCGCGATCGCCGAGCTCTTCGAAGAGCTCGAGCGCAAGTCGCCCATACGGCTTTGGCTGGTCGAAGCCAGCCATCGAGGTCGCCGAATGCAGAGCCTCGTAGGCCTCGGCGAGCGCCCGTCGGTCGCCCGCAGCGCGCGCAGTCTCCTCGGCTTGCCGACCCCAACGCACCGCCTCGCGGTAGCGGCCCTGCTTCTCGCGGCATCGCGCGTATGCGCAGCCAAGGCGCGCCCGTTCCGCGGTGGCGTCTTGGGCGAACTCGGTGTCCAGTACATGCAGCGCTCGGGTCAAGGTGCGCAGCGCCTGCGGCACGCGATCGAGTCGTTGCTCGACGAGAGCCTCTTTGCGGAGCAAGTCCGCCGTGTGTACGGCGTCGCCGCGGATGAGCGCTCGCGCCGACCGGTAGGCGATTCTTGCCGGCGGTAGGCCGCCTACGTGCAGATGCGCATCGGCAAGCGACTCGAACGCGCGAGAGAGCGCGACGTCATCCACGTCGGCGTCGCGTGCGGCATTCGTGGCTCGGGTGAGGAACTCTGCAGCTTCGACGAACGCGTACTTCTGTTCTGCCCGTTGGGCCGCGACGACGGAGTACTGCCACGCACGATCCATCACACCGGCCTCGTAGAAGTGCAGTGACAGCAGTTCGGCGCGGTCGTGCGGTGTCGCGATGCTGGACTCCAGCTGCTCGCCAGCACGCTTGTGCAATGCTCGGCGTAGTCGCACCGGCAGTCCCGCGTAGGCCGCATCACGAACCAAGGCGTGTCGGAACCGCAGCCGGCCCGTGCTCTCGGCTTCAACGAAATCGGCAAGCGTGTGCACTGGGTCAACTGCCGCCGAACCGCCGCGCTCGCCCAGCACGGCGTGCAGATCCTCGGCGCTGAACTGCATTCCTAGGACGGCCGCGTGTCGAAGAACGGACCGCGCGTCAGTTGGCAGCGCATCGATCTGGCTGTTGAGCAGCCCCTCAACCGAGTCGGGCAGCGCGTCAACGCCACCAAGCTCGATGGCAGTCTGGACAAGGGTGCGGAGGAAGAACGGGTTGCCCTCGGCCCGGCGGGCCAGTAGCTCCATCGCGTGCGGCAGCAGCGGCTCGGCCTCGCTGCTCGCGCGCAGCAGCGCCAGCGAGTCCGCCGGGTCGAGCGGTGCAGGGCGCACGATCGTCATCGAGTCGCCCCTTGGCACGAAGCCGGTCGGAGCGTCACGTCGGCTCATAACCACAAGCCACGGTCGCTCAGCGATGTTGTTGCCCACGAGTCGTGCAACGAGGTCCGCAGACGCGTCGTCCATGAGATGCGCATCGTCGATGAGCATCAGGGTGATCGCAGGCAGCAGCGCAGCTAGGACGTCGTTAGCAACTTCTTCGAGTCGCGCCTTGCGGAATCGGACATCGACACGGGCTGTCTCAACCGTGTCCGGAATTTGGAGGTCGAGCACGGGTCCGAGTGCAGGCAGCCAGGCGATCAGCGCAGGGGCCGCGTCAGCGACCGCCTCGAACAACGCGAGGTGGGCGACCTCGGGCGTTGCGTTACGCTCCACACCCAATACTTCGCGCACCAGCGAGCGCACTGTCGCGTAAGGCGTTGTCGATTCGTACTCGTTGCAGGCCACGGAGAGTGTTGTGATGTCGGGCGCGAGGGATCGAAGTTCATTGACCAGTCGTGACTTCCCGATCCCCGGCTCCCCGACAACAGCGACCGCGCGTCCGTGGCCTTCACGTGCCTCTGCCAGCGCCTCGAGGAGGACGCCCAACTCGGCTTCCCTCCCGACCAGCGGTACCGAGGCGGCGGAGTCACTGCGGGTCCCCGATACCGGTCCGACCACGGCCGCATGGACGGGTTGCGACTTGCCTTTCACCGTGAACGGCGGGAGCACCGAGAGGTCGAAGACGGTGTCGGACCGTTCGAGGACCGCAAGTGTCGCAACCACCTGTCCATGGGCAGCACGCCCCATGACCCGCGCGGCGAGATTCACTGCATCGCCCTTTACCGAATACGTGCGGCGGAACTCCGGACCAAAGTCATTGGCGAAGACGCCGCCGCGGTTGACGCCGACGCGAAGCGGCAGCACGCCCGCTCGCTCTACGATCTGGCGAGCCGCGCGCAACATGTGCTCGTCGTCGCGTTCGGTGGCCACCGGAGCGCCAGCAGTCAGCATGACCTTGCCGCCGTCGCGGTTGATGTCGGTCTCGAAGAACGTCACCTCATGCGCGGCCACGGCGTGCTGCACGACGTGAATGCACTCATCTAGCGCGTCGGCCAACCGGTCCGGGCCCTGAGCCTCGACGATCGCGTCGGTGCCCGAGAACTCAACGAACGCGATGGTCGCGGTGCGATGTTCGGCCGAGCCCGCCCCTGTCCCGATCGCGTCGCGAATGCGCGGCGGGATCACGTGCCGAAGGTCGAGCCCGGTGGTATCTGGTGCCGGGGGAGCGCCGCCTGAGTCGGTTTCGGGTGCCCTGCGCAGCAGGAACCCACCTTCTGCGCGTGCTCCGAGGACGCGCGGGTCAAGGAGGGCCGCCGTCGCAGTGCTCACTGCCACCTGGCCTGCGTTGGCCGTGGCCTCCATCGCCGCGGTCATGGTGGCGGCCGGTCCGCTGACGATCAGTTCGCGATGCTCGGCTGGGTCTCCAACGAGGAAGAAGTCGAAGGATCCGGAGTGGACACCGACAGACATCCGCAACGTGACCGGACCTGCGGTTGTTGAGAGGCGTCCAACCTCCCGCATCGTTTCTCGCATCCGGTGTGAAGCACGGCATGCTCGCGCCGCATGCTCCGGTCCGTCGAAGAGCAGAAGCACAGCGTCGCCGCCCCACTTCACGAGACCGGCACCGTCGGCGTAGGCGACACCGAGCAGTGCGGAGAAAGTCGCGTGCAGGAGGTCGCTCATCTCCTCGGCCCCGACCTTGCCTTTGCGGGCAAGTCGTTCAGTCAGCTTGGTGAAACCGCTGATGTCGACGAACGCGAGGGTGCCGTCGACGCTGCGGTGGCGGGCCTCCGGAGTGTTCCGCAGCCAGTCGATGACGAGCCGCGGGACGTAGGGCGCAAGCGGATCGCCCGGCGCCGGGGCGATGAGCGCGTGCCGCATGGCCCCAAACCTAGGGGTCGACTTGATGGGGGCGACGCCGCGTGCGTGGAGATCGCACACCAGAGTGGGCGCGTGGCGGATCTCCTCGAACTGTGCGCCGATCTCCCCGTGCCGACGATTGAGCCTGGAGGAGTGCTGATCGCAGAGCGCGTCACCCGGATTCATGTACGTGCTTATCTCGGGAACGGTCACGACCGAGCGAGATGACGTCGCAATCGCTCGAATCGTCGTGGCGGAAGCGTTCCTATCTCAATTGCGCGTTTCGTCGGTAGCAAGAATCCAGCGGTGACGAGCCACCTAAAGGCGACGAATCTATTCAGACCGATGCGGCCCTAGGGAACGCAGGGCCGAACAGATCAATCACGTTGATTGAACGTCGTGGTGGCTCGCTATCAACACGAATACCCGCTTCGGCGAGCGCGGGTCCGATGACCTTGTGTAGCACCTCTTCGGTGAACCGGTCGCAGTCTTCCCTGGTCTCCCATACGTCGAGGTAGGAGATGTGACCGTCCTCGCGCTCGATCGCGAGGTGGAGCAAAGCGCCGCGCGGTGCGTCGTCGCCACTGACCTCAGCGATCCGAGCCAGCAACTTCTCGTAGGTCCCGGCATCGATTGGGACGTCCTGTTCGAATGCGTACATGACACTCCCTAGATTTAATCCGAATATCATTCGGATAGATTTAAGGTAGGACGCATGAGCCGCCCCGTCAAGAACCGCAGCGGTAAGAGCGGCACCGGCAAGAAGAGTGCCCGCAAGACGCGCTCCTACGACAACAGCGCGCGACGCGCGGCAAGTGGCGAACGCCGGGGCCGGATCCTGTTCTCCGCAAAGGAGCTATTCCTTGAGCGCGGGTACGTCGCAACGACGATGGCCGCGATTGGCCAGCGGTCGGGGGTGGCCGTTGACACTGTCTACGAGTTGGTGGGTCGTAAGCCCGACCTGTTTCGACTCCTGATCGAGTCCGCCATATCTGGGCAGGACCAGGCAATGCCGGCAGACGAACGGGACTATGTCCGACGCATGCAAGCGGAGCCCTCGGCGGCCGTGGCGCTAACGATCTACGCGCAGGCCCTACCTCAGTTGCTGGGTCGGCTGGCCCCGTTGGTTGCCGTGCTGCAAGCGGCCGGCTCTGCTGAGCCCGAACTTGCGGAGCTGTGGCAGGAGATCGCAGACCGCCGCGCTGGAAACATGCGCCGCCTTGCTGCACAACTCGCTGCAACCGGGGAGCTCGCGGTTTCCGTCGATCGCGCGGCTGACGTCATCTGGGCGACGAACTCACCTGAGATGTACATCCTGCTGGTCCATCAGCGCGGGTGGACCCCGGAGGCTTATGGCCAGTGGCTACTCGACACGTGGTTGCGACTACTTCTGCACGCCAACCCAACCTGACCCAGCGCCCAACACTTGACGGGCTTTGAGGGAAAGCCCGCGTCGTGTTCTGATGGCATGCAACGAACGATGGGAGCAGACGTGCCAGACAACACCAACCCGAACCAGGCAATCATTGATGAGTTCCGCGCCAACGAAGGACGCGTGGGCGGGCGATTCGAAGGCGCTCCGATGATCCTGGTTCATCACCGCGGCCGGAAAAGCGGGAAGGAGTACGTCAACCCGATGATGTACATGCCCGATGACGACGACGAGAAGACCGTGTATGTCTTCGCGTCGAAGGGTGGAGCGCCGACGGATCCGGACTGGTACGGCAACTTGGTGGCCGCTGCAACCACGACCGTTGAGGTGGGAACCGAGGAGTACGGCGTGAGCGTGCGCGAGCTCCACGGTGCGGAGCGCGATCGCGTGTACGCGGAGCAGGCACGTCGGTATCCGTGGTTCGCCGAGTACGCCGAGAAGACCGCAGGGATCCGCGTGATCCCGGTGGTCGCGCTCACTCGCCGGTAGCGGACAGCGCCCGTGCGGGACAGGACCGGGTAGCGCTTGCCAACGGTGGCAGATATCTGTATGACTGCTCATATATCGATGTGACCGAGCAAGGCCGCCCGGTCATGAGTTGAGCAGGAGCCGACGGTGGGACTGGGACACGGGCACGCCCACGGGGCGAACGCCCATGTCTCGACGGCTGCCGACGGCGTGGCGGTTGTAGCCCAAACAGCAGGCGCTCGTCACCGCAGTCGACTGCTCATCGCATTCCTGCTGGTCCTTGCCTTCACGATCCTTGAGCTCGTCGTCGGGATCGTCGTCGGCTCGCTGGCCCTGATCTCCGACGCAGCGCACATGGGCACCGACGTGCTCGGCCTGGGTATGGCCCTGGCGGCGATCACCCTGGCTGCCCGACCTGGGCGTGAGCACAGCGGCAAGCGCACCTACGGGCTCTTTCGTCTCGAGGTTCTGGCAGCACTGGCCAATGGCCTGCTGCTGTTCGCGCTGTCCGGCTATGTGATCGTCGAGGCGATCATTCGTTTCACCTCTCCCAACGATGTGCCTGGATTGCCGCTGCTCGTCGTTGCCAGCATCGGGCTCGTCATAAGCGTTGTGAATTTTCGCCTGCTCAACCCCGGCGCAAAGGAGAGCATCAACCTGCGCGCGGCCTACATCGAGGTGACGGCCGACATGCTCGGTGCGCTCGGTGTGATCGTCGCGGCCATCATCATTCTGGCAACGGGGTGGCCGTACGCAGACCCGTTGGTTGGCCTCGCGATCGGGCTGTTCATCTTGCCGCGTACATGGAAGCTCACCGGACAGGCGGTGCGCATCTTGCTCGAGGCCGCGCCGCCAACTGTGGATGTTGATCGGGTGCGCGCCGAGATGCTCGCCATCAACGGGGTGGTTGACGTCCACGATCTGCACATCTGGACGATCACATCCGGTATGGAGAGCGCTACCGGACACGTCGTCGTGGCCGAAGGCGCGGACTATCACTCGGTGCTCGATGACGTGGTGCGTGTACTCAACGACGACTTCCACATCACGCACACGACCATCCAGTGCGAGCCCGAGGTCCACGACGAGACTGCGCGAACGATCTGCGGCCCCGTCACACCAACCAAGCGAGAGGTCGACTGAAGATGTCCAAGGTGTCGACGGCGGCGCAGAAGCTGCACGATCCGACCCACGCGCATCACACTCGGATGATCGATGCTGCGCAGGTCGATGCGGTCCGCGCCCGCATGCCTGCAGACGCGGTTGTCGCCGATCTGGCTGATGTCTTCGGTCTGCTTAGCGATCCCGGAAGAGTGCGGATCCTCACCGCGTTGCTCGAAGGTGAGATGTGCGTGTGTGATCTCGCTGCAACAAGCGGCCTGTCTGAGTCCGCCGTTTCACACGCGCTGCGTCTGCTGCGCGCGCATCGAGTGGTAGAGGTTCGGCGCGACGGACGCGTCGCCTACTACACCTTGGCGGATGCGCACGTACGGATGCTGCTGGACATCGGTCTCACCCACGTCGGCCACACGACGCTGGTTCACAATGAACGCGGCCACAACGAACGCAGCCACAACGAACGCAGCCACAACGGACGGCGCAACTAGTCGGACGGCTCCACATCCTCGAGCCCCATCACCATCTTGCGCAATGACGTCGTCAGCACCTTGACCTCGTTGGCGCTCAGCGGCGATACGACCTGCGCTTCCTGCTCGTTGAACAACGGAAAGAGCTCGCTCATCAAACGCATGCCGGACGGAGTCAGCGACAGCAGCACGCGCCGAGCGTCCTTCGGGTGAGTGCGGCGCTTGAGCAGACCACGCCGCTCCAGCGTCCCAGCGACTCCGGTCAGCGTTCCTTTTGAGATTCCTGCTTCGGCCGCCACGTGGCGCGCTTCGATGTCCTTCCAGATCCACACCACCCAGAGCACGACCCAGGCGGTCCACGTGAGGTCGTGCGGTGCAAGCACCGTGCGCTCGAAGTGATTGCGGATGGTGCCGGCGGCTCGGTACAGGTTGCTCACCGCAGCGAGCGCAGGCATGTCCAAGGCCATCGCGTCGAGTCGGTCGTTCACTGCATCCTCGGTCGCCGACAAGGTGAGGTGTCCGGACGGGTTGTCGCCACTCGCGCCAGCCGCGATCTCGCCGTCGTGTGACAGTGCGCCGCGCTTGCTAGCGGTCGGAGTCATGGGGCGTCATTCTGCCGATGCCGTGAGTGGCGCTGTGGCCACGATGTCGAGGAACATTCCAACCAGCGCGTGCGCACGTTCGCGCGCCGCATCAGCCTCTGAGAGCGTCGCTTCAAGCATGGCGTCGGGGTCGAATCCCAGATGTGCGGCTTCCTCACGCCCACCGTTCTCGAGCCAGCCGCTCAGCATCTGCTGGCGAGAGCTCGGGATGAAACTGCAGACCCAACGAATGCCCGACTGTGAAGGCCTGCTCGGCCACCTCGGTTCGGGCAAAGGCAGACACGCCGGCGGGGAGATTCCACCGGTCCAGGTGCCATTGGAACCAAGGTCCACTCGGAACCAGGTCAGGCCGCTCAGACTCGATCGACGTCCAACCAACCTCAGGCCGTGAGGCGCGTACCACCGAGCCGCCAAGCGCGGTGGCGAGGGCTTGCCCGCCGAAGCAGATCGCGAAGATCGGGACGCCCTCGTCGTGAGCCTTCCGTAGGAACGAGAGTTCGTCATGGATCCAGGTGCCGATGGCATCGTGGTCGTAGACCGACCACGCGGCACCCATCGGGATGATCGCGTCGAAGTCCAACGGGTCTGGCAGGTTCAGGCTCACATTGGGCGAGTGGTAGCGATCTTCGGGGACGACGTTGAGTTCGACCAGGTCGTAGCCGCGCTCGCTGAAGCCCTCACCGATCGGCCCGATCGGCGACACATGGTCCTGCTGAATCACCAGTGCGCGCACCCACGCCCTCCCTTCGCGCGTCGCGAGCGCGGTGGCTGCGGCACGGACCTTTCGGACTTCCCTCCGGCTTGAGAGAGTCGTCCCAGCATCGCGTTTTGAATTCCGTTTGGCAACAAACAAATTCCAGGCCCGTCGGTCCGGCGGCTAGCGGCGAATCCCTTGCCACAGTCTGGCGGCCTGATTATGTTTGGGTCCTAACGACTTGCTGGAGGGCCGGTGGAGACGAACAACCAGAACGTCACCGAAGTCATCGAGCGGCTGCGCTCCCAAGACGTCGATGTCGTGCGGGTCTCGTACTCGGATCTGATCGGCGTCGACCGCGGGCGCGACGTGCTCATCGACGAGTTGCAATCGGCCAGCGAGCATGGTCTGGCCTTCAGTCGCGGGGTGTACCACGTGACGCCGATGGGCGACGTGGTCCCGATGCAGGGTGGGATCGAGGCCGGCCTGCCCGACGTCTTGGTCAAGCCCGACTTCAGCACGCTGGCCCCCCTGCCCTGGGAACCCAACGTGATGGTCTGTCACGGCGACGCCTTCCTGCCTGACGGCTCACCGGTACCCGAAGATCCCCGCACGGTCGTGCGCCGGGTGGCCGCGCACATCGCCGAGCTGGGACTCACCGGCATCGTCGGTCCCGAGCTGGAGTACTTCGTCTGTGAGCCCGACGACACGAAGTCGTGCGGCTTTGCGCGGTACGCGGACTCCCCGGGCAACGTGTATGTGGTCGGCCGCAAGGGCGACCCGAACGGCATCTTGCTGCGCACGTTGCGTCATCTGCGCGACTCACAACTTCAGGTGACCGCGGCCAACCACGAATTCTGCGGCGGTCAGTTCGAGATCAACCTCAACCACACCGAACTCGTCGATGCCGCGGACCGGAGCTTCCGGATGAAGTCGGCGGTGCAAGAGATCGCCCGATACGAAGGCTTGCTCGCGACCTTCATGGCTAAGCCGTTCAACGATGAGGGTGGTTCGGGCTTTCACCTGCACATGTCCCTCAACGACGACGACGGCGCCAACGTCTTCGGCGATGAGAACGGCGAGTTCGGGCTGTCCGACGCTGGGCGGCACGCGATCGGGGGTGTGCTCAAGCACGCCGCCGCAATTGCGGCGCTCGCCAATCCGACGATCAACTCGTACAAGCGATTCGGCCCAGACAGCCTCGCGCCCTGGCTGATCGACTGGGGGCTGGACAATCGCAGCGCAATGGTGCGCATCCCGCCCGAGCGCGGGAAGGCTGCTCGAATGGAGGTTCGACTCGGCGACGCGACCGCGAATCCCTACCTCATCGTGGCGGCCATCGGCGCTGCTGCGTATCTCGGTATTCGCGACAAGCTTGATCCGCCCGATGCGCTTGAGGGCTACGGGTACAACCCCGACAACGCGCCGATGTTGCCGCAGACGTTGCCCGCCGCACTTCATGCGCTCGAGGCCGACACAGATCTGATCGATGTGCTCGGTGAGTACTTCGTCACGTCGTTCCTGCAATACAAGCGCAACGAGGTCGAGCGATTCGAGCGGTTCGTGACCGACTGGGAGTTCCGCGAGTACGCCTACCACTTGTGATGGGCCACCTGTGATGTACCGGCTGTGACGTGCCACCTGTGATGTGTCAACCGTGCTGCGCCAGATATTGAGGGGATAGAGCATGCAACCGACACCCGTGCCGCTCGAGGAAATCGACCTCGCCAACCCGGACGTGTTCGAGCGCAACGAGGCCTGGGGGATGTTCGAGACTCTGCGCGCGGAGTCGCCGGTGCACTGGTGTCCTGAGCCCGATGGCGCGGGCTTCTGGTCGCTTACCCGCTTCGACGACATCGTCGAGTGCGACAAGACGCCGGACATCTTCACGTCCGAGCGTTTCGTCAACCTCGAGGAGCCGCCGCCGGAGTACGAGGACCTGCGACGCTCGATGCTTGAGACCGACGGGCCGCGTCACCAGTCCTTGCGCAAGTTGCTGATTCGCGATTTCAGCGTCGCGCAACTGCGTCGCTACGAAGACTTCCTGCGCGGCCTTGCGGCGGTCACGGTTGACAACGCCCTGAAGCAGGACGAGTTCGACTTCGTCGACTCGATCGCTGCCGATTACCCGATCGCGGTGCTCGCTCGGCTGCTCGACGTGCCACACGAAGACACGCCGCAGCTCATCTCGTGGGGTAACGAGATCATAGGTTCGACCGACCCTGACTACGCGCGCGTCATGATCGACAGTCCCGAGGCCGCGCAGTACGCGCACTTGCCGTTCCGTTCGCCCGCATCAATCGAGATCTTCGAGTACGGACGGCGCTTGGGCGCCGAACGCAAGGACGGGGACGGGGACGACCTCATCAGCAAGTTGATGAACCGGATCCCCGACGATGGCGTGCCTCTGACACCCACCGACTTCGACAACTACTTCCTGCTTCTTGTCGTCGCAGGCAACGAGACAACCAGGCAGGCCATCAGCCACTCGATGAAGGTGCTGATGGACAACCCCGATCAGCTGGCTTACCTGCGCGACAACCCGGACAAGTCCCAGATCGCGGTCGAAGAACTGCTCCGCTACGCCTCTCCCGTGTACCACTTCCGGCGTACGGCGACTCAGGACACCGAGATCCGCGGGCAGCAGATCAAGAAGGGCGACAAGATAGTCATGTGGTTTGCCGCCGGCAACCGCGACGCCGAGGCCTTCGCCGATCCCTACGGCCTCGACCTGACGCGCTTTCCCAACGACCACATGACCTTCGGCAAGGGCCCGCACTCGTGCATGGGTGCGAACCTCGCGCGCCTTGAGATCCGAATCATGTTCGAGACGCTGCTTCCACGACTGGAGTCGATCGAGCAGGCGGGCGACATCGTTCGGGTGCGCAGCAACTTCGTCAACGGGATCAAGCGGTTCCCGGTGCGCGTCAAGGTGAAGAACGCGTAACGCGCTGACCATGACCGACACCATCACGACCCTGCGCGAGGCCGAGGGCGACATGCTCGTCGAGTCGATTGACGTCGTCGCCGATGACGTTGTCGCGTTGACGCTCGTCGATCCCGACGGTGACGAGCTGCCGCCGTGGACACCCGGCGCACACGTCGACCTGATCATCGACGACGTGGTTCGCCAGTACTCGTTGTGCGGCAGTCCATCCGACAGCCACACCATCCGGGTCGCAGTCCTGAAAGCACCCGACAGTCGCGGTGGTTCGGTAAGGGTGCACGCGCTCAAGCGCGGCGACACCGTGCGGGTGCGTGGTCCCCGCAACCACTTCGCGCTCGTCGATTCTTCGCATCTGCTCTTCATCGCGGGTGGTATCGGAATCACGCCGTTGCTGCCGATGATCGCCGAGGCGCAGGCGGCTGGGGTGGACTGGACGCTCATCTACGGTGGTCGCTCGTTGGCCTCAATGGCTTTCCGGGACGAGCTTGAGAAGTACGGCGACCGAGTCCACCTGGTGCCGCAAGACGAAGCCGGTTTCCCCGATCTCGACGCCCTGCTTGGCACGCCGCAGGAGGACACGCTCGTCTACTGCTGCGGCCCGGAAGGGCTACTGGCAGCGGTCGAGGCGCGCTGTACCGCGTGGCCCGCAGGCGCCCTGCACCTCGAACGATTTGCGGCCAAGCCCGGTGCAGCAACCGATGGTGAAGGCGAACGGTCCTTCGAGCTGGTCCTGACCAGGTCGGGGCTGACACTTACGGTGCCGCCGGACAAGTCGATCTTCGACACGGTGCAAGATGCGGGTGTCAGCGTGCTTGGCTCGTGTCACGAGGGGATCTGCGGCACGTGCGAGCAGGTCGTCCTCGACGGTGTGGTCGACCATCGCGACTCGGTGCTCAACGAAGAAGAGCGAGAGGCCAACGAAAGCATGATGATCTGCGTCTCGCGATGCCACTCGGACCGATTGACGCTCGACCTATGACCGCGTCCCGCGCTCCGCGCGAGTGCTGGTACGCCGTTGCGTCGGGCGACGAGGTGCGTCGCGACCTGGTCGCGCGCAGGGTCGTCGACCGGCCGGTGGTGCTGTACCGGCTCACTGACGGCACGGTTGCCGCCCTGGAGGACCGGTGCGCGCACCGTCCGTTTCCGTTGAGTCTTGGTCGGCTCGAAGGAGACCTTGTCCATTGCGGGCTCTGCGGCTTTGCCTACAGCAGCGACGGCAGGTGCGTCAGCGTGCCGACGCAGAAGCGGGTGCCCATCGGCGCCGCTGTGCCCGCATTGCCCGTGCGCGAGGAGAGCGGACTCGTGTGGGTGTGGCTCGGCGAGCCGGGTCGGGCCGCACTGCACCGCATCCCCGATCTCGGCTGGCTCACCAACGACATGTGGACCACGGTGTCCGGACACCTGGCTGTGTCCGCGAACTTCCTCTTACTGCACGAGTCGTTCGCCGACGTGACCCAGATTCCAGTCATCGCACCTGACGTCTCGCCGGAGGTTCTGCGCGGCACGCCGCCCCCGCTCGACGTTGTCGTCACCGAGACCACCGTGTCCTTGAGTCGTCGATTCCCGCCAGGGCGCCTGCCCGAGTGGCAGGCACGTGCGCTCGGCGCCTCCGCAGACCAGGAGTTCGAGCATGTGCAGGAGGGCCACTTCCTGTCACCGGCTGCATGGGTGGACCACTGGGATGTCTTGCAGGGGGCGGGCGGTGCACCTGTGTGCCTTCGTTTCAGCCATTTGGTCACGCCGGTGGACGCGACCTCGAGTCGCTTGCTCTGGCGGGTGAGCCGAGACTTTGCGATTGATGATGCGGCAACGACCGATCACCTCGCCGCGATGTTCACGTCTTATTACGCGCGCGTGATGACGGCCCTCGAGACCGTCCAACGGTTGATTGATCGGGACGGGCCTGGACCCGAAGTCAATGTGAGCGCGGATGTCGCGGCTTTGAAAGTGCGCGCGATCGTGAAGGGCATGGCGGCAGAAGAAAGGGGATCTCGGTCGGTGCGCCGCCTGCGAGTGGGCTAGATCAGACCCGGGCTAGTTCAATGCCGGCTTGACGCGCTTGGGCCAGTCCCCGCCCATCGCGGTTGAGAGCACTTCGTCGGACTCGGTTGGCTGAGCGCCGCAGTCCTCACGGATCGGCATCGGCCCGCTGACGATGTGGTTGGTCAGTCGGCCGAGGCCTTCAACCTCGACCTCGACGATGTCGCCCGGATAGACGGTCCGTGAGTTGGCTGGCGTGCCGGACAGCAGCACGTCTCCGGGCAGCAACGTGATCGTGCGAGCGATGTCGGCGACGAGATAGTGCATGTCCCACTCCATCTCGTCGGTGTTGCCGTCCTGCTTCACCTCGCCGTTGACGTAGGTGCGGATCGTCTTGTCGCGGAAGTCCCAGTCATCGACTAGACCCGGACCTAGCGGACACAGCGTGTCCGAGCCCTTGACCCGCAGCATCGACCCGGCGTCGGTGTCGCGGAAGTCGTGCAGCCCGTAGTCGTTGGCGACCGTGTAACCGCGCGATGTAGTCGCCGGCATCGGCCGGGCGAGACGTTGCGACACGTCTGCCGATGACGATGCCGATCTCGCCCTCGTAGTTGAGCCATTGCACGCCGCTCGGGCCGCACGACTGCGCCCTTGTGCGCGTTCAGCGCGGACGTCGGCTTGTGGAAGTAGGTCGGCGCGGGCGGGCAGCTCGGTGCCGAACTCCTCGACCCGGCTGATGTAGTTGAGGTGGACGCGCGACGATCTTCGTTGGCTCGACAGGGGCCAGGTGGATCGCGTCCTCGACACGCGACCGCACGCCCGTCGCCAGCCACCAGTTCGTCGCCGTGGCGCACGACCTCGACTGTCGCGCCGTCGAGCAGGATCCGCCGGAACTCGGTCATGCGCTCAGCCTGCAGCAACGAGGTCGGGGCCACTCTCCTGGCTGAGGAACTCAGCATCAGTGGGCTGGCGTGTGGGCGGGGGAAACCGTCGGCCGGCCGGTCGAACCAGAGGTGCACCTGGCCAGTGCCGATTGAGTTCTCGTAGTCGCCGTACTGGCGAGCGGTCGCCGTGCAATCGCCTTCGCCCAACGCGCCCATCATCATCAGGTAGTGGCCGAACCGGGCCTCGGGGCGGAACCGGTAGAAGTCCGGCATCGTCTCAAGCACGCGTGCGTGGTCGCCGTTCTTGAACCAGTCGATTCGCTCGAAGTCAGCGGCCGCGGCTTCCGGCGTGTAGATGTGCTCGACACCCGCTGCCTCGTGCTTGCGCAGTTCGCGCAACGACCAGAACGTGTGGCTCAACGCGCCGCACGCAATGAGCACGACTTTGCGGTCGGTCTCGGTGATTGCGTCGCCGAGAGCCCGCCCGAGCCGCAGGTTGTCCTCGGTTTCGGCTGTCTGGCACACGCCGATGGACACCCAGCGCTTGTTGGCGAGGCCTTGGCCGAGGTACTCCCACAGATTGGTCGTCGCATAGAAGATCGGCAGCTCGGGGTCATCGATCGCCGTGATCCACGTGCCGTGCTTGTCTGCCTGTGCAGCGATCGCGTGTGCGAGTTCGGGGTCGCCCGAGAAGTCATACGGGCCGTTGTGACATGCCGCGCGGAAGCTCCTCGGAGGTGAAAAGGCCAGCGCGCCGATCGTGCGACGTGACCACGTACTCGACGGTCGTCGCCCAGTGTGAGTCGAGCACGACGACCGTGTCGTAGTCCAGGGTGTCGAAGACCTCGCTTCGCAGTTGCTCAGGCCTGAGACCAGCGTGGTGTCCTCGCCGTGGTTCAGCTCGCGCCGGGTCTCCTCGGGCAACATGATCGTGGGCACATGCGCGATCAGACCGGCGCCGACAACCTCACCCATCGGAATCTCCCCCATCGGAATCAACCTTGTCCGCCGCCGTCCAACCGGTCGGGCGCGAAGACGCGTGTTCTTGATGTCGCTGTAGAAGTCGAACGAATGCACGCCGCCCTCGCGTCCGATGCCGGAGTGCCCGCTGCCGCCGAACGGTGCCCCGAGGTCGCGGACGAAGAAGCAGTTCACCCATACGGTTCCGGCTGTGAGCGCGGCGCTCACCCGCTCGGCTCGGTTGGAGATCGCCGGTGATGAGAGTCGCGGCCAGACCGAAGCGGGTGTTGTTGGCCATCTCGATTGCCTGCGCCTCGTCGCGGAAGGTCTGCATCGTCAGCACCGGGCCGAAGACCTCTTCGGTGAGGATCTCGCTGCCGGGCTCGCATCGAGCAGGATCGTCGGCCGGTAGTAGAGGCCACCGAGCTCCTCGTTCGGTCCGCCGCCGAGGACCACGCTCGCGCCGTCCGCGATGGCGCGTCGCGACGAACCCATCGACGCGCTCGAAGTGCTGACGACTGACCAGACAGGAGACATCGGTCGACTCGTCGCGCGGGTCGCCCTGGTTGAGCGTCGACGCGCGTGCCAGCACCGCGTCGAGGAACCGTTCGGAGATCGACTCCTCGACCAAGATGCGGAAGGCACCGAGGCAGACCTGGCCGGCGTTGTCGAACTGCTCGGCCGCGAGATTGACGGCGAGGTCGAAGTCGGCGTCAGCGAAGACCACGAGCGGCGACTTGCCACCGAGCTCGAAGGACAGCGGCACGATGTTGGTGGCTGCTGCTGCGGCGATGCGGCCCGCAGTCGGCACGGATCCCGGTGAATGACAGCCGCCGCACGCCGGGATGCTTCGTGAGTGCGGCTCCTGCCTCAGGCCCGAGCCCCTGCACGACGTTGAAGACCCCGGCAGGCAGGCCAGCTTCCGCGGTGATGTCGGCGAGCAGCGACGCCGTCGAGTGGCGCCCACTCCGGCGGCTTGGCGACGACCGTGTTGCCCGCTGCGAGTGCGGGTCCGATTCGCCAGGTGGCCAGCATCAGCGGTGCGTTCCATGGCGTGATGATTCCGGTGACGCCCGCCGGGTCCCAGGTGATGCGTTCGCGGTGACCGCGGATCTCGCGATCCGGATGCGAGAGCTCGCGCAGCATGTCGGCGAAGTAGCGGAAGTTCATCCCGACGCGTGGCATCACGCTGCGTCGGTGCGACCGCAGCAGCGAGCCGTTGTCACGGGTCTCGACGAACGCGAGTTCCTCGGCTCGTTTGTCGATCTCGTCGGCGACGGCATCGAGGGCATCAGCGCGGTTCGAGTGACTCAGCGAAGCCCAGGCCGGGAATGCATCCTGAGCCGCCCGTACTGCGGCATCGATCTCCTGCTCACCACCGGCCGAGATCTCCGCGATCGGTGTCTCGTCGATGGGCGAGATGTCAGTGAACGTGTGATCCGAGGCGACCCGACGCCCCGCCGATCCAGTGCCGTGTGTCGACGGCCACGCCGTCGACCGTCGCGATGTGTGAGTCAGACATTGCTGTCCACCTCTCGGCTGGCGAGGTTGTCGCGCAGGAGCCGACCGCCGTCCCACACCACACCGACCTGTCGGTAGTAGCCGCCGATCATCTCGTCCGGACGCAGCCGGTCAAGCTCCTCGTAGGGGGAGTCGAAGAGCTCGAAGTGGTCGACGCTCGCACTGAACGCGGGCCCAGCGTCGAAGCTCGCGGATGAGGTCGCGATGATCTCGTCGAGACGGAACGTCGTCGGATCGTCAATCGAGCGAACAAAGCGGTTGTGCGCCATGGCGTGGGAGTTGACGAAGCCGTTGGTCGGTGATTCGGCAAGCAATGTGATCCGTGCCTCGGCCAGCCGACGGTCTCCGGCGGCCAATGTCGCGCCAAAACGCGCGCCGAGCGCGACTCGGGGAGCCGGACCGTAGGGATGCGGACGGGTCTGATGGATCGAGCCGAGCTTCTTCGGATAGCCCTGGTGCAGGCCGCGGGCGATCGCGAAGTCCTTGTCGACCCAGATGTAGACGCAGCGGCTGTAGGTCTGCCCCTCGAAGGTGCAGCGCACGACGACGAACGCCTCGGCGTACTGCGCCTGGATCGGGTCGAGCAGCTGCGATCCGTCGGCCGAACACGACTGCCAGTCGGCCCATATGAAGGCCACTGCGCCAGGATCCTCGGGCGCCAGCTCAAGCGGAGCGGGCAGCAACTCGCGGACCCGGGCCGGATCCACTCGGTATTCGATGGTCAGAAGATCGCCGGAGTAGTGCCAAGGCGGGCTCGGGAGCAACGAGGCCTGTCCCGACGCCGTGCGCGGACCAAAGAAGCCGGTCTGATCGGGCATTGCGCCTCCGAGTTCGTTTGGGTCCAAACGGACCCTAGAAGGACTGCCAGCGAGCGTCAACCCTGCCAGCGTCAACCATGTCCAGCGTCAACCATGTCCAGCGTCAACCATGTCCAGCGTCAACCCCTTGCGGCGGCTGCGGCAACCAGCGCCCCGACTAGAGCTCGCTGAGTCGGGTCCGCGGTGAACGTGTCCTCGGGGTGCCACTGGACGCCGAGGAACCAGCCGCGCCCATCCTCGAGTTCGACCGCCTCCACGCCACCGTCCTGCGCCCAGGCGCTGGCCCGCATGCCCTCGCCGAGCTTGGCCACTCGTTGGTGGTGGAAGCACGAAGCCTGCATCGAAGCGCCGACGATCCCGTACAACGACGAGTCGTCAGCGACGCTTACTTCGTGCACGTGGTGACGGTGCGGTTCGGACATGTCCTGCTCCAGGGTGCCCCCGAGCGCCACGTCGACGACGTGCAGTCCACGACATACGGCGAGCATTGGCACGCCAGCACCAAGCGCCCATTGGGCAACCGCGAAGTCGAAGCCGTCCTGCTCCTCGTCGACGTCGTAGACCTCGTCGGTCGCGATCGCCTCGCCGTAGCGCGCGGGGTGGATGTCACCACCGCCCGGCAGCAGCACTCCGTCCGCGAAGGCGAGTCGATCGGCGACTTCGTCCTGCGACACCCGTCCGTGTGGCGCCGAAGGAAGGACTGTCAATGGCTCGCCGCCGCCGTCATACACGGCCTGCGCCAGTGCGCGTGCGGTGACGATCGCGCGGTAACGCAGCGCAGATGCGGACTCCGAGAAGCGGCCAGGTATTGCAATCAGCGGTCGTCGGCTCACGCGAAGGCCTCCCCGCGCTTGACGACCTCGCGGCAGAAGTCGCCGACGCCGTCAGGATCGTCGATGAACTGTGACGGCTTGATGCAAAACGTCGTGTACCCCTGTGCCTGTTGCGCCGGGATGGCTTCCATCGCCTCGGCGACGTCGGCGGACGACGTGTCGTCGCGGAAGGTGGCACGGGTTCCGCCCACGAGTTCCAGCGAATCGAAGTCGCGACCCGCGCCCTCCATCGCCGCCCGAAGTGCGGCCATCTCGTTGTCAGTCCGCACACCGAGCGGGTTGAAGCCGTCGCCGTACGTCACGATCCGTTGGATGATCTTCGCGGTCATGGCTTGGCCGCCGAGCCAGATCTGCGGCCCGTGCTCGGTGAAGGCCCCTGGCTCGAGATACACGTCGTCGAAGGAATAGTGCTCGCCGTGGAATGACATCGGCTGAGGTCCCCAGGCCAGCCGCCACACCTCGAGCTGCTCGTCGAGCAGCTCGCCTCGTTGGCGAAAGGCCACACCGAGCGCGTCGTACTCGTCCTCGTGCCAACTCACCGTCGGCAGCACGACCAGACGACCGTTGCTGAGGATGTCGAGAGTGCCGAGTTCGCGCGCATTGACCAGCGGATGACGCAGTGGGGCGATGACAGCGCCAGCGACCAACCGGATTCGTTGGGTCACCGCCGCGATCGCGCTGAGCAACACCAGCGAGCTCGGCCAAGGTGTGGCCGGGTCCTGGTTGCCAGGCAGCGCGTACTCGCGCGGATTCGCCATCCGCCCATTCGCACCTGCACTCTCGCCCAGGACGATGTGCTCGGAGATCATCACCGAGTCGAATCCCGCGTCCTCGGCCTCTCGGGCCCAGCGGACCAGCCTGGACAGATCGCGGCCGGACGTCATCGTCCAGTTCTCGCTCAAAATCAGCGTGAACCTGGGTGTCACCGGGGCTCCTATCGTTCGGACCCAAACTTAGGAGCCGAGCCAGGAGTCACACAAGCCGGTGCCACGCGCTGTCAGGTCGTAAGGGTCGGTGGCCTTCCGCTTACTGAAACTCCACAGAAAAGTGGTGACGTGGCCCAGATCACTCGCTACGCTCCCCATTATTCGTTCGGGATTGAACGAATTCTTCCCCGAATGTCTATGGCAACTATGTGCCGCGCCACGCGCGCACGGGGATGGGGAGGACGCGGTGGCCCAGAGCACCGAGACCTACGAACGGCTTGGCGGCAAGCGCAAACTCACGCTGGCCGACGCAATTGCCCAGTCCGTCGGCTTCATGGGCCCGGTCTTCTCGATCGCGTTCCTCGTGCCGCTCGTCGTCGGCCTGACGAGCATCACCGGAAAGGGTGCGGGCGCGGCCGCCCCGCTCGCCGTGCTCATCGCGGCCATCGGCGTCCTAGGCCTTAGCTGGATCGTCGCGCAGTACGCCAAGCGCATCCAGGCCGCTGGCTCTCTATATGACTACGTGACCGATGGGCTGGGAAACCGCACTGGCGCCTCAGCGGGATTCCTCTACTACGTCGGCATTCTGGTTCTCGGGGCGTCGCTGCTGGTGATGCTGGGCGGCACCATCCACGACACGCTGCTGGCGGAGTTCAATTGGAGTCACATCGGATACACGGCGTGGGATCTGATCCTGCTCGTGCTGTTCGCGATCATCCTGTATTTCGGTGTCGCCTTGTCGACGCGCGCACAGTTGGTGCTCGCGCTGTTCTCCATCACCGTTGTCCTTGTCTTCTCTATCTATGTCATCGCGAAGGTCGGCAGTGACAACAGCCTGACCACGGCGTTCAAGCCGAGTTCCTCTCCGACGCATTGGAGCGGTGTCTTCTTCGGCGTTCTCTACGGAGTCCTGCTATTTACCGGATTCGAGACGGCGGCGAACCTCGGCGAAGAGACGGCGCATCCGAAGCGGGACATCCCACGCGCGGTGCTCATCGCGGTCATCGCCATCACGGGCTTCTACTTGATCGGCACGTACGCTCAGGTTGCCGGCTACCACTTCAGCCTCGACGAGTTGGGCAAGAACGCTGGTGCCCCACTGTTTGGACTTGCCGCGCCCGTTTCGGACGGAGGCTACGGCTCGGTTGCCGTTCGTCGTCTGCTCGAGCTCGTTGTCCTTTTGGACATGTTCGCGGTCGGCATCGGCTGTTCGGTGGCTGCTTCGCGCGGCTTCTTTGCAATGTCGCGTGACCATCGCTTTCCGAAGCCTCTCGGTAAGGCGTCTAAGCGTGGCACGCCGCTGCGCGCCAGCATCGTGGTTCTCTTGTTCTACTTGCTCACCATCATCGTGACGAAGGAATGGGTCGGCCTGTTCCGAGTTCCGGGCCTGCCGCACTACATCGCGATGTTCAGCTGGGGCGCTGGCTTCGGGGGCCTGGCACTCGTGCTCATTTACCTACTGATGTGCGTCGGCGCGATTCGCGGGCTTCGTGACCACGCGCAGCGGTGGGCGGTGTGGCTGGCCGTCATCGTGGGCCTCATCGTCACGGGTGGCGCCATCTTTGGCGCGATCTACAAGGCAACCAAACCCACCATCTACATCCCTTGGGCTGTTGCGATCGTCCTGGTGATCGGTGTCATCCTCACGTTCGCATTCCCGGGGCGGCAGAGCGCGGCGACGCAGTTCCGCGAACTCGCAGAGGCCGACCAAGGGCCGCAGAAGCTCTGATCGCTTTGACCGCGACGAGGGATCCGGCAACATGCCGGATCCCTCGTTCGTGGCGCGTCGTTCATACGTGGCACATGGGTTTCCGCGGTTTAGTAGGCCCATGACGTCCGTCTCGTATGACTACGACTCCCGTGGGCACGGTTATGCGGAGATGCGTAGGCCGGATCCGCGGATCGCGGCGGTGATCCATCGCGAGCTAGGGGACGCGACCCGGGTGCTCAATGTCGGCGCTGGCACCGGTTCGTACGAGCCGACGGATCGTCAGGTGGTGGCGGTTGAGCCTTCATCGACTATGCGAGCTCAGCGGCCAGTCGGCCTGCCCCCGGCGATCGAAGCGACGGCCGAGCACCTTCCGTTCGACGACGCGAGCATGGATGCGTCGATGGCTGTGCTGACCGTTCATCATTGGACCTCTCCGGCTGCCGGCCTGCAAGAGATGCGGCGCGTCACGCGTGGACCGATCGTGGTGATGACGATCGATCCTGATGTGTTCGCGCGCTTCTGGGCCGTGGACTACGCGCCGTCGCTCGCACTGTCCGAAGGTGGCCGCTTTGATCTAACGGCTTTGTGCAACGCCCTGGGCGGGCGCATCCGCGTTGTGGAAGTGCCGATCCCGTTCGACTGCTCCGACGGTTTCGTCGAGGCCTACTACGGGCGGCCCGAACGAATGCTCGAACCGGAGGTGCGCGCGGCTCAGTCGGCGTGGGGCTTTATCGAGAAGCCTGAGGTCGACGCCTTCGTTGCAACCTTGTCCGAGGACCTGCAGTCCGGCGACTGGGATCGCGAGTACGGGCATCTGCGGTCGCGGGAGACGTACGACGGGTCGATTCGCTTGGTCGTTTCCGACCCGCTGTGAGTGCGGACCGCCGGTTTGCGCGGTATTACTCGACCAACGGCGCGAGATCGAATCTAACGCGGTCGGCTAGGCGGGGCAGTACGCCCTGACGCAGGTGCTCGTCGAAGTGCGCACTGTTCAGGTGGGCTTGAAACGCCGCTTCATCGACGTACCGCTCAACGAGAACAACGAGCGTCTCGTCCTTCGGGTCCACGTAGACGTCATAGGCCAAGCATCCCGGCTCAGCACGCGTCGGCTCGACCATCTGCCCGAGTTCGGCTCGAACCGCTCCCACATTGTCTGGCTCGACCCGGTACTGCGCCACAATCGCCACGGACACGGGGACTCCTCTCGATCGCCAGCTACATACCGGCGGTTTGGACAGTGTCGCGGGCACTAACCCGCAGCCGCGACTCCGGCGTCGACGCGCGAGGTACACCTAAGGTTGCGGATTTGGCGGCTGTTTCGACGGGTGCAGACACCTAGCATCGCTGGGGTTGGTGCTTTCGCCTGCGAGGAGACCGTTGTGACCACGTCCGCTGAGGCCGCACTGTCGGCCAACTTGGTCGACGGCCATTGGCTTGTCGGTTCGGGTGAAGGCGTAAGCGTGCTCGACCCGGCCGACCTTCGCGTGGTTGTCGGGCGAGTCCCAGCGATGACACACGCCGACGTGTCGGCCGTCTACGAAGCAGCCGCGAAAGGGGCTGTGACCTGGCGGCACACGAGCGCGCTTGATCGCGCAAGTGTCCTGATCAAGGCCGCACGCATCTTCCGCGACCGCCAGGGCGAGCTAGCCGAGTTGATCGTGCGGGAGATGGGCAAGACGCGGGCCGAGGCCACCGTCGAGCTTGCTAAGACTGCTGACTTCTTCGACTTCTATGCCTCGCTCGCACGGCTGCCCCAGGGTGAGCTGCTCGCCGATGGTCGCCCCGGTACACAGGCCTCGGTCCGGGTTGAGCCGGTCGGAGTCGTGCTCGCGATCACGCCATGGAACGACCCGCTGCTCACACCGGCCCGCAAGCTAGGTCCGGCGTTGGCGGCTGGCAATGCGGTGGTCATCAAGCCATCCGACGAATCGCCACTCATTACGTTGCGGTTGGCAGAGGTCTTCAACGAAGCCGGGCTCCCGGCAGGCGTTCTGAACACGGTGACGGGCCGCAGCCGGGAGTTGTCCGGTGCGTTGCTGCACGACCCGCATCTGTCTGCTGTGACGTTCACCGGTTCGACCGCTGTTGGGAGGATCTTCGAGCGTGAGTTGGCCGGCCGCGGCGTGCGGTTGCAGGCTGAGTTGGGTGGCAAGAATGCTTCTGTCGTACTGGCTGACGCCGACCTCGAGATGGCTGCGACGACGGTCAGCGCAGCCGCGTTCGCGCAGAGTGGCCAACGATGCACGGCGACTAGCCGCCTCGTGCTCGATGAGTCGATTGCGCATGAGTTTGTTGAGCTTCTGCGCGCGCGCGTCGAGTCACTGGTTGCTCGGTTCCGGCCTCGATCCGGCCACCACGATGGGCCCGGTCGTGAGTGCAGACATCGTGACAGCGTTCTGGGGTTCGTGGCGATGGCCCAGCAGCAGGGTGCGCGGGTTCTCACTGGGGGAGCCGCTCCCACCGACGAGCCGCTCGCGCATGGATCGTTCGTTGCACCCACGCTCATCAACGGCGTCACGCAGCGACATGCAGCTGTGGAGCGAGGAGGTCTTCGGACCCGTGCTCGCGATCACGACGTGCAACGGTGTCGATGAGGCCATCGACCTGGTTAATGACTCGGCCTACGGTCTGGCCTCGGCCATCTTCACCCGCGATCTGCAGCGCTGCGCAGGCCTTCATCGACCGTGTCGACACCGGCCAGGTGTCAGTCAACCTGCCGACTGCCGGGTGGGACGTGCACCAGCCCTTCGGCGGCTTCGGTGACTCGGGCTCGCCATTTAAGGAGCAAGGCGCGAGCGGTATGCGCTTCTACACGCGGCTGAAGACCGCGGCGGTCAGGCACGCATGGTGAGCCTGCCATGCCGACGGCGCGATCTCGGCGCAGTCGACGATCGGTGTCGTCGGAGCCGGCATCATCGGGCTCGCGGTTGCCGCGCGCCTGGCCGTGACATACCCGGATCACAAGGTCATCGTCTTCGAGAAGGAGACTGCGGTCGGTCAGCACCAGACGGGTCACAACTCGGGAGTAGTGCACTCGGGCCTGTACTACACGCCGGGCAGCCTCAAGGCGAAACTCACCCGCGAAGGCGTGGACCTGCTCAAGGCGTACAGCACGACGAAGAGCATCGACTACCGCGAGATCGGCAAGTTGGTCATCGCTCGAGACGCCATCGAAGTCGAGCGACTGCGCGAGTTGGAGCGTCGTGGCGTGGCCAATGGGGTGCCTGACCTGCGTTGGCTCACGGCTGCTGAGATCCAAGACCTCGAGCCAGGAGCTACCGGGGTGGCTGCGTTGTACTCGCCGACGACGGCGATCATCGACTACCCGGCCGTGACTCGAGCGCTCGCCGATGATGTCGTCGCGTCCGGCGGTCAGGTTCGACTGGGCTGCGAGGTTCGCGGCATCAGTCGTCAGCGGGCTGGCGTGTGGGTGCAGGCCGGATCCGCGAGCACGCTGGTCAGCCAGCTCGTGATCTGCGCGGGCTTGCAAAGCGATCGGGTGGCAGAGCTGGCGGGGGATGGGCCGGATCCCCAGATCGTGCCGTTCCGCGGCGAGTACCTCCGGCTTCGGCCCGGCCTCGAGGCCCGGGTACGCCATCTCATCTACCCAGTTCCCGACCCGCAGTACCCATTCCTAGGTGTTCACGTCACTCCCCGCGTCGACGGTCACATTGACCTCGGCCCCAACGCCGTCCTCGCCTTTGCCCGCGAGGGGTACACGCGTTCGACGGTGAAGTCGACTGATGTGGGCGCACTCGTGCGATCGCGGGCGATGCGCAAGCTCGCACGCCAGCACTGGCGGACCGGGGTGCATGAGATGCGTGGCTCGTTGTGGCGTCGTTCGTTCGTCGCCGAAGCACGTACCTACATTCCGTGGTTGACCATGAAGGACGTCGTAGTTGCTCCCGCTGGCGTGCGCGCACAAGCAGTCGACGCCGATGGTTCGTTGGTCGATGACTTCCGCTTCGGCGGCGGCGACGGAGTCCTGTCGCTGCGCAACGCTCCATCGCCCGGCGCTACCGCTTCCCTTGCCATTGCCCGATACGTCGTAGGCCGAGTGCAGGCCGACCTAGCCACGCCAGCCCCGTAGGAAGGTGACCTGTGTTCATCGTCGACTCTCAAGTCCACATCTGGCTCGAGGAGACTCCGGACCGTCCGTGGGTGCCGGGTGCACGCGAGCGCATTCGGCTCAACGGACATCGTGAGGAGGCATTCAGTTACGAGGAGTGTCTGTCACTCATGGACGAAGCGGGTGTCTCGCGTGCGTTGATTCTCCCGCCGTCGTGGGAAGGCGATCGCATCGACTACGCGCTGGAGGCATGCGAGGCACACCCGGATCGATTCGGCATCATGGCCGCGCATCCCGCAGAACAAGCCCGAGGAGGGCGCGGCGATGATGCGCGACTTCGCGCAGAACCCGCACATCAAGGGCACTCGGCTGACCTTTCACCGACCGATCGACCGCAACTGGATGATCGACGGCACCAACGACTGGTACTGGCCGCTTGCCGAAGAGCTCGAGATCCCGACGATGGTGCATGCGCCGATCTGGAAGGTCGAACTCGGTCAGATCGCAGACAAGCACCCGAACTTGAAGATCATCATCGACCACATGGGCATCATGGCTCGGTGCGTTGATGACGCGATCGGCTACTGGGTCCAGGAGACGGCCGACCTGCACACGCACCCGAACATCTACGTCAAGGTGTCGGCGATCCCGGGTTACTCGACCCAGCCGTTCCCGAACCTCAACATCGAGAAGTACGTGCGCGAGATGGTCGACAAGATGGGGCCGCAGCGTTGCTTCTGGGGCACCGACCTGACGCGGTTAATGGGTCACGGTCTGACCTACACCGACACGATCGAGCAATTCACCAAGTACTTCTCTTTCACTGAAGAGAGAGCTTGAGTGGATCATGGGTCGCGGCATCTGCGAGGTACTCGGCTGGCCGATCCCGGCCGAAATCTCGACCGGCGCCTGAGCCGGTGCCGGACCAGGACTCGTCAGACGCACTGTCGGCAGGGCAGTCTGAGGTCGTGACCTGACGGCGGTGAGGCGCTACTTCAAGCCTGCCGCGATATCGGCGCGGACTACGTGTTCTCCTCACCGGGGTCTGAATGGGCCCCCGTATGGGAGGCGTTGGCACGCGCGAAGGGCGATGGCATCGACTCGCCCGCGTACCTCGACCTGACCCACGAGACGCTGGCGGTCGGAATGGCGACGGGCTACACCATCGTCACCGGTCGTCCGCAGGTGGTGCTGCTGCACGCGGCCGCCGGTCTGCTTCAAGGCGCCAACGCGATACATGGCGCATTGCTCGCTGGCGCATCGATGGTCGTGTGTTCTGGGGAGTCGACCGGCTACGGCGACGCGGCTGGGCCCGACCCCGGCTCACAGTGGTACCGCAATCTCTCGATCGTTGGCGGTCCACAGCAGATCGCGATGCCGTTCACGAAGTGGTCCAACGAAGCGGCCGATGTCGCGGTCGTGCGCGGAATGGTCGCGCGGGCCGCGGAGATTGCGGCCACCGCTCCTGCAGGTCCGGTTTACGTCAACGTCCCCGTAGAGGTGCTGCTCGCCGAATGGTCGCCGGTTGGCGGCCACGCCGCTCGCACCGCGCGCGCGTGTGGTTGCCAGTGACGAGGATCTGGCCGGCGCGATGGACATGCTTCGCGAGTCGCGCAAGCCGGTCATCATCACTGAGGCGGGCGGGCGAACACCCGAGCAGTTTGAGTCACTCGTTGCGTTTGCCGAAGCCCTTGGCGCGCCAGTCGTCGAACCGCAGTCAGCGATCTGTTCGAACTTCCCGCGCTCACACCCGCTGCACGCTGGCGGCGACGCGGCATCCGTCGCGAAGGACGCGGACCTCGTCGTGCTCGTCAACTGTCGCGCTCCGTGGTACCCGCCGTCATCGGCACCAGAGCGTGCCAAGACGTTGGTTATCGACGAGGTCGCGCAACGACCGCACATCGCCTATCAGATCCTCAACGCTGATCGATACATCGGGGGCGAGACAGCAGCCGCGTTGAACGAGTTGTCCCAACGCTTGGTGGGCGAGGGCACCGCGCGAACTGCAACCGCGATCCAACGAGTGCAAGACGTCTCGTCCGCGCACGCCGAGGCTGCGACTGCGCGCCGCAGGCCGCGGAGGCAAAAGCGACCGACGGCGCTTGATCTGTGTCGATCCGATCGCGCTCGTTGCGAGCGCTGCGCGAAGCCGATCCCTGACGACGCGATCGTCGTTGACGAGACGATCACGCACAGCCGGCTGGTGGCGCAGTACCTAGCCGCCGGGACCGCTGGCAGGTACCACTACGTGCAGGGTGGACTTGGTCAAGGGCACCGGTGTCGCGCTCGGTGTGAAGCTCGCGGTATCCGAGCGAATGGTGGTTCTGACGATCGGCGATGGCGCGTTGCTCTATAACCCTTACGTCCAGGCGCTGATGGCCGCAAAGACTGTCGGTTTGCCGTTGCTGGTCGTTGTCTTCACCAACGATCTCTACCTCTCTATGAAGTTCAACCACTTGCGCGCGTACCCCAAGGGTGCGGCCGTGGAGACGAAGACGTTCTACGGCGTTTCGCTGGAAGGGCAACCCGATCCCCACCGAGATCGCCGAGGCATGCGGAGTCGTTTGGCCGTCGAGTCGAGTCGATTGGTGAACTGGACAAGGCCCTTGAGCAGTGCGCTCGCCAAGGTTGCAGATGGCGTATCTGCGGTTCTGACCGTTCACGTCAGTCGTTAGCAGCACCTTCAGCGCCACCGTGCGCATCACACTCACGAGGAGTTCGGCATGCCGCCAGCAAAGGTCCGCGTAGACGCCACCGAGCTGCGCACGCTTGTCCGCGATGTGTTCGTCGCGCGTGGCAGCTCAGAAGAAGATGCGTCGACCGTCGCCGACACTTTGGTCTGGGCGAATCTGCGAGGTGTCGACTCGCACGGCGTGTCCCGCGTACCCCGCTACCTTGAGCTGTTCGACAAGGGACAGTCCGACCCGAAGGCCAGCGTTGAGGTCACGCATCCACGATCGGCTCTCGTGCTGGTCGACGCGCACACCGCGCCTGGTCCGGTCGCCATGGCGCGAGCGGCCAACGAGGTTGTGGCCGCAGCTCGTGAGACGGGTATCGCGTGGGCGGCCGTGCGCTCGACGGTGCACACCGGCGCGATCGGCTTCTACACATCCAAATCGCCGCGGCCGGTATGGCCGGACTTGGTCTCGTGGCCGGTGTGCCGAACATGGCCTACGTCGGCTCCAAGGCAGCTGGCGTAGCAACAAGTCCGTTGTCCGTGGCCGTGCCCACGGGCAGCGGCGATCCGGTGCTCTTGGACATGGCGACTGCGGTCGTCGCGTTGGGCCGACTTGCTCAGATGAAAGCCGCGGGCACGCCACTGCAACCGGGCGTCGCGCTGACGAAGGACGGCGAACCAACGCTTGACGCGGCTGAGGCTGCGATACCGCTTCCTGTCGGCGGCGCGAAGGGCGCAGGCATGAGCTTGGTCTTCGAGCTACTCACGAGCGCGATGGTCGCGAACCCCATCGTCAGCGAGTATCACAGCGGTGACCCCGCGGGTCGTCGTCACCGTCAGAACGGTTCGCTGCTCGCGATCGATATCTCGGCGTTCCAGCCGTTGGAGCAGTTCACCGCAACCGTTGACGCGACGTTGGCCGCGATCAAAGCGTTGCCCC
Source organism: uncultured Actinomycetota bacterium (assembly GCA_963850215.1). GTDB lineage: Bacteria > Actinomycetota > Actinomycetes > UBA12327 > UBA12327 > CAWKKI01. Next base: position 170,718 of record CAWKKI010000011.1, read on the forward strand.
GCAGCGACGAGGCTACCGAGATTCTGATTCCTGGCGAGCGCGGCACTCGGACCTATGCCGAACGAAGTGCAAACGGGGTGCCACTTGGCCCCAAGGTGTGGAACGAACTGACCGCGGCGGCGGACGCGCTCGGCATCAAGGCGCCGGAACCACTGGCCTAGCCGGCACGCGAAAACCTCGTTAGTCGTGCCGCTATTGATTGCGGTGGCTGGCGTCGACCATCAGGTCGGCGTCGGACAGGTGCTCGACCGTCTCACCGGTGTCGCAGAACGTCCGCGTCACGACTGCGGCCGGATAAACCCACAAAATCACCATGGGTTCGTCTCCGATGTTGCGAAAGGCGTGTGGAATGCCCGATTCGACGTAGGTCGAGTCGTTTGGCTCGATCGGCGTAATGACGCCGTCGACCTCGACCTCGGCCAGTCCTGACAAGAGGATGACGTGCTCGTCGCAGTTGTGCGTGTGCAGGGGAGCGCCGCTGCCCACCGGGTACGTGCTGATGCCCGTGGTGACTTTGTTGTCCTCGCTGACGCTTGCACGAGTGGCTAGCGGGAGCGTTCGGACGCCGCCGCCGCGGTCGAGCAGCGGGGTCTCGGAGGCCTTCACAACTGTCATGTCGCCATCGTAAGTGCCCCTGGTTCACGCTCAGGAACACGAAGAACGCCAAGTGCGAAGACATTGCCTGCAGATCAGAAGCCCACTTGTTGCCGTCTAGTGATGGACACGGCTCGAAAGTGACCCCAGTGTTACGAAGACATCAACAGATCCATGCGGAAAGGCTTCGTCGTGCGACTCCCGGCTCTTGGCGACCTGACAGAACGGCAGGCGGAGATCAGTGCGCGCATCACGGCTAAGCGCGGAGGCACTCGGGGCCCGTTTCTGGTCTGGCTGCGCAGCCCGGATCTGTGCGAGCGGGTGGACGAACTGGGCGCCGACTGCCGATTTGAGTCGGCTCTGCCCGAGCGACTGCGCGAGTTGAGCTTGCTCATGGCCGCGCGCCACTTCGATGCCCAGTACTCGTGGAACGCCCACTCCGAGAAGGCGATTGCCGCCGGCCTGGACCCGCAGGTCATCCGCGACCTCGCCGAGAAGCGCACGCCGACCTTCGCCAACGACGCCGACAAGGCGTTCTACGACTTCTGCTCCCAAGTCCTCGATGACCATTTCGTGGACGACGCAACCTTTGCCGCCGCACTTGCGGAGTTCGGTGAGCAGGGTCTGGTTGACACCATCGGTTGCCTCGGCAACTTCAGCATGCTGGCGATGTTGCTGAATACGTTCCAGGTAGACCTGCAGTCCGATCGCGAACCGCCGTTCCCCGATATCCGTGGTTACGCCCGCGTCGACCCAGCCGTAAAGGCCGAGGCGGGCTGATGGCATTGGCGGATCAGGACGAGCGGACGGCAACGAGCGACGAGGAGGGGACTGTCTCGACGTCCTCGGCTACGTCGGCCACGCCCGCTACTGCTTCGCCGTGGGGACCGCGCGTGCGCACCTTCGGCGCCCGCTATGCGGTGATCGGGGTCTGGATCGTCATGATCGGCGTCTACACCGCGGCTGAGCCAGACCTCTTCTTCAAGCGGGCGACGTTCCAGACCATTTTCAGCTCGCAGCAACCACTCGTCTTCATGTCGATGGCGCTGCTAGTCACGATCGTCGTCGGAGAGTTCGTCGACTTGTCCGTGCCGTCGGTCTTCGGATTGGCCGCCACCGTCTTGCCAGTGCTGGTCATCAATCACCACTGGAACGTTTGGATGGCCTCAGTCGTCGCGATCGTGTCTGCGTTGGTGGTGGGCGTGGTCAACGGTGTGCTGGTCGTGGTCGCTCGCGTGAACACGATCGTTGTCACGCTTGGCATGAGCACACTGTTGCTCGGCATCTCGTTGTGGATGTCCAACGACAACACGGTGTCCGGTCTGCCGTCCAGCTTCAGCAAGATCGCCCTCTACAACATCGGCGGATTGCCGATCTCGTTCTACTACGGCGTCGCCTTGGTCGCGATCATCACGTACGTCCTGGGCTTCACCCCGCTCGGACGGCACATGCGATTTGTCGGCGCGAGCCGCGAAGTGAGCCGACTGTCCGGTGTTCGAGTGAACCGGATCCGTTTCGGCTCGTTCGTCTTCGCCAGCTTGTTCTCGGGTGTGGGCGCTGTTATCGCAGTGGCGGCACTCGGTGGCTACAACGCAACGACGTCGGACAGCTACCTGCTGCCGGTCTTCGCGGCGGTCTTCCTCGGCACGGCGATGATCGATCCCGGTCGGTTCAACCCGATCGGAACGTTCATCGGCATCTATTTCCTCGAGACCGGAATCCTCGGCCTCCAGCTGCTGGGGCTGGACGTCTGGGTGTCGCCGGTTTTTTACGGCGGCGTGCTCGTCATCGCCGTCACCATCTCCACCCTGCTCCAACGAAAAGGCACCTGATCGACACCGGGCCTCGGCCCACCCGTCCCTTCACCGATCCGTCCTGAGCCTCGTTCGACTGACGTGGCTCGTTACCTGGAGGTCCATTCATGACCGCTCCGATCGCGGATTCATCGCCGCGGGTCAAGCGCAGGGCGAGCCGTCGCGTTCGCCGCACCTTGCCCGTGATCGCTGGCATGGCGTGTCTCGCCCTGCTCGCCGCCTGTGGTTCGAGTTCGTCTAGTCCAAGTTCGAGCCCTTCGGCATCGGATGCCGGTGCCGCCGGTGTTGCGAAAGCGCAGCAGATGGTGACGCAGTACCAGGCGCTCACCACGAGTTACGCGGTCCCAGCGCCAGCGTGAGCAATGTGGCTTCGCTGAAGGGCCGGACCGTCTACTACATTCCGCTGGCCTCGTTCATCCCGACGTTTGCCGCCCAGGGCGCTGCGCTCAAGGTCATATTCGCCAAGGTTGGCGTGACTGTGCAGATCTGCGACGGCAAGACGCAGCCGAGTGCAATCGCTGCGTGCGTCCAGCAGGCCGTCGCCGCTAACGCCGCCGGCATGATCCTCGACGCGATTCCATACGGCATGGCCCAGAACGCCCTGGACAGCGCCAAGAGCAAGGGCATTCCGATCATCATCGCTGACCAGGTCGCTCCCGCCGGTACCACTAACTCGAACGAGCTCACCTGGATCTCTGGACCGATCGACATGCCGAGCCAGCTCGCGTGGTGGATGATCGCGGACTCCAACGGCAAGGCCAATGCGATCCTCGCCGAGGAGACGGACAACCCGTCAGCGATCGGCTATGTCCAGGCATCCTTGCCGATCTACCAGCAGAACTGCCCGGGCTGCACGATCTCGGTCAAGCAAGTGACGGCCTCAACGAACGCGTTGCTCGCATCGCAGACCAGTTCGAACATCCTGGCCAATCCGAATGTCGACTACTACATGATCGAGTTCGAGGACTCGCTCCAGCCGACCCTGCAAGGCATCCAGCAGTCCGGGAAGTCAGCCCAGATCAGCGCGTCGGTCGGTGCTGCAACGACCAACGGCCTCGGTCTGATTGCTAGTGGGAACTCCTCCCTCAAGGCTGCTGTCGCCGTAGACAACGCGTACTTCTCGTGGGCGATGACCGACCAGATGTTGCGGATGGCGACAAAGGGTGGTCCGGTCACTGAGACCATTCCGACCCGTCTCTTCGACAAGACCAACATCGGCTCGGTCACGGTCACTCCGGCAGCGCAGGCGTCGGGTGCATGGTGGGGCGATAACTCCTACCAGGCCAAGTTCCTGTCGCTCTGGGGCGTCAGCTGATCGACAGGACGAAAGTTAGATGACCTCGATGCCGACTGAGGCAATCGCTGCGGTCCCAGACCGCCTCGACGTCTCGCATCTTTCGAAGACCTTTGGTCCCGCACGCGTGCTGCGCGAGGTGAGCCTGTCGGTCGCGCCTGGGGAGATGCACGGCCTTGTTGGTCAGAACGGGTGTGGCAAGTCGACGTTGGTGAAGATCCTCACCGGCGTGTACACACCCGATCCGGGCGGATCGGTGCGGGTTGATGGGCAGGTACTTCCATTGCCCATCAACCCGTCCGCCCAGCGTGCGGCGGGAGTCTCGGTCGTCCACCAGAACCTGGGGCTGGTGGACGACCGCACCGTCTGGGAGAACGTGCGACTCGGTCGCTACCAAGCCAGAGGTATCTTTCACAAGATTGACAAGCGGGCCGAGCAAGAAGCGGTCCGCGATGTCCTCGCCCGACTTGGGCGTTCGCTGGACATTGACGAACCCGTCGGCCACTTGAGTGCCGAGGATCGCGCGGCGGTCGCCATCGCCCGTGCGTTGCAGGATCACCGCCCCGGCGGTGGCCTCATCATCTTCGACGAGTCCACCCGCGCCCTCGGTCGCGAGGCACGAGCACGTTTCTACTCGTTGGTCGACTCGGTGCTTGATGGCGGTGCATCAGTCGTCCTCATCTCGCACCAGCTTGAAGAGGTGGTCGAGACCACAGACCGGGTCACTGTCCTGCGCGACGGACAGGTCGTCGAAAGCGGAATCCCAACGAAGCAGACCGATGAAGCCGGCCTCATGCGGCTCATGCTCGGCCGGCATCTTGTGTCCCATGGGCGCATCAGCAGTCATGCGCGCGACGACGTCGTCGCATCGGTGAAGGGTGTGACCGTCGGGCAGGTGCGCGACTTCGATCTTGAGGTTCGACGCGGCGAGATCGTGGGACTTACCGGGTTGGTGGGTTCGGGTTGGGAGGAGCTCTCGGATGCGATCGGAGGTGCGCGACGTGCACGGGCCGGTGACCTTGTGGTGGAAGGTCGCACATTGTCGTTGAGCGAGCGGCGCGGTTCGACCGAGGACTTCATCGACGCGGGCGTCGCACTTGTGCCGAGTCGCCGACTCGACGAGGGTCTGGCCGCGGAGATGTCGGTCACTGAGAACATCACGCTGCCGCGGGCGCGCATCAAGGGAACCCACCTTCGCATCGGCGACGCCTGGCAGGACGACGAAGCCGAAACGATGATCAAACAGCTCGACATCAAGCCGCCTGATCCCAAGGCGCCGGTTTGGACACTGTCGGGCGGGAACCAGCAGAAGGTGCTGCTCGGGAAGTGGCTGGCCGGAGCCCCCAACCTCCTAGTGCTGCAGGAACCCACTCAGGCGGTGGACGTCGGCGCTCGTCACGACATCATCGACGCGATCCGGAATGCAGCCCGCAAGGGCCGCGGCGTGATCGTTGCCTCGATCGATGCCGCAGATCTCGCGGTGCTCTGTGATCGGGTCCTGGTGCTGCGCGAAGGCCAGGTCGTGGCCGAGCTCACCGGCGACATCGACCAGGACAGGATCGTCGATGCCACCTTCGCGGCCGCCTGAACCGCCCCGATCCGCGCCTATGGGCACGGACGTCCAGATTTCGCGCCTATCCTGAATCTGTAGCCCGCTTTCAGTTGCTCGCGATGTAAGGGAGGGCAATGGACCGCATCACGGTCATGCGCAGTTTTGTTGGCGTCGCGCACTCGAACAGTTTCATCGAGGCCGCACGTGCGCTGGGCATTTCCGGCTCCCTGGTCTCCCGACACATCGCTGAGCTTGAGCGTCAGGTAGGTATCCGGCTCGTCAACCGCACCGCTCGCAATGTCACCCTTACCGAAGCCGGCGGCCGGTACGCCGAGTTCGCAGCGCGCATCCTGGACGAGATGGACGACGAGGACTCTGCGTTGCGGGGGATGCGAGACAAGCCGGAAGGCGCGCTCTCGGTTATCTCGCCGAAGTGGATCGGGAGCCTCGATCTCGGAGACGCGATCGCGGCCTTTGCGGTCAAGTACCCGAAGATCCAGATCCGCTTCGAAGTGGGCGGAATGTCCGATCGTCCGCACGAGTTTCTCGATCGCGGCTACGACATTGCCTTTCATACCAAGCAAGTGCGCGACTCCGGGCTGCTCATCAAAAAGGTCGCGGACCTTGAGTTCCTGGTTTGTGCAGCGCCGTCATATATCGCGGCCGCGGGATCGCCTGCGACGCCATCTGAGCTCATGCAGTATGACTGTCTCCTCCATTCGAACTACCCAATCTGGCGACTTCAGGAAAACGGCAGCATCGTGAACCTGAAGGTCTCGGACCCGGCCTTCATCTCCAACAGTTACCTCACGTTGCAGAAGGCGGTCGTAGCGGGACGTGGGATCAGCATGTTGCCGGTTCCGTCTGTTCTGAAGGAGCTCCGCGACGGTGAGCTGATCCCCGTGCTCGATGCCTTCGCGGTCCCGCCCCGTTCGCTCTATGCCATCTACGCACCCGGTCGCTACACGTTGACGCGAGTGCGGCTCCTGCTCGACTTTGTCGCGGAATGGTTCCGGGAGCACCCAATCGAGCGGCCCTCACCCCTGATGTCGCTGACCGTCGAGGACTTTCAGGACACCGTGGACGCCTGATGTTCGCGCCCGTAGAGACTGTGAGCGTGACGCGGCCCACTTGGGGCGTTTCCTGCAAGGAATGAGTGCGCCGAAGTCTCTCCGTGCGCGTTGAGCCAACCCAAAACGGTACATAGGCTCGACATAGTCCAGATGGAGGCATTCGTGTCTGTCGTTCGCGTCGAGCGCGTTGTGTATGGCGTGGCTGATGTGGACGAGTGCGCCCGCTTCTTTGAGGACTTTGGATTGACCCAGATCAACGACGATCAGCCTGGCGTGCGACTGCACACGCGCGTGGGCCAAGTCATCGAACTGCTGCCCATCGACGACCCATCGCTTCCCCCGGCCGTCGAGCAAGGGAGCACGCTGCGCGAGGTGGTGTGGGGAGTGGACTCGCAGGAGTCGATGGACGCCATCGTGCCGAAGCTTGGTGCAGACCGCGAGGTCTCAGTGCGAGACGGCGTCGCGCACACGATCGACGAGAGTGGCTTCGGCGTCGGCGTCACCTTGGTGCATCCGAATGACCTCGAGATCGACGAAGTCGGATACAACCGCATGGGCGATGTGACCCGAATCAACGAAGCGCGCACGTACCCCGGTCCGGTGCACCCGTTGCGGTTGTGCCATGTCGCGTTGAACATCGAGAAGGAGGGCCTGCAGGAAGCGCGGGCGTTCTACCTCGATCGACTCGGTTTCGTCATCACTGATGACGTGCCGGCTATGGGTGTCTTCATGCGCGCCGATGGGGACGCAGATCAGCACACGATGTTGCTGTGTCACCGGCCGGACAAGGCCGGAATCAACCACTGTGCCTTTGAGGTCGAAGGGTTTGACCAGGTTGTGGTTGGCGCCAATCACATGATCGAGCAAGGGTGGCGGGAAGCACGCAAACTCGGTCGGCACACGGTTGGGTCCAATGTCTTCCGATTCGTGCATGCGCCCTGTGGTGGGCGAGTGGAGTTTGCCGCCGACATGGACCGGGTGGATGACTCGTACGGCCCGAACTTCCATGACCCGGCGCCGCCCCACCACATCTGGCAGTTGGCCAGCAATCGTGAGCAGGAGGCTGCGCAATGACGCAGACTGCCGACCCAGGGACCACCGCCTCACCGGCCTACCGCGAACTCGGCCTCTACATCGACGGCAAATGGACATCAGGATCAGCCAGTCGAACCTTCGACGTGATCGACCCAGCGACCGAGCGAGTCATCGGCCAGGTGCCGGTCGCGGAAGCCGACGACGTTGAGCGCGCAATCGAAGCCGCGGATCGAGCCTTCGGGCCGTGGTCAGCAACGCCTCCCGAGGAGCGTTCCGCGATCCTGCGACGCGCGGCTGCGCTGCTGCATCAGCGGGCAGATCGCATCGGTGAGGTGATGACCCTCGAAGAAGGCAAACCACTGACCGAGTCGCGGGGCGAGGCGCATCGCGCTGCCACCTTGCTCGAGTGGGATGTCGAAGAGGCCCGCCGGGCATACGGGCGGATCATCCCGTCTGCCACGAGCGAAGTGCTCTCGGTACGTCGTTACCCGGTTGGTCCGGTCGCAGCGCTTGTGCCCTGGAACTTCCCGGCCGGTGGCCCGATGCGAAAGATCGCCGCCGCCCTATCTGCGGGCTGCACGATTGTCATTAAGCCCTCGGAAGAAGTGCCGGGCACTGCGTGTGAACTCGCGGCCGCGTTCGACGAAGCGGGGTTGCCCGCTGGCGTGCTGAACGTGGTCTTTGGGGTGCCGCAGGACATCTCGTCCCAGTTGATCGCCGATCCGCGTATTCGTTTCATTGCGTTCACCGGCTCGGTCCCCGTCGGCAAGCACATCGCGGGCCTGGCTGCCGAAGTGATGAAGCCAGCGGTCATGGAACTCGGCGGTCATGCGCCAGTCATCGTGTGCAGTGACACCGACACACGTGCGGCGGCTCGCGCTGCGGTGCGAGCAAAGGTCGCCAACGCTGGCCAGGTCTGCACGTCGCCCAGTCGCATCTACGTTCACCGTGACATCTACGACGCCTTCGTCGACGAGTTTGTCTCAGCCGCGAAGGCAATCAAGGTTGGCCCCGGTCATGAGACAGGCGTCCAGATGGGACCACTCGCTAGCGAACGTCGGCGTGAAGGCGTCCACCGACTCGTCGCCGACGCGGTGGGCAAGGGTGCAAAGGTGCTGACCGGCGGGTCGGTTCCTGATGGTAAGGGCTTCTTCTACCCGTTGACGTTGCTGACGGACGTGCCCGATGACGCAGACCTCTTGAGTGAGGAACCGTTCGGCCCGCTCGCTCCGATCATTGCGTTCGACGATCTCGATGATGTGCTGGCGAAGGCCAACGCGCTTCCCTACGGGCTTGCTGCGTATGGATTCACCGAGTCGGCCGCGACAGCGGAAAAGCTGGTTCGCACACTCGATGCCGGCATCCTCTCGATCAATCACTGCGGCGGCTCGGTGCCTCAAGCCCCCAGCGGTGGCGTGAAGGAGAGCGGGTACGGGCGCGAGGGCGGACCCGAAGGTCTAGCCGGTTACCTCGTCACCAAACGTGTGTCGCACAAGTTGGCGCCATGATCTGGTGCCGGTATCGCGACACGCATGGGCCCCGCTTTGCAATCGTCGAAGGCGACGTTGCGCAGCCTGTAGATGGCACGCCCTTTGACGGTGCAGGAGAAGCGGCTGGTAATGCCCTTCCATTCGCAGAGTTGTCGCTGCTGCCGCCCGTCGAGCCGCGAACCTTCTTCTGCGTCGGAATGAATTACCGCGCGCATGCTGCACGCGCTCATGCCAAGGGCTATGCAGGTGCGCCTGTGGCCGATCGACCGGAAGTCGGCTATCGCGCGAACAACGCCCTAATCGCTCACGGGGATCCGATCGTTCGACCAGCCGACTTCGAGGAGCCGCTCGACGCCGAGGGCGAGTTGGTCGCCGTCATCGGCAAGACCGTCCGGCATTGCACGCCGACGGAAGCGCGCGAAGCCGTTCTCGGCTGGACGATCGGCAACGATGTGAGTGCCCGGGCGTGGCAGCGCTCTGACCGAACGTTTTGGCGGTCGAAGAACTCCGACACGTTCAAGCCCATGGGGCCGTGCATCGTGACCGATGTGGACCCGTTGCACAGCACTACAACCGTGGCCGTCAACGGCGAGGTCAAGACGACCTTCCCGACCGGAGACATGATTTTCGATCCTTACGAGTACATCCGCGAGATTTCGCGCTACATCACGTTGTCCCCAGGCGACGTGCTGTGGATGGGCACGGACGAGACACCCTCGTTCGTACCCGGAGACACAGTCGAGGTCTCCATTACCGGCCTCGGCACATTGAGCAATCCCGTCGTCCAGGAGGTCCTGTCGTGAGTGAGCGACCGGCGTACATCCATCACGTCAATTTTCCAACCACTGACCCAGAGCGCACCAAGGAGTGGTACACGAAGGTCTTTGGTATGAAGTACGTGCAGCCCAAGAGCAACACCAAGGTCGTGCTTATGACGCGCGGCAACTTCGACCTGCACTTCACGCCGGTCGACGAGATGGACCGGATGGCGCCGTACCATTTCGCCGTCGAGGTCGAGGACTGGGACGGCTTCCTGTCGCATCTCGACGACCTCGGAATCAGGCACACCCGTCCGATCACCCGCCCGGAGAACAACTCGCAGTTCTGCTACATCCACGACCCCGACCACACGATGATCGAACTCGTTTATCACGCGCGCCGCCAGTACACGCCGGTCGAGTGGCCGCCGCCGTGGATGAAGGCGGACGCCCCGGGACACGACATCGAGAAGCCTGCAGAAGAGTCCGGTGCTAACAACATGAACGATGCGCGCACAGAGCTCGCAGCCAAGGAGTCCTGAGCATGCCGATTGCGCAGGCATCGGACGAAGTCCCGATCTACTACGAGAAGCACGGTGCGGGGCCGGCGGTCATGTTCGTGCACGGCTCCGGTGGGCACCACATGGCGTGGTGGCAGCAGGTGGCGGCATTGCGTGGCCGCTTCACTGTCATCACCGTTGACTTGCGCGGCTTCGGTCGTTCCGCTGGTGTGATCGAGCCGGGGGCGTTGGACGCCCGGTTGTTCGTCGAGGACATCGCTGCTGTCCTTGATGCGGTTCGGGCCGATGGAGTGGACCGGACTGTCCTGGTTGGTCAGTCGATTGGTGCCGCCGCAGCGCTGAAGACCGCGTTGCGGCATCCCGAGCGAGTAGCGGGGGTGGTCCTCGCGCACTCACTGGGCGGCCTAGCACACCCGGAATTGGCGGAATTGGTGAAGGCGGACCGCGCCAAGGCAGAGAGCATGGCGGTGATCGACCGACTGCTAAGTCCTGACTTCCAACGGGAACGGCCGGACAAGACCTTCCTCTTCCAGCAGATGGGGACCTTCAACACCGCGAAGATGGCGGACCTGACGAACCTGAACACCGATGGTCCGACAGCGGACACGCTTGCGTCGGTCGACTTTCCGGTGCTGCTGCTCGCGGGAGAGCGCGATGCTGTTCTGAGTGCTGCGACGGTGCGACGTGCGGCTGAACTTCTTCCCGGAGTTGCAGTCAACGTTGTCCCCGATGGACCGCACTCGATGTACTTCGAGCGCCCCGATCTGTTCAACGCGGCCCTGACCGCATTCCTTGATGACGTGTACGCGGAGGTAACAGCGTGAGAGTCCCACTCGAACAGGCGCACGAACTCATCGAGGCAGCGGAGAAGGCCGCCACTGAATTGGGCAAGGCGTTCTCGGTCGCGATCGTTGACGCGGGCGGATATCTCGTGGCGCTTGACCGGATGGACGGGGCGAGGCCATTGACTCCCAGCATCGCGCTTGCAAAGGCGTACTCCGCAGCCGTGATGCAGCGACCGACCTTCATGTTGAAAGGCTGGTCCGATTCGGATCCGGTCTTTTTCAGTCAGGTTGCACGCATGGGTCACCAGCCCGTCGTCGCCACCCTGGGCGCGTACCCGCTCAAGCGCGGCGAAGAGTTTGTCGGTGGCATGGGGATTTCGGGCGGCAGCGCCGAGGAGGACGAGAAGATCTGCTCCGAGGTCGTTAAGGCGGCCGGGTTCACGATGGACTTCCCCGCGTGGGCAGGGGCACCCGGAGCACACCGTGGCTGACGACTTTGGCTTCCACATTGACCACCACGGCAGCCTGGTCCGGCCGCCTGAACTGCTCACCGCGCGCGAGGGCGGAGACCGGGCAGCCATTCACGAGGCAGAGGAACTGGCAATCGCGGCGGTCGTGCAGGTCCAGCGTCGGCTGAGCATGTCTGCGGTCTCGGATGGTCAGTTCCGTCGTGACGTCTTCGAATCCGTTGTGTACGACAACGTGGACGGCTTCGGTCCCGGCATTGCCGACCACTCCCTCGCCGATCTCGCCGGGATCCCCACCGCGCGACGGCGTTCCGTGAGCGCCGATCCCGCGGCCCGCGGCCGCCTGGCAGAGGACGAAGCCACGTCGGTGCTTACTACGACGCAGCGTCCGGTCTTCGTTGCGCTGCCGTCCCCGGGCTATCTCGCTGTGCAAGGCAGTGGCACCGACGCGGCCGGACTGGAGCGCGCGGCTGTGGCGGGATCTGCCCTCGCGGCCATCATCAGCGCTGAGATCTCAGCGCTTGCGGCGCAAGGTGTGGCGTACGTGTCACTTCTCAATCCGCTGTACCCGCCACTGCTGACGGTCGCTGGTCGTGAGCAGCTCGACGCGTTGGGAATCGATCCAGGCGCAACCTTGCGCGCGATGAGCGCGATCGATGAGCAGATTCCGAGCGCGGTGGTCGCTGACGAAAGCTTCCGCGTGGGTCTCGATCTCAGTGACGCGGGCCCGGTTCCCACGACCGAGTTGGGTTGGCACGAGGGTGCAACTGAGGCCTTCTTCAACTCGACATCGTTTCATCGCGTCTGCGTCGACTACCCGGATGATGAACGCGCACGGATCCCGCTAAAGCTCGTCCGCCCCGGCCTGGTCGTGAGTCTCGGTGTCATCGACGTGACGGCAGCTGACGTCGAGAAGGTTGATGACCTGCTGATGGTGTGTGACCCCGTGGTCGATCTGAGGGGGACTGACGACATCGCGTTCTCGACGAACGGCGGCTTCGCCCAGTCCGCGAACGCTGGGACACTGACCGCTGATGTACAGACGGCCAAGTTGCGACTCGTGGAGACGATCGCGCGCTACTACTGGGGTAACGAGATCTGATGCTGACATCCATCGCCCAAGTGAATACCGACAATCCTGCTCGCTACGCCAAGCAGCTGTGTGAGCACCTTGGTCGCCGGTCGACATACGAATACGCAGATGGTGAAGGCCGCATCGACCTTAATAGCGGCACAGTCGTGCTGCACAGTGGCGACGGCGTGCTCGAGTTGACCGCGAGTGCGGAGGACGCGGAGTCGTTAGCGCAGGTGCAGGACGTCGCTGGTCGACACCTCGAGCGGTTCGGTCAGCGCAACGAGCTAGCAGTGAATTGGGAGCCGGCCACCGAGTCTGCCTAACGACACCGGCGTAGTGCGGTCAGCCGTCTTCGAGCTTGTTCGTGAGTTGATCGACCGCGGCGCGCAGTGAGCGAAGTTCTGCGTATACGTCGCTTAGGCCCACATCGTCTTCGGCGGAAGATGACTCATCCGCCGTGTCGATGTCCGGTGCAGCATCGCCATCCTGCTCAGAGGGCTTCGACGGCTCAAGGCGGAAGAAGCTCGCCAGACTTCCGGCGAGAAGTCCGAGTACTGCGATGCCGGTGAGCATGATCGCGACGCCAGCAAGCCGTCCCGTGGTCGTCTCGGGAACGATGTCGCCGTAGCCAACAGTCGTGAGCGTGACGATTCCCCACCAGAGCGCATCTCCGAAAGTCGCGAACTCCGTATTGACCATGTGTTCCGCGTGGTAGGCGGTGATCGCGGCGAACAGTGTGATGAGTCCAGCCACGATGGCCACCCGCCCGAGCCGAGCAAACAAGTTCCTCGCACCACGGCTGGCCACCACCAGTCGCGCAAGTCGCGCTAGTCGTAGCACGACAACGATGCCCCCAGCTTGGGCACCAGGAAGTAGGAACCACGGCGCGGTGAGCACGACAATCGCGAGGTCGAACCGGCCCAGGCCCGTCGAGAGATAACGGTTGAGCCACCGGACATGCACGATCAGGTCGAAGAGGAAGACAAGCCAGGAGACGATTCCTACGGCGACCGAGAATGGGTCACCCTTTTGCGGCGGGATGACCAGCGGTAGCACCGCTGACAAAACGATGGGCAAGGTCGCGAAGTGCTCATAGCGGGCGAGCGAAGCGGCGGCCGCCGTACTGCGTGGTTGGCCGCGGCTGATCAGGTTGCCATCACTGTCTGACGCAGCACTATCTGGCGCAGCACCATCTGGCACAGCATTTCCTGGCACAGCGCCATGCTCTCGCGCGGTGACGCCTCGGCTCGGCAAGGACGCGCCAGCGCGGCTAGCGTGACCGCATGCCCAGGGATTGGTTTGGTACAGAAGTCGCCCGAACCTACGACGAGGACGTCGCCGAGATGGCGACCCCCGAGCGCATCGCTGCAACGGTCAGCGTCCTGGCCGACCTGGCGGGCGATGGTCAGGCACTCGAGCTCGGAATCGGCACCGGCCGAGTCGCTCTTCCCCTTGCCGCACGAGGAGTGTCGGTCCATGGAATCGACCTGTCATCGGCGATGGTCGAACAGCTGCGTGCCAAGCCTGGTGGTGGCGACATCCCCGTTCTAATCGGCGACATCGCGACGACGCGCATCGACGGCGAATTCGCTCTCGTCTACCTGGTCTTCAACACGATCATGAATCTGACGACGCAGGACGAGCAGGTCGCGTGCTTCAGATCAGCCGCCGCACACCTCGTCGTGGGCGGTCACTTCGTCGTCGAGGTGAGCGTGCCCGAACTACAACGCTTGCCGGCGGGCGAGCGGTTCAGGCCGTTCCACGTCTCCGACGAGCACATTGGCATCGACGAGTACGACGTCGTCGCGCAAGGGCTGATCTCGCACCACGTTCGGCCGGGTCGGACCGAGTCGCCAGTGCGCTCGATCCCCTTCCGGTACGTCTGGCCGGCCGAACTCGATCTCATGGCGCGGCTGGCCGGCATGCGTCTCGTCGAACGTTGGGCGGACTGGAACCGTGCGACCTTTGATGAAATGAGTCCGTCGCACGTGTCGGTATGGCAAAAGGTGTCCGACGAAGCTTGGTGAGGAGTGGCTGTGGGAAACGTGGTGGCGATGCTCGGCATGTCGTTGGATGGCTTCATCGAGGGACCCGATCGCGAGATCGATTGGCATCGAATCGACGATGAGTTGCACCGCCACATGAATGACACTGTTCGGTCGTTCGGGGCATTGCTCGAGGGTCGTCGTACTTACGAACTCATGCAGGAGTTCTGGCCTACGGCTGACGAGCAGCCTGACGCTCCGGATGTCGTGGTCGACTTCTCGGGCATCTGGCGCGAGATTCCGAAATACGTCTATTCAACGACGTTGCAGGGTGATCTCGATGGCACGGCCACGATCGTTCGGCAGGTTCAGCCAGAGCAGGTCGCCGAACTCAAGGCCCGTTACGACGGGGACCTCTGTGTGGGCGGACCAACCCTTCTCGACACGTTTCGACGCCTTGGCTTGGTCGACGAGTACCGAATCTATGTTCACCCGGTTGTTCTGGGACGCGGCAATCCACTGTTCTGGCCTGCGGACACGTTGGAGTCGCTCGATCTGATCGAGACTCGGGTGTTTGGCAATGGTGTTGTGCTCCTGCGGTACCGGGTGAGCGACACGCCCGATTGAGCGTGCGGGTCATTTGGCCACCGGGTATCGCCGTCCAGGGCTAACGTCTGAGCATGGTTTCCGTGTTGGCCGCCATCGTCGGCATCGTCATCTTTCTGTACGTGGCCATAGATGCTTGGCGGTCGCCCGGCACGACTGGCGCGAAGGTCCTGTGGACTGTCTTCGCGTTCTTCTGTTCGCTTGCAGCGCTCATCATCTGGCTGGTTGTTGGCCGCAAGGCCATGTACGGCCAGACGGCGTAGAGGAGTACTCATGTATACGGCCCTCTTGGCGGACACCTCCGTGTCGACCCACTCCGGACCCGTGTTCGGCTTTCTGTACGCAGGCCTCGGCGTCATCGTGCTGCTTATCGTCGCGATCGATGCATGGCGCTCTAACGGTTCCACGGGCGCCAAAATCGGCTGGACAATCTTTCCAATCTTCTGCGGGATCCTTGCGTTGATCCTGTGGTTCGCGGTCGGTCGCCGGCGGATGTACGCACCGCACACAGACCCTGGCGAGGAGCCACCGCACAGCTACAACCCACCGATGGACTAGGCAGCCACACTTACGGCACTTACACCGTCGGTAGGCGACGCGACACGATGTCGTCGGTTGCACTGCGGACTTCCGAGTTGCCGTCGAGGGCGGCCAGGAAATCATCTCGCTCGAGTGCCCGCAGGGTCACGTCGGTCACTGCGGTGACCGTTGCTGTCCGCGGTACGTCACGCACAAGTGCGATCTCGCCGAAGAACTCACCCTTGGTCTCGCGCCGCAGTTCGCGACCCTCGTGCGTCACCGAGACCTCGCCGGTGTCGATGACGTAGAAGCGGTCGCCCCGATCGCCTTCGCGCATGATCACGTCGCCCGCGATGAAGTTGACCAGCACGGTGCGCCTCGCGAGGTTCTCCAGGAGCGGCCCATCCAGCGGCGCAAACAGGGCGACCCCGCGCAACAGGTCGAGACCATCGGCGGGACGCAGGCTGCTGTCGAGCTTGCGCAGTCGTGCGAATCCAGGCACGACAAGCACGACGATGAGCCCCGCCAGGATCACAAGGCCCCAACGCAGGCCGACCCATGAGATGAGCAGGGGCATCAGAAGGGCACCCAGAGCCATAGTCGAAATGAGAGCGCTTTCCAGGGCCCCGAACACTCGGCCAAGGACTTCGTCGGGAGTGAGCCGTTGCAGAATCGTTGACGCGTTCACGTCGACGATGGGATTTGCGCCGCCGATGATGAACATGGCGGCAAACGCAGCCACCGCGACCGGCCAGACGGAGATCAAGAGCAACGGGATCGCCCAGAAGAGGACTCCGATCCCGAAGTCAGTCGCCAGTCGATGCTTGTGGCTGCGTGAGATCGCCAAGAGCCCACCGAGGATGGCGCCCACCCCTAGGACTGCATCGAGGTAGCCGACCCCCTGCGGTCCGTGCTTCACGATGTCGACCGCAATGGCGATGCCGAATACGAGCGAAGCGCCTGCGACGATCGTCTGCGCGCAGTACAGGCCAGTCACGAGCCGCAGGTCCGTGTTTCGCCAGATCTCACCGAAGCCAGCCATCGACTCGTGCAGGAATCCTGGCTTCGAGTCGGGCTCGCTGCCCGGTTCATCGTTCGTCGTGTCATTCACGACTGGAGTACGCGCAGGCACCTTGATGCCGATGACCAACGATGCGGACCACAAGAACGTCAGTGCGTTGAGCAGGAAGACAGTCGGCACGTCCGCGACGGTGAGGAGCAGGCCGCCGAGTGCGGGTCCGACGAAGAACGCCAGGCTTTCCAGCGTGCTGGATGTGCCGTTCGCGGCGGTGAGCTCGTCCGGCTCGTTGACAAGGCTCGGCAGTAGCGCCATTTGCGCCGGACGGAACACCGAGCCGCAGGCCGACGCGATTGTTGCCGTGACGAAGACCACTGCATCTGGTCCATGCCAGTAGATGACTGCCGCAGCGCTGATAACGAGTACGAAGCGCGCGAGGTCCGCCGTGACCATCACGAGTTTGCGGGAGTACTTGTCGGCCAACGTCGACGCAAAGGGAGCAACCAACGCCATGATGATGAGCCGCACGACGCCCCACACGCCTACGGCCGTCGTGCCACCGACGCCGTATGCCCACACCGTTACCGCGGTTGCGTAAGCCCAATCGCCGATGAGCGAGCCGGCCAGCGCGAGGTTGATGCGACGCAGGCCGGGATTGCGGAAGACCGTGTGCAGTGAGGAAGACGTCTCGCGAACCGAGTCGCCCAGGGCACTCACGCGGACGACGTCACATTCGCTGCCGAATGGGTTGAGGACGCGTCGAGGACGTGGTCATGCGTCGCAACGGCCTCGATGGTCGCCTCGACGGAGGCCAGCCAGGCCTTCGCGCCCAGTTGGGCGTATGCGTCGCGCGAGCGCTCAAGTCGGGGCAGTGCATCGGCAGCGCGGCCCTGGTCGATCAGCCAGTTGCCGAGCTCCTCCTCAGTCTGAGCGCGATTGTGCGGTGAGCCGTAGCGCTCAAAGCGCTCGATGGACTCATTGAAATAGCGCTCGATCTCGTCTGGGTCGCCGCCCTGGGCGGCCTGCAGGAGCGCGCGGTTGCGTGGAAGGTCTGCGTTGATAGCCGGGGTGATGAGGGCGTCAGGGGCGTCCACGACGATCTTGAGCAGCTTCTCGGCAGTGTCAAGGTCGCCGTGGCTGATCGCGATCCGGAGGCCGGGTCCCCAGAAGTGCTGGAAGTCATCAGCCAGACCGCTAGCACGCAGGGCGTGTTGGACGACGGTCGCGGCCATCGTGCCAATGCCTTCGGTGTCGGCCTCCATGAGCCGCCGTTGCACTTCTGATGCACCAACCCACGCGAGGATCAGTTCGTCTTCGATGCTGTTCGCGTTCACGGGCATTGTGGGCAGTTCGACCGAGGTGGCCAAGGTGTACCAGCGTGCCACCGCGTTGTAGAGCGCGACGTCTGACAAACCCAACTGGTAGCTGGCCATTTCGCGCAGATGCAGGTCGAGTTCATCCCATCGCCCGGCGATCCACAGGCCCAGCGCTCGGTTATCGGCGGACGAGCCGATCCACTCGGCAACACCAAGTTTCGTGGCCACTGCACACGCTTCCTTGCTGTAGACCAGCGCGGATTCCACATCGCGGCACAGCGCCTCTGCGGAAAGGTTGACGAGGGCACGGCACAACTGCGGGAGCCGATCGTTCTCCCGCGAAAGTCGTGCAGCGGCCTCGAGAAGCGCGCGCCCGGTAAACGGCCCCCCCGATGACCAATAGCTGATCGCCAGGCCGGACAGCGCATCGGCAAGGTTGCCGCTGTCCCCGGTAGCCTCGGCGAGCAGGATGCGTCGTTCTTGTGTCCGGCTGGCCTCGTAGCCCATGCCCAGCCCTGTGTACGCCGCCGCCAGTGCTCGCCCCATGGCAAGGAGTGGCCCGACGGTCTCCTGCGTGGTCTCCTGACGCTCCCATATCGGCCGAAGCAGATTGACGATCTCGCGACTGCGGCCGAGACCTTGAAGACCGCGGCCTTGAATTGCAAGGGCGCGCGTCAGGCCAGCCTGGTCACCGACACTGCGGTACAGATCAGTCGCAATCTCGGCGTATTGAACGCCTTCGCCGTGTCGGGCCTGGTTCATTGCGACCTCGGCGAGCGACGCGTTGATCCGGGCTGCCTCCGAGTCACCGTGCACCCGTGCCAGAGCAGCGACGAGATAGCGCTCGGCCTCGGTATTTGCGCCAAGGCTTATCGCTCGAGTGGCGGCACGTTCCAACAGTGCGGTGGCCTTGATCGTCAGTTCCTGCAGGTCGCTGTCTCCTTCGCTGGATTCATCGACTGCATCGAGATAGTGCTGGGCGATGATCGCGGAGTTGTCATCTGAGGGGTCGGCCTCGGTGGCCATGTGTTCGGCGACCGCGATGTGGCGAGCCTTGCGATCGCGCCTTGCGATGGTTTCGTAGGCCACTTGACGCACAACGGTTTGCACGAAGCTGTATTGACCGACTTCGGCACTGAACCGATCGCGCTGGACGGACAAGAACTGCTTGCGAACCAATGACGACAAGATGTCATCGAGGTCACCGTCGGAGTTTGCTAGGGCAGCGATCCCGTCGCGAGTGAAGGACAGCCCGAGCACGCTTGCGTCGGCCACCACTCGTCGTTCGGTTGGCGGCAGGGCATCGAGTCGGGCAGCCACGAGCGCCTGCAGCGAGGCTGGAGCACCGATCTCGTTGAGGTCAAGATCGTCAGAAGCGAGCACGTAGCGTCCGCCTCGCGGGATCACGAGGTCGCGGTCGATGAGCGCTCGCACCGTCTCGACCGCGAACAGCGGGATGCCTTCCGCGCGTGCGACGAGTTGCTCGCGAACGTGCACGGGGAGCCCGGACACCAAACCGTCAATAAGCGATGCCATGTCCGGATCGCTCAACGGCTCCAGGTGCAGGACCGTTGTGCCGCGCGTAGTCGCGAGTGATGGGCGACGCTCGATCAGACCCGTGCGGGCGATCACCAAGACGAAAAACGCGAAGCGTGCGTTGGCCAGCAGATGCTCAAGGAAGTCAAGTAGCGCCTCATCGGCGTACTGCGCGTCGTCGACAACCAGCACGACGGTATTCGTGCCGCCACCGCCAACGCGTTCGAAGAACGTGGTCCACGCCGAGAACAGTTCCTCACGTACGAATTCTTTCGCCCCACCGCCACCGATCAGAACCGCGATACGTGGTCGCAACCAGGCACGCTCGTCCGCGTCCGGCACGTATTCAGCAAGTCCCGCGTCGAGACGCTCGTCGACGATCGTCCCCACATCGGATTCGACGAGCCCGAGGCGCACTCGCACCGCCTCACTCACCGCCCAGAACGCGACGCCTTCCCCGTAAGACAGGCACCGACCGCGATGCCAGCGCAAGACAGATCTGAGTCCGTCCGAGTATTTGTCGAACTCCCATGCCAACCGCGACTTCCCCACTCCTGGCTCGCCCTGCAGGACGAGCACAGCGGGGCGACCGCTCTCCTCGGTCGTGTGGAACAGTTCTTTCACTAGGCGCAACTCGCGGTCGCGCCCAGTCAGGGGGGCTTCGAGTCCGTCGATCCGGTTAACTCCGCCTACCGAGGCCGTCACGTGGCGGGCTTCGAATAGCGCGACGCTCTGTGTTTTGCCCTTCAGCTCATGTGCGCCCATGTCCTCGTAGGCGATGGACGCGGATGTGAGCGCGCGCGTTGGCTCATCTACCCACACGTGCCCGGGTGGTGCGGCACCTTGGATCCGGGCCGCCGTATTCACGGCGTCGCCTGCGACCATGCCCTGGCCTTGCGCGCCCAGTGTTACTGCGACCTCGCCGGTGACGACTCCGACCCGCATGTCCAGGCCCGAGATGCCGAGCGTTGTGCCCAGGTTGCGCACAGCTTCGACTAGTTCGAGTCCGGCTCTCACCGCGCGTTCGGCGTCGTCCTCATGGGCGATCGGCACACCCCACACCGCCATGACGGCGTCGCCGATGAACTTCTCTACAGTGCCGCCGTAGCGCGTGACCACCAGCCGGGCCGCATCGAAGTAGTGCGACAACATCTCGCGGACGTCTTCGGCATCGCGTGACTCGGACAACGTGGTGAAGCCGACGAGGTCGCCAAACACCACGGAGGTGAGTCGGCGCTCGGAGACTGGTTCGCGGTCAGTGCCGCGCGGCGCTAGTACGGGGGGCGCCTCCACCGCCGGCTGGGCAGGCTGCGGTGCTGGTCGCTCGGCTCCTGCGGTCAGGGGCGTGCCGCATTCGGCGCAGAAGCGTCCGGACTCAGCAGGGGCGCCACAACTCGGGCAAGTGCGGGGACCTTGCGGAACGCCACATTCGGGGCAGAACCGCGCGCTCGCACTGACCTCGGCTGCGCACCCAACACAAGCGGGCACATGCGAAGGCTAGTCCCGACCGGCGCGAATTTGAGCGTGGGTTGGTGACTAAATGGTTTGAAATCGACCGGCGGTGTTCGGGAGCGTTCAGAGCCGAGGCAGATCGATGGTGGTGCCTTGCCGCGAGAGGCTGACGTGGAGATCGTCAGGAGCACCGGCCTGGCCCGTCGGGCGTGCGAGTTCAGCCGAAAGCGAGTCGAGGGCCGCGTCCGTGCGACCCGGCGAGTGATGGGTCAGAACTAGCCGCTTGGCGTTGCTCCGACGCGCCACCGCGATGGCCTCAGAGATCGTTGCGTGTCCATAGGCGTGAGCCATATCAGCCTGGGCATCGAGGAACTGACCGTCGTGCAGCAGCAGATCGACACCCTCCAGCAATCCCCAGGTCTCCTCGCTCACCCCGGCCTCTGGTTGGTGGTCTGGTACGTATGCAAGTGAGCCGTCCGGGCCATCGACCCGCACCGCGACCGTTCGTCCGCCCTTGTGCATCACGTCGCTGGTGCTGATGGTGAACGGTCCGATCGTGTGCGGTGTGCACGCACCACCCGAGCCCGGGACATCGTTGAAAGTCCATGCGCCTTGCAGTCCATCCGGGCCGATCGGGAACAGCGGAGGTGACATCGCGTGTGCCAGAGACTCTGTTGCTGTACGGCCTGGCATGACCGGAAGGAGCAGGTCGACGATCGCGTCGGCACGGTCCAACGGGCGAGCGAACGGCAGACCGTGCATGTGGTCCCAATGCAGGTGGGTGATGGCGATCGTGCCCCGGAAGGCCTCGCCCCCCATGAGTGGCTCGAGCAAACGAATGCCCGTGCCTGCGTCAAGCAGCAGAACCGGCGGCGAATCGGCGTCAGCGCTGACTGCAACGCACGAGGTGTGCCCGCCGTAGCGCGCACACGCTGGGTCGGGCTCCGGGGTCGAGCCCCGCACTCCCAAGAAGTGCACTCGCACGGTGTCTGCCTGCCTTCCAGGGCGGATCGCTCGCAGAGTGTGGCCAATACGACGCAGCTAACGCAAAGTGCACCACTGGAACGTGGGCGCTCGCGCGAGAATAGCCAGATGGCTGACTCTCCGGACTCGCAGACCGACTGGTTTGCGTGGCATGCGGACTACGCCGACCCCGCATCTCCGCACAGTCGCCGAGTGCAGGCGGTCCAGGATGCGATCGCGCAATTGTTGCCCGGCAATCGACCCGAGCGCTGGACGATCGTGAGCCTGTGCGCAGGACAGGGCAGCGACGTGGTCGGCGCCCTGACCGACTATCCGCACCGCGACGCTGTGCAGGCTCGCTTGGTCGAGATGGATTACCGCAACGTGGAGGTGCTGCGCGCCGAGTTGGCTCGAGCTCGCCTCGATCAGATCGAGGTTGTGCGCGCCGACGCCGCGCCCACCATGCAGTACGCCGACGTCGTGCCCGCCGATCTGGTCCTGCTGTGCGGCATCTTCGGCAACATCTCAGATGCGGACATCCTCGGCACGATCGCAGCCATGCCGCAGTTCTGCGTGCCGGGTGGTTCGGTGATCTGGACCCGCAGCCGGCGTGCACCTGACTTCACGCCGACGATCCGCACCGCATTCGCTGATGCGGGGTTCAGCGAGACGTCCTTCGTTGCCCCCGACGACGTCGAATGGTCAGTGGGTGTCGAGCGGTTCGATGGCGAGACTCAACCACTGAAAGACGCCACGCTCTTCCGCTTCGTCAAGTAGTGCTCAATACGCGCGCAAACGCTCCAGCCGTTCACGGTCGGCGGTAGGAGAGCCAAGTGGGATCCGTCGATACAGCCAGAGCAGCAAGTCAGCCGCGGGTGCCGAGAGTTCATCGACGCCGGCTGGGCTAGGCCCGACAACGGGCTCGGCTGAGAGGGTCAGCGGCACCAACCCATCCGTGAAGACCCACGCTTCACCCGTGTCCGAACAACGCAGGATCACCGGCGCTCCCAGAGGTTCGGTGCCAACATCGGCTGGGTACTCCACGCTCGGGAGAGACACGCTGATCGTCTCGGCGATTGCATCGGCAGCGACCACCGGGGCAATCGTCATCTCATCGCCGACCGCGTCCGCGGCGTCCCAGTGATGCACCGCCGCTTCCTGCACCTGATGTCGAGTGATGAAGGCGACGTTCTGATGCGCCGGGGCCCACGTCCACACATGCTCGCTTTGATCTGCGGTTCGCAGCACCGTGACCAGATGCTCGGCCCCGATCCGGAATTGGTCGATCAATCGTTCGCGCGCTGCCCGCGCGGGATGAGCCGGTACGTCCGCTTCGTTGGTCAGGTGTGACTCGACGATCGTGGCCCAGAACCAGTGCACCTGGGTCAGATGAGCGACCAGATCGGCGACATCCCAGCCAGGGCAGCCCGACACCTTGGCGTCGAGATCGCGACTTGCCGACGCGGCGAAGCCCGTGCTGTGTCGGGCGATCTCTGCGTAGGGATCGAATGGCAACTCGCGCTCCGGCACGACGCTGCCTACTCCGCGTCTGGAGTGCTCGCATCGACGCCCGCGTGAACCGCGGGAATCGTCCCCAGTCGACCGGCCTGGTAGTCCTCGTACGCCTGGACCAGTTCGGCCTTCGTGTTCATCACGAACGGGCCGTAGGCGGCAACTGGCTCACGGATCGGCTGACCCCCAAGGATCAAGACGTCGAGCTCGGGGCTGCGCGAGTCTTGCGACTCGTTGGCAGAGACAGTGATGGAGTCACCTGCGCCGAACACCGCCAGCTGACCGAGAGAAATCGGACGCTTCTCATCGCCCACGGTGCCGTCGCCAGCCATCGTGTAGACGAGTGCGTTGAAATCAGGTCGCCATGGCACGGTCAACGACGCACCTGGACTGACCGTCGCGTGCACCAACGTGATCGGCGTGTACGTGCTGCCCGGTCCTTCGTTTTCGCCGACCGCACCGGCGATGATCCGCAGCAGCGCACCGCCGTCCTGCGACGAGAGCAGCGACACCTCGGACGCGCGGATGTCCTGATAGCGCGGGGCAACGAACTTCTGCGCTTTCGGGAGATTCACCCAGAGCTGGAAGCCGTGGAAGAGACCGCCGCTTGCAATCAGGTAGTCCGGAGGTACCTCGATGTGCAGGATCCCTTGTCCTGCTGTCATCCACTGAGTATCGCCATTGGTGATGAGGCCACCACCGCCGTTGGAGTCGGAGTGCTGGAACTCGCCGTCGATCATGTAGGTGACGGTCTCGAAGCCGCGATGCGGATGCCACGGCGTGCCCTTCGGCTCACCTGGCGCGTACTCGACTTCACCCATCTGGTCCATGTGAATGAACGGGTCGAGGTCCTGCAACGTAACGCCCGCGAAAGCACGTCGAACCGGAAAGCCCTCACCCTCGAAGCCTCGGGGGGCAGTGGTCACTGACACAACGGGCCGCGATGTCGCGCTGGTCGGATCGACCAACGGAACGCGGGGGAGGGTCAACGGGTTCTCGACAGTGACGGCGGGCATGGCCTTCTCCTCTCGGATCGCTCGGCTACCCGCACCAAGGCGGGCGCCATGGGAAGTATTCCGCCGCGAGCCGCGCCGCGGAATGAATGCTGACCCCTAGTCGCCTGTCACGCCGTCGATACGTTCACGGAGCAGGTCCGCATGCCCGTTGTGCCGCGCGTATTCCTCGATCATGTGCACATAGATCCAGCGCAGATCCAAGGTGTTGCCTCGGCCCGTCTGGAAAGTCTCCTCGAGCGCGTGGCCCGCGCACACTTCACGGGCGAGGTCGACCTCAGTGTCGAGGGTCGCGAGGTCGGTCTCGGCCATGGCCGGATCCACATTGTCGAAGTCGCCGTCTGGGTCCTCGTCGGAGCAATAGAGCAGGTCGACGGTTTGGCCGGCGAAGCGCCTACGGAACCACGATCGCTCGACCTCGCTCATATGTCGGACTAGACCGAGCAAGGACAACGACGAGGGCTCGCAGCTCCGCTGCGCCAGCTGCTCGCCGCTCAGCCCCGCGCACTTCATCCGCAAGGTGTCTCGGTGGTAGTCGAGCCAAGCCTCGAGCGAGGCGCGCTCGTCGGCGATGACAGGCTCAGGACGTCGGGTGATCTGGGGTGCGCTCCACATAGCGACCATCATCGGCGCCAGACAGACACTTTGCACCACCTGAATTGGGCCTTCCATGTGCGGACGTTGCCGGGTGACGGATGTCGTGGCAGCGTCTGTTCAGCAGCCGATCATTGGAGACGCATGACGCAACTCGTTGCCGTGGAGTTGGACGGGGTGACCCCGACGACATGTGTGCATCTCGACGACCTGGGCGATCTGGCTCCCCGCACACCCGAGGGGTGTGAGGAATGCCTCGCGACGGGGGGCCGATGGGTACATCTGCGGCTATGTCGTACCTGCGGTCATGTCGGGTGCTGTGACTCGTCGCCGGGCACGCACGCGACTAAGCACTTTCACGCGACCAAGCACCCCGTGATGCGCAGCTTCGAGCCAGGCGAGGACTGGAGCTGGTGCTACGAGGACGAAGCGCTCCTAGTGCCAGTCGAATGAGCGCGTCCGATGCCGGGTCCACCGATGCTGAATCGACCGATGGCGCTTCAACGAAGGACGGTTCGGTCCGCTTCGCTAAGAACGAATCGGCCTCGCAGTATGAGGTCTGGGTCGGTGACACCCTCGCCGGCATTGCTCAGTACCGGGATGCACCCGATCACGTGACCTTTCCGCATACGGAGGTTGAGCCAGAGTTCGAAGGCAAGGGTCTTGCCGGTCAACTAGCGCGGTACGCGCTCGACGACGTCGTCGATCAAGGAAAACTAATTGTGACGACGTGCCCGTACATGACCGTCTATGTAAGGCGGCACCCGGAGTACCTCGACCACGTGCGTGGCTGACCGCGAAGGCGGCTTAGGGTCGCCGCATGCGCTATCAGAATCTAGGTCGATCGGGTCTTGTCGTCTCACAGGTCGGTGTCGGCTGCAACAACTTCGGCTCGCGCCTCGACCTTGACGGCACCCGTGCAGTAGTCGACGCAGCGATCGACTCGGGCATCACGTTCTTCGACACCGCGGACATCTACGGTCGAGGCGGTCACGAGGGCGCGCATCTGGGTGCTTCCGAAGAGCTGCTTGGCGAGGTGCTCGGCGGGCGTCGAGACTCGGTGGTCGTAGCAACGAAGTTCGGTCACTCAGAGGTTGACATGGGCTATGGACTGGCCGCGGGCTCCAAGGGTGGCCGCTCATACATCCGCCGCGCGGTTGAGCATTCGTTGAGTCGGCTGCAGACCGACTACATCGACTTGTTTCAGTTGCACACGCCCGACGCCGCCACCCCGATCGCCGAGACGATCAGCGCGCTTGAGGATCTCGTGGCTGAGGGCAAAGTGCGCTACTACGGAAGTTCGCAGTTCGCGTCCTGGCAGATCGCCGAGGCGGCCCATGTCGCTCGGGACCTTGGTGCCACCGGTTTTGTGAGCGCGCAGAATCACTGGTCATTGCTGGAACGCGAATCGGAAACGGACGTCGTGCCAGCCGCGGCGCACTATGGACTTGGTGTTCTGCCGTTCTTTCCGCTCGCCAACGGGCTGCTCACCGGCAAGGTCCGTCGTGCCACCGGCGTTCCTGAGGGTTCGCGCTTGCAGGAGCGTGGTGACTACGTCGAGTCCCGACTCGACGCGGTCGAGCGGTTGGCTGCCTGGGGAGACGACCACGGGCACTCGATGTTGGAGATCGGCATCGGCTACCTAGCGGCACAGCCGACCGTTGGATCGGTGATCGCCGGGGCCACGCGGCCCGAGCAGGTGCGCGCTAACGCCCTTGCCGCAGATTGGCTGCCCAGTCCCAAAGAACGTGTCGAGTTAGCCGCCCTCGTTGACGCGACCTGACGGCCGAAGCGTGCCAAATCGGACATCCTGTCGTTGGTGTTTCCCGCCGAAGCCGGGCGGATGTGGACCAAAGGTTTGGCTATTGGCCCCGCGATGTCCTACGCTGTGCGTCGTTGATGCAGTTCCTCGTCCGTTTGTAGACGCCCGTGGGATGTGAATCCCCCCGGGCGTTTCTTGCTTAATCAGCCATTGGCTGTGCACGGGGCGGTTCGTCAGCAAACGAGGTCGCAAAGTGCGACCTCCCGTCCCCTGAAGGAGACACAGCAATGGCACAAGGCACCGTGAAGTGGTTCAACTCGGAAAAGGGCTTCGGCTTCATCGCCCAGGATGGCGGCGGCCAGGACGTGTTCGTCCACTACTCCGCGATCCAGAGCAATGGCTACAAGAGCCTCGAGGAGAACCAGAAGGTCGAGTTCGAGATCACGCAGGGCCCGAAGGGTCCGCAGGCCGACCAGGTGCGCCCGCTCTAAGTCAGGCACACATCAACGAGGGTCCCGGCGTTTCGCCGGGGCCCTCGTTGCGTTCCGGGCCGCGGCGTGCCTGAGCACCTAACGGCCGACTGTCCGAACCAATGGGTGCTGACGGGGTAGTTGGCCGGGACTCGAAACGGGCTGCGGGTGCGGGCCCAGCCCACTCTCGGTCGCCCGGTGGCAGCAGGTTGCGCACTATGAAGGTTTGCATCGTCTGAATGAATGCATCTAACGAAAAGTTGCGTTGGATGCAAGTTTCTGGCAAACTGCCGCGCGTGAGCACGATCGAAGCGAGCAACGCAGCCGCCGACAACGCAGCCGCCGACAACGCAGCCCTTGACGCCGCTCCCGGCGGTACGCCTGAAGCGACCGCTGGCGCCGACCGCCGACGCAGCCGTCGAGCTACGGCCCGGTCTACGCGAGCGCAAGAAGCAGGAGACCCGCGAGCGCCTACATGCGGCCGCGCTCGAGTTGGCCGCGCAGCGGGGATACCCAGCAGTGACGGTCGAGGAGATCTGTCAGGCCGCGGATGTCTCGCACCGCACCTTCTTCAACTACTACTCATGCAAGGAAGACGCTGTCCTCGGCGGTCCCCAGCCCGGCGAAGACACGGTCTTCGACCGGTACGTGGCCCGGCCGGCCGAAGAGTCTCCGGTGGAAGCCGCCGTGGCCGTGCTCACGGAGATGTCGAAGACCATGAGTCACGCGCGCGACGAGATGCTCGTGCGCATCAAGGTCTTCAGTTCGGACCCGGAGCTGCGCGCGCGGGGGATGGCTAAGGGCGCTGCCTTTGAGCGGCGCCTGGCCGAGGCAATTGCACAGCGCACCGGGCTCGACCCCGACAAGGACATGTATCCCGGCCTACTGGCCTCGGTCGTCAGCAACGCCTACCGCTACTGCGTACAGCGCTGGGCTGCCCGCAATGGCCGCGAGTCGTTGGCTCGCATCATCGAAGAGGCGCTGACGTCCGTCGCGGAAGGCCTTCCTTCACCAACTAGCACGCACCACCACGTTCCTCGGAAGGATTCTCGTGAGTAACTCGGAGACGGGCGCCGCGCCCGTCGAAGCGCCTATTCAGGCCGCCGCTGACTTTGTTCCACCGGCCGGCTTGTCGCACAAGCGCGTGCTCGTCATCCTGTCCGGCCTGATCGTCGGCATGTTCCTCGCTGCGCTCGACCAGACAATCGTCTCCACCGCCCTGCCGAAGATCACGAGTGACCTCGGTGGGCTCAACCACATCTCGTGGGTCGTCACTGCCTACCTGCTGGCCTCGACCATCGTCACGCCGCTGTATGGCAAGTTCGGCGACCTGTACGGCCGAAAGAAGCTGTATTCGATCGCGATCATCGTCTTCCTGATCGGTTCGGTGCTGGCTGGCCTCTCCCAGAACATGGGGCAACTCATCGCGTTTCGCGCCATTCAGGGCGCCGGTGGCGGGGGCCTCATGGTGTGCGCCATGGCCATGGTCGCCGACATCGTCAGCCCGCGCGAGCGCGGTCGTTACCAGGGCTACTTCGGTGCGACCTTCGGCATCGCATCGGTCATGGGACCCCTGGTCGGCGGGTTCTTCACCGACCACTTGAGCTGGCGCTGGATCTTCTACATCAACATCCCGTTCGGGATCGCAGCGCTGCTCTTGACCGCGTTCGCCATCAAGGAAAGCCCTCGCCGCGTCGTGCACCAGATCGACTACCTCGGTGTCGCGCTGTTGGCAGTCACTTCGACCCTGCTCATCCTCATCGCCACATGGGGCGGATCCCAGTACGCATGGACGTCGAAGCCCATCGTCGGCTGCTCGATCATCGCGGTGAGCCTCGTCGCACTCTTCGTGTGGGTCGAGTCACGGGCTCAGGAACCGATCATCTCGATCACGATGCTGCGCAACCGCACGGTCGCGCTGTCGAGCACCATCTCGTTCATCGTCGGCTTCGCGATGTTCGGCGTGCTTTCATTCCTGCCGGTTTTCCTGCAGGTCGTTGATGGCGCGAGCGCGACCAACTCAGGTCTGCTCGTCACGCCGCTCATGGTTGGCCTGCTGGTCGCCTCAACGTTGTCCGGCATGTTCATCACGCGAACGGGTCGGTACAAGATCTTCCCCTTGATGGGCACGTCCATTGCGCTGGTCGGGTTGTTCCTGCTCGGGGCGATGAACGAGCACACGACCAAACTGAACGTCTTCGCCTACATGGTGGTCCTCGGCTTCGGTATCGGCTTCGTCATGCAGGTGGTCATCCTGTCGGCGCAGAGCGCTGTCGCGGCGCGTGACGTCGGGTCGGCGACCGGCACGGTGTCGTTCTTCCGCACCATCGGCTCGTCGTTCGGAGTGGCGATCTTCGGATCGATCTTCACCAGCCACCTGTACTCGTCGCTGAAGTCAATCCTGCCGCCGAACCTTGCCGCCGAGGCGGAAAAAGCCGGCGCCAGTCAAGCGGCAGCCATTACAAAACAACTGACGCCTGCGCAGATGGAGGAGTACGTGCACGCCTTCGCGCACTCGCTCACCAATGCGTTCCACTGGGCCGCTCCGGTCATGGCCCTCGCGCTGCTGGCTGCCTTCTTCATCAAGGAGATCCCGCTGCGCGGGCCCGTTGTGGAGAACAAGCAGGAGGAGATCCCCGAGCCGGTCCTGGAGGCCGAGTACGCGGACACAACGACGACCTGACTCCTCAACCCGACAAGCGGCCCGCGCGAACCGGAAGGTTCCACGGGCCGCTTGCGGTGTCCTGATCGTTGATCCGGCAGATCAACGAGTCGGATCAGAACAACTCGTCGTTGGGGTGCTCGAACACAAACCCGGTGTCGCGCAGCTTCTGCGAGGAGACGCTGATTGTCGGGGTGCGCAGTTCGCCGCGGAACTCAAGTCGTGGGACGCCGGCGGCATCGGCGAGGCCATCGAAGGCTTCCTTGTTCGTCGGCGCAGGCACCAGATCCGGCACGCAGTTGTAGACGCCGGTGAGGTTGTCCTCCAACACCCAGATCAGTGCGCGGGCGACGTCGCTGACGTGCACGCGGTGCAGCCGACCGTCGGCGTCGAAGCTGACCGACCCATTCATGTGCTCATGCACAAGCTTCACTCGAGAGGTGAAGTCGATGTCGCGCGGATGACCGTAGATGTCGGCCAGTCGCAGGACGGTCCCGCCGGGGTTGGCGAGTACCGCGTCCTCCGCCATCGAATAGAAGACACGCGATGGTTCCTCGCTCGTTGACCGTGGGGTCTCCTCCGTGATGCGGTCGCCCTTCTCCTGTGTCGCGTCGCCGTACACGGAGATCGACGACATGAAGACGGTGCGGTCGCACGCCGCGGCGGCACTCACGCACGATTCGTAGAGCACGTCCTTGTAGGACTTGCGCCGATCCTCGACTGTGGTGGACGACATCAGCGCGGGGGACACTGATACGAGGATCGCGTCGCAGCCCGCAGCCGCTTCCTTCACCCCATCGCGGTCGTTGCCGCGTACAACGACCGCCTTGTCGGCGACCGCTTCTAGCTCGGGGATGCGCGCGGGTGTCGTCGTTGTCGCAACGATCTCCCACCCGAGCGCCTTGCCGCGCGTGGCGACCTCGAGCCCGGCGTTGCCTGCACCGAGAACTAACAGCCTCATGGCCATCTCCTACTGATGTTGGGTCCGGGCTCGTCGTGTGATCCGTGTTACCGGCCAGTAGCCGTGTCGGTGCTGCTCGCGACGGGCGCCTGCGCGTCCGCGCATCCTGGCAGGTCTCACCCAAATGGACGCAGCCGCCCCTGAAACCATCCTGGGTGTCGCGGAGATCACGCTTTGTCCGTTGGCTGAAGGGTGGCCAGATCGGGCATTCTTAGGGCACCCTCAGGCGGGCAGTTCCGCCGGTACCCGAGAGCGAGCAAACGCATGTCCGTTCCAGGCTTTGATGCGGCGCCCACCAAGAACAAGAAGCTGCTTGAGTGGGTCGAAGAAGTAGCCGCACTCACGCAGCCGGACCGCATCGAGTGGTGCGACGGCTCGCAGGCCGAGTGGGATCGCCTGACCGCCGAGCTGGTCGCCTCTGGCACCTTCATCAAGCTCGATGAGCAGAAGCGGCCGAACTCCTTCCTTGCTCGCTCCAACCCGAGCGACGTCGCTCGCGTCGAGGACCGCACCTTCATCTGTTCGTTGAACGAAGCGGATGCCGGCCCGACGAACAACTGGTGCGACCCGGCCGAGATGCGCACGACGCTGAAAGGCTTGTTCGAGGGTTCGATGCGCGGCCGCACGCTTTATGTCGTGCCGTTCTCGATGGGTCCGCTGGGCGGCCGCATCTCGCAGCTTGGTGTCGAACTCACTGACTCGCCCTACGTCGTGGTCAACATGAAGATCATGACGCGGATGGGTCAGGAGGCACTCGACCTCATCGGCGAGCTTGGCGACTTCGTTCCTGCGCTGCACTCGGTCGGTGCGCCGTTGGTCGATGGCGCCGCGGATGTGGCTTGGCCGTGCAACGACACCAAGTACATCGTGCACTTCCCGGAGACCCGCGAGATCTGGTCGTACGGATCCGGGTACGGCGGCAACGCGCTGCTCGGCAAGAAGTGCTACGCGCTGCGCATTGCCTCGGTGATGGCGCGCGACGAGGGCTGGCTCGCCGAGCACATGCTGATCCTGAAGCTCACCTCGCCCGACAACGATGTCCGGTACCTCAGCGCCGCCTTTCCGTCGGCGTGTGGCAAGACGAACCTCGCGATGCTCGAGCCAACCATCCCAGGCTGGAAGGTCGAGACAGTCGGTGACGACATCTGCTGGATGCGCTACGGGGATGACGGTCGGCTTTACGCGATCAACCCGGAGGCTGGCTTCTTCGGTGTCGCACCGGGCACC
This sequence comes from uncultured Actinomycetota bacterium, assembly GCA_963850215.1. Lineage (GTDB taxonomy): Bacteria > Actinomycetota > Actinomycetes > UBA12327 > UBA12327 > CAWKKI01. The sequence continues at coordinate 202,772 of CAWKKI010000011.1, forward strand.
GGTGAGTCGACGAACCTCAACGCGATCAAGACCCTCTACGGCAACTGCATCTTCACCAACGTTGCCCTTACTGACGACGGCGACATCTGGTGGGAGGGCCTGACCGACGAGGCGCCCGCGCACCTCATCGACTGGAAGGGTCGCGACTGGACCCCCGCGTCGGATGAGCCGGCCGCGCACCCGAATGCCCGCTTCACCGCGCCGGCTGCGCAGTGCCCGTCGATCGCCGACAACTGGGAAGACCCCGCAGGCGTTCCGATCTCCGCGATCCTCTTCGGCGGTCGTCGTGCGACCAACGTGCCGCTGGTGGCCGAGTCGTTCGACTGGCAGCACGGTGTCTTCGTCGGCGCGACGGTCTCGTCGGAGCAGACCGCGGCAGCCGAGGGCACGGTCGGTGCGCTTCGGCGCGACCCGTTCGCGATGCTGCCGTTCTGCGGCTACAACATGGCCGACTACTGGGCGCACTGGCTCGCCGTCGGCCGTGCTACGGACCCGGAGAAGTTGCCGCGGATCTACCAGGTCAACTGGTTCCGCAAGGACTCCAACGGCAAGTTCATCTGGCCCGGCTTCGGCGAGAACTCGCGCGTCATCGAGTGGATCGTCGAACGGGTTGAAGGTCGAGCGGACGCGGTCCCGTCGCCGATCGGCATGCTGCCCGCAGATGGCTCGCTGAACGTCGACGGCCTGAGCATCACTGAGGAGCAGCTCAACGAGCTCTTTGAGGTGCACGGATCGAGCTGGCTGGCCGAGGCGGACCTCACGGAGGAGTACTTCGCGAAGTTCGGCGATCACCTGCCGGTCGAGATGACCGAGGAGCTCGAGAAGCTGCGGCTTCGCCTCGCCGCCGACTGACCTGGCGTTAAACGAGGGTGGCGACAAGGACCGCTTTGATCGAGTGCATTCGGTTCTCGGCCTGATCCCACACGACTGATGCAGGTCCCTCGAAGATCTCTTCGCTCACCTCGATGCCGTCGTCCAGGCCGGACAGATCGGCAGCGAGACGTCCGACTTCGGTCGAGGTGTCGTGGTACGCGGGCAGGCAGTGCAGCAGCTTGACCTCGGCGTTGCCGCTTCGATCCATCAAAGTGGCGTCGATCCGGTAGGGCCGCAACAGGTCGATGCGCTCGCGCCAGACTGACTCCTGTTCGCCCATCGACACCCACACGTCGGTCGACACGAAGTCGACGCCGCTCACACCTTCATCGACGTCTTCGGTCACAGTGATCCGCGCTCCGGTCGCGGATGCGATCGCGCGGGCTTGGTCGATGAGCGGGTCCGCAGGCCACAACGAGCGCGGCGCTGCGAGCCGCACATCCATCCCGACCAGCGCGCCGGTCACGAGCGTCGAGTTGCCCATGTTGTTGCGCGCATCCCCTAAGTAGCACAACGCGACTTCGTTGATGTCCTTGTCCGGAACGTGCTCGGTCATCGTCAGCAGGTCCGCGAGCATCTGAGTCGGGTGGAATTCATCAGTCAGTCCGTTGTAGACGGGCACACCCGAGTACTGGACCAACGTCTCGACAGTCGACTGCGCGAAGCCGCGGTATTCGATCGCGTCATACATCCGACCAAGCACGCGTGCGGTGTCTGCGATCGATTCCTTGCGACCCATCTGCGAGCCGTCGGGCGGCAGGTAGGTCGTCATCGCGCCCTGCTGCGAAGCGGCCACCTCGAAAGCACAACGGGTACGGGTCGAGGTCTTCTCGAAGATCAGGACGATGCCCTTGCCGCGTAGTCGTTGCTGCTCACGACCCTCCGCGCGCTCAGCCTTGAGGTCGCGCGCCAGCCCCACCAGTTCCATCAGCTCGGCGCCGGTGAAGTCCAGCTCCTTGGCCAACGAGCGACCGGCGAAGGGCATTGGAACGACCTCGGCTCTCAGTGGTGGCCGACGATGTCGGCCGACTAACGAAGCGCACAGGCTATCGAGCCTTGACCAGGCGAGACTCGATCAACCCGACCCTGCAACGACAAAGGGCGCCCCGGGAGATCCCCCGGAGCGCCCTTCGCGACGAATGTGTGTCAGATGGGGCGAACCTGCTCGGCCTGCGGGCCCTTCTGGCCCTGCGTGACCTCGAACTCGACTCGCTGACCTTCGTCGAGGGTCTTGTAACCGTCTGCCTCGATGGCGGAGAAGTGAACGAAGACATCGGGGCCGTCGTCGACCTGGATGAACCCGTACCCCTTTTCGGAGTTGAACCACTTCACGGTGCCCTGCTGTGCCATTTCGTGCTCCTCCTCGGGAGTAGACGACCGCGCTATGCGGACGCCGGTCGCCGTACTGCGTCCCGCCTGCCGGAGGTTCCGGCCCAGCTGGTCCCCTGGTCTTGGGGGCCGTGAAAGACGAACGTGGAACTTTGACCGGGCCGAACGTACCACGGTCATCGCCGCCCAAAAGGTGGAAAATCGCAACGTGATCGAGCCTGTGTCGGAGCCGGAAAGCCTCGCCGGAAAGTTGCTCGTGGCGGGCACTTCGTTGCTCGACCCCAGCTTCGCGCGCACCGTTGTCTACCTGCTCGACCACGACGAGGGCGGCGCGCTCGGCATCGTCATCAACCGTCCCAGTGACGTCGCGGTGGACGAGGTCCTACCGACCTGGTCGAGCCTTCCGATCGTGTCGCCGAGGGTCTTCCTCGGAGGCCCCGTCGCGACCGACAGCGCACTCGCAGTGGCACTTCCGCGTATACCCGGAGAACCCGACGGCACTCGCGAGGTGGCTGGCGGTGTCGTGCTCGTCGACCTCGACCAGGACCCGTTGCTGCTAGGCCCGCAGCTGCTAGACATCAGGGTGTTCGCGGGTTATGCGGGCTGGGGCGCGGACCAGCTGGAGTCAGAGCTGGCCGAAGATGCCTGGTACGTATTCGACGGTGGTCCGGTCGATGTGTTCAGTCCCGATCCGGCGAACCTGTGGCGTGCCGTCCTGCGGCGACAAGGCGGCGACCTTGCGTATGTCGCGAGCTTCCCGCTTGATCCTTCGTTGAACTAGAAGCGGGCGCATAGGATTGCGCCATGCTTAGCGCCCTCACCAATTCGGTGAGCCTCAGCGCGGTGAGCCTCAGCACCGGTCCTGACGGGCCTGGAATAGACGAGACCGCCGGCGGCAGCGGCACGATGGTCGTCGAGCGCCCGATGGAGACCGAGGCTGGCGACCACGAGCGGTTTGCGCACTACGTGCGCAAGGAGAAGATCCTTGAGTCGGCCGTGAGCGGGACGCCAGTGATCGCGCTGTGCGGCAAGGTCTGGGTGCCGGGCCGCGACCCCGGTCGTTTCCCGGTCTGCCCGGAGTGCAAGGAGATCTTCGAGTCGATGCCGCACGGCGGCAAGGGCGATTCGAACGATTCAGGTGCTGGCAGCGGTTCTGGCTCCGGCTCCTCCGGTGGTGACGGGGGAGCGCCCTGACCCCGATCGGGGACCGCGCTGTACTGCTCGCTCCTGGCCGCCGCCGACTCACCGTCGGAGTGGTCGCCACCATCACGTTGCTTGCCTTCGAGGCAGTCGGCACAGCGACAGTGATGCCGGTAGCCGCGGCCGACTTACACGGTTTGCGGGCTTACGCGTGGTCCTTCACTGGGTACACGATCGCGGCACTCATCGCGAACGTGCTGTCGGGGCGTGCCAGCGATGCGCGGGGTCCTCGATTCCCGCTCCTCGTCGGAGAGGCCTTCTTCGTGGTCGGGCTCTTTGTGTCCGGACTCGCGCCCAACATGGTGAGCTTCGTCGGCGGCAGGTTGCTGCAAGGGTTCGGGTCGGGCGCGATCATCGTTGCCATCTACGTCGTGATCGGCCGCGTCTTCGACGACCGAAATTCGCCCGCGTGTCTTCTCGGTGATGGCGTCGGCCTGGATCATCCCGTCTCTGGTCGGACCGCTGGTCGCAGGAACGCTGGCTCAGCACGCGTCGTGGCGCTGGGCCTTTCTTGGCGTGCCGATCCTGGTGGCTCCCGCGCTATGGGCGATCTACCCGACCCTGTCGCGACGCGAGTTGCGCGAGCCGGTCGGCACATCCGAGTTCCGCAGCCCGATCCCCGCGGCCGTGCTGACCGCGGTCGGCGTCGGGTTGATCCAGCAGGGCGGGACCACTCTTGGTTGGCTCGGACTTGTGCTGGCGGTGGTCGGAGTTGCACTGCTCGTTCCCAACATCGGTCGCCTGCTGCCAGCCGGCGCACTGCGGCTCAAGCGCGGACTGCCGTCGGTCATCCTGATGCGCGGGGTGCTGTCAGCGACGTTCTTCGCGACGGAGACGTTCATCCCGTTGATGCTGGTCAGTCAGCGGCACGTGTCTCCCACGCTGGCGGGCTTCGTGCTCGCGAGCAGCGCGATCGGCTGGGCAAGCGGGTCTTGGTATCAAGGCAGGCCAACGATGCGGCACAGCCGCTACACATTGATCCGAGTGGGTTCGGCCGTGATGGTGTGCAGCATCGCCGGTATCGCGGTCGCGGCCGTAGCGCCGCTGCCCGCGCTGGTCGTCTTCGCGTCATGGACGGTCGGCGGCTTTGGCATGGGCCTGTCGCTAGCGTCGATCAACGTCCTCACTCTCGAGCTCTCGCCACCTGAGGAGCAGGGCCGCAACTCTTCCGCGCTTCAGGTCTCGGACGCGGCTCTGAGCAGCGTGGCCATCGCGATCGGAGGCGCGATCGTGACGGCCGGCCTCGTCGCGGGCACCCATCACCCGATTGTGTTCGTGTGGGTGGACGCGTTCGCCGCACTAATCGGGGTCGGCGGGATGATCCTCGCGACCCGTCTGCGCCCACAACCGGCCGCGCATTAGTCTTCGCGGGTTATGACTGCCACACCGCTGCGGATCGCGAGCGTCCCGGACCCGGCGCACGCGCCCAGCCCTGTGCCCGAGGACGTGGACCTCGAGGTTCTCGACGAGATCTCGCGGCGCGTGCTCTGGTTGTCCACCCGCATCGTTGACGCCGCGAACCACGACCGTGAGACCGGCGACGGGGTGAAGGTCGGCGGTCACCAGGCGTCCTCGGCGTCACTCGTGACCGCGATGACCGCGCTGTACTTCGGTTACCTCGACTCCGCGGATCGGGTCGCAGTGAAGCCGCACGCGTCACCGGTTTTCCACGCCATTCAGTACCTGCTGGGCAACTTGGATCGTCGCTACCTCACGTCGCTGCGGGCACGCGGCGGCCTGCAGTCCTACCCGTCGCGCACAAAGGACCCCGACGTCGTCGACTTCTCGACCGGCTCGGTGGGCTTGGGTGCGGCGGCACCGCTGTTCGCCGCCGTGGCGCGCCGCTACATCGATGACCACTTCGGTGAGCGCCCGGCGTCGCGCTTCATCTCGTTACTTGGCGATGCAGAGCTGGATGAAGGCAACGTCTGGGAGGCCATTGCCGACCCTGCGACTCAAGGTCTCGGCAACGTGACCTGGATCGTCGACTTCAACCGGCAGTCGCTCGACCGCGTCGTGCCTGGCGTGCGTGCTCAGCAGTGGGAAGCGCAGTTCGCTGCGGCTGGCTGGCACGTGCTCGAGGTCAAGTACGGGCGGCTGCTGCAGGCGAAGTTTGCCGAGCCGCACGGGCCGGACTTGCGTGCATGGATCGATGCCATGCCCAACGAGCAGTACCAGTCGCTGTTTGCGCTCAGTGGTGCCGAGTTGCGCGAGCGATTCCTAGATGGTGCGCCGCAGGGTGCACGCCTGTCGGTCGAGGGCGTCACCGACGAGGACCTCGCACCGCTCGTGCACGATCTCGGTGGGCACGACCTGCACGAGATGCTCGCTGCATTCCATGCGTGCGACGAGTTCACCGACCGACCCAGCGTGATCTTCGCCTACACGGTGAAGGGGTGGGGCCTGCCAACCGCAGGCAACCCGCGTAACCACTCCGCTTTGCTTACGTCCGAGCAGATCGATCACATGCGCGCTCTCCAAGGGCTCGACGCGGACAACGAATGGGACCGCTTCGGGGAGGACACCGACGCAGGTCAGTGGTGCAACCTCCGCGCACAGGTCCTGGCTCGACCCGCGCCGGTGGATTCGTTGCCTGTGCAGGTACCGATTCAGGTCGAGGAACGTACCCCGACCAAGCCGATCAGCACGCAAGAGGGCTTTGGGCGTCTGCTCACCGGACTGGCGCGCTTCCCGGAGGTGGCGCCCTATCTCGTGACCGCCGCACCTGACGTCGCCACCTCGACCAATCTCGCGGGCTTCATCAACAAGGTCGGTGTCTACTCGCCGGCAGAACAGCGCGACTGGAACGAAGCAGATCCGCTGCTGCGCTGGAAGCAGGGCCCCGACGGCCAGCACATCGAGCTCGGCATCAGCGAGATGAACCTCTTCCTTCTGCTCGGCCAACTGGGTCTGTCGTGGGACCTGTCGTCGCAGCCGCTGCTGCCGATCGGCACGGTCTACGACCCGTTTGTCTGTCGTGGGCTTGATGCGTTCATCTACTCCACTTATTCCGCTGCCCGATTCATCATCACCGGCACGCCTTCTGGCATCACGCTCGCTCCCGAGGGTGGCGCGCATCAGTCGACGATCACAGCGTCGATCGGACTTGAGCTTCCTGGCGTCACGTGCATCGAGCCCGCGTACGTCGGCGCGCTCGACTGGTTGCTGTGCGACGCGTTGCGGGCGATGGCCGACGGTGAGGAGGGCGCTGCCTTCTACTTCCGCCTCACCACGCGGCCGATCGATCAGGCACCGTTCGCCGCGGCACGTGAGGCACTTGGCGACAAGGTTCTGCGCCGTCAAGTGCTCGCAGGCGGCTACCGGCTCCGTGACGCATTCGCGACGTATCCCGGGCTGCGCGCTGATCGGGCACCCATCGTTCACCTCGCGGCGAGTGGCGCCGTCATGCCTGAGGTGCTGGCCGCATCGGACGAGTTGGCCGATGAAGGCGTCGCCGCACACGTGGTCGACGTGACTTCGTTGAATCGCCTCTACGACGCGTGGCGGCACGGGCTGCGCGACGGCGTTCGCAACGCGGCAGTGCCTGCGTATCCGTTGATCCTGCGCGAGATCTTCCCCGAGCGCGCCCCCATCGTTACGGTCCACGACGCGGCTTCGCACGCGATGGCGTGGCTCGGCTCCGCACTTGGTGTCCCAGCCGTGCCGTTGGGTGTCGACGTGTTCGGCCAGTCCGGTTCTGTCAGTGAGCTCTACGAGCTACACGACCTCACTCCAGGGTCGATCGTCAACGCGGCGATGGCTGCACTCGCGGTGGCAACTCCGCTCTGAGTGTGTCTCACGACACAGGGATTGTGCGCGCGGTGCCGGTCTACAAGGTGCTGGTCGACACGGAGGTTGCTCACAGGTTTGGTATCCGCGGCGTCGTCTCCCATGATGGAGGTTCGCCGCGCCAGGAGGTTTGACAGTGCGTTCGTCACTGCGTCGTTCCATCGCTGTGTTGTCAGTCGCCACCGTCACGAGCGCGGTCGCGCTTGTTGCGGTCGGGACACCTGCGGCGTTTGCCGTGACACCGCCTCGGCCGATCGTCACAGGGTGGATGCCGTATTGGTCGACATCGACGTCACTCGCGGACATCAAGAACAACTCAGATCTGTTCACCGAGGTCTCGCCGTTCTGGTACTCGTCAAAGAGCGCGACGTCCATCGCGGCCAACATCAGCACGGCTACTGCAGCCTCTGCCACAAGCCAGATCCACGCGCTCGGGCACAAGGTTGTCCCGACGGTGACCGATGGCACCGGCGCGCATCACATGGCCGCGATCCTCACGAACTCGTCGACGCGCGCTCAGCAGGTAAGTGCGCTGCTTACGCTCGTGACGAGCCACGGCTACGACGGCGTTGATCTGGACTACGAAGACTTCGCGTTCTCCGACGGCTCGAGCAGCTGGGCGACCACCCGGGTCTACTGGGATGCGTTCGTGCGCTCACTCGGCACCGCCCTTCATGCAAAGGGCAAGATGCTCACCGTCTCGGTACCGCCTACCTACAACAGCGCCAGGACCACAGGCAGCGGCTACTGGGTCTACGACTACGCAGCGATTGCTCCCTATGTCGACCGAGTCCGAGTCATGGCCTATGACTACTCGTCCTCAAAGCCCGGACCGATCGCACCACTCGCCTGGACGACGGACATAGTCAAGTACGCAATAACGCAGATGCCGGCCTGGAAGCTCGAAATCGGCGTGCCTACGTACGGATATGACTGGCTGGTCTCGACGACCGGCACGTGCCCCACCGACAACGGGCCCACCTCGCGCTCCGCAGTCACTGCCGCGGCGGCCGTTGCGCTCGCGAGCAGTCTGAAACTCACGCCCGCCTGGAACAGCACGTACGCCGAGCGCACTTTCACGTACTCCAAGAGTTACTCGGGGACCACCTCAGGGGGCGTTGCTACCTCGTGCACTGCCAAGCGGACGGTTTGGTACGACGATGCGGCCGCGGTTGTGGCCCGGGCGCACCTCGCTGGCACCTACCAGCTCGGTGGCATCGCGACCTGGACGATCGGCGACGAGGACCAGCACCAGTGGGCGTCCCTGCGTTCATATGCGCGCACAATCGCTCCCCGTCCGGCGACGCTGGAGTTGTTCGCCACGTCGTCCGCGACCTACCTGACGGCCGAGCGGGTTGAGGGCCGGCTCATCGTTGCCGGCGCAGGCGTTCCAAACGCTCGGGTGAATCTCTGGGAGACGCCCGCAGGCTCCGCGAAGGCGCGCTTCGTAACGTCAGGGTTGACGAACGCGTCCGGTGAGGTCATTTTCTCGATTGCGAACTCGTACAACTTCAAGCTCCAATTGGCTTCCGGCGCGACCTACGGCTACACCTTGGCGCGCAGCGCCATCGAGACAACGACCGTGCGTCCGGCCGTAGCGACCACCGCGACGCACACCGTGAGGGTCGGCGGTTACGCCCACTTCCTGACGCACGTGAAGCCAGCGGTAAAGGGCTCGGCAATGTCTGTGCAGCAGTACACGAGTCGCGGCTGGGTGACGGTGGCCAGTGGCCGTGAGGCCTCGGGTGGGGCCATGTTTGTGATGGTGCGGCAGTCAACCCGCGGCAACCATCTCTTCCGCGTCGTGGTCGCTGCGCCGTCGTCGCGGATGGGCTACGGCGTAGGCAACGAGGTGTGGGTGAACGTCGTCGTCTAACTGAGGCAGGCGGCTGGCAGTTCGAACCAGCGAAGCGACTCGAAGTCATCGCTGACGCCGTTCGCCGTAGTTGCCTCAGGTGGGGTCTTTTCCGTGACCGCCTCGAAGATCGCCCTGGCCTGCACGAGATAGTCGGAAAGCGCGCTCTCCGGTGCGCGTTCGTCGTGTCTTGGGTAACGCAGGACGCCTGACTCGTCGTAGTGCAGGTCCGTGAGCCGCAACGGCGGCTCGATCGGTCCGGTGCGATGGCGCCACATGCCGGTGTTCGGCTCGAAGCGGTAGTCGCTAAGCAGTCTGTGACCGTGCTCGGCAACAAGTGCGACGGCATCCACGACGTAGGAGAAGACCGCCTCGGAGATGAAGTAGTTGAAGTTGATCCGCACCCAGCCGGGCTTGATTCCCTCGCAGCCGAGGGTGATCTCGCGTTCGAACTCGTGTGAGCGCTCGATGTCGATCCCGAGCAGGCGGTGCCCGTAAGGGCCAGCGCACGAACAGCCGCCACGGGACTGGATGCCGAACAGGTCGTTGAGCAGCGCGACCACGTAGTTGTGGTGCAGGTACCGGCCGCCCGGTCGGCGCACGACGAAGGAAACGATCGAGAGTCGTTCGGCATCGGGGTTGCCGAGGACATCGATGTTCGGGTGCGCGCCCCACGCCTCGACCGCCCGCCGCAGGAAGTCCTCTTCGTGAGCCCGGATCACCTCGGTGCCGACGGCGTCCTTGAGCCCGAAGACCAGGCCCGCGCGAATGGACTCGAGAATGGCTGGTGTGCCCGCCTCTTCGCGGTGCTCGACGTCCTGGATGTAGACATGCTCGAGCGGATTGACGTACGCAACCGTGCCGCCGCCGACCGTGTCAGGCACGCGGTTGTGAAGGAGCTCTTTGCGAATGGCCAGCACGCCCGGCGTGCCGGGTCCGCCGATGAACTTGTGCGGTGACAAGACGATCGCGTCCATCCGCGACGCCGGGTCGCTCGGGTTCATGTCGATGTCGACGTAGGGAGCCGCGGCTGCAAAGTCCCACACCGACAGCGCGCCGAACTCATGCAGCACGTGCGCGATCGCCGCAGTGTCGGTCACGATGCCGGTCACGTTGCTTGCTGCACTGAACGATCCGATCAACAAGGGACGGTCACGGAACTCCACGAGCCGGGTACGCAGCACGTCCACATCGATGTGTCCGTTGCGATCCTCGGGGATCGTGACGACATCGGCGATCGACTCGCGCCATGGAAGTTCGTTGGAGTGATGTTCGAATGGACCGATGAATACCACCGGTCGTTCATCGACCGCGATCTGCGCGCTGAGGTGATAACGATCGTCGAGAGCGGAGGCGATCCGCAGGCCAAGAATCCCGACCAGCCGGTTGATGGCGGCAGTGGAACCCGAACCGCAGAAGATGACCGCGGTGCTCTCGTCACCGCCCACGCCCTCGCGGACCAGGTCGCGCGCGCCTTCGCGCAGTCGCGTGGTCTGCAGTCCGGTCCCACTGGACTCCGTATGGGTGTTGGCGTAGCGCGGGAGCACCTCGTCGCGCATGAAGTCTTCGATGAAGGTCAGTCCGCGCCCAGATGCGGTGTAGTCCGCGTAGGTCACCCGCCGCGGCCCGTATGGACCTTCGAGCACCTGGTCGTCGCCGATCACACCCTCACGAATCCGCGCGAGCAGCGGTGACTCCGGCAGGTCGGGGGAGGGCGCTGGGATGCCGGTCACGGAAGCAGGGTACGTCGCGGTGGGAGGATCGGGCTGTGTCCGTGGCGCCAGTCGAGGTCGAGCAGCCTGACTCGTTGCTTGCGACCGAGGTCCCCTGGATCACGATCGTGTGGAACGACCCGGTCAACCTCATGTCCTATGTGACCTATGTCTTCCACACCTACTTCGGCTACCCACGGGCGAAGGCGGAGCAGCTGATGCTGCAGGTGCACAACGACGGCAGGGCGGTCGTGTCCAGCGGCACTCGAGAGGAGATGGAGCGCGACGTCGAGGCGATGCACGGTTACGGCCTCTGGGCCACGCTTCAGCACGACAAATGAGTGCATCGCTCGCACACGGTTTCCGCGGTCGTCGCGGCGGTGGTGCGTCGCTGCGGGTCACCGACCAGGAGCGTGCTCTGCTCGTTGATCTCTTTCAGCAGTTGGCCGCCCTCGTAGAGCCCGATGACAATGCGGTCGAGTCGTCCGACCCGTTGGCAGACCTCGTTGGGATCGGAGACGCCGACTCGCTCCCATCCGACCCCGCGCTGGCTCGGCTGTTTCCGGACGCTTACGCGGACACGGAGTCCGCGAGTGACTTTCGGCGCTTCACCGAGGCGCGTATGCGTTCGGAGAAGATGCAACGGGTCGGGCTGGTGCTGGCGTCGTTGCACGGCTCGGGGCGTATCGATCTCGACCCGACCGCCACCGACGCCTGGTTGCGCGAACTGACGGACCTGCGTCTCGTTCTCGCTGCACGACTTGATATCAAGGACGAATCAGGCGGCGAGGACTGGGCGGTGGACGTGCACGACAGCGAGCGGGACAACGAAGCACTCGCCCTGCTGCACTCCGTCTACAACTGGCTGGGCTGGCTGCACGAGACGTTGGTCGCTGCCCTGTGGTGAGTGGTCTCCGGATGCGAGCGTTGGTACCGACGCTCGTGGGAATCACCACGCTTGTTGCGGTTGTGAGCAGCCTTGGCGCCCCGCTGATCCCGACCATCTCTGCGGACAACGGTGTCTCGCTGAGCACTGGTCAGTGGCTGCTCACTGCAGCACTGCTCACAGGGGCGCTCGCGACGCCGATCATGGGCCGCCTCTCGGATGGTCCGTTGCAGCGTCATGTAGTGACCGTCGCGTTGGCCGTCGTGCTTGTTGGTTCGGTGGTCGCGGCAGCGTCGTCGTCCTTCTCGGTGCTGGTGTGGGGGCGTGCGCTGCAGGGCCTTGGGCTTGGCTTGTTGCCCGTAACGATGGCTATCGCGCGTACGCATTTGAACACGGAGAAAGCCGGGCGCACCATCGCGACGCTGTCCATCACGGCAGCCGTGGGCGTGGGTCTCGGCTACCCGCTCACTGGGCTCGTTTCAGACGTATGGAACTACCACGTGGCCTTCTGGTTCGGCGCGGCATTCGTGCTGGTGGCACTCGTTGTGAGTCTGCTTGTGATCCCGTCCTCGCGAACGCTGCCCCGTCGACGCTTCGATGGATTCGGCGCGCTGACTCTGAGCCTCGCGCTGATTGCGTTGCTAGTCGCACTCAGCCAGGGCGACGAGTGGGGTTGGCACTCCACTCGGGTCATCGCCTGCTTCGTAGCGAGTGCGCTGCTCGGGGCCGTGTGGGTGGCCATCGAGCTGAAGGTTCACGATCCGTTGGTCGATCTGCGCCAAGTGCGCAACAGATCAGTCCTTACCGCCGACGTGAGCGGCTTCATGATCTCGCTGTCGATGTACCTGTTCATGCCCGTGATCGTTGAATTCGTGCAACTGCCAACGTCGACGGGCTTCGGCTTCGGCGCATCGGTGGTGCAGGCCGGCCTGATGCTGGTGCCGCTGTCGATCGGGACACTCGTGTCAAGTCGTTGCACGCCTGCGTTCAGTCGCGCCTTCGGCACCCGCGTCATGATTCCGTTCGGGTCGTTGATCTTTGCTGCGGCCAGCCTGTCGTTCACGATCTGGCACTCCGCGATGTGGCAGGCGTACATCTCGGTCGGACTTGTCGGCATCGGGCTTGGGTTCACGTTCGCCGCGATGCCCGGCTTCATCGTGCGGGCTGTGCCCGCAAGCGAGACGGGCAGCGCCACTGGCTTCTACCAGGTGCTGCGCAGCGTCGGCCTGTCCATCGGTAGCGCCGTGAGCGCGGTCGTGCTCAGTTCGTTCACGCCGGATGGCCAGGAGATCCCGACGGTGACCGGCTTCACGACGGCCCTGCATATCGCGGCCGGACTGTGCTTCCTGACGGCGATCGTTAGTTATGTGTTGCCGGGTCGGATGGGCCCGTCGGCCGAATTGGGGGAGAAGGCCCGTCAGCGTTTGGACGAGTTCGCCGAGGAGAGCGGCGAGGTGGCTGGCTCGGGAGCAATGCTCGCCGACGAGGCGTTCGTCCTTGAGGGCGACTGACCGGACTGGCCGCCCGCAGCGCCTTTGGGCCGCCGATAGATTGCCGACATGTTGACGATCTCCGCCGAGTTGCGTGACGCCATCATCGAACATGCCCGCCGCGACCATCCTGACGAGGCCTGCGGTGTCATCGCTGGTCGCGAGGGCAGTGACACACCCACCCGCTTCATCCCCATGGTCAACGCTGCGCGATCCCCGACGTTCTATGAATTCGACTCGACCGATCTGCTGCGGCTCTATCGCGAGATGGACGACAACGACGAGGCACCCGTTGTCATCTATCACTCGCATACCGCGACCGAGGCGCGCCCGTCGCGTACTGACATTTCCTACGCGAGCGAGCCGGGCGCGCACTACGTGCTGGTCTCCACACGCGACCCGGAGCCCGGGAGCGAGGAGTTCCGGTCCTTCAGGATCGTGGACGGCGAGGTCACCGAGGAACCCGTCACCGTCGCCTGAGCCGGCCTTGCATCGCGCAGGCGCGTCTCGCGCAGGTCACAACAGGTGCAAGGCGGCCGTGCGCGATGCAAGCGGTGGAGGGAGCGATGCAGGGGTCCAACGACCGATGCAAAGGCGCGGGTGGCGCGAGCAGGCAGCTGCAGGGAGCGTCGGCTCGAGAGCCATCGGGCCCCGCAGCGAGGAATCGGCGGCGGGTCGCCTACGGTTGGACCCTCAGAATGGCTGCCCGCAGAATGGCTGGCCTTACCCGGGGAGTGCACGCAATGTCCATCGAGGTCCGGATCCCAACGATCCTGCGCACCTACACCGACGAGGCGAAGACGGTGCAAGGCACCGGCTCCACCATCGATGAGTTGATCGCTGACCTCGACGCTCGCCACCCTGGACTGCAGGCCCGGATCATGGACGAGGACGAACTGCGTCGGTTTATCAACGTGTATGTCAACGATGAGGACGTGCGCTTCCTCGGCGGTGCGAAGGCGCCGGTGAAGGACGGCGACGTCGTCACGGTGCTGCCAGCCGTCGCCGGCGGCTAGGTCGTATGCGCTACGACTCGCTGCTCGACTCGCTGGGCCGCACCCCGCTCGTTGGCCTACCGCGGCTCTCACCGAGCCCGACGGTGCGACTGTGGGCGAAGCTCGAGGATCGCAACCCGACCGGGTCGATCAAGGACCGTCCCGCGCTGGCGATGATCGAGCGCGCGGAGCGAGAAGGGTTGCTTACGCCCGGCGCAACCATCCTCGAACCGACTTCGGGCAACACTGGCATTTCGTTGGCAATGGCCGCGAAACTGCGCGGCTACAAGATCGTCTGCGTCATGCCCGAGAACACCTCGGACGAGCGGCGGCAGTTACTCGAGATGTGGGGTGCGCGGATCCACTTCTCGGCTGCGGCGGGCGGGTCCAACGAAGCTGTGCGCGTCGCCAAGGAGATGGCTGCCGAGCACCCGGACTGGGTGATGCTCTATCAATACGGCAACCCCGCGAACCCGGACTCGCACTACGAGGGCACCGGGCCCGAGTTGCTTGAGGACCTGCCCGAGATCACGCACTTCGTCGCCGGGCTTGGCACCACCGGGACTCTGATGGGCGTCGGTCGATTCCTGCGCGAACGAGTCCCCAACGTGCAGATCGTCGCGGCCGAGCCTCGGTACGGCGAGCTCGTCTACGGCCTGCGCAACCTCGACGAGGGCTTCGTCCCTGAGCTCTACGACGAGTCGGTACTCACGACCCGCTTCTCAGTTGGACCGCGCGATGCGGTGCTGCGCACCCGTCAGCTTCTAGAGCAAGAAGGCATCTTCGCCGGCATCTCGACCGGCGCGATCCTGCATGCCGCGCTCGGCATCGCCGACAAGGCAGTGGCAGCGGGGGAGAGCGCGCAGATCGCGTTCGTCGTCGCCGACGGTGGCTGGAAGTACCTGTCGACGGGCGCCTACGCGGGCACGATCGATGATGCCGAGTCGTCTCTCGAAGGCCAGCTCTGGGCTTAGCGCCTGTCGCATGAGCGCCCCCGCGACTGCGACGCCCAGCGACTACATGGCGCGGACCTGCGGCCTCTGGCTGTAGTCACGCGGGATTCCGAACCACTTGATCGTCGCCGGCCGGGTCAGCAACCAGAGCACGATGCCGCCAAGGATGACCTCGATCAGCCCGCCGGGGAACGAGAACAGGCCGAACACGATGTTGATCCCCGCGAAGATCATCGCGAGCTGCCGCGAGTTGGGGTCGCCGCGACGAACTCCGCGAGCCAGTCCGACGTAGATGAAACCAAGCACAATCGACAGCAGGCCCATGAACAGCCAGTAGCCCTGCCCACTGCCCGCAGGTCCGGTGACCCGGAAGGTAAGCGAGTTGATCCGCGCCGAGTGCCAGATGAGGCTGATGCCCCACAGGAAGTTCAACACCGCGCCGAGCCACATCACCCCGGCCACCACGACGATGCCGCGCGGTTCGAAGATCTCGTTGCGGGGGTCCGTCGGCAGGCTGGCGGCGTCGCCGCGGATGGACTGCCAGTCACTCATTGCTGCTCCTCGTTGCGGGTAGTGGCGCTGTGGCGCATTTCGCTGTGTGCGCGGGCGAATGGCGCGCGCGACACCCGCGATCGTGCCAGAGGCGCGGTGTCGGGCGGCAGGGACCTTAGGCTTGTCTTTCGTGACGGACGCGCCGATCGGAGTCTTTGACAGCGGCGTCGGCGGCCTCACCGTGGCCCGCGCCATCCTCGACCAGCTCCCGCACGAGCCGGTCCGCTATGTGGGAGACACGGCCCACGGCCCCTACGGCCCCCGTCCACTCGCCGAGGTTCGCCAGTTCGCGCTTGAGGTGCTCGACTCCCTGGTCGAGGACGGCGTCAAGATGCTCGTCATCGCCTGTAACAGCGCGTCCGCGGCTGTCCTGCGCGATGCGCGCGAGCGCTACGACGTGCCGGTCGTCGAAGTGGTCCAGCCCGCTGTTCGTCGCGCAGTCGCTGCAACGAGGAACAACCAGGTCGGCGTCATCGGTACCGAGGTAACCGTGACGAGCCGCGCGTATGAGGATGCGTTCGCCGCAGCCCCGCACCTCACCATCACGTCGAGCGCCTGTCCTCGTTTTGTCGAGTTTGTAGAAGCTGGCGTTACGTCTGGAGATGCGCTGCTCGACTGCGCTGGCGACTATTTGCAACCTCTCGTCGACGCTGACGTAGACACTCTCGTGCTCGGCTGCACGCACTATCCGTTGCTGACCGGTGTCATCGCATATGTGATGGGCGACGGCGTGACCCTCGTGTCCAGTGCCGAGGAGACAGCCAAGGACGTCTACCGCACGTTGCTTGCGCATGACCTCGTGCGCGACGCCTCCCTTCCCGAACCAGTGCACCTCTTCGTCGCCACGGGCGACGAGGCCCCATTTGTCGAGCTCGGTCGACGCTTCCTGGGACCGGAGATCGACAGTGTCGGTCGCGAGGTCGTACGCACCGAGCACTAGGGTCACCGGGTGAGTCGAACTGACGGCCGTGCGGCCGATGAGTTGCGTCCCGTCCGAATCAGCCGCGGCTGGCTAGATCATGCGGAGGGCAGCGTGCTGGTCGAGTTCGGCCGCACCCGAGTCCTATGCGTCGCGAGCTTCACCGCTGGCGTGCCGCGGTGGCGCAAGGGATCGGGCGAGGGCTGGGTCACTGCGGAGTACGCGATGCTGCCGCGCTCGACCCACACCCGCTCGGACCGGGAGTCGGTCAAGGGCCGTATTGGCGGACGTACCCACGAGATCTCGCGCCTCGTCGGTCGGTCCCTGCGTGCCATTGTCGATACCTCGGCCCTTGGTGAGAACACGATCGTGCTCGACTGCGATGTGTTGCAGGCCGATGGCGGCACTCGCACTGCCGCGGTCACTGGTGCCTACGTCGCGCTCGTCGACTCGATTGCATGGGCGAAGCGTGAGGGACTTGTCACACCGGAACGAACGCCACTGACTGGCTCCGTCTGCGCGGTGAGCGTCGGCATCATCGACGGCGAACCGCGCCTGGACCTGCACTACGACGACGACGTGCGCGCCGAGACGGACATGAACGTCGTCATGACGGGCACGGGAGACTTCGTCGAGGTCCAGGGGACCGCTGAGGGTGCGCCGTTCTCTCGCACGGAGCTGACGTCGCTGCTCGACCTCGCCGCGACTGGGTGTGAGCGGCTCACTGTCATGCAGCGCGAGGCACTGGCGTCGTGACTCGCGGCGCGTCCGGTGGGCTGCGGATTGCGGTCGCCTCGCGCAACGCGCACAAGATTGCCGAGATTGAACGGATCCTGCAGGCGACCGGTGTTGCGGTCGAGTTGTCGTCGGCCGACGAGGCCGCACCTGGTCTGGGAGAGATCCCGGAGACCGGCCGCACCTTTGAGGACAACGCGCTGATCAAGGCCCGTGCCGTCTCGGCTGCTTCTGGGTTACCCGCGATCGCCGACGACTCGGGCCTCGCGGTCGATGAGCTCAACGGAATGCCGGGAGTACTCAGCGCGCGCTGGTGCGGACACCACGACGACGACATCGCCAACCTTGAACTAGTTCTTGCGCAGATCGCTGACACCCCGGACGAGCGCCGAGGCGCACAGTTCGTGTGTGCGGCTGTATTGGTGCGGCCCGACGGCGCGTGGTTCTCCGAACGCGGCGTCATCGAGGGATCGTTGGTCCGCGAACCACGCGGGACCAACGGATTCGGCTACGACCCGATCTTCGTTCCGAACGGCGAGTCACGAACGACGGCCGAGATGACGTCGGACGAGAAGGATGCAATCAGCCACCGGGGCCGTGCGTTTCGCGCATTGGCGGCACGGCTGCCGGATCTGCTCGACGAGTGAATCAGCCGCCTGCAACATCCCTCTGGGTGAAGATCGCGGCTCCCGCTGCTGCACACGCCAGCCCGATCAGCACCATCACGACCGCGGCCCACCAGTTCACCGGAGCGGCCGGATAGGCCGCCATGTGGTGAAAGACCGAGGTGTCGACCAGCCAGTGGCTCTCATGCTCGAAGCCGCTGAGCACGGTGACGAGGAATCCCCACGCGAAGACCGCGTAGGCGACGATGGACGCTCGCCGCGGCCAGCCGCCGAAGGCGAGCGCGCCGATACCGAAGATGCAGATGGTGGGCGGCGCGACGTTGAGGCCTGCGCCTAGCAGCTGCCACAACGAGACAGCGACTCCGCTGATGAGCGCGCCGATCCACGCGAACAGCCCGGCGATCAACGACACCGCGACGATGCAGGCGGCCGCGATGACGACCCGCTGGGCGTACCACTGCCATCTCCCGACCGGACGCACCAATAGCTCGGCGAGCCGGGTCTCGTTCTCCTCCTCGGCCATTGCGCTGACGTGCGTGACCGCAACGAAGCCGACCACGGCCGCGACGATGAGGAAGGTGAAGCCCAGGTAGGCGACGGGTCCCTCGCCGGTGACGCCGAGCTTGCCGATCGCCTCCTCGACCGTGGGTGAACTGGTCAGGAGAGTGCCACCCTGCTTGGCGATCAAGCCGAGCGTCAGAGCAAACGCGGCTACTCCGCCCGCCCATCCGAGCGTCGTCGCTCGTACCTGCCGGAACGAGAAGGCAAAGGTTCCCGACAGCAGCCGGGTGCGCGCCGTGATCCGCTCGCCGTCATGCAGCAGCGCGGCACCGACGTCACGCTGTCCGGCCAGCACTATGGCTGCGACCCGGGTGCCGGCCGCGAGCAGCACGATCGGCACGAAGCCCAGCCAACGAGATCCGGTCAGCGGGTTGAGCGTTTCGATCCAGCCGAGCGGTGAGAGCCAGCGCAACCAGGCCAGGTCGTTGGAGCTGTCAGCGAGCATGCGGATCGCGTAGGAGACACCGAGCACAGCAGCCGCGATGGCAGCGGCCTGTCGGCGGCTCGGCGAGAGCTGGCTCGTCAGCGAGCCGATGCCGACCCACATCGCAGGCGCCGCGATGAAGCATAGGGCGAGGTACAGCGCGGCCGAGGTGCCGAAATCGACCTTCGGCGAGCGCCCGATCGCCACGAACATGACTGCGCTAACGAGGAAGGTGACCCAGACCCCGGTCGCGAGTCCGAGCAGCGCCAGCACCGTCGCGCGCAGCCGCGTGGTCTGGCCGGCGATGAGAAGTTCCCAACGACCTGCGTCCTCTTCGCCGCGCAGCAGTCGGGTCGCCATGAGCAGGCCCCAGACCGCGCCGATGACCATCAAGAACATCAGCGACTTCCACACGCCGTAGGCGGCTGGGTTGTCGAGTCCGCGTGCAGGTCCGTTGATGGCCGCGAGACCCGCGTTGGTGCTGAAGAGAGCAGCGATCCGTTCGCGGTCGGCCTGCGTCGGGTAAGCGGACGAGTAGGCCAGCGTGGAGGAGGCGTAGGTCAGGCCGAATATGACGCCCCACAGCAGGCCCGACCGCATCGCCTTGCGGCTGGTGCGCCAGCCGATGACCCAACGTGCGCGCGCGACCGGCGTAAAGTGCGGCGCCGCGACGACGGCGGTGCTCACGTCGCGGCCGGTCCCGCGTCGTTGCCGTAGTGCGCGAGGAAGAGCTCTTCGAGCGACGGCTCGCGACTGATCAGCTCGTGCACTCCCGATGCGGCGAGAACCTTGAGGACGGGCTCGACAGATCCCGAGACCTGGCAACGAAGCGTGTGCCCAGTCACGTCGATGGCACTTACGCCAGGCACCTTTGACATGTCGGGCACCGATCCGTCGAAGGTTGCCTCGATCGTCAGTGCAGACAGGTGGCGCATATCGGCGAGCGTTCCGATGTCGACGAGCCGACCTTCCCGCAGGATCGCTACGCGGTCGCAGAGCGCTTCCACCTCGCTGAGGATGTGCGAGGACAAGAAGATGGTCTGGCCGTGCGTGCGGGCTTCGGCCACCGTTTGCCGGAACGTCTGCTCCATCAGCGGGTCGAGACCGGCCGTCGGCTCGTCGAGCAGCAGCAGGTCGGCTCGCGTCATGAGCGCCGCGATCAGGCTGACCTTCTGCCGGTTGCCCTTCGAGTACGCGCGCACCTTCTTGGACGGGTCGAGGGCGAAGGCGTCGATCAGCTCGGCGCGGTACTTCTCGTCGACCTGTCCGTGCACGCGACCGAGCAGGTGCAACGTCTCCATGCCGGTGAGCTCTGGCCACAGATTTGCCTCGCCTGCGACATAGGCGACCCGCCTGTGCGCCTCGACGGCTTGACGCTGTGAGTCCAGGCCAAAGATCTCGGCGCTACCGCCCGTGGCGTTGATCAGCCCGAGCAGCAGCCGGATGGTCGTCGTCTTTCCGGCCCCGTTGGGTCCGAGATAGCCGAGCACTTCACCGGGAGCGACATCAAGGTCGAGGTCACGTAGCGCGTAGGCCTGGCCGTAGCGCTTGCTTAGCTTGCGGGTGCGAATTGCAACATCTGCCATGAGCACCTCTCTCGTAGCCGACGTCGAGGCCAGGCTATTGGGGTACGCGGGCAGGGATGGGAGTTGGCGCGCGTTCGGGCAGCGACGGACGCACCACGATCATGATCATGCGCACGGCGCACAGTGCGAGCAGGCCGAACAACGCCAACACGTAGAGGCTGAAGAACACCCCACCCCACGACAAGTCGAAGCTGAGGAAGTTCATGCCGTCCCACATCACGTGCGCGACGATCAACGGGGTGACTCGGCGGGTGCGGCGGTAGATCCAGATGTTGATGGCAGCCCAGATCGCCAAAGCTATGACGCCGGGGCCGTAGTAGACGTGATAGCTGAGTCGCAGCGCGATGCCGACGGCGAAGATGACCCATACCCGGGTGCCAGCTTGCTCGAGCACTGTCACCACGAGTGCCACGACGACGAGTTCCTCAACGATGCCGGCCGCAAGTGCGGCCGGTAGGTCGTAGAGCAGATTCCATGCACTCGCCGCGGGGTTAGGGTACGACGCGTTCGGAGTGATGAGGTGTAGCAGCAGGAACGACACGGCCGTGCCGATCGTGAAGAGCATGAAGACGCCAAGTGCCTGCCAACGGTATGCGGGACGACCCGCGCTCCACCTCGGCGCTAGTCCGACGTCTTGATACGACAGTCCGCGCAACTTGCTCAGGGCGAGCACAACAACGATGGCGAGGCCTGCCTGAGCAAGTTGGTCGAGGCCACCGAGCAGGTTGTGCTTGATGGTGACGATCTCGTTGGTATCGGAGTTGCCGAGGATCAACGCGGCCACGACCCCGGTGCCAAAGAAGAGCGCGAAGACCCCGAGGGCTTCGGTCCATGCCCGTCGTTTGGAGATCGGTCCGGCTGTGGCGCGAGCGAGCTTCGCGACGAACGGGGCAGCGGGGATGAGCGACTGCCACCAGCCGGACAAGCCACCGCGCCGCAGCGCCTCGTAGTGCCACCAGAACTTCCACCCAGGCGGTGCGGGCGGCCAGGTTGGATCAGGCTGCCATCCCGCGGGAGGCACCCACCCCGACGGCGGGTCGGGCCATCCGGGCGGCGATACCCAGCGCATGCGCTTCTCCTGCTCAGTAGGGCCGGCGAGAGTCGAACTCGCACTGTCACGGACCTAAACCGTGTGCCTCTGCCAGTTGGGCTACGGCCCCTCGCGGCGTCAGCCTAAGCCGTCAACCACTTCTCCGATCGGCACGGCGACGCCTGATGTTCACCTTTGTTTCTGGTCATGTTTGCTGCCCTGCACCCCTCGATTAGTCCGGCTTGGCAAAGGTCATCGCGGCAGGGAGCGAGTAACCAGGCGGGGGTGAGGCAGTGCCGCACGCGCGCTTCCTCTTCGTCACAGGTCGCCTCATCGCTGGCGTCCCTTCCCCGCACTGGCCAGTTCTTGGTCGCGCCTTCTCTGGTGCTCCCGGTTACGACGGCTCGTGGGTTGCCTGGCGCGTATCGGGCACCAACAACCGCGAGCTTGGCCGCAGTGCCGAAGTCTTCGAGGATCTCGTGTCCTGCTTTGAGTCGGCGCTGTACCTGCAGCAGAACATCGGGCGCACCACTGCGGTCGTGGCTGCAGACCATGGCACCGGTCAATGGGTGTGGCAGTTGGACCTGGACGGCAAGGCGATGGCCGTCGCGGGTCGCACGTACCAACGCCACCGCGAGTGCCGGCACAGCTTGGCGCAGTTCAGCGAGATCGTCGCCGACCCCACTGCCCTAGAGCGCATCGTCACTCGGCCAGGCGTCGCATGACCACAGTCATCGACTCCTTCGTGGACTCGGCCGCCCACTCCACCGAGTCGCGTCGCGTGCTACGAGCCACACCGGACGCCACCGACAAGATCTTCCGGATGTCGGTGCGCGGCAGCGGCATCATCGTTCTCGCGATCATGACGATGGTCGGCGTCTTCTTGCTCGTTCGTGCGAGCGAGGCGCTGAAGGTCGCTGGGTGGTCGTTCTTCACGACTCAGAACTGGACTCCCGACGTCGGACACGGGCAGTTCGGCATCGTCGCGATCATCACCGGCACGATCGCCATCGCACTCGTCGCGTTGTTCGTCGCCATCCCGCTGGCGATCGGAACCGCGCTCTATATATCGGAGTACGCGCCGCGCAAGTTCAAGCAGACGTTGGTCAGCCTCGTGGACCTGATGGCCGCTGTACCGAGCATCGTCTACGGCCTCTGGGGCGCGTTCTTCCTGCAGTACCGAATTACAGGCGTCTCGCGCTGGATCTCTACCTACTTCTCCTGGATCCCGATCTTCAAAGTGCCGGGGTCCGATCCGCACGATCCGGTGTCATCGGCGTCGGCCTACACGTCGTCCATCTTCATTGCTGGACTCGTGGTCGGTCTGATGGTGACGCCGATCGCCACGTCGATCATGCGTGAGGCTTTCCGCCAGGCTCCGGTCGGCGAGCGCGAGGGCGCGTATGCGCTGGGTGCGACGCGGTGGGGCATGATCCGCTCGGTCGTCCTGCCGTTCGGAAAGGGCGGCATGATCGGCGGGCTGATGCTCGGTCTCGGTCGTGCGCTTGGCGAGACGATCGCGGTCGTCACGATCCTGTCGTTCATCGTGCACGTGCAGCCGCACGTCTTGGCCAACGGCGGTAGCTCGGTTTCCGCCTTGATCGCAACGACCTTCGGGTCGGCCTCGCACTTCGGCCTCTCCGCGCTAATGGCGGCGGGTCTCGCACTGTTCCTCTTGACGCTTGTTGTGAACTTCATCGCGTCCTCAATCATCGTGCGCAGCCGTTCGGGCGCAGCGACGGATTCATGATGACCGCCGTGATGACCGCGCCCGCGCGGACCGAAGAGCACGGGACCACCGTTGTCGACTTGCCTCCCACGTCGCGTCGACGTGAGGTCAGGCGCAATGGGCGCTCCTACCGTCGCAGCGACGTGCTTGCCATCGTCGGCGCGGGTGCCGCTGGCCTCAGCACCAGCACGCTGTTGTTCACGACGCTGGCGCCGTTCTCTGGCCCCGTTGCCTTCGTGATCATCACGTTCTTGCTCTTCATCGCCTTCTACGCCGTCCTCGTCTCGATCGACGAGGATGGCCCGACAGTGCGCGACCGAGTCGCCATGGTCGTCATGCACGGCCTAGCGTTCATCTTGCTGTCGGCGCTCTGTTTGATCGTCGGATACACCGCGTTCCGCGCTTGGCGTGCGCTCATCCACTGGAACTTCTACACGCAGGACCTCTCGACAGCGGGACCGACGACACCCCTGAGTCACGGCGGAATCCTGCACGCGGTCGTCGGGACGCTCGAGATGATCACGATTGCGCTGATCCTCACAGTGCCGTTGGCGATCGCATGCGCGGTTTACCTCAACGAAGTACCAGGACGATTCGCACGATTCATTCGCACGATCGTCGAGGCGATGACTGCGTTGCCGTCGATCATCGCTGGCCTCTTTATCCTGGCGACGTTCATTCTGATTCTCGGCGCACCAAAGTCGGGTCTCGCCGCAGCTCTCGCAATCAGCGTCATGATGCTGCCGATCATCATTCGCGCGGCCGATGTCGTCTTGCGCCTCGTCCCTGGAAGTCTCAAAGAGGCGTCGTATGCGACCGGCGCCAGTCAATGGCGCACGGTGTGGCACGTCACGTTGCCGACGGCGCGCTCGGGCCTGGCGACTGCTGTGATTCTCGGTACTGCGCGCGGTATTGGCGAGACCTCGCCAGTCCTGCTCACCGCGGGTTACACCGGTTCGCTTGCGGTGAACCCGACGCACGGTCCGCAGGTGTCATTGCCGTTGCTGGCGTATCAGCTGAGCCGGTTCCCGCAGGCAACTCTGATCCAACGCGGCTTCGGCGCAGCAACCGTGCTGCTTGGACTCGTCTTCGTGCTCTTCATCATCGCTCGATTGATCGGTGGTCGCGGGCCTGACGCGTTGTCGCCGCGGCAGCAGCGGCGCCGCGCGCGCCAGTCCGCGAGCGACGCATCACGCATCGAGGCGCACGACCGGGAGTTGGTCGGGGTCGGCGCTCCGGTCGCGATCGTCGCGTCGCCGGTGGTCGAGCACGAACCGGAGTGGTTCACGCCCGTTGATGATGACCAGCCAGGCGCTCCGCCGTGGTTCGCGCCCTTGTCGACCCCACCGCCCCCGCCCCCGGCTGGCATGTACCCGTTCGGCGCGACTGAGCCATTCAAGAAGCCAAGAGGTGCGGAATGACCCGCGCCAGAAAGAACAAGGACTCCGTGCGCAAGCGTTCTCTTCGTCGTGTTCGCACAATCCAACTTGTCGCTGCGGCAGTGGTGCTCGGCGCGTTGGGCGCCGCGCTGTCCGCGGGAGTGGGCCCAACCTCAGCCCAAGCTGCCTCATACGTTCCGGTCAGTGGCGCTGGCTCGACCTGGAGCCAGGTGGCGATGGATGCCTGGCGAGTCGACGTCGCGCAGTACGGGATGCGCATCGACTTCTCCGGTACGGGTTCGTCCGACGGTCGCAACCAGTTCCGCAACGGCACGGTCGACTTCGCGAACTCCGACATTCCTTACGGTCTGAAGGACACGGGCGTTATCGACCCACCCCCAACCCGCGGCTACGCATACATGCCGATCGTCGCCGGTGGCACCACGTTCATGTACAACCTCGTCATCGGTGGACACCGCGTCACCAACCTGCGGCTGTCCGGTCAGACGCTGACGAAGATCTTCACCAACAACATCACCAAGTGGAACGACCCAGCGATCGCCGCTGACAACCCTGGCTTAAGCCTTCCTGCACTGAAGATCGAGGTTGTCGTTCGTTCAGATGGATCTGGTTCAACCGCACAGTTCTCCGATTGGATGGCGTCGCAGTACCCATCCTTGTGGAACGGCTACTGCAGCAAGGCTGGGCGCCCGTCGCCCTGTGGCACCACGTCGTTCTACCCGACAGTCTCTGGACGAGTTTCACCGCACAGAACGGTGACACGGGCGTGGCCGGGTACGTGCAGCAGTCGCAGAACGTCGGCTCTATCGGCTATGTCGAGTACGCATATGCGATCGCGGCGCGCTTCCCGGTTGCGAAGATCCTCAACAAGGCCGGCTACTTCACTGAGCCGACGGCACAGAACGTTGCCGTGTCTCTCCTCAAGGCTTCGATCAACACGGACAAGACGTCGCCCGCGTATCTCACTCAGGTCCTGTCCGGCGTTTACAACGACACGGATCCGCGAACTTATCCACTGTCCAGTTACAGCTACATGATCATTCCGACTGCGACAACGTCGACGTTCACCGCCGCAAAGGGCTACACGCTCGCCGCCTTCGGCTATTTCTTCTTATGCCAGGGGCAGCAGCAGGTCGACCAGCTTGGCTACTCCGCGCTGCCGATCAACCTCGTGCAGGCTGGCTTCGCGCAACTCAAGCGGATCCCGGGCGCCGTGGCGCAGACGATCAACATCAAGGGCTGCAACAACCCCACTTTCTCCAGCAGCGGGGCGAACACGCTTGCCACGACTGCACCGCAGCCAGCCAAGTGCGACAAGCAGAGCAAGTACCAGTGCTCTACGGGCACTGCAGGTGACTTGAGTCCAACGCCCATCTTGGCTTCGGCGGTGCTCCCGGGCAGTGGCTCGGTGTCGAACGGTGGCACGGGCAACACCTCCGGTACCGGTTCATCAGGAACTAGCGGGTCGGGGACCAATGGCGCCGGAACAACGGGCGCCGGAACAACGGGCGCCGGAACAACGGGCGCCGGAACGACCGGCGGTACCGGCACGGCAGGAAACGGGACAACCGGTGCGGCCGGCACAGGAGGCACGGCAGGTACTACTAACACTGCCGGATCCAACCTCGCCGGGGGAGCCGCGACATCAGACGTGGCGGCAATCGCAGTCACCGTTCCTGGCGCAGGCGAGTCGAGCAGTGACATCGCGCTGATTGTTGTGGCCGGACTGCTGCTGCTCGGCATCACGCTGGGACCTCCCGCGATGTCAGTCGCGATGCAACGAAAGAACAAGGAATGAGCACGCGCGGTCAGCACCGCGGTCGTCGGGAGAGCTTCCTGCGTGCCATGACGCGCGCAGGTGTCGGTACTTCGCTGATCGCAATCCTGGGACTTGTCGCGCTCACTTTTGCGACTGGTCCTGGACCAGCGAACGCAGCATCCACCAAGGCCAAGCCGCTCGCGGCCAGTTCGGGTTCTGCGCTCACGAAGAGTGGGTCGGGATCCTTTTCAGATCTCAAGGTCACCCTGAGTCAGACGCAAGACCTCGTGAACCAGGTAATCAATGTCACCTGGACGGGCGCAGCCCCAACACAGCCGGCGTACGGAGGCTTCGGCATCAACTATCTGCAGATCATGCAGTGCTGGGGGGACGACTCGTCGGGGCCCACTCGCGAACAGTGCGAGTTTGGCGGCAACCCAGGTAACACCCTTGGCGGGAGTTGGACGTCGTCGCGGCAGACCACGTACAGCGGGCTGGTGGATCCGAACGAGACCTACACCGTGCCCCCGGGCAGTTTTGCCAACGCCTACGTCCCATTCGACTCGGTCACCGGAACCGTCGAAAAGGATGGGGCTAGCTCCTTCTTCGACTCGTACACGACCAACGAGATTGACTACGCGCGCACTCACTCCGACGGCTCCGGCCAGGAGTACTTCCAGATCGACACCGGTGTGGAGGCTTCAGGGCTCGGCTGCGGCCAGTCCGAGAAGGTCGGCTCGACCTCTAAGCCACGTGCGTGCTGGCTCGTGGTCGTCCCGCGAAATGACATTGAGGTCGACGGCAGTACCCGTGACGCCACCGGTGTGAACGAGATCGTGTCCTCGCCGTTGAGTGCGACCAACTGGGCAAAGCGCATTGTGTTTCCACTCGGTTTCACAGCCGTCGGGCAGAACTGCCCAATCTCGGCGATCGCCGAGCCGACGAGCGGGGAAGAGACTGCGCTCGAGGCCGTAACCCGATGGCAACCAACCCTGTGCGCGAAGAACGGACCGGTCTTCGGTTACACCCAGTTGTCGTCGGACGTGTCGCGCAGCGTCTTGGCCTCAACCACCCCAAATCTGCAGTTCCTGTCGAGACCGCTAGACGCGACGGACGGGACCCCTGCGGGCAAGCCGGTCTATGCACCCGTATCTGTGTCGGGAGTCTCGATCGCATTCCTGATTGAACGACAGACGTCGCCAACCGCAGATCCAGCAGTGAAGGCTTCCGATGGGGTTCGAATGGGGACCCTGAATCTGACTCCGCGGCTTGTCGCGAAACTTCTGACTGAGTCCTACCGCGAGGCCGTTACCTCAGACGACGCGACTTACCTCGCGAACAACCCGCTCGACTTGACGCGCGATCCAGAGTTTCTTGCTCAAAACCCCGACTTTTCAACGTTGAAGTACCTCAACGGCATCTCGAGCATCATCGTGCCTACGGGTACGGCAGATGCGTACTACCAACTGTGGCAATGGATTTGGGCAAACGCTGACGCGCGCGCCTTCCTGCAGGGCAAGGCCGATCCCTACGGCGAGACCGTCAATCCCCACTACAAGACCCTGACTTTTCCTGCGGACAACTTCCCGAAGGCTGAACCGGCCTGCAGGACCTTCCCGTTGTCGACCATCTCCCGCCCGCCCCTCTGTGAGTTGGACGCGTTCCCGTACGCGATCAGCATGCACGCGGGAGCGCAGGCAGTCAGCGGCGGTAGCGACCTATCCAAGGACCTGTGGGACCCGACTGCGACACCGCCCTCCTACAAGGCATCGCCACCGCAGATCGAAGGCAACCGGGGACTCCTCGTGCTCGCGGACACCCCGACCGCAATTCGATACGGCCTGAATATGGCGAGCCTGCAGAATTCAGATGGTCAGTTCGTGGCCCCCACCACCACGAGCATCACTGCGGGTTTGAAGACGTTCAAGGCGGATTCTGCTGGCGTACTGGAGCCGGTGGCGGCGACGAAGGTCAGCGGCGCATACCCGCTGACGACCATCACCTACGCGGCAACTGCACCGTCAAAACTCACGCCTGCGTCCGCGCATGACTACGCAACTTTCCTGCGCTATGCAATCGGTTCAGGTCAAACCCTCGGCGTCGCGCCGGGCTCTCTCCCGTACGGCTACGTGCCGCTCACGTCTGGGCTAAAGGCAACAACTGCAACGGTCGCGAACGAACTCGCTGCCGTAAAGGCCACGAGTGCGACGCCGGCGTCGACGCCCACGACTGGCAACACGTCGGGCGAACTAGGTGACTCGTCAGGTGGCTCGACCGGTGACTCGTCGTCCGCTACCTCTCAGACAACTTCGAACGTTGCTGCGCCTACCGGAACCGGTAGCGCGACGCAACCAACCAGCACGTCGCCCGCTGGCGACGCGCTCTCCCTGACCCCCGCGGCCGTCCGCTCGCCATCGGTTCCGATCGGTGCTGTGCGATTCGCGCTCGTGGGCGCACTACTCATCGGAGGCATCGCGGCCGGCGCCGGTCCGTTGCTGATGAGGGCTTCACAGGTGGCGGTGTGATCAACCGCCGAATCCTTCCTGCTCCACCCGCACGACGGCAGGTCGCGACACCGGGTCTCGACTGCCGAGCACAAGAAGGAGACAGTCAGTGAATTTCAAGACAGCTCGACGCCTTGCGGTGGCCGCTGCCGCCGTGGCCGTCGTCGCCGGGGCGATCAGCGTGGGCTCTGCTTCCGCTGATCCGTCCGGCACTCCGACCTACCGTGAGTTTGCGGGCGTCGGTTCCGACACGGTGCAAGGCGTCTACAACGCGTTCAGCAACAACATCACCATCAGCAGCACGAAGGTCATTGGCTCGTATGACGCCACTGGCTCTGCCACGATCCAGACCAAGGCGACCGGCTGCTCGGCCGTCACGCGTCAGAACGGTTCGGGCGCTGGCAAGACCGGCCTGCTCGCGAGCCTCAACGCCAACGACGGTTGCGTCCAGTTCTCGCGTTCCTCCAGCGCGCCCTCCGGTACAACTTCGCCAAGCCTGACCTACGTCCCGTTCGCCACTGACGCTGTGACCTACATGGTCACGGCCACAAGCAACATCCCGCGCCAGCTCACGCAGGCGCAGCTCGTCAGCATCTACGCGTGCGGTGGCGACCCGACCATCAAGGCGCTCGTGCCCCAGGCCGGTTCCGGTACCCGCTCATTCTGGGAGTCCAAGGTCAGCATCACCGACTCGAACGTTGACTCGGTTGCCTACCCCTGCCTCAAGGACACGGTCAACTCCCAGAGCGTTGAGGAGCACGACGGTCGCGTCCTCGACGACAACTCCATCGCGCCGATCTCCGTTGCGCAAAACATTGCTCAGGAGGAAGGCACGATCAGCGACATTCGTGGCCAGGCCGTTCTCGGCCAGATCTCGAACGCCGCTGGCACGTCCTACGCCCTGCCGATCACGATGAACTCAGCAATTCCGTTCACTCGTGAGGTCTACAGCGTGATCCCGACCTCGGTCATCGGTGTGTCAACAGGCACGACTAACGGCACCTCGAACGCGGATTACAACACCGTGTTTGTCGGCGGTTCGTCGCTGGTTTGTGCACAGAGCCTCACCATCCAGGCGTACGGATTCGCGATTGACCCAGCCTGTGGAACCACCAGTCAGCACACCTGATCCTTCCCTCGCGCAATCCAAATAACAGAGAGAGAGAAAGCTCGTGTGGAATAAAAAGATTGCGCGGACGTTCGCCGCGGTCAGTGCTACGGCACTGATCGTTGGCGGCGCCGCGATCGCAGCATCATCTGCTGCAAACGCCCTCACCGACGGCACGGCCGTCATTACCGGTGGAACGACGACGACCTCGTCGCTCGTCCTCAACACCAACGGAACATGTGCAGACCCGAATGCCACGAACGTCGTGGTCAAGATCAGCGGTACCGGCTTCCCGGCCGGTGGCGCAAACGTCGTGGGCAACAGCCCGGCAAGCAACTTCGCTAGCGGTTCGAACTACTCGATTCCGATCAGCAACACGCTCCAGGTGATCGGGAACGCGCAGTCTCCGGCCGTCGTCTACTCCGGCACCTACACGTTTGACGTGGTTTGCCGTACTGCGCTGAGCTCGACGTCCCTCGGAGACTTCTTGGGGACCATCACGTTCAGCACCCCCACCACATTTAGTGCCGACCCGGCCACGCCGATCGCCACTGGCACCACGTTGGCTCTCGGCACTGCAAGCCCGATCGCCTTCGGCACCTCGGAGACACTGACCGCCACCGTCACCGGTGGAGCCTCCGGTTCTGTGCAGTTCCAGGACAACCTGACCAACATCGGTTCACCGGTGGCCGTGAACGCCTCCGGCGTTGCTACCTACACGACCTCAGCGCTGGATGCTGGGTCGCACTCGCTCACCGCGGTGTTCACTGGCTACAACCCATCCAGCGTCACCGGCTCGACGTCGACTGCGCAGGACCTCACCGTCAACCAGACGACTAGTTCGACTGCCCTGAGCTTCACTCCCGCTTCAGGTGCGGACTCGAACACCTCGCTCGGCCTCACTGCAACGATCACACCGTCCGCCGCGGCGGGCACCGTTCAGTTCGTTGACGGTTCGACCAACATCGGCGGTCCGGTGAACGTCGTCAGCGGCGTGGCCTCCACGTCGGGGCTCTTCGCCGAGGGTGCTCACACGTTCCACGCGGTGTTCACACCTAGCGACCCCACCAATGTCGCGGGTTCGAACGACGTCCAGCCGTACACCGTTTTGCACTACGGCGGCGTTACCGCTACTGACAACA
Source organism: uncultured Actinomycetota bacterium (assembly GCA_963850215.1). Taxonomy (GTDB): domain Bacteria; phylum Actinomycetota; class Actinomycetes; order UBA12327; family UBA12327; genus CAWKKI01. The sequence continues at coordinate 233,929 of CAWKKI010000011.1, forward strand.
TCCAGACAGAGGTTCCCGCCGGTGGTCTCGTGATCAGCGTCGCGAGCCCGGGCGCCCAGGACCTCGGTCCGATGGCGCTTAACGGCACCAGCAACCTCTTGAACGTCACCGGCACTCTGCTCAACGTCACGGTGACTGACACCCGCGCTGGCACTCACGCTGGCTGGACTGCGTCCGGCATCGTCAGTGACTTCGCTGGTCCGACGGCATTCGCGATTGCTGGCGCCAACCTTGGTTGGACTCCCGCGGTCGTGAGCCACTCGCTGAACCAGACAGTCACCGCTGGACCGGCAGTTGCGTCGGCCCTTGGCGTCTACACGTCCGGCGAGACCGGCGGCCTGCACTCCACGCAGACCCTCGCCTCTTCGGCTGCGTCGCCGAACTCGAACGGCACCGCGGTGCTGAACGCAGCGCTCAACCTGAACGCGCCCACTGACACCCCAGCGGGCACGTACGTCGCAACCCTCACGCTGACCGCCATCTGATTGGCCTAAGTGCGAGGTAGCTCCACACCGGGGGTGGGGCGGGTTCTCGGACCTGTCCCACCCCCACCAAAAGCCCGGTGACATGAACGAACGATCTAGTGAACGGAAACGAGACGTGAAGCACCGCTTGCTCCGCCGTACGCGTGCAGGGGCTGCATTGTTCGCAGCACTCGCCTGTGTGCTCGCGTCGAGTGCACCCGCCTGGGCGTCCTCGCCCACCCCGTCTCCCAGTGCATCGCCCTCACCGACATCGAAGGCGGTGCCAGCGACGTTCGGGCTACAACCGGCGACAGCTGGCAAGCCCGATGCGCGCTCAGATTTCTCCTTCCAAGCCGAACCCGGCGCGACGGCGTCTGACGAAGTAGCGATCCAGAACTTCGCGTACAAGCCGATCACCCTGCAGCTCTACTCAGCCGACGGCTATAACACCTCCGACGGCGGCTTTAGCGTCCTACCGGCTGGTGACAAGTCGAGCGAGGTCGGGGCTTGGGTTGTGTTGCCCCGTGCTTCGGTGTCGATTCCTTCTCGCGGCAAAGTGATCGTGCCGTTTACGATCCGCGTGCCTGCTGCGGCCCTTCCGGGCGACCACGAAGGCGGCATTGTCGCATCTCTGACGACCTACGGGACTCGGCCAAACGGCGAGCAATTCAAGGTATTCAACCGCGTCGGCGATCGCGTGCTAGTCCGCGTGACTGGCGCCCTCACTGCGCATCTCGCGTTGAGCAACGTGCATGCCAGTTATACGGGTTCGCTTAATCCGGACGGCAAGGGCTCTGTCCGAGTTTCCTACTCCGTCACAAACACGGGCAACGTGGTGTTGGGCGCCACCCAACTCGTCACCGTGAAAATGCTCTTCGGCTCTTCCGCCCGGACCACGGGGCTTCCGGTCTTGCCTGGCCTGCTTCCGGGTAACGGTGTCTCGCAAACGGTCACGCTGCCTGGAGTTTGGCCTCAACTCCGTGGCAAGGCCACGGTAATCATCCAGCCGTTGGCGCCTGCTGGCGTCAGCGCGCCATCTGCCTCAGAAGCTGTTGCGACCACGTCGTTCTGGGCTATCCCGTGGTCGACGATCGCGATCCTCCTGCTTATCGCGCTAGCCATGGCGGGCTGGTGGTACTGGCGCCATCGCCGAGCAACCTCGGGCGGCTCCTCGCGTGGCAAGCGCGCGCGCGGGAAGGTCCCGCCTACTCCCCAACCACAGAAGGAATTGGTGTCGTGAACTTCCGCAGGTACCGGCGTGTTCAGGCCGGATTACTAACGAGCGTCGTGGCTGTCGTGGTCATGGGCGGCGTTGTCGCCACTGCAAATGCCGCGCCAGTGCCCGCGCAATCGTCGATGAGCACTCTCTCGTTCAGCCCGGCATCGGGCAACGACCAGACCCGCATGTCTGTCACCACGTCAGGGCCCTGCTCGGCAGGAACGAATCTGATCGTTCGCGTCTATGGGTACGGGTTCCCAACACAGGGTCAGAACGTCGTGGGAAACACGGCCGTGTCGACCTTCGTTGAGACTGCAAACGGTGGTCGGGTAGTGCCCCTTGAAGACACGATGCGCAGTTTCGCGGCGCAGCAGGCGACCCCGTTTCTCCTGAAGGGCAAGTACACGTTCGGGCTGCGTTGCATCCAGCCGCTTCAGTGGGACACCCCGCTCGACCTGTTCACGGGTGCGATCAACTTCACCTCGGCCGGCGCTTACTCGGCGCTTCCAGCATCGGCCGCGAGCGTGCCCAAGGGTGCCAACAATGTGCCCGTCGCCACGACGACCCCCAAGTCGTCGTCCACGACGCCAGCGAAATCGGCGACTCCTTCTTCAAGTCCGACGGCGGCTGTGAGTTCGACGCCAGCTAGCAGCGCCGCACCAACAACGTCGGACGCTGGCTCGGTTCCAGGCGCCTCCTCGGGCGCCCAGGCGGCCGGGGCACCCGTCGCCTCAACCTCCCTGTCGGGTGGCGGTGGCTCGATGGCGTGGCCGCTCCTACTGGCGTTGGTCGCCATCGCGCTCATTGCCGCTGGCGTCTTCTGGTATTTCCGGCGCGAGCCGGCGTCCGCAAATCCGTCCGCGCACCGCACGAGAAAGTGACCCCCGCAGTGAACATCTCCGACACGGCGAAGACCACTACCCGCACGACTGTGCGCCGGAGCAGGTCCGTGATGGCCGCTGGCATCGTCTCGCTCGCCACGGCGATCGGCTTTGCCGGCGTTGCGTTGAACATGCCTGCCGCCTCGGCGGCTTCCGAGGGAGCACTGACAATCGCTCCCGCAAGCGGCACGGATACCTCATTGCTTACGGCGACGACTACAAGTACTTGTAGTGATCCGTCGGCTGACCACTTTTCAATCTCGATCTCGGGTAGTGGTTTCACCGGTCAGGTCAATGTCGTCGGTACGTCCAGTCTCACCACGGTCACCTCGGGGAACGGCTATTCAGCTCCCATCCAGAACACGTTGGCCGTGATCGCTTCGCTCCAGTCGCCAGCAGTCGTCTACACCGGCGACTACGTCCTCGACTTCAAGTGCCGCAGTGCCATTAGCTCCACGAGTCTCGGCGACTTCACCGGAACGATCCACTTCACCGACCCGCACACGTACACGTTCGTAGCACCAACGACGAGCCCTTCGACGTCGCCGTCAACGAGCCCCTCAACTAGCCCTTCGACGTCGCCGTCAACGAGCCCGTCAACAAGTCCTTCGACGAGCCCCTCAACCAGCCCGTCGACAAGTCCGTCGACGAGCCCCTCAACCAGCCCCTCAACCAGCCCATCGACGTCGCCGTCCACGACCCCGTCCGACAGCACATCTGCGAGTGCAAGCCCCACCGACTCGACGAGTCAAATCACCTGTTCCGCGACCGATGACATGGGCACACCGCTTGGCGACAACCCGACACTCGACCCGGGCCAGAACGTCAGCGTGACCGCCACGGGCTTTGCTGCGGCTGCCTCAGTTGATGTGACGGTGCATTCGACGCCGCAGGATCTCGGCACTGTTACAGCGGACTCCACGGGCACCGTCACTTACGCGTTCCTTGTGCCAACGACCCTCGAGGCGGGAGCGCACACTCTGGTGTTCACCTCGGGATCAACGACCGGGACGTATGCCTTTGTCGTCAGCACGACCGCGGCTACCACGGCGGCAGCCGACGGCGGTACGACCGATGGTGGGACGACGGACACCGCTGGGTCGACGCTGCCTCACACCGGGGCTGATGTGGTCATCTACCTGCTTGTGGCTCTCATCCTGATGGTCACTGGAGTGGGTTTCCTCGCGTGGAGCGGTGGGCTCGTGACATCAAACGGACGGCACCGGTGATCACGGTGCTTGAGCGCACGTTGGTAGCCATCGCTTCGGGGTCGCTTCTCGCCGGCGCCTTGGTGTTGCAGGCTGGGGCGGCCCACGCCGTTTCGGTCGGCAGTCTTACCGTTGCCCCAACCTCGGGCAGCGACGCGTCTCTCTTGACGTTGGCGACCGGAAGTACCTGCACGGATTCGTCTGCCACCTACGTCTCGGTTGCGATCAGCGGCTCCGGATTCGCTGCGGGTGGCACGAATGTTGTGGGCGCTGCCCAGATCAGTGACCTCACTCATTCGGCAACGGGGTATGTGATCCAGGTCAGCAACACGCTGGCCGCGATCGCGTCACTTCAGCATCCCGCGGTCACTTATGTCGGCGACTACACCTTCGACGTCAAATGTCGGTTGGCTCTGGACTTCACCAGCCTGGGCGACTTCACAGCAACGATCCACTTCAGCGATCCGCACACGTGGTCCGTGGTGAGCGGCACTGCGCCGCACTTCACCATCGCGGCGCACCTCACCGGAACCGCTCGTGTTGGCTACACCTCGGGTTGCTCGGCGTCGGTCACTGGCTCGACCAGCCTTCAATACGTATGGCTGCGCAACGGCGTCACCATCTCAGGCGCCACGCACTCCACCTACGTGGTGCAGCCGGCCGACAATGCCCACACCTTGGCATGCGAGCTGATCGCCAAGAACGCTGCCGGTTCCACGACGAGCAAGGCCGCGGCCCGTTATGTCGAGCCCGGCTATCTGCACAACGTGGTGCATCCGACTCTCTCCGGTCACGCCATCCACGGCTACACGTTGGCCTGCCGAGCGGGTGCCTGGTCACCGGCACCCAGCCATTACGCATATGGCTGGCTGCTCAACGGTGTTCACATCCGAGGCGCGGCGGCAAGCACGTTGAAGTTGGCGACCACCTACAAGGCGCACACGATCGCTTGTCAGGTCACTGCGTCAAAGACCGGATACCTCAGCGTCACAGTGCGAACGAGCGCGGTGAAGGTCAGCTGACCGTGTCCCTTGACTCCGAGGCCGCTCTGGCCGTTGGTACTGAACCGGTAGCGCCGGTCGCCAACGGCCAGTCCGGTGCTGTGCCGTCCAACGGGACTCACGTAACAGAACTCGCGGCGCCCAACCCCGCGGAGATGGTCGACCTGCCGCACCCGGACCTCGGCACGCCGAGCACCGAGTTGCAGGTCGATGCCGACGATCATCTAGTCGATGACGACGACGAGGAGTCGACGGCCGCCCCACGCCGCGACGGGCTCTGGATCATGGGCGTCGCCCTGACCACACTCGGCGTCATCGTGCTCGGCTTTCTGGCTGCATTCCTGGTGATCGGCCCGATCAAGTACCACCGTGCGCAGACCGTGGAGTACGCGCAACTGCGCTACGAACTCGCGAACTCGATCGCGCCGGTCGGTCAAACCGACTACAACGGCAAGCTTCTGACCCCTGGCACACCAGTGGCTCTGCTCAGCATCCCGGCCATCAAGCTGACGACGGTTGTGTCCGAGGGCACGACTGGCGAGATCCTGCAGAACGGGCCTGGACATCGGCGTGACAGCGCGATGCCAGGGCAGCCCGGAGCCAGCGTCATCTATGCGCGTCGGCTCGGCTTCGGCGGTCCGTTCGGATCTCTGCCTTCGTTGAAGCCCGGTGACCCGATCTACGTGACTACCGGACAAGGCGTCTCGACGTACACCGTTGCGGACGTGCGCTACGCCGGGGACAAAGAACCGTCGGTGCAGATCAATCACGGCTTGCTCAGTCTGGTTACCGCCGGCGGCTCGCGCTTCCTGCCCAACGGAGTTGTAGCCGTTGACGCGAATCTGACGTCGACACCGCAGCAGGCGCCCGGTGCCGTGATCGGCTCTAACGCCCTGAGCCGCTCGGAAGGCCCGATGCAGGGCGATCCGAGTGCTTGGGTCGGGCTCGTGCTCTGGGGTGAGCTACTCGTTGGCGCGACGGTCGCCATGGTGTGGGCGCGCAAGCGATGGGGGATATGGCAAGCCTGGATTGTTGGCGTTCCCGTAGTCGTTCTCCTGGGAGTTCTGGTTGCCAACCAGATCACCACCTTGCTACCGAACATGCTGTGAGCACTGATGACTAACGAGGGTGAAATGACAGCCACCGACGACTTCTCCATCGCACTGCCCGACGCAAACGGGCATGCAGCGAACGGCCTCGCCGCGACCCTGCCGGCATACGCGGGAGCCCCAGCGATGACGGTCATCCCCGGACAGCCGATGCCACACGTGGCACCGCCGGTGCCGCAGCAACCCGACGAGGTCGTGCTTCCGGGCGCTCGGCCCAACGGTGTTCGCGGCGCGATCGGAGACCTCGACGCACGCTCGATCTCTGCCTGGTTCGGCGATCACAAGGTGCTCGACCGAGTCTCGTTGCACATGCCGAGTGGCGAGGTAACCGCGCTTATTGGACCTTCCGGTTGCGGCAAGTCGACGTTCCTGCGCACGTTGAATCGCATGCACGAGTTGATCCCGTCGGCATCCCTGGCCGGCGAGGTTCTCCTCGACGGCCAGGACATCTACGCGCCCGATCGGCGCCTCACCGAGGCACGACGACAGATCGGGATGGTCTTTCAACGCCCCAACCCTTTCCCCGCGATGTCCATTTACGACAACGTGATCGCGGGGCTGAAGCTCACCGGCAAGAAGGCGTCGACGGCTGAGAAGGACGGAATTGTCGAGACGCACTTATGAAGGCCGGGCTGTGGAAGGAAGTCAAGGACCGGCTGCGGCAGCCAGGCGGTGGACTTTCCGGTGGTCAGCAGCAGCGGCTGTGCATCGGACGGGCCCTTGCGTATCCAGCCGCGCGTGCTGCTTATGGACGAGCCATGTTCGGCGCTCGACCCGACGTCGACGCGCCGAATCGAGCAGACGATCGTCGAGCTTCGCGAAGAAGTGACGATCGTCATCGTCACGCACAACATGCAGCAGGCCGCGCGCGTCTCAAGCCGATGTGCCTTCTTCCTGGCGGAGGCCGGCACGCCAGGCGTGATAGTCGAGCACGGCTCAACCGAGGCGATGTTCGAAACTCCGCGCGACCCGCGCACCGCCGACTACGTGAATGGGCGCTTCGGTTAGAACCGAACAATGGAAGCTGCGGTTAAACCTTAGGCCGCGTCGAGGCCGAACTCCGCCTTCAACGTGTCCACGTGGCCCGCAGCCATGACGCTGTGGTGCACGCTCTCCAGCACTCCGTCAGCCCCAACCACGAAAGTGCTGCGCAGGGTGCCCACGAAGGTGCGTTCCTTGAACGTCTTCTCGCCCCACGCGCCATACGCATGGGCCGTGGCGCTGTCGAGATCCGACAGCAACGGGAAGGTCAGGTCGTACTTGTCACGGAAAGCCGCGAGATCCTCAACAGAGTCGGGGGAAATCCCGACCACGTCGAAACCTGATCGCGAGAAGGCCAGCAGGTTGTCGCGGAAGTCGCATGCTTCAGTCGTGCAGCCAGGTGTGTCGGCCTTCGGGTAGAAGTACACGACAACCCGACGTCCACGGAAGGACGAGAGCGAGACCGACTCTCCCTTGTCATCGAGCAACGTGAAGTCCGGAGCGATGTCCCCGACCTGCAGAGGGGTCATTTGTGTCAGTGGCGGCAGAAGTCATGAGACGAGCCTAACCCGCGTCCAGCGACAGTTCGCGCACGAGTCGTGCCACATGCCCGGTGGCCTTTACGCCGTACATCGCCTGCTCGATCCGGCCCTTGGAGTTGATGAGAAACGTTGAACGGATCACTCCGACGACGGTCTTGCCATACAACTGCTTCTCGCCGTATGCGCCGTACTTCTCCAGCACCTTCTTGTCCGGGTCGGAGAGCAACGGGAAGGTCAGCCCCTCCTTCTCGCGGAACTTCGCGAGCTTCTCGACCGAGTCAGGGGAGATGCCGAGTACCTGGATGTCCGCGCCCTCGAAGAGGGCGAGGTTGTCGCGGAAGTCGCACGCCTGCTTGGTACACCCGGCGGTCATCGCCGCGGGGTACGCATATAAGAGGACAGGCTCGCCGGCGAAGTCGGCGAGCCGTCGTTTCTCGCCATGGTCGTCGAGCAGCGTGAAAGCAGGGGCTCGGTCTCCGGGGGCGAGTCGGGTCATGGCTGCTCCAGTGGGTCGGCGTGGGGACCAGTGTGGCTGTCCGGCATCTAAGACGCTATTGCGAAGTCTTTGCAATAGCGAGAAAGTCTCACTAGCGTTGGGTCCGTGGCACAGACCAGCCTGGCACCCGATTCGGATGCCGCCGCCGTTCGTACGCGCTCGCGTTTCTGGTCTGGACTGACCCGCGCACGAGCGGCTGAGCGTCTTGGGCATGGCCGCGGTCGTCATCGGTCTCACCGTCGTCGGCTGGGTGACCTTGCTGGGTTTCGTCGCCCCGCACCACTACCCATTGGGCTACAGCTCAGACGGCAAGGTGAAGCTCTACACGGTTGGGCTCGGGATGCTGGCCTACACGCTGGGCCTGCGACACGCGTTCGACGCGGATCACATTGCCGCGATCGACAACACCACCCGCAAGCTCATGGCTCAGAAGAAGCGCCCCTTGTCGGTCGGCTTCTGGTTCTCGCTTGGACACAGTTCGGTCGTCTTCGCGTTGTGCGTGCTGCTTGCCGTCGGGGTGAAGTCGCTGGTCTCGCAGGTCAGCAATGACTCCTCGTCCTTGCAGCACTACACGGGCTTGTTCGGCACGCTTGTGTCCGGCACTTTTCTTTTCATCCTCGGCCTGATCAATCTCGTTGTGCTCGTCGGCATCGTGAAGGTCTTCACCCGCATGCGACAAGGACATTTCAACGAGGACGAGCTCGAGACCCATCTCGACAATCGTGGCTTCATGAACCGATTGCTAAAGGGAACGACCAAGGCGGTTGAGAAGCCCTGGCAGATGTATCCGGTCGGCATCTTGTTCGGGCTCGGCTTCGACACTGCGACTGAGGTGAGTCTGCTCGTCCTCGCGGGCGGTGCGGCCGCCTTTGCGCTGCCTTGGTACGCAATCATGGTGTTGCCGATCCTCTTCGCTGCCGGCATGTGCCTGTTCGACACGATTGATGGTTGCTTCATGAACTTCGCCTACGACTGGGCGTTCTCGCAGCCGGTGCGCAAGGTGTTCTACAACATCACCGTCACGACGCTCTCGGTCTTCGTGGCACTCGTGATCGGGACGATCGAGCTCATCTCGGTGCTGAGCGGCCAGCTGAACATCGAGTCAGGCCCCGTGGCGTGGATCGGCAATGTCGATCTCAACCTCGTCGGCTATGTGATTGTGGCTGCGTTCGTCGTGACCTGGGCCGTCGCCCTGGCGGTCTGGCGCTGGGGACGCGTGGAGGAGCGCTGGGGCGCAGCCCTCATACCGTCCCTGGCGCCCGCTCCCGAGGCTGACTGAACCCCTTCCCTGTGTGATCATTGGTCGATCGGCCAGTAATCACTGTCCGGGGCCAATGGAGGACCAGTGAGCCAGACAACCGCGGACACGCGCACTCCGGAGCAGATCGAAGCCGACCTCGATGCGGCCCGCGAACGTCTGGCCTCGACCGTTGACACGCTTTCGGACGAGTTGAGTGTGCAGGCCTTTGCCCGTCGCGCCGGAAACGCGACCAGGAACTTCTTCACCACATCCGAGGGCGACTTGCGCACCGACCGCGTCCTCAAGGTGGCTGGCGTGATCGTCGGGCTGTTGGTGCTGCGACGTCTCGTGCGACACCGTTCACGCTGACCGCTGTGGTTGCTTCCTCGTCGCCGTTGAGTCCGTCCGCCGGAAAGCTCCCGGTCCGGATGTTGCACGACCGGATCCTGGTCTCTCTCGACGGCGACGTCGGTGAGCGCCGTTCGTCGGCTGGCATCGTGATTCCAGCCACGGCACGAATGGGCAAGCGGCTGTCGTGGGCTGAGGTTGTCGCTGTGGGTGGCAACGTGCGCGCGGTCGAGGTCGGTGACCGAGTCCTCTTCGATCCCGAGGAGCGCGCCGAGGTCGAGATCCACGGCACCGACTATGTGCTGCTGCGCGAGCGCGACCTCCACGCGGTGGCCTCGCCGAGACTTGACGACACGGACTCCACGGGCCTCTACCTGTAGCCGCCACGCCGTGCTGGCGTGCCATCCTTTGCCTGAATCAGATGGCTTCGCGCCCGCCACCAGCGGGCGCGCACGGAGGACGCGATGCTTTTCGGCGGCATCTTCAGCAGTTGGACCCTGTTCTACAACTGGATCGACAACTCGAACATTGCCAGTTTGATCATGGGCATCCTCATCCCGACGATCCCGGTCATCCTCTACGTACGTTTCAAGCACTCGAAGTTGGTAAACCTGCAGATCTCGTGGCAACAGGAGGTCAAAGACCACGCCATCGCCCTGCACAAGGAGGCGATGGAACGCAACGAGCAGTTGCACAAGGAGCTCAAGGAGCACACCGAACAGATGCGCAAGGAGCTGCACGAGCACTGGGATCAGGAGAAGGCTTCGTGATTTTGCTGACTGCGGCCAACGGGCGGACCGGCCGCGCCGTGCTGTCCGCGCTGAGTGCTCGCGGCGCGTCGGTCCGGGTGTTCGTTCGCAACGGGGACCAAAGTGCGGCTCTGCGCGCTCTAGGCGCTAGCGAAGTGGCCGTGGGCGACATGCTCGACGCATCGAGCATCCAGCCGGCGGTCGAGGGCTGCGACACCGTGATCCACATCGGGCCGCCGATGAGTCCCGACGAGGTCGAGATCACGCAGTCGTTCGTGTCGGCGTCACTCGGCTCGGGGGTCGAGCAGTTCCTCTACTACTCGGTCATGCATCCGTTCCGGCGCGGGGTGCGCCATCACTCATTGAAGCTCGACGCGACCGAGATGGTCGTCGAGTCCGGCGTTCCGTACACGGTCATCGAGCCAGCTCGTTACATGCAGCACCTCGAGCCGATCTGGGCGACCGTGCGTGACAAGGGCGTGCATGCGATGCCGTTTGGTGTGGATGTGCCGTTCAACGTCGTCGACTTGCTCGACTTGGCCGAGGCCACTGCCCGTGTCGCCACCGAGCCGGGCCATCTGTACGCCACGTACGAGCTCGCCGGTCCCGAGGCTTTGAGTCAATCTGACATGGCGCGAATCATTGGTGAGGTGCTTGGGCGCGAGGTTGAAGCCGTCGCGATCCCGCTCGATGACATGGCGGCGTCGGCTTCTGCGCGCGGCTTCGGCGAAGACCGGGTCGCACAGATGCGCACGATGAACGCCCACTACGACGAGCACGGCTTCCTCGGCAATGCCAACGTGCTGCACTGGCTGCTCGAACGCGACCCCACGACTTTTCGCGAGTACGTCACCCGCCTCGCTGGCTAGGGGAGCGCGTCGATCCGGCCGACGAACTCGATGGGTCGCACGCGCCCGTCACTGAGCGCGTAGGTCGCCCCGACCACCGCGCAGGTGCCCGCTGCGATCGCATCGGCGATGACGGGGCTGAGTTCGACTAGTTCACGCGCGGTGTGCGATGTGTGTCGCGCAACGAGGTCATCAATGCTCGGCGAGTCCGGTTGGTTACCTGCTGCGTCCGCCTCATCGAGGCCGAGGCTCGGCAGCACGAGGTCCACGATGCTCGCGATGTGGCCCGGAGGCCGGGTTCCGGAATCGTGGGCTTCAACGGTGGCGCGGACAGCACCGCAGCTGTCGTGGCCGAGCACGACGATGAGCGGAATCCCCAGCACGCCGACGCCGAACTCGATCGACCCGAGCACCGCATCGTCGACGACGTGGCCCGCCGTTCGGACCACGAAAAGGTCGCCGAGACCGCGGTCGAAGATGATCTCCGCGGCCACGCGTGAGTCGGAGCAGCCAAAGAGGAGCGCGAATGGGTTCTGCTCGTCGGCGACCTGTGCCCGCCGATGCGCATCCTGGTTGGGATGGTCCCGGTGGCCATTCACGAACCGTTGGTTGCCTTCGGTCAACGCATCCCAGGCCTGCGCGGGCGTAACGGTCTGCGGCACGGGCCCATCCAATCAGTCGGTGATTCCCATCGACGGTACGGTCGGGTCAATCGCAATCGATGCACTGGCCGATCGGGAAGGCGCGTGGCTGCCGACATGACAGAGACCCCAGGTACCGAAGACCGAGCGAGTCTCGAAGCCGAGCTCGCGGGTCTGGAGAAGCGACGAGACGAGTTGGAGAGTTCCCTCGACGAAGAAGTGGACGACGTGCGGGACTCGGGCGATTCAGCGGAGCGGCTTGAGGAACAGGATGAGCTCGGCCGACTCAACGATCTGATCGAGCGGTTGCGCGTGAAGTTGAACGGCTAGTGAAGTAGCGATGAACGCTCGCTAGGACCGTCGACTTCTCCGCGTTCGAACGAGTGAACGAGCGGTCGCATCTGCAACCCTGAGGGTGTGTTCACCTACTTCGCCTACGGCGCCAACGTCGATCCCGGTCGCATGTCCCAACGCATTCCAGGGGCTTCGCTTCTCGGGCCCGCACGACTCGATGACTATGCCGTCGAGTTCACGATTCGCGATCGCGAGTGGGGCGGAGGAGTGCTCAACATCCGCCCCGAGCCGGGCTTGAGCGTCTACGGCGTGGTCTATCAAGGGTCAGACGAGGCCTTCGCCGCACTCGACACCTACCAAGGCGAGGCGTCGCTGATGTCGAAGGAGCATGTGACCGTGGTTGGCCCGGCGGGTCCCGTCGACGCTGTCACGTACCGGGTCGCTGCCATGGCGAACTACGTGCGTCCGACCGACAGCTACCTCCGGCACATGACGAACGCGCTGAGTGCCGCGGGGCTGCCCGAGGAGGCCGTGGAATCGGTCCTCAACGCCGACCGCTTCGGACGAGGCGATCGCGGTCCCAGCATCGTTTCTTAAAGTCGTCGCGGCCTGACTCGCCCCGGCCCGTTCTCGGGCGGTGTAGTAAGCCCGTACTTATCAGGCTAGCCTTACTACATGCCGACTCCAGCGCTTGCACGTGACCTCGATGTCCGGACGCTCGCGGCTGACCTACGCGCTGGTATCGGACTGCTCGTTCGACGGCTGCGGGCGGGTCACGCTCAACGAGCTACCCAAGGCGAGCTCACGATGCCCGAGACTTCAGCGCTCGCCCGACTCGATCGAGGCGGTCCAGCCACCGCGGCCGAGCTCGCCCGCGCGGAGCAGATCAGCCCACAGTCGATGGGCGCGACCCTGGCTGCGCTCGAGCAGCGTGGCCTGCTCGTTCGGACGCCCGATCCCAACGATGGCCGGCGACAGACGTTGTCCCTATCGCCCGACGGAATCGCGGCCCTCAGCCAACGCCGCCAGGCCAGCGTCGACCGGCTGGCCACGGCGTTGACCGATGAGTTCACACCAACCGAGATCAAGACGCTGCGCGCTGCAGCGCCGTTGATCGAGCGTCTCGCGCAGAGTTTGTAGCGGTGGGTCTGTAGTGGTGGGTTTGTAGTGGTGAAAGCTGCGAGTGATCTCGCGCGCGTCGACGAAGACGGCAAGGGCAGGCACGACGATCGCTACAAGTGGATCGCGTTGTCGAACACGTCGCTCGGCGTCTTCATGTCGGCGCTCGACGGTTCGATCGTCATCATCGCGATGCCAGCGATCTTTCGTGGCATCCACCTGGATCCGCTGTCGCCGGGAAACATCGGTTTCCTGCTCTGGATGATCATGGGCTACCGCCTGGTGCAGGCGGTGCTGGTCACCACGCTCGGACGCCTCGGCGACATGTTCGGCCGCGTTCGCATCTACAACGGCGGCTTCGCGGTCTTCACGTTTGCCTCGATCCTGCTCTCGCTTGACCCGTTCCTTGGCACGAAGGCCGCGTGGTGGCTGATCGGCTGGCGCCTCGTGCAAGCTGTCGGCGGGTCGATGCTCATGGCCAACGCGGCCGCGATCCTCACTGACGCATTCCCCTCACATCAGCGCGGTCTGGCCCTCGGCAGCAATCAGGTCATCGCCTTGTCGGGCATGTTTGTCGGCCTCGTCGCAGGCGGGGTACTCGCGGCGGTCGACTGGCGCCTGGTCTTCTGGATCAATGTGCCGATCGGCATCTTCGGCACTATATGGGCGTACTTCTCGCTGCGAGACAACGGCGCCCGAAACCCCGGTCGCATCGACTGGTGGGGCAACGCAACTTTCGCTGGCGGGCTGGGCGTGATCCTGATTGCGATCACCATCGGCATTCAGCCGCACAACGGTCAGGCCATGGGCTGGTCCGACCCACCTGTCATCGCGATGCTTGTGGCGGGTCTGCTCTCGCTGCTGGTCTTTGGCGTCATCGAGCTCAAGCGACGCGACCCGATGTTCGACCTCCGCCTCTTCCGAATCCGCTCCTTCGCTGCGGGCAACATCGCCGCGTTCCTGTCCGCGATCGCCCAGGGCGGACTGCAGTTCGTGCTGATCATCTGGCTGCAAGGCATCTGGCTGCCGTTGCATGGCTACAACTACTCAGATACGCCCTTCTGGGCCGGCATCTTCTTGCTCCCGTTGACTCTTGGGTTCTTCGTTGCCGGCCCGATCTCCGGCTTCTTGTCCGACCGCTTCGGTGCGCGCGGATTCGCGACTGCGGGCATGCTCGTCTTCACGTGCTCGTTCCTGGGTCTCATGCTGCTGCCCGTCAACTTCTCGTACTGGGTGTTCGCGCTCTTGATCCTGATGAACGGCATCGGCGTCGGCATGTTCGCCGCACCGAACACCTCGTCAATCATGGGCAGCGTGCCCGCGCGCCAACGCGGCAGCGCGAGCGGGATGCGCTCAACCTTCCAGAACTCCGGCATCTCGCTGTCGATCGGTGTCTTCTTCTCGTTGATGATCGCTGGCCTGTCACGCAGTCTGCCAACGACTATGACCAACGGGCTTACTGCGCAAGGAGTGTCGCCGGCCGTCGCGCATCAGATCGGCTCGCTGCCCCCGGTGTCATCGCTGTTCGCTGCGCTGCTGGGCGTGAATCCGGTCCAGCATCTGCTGTCGCAATCGGGCACGCTGTCCACGTTGCCCGCCAACGACCAAGCGGTGTTGACCGGCAAGGAGTTCTTCCCGAACCTGATCTCGCAGGCCTTTCACCAGGGTCTGATCGTGGTCTTCGCGGGTGCGGCCTTCCTTGGGCTGTGCGCTGCCCTAGCCTCATGGTTGCGCGGCGGTCGGTACGAGAATCCGGAGTAACGTCGCTCGGGTGCGGCCCGTCCTCGTCACAACCGCCTGCGTCGCGACTGCCGTCCTGACGGTTGCGGCCTGCGGCGCGAGCGCGAACGTGTCGTCGCCGTCGTCTTCACCCCCGCCGGGTCCGGCGCTCGCGAGTCCGATCGCATCGGCTACCGCGAGCCACTCCGCCACCACGCACTCGGTGACGCCAGCGGCGACAAAGGCGTCCGTTAGCGCTTCGTCGAAGGCGACTCGCACCGCCTCGTCGACTTCTTCAACTCCGAAGGCGACCTTCTCGGCGAAGCCGAAGAAGTCCACCGCCGCCGTCTCGTGCATCAGGCGGGTCACGGTCGGCTACTCGGTCAAGCACCGTGCGATCGTCGCCTGCGAGCGGGGTGATCCGAAAGGCGTCTCGCTGCTGGTCGTCGGTGTCATTCATGGCAACGAGCAGTTTGGTCTCAGCGTTGCCAGCCGCCTTGAGCACATGACCGTGCCCGCGGGTGTTGCGCTGTGGCTGATCCCGGCAATGAACCCTGACGCGGTGGCGGCAGACTCGCGTTACAACGCCCATGGGGTGGATCTCAATCGCAACTTCCCCTATGAGTGGTCGCACTCGAGCACGTCGGGGAGCAAGGTGCTCTCCGAGCCAGAGTCGAAGGCAATGGCGGCCTTCCTCGACAAGTACCGTCCGCACACGGTCGTCATCTTCCATAGCCCGTTCGACGCGGTCGACTACTCGCAAGGCGCCGACCCGGCGGCAGTCCGGTACCTGGCCAAGGCTGCGGGGTTCGCCGCCAAGGACCTCGGGCCGCGACCCGGTGAGCTGACCGGCTGGTACAACGGCAGCGCCTGGCACCCCTCGGCCATCACCTTCGAGTTTGCCTCGCACACGTCCAGCGCCCAGCTGGCCCGAGTCGCGCGGGCCGTGTTGGCGCTCGCTGAATGGCGGGTGTCATGAGGGGCATGGGCCGTGACCTTGGAGGCGGTTCGAGGCCAGCGCGACTAGGCTGGCTGGACCAATCTGAACCAGAGGGGATACGCATGAGTGACGACCTCGAACTGGGGCCGATCGACTACGTAGTCATCGAGTTTCCCGGCAGCAAGATGACTGGTGAGGGTTTCCCGATCCTCGTTGACCTCGTCGATAGCGGCATCATTCGCCTGCTCGACTTGGTCTTTGTGACCAAGGGTCTTGACGGCACTGTCGAGGGAGTCGCGCTGGCCGACTTAGACGGCGACGGCGAACTCGACCTCGCAATCTTTGAGGGTGCGTCGTCCGGACTGCTCGGCGAAGACGATGTCAACGAAGCGGCCGGAGTGCTGGAGCCGGGTTCGTCGGCCGCGATCCTGGTCTACGAAAACAGCTGGGCCGGGCCGTTCGCCGCCGCCGTGCGCCGCGGTGGAGGCCAATTGGTGGCCAGTGGACGAATTCCGGTACAGGACGTGCTTGAAGTTCTCGACGCGTTAGAGGGCTGAAACGCACCTCGCTAGTTAGTTCGTTAACAGAAGAAGGGACACTGACATGCCAGGTTTGATGCGTGGAGTGGCACGGACCGCAGTTATCGCAGGAACGGCGTCGACGGTTGCTGGACGTGTGAACCGCCGCCAGCAGAACAAGTGGTCGGAGCAGGACCAGCAGCAGGCGCAACAGCAGCAGGCCGCGGCCCCGCCGGCAGCGGCCCCGGCGGGTGCGGGTAGCGACACGCTTGAGCAGTTGCAGAAGCTCGGCGAGTTGCACGCGCAGGGCATCCTCACCGATGAAGAGTTCGCGCGGCAGAAGACGTTGCTGCTGGGCTAGAGCAAGCCGCCGATACGGGCGCTTAGTCGATCACGGTCGACTGGGCGCCCGTTCTGCTTCCTGGGCTCAACCCGACCGCTCCTGTTCAGCGAGCCACTGCTTCGCGCGGGTGCGCGACGCGCGCGCCAGCCACGCTTCTTCGACTGCTTCTCGCAGTTCCTGCATGCTTAACTCGCCGATGCGCGACGCTCGGATCAATACTGAACGATGACCGTTGAAGTGCGGTGTCGTGAAGAAGGGGTTCGACTCGTCCTGCAGGAGCGCCTGCTTGTCGTCCTCCGATGCAACCCAGAAGATGATGACGTCGGTCAGTCGTTCGCCGGTGCCCGGGTCGAGCGCGTCGGCGCGTGGGCTGCGGAAGAGGACGAACGACTTCCCGCCCACCTGGTACACGGGCAGATTCCTCGTCTCGTCGCAGACCTCTACGTGCGGCATGGCCCGCGCGAACTCGTGGATGTCCGCGACCTTTGCCCGCCTGGTCGTCGCCACGGTTCGAGGCTACGTTTTGGCAGGACTCTTTGCCACGGTGTGAATCGGAGTGAAACTTGAGATGACTGAGACGGTGAACGAAGGTCAGGTGCCCGAGCGCTGGTCCAAGGCCGACATGCGCGGCATGTGGCTCGACCCGGCCGACGATCCGCGTGAGGTCGAAGAGACCGAGCGGACCGAGCGCAATGTCCTCTTCGAGTACCTGCACCACTACCGAGTAACGCTCGAACTCAAGTGCGACGGCCTGACCGCGGAGCAGCTGGCCAGGCGCTCGGTGCCACCGTCCACCATGTCGTTGCTCGGGTTGATCCGACACATGACCGAGGTCGAGCGGTACTGGTTCCGCACGGTGCTCGCGGGGGAGCCCGAGTGGCGGCGCTACACCTCCAAGGATCGGGCGGCCGACTTCGACGAAGCGGTGGGGGAACCGGAGGCCGTGGCAGAAGCATGGGCGGCCTGGCGCGAGGAGGTCGGGTTCGCGGAGGAGTTCGCGGACTCGCACCTCGACTTCATGCTCACCGGCACGACCCGGCACGGTGACGCAGTCACAATGCGCGAGGTCCTTGTCCACATGATCGAGGAGTATGCGCGTCACGCGGGACATGCGGACTTGTTGCGCGAACGCATAGACGGTCGGATCGGCCAGTAGGCCAAGAGGTCAGCCCGAGGTTTCTAGGAACCCCGGGCTGACCTCTGATGCTGGACGTAGCGCGTCAGGAAACCGTCACGCGCAGTGATGGAGTCGCTGCGGTGCCATACCCGTTGTACGCAGGGACGACAACCCGCCACAGGTAAGAGCTGGCACTGGCCATCTTGAGCGTGTAGTGGTAGGTGCGAGTGCTTGTCGAGTACGACACGGTGGGGATCCAGGCTTGGTAACGCCAGTAACCCGCGTAGTAGTACTCCAGCTCAACGCGGTAGCCGCTGTTGGGGTAAACGGCGCCGCTGAAAGTGACGCTCGCGCCATGCTTGATCTTGGCGGGGCTGACAGCGAACGTTGCTTTCGCGGCAACGGTGACCGACACGACTGCCGAGGTGCTGGCGGACCACGTGGCGGAGCCGGCATAGATGAGCCGGAATTGCCGCGACTGGGTTGGGACGTTGGCGAATGTCACCCCGGACGTCGTCGTTGTCAGAGTTGCCAAGTTGGACCAAGAGGTGGCCCCGCTGGGACGGTACTGAAGGGTGATCGGTACCCCCACCACAGCAAACGTTCCGGAGTGCAGCGAGCCGGACACTGTCACCTTGCCTCCGTATGTGACCAGTGAAGACGACTCAGCGATGTGTAGTGCTGTGGCCGCTGATGGGGTCACCGCGGCCGAAGGGGTCGACGCGAGGGAAGTGCCCGTGGTGTTCGTGGCGGTCGCTGTGAACGTGTAGCCGGTGCCGTTGGTGAGTCCGGTGACTGTGCATGTCAGGGCCCCGGTCGTGGTGCAGGTCTTGGCACCGGGAGTTGAGGTGACTGTGTACCCGGTGATGGTCGAGCCGCCATTAGACGCCGGTGCGGTCCACGAGACGGTGACCTGTCCGTTGCCAGCGACACCCGTCACGCCAGTCGGGGCGCCCGGCACGGCTTCCGGGGTGACCGCGGCCGATGCGGTCGAGGCCAGTGAGGGCCCTTGGGCGTTCGTGGCGATGACGGTGAATGTGTAGCCGGTGCCGTTGGTGAGGCCGGTAACCGTGCAGGTCAGGGCACCGGTGGTGGTGCAGGTGTTGGAACCGGGCGTTGAGGTGACCGTGTAGCCGGTGATGGTCGAGCCGCCGTTCGACGCCGGGGCCGTCCACGAGACGGTGACCTGTCCGGGGCCAGCGACGCCGGTCACTCCGGTCGGGGCGCCTGGCACGGCCAGCGGGGTCACCGCTGCGGAAGCGGATGACGCGGCGGAGGTGCCCGTGGTGTTCGTTGCGGTGGCTTTGAACGTGTAGGCGGTGCCGTTGGTCAGGCCGGTGACTGTGCAGGTCAGGGCGCCCGTGGTGGTGCAGGTCTTGGATCCGGGCGTTGAGGTGACCGTGTACCCGGAGATGGCAGAACCACCGTTGGCCACAGGAGCGGTCCACGAAACGGTGACCTGTCCGTCGCCAGCGACACCGGCGACACCGGTGGGGGCGCCAGGTACGACGGCCGGCGGGGTGAATAGCCACACCCCGCGGTATTGGGCGACTACGTAGGCGTTGCCCAGTGCGTCGATTGCAACCCCGTAGACGTCCTTGTAGCCGATTCCCATGGCCACGGCGGCCAGACCGTTGATGAGTGCCCCGGTAGAGGGATTGACTTCAAGCACGCGCACGCCGCCCGAATCGGTGACGTAGACGTGTCCGTCGCCGACCGCCACACCGGTGGGAGTGACGAGTCCGTCCCCGGTGGTGGAGAAGCCGGCGATCGCTGCTCCGGTGGTTGCGTTCAGTTCAACGACGCGCGCGTTGCCCGAGTCGCTGACGTAGAGGTGGTTGGCCCCGTCGACGGCCACGCCGGTGGGAGTGACGAGTCCGGTGGTGGAGAAGCCAGCGATCGCTGCCCCGGTGGTTGCGTTCAGTTCAACGACGCTCCCGCCTGAGTCGCTCACGTAGAGGTGGTTCGCCGCGTCGACGGCCACGCCGGTGGGAGTGACGAGTCCGGTGGTGGAGAAGCCAGCGATCGCTGCCCCGGTGGTTGCGTTCAGTTCAACGACGTTCCCACCTGACTCGCTCACGTAGAGGTGGTTCGCCGTGTCGACCGCGAGGCCGGTTGGCGAGGAGAGTCCAGCCGCAGTGGCATCGAACGCAGTGATTGCCGCGCCGGTCGAGTCGAGTTCTTCAATCCGCGAACCGGCCTCGACGACGTATTGGTTGCCGCTTGCATCGATCGCAACAGCCGTCGGTGCCGAAGGACCGTTGACCGAAGTGTCGAATGCGGTGACAAGAGCGCCGGTCGATCCCATCTTCACAACCCGGCCATAGCCGGGGTCGGACGCGAAGACGTTCCCGGACGCGTCGACGCTCACCGCAAGCGGGTAGCCGAACCCGTCACTGGAGGTGTTGAAGGTTGCAACGACCGCGCCGGACGTGCCATTGAGTTCGACCACGGGAGCGGTCTGGTTCGAGCCGTCTGTGACGTAGACGTGCCCCGTTCCGTCGACTGCAACACCGGTCGGAGAAACCAGTCCAGCCGCCGATGTGCTGAAGGCTGCGATCGCCGCGCCAGTCGTCGCGTTGAGTTCGACGACGGTCCCACCAGACTCGCTGACGTAGAGGTGGTTGCTGGCATCCGCTGCCACACCGGTGACGCCGGTCAGCCCAGTTGGGGCAAACGTGCCGGTGAGAGCGCCGGTTGTGGCGTCCAGTTCGACCACGGCCGTGCCTGATTCGGCCAGGTACACATGTCCGCTGCCGTCGGCGGTAACGGCGGTGGCTCCGGTTAGTGAGTCGGCAGACGTACTAAACGCGGTGATCGGGGCACCTGTACTGCCATTAAGCTCGACGACGCTGTTGTCGCCCCCATCGGCGACGTAGACGTTGCCGCCACCGACTGCGATACCGAACGGGTAACTGAAGGTGTGCGCTGACGCATCGAAGGTGGACATGATCGCGCCGGTCGAGTCGAGTTCGACGACGCTCTGGTTGTCACCCTCGGCGACATACACGCCTCCACTGCCGTTCGCTGCGATCCCGTTAGGGTCGAACGACATCACGGAATTTTGCGACGTCCAGACGCTGGCCGCGTGGGCCGCCGACGGGATCAACACCCCCGCTGCGACTACCAGGACCGCCGTTCCGGCAGTGACGAATCCATGACGACGTGTCTTTGCGCGCACAGGGTTGCTCCCATCAAGGCCAAGGTGGCAGAGGAGCAAACTACGTCAACCCAGTCCTGGGAACGGCATTCGGGGCAAAAGGCAGTCGTTTGGGCGACTCTTCGGTCCATTCGGATGACTGCTAATCCCCGAGCCGCAGAACAAGTGGGTTGTGAGTGACGGGTGAGTTTCGTGTGACTTCGTGAGATCCGCTGCCCGTTCGCGGGCCGTCTTGGTGTGTTAGTCGTGGTGCCAACTGGCGTGCTGCGCTGCGGCACTGGTAGTCGCATGTGACCCAAAGGGTTCAGCCCGAATGTGAAGAAGCGGGATCAAGCAAATACAAGGAAGTTCGGGAACGGCGCAGGCCGGAATGGGCGGTTGACGATCTTGGCGAATCCTCGAGGTCTCGTCCTCTACGACACCTTCACGCAGCACAACCGGCTCGTCGCTGAAGCTGTCGCAGGATTGAGTTCGCTCGGCGGGAGTCCGGGTATCGGAACCCTTCACTGCTGATTTCCGTCTCACTGTTGGCGATCGATTTGTTGGGACTGGGTGCGGTCATGTCACAAGCTTCGCGACGGAGGGTGTGCTCACGGTTTGGTCACAGGAGTTCTCGGCCAGTGAAATCAACGCGCTGGCGGCATGCAGCTGTGGTTGTGGGCCTCTTGGTATCAGTGGCACTTGCTGGTTGCGGGGCAAGCACTGAGGGATCAGGAGCAAGCGTTCGACCCTCGCCGAGCGTCACCGCTGGGAAGCTGGTCGGGGTGGAAGTCTCGGCAGTGGTCTGCGGCACCCAGTACCTCAATCCCGTCGGCGCTAGCCGCGTGACCGGAACGGTGGACAGTTTCGTGGTGTGCGGCATGAGCATCCCGGGACGCTCCAGTTCGACCATGACCGTTCCACGCACATCGCCTGCGTTCATCCAGTTGATGCATGCCTTGCTCGCCCCCATCCCAGCGTCGCCTGCCGCCGTTTCGGGGAGCCCGGTGGTCTGCCCGCTCTATGCAGACGTCCCACGCGAAGTGCTGGCGAAGACAGCCACTGGTATCTGGAACTTGGTGCTACCCACCGACGAATGTCACCACTACACGCACGATCTAGTCGGCATCCTCGACTCGATCTAAGGAAGCGGTCGCGCGTGATTCGGGCATCCAGCACCAACATGGCGTGGTACTTGTGGTGCAGAGACACCTCCCAAGTCAACGCCTGCGCAGTCGTTTGCCTTCAAAGTCAGCGCGGACTGTCTTGGTCGAAGGTCATCCGCACTCCGCCTGCAGGCAGCTGCGTGAACCGAATCCCGTACTTGGCGTACCGAGCACCGCTACGTCGTGGTTCGTGCTTTCCGCTGAGCAGCTGTTCCCCAAGCAGAACCACAGGTGTCAATCCGTTGAGATAGGTAGGTGGAACCTGAGCGAGCAACTCGGCGACGTCATCGGCCGCGCATGGCCGCAGGAGGCCCGTTGCATTGGGTCGCTCTGCGATGGCCACAGTGCCACCATCCGGGCGTTTTAACGGTGTGAAGGGCCCTCAGCTGGGGCGGAAGAGCTTTGACCTCGGACCAGTTTGGGTCATGGGCGGACCAGTTCGTGAACTTCCGAACGCGAGTACATGTTGGACCTGGGCCCACCACGATTGCCGGAGCGGTTCACTTCGGTTCCGCCACTTCGTTAGGCGCTCGCGTTGCTACTGCCACCGCTCCTGCCGCCGGACGTCCAAGAGCACCGGAGAGAAAATCGGTGTGTGCCCAGTTGAGACGGGTGCGCCGCCAGGGACTCGAACCCCGAACCCGCGGATTAAGAGTCCGCTGCTCTGCCAGTTGAGCTAGCGGCGCGTGGTGGTGCGCGGGCGATGTTATCAGTCGTCAGCGCCCGCCCAGGCGATGGCGGCCTCGCGCTCATCGGTTCCGAAGGCCCGCGCCTGACCCGGGATCGCCCAGCCAAAGAGGTGCAGCCCGTCGCGCATCCACGCCTGGTCGGAGACCAGGGCGACCCGCTCCCACTTGCTCCATTCCTGCACACCCATGGACAGGTCCTGCCAGAACGCGCCGCCATCCATGCCCTCGAACTTTGCGGCAAAGGCGATGACCACCCGCAGTTTTCCGTGCTCGTTGATCGTCTTTTCTACCGCCGGGCGCAACACCTCCTGGTAGTCGGACTTCGACAATTTTCCTGACCCCTCGACGATCAGTACCCCGTTCGCCTCTTGCTCGACCTTCATCATGGCGGTTGCTCCCTCTCGACTCTCGATTAAGTCAGTCGTGCTTGCGCGCCTGTTCGTCCAGCGCCGCGAGATAAGCGTTGTACGCCTCGACCTCGTCGTCCACCCGTCCCGATGCCTCCGCTCGGGCGACTCGTCGGTCGAAGCGCTTCGACTCTCGTTCGTCGGCCCGCATCCACTGCCACACGAGCGCGCCCACGACCAAGATGATCGGCAGTTCACCCATGCCCCACGAGATGCCGCCGCCGGTGTGCTGGTCGGCGAGCAGATCAACGAGATAGGGCCGGTTCAGGCTCGCGAAATAGCTCGACGCGAGCACCGTGGTCGATTGCATGATCGCCAGGCTGAAGAAGGCGTGCAGCGCGATCACGCCAATCAGGATGGCTAGGCGCGCCAAATAGGGAGGGCGTCGTGGGCCGGGGTCAACCCCGATGAGCGTCCAGAAGAAGAAGCAGCCGATCACAACGAAGCCCACCTCCATATAGAGGTGGCCCCAGTGGCTGCCCATCAGGTGCGGAAATAGTCCGCTGAAATAGAGCCCGTAGATACCGCCGACGAACACCGCCGCGGCCACTAGCGGGTTTGCAAGTATGGCGACCGGTCGACTGTGAACGAAGGCCAGCAGCCACTCGCGGGGACCCCGCTCGCCGTCGTGGCGAGTCGGAATCGTGCGCAACGCCAATGTGACCGGCGCACCGAGCACGAGGCAGATCGGCACGAGCATGTTCAGTGTCATGTGGTCGACCATGTGCGCGCTGAACAGCACGTGGGCATAAGTCGCAAGCCCCCCGCTCGTTGCATAAATCATGATGAGCAGGCCGATGTACCAGGCGACGGAGCGACCAACGGGCCATGCCGCCCCACGTCGATGCATGATCTGCAGGCCAATCCCGTAGAGCACCCCGAGCACGATCGCCGCGGCGAGGAAGAAGCCGTCGACATGCCACTGGGTCAGGAAATTCGCCAACGTTGGCGCTGGCGGAAGGTCGAAGCCGAGCAGATTGCGCACTGGCGAGAGATCGTCGATCGAGATCTGCACCGGGGTGGGGGAGCGGCTTAGCGCGACCGCGAGTGCGACCGTGCACGCCATCACGGTGAGTTCGACCGCCGCGATTTGCATGAAGACCGTGAGTTCGCGCTTCTTCACGAGTGCGGGCACTGCGCGCTTGCGTTGCTGCCAGCCGAACCATCCAAGGATGACGAGCGCGGCAAACTTGCAGTCCACCAGCACCCCGTAGCGCGAAGTCCACAGCGCTGAGACTGACCCGATCCGGATCGCCGCGTTGATCACCCCGCTGATGCCCACGGCAACGAAGCACCACAGTGCAAGGCGACTGAACCGCGGCACGGCCACTGTCATCGCGCCTGCACGTGCCCGCGCGACGATCGCCAATGCGAAGAGGCCACCAACCCAGAGGCTGACCGCGCCGACGTGAATCATCAGGCTCGAGGTCGCGAGGTCGTGGCTGCTCGACGCGGACGAGTGGCCGGTGAGCGTCGGGGGAAGCAGCGCGGCCAGGGCAAGAAGCAGAGCGAGCGCCGCTTCGCTCTGGGTCGTGACCAACCGCACCAACGCGGCGAGCAGGAAGGCCAGTGCGGCCTGCACGAGCAATGCCCGACCTTGCGGGATCTGCAGCACGTAACTTCGGATCTGCTCAGGCGTGAACGACTGAGACAAGGGTTCCCCGAGGATGTCCGACAGTGTCAGTGCGATCTCGAACAGCGACGCGAAGCCCCAGACGACCGCGGTGGGAACGACCGCACGAATACATCGTTTGCCCGGGTCTGACAGTGAATCCCGATGCGGGGGCAAAAGGAACCCGGCCGCGAGCAAGAGCCCGACGCATGCGATGCCTGTGCCATCGGCAATCACGCGCGTGATCGGCAACGCCCACTCGGTGAACAGCCCCGCGTACGGCAGTCCTGGCGCGACCGGCGATGGGTTGCCGCCGCCAATCAGCATCGCGACCACGAACGTCAGGAACACCGCAAGCGCAGTGACGATGATCCATCGCCGCAGTGCACTTCGTTGACTCTCCGTCATCCGCGGGGCTGCGACCGATGTACTCACGCGTCACCGCCACGTCGCCGAGTGCGCATGCCCAATCCGATCCAGCTCAGCAAGGCGAGACCGACGATGACCACACCCGCAACGATCCATCCGCCACTGTGCGATGTGGTCGTCGCCCCTCCCGCAGACGCCTGCCCCACGGCCGTACTCATCGGCACGGGGGTCGCGCCTGGCGGCAGATAGGTGAAGTGCAGCACTCGACTCACCGGGTGCCCATCTGCGGAGACGATTCGGTATTCGACTGTGTACTCGCCGGCCACGGTGAGCGGCGAGAGTGCTTGGGTGGCCGTGTTATTGAGAATGACCGGTCCACCGGTATCGACTCGGGACGCGTTCGGAGTCTCGACGATCACCTTGTCGCCGACGTTTTGAATGTTCTCGTTGAAGTAGAGAACGACTTGTGTCGGTGCACTAGCCACGGTCGAACCGTCAGCGGGCGTCATCTTGATGAGTTGACTGTGCGCGGAGGCGGGCCCGGCAACGGCGACTACAAGAGTCGCCGCGCCGAGCATGCAAGCCGCTAGCGCAACGAGTGCTCTCCTAGTTCGAATCATGAGATCGGCGTTTGTGGTCGTCTGATCAGCGACACCGCCAGCGCGAGTGCTGCTAGCACCAGCGCGATGATGGCGAGCACGATCGCCCAGGGGGACGTCGAGCCGTTGGTCGAAGGGCCACTCGTCGTCGCGCTAGTCAGATGTAGGACCGGAGTCGGGTTCTCGGGCTCGTCACCGGAGGCTGGATAGGGCTCGTCCCACTTGACGACCTGGCCGTCGCTATAAGTCTGAGTTGCAGTGAACACGACCGTGTCGGACTTGGGGAGGTTCCCCACAACGACCGTGAAGAAGTCAACCAAGTCCGGCGCAATGCCATCGGCCTTTGTATTTGCCGTCCAGGTGACTGATGAAATCGCCTTGTTCACCGTGAAGTCATCCGCGGTGATCGTGTGCGTGAGCTGCTGAGTCGTGGTCGTAATCGTCCACCCCGGCTTTACTGCTGGTTGCACGGCCGCGAATGGGGTTGTCATCGGCATTGCGATAGCGAGCTTGGTGGTCGCTGCACCAGTAGTTGATTCGTTGGGCACCCGGAAGACCAGGGTGCCAAATCCGCCTTGCACCGCATCGGTGGAGTTGACCACCACGTGAGCCGAGACAGCGGTTGCCCCGAACACAATTGCTGCGATCGCAAGTAGTGATGAAACCGCCAGTCGCCGGCAAAAGCGCGCGTGCATGAGGCCTCGTAATCGTTCGGTGACGGATGGGCGCAAATTCGAAGATCACGCCCACCAGGACGTCAACGAACGACGAACCTACGGTCGCGATCAGGCGAAGGTGAGAGCAACCGGAGGCCCACGTCTGACCAGTGTG
Source organism: uncultured Actinomycetota bacterium (assembly GCA_963850215.1). Lineage (GTDB taxonomy): Bacteria > Actinomycetota > Actinomycetes > UBA12327 > UBA12327 > CAWKKI01. The sequence continues at coordinate 260,518 of CAWKKI010000011.1, forward strand.
TGCGCGTTTATGCGGTCCTCACCAACGCCGATCCACTCGATGCTGACAAACGCGCGCCGAAGCTCAGCGGCCACGGGATAGAAGACTTGCGGGCTAACCGCTGTGAGCACTCGCCACAGGCGCTCGCACGCGGCATCACCGCGCTGAAGCACCCAAGCGGCCACCAAGGCAGCAATGGCGTGAGTGAGGACCATTCGCGCGGACAGCGATGGATTGGCCGAGGTCGAGCCAATCCACGTCACCGCGTGGAAGCCCACCTGACCGGCCAGCAGCATGAGGAAGACCCGACGCGTCGTCCACTTGCCCCGCGCGAGCACGAACGCCAGCCCGAAGACCAGCAGGATCGGTGCCACGAGGTCGCTGCACCCACTTGTTGGTCCACCAACAGTGTGACCGAGCGCGGTAATCGCTGCCGTGGCCCCCGCCAAAGCGGCGGCTCGCCAGAGCCGAGTGTCAGCGACCGGGGCGCGACTCACGCGCTAACCGTACGCGCCGCCGCAACGGGTCCGCTCGGTGGCAGGCTCGGACCGTGGCGGAGAACCGATCGGTGCTGTCGCGAAAGGCGCGCCACCCTGATCGCTCGTGGGCGTATGGCCACCTTGCCGACAACGCGGTCGACCTATGGCTGCCCACTGCCGCGATCGATGTCGAACACCAATACCCGCTCGTCGTGATGATTCACGGGGGATTCTGGCGACCGGAGTACGACCGATCGCATGTCGCGCCGATGTGTGATGCCTTCGCCCAACTTGGCTACGCGGCCGCCGCGATCGAGTACAGCCGCACCCCGGGATCGCCGGACGTGACAGTTAACGATGTCGCCGCGGCACTTCGTTGGATCGATGTCTGCGACGAGTTCGCGGGCATTCGTGCGGCGGGCGGAGTCGTGGTCGGCCACTCGGCAGGCGGTCATCTTGCGCTGTGGGCGGCGTCGACCATTGACGTGGGTTGGCGGCGCGCGACCATAGCGCTCGCGCCGCTGGCCGACTTGGTCGCGGCCGAGGAGGAGCGTCTAGATGGAGACGGCGTCGTCGCCTTCCTTGGCGCGTCTGCGAGCGAACGTCCAGACCTCGATCCGCTCCAATTGCCGCACCCCAGTCAGCCTGTGCATCTCATCCATGGCACGAACGACGAGATCGTGCCCATCGCGCAGTCCGAGGCCTATGCCGCGCCGCGTTCGTCGGCTTTGCTGCACGCATTAGTGGACGTGGGGCACTTTGATCTCATCGATCCGCTCAGCGACGCGTGGCGCACCGTTGCCGCCGTGGTGACTTCGGCGCTGAGCACCTGACTGGACATACTTCGAAGTGACACAACGAATCAGGAGAGATGGATGTCGGAGGGCGGCCCTCAGCGTGCTGGGCGTGCTCCTTGCTCGGCTTGCTCGGCGGTACCGTCCGCGTGCTCCCGAGGCCGTTGGCTACGCCGCTGCTGCGGCGGCGGCTGGGCATACCGTCCCGCCCTCGCCCACACGCGTGGGGGTCGCACGGAGCGCCTGAAGGTCGCCTGGGCTGCCAGTTCCGCAGCGAGATCGTGGTTGCCGCTCTCAATCGCAGAGTTGACCTGGGCGATGTACCAGAGTTCTCTCGTCTCCATGCCATGAGTGTCGGCAACCAACGTTTCAGTTCCGTTGCTTCGCCATGACAGTCGCGATAAATGACGACGAATCCCGGGCGACGGTCGCGCTCGGTCCGTCCCGCCCAACCCAGGTTCCAGGCTTATCGCGCGGAAGCAGCCCTGCATGGACGAGGTTCTCGAAGCGGTGATTAACGGTGGGGTTCTGGCTAACGCTCCGCGTTAGCGCGTTCGACGAATGCTGCGTCGACCTCGGTGACGCCCTCGGCCTTAGCCTTCTTGACGATGCCCCTGAGTGCCTTCTTCAGGAACGGGCGAGGGACACCGGTCAGTACTGCGGCAGCGCTAGGCGTGAAGGTGACTGACGAGTCGAGGGCGTTCGCGTCGTCGAGGATTGACTGCTGCTTCTTCGACGTAAGTACGCTCGTTGATCGCGAGGGAGTATCGGTGTCGGCGGGCTGGCTCTGTCCCTTCGTCTCGAACCGGGCCATCACTGCGCGATCCATCCCGAACTCGGCCATCAGCTCTTCCATGTGAGCAAGAGTCACGACGGTGGCTCCTTTGCCCTTCGCATAGGTCTCGACCTGCTCGGTCACCATCGGCCGGACTGGCGGCGGGATCTGCATGAGGCCCTGCATGGCGTCTTCATCCCAGTCAAGTGTGGTCGCGATCCTGGCGGCGAGATGACCCCGCGGGGTCTCCTTGAGCGTGTGGTGCACGACATCTGAGGTGCGCGCGAAGTAGTACTCCATGCGGTCCTGGTCGCCGAGGCCGATCGGCAGGTTCATCGCGGCGATCCGCTCCGAGCGGTCCATCTCCTCGAGGCCTTCGTCCATCGTGATGGCGACGATGTTCGCGAAGACGATGCCGCTGCTTTGGGGCAGTCGCACGATCTCGTCGACGGTGCACTCCATGACCTGGGGGCACTGCTCGAGGGTCGGCGGCTTCACCTTGAGTGAGGGGGTCGTGGTGAAGCGCGTGTGCTCAAGTTCGTTGACGCCCTCTGGATAGAAACGCGCGGACTCCATCACGTCCTCGAGGTAGTCCGACGACGGACAGTTGATGACGAACTCGCCCGTCGCCTCGATGTTCTTGAATGTGTGCGAGTCCTGCCGGAAACCGACCATGATTCGTGGCCGCTTGTGCATTACGTCGAACTGCATGATGTGGGAGTAGGGCGCGGCGTTGAGCCGCCCTTCGGCGTCAAGAGTGGTCACTACCGTCACGAGCTTCGGGAACAGCCAGGCGTCGGAGTACCAGAACGGCCTGATCGGGACTTCCTTCTTCATCGCGACGACGCGCCGTCCGTGACCTGTCTAGTGAGCAGTGCCTTCATGTCCTCGGCGGCCTGTGCTCCGACGATCCGGTCGAGGAAACCCCAGACCGGGTTGGTCCGTGGCGAGAACATCGCCGCACGATTGCGCCGGTCACGCTCCGCTAGGTCCTGCCACTTGGCATCGTTCGCGGCCGCTACCGGCAGCCCGCTGACAACGAGATGGATCCACTGGTCCAGGTACGCGTCGACGACGCCCGACAGCGACTTCAGTTCGTTGGGCATCACAATCGCAGCGACCATCCACGGCGATCGAACCGACCACTGCAGCGGACCCAAGGACGGGACCGGCATCACGCCCGGCTGGGCGAGTGCTTCGGCCCGCACCTCGGTGATCGGTCCGTAGACGGTCTCGGCGTAGTCAAGGCTGGCACCAAGGTCGATGCGGGGAACCAGGTCGAGGCCGAAATGAAATGTCCCGTCGGTATTCGGTGAGATCGCGGTGTCGAGGAAGAGATGGGGGATCGCGCTGGACGTCGGTGTGAACGCGTACACCTGATGGGTGTCCATGCCGAAGTCGTCGATCGAGAGCGCGCTGTAGACGACGCGCACACCGTCATCGCGGGTGAAGACCCTGAACTCGCCGATGCGTCGACCCTCAAGGGGGCCACCTGCGCCCGTCAGCGGAAGCGCAGCGTCACCGTCGGGACCGGGTACCTCGACCAGACCCAGAGACTTCGTGATTCGTGCCAGCGCGGAGGTCACGATCTCTCGGCCGGTGCGGTCGATCTCGGTCAACGCGCTGGGTGGCGCGGTGTCGCCGGGCACGGGCATCGTCTCGGCCTGTGTGTGGGTCAGGCGAAACCCCGTGCTCAAGAGCGCATCCACGGAAACAGGCTTCGACGGGGCCTTGAGCTCGTTGCGGTAGGTCAGGGGAGGAAGCCCGTCGAGCTCACAGAGCGCGTCGAAGTACGGCTGCATGGCCGGCGGAATCTCTTCATGGGTCAGGTTGTAGGTGCCCACCACCCGACGATCGATGGCGAACTTGACCGCGTCGACGACATCGAGCATGTGCACCCGGTAGAAGAGGGCATCTTCGAAGAACGGAACCGAGCCGCCCAGCACTTGGTGGGCCATCCGCAGCTTATCCATGATCGGCGGGTCATCGCCTCCGGTGACGTCGGCGAGGCGCAGCACCGCGAGCCGGTCCTCGGCGGCGGCCCGGTAGGCCCGTTCGGCGGCCTGGAACATCGCTGGACTCGGGTCGTCGTCGGTCGTCAGCGGTGACGACTCGTCGATGACGTCGAGGTGGTTCGCCGCGTCGCCGTAGACCGACAGTGACGACAACATCACGAGGTAAGGCTCGCCCGGCACGCTCGATACCGACTCCGCGGTGTCCAGCAGAACCTGGCGGTAGGTGCGCTGCCGCTGCTCAATCGTCATCGCCTGCGCCGCTGCGGGCCCGGCTGCGACGACGATCGCATCCGCACCCAACGCTGCCTGGTGGACCTTCTCGGTCTCCGACCCCGTGAGTACGGCGACCTCGTCGCACACATCGCGCAGCAACTCGACCTTCCCAGGCGTGGTCGTCGTGCCCACGACGACATGGCCCTCGGCCCGGAGCTGCCTCGCCAGTTCCTTTCCGACCAGACCGCATCCGACGATGAGTACGCGCATGTCACACTCCTGAGAACGAGAGGGATAACGATATGGTCAAGGGTTATGACCACTTTCGTCAAGGGGCCTGACCAGTCAGCGGCGGCGGCAGAGCGGGAGATGCTCGCGCTGCCTGATCATCTGCTTCGTTGGCTTGAGGCTGCACAACGACGTGTCGCGGGCGAGCTAGACGCCGCTTCAGACGAGATTCTTCGGCGGGTTCCTCAGCGACGGTTGCGCATCCTTCAGCTCGTGCCGCCCGAGGGAGCGCGCCAGAAGGACCTCGCCGAACGGGCGCTCGTGACGAAGCAGGCCATCGCCGAACTCGTCGATGCGCTGGAGTCCGACGGCCTGGTCGGCCGCACCCCGGACCCGCAGGACGGCCGCGCATGGGTGGTCACGAGGTCCGCTCGCGGGCGGCGTGTGAGCGAGAGCCTGGACGCAGCGATGAGAATCGTTGAAGGCGATCTGGCGCGCTCCATCGGCGCCGAGCGGTACAGGGCATTCAAGGAGGTTCTCCGGCAGATCGGCGAAGGTCAGATCTGACTGCGCTCTCTCTCCCGGGGGGTCGTGGGGCCCTGTCATCTCGGGTCCTTCGCATCTGCTGGGGCTGGCGCCGCCGTCGCAGAGTTTGTCTCGTGACGACGTCGGAGAATTTGAATGCCACCATCCTTGACCAGAGCCGATGCATGTCGCTGCTGCGCTCGGTCGACGTCGGTCATCTTGCGGTTATCGTCGAGGACGCTCCGGAGATCTTCCCGATCAACTACGTGGTAGATGGCGCAACCATCGTCTTTCGGACTGCGACAGGGACGAAGTTGGCTGCAATCGTCGAAGGCTCGAAGGTCGCGTTCGAAGTTGATGGACGTGACGAGGCCGGGATGGTGTGGAGCGTGGTCGTGAAAGGCAGTGGCCGCGCGGTCAACCACATAGACGACGTGATGGAGACGCTCGGACTGCCGCTCTACCCCTGGAATGCGTCGCCGAAGCCGATCTTCGTCCGCATCATCCCCGCCGCGATTAGCGGGAGAGAGTTTGCCCTCGCCGATCCCTCGACTTGGGCATCAAGGTTCGACGTGAACCGTCGGGCGGCTTCCGAATAATAGGCCGCCCGCTCTGCTCGCCCCTCCCGCTCTGCTCGCCCCTGAGGTGTCGCTGAACCGAACTCGGCGACCTTGGTCGCGCCGCTGGTTCGAGACCAGTTGGCGCACCGCATTGGGCTCCCAGACATGGTCGAAGTCCGTCTAGCGAGTTGCGACCTGACAACTCACTTCGCCCCCGGGGGCGAACCTGCTTTGCCGTTCTCCCGGTAGTAATCCCGCCAGATGAGCCGATGGACGGGGACCCACCGCGGTATCGAACGCAGGCCCGGGATGAACGGGAGCAGTAGGAGCACCAGCGTCAGCAGCGCCATGATGTAGAAGATGATCGCGTCGGCATCGCTGGTCAGCGTGGCGCTGAATCCCGTTGAGCCATCGGCGGCATTGAAGACCGGCAGTTGGTACCAGGTTGAGTACCCCCAAAGCCAGGCTTGCCCCGGCCAACTCCCGGTCTCGTTCATCATTCCCCAGGTGTTGCCCTGGAGGTTCGCGGCCGTAGCCGCGTCGTCGAGATAGGAACCGTCGCCCATGAACAGGATCTGCCGCGTGTAGTCGGTCTGGTAGAAGCCGCCGTTGGCCATGAGGATGCCGTCGTAGGAACCAGAACGCGCCATCGCGGTGAGACCGCTCGCGAGTGCGGGAACGGGACCGTAGTTGCCGGGTGCGACCTTGGTGAGGTCGATGTCGCCCGCGCTGTCGGCCGTTGCGGCGATTGCGTCCGAGTATGCGCTCGCCCATGCGATGCCTTGCTCGGATGAGGCGCTTTGCCACCGCGCCAGCGCCGCCGTCACAGAAGCCGGCTGCTGCTGGGAGGAGAGCGGCTTGATGACGAAGTCGTTGGCCGAGTCGACCGGGATCCGGACGCCCATCCATTTCTGGGGATTCAGTCCCGCAACCGAGATGCCGTCGCTGTTGGAGTTGTAGGGCGGACCGTACGACGCCGAGTCGGATGTGCCGGCGAGCTCAGTCACGGTCGTCGCGTAGAAGTCGTTCGGCGCCGTTGTTGCCCAGCCTTTGAAGGTGAGCGGCGGATCGTCCGGCGAACTGAAGACCGCGGCGAGCACGACGGTGAGCATGCCCACGACGACGAGCGCGATCACGCCCTCCTTGACGATGTCGTATCGACGCCAGGGACCCTGCCACGGGCCTGAGTCAACGTCGTGCGAACGTGCGGTCCGGGCCGTCATGACGACTCCTCAACCTTCTCCGTGCCCCGCCTTGGTCCGGAGTCGATGGGCGGCACCACACCGTGCTTACGCACGAGCAAGATGTGCGCCACGACGATCCCGCCGACGACTAGCGGCAGCAAGAAGACGTGAACGAGCAGCATCTGACCCAGATTGGCCACGTTGAACCAGGCTCCGATCCCGACGGCATTCAGGCCGTCCTTGGCCTCGAACGAGATCCACTGCGAGTCGAAGTTGGTCTGCGTGAGGTAGCCAGTGAATGCGGCTGCGAGGGACACCATGAACGCGATGACGCCCGTGATCCAGGTCATTGCACGGTGACCGCGCCACGCGGCCATCCAGAACTTCCCCCACAGGTGAACGACCATGAATATGAAGAACAGTTGCACGCTCCAAAAGTGCAGGCTGTTGAAAAAGTGGCCGGTCGATGACGTGTGGTACCACGACGGCCCTTCGAAAGTGAGCACGACGCCCGAGGCAATGATCATGAGGAGCGCAGCAATGGTGAGCACACCGAAGACGTAAATCCACGACGACACGTATGCGGGTTGGCGATCGGGCAGCAACTTGTCCGGCGGCAACGTCGCCATCCACCGGCGGCGGAGCCCCCCCGTCCACGAGCGGTCCGCGGCCTCGGAGTGGTCCGTGGGTGGCACTGGCACCGTCGCAGTCACGCCCCCTCCTCCTCGTCGTGTTCGCCTTTGGGGAAGGGAAGAACGAGCGCTAGCGCGAACAGAACCACCATGATTGTGATGACGACGAGGTTCGGGACCGAGATTGCGACCCAACCCCGCGAGATGTAGTCGGGCAGTGTGATCGAGCAGCCCTGATGCGACGAGGTTGGGCATGTACGCCTCCCGTGGACGAGCGCGACGACATACGCGTGACCGAGTCTTCGCGCCCGTCAGTCGGACCGCACGGGCCCTTCGACCTGTCCTGTCCGGGACCTTTCCTGACACGAACCCGGGCCGTGCCGGGCCTTGCAGTGCATGGCACGCCCTCGTCGGGAGGATCGCTGAGGAGCACACGCGCACAGGCGAGACACGAAAACCGGTCGCGAGCCGACCGATGACCCTGATCGCCCCGATGAGGGGGCAACTAGGGCAGTCGATCTGAGGTCAACGCTCTGACCTGCATAGAAACTCGGGGTGAGTGACGGGACTTGAACCCGCGACCCCCTGGACCACAACCAGGTGCTCTACCAGCTGAGCTACACCCACCATGTTCGCTGTCGGTCTCCTCGGCGACCCTCAGCGAACGTGCCGCCGGACGCGCCGACGGCGACGCAGAGTCTATCGGTGCGTTTCAGCCTGCCCTGTCCGGCGCGATCTGCGCCGCGATCGCCCGTGCCGCGTCGGAGTCTGGTCCGGGCGGAGCCACGAACATGGCGGCCCGGTAGTAGCGCAGCTCCTCGATGCTCTCCCGGATATCGGCGAGCGCGCGGTGGTTGCCGCGCTTCTCCGGGCTGGCGAAGTAGATCCGCGGATACCACCGGCGGGCCAGCTCCTTGATCGAGGAGACGTCGATCATCCGGTAGTGCAGGTGCGCGTCGAGCTCCTTCATGTCTCGCGCCAGGAACCCTCGGTCAGTGGCGATCGAGTTGCCGGCCAGTGGCGCCTTGCCTGCGTCCGGCACGAACTTGGTCAGGTAGGCCATGACCTTCGCCTCGGCATCCTCGAGCGTGAGTCCGTCGGCGAGCTCGTCGAGCAGGCCCGAGGACGTGTGCATGTCGCGCACAAACGGGTCCATCTGCTCAAGCGATTCCGCTGGCGGCGCGATGACGAGATCGATCCCATCGTCGAGGATCTCGAGCTCGGCGTCGGTAACCAATACCGCTACTTCGACCAGTGCGTCCCTTTCCAGGTCGAGCCCGGTCATCTCGCAGTCGATCCAGACGATGCGGTCGTTCATGCGGGTCAGCCTAGGTCCGGACGCGAGCGCAGCGGCGGACGCCGCTCACACCTCGAATGCCAAGGCCTCCTCCGTGCGCTCCTCCAGGTCTCGTTGAACCGCACGACCCGTGCTCCTCGGGATCATCAAGGCGGCCAGAGCGCCGCAGAGCGGGAACAGCACCGTGATGAGGAACGCGCGCGCGTACCCGCTGGTCAATGACTCAGCCACCAGGCTCGATGCACCGCCTGCCGAGCCCACGTGACCACGTGCGTAGGCCAGCGTCGCGGTGGTCGCAATCGTGACGAGAGCAGCCAGGCCAACGGCGGCGCCTATCTGTCGCGACGAGTTGATGAGGCCCGAGGCGAGACCGGCGTCGTCGCTAGGCACGCCCGCCGTGGCCGCGATCGTCAGAGGCACGAAGGACATTCCGATTCCGAGTGACACCAGCAGCATGCCGGGCAGTACGTGCTGCCAATAGGTTCCGTCGGCAGGGATCCGGGACATCAGTGTCATTCCGCACGCAGCTATGAGCATCCCCGAGACGAGCAGCGTGCGAGCTCCGACCTTCGCCAGCATCCGCGTGCTGAAAATCGTGCCCGTGATGATCGCGAGGCTCCCGGGCAAGAAAGTGAACCCGGCCTTCAACGGGCTGTACCCAAGCACATGCTGTTCGTAGAGCGAACTGAAGTAGAACAGCGAGAACATCGACCCGCCCAGGAACATCGCAATCACGTTGGCCGCACTGAGCGCCTTGAGTTTGAAGATGCGCAACGGCACGAGCGGTTGCGACGACCTTGCCTCGATCACGACGAACGCGACCAACAGAACCAGCGCGATGAGCAACGTGCTGAGCGTCTGGCCAGATCCCCACGGGTGGGTGTCGGTGTTGACAATCGCGTAGACGAGCGCCGTGAGCCCCAAGGTCACTGTCAACGTGCCAGGAACGTCCAGGCTCGAGAAGCCGTGGATGGCCCCCTTCGACTCGCGCAACACGTACACGGCGCCTATGAACAGCAGAATGCCGATGGGCACGTTGACGAACAACACCCATCGCCACGTGAAGTAGTTGGTGAGGATGCCGCCCAGCAGCGATCCAAACGCGCCGCCGCTTGCGGCCGTCGCGCTCCAGAAACCCAGCGCGCGCGAGCGAGCCTTCGGCTCCCTGAAGGTGATGACGAGCAACGTGAGGGTCGTCGGAGCCAGGATCGCCCCGCCGAGCCCCTGCAGTGCACGCGCCCCGATGAGTTGCGCTCCGTTCTGCGCGAAACCGCCGACAAGACTCGCCGCGGTGAACATCGTCAGGCCGATCAGGAAGACCCGCTTGCGCCCGAACAGGTCGGCCGCTCGCCCACCAAAAAGCAAGAAGCCCGCGAAGGTCAATGTGTACGCGTTGATGACCCACGCAAGGCTGTTCGCCGAGAGGTGCAACGAGGTTTGGATCGACGGCAACGCGACATTCACGATCGTGATGTCGAGAACGACCATGAACTGGGCAAGGCAGGCGATGAGCAGGACAGCCCAAGCCGGACCGTGCGACGTAGCTCTGGCGGGGGTCGTTGGGGAAACTGATGCTTGAGAACTCACATAAGCGAGTTTAGTGCTGGCTCTGACAACCGGATGAAGGTCCGGTTATCGTCAACGTGGACAAAACGTGCGCCCGGCAGGAATCGAACCTGCGACCAAGTGCTTAGAAGGCACCTGCTCTATCCCCTGAGCTACGGGCGCGGAGACGTGACAGTTTCATGGTCCCAGGCCTGGGTTGTCACCCGGCGTCGTGACCTGGCCGGTATCGGGTGCCGAGTCGGTGGCCTAGTCGGTCGAGAGATTGGCTGCAACGACCTCTGTGGCCAGTTTCGGTAAGGATTTTGTAAGGGTTGCGAGTCGCCCCATCCGCCGTGCGACGACGATGATGTCGTAGCAGTCGTGGGCGAGGCGTTCTGCGAAGGCCATGCCATTTCCAGCTTCGGCGCCGGTTACGGGCGCATAGTGAGGTCGACGAGGAGGTGCGCCCGTGCTGCTGTTGATCGCGGTCGGGTTCGTCGCCGGGCTCATCACTGGCCTCTCGCCGTGCATCCTCCCGGTCCTGCCGGTCGTCTTCGTTGCTGGCGGTTCGCAGGCGCGGGCGGGCGAGGCGGCCGCGTCGACCACCTCGGCGACAGCCGATCGGCTCAACTCCTCGGAGCGGGCAGCCGCCGACTCTGAAGACGGCGGCTCGGTTGCGACAGCCGTCCGCAGGAAGACCGAGATGCGCGAGAGCCGCAGTCGTTCGCGCCGCCCGTTCCTCGTCGTCGCGGGACTGGTGATCTCGTTCGCCTTCTTCACCCTTCTCGGCTCGTCGCTGCTCACCGCCTTGCACTTACCCGAGGATCTGCTGCGCAACGTCGGTCTCGTAATCCTCGCTGCCATCGGAGTTGGCCTGCTCGTTCCCCGATTTGGTGATCTGCTCGAACGTCCGTTTGTGCGCATCGCCAAGCCCAAGGTCAATCGCGACGGCAACGCGTTCGTACTTGGACTTGGCCTCGGTCTGGTGTTCGTTCCCTGCGCCGGTCCGGTGCTCGCCGCGATCACAGTTGTAGGCGCGAGCGGACACATCGGCTTCCGCAGCGTTGTGCTGACGATCGCATTCGCTGCTGGTGTCGCCGTGCCGCTGTTCTTGTTCGCCCTCGCGGGTGAGCAGGTAAGCACGCGCACCCGCGCCTTTCAAACGCATGCCGGCCTGTTTAGAAGGATCAGCGGCGTGGTCTTGATCGTGATGGCAATCGCGATCGCGTTCAACGCGTCGGACTTCGTTCAGCGTGCGATCCCGACGTACACGAACGGTCTGCAAAACGCAGTCGAGGGCAACGCCGCCGCCCAGCGGCAACTTCAGTCGGTCACGAACGCGCACTCAAGCGATGCCGACCTGACCAAGTGCACGGAGGATGCGGACGCACTCGGGGAGTGCGGTCAAGCCCCAGCCATCGCCGGCATCAGCGGCTGGTTCAACACTCCGGGCAATCAACCGCTCTCGCTGAGTCAGTTGCACGGCAAAGTTGTGATCCTCGACTTCTGGACGTACTCCTGCATCAACTGCCAGCGCACGATCCCGCACCTAGAGGCCTGGTGGCGCGCCTATGGTGGCGATGGCCTCGAGATCATCGGAGTGCACACGCCGGAGTTTCCGTTTGAGCACGTGCCATCCAATGTGAAGGCGGGCGCCGCGCAGCTCGGCGTCACGTATCCGGTCGCAATCGACAACGACTACGGGACGTGGAACGCGTACGCCAACGAGTACTGGCCAGCCGAGTACCTGATTGATTCGACTGGAACGATCCGGCACCTGCAATTCGGTGAGGGCGACTACGCGCAGTCGGAGAAGTTCATCAGGCAGCTTCTCGTCGCGGCGAACCCGAAGGTCGTGCTGCCAGCCGCGACCGAGGTCCCCGACACAACGCCCAATGCAGAGCTCACCCCGGAGAGCTACATCGGCTACAACCGACTGGACAACATCGACAACCCGAATGTCGCCAAGGAAGTCTCCACGCTCTACACCCTTCCCGCCTCGATCGAGCCGGACGACTTCGCGCTGGGCGGTCGATGGACCATCCACGCCGAAGACGCCGTCGCAGGTGATGCCGCGACTCTTGCGCTGAACTTCACCGCCCATTACGTCTATCTGGTCCTGGGCGGCACCGGCACGGTGTCCGTTGATGTCGACGGCGCGCAGCAAAAGTCGATCACTGTCAGCGGCAACCCGCGCCTGTACACGTTGGTCAGCGGCAGCGCGCTGCAGAAAGCCGTGCTGCACATGTCCGCATCCCCTGGGGTACAGGCGTACGCCTTTACTTTCGGCTGAGCACATGTGGCTGAGTTAGCGAGTCCACAGGCCCTGCCGGTGCACAGTTGTCAGTGCCTGTCTCGTCAGCGCACGTACGCGATTCACCCTTGACCCCAGTCGGCGTCACGACGGACGCCCGGTCAGGGAGAGCGCGTGAGCGAATTCATCACCACCGTCATCGGAAATGTTGTCAACGATGTGCGTTCCTCGGTCACCAAGACCGGGACCGAGGTCTGCTCGTTCCGCCTGGCCAGCACACCGCGCCGCTATGACCGTGGGATCGGTCAATGGGTGGATGGCGACACGTCCTTCGTGAACGTCACCTGCTGGCGTCGCCTTGCCCGCCATGTGCGCGAGTCCGTGCATCGAGGAGATCCGGTCCTTGTCCATGGGCGGCTTCGGGTGCGCGAGTACGAGACCGAGGATGGTCGTAAGGGAACCTCGGTCGAGGTCGATGCCGTCTCGGTCGGCCATGACATGAGTCGGGGGACAAGCCAGTTCGTGCGGCCACAGCGTGAACGCGAACTAGCCCCCGGCCCCGAGCGCGATCATCTCGACGCCGCGGCGCCGGGCTGGGATGCCGAACCTGTGGAATCGACTCCAGAGGCGGCTTCGGAAGCCGTCGGGGGCGAAGCCACGGCGGAAGAGGGCGAGATCGCTGCATAGGCTTGCGCCATGCCCGAGTTCATCTATGTCATGTCGAAGGCCCGTAAGGCTCACGGCGACAAGGTCATCCTCGATGACGTCACCCTCGCCTTCCTGCCTGGAGCCAAGATCGGCGTGGTCGGGCCTAACGGTGCGGGTAAGTCCAGCGTGCTGCGGATCATGGCCGGCCTTGACCATCCGTCCAACGGTGACGCAACGCTTAGCGTCGGATACTCCGTGGGCATCCTCGAGCAGGAGCCGCAACTCGACCCGACGAAGAATGTGCTCGAGAACGTCGAAGACGGCGTGCGCGAGACGAAGGACTTGCTCCATCGCTACAACGAGATCACCGAGGCGCTTACTGATCCCGATGCCGACTACGACACGTTGCTCGCCGAGATGGGCAAGCTCCAGGAGCAGTTAGACCATCGCAATGCGTGGGACTTGGACTCGCAGCTCGAACAGGCGATGGACGCGCTGCGGTGCCCGTCACCCGATGCCGACGTGACCATCCTCTCCGGTGGCGAGCGTCGCCGCGTTGCCCTATGCCGGCTGCTGCTGCAAAAGCCAGACTTGCTTCTCCTGGACGAGCCCACCAACCACCTCGACGCAGAGAGCGTGCAGTGGCTCGAGCAGCACCTGGAGAAGTACGAGGGCACCGTCGTGGCGGTCACACACGACCGGTATTTCCTCGACAACGTGGCGCAGTGGATCCTCGAGCTCGACCGTGGTCGCGCCTACCCCTACGAGGGCAACTACTCGACTTATCTGGAGACGAAGTCGACCCGTTTGAAGGTCGAGGGGCAGAAGGACGCCAAGCGCGCCAAGCGACTCAAGGACGAGCTGGAGTGGGTGCGCTCCAACCCGAAGGCCCGCCAGGCCAAGAGCCGTTCGCGCCTGGCTCGTTACGAGGAGATGGCGGCGGAGGCCGAGAAGACTCGCAAGCTCGACTTCGAGGAGATCCAAATCCCGCCGGGGCCGCGCCTGGGCAACGTCGTGGTCGAGGCCGATCACCTGACCAAGGGCTTCGACGACCGAGTGCTCATCGACGATCTGTCGTTCACGCTGCCGCGCAACGGCATCGTCGGCGTCATCGGTCCCAACGGTGCTGGCAAGACGACGCTGTTCAAGATGATCATCGGCGAGCAGAAGCCGGACTCCGGTGAGCTGCGGGTCGGCGAGACCGTGAAGATTTCCTACGTCGACCAGAACCGTGAAGGCATGGACGGCTCCAAGACGGTGTGGGAGCTCATCTCTGACGGGCTCGACTTCATCAAGGTCGGCAACACCGAGATGCCTTCGCGTGCGTATGTGGGCGCGTTCGGTTTCAAGGGTCCAGACCAACAGAAACCCGTTGGCGTGCTCTCCGGTGGAGAACGAAACCGGCTCAATCTCGCGCTCACGTTGAAGCAGGGCGGGAACACGCTGCTGCTCGACGAGCCGACCAACGACCTCGATGTCGAAACACTGTCGTCGTTGGAAGAAGCGTTGCTGGAGTTTCCGGGCTGCGCGGTCATCACGTCCCACGACCGATGGTTCCTCGACCGCACCGCGACGCACATCCTGGCGTACGAAGGCGATTCGCAGTGGTTCTGGTTCGAGGGGAACTTCGATTCCTACGAGAAGAACAAGGTCGAGCGACTCGGGCCTGAGGCGGCCCGACCGCACCGCGCCACCTACCGCAAGCTCACCCGAGGCTGAGCGAGTGACTCGGCACGTCTACCAGTGCCCTATGCGCTGGTCGGACATGGATGCTTTCGGTCACGTCAACAACGTCACCTTCCTGACCTACCTGGAAGAAGCGCGGGTGGACCTCCTGCTCAACGCGGGCGGTCCCGAAGGTGCCCAGTTGCTCGCGACCGGTGTGGTGATCGCCCGGCACGAGGTCGACTACCGGAGGCCGCTCGTGCATCGGATGGAGCCGGTGTCGATCGAGTTGTGGGCTAGCGAGATTCGCGCGTCTTCGTTCCGCATCGGCTACCGCGTCGTCGACTTTGCCGAGGCGGGCAGTGACACCAAAGACATCCTCTACGTCGAGGCCGAGAGCGTGCTCGTGCCTTACGACCTGACCAGCCACTCGATTCGTCGGCTCACCGATGCCGAGCGCGAGTTCCTCGAGCGCTACCGCGAGTAGCCGCCCGCACGCGGGCCCGAGCGGGAATCCCCGGCCAGGGCACCGCTAGTCGGCGTGCGGCAGCGACGTGCGCTCGCCCGGACTTACATCCGGCTCAGCGTCGAACGTGTTCACCATGCTGTGCGCGGCCATCACGAAGTAGTCCCAGATGGCTCGATCCAAGTCGGGCGGCAGTTCGACCGAGTTCAAGGCATCTCGCATATGCCGCAGCCAACGGTCTCGTTGGGCCTCATCGATACGAAACGGCGCATGCCGCATCCGCAGTCGGGGATGACCACGTTGTTCGTGGTAGGTCGCTGGTCCGCCCCAGTACTGCTCGAGGAACATGCGCAGTCGGTCATTGGCAGGCGCGAGATCATCCTCGGGGTAGAGCGCTCGCAAATCCGGGTCGGTCGAAACTCCGGAGTAGAAGGCGTCGATGAGTTTGGTGAACGTATCGTGGCCGCCGAACGCCTCGTAGTACGTCTCCGCGTCGTCGCTCACGCCTCCACCCTAGGTGGGCCGTGCGGTGTCGCAGCTAGTCAAGTGCCAGTCCGCTCACATGCGCTGCGAACGCCATCGTTTCCGTGGACAAGTCGAGGGACCTGCTCACCGAACGGGCTCCGTGACCGACGTCCTTCTCGCGACGCAGCAGGATAGGCGCGTCCCCACTTGTCGCAGCCTGCAACGCGGCGCACAGCTTGCGTGCATGCAAGGGATCGACCCGGCTGTCGCTGTCGAAGACCGTAAAGAGCGTCGCCGGGTAGTCAGTGCCAGCGTGCACGTGGTGGTACGGCGAGTAGGCGTGCAGCCAGCCGAATGCCTCGGCATCCGCAGCGCTCCCGTACTCGACGGTCCACGAGGCGCCGAGCCCGAAGAGCTCTGAACGCACCATGTCCAGCAGCGGCGCCGAACACACAATTCCGCCAAAAAGTTCGGGCCGTTGAGTCACAGCGGCTCCGACCAGCAGCCCCCCGTTGGATCCGCCCATCGCCACGATTTGGTCAGGGGTGGAGCGCCCCGCGTCGATCAGCCATTCCGCGGCTGCGTAGAAATCGTCGAACGAGTTCTGCTTGTTCGCGAGCATCCCGTCGCGGTGCCACTCCTCGCCCTCCTCGCCGCCGCCGCGCAAGTTAGTCACAACGTAGGTCCCGCCGGCCTCCACCCACGCAAGGATGGACGCAGAGAACGCCGGCGTAAGCGAGATGCCGAAGCCGCCGTAGCCGTAGAGGATGGTCGGGCGCGGTTTGGTCGCCGGGGATTCGTCCAACCCGTTATTGGACTTCTCCGAATCTGCGCCCGGCGACATCACGAACATGCGCACCGCGGTGCCATCCTTCGATGTGTACGTGACGTGCTCGGTGCGCACATCCGGCACGTCGACGTGTCCGGGCGCGGTTGCCCACGTGGTGATCGAACCGTCACGCGCGTCGAGCCGTGACACAAGCGACGGCGTGGTGTGGTCGGTGTACCCGAACCAGGCCTCGTACCCGCCCTCAGGTCGTTCGCTAAGCCCCGACAGCGTGCCCAGACCGGGCAGGGCGACCGAGTCGCGTTGCTGTCCGTCCGTCAGTGAATGGACGCTCATCTCGGAGACCGCGTGCCGACTCCAGACCACCAGCATCAACGGGTCTGGCAGCTCGGTTGTCTGATCAAGGATCGCGTACCCCTCCATCACCGCGTCCTCGCTCTGCGGGATCAAGTCGGTCCAATGCTCGGCGGTCGGGGTTCGCGGGTCGGCGACGCAGACCCGGCCCAGCGGAGCGTCGAGGTCGGTGAAGACATAGAGCCGGCCGTCTCGACCAACTTCGACACCTGTCTGGGCATCGACGCCTTCCTGCACTGTGACCAGGTCAGGTGCCTCAAGTGAGCTTGCGGAAAGGTCGGCCAGCCAGACGTCGTTGCGGGGCGCGGTCCCTTCCGATGCTGAGATCGTGAGCCAACGACCATCACGGCTGACCGAGACACCGAAGTAAGAGGTCATCGCCTGGTCCTCGCCGAAGATGCACACGTCCTCGGCCGGATCAGAGCCAACCCGGTGCAGCCAGACCCGGCGGTGGTACTGCGTCTCGCCCTCGGGCACGAGATCGGCGGCTAGCCGGCGCACGAAGTAGTACTCCTTCCCGCCAGGGACGAAGGCGACCGGCGAATACCTGGCTCGGTCTATCGGCCCGTCGACGATGGCGCCCGACTCGACGTCCATGACTCGCAGGACCGACTCCTCATCGCCACCCTCGGAGAGTTGGTAGGCGAGCAGGTCGCCCTCCTTCGAGGGCTGCCATCCATCGAGTGTCGTGAGACCGCTCGGGTCGATCACAGCAGGGTCGAGCAGGACGCGCTCTAGCCCGTCGCCCCCCTTGGTGATCAGCCGAGGATGCTCGGCGCCGGGATCTCGGCGAACGAAGAATTGACGCTCACCCCGCCACACCGGCACCGACACGGCACCTGCATCCACCAACTCGTTGAGACGGGTGCGGATCCGCGCCTGACCAGGCCAGGTCAGTGCTTCGGCTGCATAGATCGCGTCCTGGGCGGTCGACCACGCCTCAACCTCGGGGTGGGCCGCGTCCTCGAGCCAGCGGTAGGGGTCGGCGACGCTGACACCATGCAGGACCTCGTTGATCTCGTCGCGTCGGGCGGCCGGATAGTCGCGGTGGCTCATGACCGGCCACCCTAAGCGTCTTGCCCGTGTGGTCCGGGTAGCGTTGCCCCGTGACTCGACGCGCATGGATGCGGCCGGCCATCTGGCTCGGTACTGCGGCCTCACTTGTCGTCGGCTCAGTGCTCGCGACGACAGTCAACGCATCGGCACTGACCACCGATCTCGATGTGAAGAGCCCTTCAGGTCTGACCACGTGGCAGACCGTTCTGATCTTCGTCTGTTTGCCCCTGGGCATGTGGGGCCTGATCGGGATCCTCGTGTACGCGACCTCGCGGTCAGGCGGCACACGTCGTCGAGCGGGCGAGGCATGGGAGGGGACGCCGGCGTGGTTCGGTGGCCCGAAGGCGACGTCCGCAAACGCGATCGAATCTGCTGCTCCGACGTCCGACGGAGGTGGCTCGAGTGCCGAGTGGTGAGGCGTTCACCACGCAGCAGAACACCGATATCTCCCGTGCGATCTCGCACGCTCGTGCGTCAAGCGGTATGCCGTACTCGGTCTACGTCGGCTCGATCGACGGTGACCTGCGCGAGCACGCACTCAAGCTGCACGCGTCTCTTCCCAATTCAGCTGCATCGGTCCTTGTGGCCGTCGATCCCGATGCGCATCGGCTTGAGATCGTCACTGGGCACCAGGCCAAGCTCTGGCTCGATGACCGCGCGTGCGCGTTGGCTGCCATGAGCATGCGAACCCAGTTCGAGAGTGGCGACATCGTTGGTGGGATCTGCAACGGCTTGGCCACCCTCGCCGAGCACGCGCGTCACCCGCGCACTCTGCACACCGACCAGCCCTGACATCCAGCGACTCGCGCGACTGTCTGGCGCTCGACGCGTCATAGCGCGCTGAGTCCCAGACGGCTCGGGGCGTTGCGAAGCGGCATAGCGCGCGGAGTCCCAGACGGCTCGGGGAGTGGGCGCGGAGGCGCTCAGTGAGAGGCGATGTCGAAGGCGCGCGCCTTCAACGCCCGCACCACACCGTCGCGACCTTCGCCCACAAGTCGTCGAACCGGCGCGGCCAGCCCGTCACGAGCCAAGAAGTCCTCGGTCAGCCGCACGGTTGCCTCCTCGATCACGACCGATGGGTAGAGGCCCACGAGGATGTTGCTGGCCATCTCATTCGAGTGAGTGCTCCACGCCTGGTCCGCAACGTCGAGGTAGCGCGTCACGTAGGGCCGGATGAGATCTACGTGATCGAAACTCATAAAGCCCATGATGGTCGCCAGTTGCAAGGCGTTCGGGAGGTCGGCGGTCTCCATCACATCGCGCCACGCCTCAGCCTTGGCCTCGGCGGTCGGGCGGGATGCGCGGGCGACCGCCGCGTGTCGCGCTCCAGTCGCAGTGTTGTCGCGGGCGAGCTCGGCGTCGATCTCTTCCGTGCCTGCGTGGCCGGTGGCAACGAGTCGCTGCAACAACGCCCAGCGCATGTCCGTGTCGATCGCAAGGCCTTCGATGCCGTGCGAGCCGTCGAGCAACGCCCGCACCAGAGACACATGCACGTCGTCCTTGGCGGCTGATACGAACATCCGCGCGAACACGAGCTGCTCGTCTGTCCCGGGCTTTGCCCGCGACAGCATCTCCTGGGTCGCGACCGCGTACTCGCGCATGCCTTGGTCGCGCCACGCGGGGTCAGCGAAGGTGTTCAACGAGATATGGGCCTGACGCAGATTCTGTTGCACCGCCGCGATCGACGTCTCGCGCTCCACCGCGCCAAGAACGAGCTTCTGATAGTCGTGCGCTGACATCTCGCCGTCGCGCAGCATGTCCCAGGCCGCGCTCCAACAAAGGGCCCGTGCCAACGAGTCGTCGAACTCGCCGAGGTGATCGCGCATCGTCTGCAGCGAACGCTTGTCCAGCCGTACCTTTGCGAAGGTGAGGTCCCCGTCGTTGAGCAGCAGCAGGTCTGGCTGCTTCATCCCGATCAGGTCGTCGACCTGCGTCAACTCGCCAACCACGTCGATCTCTAGCTGACTGCGGCGGCGCATGCCGTCGGCCGCGCGGTCATACAGGCCGACCCCGATCCGGTGCGGCCGTAGGACGGGCGGCAGGCCTGCCGGCTCGCTCGGCGGCAGCTGCTTGACCGCCATCGAGGCGAAAGTCCCGTCATCGTTGAGGGTGAACTCGGGACGCAACTCGTTGACACCCGCAGTCTCCAACCAGGCCGCCGACCACTCCGACAGATCCCGCCCGGACGCGGCCGACAGCTCGGTGAGCAGGTCGATCAGTTCGGTGTTGCCCCACGCGTGCTTGGCGAAATAGGCACGCAGGCCAGCGATGAACTCCTTCTCACCGACCCAGGCCACAAGCTGTCGCAGCGCTGACGCGCCCTTGGCGTAGGTGATGCCATCGAAGTTGACCCGCACCGACTCGATGTCTGGCATTTCGCTGGCGATCGGGTGAGTGGATGACAACTGGTCCTGTCGATACGCCCAACCCTTGCGAGTCTGCGCGAAGTTCGTCCAGGCTTCCGTGAATCGGGTCGCGTTGGAGTTCGCGTAGGTGGACGCCCACTCAGCGAAGGACTCGTTGAGCCACAAGTCATTCCACCAGCGCATCGTCACGAGGTCGCCGAACCACATGTGCGCCATCTCATGCAGGATCGTGTTGGAGCGGCTCTCGTACGCGTAGTCCGTCACGCGACTGCGAAAGATCAAGTCCTCGTGGAAGGTCACACAACCGGCGTTCTCCATCGCGCCGGCGTTGTACTCAGGCACGAAGAGCTGGTCGTACTTCCCGAACGGGTAGGGCAGCGCGAAACTCTCCTCGAAGAACGCGAAGCCCTCATGTGTCGAAGTGAAGATGTCGTCGGGATCGAGGTACTCGGCCAAGGACTGCCGACAGAAGATGCCCAACGGGTAGGTGCCGTGCGGTCCGGCGTACTCGCTCCGGACCACGTGGTACTCACCGGCCACGAGAGCCGTGATGTAAGTGGACATGCGCTTCGTCTCGGCGAATGTCCAGCGCGCGACGTCATCCCTGACCGCGACTGGATCCGGTGTTGGGGAGTTGGACACGACCTGCCAGGAGGCCGGCGCGGTCACGTCGAAGACGTAGGTGGCCTTGAGGTCCGGCTGGTCGAAGCACGCGTACATGCGACGCGCATCGGTCGACTCGAACTGGGTGTAGAGGTACGCGCGCCCGTCAACCGGGTCCACGAAACGGTGCAGGCCCTCGCCAGTGCGTGAGTACGGCGCCCGAGCAACGATCTCGACAACGTTGTCAGCGGCAAGTCCGTCCAGGTACACGCGAGTGCCGTCGTAGCCACCGTCGACTTCAGTGCCGTTGAGGGTGACAGAGGAGACCTCGGCGCCGAGCAGGTCGATGAACGTCGAGGCTCCCGGCTGTGTGCTCGAGAACTTGATCTTGCTCGTTGTCGCGAAGTGAGTATTCGTGAGGCGCGTATTCGAACCGGCAGGGTCCGAGTCGGTCAGGTCGAGATTCACGAAATACGTGTCGACCGTGATCAGATTCGCTCGCTCACGCGCTTCTTCGCGGGACAGATTGCTGCCAGGCACGGGTAATCCTCCTGAAGATTCGTCGCGTCATCCTGCCACGACGGAGGCACCCCGTTGCTCAGGTGACAATGGAGACATGCCCATTGAAAACCTCGTGTCGGCCGCCAAACTGCCAGCCGCAGCCTCCGATGCGCCCTCCGAGCAGCGAGGCACCACAGTCGACTTCTGGTTCGACCCCGCCTGCCCGTGGGCCTGGTTGACCTCGCGCTGGATCCTCGAAGTCGCGAGCGTTCGACCCGTTGAGCCGTACTTCCGGATCATGAGTCTGGCGGTCCTCAACGACGCGAAGGACCTCACGCCCGAGTACCGCGAGTTCATGCAACGCGGCTGGCAGGCCACTCGGCTGTTCGCGGCAATCGCGCGCGACCACGGACAGGAGGCTGTCGCAGACGCCTACACGGCCTACGGGAATCGTCGGCACGGCCATCGCGAGGAGGTCGACCACGACTTTTTCGTCAATGTCATTGCCGATGCCGGACTACCCGCTGCGTTGATCGATCGCATCGACGACGCCTCGCTTGAGACCCTGGTGCGCGAGTCGCACGATGCTGGAATGGGATTGGTCGGCGACGAGGTCGGGACGCCGATCATTTCGTTCAACGGATACGCAACCTTCGGGCCGATCGTGTCGCGAGTGCCCAACGCAGAGCAGGCCGGGGTGCTGTGGGATGCGCTGGAGATGATGTCGACGGTGCCCTTCCTCTTCGAGATCAAGAAGACCCGAACTGAGGACCCGCAGACGAGGCTCTGACGCCCGCCCAACCGGCTCTGACACACTGCGCGCATGCGCGTTCACGTGGGCGGCGATCACGCGGCATTCGACCTCAAGCTCGTCATCGTTGCGTACCTGCGCGCGCAGGGGCACGAGGTTGTTGACCATGGTGCGCACGTCGATGATCCGCAGGACGACTACCCGGCGTTCTGCCTACGCACCGGTGAAGCAGTCGCCAACGATCCCGGCAGCCTCGGCATCGTCCTTGGTGGTTCGGGCAACGGTGAGCAGATCGCAGCGAACAAGGTGAAGGGTGTCCGCGCGGCGCTTGCTTGGAGCCTCGACACCGCGCGACTCGCGCGCGAGCACAACAACGCCAACATCGTCGGCATCGGCGCGCGCCAGCATGAGGAGGCGGTTGCGTTGCAAATCGTTCAGGCGTTTGTCACCGAGCCGTTCAGCGAGGGCGACCGACACAAACGCCGGATCGCGATGATCAGCCAGTACGAGGCCGACGGCACGCTGCCGCCCCTGCCCGCCGGCGACTGACGTAGGCCAAGCGTCCCAACGCCTTACGACAAGCGCACGGGTTCGCTGATCGTGAGCCGGATGTGGTTGGCCGACTCGGCCCCGATCAGCCCCTCCAGCAGGGACCAGACCTCGTCACTCGACGGGTCGAAGAGCGTCGAACGATGGTGCGCATCGCGGGCAACCAGACCGTCGGGATCGAGGCTGACGGGCAAGGCAGCGCCTTGCGCAAGTTCGAACCAGTGCTCCAGGTAGGCATACATCGCATCGGCCAGGTCGGGCAGTTGGGCGCTGGGCGCGGTCGCGCCGAGGATCCACGGCGAGCACAGTGCCTTGAGCCGCGGGGGTAGCTGGATTGCCCTAGCGCCATCGAGGGCAAGTGCCTGATTCAACGTGTCGGTGAGTGGCGCATAGACGCTGTCGAGGTACTTCGTCTCGGTGACCAGGTCAACGCGCGGCATCAGATCGACATTGATGAAGACCCCCTCGGGGATGTTCGCGACATCGCTCGTGAAGTGCGGCACCGGCGTCGCTGCGTCGGCGAAGACGTGCGTCATGGTGGAGTCGATGCCGATCGCGGGGATAGACAGCCAGACGTCGACAAGTCGCGCGACCGGTCCACCAGCGAAGACGCGCATGACGCCCGCTGGTTCGCCGTTGGTCGATGTCGTGAAGGGATACTCCTCGAGTTGCACCAGCTCGACTCGTTCACCGACTCGACGGCAGATCTCGGCCGCGATGTCACGCGGCGTGAAAGCTGTGCTGGCGGTGCTGTCGGTCACGTGTTGGCCTCTCGGGCAGTCGATTTTCGCGCGATGGTGTAACGCAAGGGCTGGATCAACGTGATCGAGCCATCCGGTTCGGTCATCCCCGCCAACCGATCGCGGAAGAACTGCTCTGCCTCAGATCGCCGAGCCTCGGGGATCCGTTCCCAGCTGCCTCGGCCGCCATGCGACCAAGACCATGCCAGCCACTGGTCCGCATCGACGAACCGGGTCTCATGCGCACGCACCACCGAGGTTGCATCGGTGAACCCGCTTGCATTGATGAGGTCCTCGAGGCTTTGAGTGCTTTCGAATGGCCCCGATCTGCCGGGCTCGTGCGCACCGATTCCTCCGACGACTGCGGCGTCCTTGCCCGCAAAGGACGCCATCGTGGGTCCGATCCAATCCCAGCGCGGGTCCGAGGGTGAGCCGAACGTAGAGATCGCAAGGCGCCCGTTCTCGAAAAGCAAGTCGCTCCAGTTCCGCAGCGCGGCTGCGGGATCGGCGAGAAAGAAGATGACGAGCGAACCCATGACGACGTCGAAGTGCTCGTGGATATCCGGTGCCTGCGCATCCATCACGAACACGCGAACCTGGTCTAGACCACGTGCAATCGCGTCGTCTGACGTCAGGCTCACCATGGTCGGCGACAGGTCGATGCCAACGACCTCGCCACTACGGCCTACTCGGTCCGCGGCTGGGAAGAGCGCGGCGCCGCGCCCGCAGCCGACATCCAATACGCGCTCGCCAGCTGCGATTGCGGCGATCTCCACGAGGTGGCGACCGAAGACGCCGAAGTAGTCGACGCCCACCGACTCATAGTCGCGAGCTGCCCGGTCGAAGACTCCGACCATCCCGGCCGGTTCTTGCGGCATGGGCCAATTCCTACCGTAGGTAGGGCAGGTGGCGCTGCCTACCGTAGGTAGGGCAGGTGGCGCTGCCTACCGTAGGTAGGGCTATGCGCGCTCGGCCTGTCCCGCGTAACCGACCCGTTCGAAGCCCACCGACTCGTACACGCGAGCGACTGCATCATCCGAGGCCGTGAGCAGGATGAGATCGCACCCGAATCGCTCGATGGCGTCGCTGACGAGCAGAGAGGTGAGCGCAGCACCGATTCCCCTCCGCCGCCAGGCTGGGAGCGTCCCCACCCCGACCACCTCGCTCGCGCTGAACCGCGCGCCCTTCCCGTCGACCAAGTCGCGCACGGGTTGGTGAGCGCCCGAACCCACTGGCCCGGCCTCGTCGTCCTCCGCGACCGCACTCAAGGTGTAGCCAGCAGCGATTCGCCGCCGTAGATGCTCATCGAGCGTGGGATCACGTTCGGCCATGACTTCGTCGCGCGCCTCGGCGCCCGCTTCGCCGATTGCTGTGCCGTCGTGACGGAAGGCCACGTCCAGTAGGGCGCGCGAGGCAGCAATCGTCGGGTCGTCTGCTGGCTGCAGTCTCACCGTCAACCCTTCGCAAGGTGCAATGCGCACTCGCTCGCGCAGGATCAGCAAGGGATACCGGTGCGCCTCAAGCCCAGCCTCGTTTACCGCGTTGAACATGGACGGAGCGCATTCATCTATCCACTCAAATGCAGGGGTGAGCCCGCGGGCATCTTGTTCAGCGACGGCCGCACGTACGTCGTCCAGCGTCACGTCTCGTGCGCTTCCCTGGGCGCGCGAGGGCCGCGCGTAGTAAGGCCACGCGCTGCGCGAGAGGAAAAGGGTGAAGCCCGATACCTCAACGGTGTCGGCGTTGGTGCGGGGCGCGGCATCGAGGTAGGTGTCGCAGCGATCGATGACGTCCACCGTTGCGATCATGCCGCAGTACCTGGCGCACGCCAAAGTTCTGTCACGCTAGCCGCGTGACCGACGAGCCCGCCTCTCCCGAGGAAGAGCCGGGCGGGTACCGAGATGCGTTCGCGATCGGAGAGTTCCGCACGATCTCGTCGTCGTATCTGATCTCGATGCTGGGCGACTCGATCGCCTACCTGGCAATCACGGTCCTGATATATCAACGAACGCAGTCGAGCCTGTTGGCCGCCCTCACCTTCACGTTTGCGTTCGTGCCGTACCTGTTCAGCGGGACCTTGTTGTCAGCCGTGGTGGACCGGATGCCGCCTCGTGCACTGTTGGTCTCCTGCGACCTCGCGAGTGCGGCCCTGGTGCTGCTGATGACGATCAAGGGGATCGGCATCTGGGTCATCCTCGCGCTGCTCGCGGTGGTGAGCCTCATCTCTCCGGTCGCCGGTGCGATGCGCAGCAGCGTGGTCGCCGAGATCATGCCGCACCACGCGTATGTGCCTG
Organism: uncultured Actinomycetota bacterium; assembly: GCA_963850215.1. Classification (GTDB taxonomy): domain Bacteria; phylum Actinomycetota; class Actinomycetes; order UBA12327; family UBA12327; genus CAWKKI01. The sequence goes on from CAWKKI010000011.1 coordinate 286,243, forward strand.
GCCGCTCGGTGATGCGCATCATTTCCCAGGGCTCGCAGATCTTCGGCAACGCGCTCGGCGGGGTGCTGCTTGTCGCGTTGAGTCCGCGCGGAGTGTTGGCATTCGATGCGTTGAGCTTCGTCGTCTCTGCGCTGATCGTTCGGCTCTTCTTGCACAAGCGGCCACGGGCGACCGAACATAACGAGACTTCTCTGGTGCGCGACTCGTTGGCTGGCGTGCGATCGGTCTTCTCGCAACCACGTATTCGACGCGTCCTGCTGCTCTCCTGGAGTGTGCCGTTCGTCGGTGCTGCGCCTGAGGCGCTCGCCGCACCAGCGACGGCGCATCTCGGTCGGCCAGTGTCGTCGGTCGGTTTCTGGCTGCTATCGATTCCGGTCGGCGTCGTGATCGGGGACCTCGTTGGGGTGCTCGGGTTGAGCCCTGAGTGGCGTCGGCGCCTGATCTGGCCGTTGGCGTTCGCGGTGTGTGCTGTGATGGTTCCGTTCTTCGCCGATCCCATCTACGCGGTCTGTTTGGTGCTGCTCTTCTTGACGGGTTTCGGGACGATGTTCGGGCTCGGGCTCGATCGCACGACGCTCGATGTCACTCCGATCGACCTGCGAAAGCGAATGTTTGCCGTGTCGACGGCGGGCTTGATGGTGATTCAGGGGATCGCGTTCGCTGTCTGGGGCGCGATCGGTGAGGCGTTGTCCCCGAACGTCGTGATCGGCATTGCGGGCGTGCTCGGCCTGCTGCTCGTGCTGCTGCTGCGACCGCCGCGTGTGGCCGAGGCAGCCACCTGAGCGAAGATGTTGGTGCGTTGTCGTCCCTGGAGGTATGCGTGCGCCGGATCGGTCTGATCGGTGGGTTGGCCTGGCCCTCGACCGAGGCCTATCACCGACGGATCAACCAAGAGGTGAATCGCCGACTAGGCGACAACCACAGCGCGCGCCTTGTCGTGTGGGCCGAGGACTTCGAGTTGATCGCGACCCTGCAACGGGAAGGCCGTTGGGACGAGGCTGGTGACACCCTCGCGGGTGGTGCGCGCGCCCTTGAAGCGGCTGGCGCTGACCTGATCGCGATCTGTGCGAACACCATGCACCTGGTCGCGCCCGCAGTCCGAGACGCTGTCGATATCCCGCTCGTTAATCTCATCGAGGTGGTCTCACAGGCGGCGCAGGCCGATGGGTTGCATCGATTGGGCTTGCTTGGCACCGCGTACACGATGTCGTCGTCGTTGTATCCGGATGTCTGCGGTCCGCTCGGGATTGATGTGCTCGTGCCCGACACGGCAGTGCAGGGCGGCGTCCAGTCCATCATCTACGAAGACCTCACGCGCGGTCTCGTCACCGAACGAGCGGCGACAATCACTCGCGATGCCGCGGAGCAACTGCTCAAAGAAGGAGCGGACGCGATCGTGCTCGGGTGCACCGAGCTCGGCCTCGTGCTGCATGCCGGAGACGTCGCCGTGCCGGTGCTCGACACCACGGAGATGCATGTGAGCGCGCTAGTAGACGCTGCGCTCGCATAGACGAGGACTGCGTGGCAGGGTCGGTCAAGACAGTTCGCCCAACGAGAGGCGTGACATGGACGTCGAGGAAGCCCTGACCTTTGCGCGGACCCAGCAACGCGGGGTGCTCGCCACCATCCGCCGCGACGGTCGTCCACAGATGTCCAATGTGTCGTTTGCAGTACTGGATCGTCATCGGGTCCGGTTGTCCGTGACCGACAGCCGTGCAAAGACTCACAACCTGCGGCGCGATCCGCGTGCGGCCTTGCATGTCAACGCGTCCAACTTCAGCCAGTACGTGGTCCTCGACGGGGCGGTCGAGCTGAGCGCTCCGGCCCAGTCACCCAACGACGACGCGGTCGACGCACTCATCGAGTACTACCGCGTCGCTGCAGGCGAGCACGAGAACTGGGATGAGTACCGCGCTGCGATGGTCGAGGAAGGGCGAATCGCGGCCACCATCACCGTGACAAGCGCCTACGGGATGCTGCTCGGCTAACGCCACAGCCATTTGCTTCGGACCAGCCCACTCGGATCGAACCGGTCCACTCGCTGACACACACCTCCGCGCCTCGATAGCGTGGCGGTCATGTCAGCAGTCACCAAACCCGCGAATCCAGGCTCTGGTCCTGTGGGCGGCGGGTTAGTGCTGCTTGCGCTGATCCTCGGCGCAGGCGTTGCGAACCTCAACCTGGCCGTCGCCAACGTCGCGCTGCCGACAATCGGGCAATCGTTTGACGCCTCGCAGACCCAGTTGAATCTCGTCGCTGTTGGCTACTCGTTGGGTCTGGCGGCTTCGGTCTTGTACCTCGGCGCGCTTGGTGACCGATACGGGCGCAAGCTCATGCTTGTTCTCGGCCTGGTGCTCTCGGTGCCTGCGTGCCTGGTTGCAGCCTGGGCACCCAACGTCGACATCCTGTTCGTCGCTCGCGTTGTTGGTGGACTGTCTGCTGGCATGGCGTATCCGACGACCCTTGCGCTCATCACGGCGCTTTGGTCGGGCGCGGCCCGGACGCGATCTATCGCACTGTGGTCCGCCCTCGGCGGCGGGCTCTCTGTGATTGGCCCGCTAGCAGCAGGCATTGCCCTGGAGCACTTCTGGTGGGGTTCGGTCTTCTTGCTGACCCTTCCCTTAGTCGTCATTGCACTTCCGCTGGTGTGGCTCAAGGTCCCGGCGCACATCAACGAAGAGTCATCACCGGTAGACAATCTCGGCGGAGTTCTCTCGATCTTCTTTGTCGGTGCGCTGATCCTCGGCATCAACTTCGCGCCAGTCGCGGGGGAGAAGACCTTCGCGGCCTGCCTTATCGGGTTCGCGTTGATCGTGGGCGGGGGCTTCATCTATCGGCAGAAGAAGGCCCGGAACCCTCTCTACGATTTGCACATCGCCGCGCGGCCAACCTTCTGGGTCGCTGCTACTGCCGGGATAATTGTCTTCGGCTCGTTGATGGGTGCTGCCTTCGTCAGTCAGCAGTTCCTGCAGAACGTGTTGGGCTATGACACCGTGGCTGCTGGAGGAGCGATCCTGCCTGCGGCCGTCATGATGATTCTCGTCGCGCCTCGGTCAGCGAAGCTAGTCGAGTCGATCGGATCACGCGCGACCTTGCTGCTGGGCCAAGCCTTCTGCCTGCTCGCCTTTCTCAGCATGCTGCTCCTGTGGAACGAGAACAGTCACTATTGGGAGATTGGGCTGGCCTACGCCTTCCTGGGAGTGGGCGTCGGCCTGGCAGGCACGCCATCGTCGAACTCGTTGACGGGCTCTGTTCCTGTACGTCGAGTTGGCATGGCGTCGGGCACCGCTGACTTGCAACGCGACCTGGGTGGGGCGTTGATGCAGTCGATCTTCGGTGCACTGCTGACAGCCGGCTACGCCACGGCGATGGCGAACGCCATCGGAACGTCAGCCGATGCCAACCAGGTCACTAGTTCGACGCAGGCGCAATTGACGAAGTCGTTCGACGGCGCTGAGTCGATCGCGCATCAGTATCCGCAGTACTCGTCGCAGATCACGGCGGCCGCCAGGCAGTCGTTCTTGCAAGGCGACAGCTGGGCATACCTGGCCGGGGTGATCGCGGTTGCGCTCGGAGCGTTGATCGTGTGGCGCTTCTATCCCCGGCACGAACGTGAGATCGCACTGCGCGAGGAGTATGCGGCAGAAGCCGCACAGCCCGTCGCGACCTGAGGGCGTGGGACGATCAGGCCATGGCCGACAAGCGGGTGACGCTGAACGATGTCGCCGCCGCGAGTGGAGTGTCGCGAGCCACCGCCAGCTTTGTTCTCAACGATGCGCCGAACCAGTCCATCTCGTTGGCAACACAACAACGCGTCCGGCAGGCGGCACAGGACCTCGGATATGTGCCGCACGGCATCGCACGGGCGTTGCGTGAAGGGTCCTCGCGCATTGTGGTGCTCACCATCGATCATCGGCTTGAGGTCAACTACACGCGTAGTTTCATTCTGGGGCTGGACTCGGAGCTGGACGCTCACCAACACGTCCTGCTCGTGCAGTACGTGCACGAGACCGACGAGTCCGACCGGCGCGCGATCGAGGCCCTGATGCCGCGCGCCGTGCTGGCCTTCGCGCAGTCGTATCTCGCTCCGGGCCACGAGCTCGATGACGGAGGCTGGGACAACGGCGGGATGGCGCACAACATCCTCACCCAGATCGGTCACCTCGCCGATCGTGGACACCACGCGATCGCGGTCGCGGCCCCCGCGGAGGGGGACCCGCTCGGCCAGGTGCGCCTGGCCTTCGCACGCGAGGCTGCGAAACGACTCGCGCTGGCTCGCCCCGAGGTCGTGGCCCTGCCCGCGGACAGGAGGGCAGCAATGGAGTCGCTGCGCAACTTTCGGGACAAGCACCTAGACGTCACGGCCTTTGCCGGGTATAGCGACGATGTGGCCCTGCGACTACTGGCCGCAGCTAGTGACCTCGGACTGCGCGTGCCGGAGGACGTCGCGGTGATCGGCTTCGACGAGTCGGAGTTCGGCGCGTTGGCCACGCCAGCGCTCACCACGGTCCACATCGATGCGCAGGAGCACGGTCGCCTCGCCGCGCGCCTCGCGTTGGGGCTTGATCCGTCGGGGATCACTCGGTACCCGGGCAGGTTGGTCGTTCGAGATTCGACGTGATGATCTAGGCGAAGACGATTGTGTGGTTCCCGTTGCGAATTACCCGATCCTCGCTGTGCCATAGCACCGCCCGCGAGAGCACTGCCCGCTCCACGTCGGCCCCTCGTCGCTGTAGATCGGCCACGGTCTCCGAGTGTCGTACTCGCACGACGTCCTGCTCGATGATCGGCCCCTCGTCGAGGTCCTGCGTGACGTAGTGAGCGGTTGCACCGATGAGCTTGACCCCGCGCTCCCTCGCCTTTGCGTAGGGAGCCGCACCGATGAAGGCTGGCAGGAACGAGTGATGGATGTTGATGATCGGCACGCCCAGTTGCTCGATGAAACCGGCGCTGAGGATCTGCATGTACCGCGCGAGCACAACGAAGTCGACGTTGCCTTGTAGAAGGCGAAGATGTTCGGCCTCGGCCGCAGACTTGTCGGGGCCCATCGATGGGACATGGAAGAACGGCACACCGAAACCCGCACGTCCTCGGCCATGTCGCTGTGGTTGGAGACCACCATGGCAACTGTCACCGGCAGTTCGCCTCGGCGTTGCCGCCACAGCAGGTCGAGCAGACAGTGGTCAGATTTCGACGCAAAGATCGCCATTCGTTGCGGCACTGACAGGTCGCGCAAGGAGAACTCGAGGTCGAAATCACCCTCGAGTCGGGTCTGCAATGCCTTCTCGAGGTCGGGGAGCTTCGCGGCGAGGTCCTCGATGTGAAAGACCGAGCGCTGAAAGAACGAACCACCCAACGGGTCATCGGAGTACTGATCCAGCGCGATGATGTTGGCGCCGTGCTCGGCCAGCACGGAAGCGATCGCCGCGACGATGCCTGTCTGGTCCTGACCATGCACGATCAACGACGCATGATTGTGCAGGTGCGCGATGGCGGCTCGCACGCTGGGCTGCGCGTGGGTGAAGGTCATCCGTGAATCCGGCGGTACTGGGCGATCCAGTCGGAGGTCGACTCGATGCCGCCAAAGGTGAAGAAGTGCAGCCGCAGCGCCCCGTGCCGCTCGGCGTCATATCCCTCGACGAGCGAGTTGATCATCCGTTCGGGACCGGCCGTATGCATGAGATTGGCCAAGGACAGCCCGTACTTCTTGACGATCGTGCGACTAGTCCCAATGCCGAAGCGGGAGGCGTAGGTCATCAAGCGACGAACCGTCGCCGGTCCAGGGACCCCGATCCGGATCGGTGCATCGACGCCGTGGGCGCGCACCTGCTCGACCCAGGTCAGGACGGTGTCGGTGTCGAAGCAGAACTGGGTGACGAGGCTGAGGTCGAAGCCGTCATCGCGCAATTCGTTCGACTTCTCGCGTAGTGATCTCCAGAGCACATCCTCGGTGACGTGTGGAAGTCCCTCAGGATGGCCCGCGACTGCGACACCGCGGATCCCGTGTCTGCGCAAGGCGCCGGTCTCGATGACGGCCAACGAATCGGCGAACGGGCCCTCGGGAGCGGGTGGATCGCCCGCGATGACCAGCACTTGATCGACTGCGGCCTCAACGACGAGTGCGTCGAGGAACTCCTCGAGCTGATCGTGCGATGCGAGCCGTCGCGCCGAGATATGCGGTACGGGTACCAGTCCCGCTTCACGCACGGCACGCGCTGCCGCTACCCGAGTCGACAGGTCCTCGTGCGCAAGGTAAGTGATGTTGACTCGAGTGCCTGCCGGGATGTGGCCGCGGGCCTGCTCGAGTGCCTCGATGTCCTTGCCCGTCATCTCCAGGGAGAAGTCATCGAGCAGCATCGCGTGGACCTCATCGAGTGCGGTGGGAACGGTCATAGCAGCGATCAGGACTTGTCGCGGTACGTGGTCCGCGCAGTCTGGTCGTAGGGCGCGGGCTGAACTGTCGCACGCAGGCGGGGGAGCCCGAGATCCGCGTCCGGCGCAGTGCCGAAGCCTGGGTGCTCGCCCCAGACGACCTCGACGGACGTGCCCGGCTCGGCGCACTCGTCGGCGACTATTGCCAGCGCCAGCACGGTCTTCACCGGGTCGACCGATCCCGCGTAGTACGTCATCCCCGATAGGTGGTCGTCGTGCTCGACGCGGTAGCGGGCGTAACTGAGCACAAAGCCGGGGTCATCGCCGAAGACCGAGCGCACGTCGTCGGCGTCGAAGACAAGGGTCACCTTCTGCTTGGTGGTGTTGGCCTTGGCCCTCTCGAGTGCATCGCGTCCGATGTAGTCGTGGTTGAACGACACCGAGCGCCCGTAGCCGAGTTCGAACGGCGAGACGTAGTAGTCCTCGATGTTCTCCGCGAAGTAGCTGCCGTGCAGCGGCTTCTGCCCCTCGAACGAGAACAACCCAACCCACGAGCGGTAGTCGGCGAGTTCGGGGCCGGTGTATATGCCAGGAACCACGGTCGGGATCCAGCCGCTCTCGAGGCTCGCGGTCGGATACGCCATGGCACCCACGTGCACGAGCCCGTACTGCTCGCCGGCCTTCATCAGTGCGGTCTTGACGAACTCCGCGTCGGCCCACGGTCCGATGAACTCAAACCCGGCCTGTCCGGCCATGCCATGCCGAAGCGCGCGCACTGGGTGCCCGTCCAGATCAACGATCGTTGAATGGAAGAACTTCACTGCGGGCATCGGTGCGCCAAAAGCATTCTCGACCAACTCGGTCGCGCGCGGCCCTTGGATTTGGTAGCGGTAGATCCGCGGATCGCCGCCGCCGCGCAGCGAGCTCTCCGGGTCGGTCGAGAACTCGACGTCGTAGTTGCCGCGCCCTGCGTGGAACTTCGCCCAGTTCTGCGCGGCAGAGACACCACTCAGGGTGTAGCGCTGCTCGTCCTCCTTGAGCAGGATGCCGTCTTCGATGATGTGGCCTTCGCTCGTGACCGGCACGAACTGCTTGGCCTGACCGATCGCGAAGGACTCGTAGCAGTTCGCGCTCACGTCGGCGAGCAGCCGGGTCGCGTCTGGACCTTCGAAGACCGTGTCGGACATGTGGTGGGACAGGTCGGAGATCGACACCGAGTCGTGCCAGGCGTTCTGCTCCGTCGCCCAACCGGCGTACTCGGGTTCAATGACCTCGGGCATCCACGGCTGGGATCCTGGCTTCCATAGCAGGCCCACCGGGGAACCAGCCTTGTCGATGCCTTCTTGCAGGGTGGGCATGGCCATCGCGGTGCGTCCTTTCGGGGACTCGCGCCACCGCCTAGGCGGCGCGAAGTAAATCGAGTAAGTTGACGGGAACGTAACATGACCCAGCGGCCACGGCCAGCGTGGAACGGGGCTCGGGACACGAACCCAAAGATTGCGATTTCCGAGGACCGCGCGGAGGGGGTCGGCATGGTTCCTAGTAGCCGGGCCCGCTTCGACAACCTGGCCGCAGGCACCGCGCTGGCCTTTCCCAGGGTCATCCGCGAGGCCGTGGCCTGGCGCGCCGACGAGGTGGCCGAGACGATCACGGCCGTTGATGAGTGGTGTGCAGGTGGCGGCTGGGCATTCGGCTTCGTGGCCTACGAGGCGGCGAGCGGGTTTGACCGGACGCTAGCCACGCACCCGCCCCTGCCCGGTCTGCCTTTGGTCTGGTTCGGCCTGACCCTCGATCCACTGGCCGTACCGACCGTTCACGCTCCCCTCGAGGACCTCGAATCAGGTCCATGGATTGTTGGGGCCTCATCGGACACCTACCGAAGGGCAATCCACGCGATTCAGGAACGGATCGCCGCTGGTGACACCTACCAGGCCAACCTCACAACCCGGCTGCGCGGGCACGTGGACGATGACGTTGAAGATTTCTATGCAGCATTGGTCACTCGGCAGGGTGGCAAGTACAACGCATATCTCGACATCGGGCGATTCGCAATTGCAAGCGCGAGCCCTGAACTGTTCTTCGAGCTTCGCGGAAATGAATGCGTAATGCGACCGATGAAGGGGACCGCGCGACGCGGTCGGACGCGCGGCGAGGACGAGAAGGCGCTGCGCATGTTGGTCTCCTCGGAGAAGGACGCGGCCGAGAACGTGATGATCGTCGACCTCGTGCGTAATGACCTCGCTCGCGTGTCGGCGCCGGGGAGCGTGCGAGTGACGTCGTTGCTGCACGCCGAACGGTTCGGCACGGTGCACCAACTCACGTCGGAGGTGCGAGGGGAGTTGACGCGCGAGACGACATTGCTCGACGTCTTCCGTGCGACGTTCCCGTGCGGCTCGGTCACCGGTGCGCCTAAAGCGCGAACGATGCAGATCCTGCGGGATCTCGAGTCATCCCCGCGTGGTGTCTACTGCGGGGCGATCGGATGGGTTGCGCCACACGATCGCGCCTCTTCCGACCAAGCGGTTCGTGCCCGGTTCAGCGTCGCAATTCGCACGGCGTTGATCGATCGACACACCGGCGCTGCCGTCTACGGCAGCGGTGGCGGCATCACTTGGTCCTCGCGATCCGACCAGGAGTATGACGAGATGCTCGCCAAGACCGCGATCCTGAGCTCGACTACGCAACCTGATCAGCGGATGGCGAGCGCATGCTCCACGACAGATATACCGAACCCACGAACATCGCGAGGAATCCACACAGCATCACCCAGGTGAGCGGACGGTCGGTGAAGAACTCGTTGTGCGCCCGGACAGCCGCCAGCAGGATCAGGGTGATCATGATCAGCTCGACTTGGAGCATCAACTGCAGGGTCGACCAGCGTCGATCCCACAACACAATGAGCAGCGCGCTTCCGAGGCAGAAGATCGCACCCACGACTCGACAGGTCAGTGGCGTGAGCAGCCATGGCCAGATCGGTATCACTTTCGACGGGACCAGGAACATCACGATCCCCGTGACGAGCGCCAACGACCCGATCGCGGCGATGATCGTGCGACTGAAGTCGCCGAGCTGTCGTTCGTTTTCGGCGGCTGAAGCTTCATAACGGCGATTGGTCAGCCAGGCCGCGAAGACGAGGAATGGGGCAACGAAATACAGCGCGGTCCAGATCCAAAATGCGACGTGCTGATGGTTGAACTTGTTCCAATGCAAGATGGTGGCGATACCGAGCAGCCCAGCAAACAGCGCGACCGCGGGGAAGCCCACCTTGATGACGTGCCAGCGCCGCAGCCCCTGCGCGCGGTAGAAGAAGTAGGCACCACCGAGATAAGCCGACGCCAAAGTCATCGGCGTCATCGTCGGGTGGATGGTCCAGGCGAAGAGGCGATCGGTCGAACCCGGTACCGGATACAGGACCAGGAATCCGACCACTAAGAACGGAAGGATGAACAACGACAGCCCACGTGTGAAGGGCAGCACGCGATCGTCACGGACGCTGGGTGCAGAAGGTGCGGAAGCGGCCATGGTGCTCACTCATCCCAACGGGAGGCGTGCCTGACCTTTGCGCGACATAGTAGGGCGGAGTTCAGGAGGTGGACAGGGTTGTGAGTGACGAGGATTCGCGTCCGGCGCCCGCGACCCCGATCGAGTCCGTGCTCGGCGACATGCAGGATCGTCTTGATCATCTACCCGAGCGACTTGGCGCCCAGCGGGTTTTCCTGAGCACGTATCGGCGGATGACTGACGCCGTAGGCCACGCCGTTCAGGACGGACTGTTTGAGGATCCATCGTGGGTCGAGCGCTGGGACGTGAGCTTTGTGGAGTTCTACATGCGCGCACTCGATCTTGAGATCGCCGGTCGAGATGGTGTCCCGGCGCCCTGGCGCCGGGCCTTTGGAGCGCCGTCTGATCTGCCGCCCTTACGACACGTCCTGCTGGGCATCAACGCGCACATCAACTTCGATCTGCCACAGGCGTTGCTCGGCATCATCAGTGACAGCGAGTTCGACGATCCGGAACTCATGGCAAAGCGTCGCCGCGACCACGAGCGAGTCGATGCAGTTCTAGCTTCTCGGGTGGCTTCGGAGGGCGACGCTCTAGCCGGACCAGGAGGGTTGAGTTTGCGCGACAAGGTGTTGCTCCCATTCAACCGCCGCGGATCCCAACGATTTCTGCGCGAGGCGCGGACCAAGGTCTGGGCAGAACACACAGTGCCTGCACCTCGCGCGAGTTCAAGGACCTGAGGCCCTTGAGGCGAGGCTCGTTGAACTTGAGGCCCTCGCTGACGCGAAGGTCGCGTCTCTGCTGAGGCCAGGTCAGGTGCTGCTTCGGCTCACCGTGCGGGGCTTCGGGATCAGATTGCCTAGCTGACCTTCGCGATACCCCCCGATAAGTGGCTCCCTGACTATGGTGCGCCCATGTCCTCAACTCATCGCACGATGAACACCGTCATCCACGCGGCCTTCCGGCGCGACGTAGCCCGTTTTGACACCGCCCTCGCGACCTTTCCGCCTGGGTCCCGTGACCGCGCAGCAGCCATCGGACGTGCGTGGGACAACTACGACTACCAACTGCATCACCATCACAACGACGAAGAGACGATCTTCTGGCCGATGGTCCTCAAGTTGGGCGTGGATCCGGCCTTGCTTGATGACCTCGAGGGCGAGCACGCCGCGATGATCGCCGCTTTGGAGGGCACGGAGTCGGCGATGACGACGTTTCGAGCCGATCCCACGGCCGCGAACACCGCAACCGCGCGGGCAGCAGTCAATGAGTTGTCGACGGTCCTCCTAAACCACCTTGAGCATGAAGAGCGGGATCTCGAACCGTTCTCGGCCGATCACAGCGAGACCCCGGAAAACGCGGCGGCACAGAAGGAAGTCCGCAAGTCGCACAAGGGCAACATGGGCACGTTCATCGCCTGGTTGCTCGATGGTGCAACGGAGAACGACAAGGCCGGTCTGAAGCAGGAGATCCCGCCGCCGGTCGTCTTCGTCGTAAGCACGGTGGGTGGACGCAAGTACCGGCGCGAGGTTGCCTCGGTCTGGGCTTAGACACCTCACGATGCGGCTTCCGAGTTGCGCAAGCAATGGTTGCCCGTTCGACAGTCCCCGTGATGGCGAAACCGCCATAGGTTGAGTGCCATGCCATCTATTCGCGCTGAGCACGTCGGAAGTCTGTTGCGGCCCGCGAAGTTGCTCGAAGCGCAAGATCAGCGCGAGGCCGGAGCGCTGAGCAATGACGAGCTGGCGAAGCTTGAAGACGAGGCGGCGCTAGAGGCAATCCGGCTGCAGTCCGCTGCCGGCATGCGCCTTTTCACCGACGGTGAGATGCGACGTGAGGACTTCATGGCGTCGGTCTTCGAGTCGGTCGGGGGATTGGTGAAGGTCGACCCATCACTCGGTCGGCCGCCGCGCTGGCATCGTGACTCAGACGACGCCGAGGTGCAAAGCGACAGCCAGGTCGGCGAATATGCGATTGGCGAGCCGCTGTATCGAAAGACGAGTCAGTCCGTGACTGAGGCTCGTTTCCTCAAGCAGCATTCTCCCGGCCCGTTCAAAATCACGATGGCGAGCCCGACGATGATCGCCAACCTGTGGCGCATGGGCGTCTCCGACGCGATCTATCCGACGCGTAACGAAGCAGTGGCCGCCATGGCACAGGTGTTCTGCGAGGACATCGAGGCGCTCATCGACGCCGGCGCCAACTGGTTGCAGTTGGACTCGTTGGCTTACTGGCCGAACCTCGATCCTGAGGCAGCCAAGATGCGCGGCATCACCGACCTCGACGCCAACCTCACGCGAATCATCAACACCGACAACACGTTGGTCCGTTCCGCTCGCGCAAAGAGTGCTGATGTCACAGTGGGCATGCACATCTGTCGCGGCAACATGCGCAGTGCCTGGGCAGTGTCCGGAGGTTATGAGCCGATCGCCGAGCGGGTCTTCGGCGAGGTCGAGGTTGACCGGTATCTGCTTGAGTTCGACGACAAGCGGTCCGGTGGATTCGAGCCGCTGCGGTTTGTCCCAAAGGGCAAGACTGTGGTGCTCGGGCTCGTGTCGTCGAAGGTGCCGCAGCTCGAAAACATCGACGACCTGCGTCGTCGGATTGATGAAGCGGCGAAGTACGTGCCGCTTGATCAGTTGGCGATCAGCCCGCAGTGCGGTTTCGCGTCAACGAAGCACGGCAACCTGCTCAGCGTTGACGACGAGCGTCGCAAACTCGAACTAGTAGTGCAGACCGCCGAGCTGGTCTGGGGTTCTACTGCTGCCTGAGAGTCCTAGTCGGCTCTGACCTGGCGCGGGCGCTGCCCCGTCTCGCGCGGAACGAACGGTGCTGGCGCGTCACTGTTAGTCAGCGTTTCGCGGAGCCAGTCGGGGTTGGCATCGGTAAGCCGTGGCACCTCGACCGGCGTGCCCTCGCTGTCGAGTGCAACGAAGACAAGCTCGCCGGTTGCAACGAGCAGAACCGGCCCGAGTTCGTTCCAACGCTCCGCGGTGACGACGACGTGAACGCGCATCGAGGTGCGACCAACAGCGAACAGTTGCGCCCGCGCAGAGAGCAAGTCGCCGGCGCGGGCGGGGGAGACGAAGTCGATGCCCTCCACGCGAACCGTGAGCGCGGGTACGCCCGCGTGCCTCGCCGCCGCAGCGGCTGCTGCCTCGTCAATAAGGTGCATGACCACTCCACCGTGCACGGAGCCATAGAGATTCGTGTCCTGGTGGCCCACGACTCGGGCGAGCACGACTTGGCTGGCGGTCGCGGCGAGTGTCGTCTCGGTCATGGACGAATCCAACCAGTGACCACTCACGTGATCAGTGGAAGTACCTGCCTAAGCGTGCTGATCACGTCTACCGATTCGTCGTTGGCGAGGATGGCGATGCTCGCCCTTTGATCCGGCAGCCAACAGACCAGCGATCGATATCCAGGGTTGTCGCCCGGGTGGTACACCGCCGGATGCCCGTCGAACGTCCCAGTGAACGTCCCGTAGCCATACCCCGTCGTGACGAGTTGCGGCTGACCGTCGTCAACGTCGTCCAGTGGCGCATGTGCCGTGACCATGGCTTGCAAGGAGCTAACGGAAATCAACTCGTTGGAATGCAGGGCGATCGTGAAGCGAGTCAGGTCTTCTGTGGTCGACCAGATGTCGCCCGTGCCCGGCATCAGGTCTAACCCAAACGGGGTCACCGGCTCGCCGTTGTTGTATCCGAGGGCAGCGTCGCTGGGTCGTCCGCCGACGGTAGTGCGGGTCAACGCAAGGGGCTCGATGACTCGATCTGTGATGACATCTTGATAGCGCTGATCGCTCGCCCTCTCAATGATCAATCCAACGAGCAGGAAGCCGAGGCTGCTGTAGTGCCACTGCTGACCCGGTTCACTGCGAAGTGGCGCGTTCACGAGAGACTGCAGGCGCGATTCGATGCTGGTCGGTTCAGCTGGATCCAGTCCCGGGGCTTCATGCCAGTGCGGCACACCAGCGGTATGGGAGAGCAGATGGTGCAGCGTGACGCGCTCCCACTGTGGCGGTGCGTCGGGCAGCCATCGGTCGACCGACTCGTGCAGGTCCAGATGCCCGTCCTCGACCAGCAGCAGAGCCGCGACCGCCGTGAACTGCTTGCTCACCGAGCACACCTGGAAGGGTGTCTGTGAGGTACACGCACACCAGCCGCTGCGTCGGCCAGGCCGTTGGAGAGATCCGCCAGCACCACGCCGTCTTGTATGACCATCACGCTGCCGCGAAAGTCCCCTATCCGAGGCTGATGTTGTGATCCCACGGTCAGTAAGTCTCGTCCAGAGTTGCCTGGATGAGAGTGGCAGCCATCCAGGCAAGGACCTCAAGCGCCGTTTCCCGGTCGACTTGCGCGATGTCGGTGCTCCATACGACCGCGTCGGATCCAAAGAGTGGGACGAGCGAGATGGCCAACCGATCGCGCGCCGGTTGAGGCACGTGATCGGGCAGACCTTCGAGCAGGGTGGCGATCCAGGTGTCCCGGTTCGTGCTGCCTCGCCGCGGAACCGTTCCTGCGCGTTCTGGTGCGAGCGAAAGGCGCAAAAGGGCACGCAACTCGTTCTCGTGATCGAACGCCCACTCGCCCATGGTGCGCACCAGCGCGGACGCTTGCTCGGGCAGTGCGGCATCGGTGTCGTCCTGCCCGCTTTGCGGGTCCGGCTGATTCAGCCGCTGGACCGCATCCTCGAGGAGCGGCATGGTCGCGTGGAGCATCACGGCTTCGTTGGTGGGGAAGTACCGATACGCAGTGGCCCGAGATACGCCAGCGCGCTCTGCAGCCGCCTGAACGGTCAGAGGTTGCCCAGTCCGAAGGAGGTCGCGTGCGGCCTCTGATAGCAGTCGTCGCGTGCGCTCCTTCGGACCTCTGGGCGTCGTTGCCCTCTCAGGTGGGGATGGGTGACTCAAGCGTCGACTCGAACGTTGCTGGTGAGGGCGTACTCATACGAGGCGCGCACGAGTCGCAGGATGACGTCGCGCTCAGTCGCGTCGCGCGGCGCGTATAACATCACCACGGTGGGCGGGGCCTGACCGCTCTGCACTAGATAGTGCGGCTCCGCCCAGCCAGTGAGTTCCGCTGCTTTCGCCAATTCAACGGGAAGCGTGGCATGCAGGCTGTAGTCGCCCTCCGCGTGACCATGGCAGAACTCTCGGCCAATCATGAACGCGTCAGGGGGCCCGGTTCCGACAGCGGTTGTAACGACGAGTGCACGCGAACCCTCGACGGAGATCCGCGAGGGCTGTTCATCCACGTGTGGCCAGGTGGCCGCTTCGTCAAGGATGGCGTCCAAGTCGCGGGCGTCCGCCGGCTGCTGGTCGACCTGCGAGTGCGGAAGGCTGTTGGTCGCATGCGGTCGTGCACCGGCTCGCTGGGGCAGATGCGTCGGGTCCACGTCGGTGACCATGTCAGGCCGCCGACCAGCAGAGTTCGATCGGGATACCGTCGGGATCGTTGACCGTGATCGCTGCCATCTCAGGCTCGGCGTTCTCGTGCACATCCCCATGCTCGACACCGAGAGCATCCAAACGAGCGACCCACGCATCGAGGTCAGCTCGGGTCTCCAGCCGAAGTGCTAGATGGTCCAGTCCGGTGCGGCGCGGATCGAAGCGCTCGAGGTCAGCTTCGGGGTGGTGGTCGAGTCCGAAGAACAGCGCGGTTCCAGGTCGCGTCATCACAACTGTGTGACCGCCGCCACTTGGATGTTGTTCAACGAAGACCCGAGCCATGCCCAGGACCTGCACGTACCAGTGTTCGCTCTCATCGATGTTGCGGACCGTGAGACCGAGGTGGTGCACGCCAATCAGAGACGGGATCTCATGAGTGGTGACGTCGGTGTCCGCTGCAGTCAGTGTCATTTCTGCTCCTTGAAAGTTAGGGCCGGTAAGGATCGGTGGCGTAGCGAGCCATGACCTCGAGCACCTCGGTCGACACCAGCAGCCCATCCGGGCCAGGCCGCAGATCGGCCAAGTCACGGAAGTAACCGAGATACCGCTCCGGGGTCACGGTGCAGAGCACTGTTGCGGGGGCGTCGGGGTCCGGGTTCCCGAAAGTGTGCGGGTCGCCGATCGGCGCGGTGACCAGGCCGCCGACTCCCGCCAGCAGTTCCTCAGAACCACTGACGAACCGGACGGTGCCTGACACCACATAGAAGGTTTCGTCGTGCTCTCGATGGACGTGTTGCGGGGGACCCGGCCAGGCCGGTGCGAGCACACACTCCGCCACCCCGAATCGACCCTCGACGCTGACGCCGTCTTCAAGGATCCGGAACCGAACCGGGCCGCTCGGGAAGGATTCGCCCGCACCGGGTGCCGTGAGTCTCACGGTCATGATGTCACTCCTAGAATCTGAGTGAGACGTTCTGTCTCAAAATGAGACGCCTCGTATCATCCGTGGTGGTGACGCGCGTGTCAAGGTCTTGGTGTGTTGACTTAGCCGGTTCGGGTGGGCGTCGGTCGGTTCGCGTTGTCTTCGCCCCGTCGACGCAGCACCCTGGGATCGTGAGCAGCGTGATCACGACTCAGCGGCAGGGTCGATTAGCCGGGTGGGTCGCGGCTGTCGTCGTCGCCGACGTGGCTGCCGCGCTGGTCCTCGCCGCCAGCCGCAACTGGTCGGCCGGGGCGACCTTGGCAGCGGCTCTGGTCGCAGGTGCACTGGTGCTCGCGGGTTCGGCGGTGCCGATCAGATTGGCCGTAGTGATGGGACCGTCGATGCCAATGCCCCGCGTTGTCGCGCTCATCTTTGCGCTGATTCAGGTCACCTTCACCGTGCTCGTCATCCTGATCGGGGGGATCGCGGTCGGTTTGTCGCAATGGGACGTCCCCTTCTGACTACGTTGCCCTAGACAGAAGGAGTGAGGGCGATGCCCGTTGAACTGACCGCCGTGGACGTTCCGGACCAGACGGCTCGCAAGGTTCGCAACGTTCGAGCGCCGCACCGGCTGAGCAAGGCCGAGCGGGTCGCCAGTGGCAAGGCGGCGCGCGAGGCGGTGCCGTTGGCCACGCATGCTCTGCTATCGCCTTCCGAGTTGCGCGCCGATCCGGTCGAATTGCTCGAGCGTCAAGCAACCAGCCGGGTCCCGGAACTTGTACCAATCCGGTACGGGCGGATGCTGGTCTCCGCGTTTACCTTCTATCGCGGCGCGGCGCTGGTCATGGCCTCCGACCTTGGGAGCACTGCACAGTCCGGGTTGCGCGCACAGATCTGCGGTGACGCGCACATGAGTAACTTCGGGGTGTTCGCCTCACCCGAGCGGCACCTCGTTTTCGATGTCAACGACTTCGACGAGACCCTGCCTGGCCCGTTCGAGTGGGACGTCAAGCGGCTGGCTGCGAGTCTGGAGATCGCTGGCCGAGACAACGAATTCAAACGAAAGGAGCGCCGGACCGTCGTGCTGGCCGCTGCACGTGGCTACCGAGAGGCCATGCGCACCTTCGCCGGTCAGAGCAACATGGACGTCTGGTACGCCCACCTGGACATGGACCGGGAGATGGGGGCAATCCTCGCCCAGGTCAAGCCAACTCGCGCCAAGCTAGCGGCGCAGGTCCTAGCCAACGCTCGTACCAAGGACAGCCTGCAAGCGTTCAACAAGTTGGCCAAGGTCGTGGACGGACAGCCCCACATCATCAGCGATCCGCCACTGATCGTCCCGGTGACTGAGTTGTTCTCCGACTCCGACGCGGACCAGCTCTTCGGACAGATCGGGGCGCTGCTGCGCAGCTACCGGCGGACGTTAAGCACCGACCGTAGGCATCTACTGGAGCAGTTCTCGCTGGTGGACATGGCACGCAAGGTGGTGGGCGTCGGCAGCGTGGGCACGCGCGCGTGGATTCTGCTGATGGAAGGTGTCGACCAGGGCGACCCGATGTTCCTGCAGGCCAAGGAGGCCCAGGCATCGGTCCTCGAGGACTTCGCCGGGGCCAGCCTGTACACCAACCACGGCGCGCGAGTCGTTGCCGGTCAACGGCTTATGCAAGCCAGTTCGGACATCTTCCTCGGCTGGCAGCGCACCAAAGGCGTAGACGGAATCGAACGCGACTACTACGTCCGTCAGTTGCGCGACTGGAAGGGATCGCTGCCCCCCGAGGAGATGCTCCCCGAGGGCATGGCGATCTACGGCCGACTGTGCGGATGGACGCTTGCACGTGCGCATGCGCGATCCGGTGACCGACTCGCCATCGCCGCCTATCTCGGCGGCAAGGACACCTTCGATCAGGCCATCGCCGAGTTCGCTGTCGCGTACGCCGATCTCAACGAGAAGGATCACGCGGCGCTGCAGCAAGCCGCTGACTCCGGACGCATCGAGGTCCAGACCGGCCTGTAGCGCGGGTGACCCTTGTGCGACCTCCGGCGCTCCGCGATGGTTGGCCCAGCGCCGCATCGTCGTTGGGAGCAGCCATGAATCTCGAGGTGCTGGTCATCCCCGTCTCGGACGTGGACCGTGCGAAGGAGTTCTACTCGCTGCTTGGCTGGCGACTCGACGCCGATGTCTCCACGGACGACGGCTTTCGGTTGGTTCAGTTGACCCCGCCTGGCTCCGGTTGCTCCGTGCAGTTCGGCACGAACCTGACGACGGCCCCGACCGGCTCGTTGCAGTCGACCTATTTGATCGTCGACGACATCGTCGCCGCGCGTGGCGAGGTGGCGAAAAACGGGGTCGAAATCTCCGAGGTGTTCCACTGCGACACCGGGTTCGCCTGCCGTTTTGGGGGAGCGATCGCACCCGGACGCGTGGACGGACGTGGGCCGGACGACGGCAGCTACAGCTCGTTCGCTTCATTCAGCGACCCCGACGGCAACACCTGGTTGTTACAAGAGGTGACCACTCGGCTTCCAGGGCGAGTTGATCCTGTGGCGACGACATTTGCGTCGGCTGCCGATCTCGCCGATGCAATGAAGCGAGCCGAAGCAGCCCATGGCGAACATGAGGCCCGCATCGGGCAGGCCGACCCTGACTGGCCGAGTTGGTACGCCGACTACATGGTCCGAGAGCAGGCTGGCGAGGAACTGCCGACGTGACTGTCGAGTACAGCCCTAGGGCCCCGGTCGATCAGGCATGACGAATGTGATTGGCCGACTGCATCACGTGGTGCTCGACTGTCCGAACCCCCGGGAGTTGGCCCGCTTTTACTCGCTGCTGCTGGGGGACCCAATCACTTACGTAAGTGACGACTGGGTTGTCGTTTCAACGAGTGTGCAGGCCTCCGGTTTGGCGTTTCAACTCGCGCCAAGCCATCAACCTCCCACCTGGCCGGAGCCAACCGTCCCGCAGCAGATCCACCTGGACGTGATGGTCGAAGATGTCGCCGCTGCGACGCTCCGGGTGCTTGAGATCGGTGCCAAGAAGCTCGATGGCGAAGACGTGTTCGCCGATCCAGTCGGACATCCGTTCTGCCTCGTCAAACGGCCCGATTGGGCGGAAGGTGGAGCCGGGTGATCAAGTACCTCGGTTCCAAGCGCACCCTCATCCCGGTGCTGGGTGACATAGCGCAGGCGGTAGAGGCAACGACTGCAGTTGACCTCTTTACCGGGACGACGAGAGTCGCGCAGGAGTTCAAGCGTCGTGGCGTTGAGGTGACGGCATGCGACATCGCCACCTACAGCGAGGTGCTCGCCCGGTGCTACATCGAGGCTGACTCGACGGTCGTTGACAAGCAGGGACTGCTGGAGGTCATGCAGGAGTTGATGGGCTTGCCGGGAAAGCCCGGCTATTTCACTCGGACCTTTTGTGAAGAGGCGCGTTACTTCCAACCAAAGAACGGCGCGCGGGTTGATGCCATGCGCGACTTCCTTCAGGAGCATTGCCTGGACGACCCCTTGTTCCCCATCTTGCTCACCTCGGTGATGCTCGCGGCCGATCGTGTGGACTCGACAACGGGTGTTCAGATGGCCTACCTCAAGGAATGGGCTCCTCGCGCGCACCACGACATCGAACTCAGAGTGCCCGAGCTGATCGCCGGCACCGGCCGAGCTGTGCGAGGCGATGCGACTGAGCTGGTGCGAAGCTTGCCGAAGACAGACTTGGCTTACTTGGATCCTCCCTATAACCAGCACAGGTATTTCACGAACTACCACGTGTGGGAAACGCTCGTTCGGTGGGATGCGCCCGAGCATTACGGCATTGCTTGTAAGCGGATCGACAGTCGCGACGAATCGACCAAGAGCGCTTTCAACAAGAAGCGGGAAATGCCCTTGGCGCTCAAGGACATCGTCCAAGGCGTGAAGGCCGATTTGGTCGTGGTCAGTTACAACGACGAGTCCTGGATCACCGCCGAGGAAATGATGGAGTGGCTGAGCGGTGCGGGGTACGAAGACGTGCGAATGTTGGCCTACGACAGCAAGCGCTACGTGGGCGCCCAGATCGGCATCTACAACCCATCTGGGCACAAGGTCGGCAAGGTGTCCCACCTAGAAACCTTGAGTACGTCTTCGTTGCGGGCCCCACCGAGAAGGTAGAGGCGGCAGCAGTTGCGGCTGGCGTGCACGTAGCAGCGGCAACCGCGAACACGCTCTTCTGACCCGTTGGTGGGGGACCGCCCCTTCCAGGGGCCACACTGAGGCGGTGCCCTCGCAGTCTGGTGTGGACGTCGCCGACCTGGTCGCTCAACTGGTCGCCTTGCTCGACACGCAATACGTGTTCTCTGACGCGGCCACTGCCATCTGTCGCGTCCTTACCGATCGCCTCGCGAGTGGTAGTTACGAATCCGTTGAAAGCGAGGAGGCTCTGGCCGTCGCGGTTACCGGGGACCTGCAGTCGGTCAACGGAGACCGGCACCTGCGGCTGTTGTTCCACGCTGACCCCATCGACGAGGACCACGGCGAGCCCGAGGCCGACCTTGCCGAGATGTCGAGTTGGGCCGCGTTGTGGTCGGGCGGGTTTCCCCGCGTCGAGCGTCTTCCAGGCAACGTCGGATATCTGAGGGTGCAGCCTGTCTTGTTCCCGATCTCCATCGCCGGCGAAGCTGCGTCCGCCGCCATGACGCTCTTGGCCGATACTGACGCGCTCCTGCTTGATCTTCGCGGCTGTCTGGGCGGCGATCCCGAGATGGTGACGTGGTTGTGCAGTTACTTGTTCGACGAGCCGGTTGAGTTGAGCAGTTTCTACGAACGAGCCAGCGACCAGACCACACCGACCTGGACACTGCCCGAGGTGCCTGGCAGGAGGTTCGGCGCGACCAAGCCGGTCTGGCTGCTGTGCAGCGGCACGACCTTCTCCGGTGGGGAAGCGCTGTGCTACGACCTGCAGCAGGCCGGGCGCGCCAGAGTCGTCGGCGAACGCACCGGCGGCGGGGCGCATCCGCGCGAGGCCTTCCGCGTCGGCGTGCACCTCGAAGCAACTATCCCGGTCGCCCGGCCGATCAACCCGCATTCGGGCACCAACTGGGAAGGGGTCGGCGTCATCCCCGATGTTCCCGTCGCCGCCGATGACGCCGAATCGACGGCTTACCGCCTGGCCCTCCAGCACGTCGCGACCCTGCCCAGCGACGGCTACCGACGCGAGGTCGCCGACGAGGCTCGCTCCGCCCTCTGACAGCTTCCGCGCGAGCGCGCGAACTCGGAGCGGGTGACCGGGATCGAACCGGCATGGCCAGCTTGGAAGGCTGGGGCTCTGCCATTGAGCTACACCCGCGGGTGGACGAGGCATGAGCGCTCGTCCCATAGACTTTCGCGCCACGTCGCGGGGCGTAGCGTAGTGGCTAGCGCGCCTGCTTTGGGAGCAGGAGATCGGGAGTTCGAGTCTCCCCGCCCCGACCACCAAGTTACGTCACCTTATGAGGAGCGCACTCGTGCAGAGCTCGGTTGAGACGTTGTCCCCGACGCGGGTCAAGTTGTCAGTGGAGGTTCCATTCGAGGAGCTCAAGCCGAGCCTGGACTCCGCGTACAAGCGGATCGGCTCGCAGGTCAACATCCCGGGCTTCCGCCGCGGCAAGGTTCCGGCCGCAATCATCGACCAACGCTTCGGTCGCGCGGCCGTCATGGACGAGGCGGTCAACGATGTGCTGCCGAAGTTCTACGGCGAGGTCGTCGAGCAGAACTCGTTGAAGCCGCTCGGCACTCCTGAGGTCGACATCCAGCAAGCGCAGGACGGCCAGCCGTTGACCTTCACTGTCGAGATCGACGTGCGCCCCGAGATCTCGTTGCCCGATTACAACGGACTCGACGTCGAAGTCGACGCAATCGAAGCCAACGAAGCAGAAGTGGACGAGCAGCTCGAACGTCTGCAGTCGCGCTTCGGCAGCCTCAAGCCAGCCGAACGGGCTGCGGCGAAAGGGGACTTCGTCACCATCGATCTCGCCACCTCGCACGAAGGCACGCCGATTCCGCAAGCGACCGCGAGCGGTCTGTCGTACGAGGTCGGCTCCGACGAACTGATCGATGGCATCGACGACGCGATCGTCGGCCTCGAAGCAGGAGGGACCAAGTCCTTCACGACGAAGCTCGTTGCCGGGGAGTATGCCGACAAGGACGTCGATGTCGAGGTGACTGTCACTCAGGTCCGCGAGCGTGAGCTTCCTGCACTCGACGACGAGTTCGCGCAGATGGCGAGCGAGTTCGACACGCTCGACGAACTGCGAGACAACATCCGCACCCAGGTGTCGCAGATCGCCAAGCTCGGACAGGGACTGCAGGCCCGCGACCGGACGCTTGAGAAGCTCATCGCGCTCGTCGATGTGCCCGTACCCGAAGGTGTGGTCGAGCAGGAAGTGCGTGAGCACCTCGAGGGTGAAGGTCGCCACGACGACGAGGAGCATGGCGCGCAGGTCGCGGACGAGGTGCGTTCGTCACTGCGTCGCCAGTTCATCCTCGACGAGATCGTGACGACCGAAAAGGTCAGCGTGTCCGAGGCCGAGCTCACCGAGTTCATCGTTCGGCAGGCTCCGCGTTACGGCATGACGCCCGATCAGTTCGCCACGGAGCTCGCGCGATCCGGCCAGGTTTCATCCATCGTGGGCGAGGTGGCGCGCAGCAAGGCACTGTCGTTGGTGCTTGAGCGAGCGCACATCAAGGACACCGAGGGCAACGATGTCGACATCGAGGCGCTCTTGAACGACCCCGAGGCCCTTGAGGCTGAGAGCGGCTCGGGCCACTAGCCAGATTCCGACCCGGCCGTTGAGCGGGCGCCCAGTGCCTGCTCTGCCATTAGCGAACACCCCGTGCCACCGGGATGGCGTCGCGGGAGGCTGTGGTTACAGTCACTGCGCGCCGACCCTCCTGGTCGCCGCGGGTGAGTCGCTCGGAAGGATCGTCTGGTGAGTTCAACGTTGTCCGTGCCCGCGCATGTAGCCCGTAATCCGCAGAATGGTTCATTAGGTCTGGACGATTCCGTGTACCAGCGCCTGCTCCGCGAGCGCATCATCTTCCTCGGCTCGGTCGTCGAGGACGCGAATGCCAACGCGATCTGCGCGCAGATGCTTCTCCTCGATGCGGAGAACCCCGACGACGACATCTACCTCTACATCAACTCACCCGGCGGCTCGGTTTCTGCCGGTATGGCTATCTACGACACCATGCAGTTCATCCACGCGGACGTGGCAACGGTTGCAATGGGCCTCGCGGCGTCGATGGGTCAGTTCCTGCTGTGTTCTGGCGAGGACGGCAAGCGTTACGCATTGCCGCACGCGCGGATCATGATGCATCAGCCGTCAGGCGGCATCGGGGGCACAGCGTCCGACATTCGGATCCAGGCCGAGCAGATGCTCTACACGAAGCGCAAGATGGCCGAGCTCATTGCGCAGCACACCGGCCAAGAGGTCGAGCAGATCGAGAAGGATTCCGACCGTGACCGTTGGTTCACCGCTGATGAGGCCAAGGAGTACGGCTTCGTTGACCAAGTTGTGAAGACGGCAAAGCAGGTTGCCGAAGGCACTGACAAGGGAGCGTCTTCGTGAGCCCCCGCCGCATTGACCCGTTCACGCCCAATAACCAAATGATGTCGGCCTCGGAGACCTTTGCCATGAACCCCAACGGCCTGAACTCGGCGTCGGCCCCCTCGGCCCGTTACGTGCTCCCACACTTCGTTGAGCGCACCAGCCAGGGCTGGCGCGAGTACGACCCGTACACGAAACTCTTCGAGGAGCGCATCATCTTCCTCGGTGTCCAGGTGGACGACGCGTCGGCGAACGATGTGATGGCGCAGCTGCTCACATTGGAGTCGATGGACCCCGACCGCGACATTTCCATCTACATCAACTCGCCCGGTGGCTCGTTCACTGCGCTGACCGCCATCTACGACACGATGCAGTTCGTCAAGCCCGATATCCAGACGATCTGCATGGGTCAGGCGGCCTCGGCCGCTGCCGTTTTGCTCGCGGCTGGCACCGCTGGCAAGCGACTCGCACTCGTGAACTCACGCATCCTGATCCACCAGCCCGCGATGTACAGCAGCGACTACGGCCAGGCCAGCGACCTTGAGATTCAGGCCAAGGAAGTGCTCCGCATGCGTACCTGGATGGAAGAGGCGATCGCACGACACAGCGGTCAGACCGTTGACCAAGTGCGCATCGACGTCGAGCGCGACAAGATTCTTACGGCTGAAGAGGCTGTCACCTACGGCCTCGTCGACCGAGTCATCACCACCCGCACCGCGGCGGAACTCGCCTCGGCCTGAGCCACCGGTCGCGCCTCTCGTGGGCGGTTTCGTGTGGTTGTCCGCTGTGGGCATAACCGCCCGACTCGCCCCACGACAATCCGGCGCCGACAACCTAGGTGCGGGGTACCGTCGTGAGTCCCAGCACACGTGACGAGGTCGCTCGCGACCGCAGATCCTGAGGAGTCAGGTTGGCACGCATCGGTGAGAGCGCCGACCTGCTCAAGTGCTCCTTCTGCGGAAAGAGTCAGAAGCAGGTCAAGAAACTCATCGCGGGCCCAGGCGTCTACATCTGCGACGAGTGCATCGACCTCTGCAACGAGATCATCGAAGAGGAACTCACCGAGTCCTCCGAGTCCTCCATCACCGAGTTGCCGAAGCCCCGCGAGATCTATGAATTCCTCGACGAGTACGTCATTGGTCAGGACACGGCGAAGAAGTCCCTGTCGGTCGCGGTCTACAACCACTACAAGCGCGTGCAAGCTGGTCCGGTCACAGGCAGTGATGGTGTCGAACTCGCGAAGTCAAACATTCTGCTGCTCGGCCCGACCGGTTGCGGCAAGACGTTGCTCGCGCAGACGCTGGCTCGCATGCTCAACGTCCCCTTCGCCATCGCCGACGCTACTGCCCTGACCGAGGCTGGCTACGTCGGTGAAGACGTCGAGAACATTTTGCTCAAGCTGATCCAGGCTGCTGACTACGACGTCAAGAAGGCCGAGACCGGCATCATCTACATCGATGAGGTCGACAAGATCGCCCGCAAGAGCGAGAACCCGTCGATCACGCGAGACGTTTCCGGTGAAGGCGTGCAGCAGGCGTTGCTGAAGATCCTCGAAGGCACGACTGCATCGGTGCCGCCGCAGGGCGGCCGCAAGCACCCACACCAGGAGTTCATCCAGATCGACACGACGAACGTGTTGTTCATCGTTGGTGGCGCCTTCGCTGGTCTGGACACGCTCATCCAGCAGCGCGTAGGCAAGAAGGGCATCGGTTTCTCGGCCGTTCTGCGAAGCAAGAACGACATCGACACCAGCGACGTCTTCGGCGAGGTGATGCCAGAGGATCTGCTGAAGTTCGGGATGATCCCGGAGTTCATCGGCCGACTTCCGGTGATCACCAGCGTGCACAACCTCGACCAGGAAGCGCTCGTTCGGATCCTGGTCGAGCCGCGTAACGCGTTGGTCAAGCAGTACGAGCGGCTCTTTGAGTTAGACAACGTTGAGCTTGAGTTCACCGGCGATGCACTCGAGGCGGTTGCCGACGAGGCGATTGTGCGCGGCACGGGAGCTCGCGGGCTGCGAGCCATCATGGAAGAAGTGCTGCTGTCAGTGATGTACGAGGTGCCGTCGCGCCAAGACGTGGCACGCGTTGTCGTGACACGCGATGTGGTGCTTGAGCGGGTGACCCCGACGCTCGTCAAGCGCGATGGTCCCAAGCGCGAGCGCCGCGAAAAGAGTGCTTGACCCTCGCGGGAGTGCTTGACCCTCGCGGGAATGCCTGACCCTCGCGGGAGTGCCTGACCTACTCAGTCGGTGCGAGCACGGCCTCGACGCTGATCGCGTCACCAGCCACTATCTGCAACGCCTCGAATTCGCCCGACCGCCATCAAGTCCGCCATCGCTGACTCAATGCGTGTGCGCGCGCCATCCGGAGCCGTGAGTGTCGCCGTCGAGATCGTTGCGCGCATCGACGCCTTGGCATCCGACTTCGCCTTGCGAATGCCGATCAACGCAGCCGACACGTCGGTCAGTACCGCAGGGTCTCCGCCGACGGAGATTGTCTGCAGCAGGTCCGCGCTTGGCCACGTGGTGCGGTGAATCGTGCCTTCGCGCCACCAGGACCAGACCTCTTCAGTCACGTAAGGCAGGAACGGTGCAAAGAGGCGCAGCACAGTCTCTAAGGCGATTCCCAATGTGACCTGAGCCGATGCAGCCTCGGCCTCACCCTGCGCGCCGTAGGCGCGGTCCTTGACCAACTCGACGTAGTCGTCGCAGAACGACCAGAAGAAAGTCTCGGCCAGCTCGAGCGCGCGGGTGTGGTTGTAGTCATCAAACGCGCGAGTCGCATCGGCCACGACGTTGGCCAACGTAGCGAGCAGGGCGCGATCGACCGGCTCTGAGACCGCGTCGGCACCGTCGATCCCCGCGGTGACCCCAGCGCCCGAGCCCAGTGCGAACTTCGACGCGTTGAGCAACTTGATAGCGAGCCGACGTCCGATCTTCATCTGACCGGTGTCAAAGGCCGCATCGGTGCCAAGTCGTGCAGATGCTGCCCAGTAGCGGACTGCGTCACTGCCGAACTCCTCGAAGAGTCCCAGCGGCGTGACGACATCACCCTTTGACTTCGACATCTTCTTGCGGTCGGGGTCGAGGATCCATCCGCTGATGGCCGCGTGCGACCACGGCGTTACGCCGAACTCCTGGTACGAGCGCACCATCGTGGAGAACAGCCAAGTGCGGATGATGTCTTGCCCCTGCGGGCGCAGATCCATCGGGAAGACGCGGCCGAACAAGTCGTCGTCGACGGTCCACCCACCGGCGATCTGCGGAGTTACCGAGGACGTGGCCCAGGTGTCCATGACGTCCGGGTCTCCGATGAAGCCGCCTGCCTTACCTCGTTGCATCTCCTCGTATCCCGAGGGACAGTCACTCGACGGGTCGACCGGCAGTGTTGCTTCATTGGGGACGAGCGGCGACTCGTAGATCGGTTCACCCTGCGCATCGAGCGCGTACCAGATCGGGAACGGCACCCCGAAGAATCGCTGCCGACTCACCAGCCAGTCACCGGTGAGGCCCTCGACCCAGTGCTCGTAGCGCACTCGCATGTGATCGGGATGCCAGCCGATCTCACGACCGTTGGCGAGCAACGCCTCACGCAAGTCGAGGTCGCGTCCACCGTTCTTCAAATACCACTGACGAGTCGTGACGATCTCGAGCGGTCGGTCGCCCTTCTCGAAGAACTTGACCGGATGCGTGATCGGTCGTGGCTCACCGATCAACGCGCCGGACTCACGCAGCATCGCGACCACCTCTTCGCGAGCCGCGTGAGCGGTCTTGCCTGCGAGCCGCGCGTACGCGTCGGCATCGACGCCTTCGGGTGCCTCCGGCAACAGTCGTCCGTCAAAGCCCAGGATCGGACGGGTGGGCAGTTGCAGCTCGCGCCACCACACGACGTCGGTGAGATCGCCGAACGTGCAGATCATCGCGATGCCCGACCCCTTCTCGGGATCGGCGAGCCGATGTGCGAGCACGGGGACCTCGGCATCAAAGAGCGGCGTGCGGACTTTGGTGCCGAAGGCTTCCTGTGAACCGCTTGTCCTCTGGATGCGCGACCAGCGCGACGCATGCCGGCAACAACTCGGGCCGAGTCGTCTCGATGTAGATCGGCTCCCCGCCGGCGACGCGCTCAAATGCGACGCGGTGATAGGCACCGGGCCGTTCGCGGTCTTCGAGCTCGGCCTGCGCGACTGCGGTGCGGAACGTGATGTCCCACAAGGTCGGCGCCTCAGCCTGATATGCGTCGCCGCGTGCGAGGTTGCGCAGGAACGCCTTCTGGGAGATCGCGGTGGAGTTTGCATCGATCGTGCGGTACGGCTTCGACCAGTCGACGGACAACGCGAGCCTCCGCCAGACCTGCGCGTAGGACAACTCGTCTTCGGCCGTGAGGGAGTCGCACAGCTCGACAAAGTTGCGACGCGAGATCGCGACCTGATCGCGGTTGCCCTTCGACTTCGAGCCGGTGGCCTCGACCGGTTCGGGCGCCACGAAATCCGGGTCGTAGGGGAGCGACGGGTCGCATCTCACCGCGTAGTAGTTCTGCACGCGCCGTTCGCTGGGCAGCCCGTTGTCGTCCCAGCCGATCGGATAGAAGACCTCGCGTCCCCGCATTCGTTGATAACGGGCGACCAGGTCCGTGTGTGTGTACGAGAAGACATGACCAACGTGCAGCGATCCACTTGCGGTGATCGGCGGAGTGTCGATCGAGTAGATCTCCTCGCGCGAGCGCGTCCGGTCGAACTGGTAGGTGCCCTCGCGGTCCCATACCTCGGCCCACCGCTCCTCTATGCCGTCGATGCTGGGTTTCTCCGGCACGGAGGGGATGCGCGAATCGTGGGAGGCGGTCATAGCCGCACATCCTAGGAAGCGCGGGGCCCTTCGTCCGCCGCGTAGCATCCTGCGACGTGACCACGCCCGTTGACGACGCCGCCTTCGCTCGGTTCGTGAGCATTCGTGAGGCGCTCACGGCGCGCTGGCCGGAGTCCCACCTGAGCCCCACCCTCGACCGGATCCGGATGTTGGTCGATCTGCTGGGGGATCCACAGAACTCCATCCCGGCGGTTCACGTCGCCGGCACCAATGGCAAGACGTCAACGGTGCGGATGATCGACGCGATCTTGCGCGAGTTCGGCCTGCACACGGGCCGCTACACCTCCCCGCACGTTAACGACATGCGCGAGCGAATCAGCTTTGACGGGCGCCCGATCGGTCGCGATCGATTCGTGGCTGCCTACGACGACCTCGCGCTCTACCTGGACCTCGTGGACGCGCGCAACGCGCATCCCCTGTCCTTCTTCGAAGTCATGACCGCGTTGGCCTTCGTTGCCTTCGCCGACGCACCGGTCGATGCTTCCGTGATTGAAGTCGGCATGGGTGGTCGCTGGGACGCGACGAACGTGGTCGACGCCCGGGTCGCGGTGATCGCTCCGATCTCGCTCGATCACACCGCCTACCTCGGTGACACGCTCGACGCGATCGCCTTCGAGAAGGCCGGCATCATCAAGCCCGAGGCGATCGCGGTGGTGGGGGATCAGGCACCCGAGGCACTTGACGTCTTGCTGCGCAAGGCCGACGAGGTCGGGACCACGACCTATCGCGCTGGCCGCGACTTCGGCGTGATGGCCCGCAACGTCGCCATCGGTGGGCAGCTGCTCACCATCAAGGGCATCGCCGGAACCTATGACGAGATCTTCGTGCCGCTCCACGGTGAATATCAGGCCCGAAACGCTGCCCTAGCGGTCGCCGCCGTCGAGTCCTTCCTGGGCGGAGCCAGCGGCGGCCTGGATGCGGCGGTCGTCCGCGAGGCGTTCGCGAGCGTGAGCTCTCCGGGCCGGTTGGAGATTGTGCGTCGCAGTCCGACTGTCATCGTTGACGCGGCTCACAACCCAGCCGGTGCCGCTGCATTGGCCGACGCGATCGAAGAGGAGTTCAGCTTCGACCGTCTGGTGGGTGTGATCGGGGTGCTGGCCGACAAGGACTTCAGGTCCATGCTCGAAGTGCTTGAGCCGGTGCTCGCCGAAGTGGTCGTCACGCAACCGGACACCGCACGCGCTCTTCCCGTCGACTCGCTTGCCGAGGCGGCCGTCGACATCTTCGGAGCCGACCGTGTCGAGGTGGTACCTCGGCTGCCCGAAGCTCTTGATGCGGCGGTCCGGCTCGCAGACGTCAGCACCGATGTATTCGGAGGCGGCGGAGTCCTCGTCACCGGTTCGGTTGTGACGGTCGGTCAGGCGCGTGCGCTGTTCGGTGCGCGCGACGAGACCGACGACTGACGGGCGACTCAAGGTCCGCTATGCGAATGCTCTGTTCGTCGGTCCTTGCTTTGCAAGCCATCGTGCTCGGGCTTTTCATCCCGGCGGTCGCTCATGTCGGCGAGACGTCGCATCGAACCGCAGCCGAGTGGGTGGGGGCTGGTCTGGCGATCGCGTGCATCGTCTTGATCGGGTTCTTGCGGCATCCGTGGGCCTACCAAGTGGGGTGGGTGATCGAAGGCGCGACCATCGCGTGCGGCTTCGTGGTCCCAGTGATGTTCATCCTCGGAGTCGTCTTCGCATTGCTTTGGTACTTCGCGATCAGGCTGGGTCGGATGGAGCAACGGCCCGGGTAGCCGCAGCCTCGCGTCCGTTAGGGTTCCGCCCATGTCTGAGCGCACCCTCGTCCTGATCAAGCCTGACGGCGTCGAGCGCGGCCTGGTGGGCGAGGTCATCGCACGCCTGGAGGCCAAGGGGCTTCGACTCGTCGCCCTCGAGTTGCGCACGCTCGCATCCGACCTCGCCGAGACGCACTACGCCGAGCACCGGGAGCGCCCGTTCTTCAGCGACCTTGTTGCCTTCATCACGTCTGGACCGCTCGTTGCGATGGTCGTTGAAGGTGATCGCGCGATCGAGGCGTTCCGCACGCTGGCCGGTGCAACCGACCCCGTCAAGGCCTCCCCAGGCACGATTCGCGGTGACTTCGCGCTGCAGGTGCAGAACAACGTGGTGCACGGATCGGACTCGCCAGAGTCTGCTCAGCGTGAGATCGCACTCTTCTTCCCGAACCTCTGACCAATATGGGGCGGTAGCATGGCAGTTCGCCTGATTCCCCTGAAGGGCTCCGCCACGCATGTCGAACAATATGTCGTTCATCGGCCGCGACATGGCCGTCGACCTTGGTACTGCTAACACGCTCGTTTACGTCCGCGGGCGCGGCATCGTGCTCAACGAGCCATCAGTCGTCGCCATAAATCAGGACACCGGCGGCATCTTGGCGGTCGGGCTCGAGGCCAAGAAGATGATTGGCCGCACGCCGGGCAACATCGTTGCGATCCGCCCGCTCAAGGACGGAGTCATCGCCGACTTCGACACGACCGAGCGGATGTTGCGCTACTTCATTCAGAAGGTGCACAAGCGTCGTCACCTCGCCAAGCCGCGTCTTGTCGTCTGCGTCCCTTCAGGCATCACCGGAGTCGAGCAGCGCGCCGTTAAGGACGCCGGTTACGCGGCGGGCGCCCGCCGCGTGCACATCATCGAAGAGCCGATGGCTGCGGCGATCGGCGCCGGACTACCAGTGCACGAGCCGACCGGAAACATGGTTGTCGACATCGGCGGCGGCACCACTGAGGTCGCAGTCATCTCGCTCGGCGGCATCGTCACTGCGCAGTCGATCCGGGTAGGTGGCGACGAGTTGGACAACGCGATCATCCAGTACGTAAAGAAGGAGTACTCGCTGATGCTCGGCGAGCGCACCGCCGAAGAGATCAAGATGGCCGTCGGCTCAGCGTTCCCGATGCCCGACGAGCCGCACGCCGAGATTCGTGGACGAGACCTCGTCACCGGTCTGCCGAAGACGATCGTCGTCTCGAGCGAAGAGATTCGTAAGGCACTGGAAGAGCCAGTCAACGCTGTGGTCGACGCGGTGAAGACCACACTCGACAAGACCCCGCCTGAGTTGTCCGGCGACATCATGGACCGCGGCATCGTCCTCACCGGTGGTGGCGCGCTGCTCAAAGGCCTCGACGAGCGGCTCAAGCACGAGACCGGGATGCCTATCCACATCGCAGAGTCGCCGCTGGACGCGGTTGCGCTGGGCTCGGGCAAGTGCGTGGAGGAGTTCGAGGCGTTGCAGCAAGTCTTGACGCCGGAGCGGCGGCACTAGCCGTTCGGCACTGAGTCAGCCGCACCACTTGCGCCGCGTCGGAGGTCACCCATGAGGGACTCACGTCGTGCGCGCGTGGTCCTGGCCATTCTCATCATCGTCTCGATCGTTCTCATCACCGCCGACGAGCGCGGGGGTCTGAACGGGGTGAAGCACCTCGGATCCTCCATCTTCGGTCCGCCCGAACGGGTGACGGCGAGCGCATGGCGCCCAGTGTCGAACTTCTTCTCCAACCTCACACGCGTCAACAGCAACGCCTCGAAGATCCAGCAGCTCGAGAACCAAAATGCTGACCTTCAGTCGCGCCTGAACAACGAGCCGTACAGCGCCGCCCGAGTCACCGAGTTGAACCGACTGCTGCAGATCGCATCGAAGGGGCAGTACCGCACGGTGCCGGCGCAGGTGATCGCCATCGGACCTGCACAAGGACTGGCCTGGACAGTCACGATCGACACCGGCACGCGCGACGGGGTGCAGGCGAACATGACAGTCATCAACGGCGACGGCCTCGTCGGACGAGTCACCACCGCAAGTGCAACGGTGTCGACAGTGCTGCTCATCATCGACCCGACCTCGAAGCTGGGTGCTCGACTTGAGAGCAGCAACGAACTCGGCTTCGTGACGGGCGAGGGGCTCGGATCGTTGCAGTACCAAGTGCTCAACCCGTCGGCGAACATCGCGGTGGGACAACGGATCGTGACCTTCGGTGATCCCAACGGTCGACCATATGTCCCCGGTGTGCCGATCGGCACTGTCACCAAGGTCACGGGCGCGCTCGGGTCGCAGCAGCGCTACGCGCTCGTGAAACCGTTCGTGGACTTCACGGCCCTCGACATAGTGGGCGTCGTGATTCAGGCGCCGCGCACGGACCCCCGCGACTCGGTGCTCCCGGCCAAGCCGACCCCGGCGCCGACGGTCACCGTGACGGTCACCGCGTCGCCGACCTCGACGTCGAGTCCGGGATCCGGATCCGGCGGCTCTCAGGGCCAGGGTGGCGGCACAACGTCGAGCCCGTCGACGTCCTCGTCGCCGAAGAAGTCCTGACGGTGACGGGCTTCCGGGTCCGCCGCGCCGTCCTGTTCGCGGTCCTGCTGTTCGTTGCGCTGTGCGTTCAGTTGGTGATCTTGGCGCCGCTGCACCTGCCAGGCGCGACCCCGGACTTGGTGTACCTCGTGGTCGCGGCGTTCGCATTTGTCCACGGTCCGACCACCGGGGCGCTGGCCGGGTTCGCGGCCGGTCTCGCGCTGGACATCGCCCCGCCCGCCAACGGGGTGGTGGGCCTGTGGGCCATCGTCTTCTGTGTCGTGGGGTATGTCCTGGGGCTCCTGCGAGACGATGCGGAGCAGTCGGCCGTGATGCTCCTCATAGTGGTCGCCCTCGGATCGGCTGTCATCGTGCTCGGCTACGCGGGGCTTTCGGCGACTTTCGGCGATGCGCCGACCTCCTGGGGGCTCGTTGTGAAAGCCCTGCTCGGGGAGGTTGCCTACACTCTCTTATTGACCCCCTTCGTCATCCCGTTGGTCTCCAGGCTCGCCAAACGGGTCGAACCCGTAGGTGCGAAGCGGTGAGAACCGCGCTCTGACGGGGAACGATCAGCGTGCGCACACCGCGGCGCCATGTCGACCAGGAACCATGCGGGTCGCGAAGCCGTCCGACTAGTCGAACGATCAGCCCCAACGATCAGCCCAGGAGCCAACCACCGTGAATCAGAGGTCCCGCCTCCGACTGGTGGTGCTGCAGGTTCTGGTCCTCTCCCTGATGCTCACTCTGGCCGGCCGGCTCTACTACCTCGACGTTCTCGCGGGGGGCCAGTACCAGCAGGCGGCGGCTGACAATCAGACCCGGCAGGTCCTTACCGAGCCCGTGCGCGGACTCATCCTCGACGATCAAGGCACCGCCCTCGTTGCGAATCGCAGTTCGATCGTTGTCACGGTCGACCGTTCGGCCCTGGCCAAGCAGAAGGATGGCGGTCGAGCCGTGGTGGCCCGGCTCGCAGCGGTGCTGCACACGACGGCTACCTCCCTCGAGCAGCACATCGCGTTGTGCGGTACCCCTGGTGCGCCGAAGCCGCCGGTCTGTTGGAACGGCTCGCCGTATCAACCGATTCCGGTAGCCAAGGACGTTGCTGACTCAGTCGCGTTGCAGATCATCGACCGCAGCGAGCTTTTCCCTGGAGTGGCTGCACAGCCAGACTCGGTGCGCGCGTACCCGGCACCGGACGGTGCTAACGCTGCGCAGCTACTCGGCTACCTCGGCCCTGTTACGCAAGCAGAGCTCAACGACGTGAAGGACAAGCGGAACCTCCAGGGGACCGACACTGTCGGGCGTGCTGGTCTCGAAGAGGAATACGACCAGTACTTGCGCGGAGTTGACGGAATCCAGACCTTGTCCGTGGACCACTCTGGCGCCGTGACGGGCACGGTGAGTCAGACCGCGGCCGTCCCTGGTGACGATGTGGTCACAAACATCAACGCACCCCTGCAGGCGCTGGTTGAGAAGCAGCTAGACGCTGCCATCACTCGTGCGCGCTCGATGCACGACACAACGTCGAGCGTCGGCGGTAACTACAAGGCCGATTCGGGCGCGATGATCGTGCTCCAGCCGAATACGGGCAAGGTGCTCGCCATGGCGAGCTACCCCACGTACAACCCGTCGGTGTGGGTGGGGGGGATCTCGCAGGCCGAATACGACGCGTTGACAGCGCCATCGGCGAATCAACCGATGGTCTCGCGCGCCATGAGCGGTGGTTACGCGCCAGCGTCGACCTTTAAGGTCATCAGCACTTCGGCGGCGTTGCAATCGGGCTTCGCCTCGCCAAGTACACAGTTCGACTGCTCGAGTTCGTTCAAGGTCGGCACTCAACTCTTCACCAACGACGAGTCGAGTTCGGCGGGCAACATCAACCTGGCCCGCGCGTTGGAGATCTCGTGCGACACGGTGTTCTACCGCGTCGCCTACCAGATGTGGCTCAACGACGGAGGCAACAACCCGAAGCCGAAGCCCGGTGACTACATCATCAAGATGGCGCAGGCGTACGGGCTGGGCAAGTACACCGGGATCGATGTTCCGGGCGAGACCGAGGGTTTGATTGCGAGTCGTCAGTACAAGACGCAGTACTGGGAGCAGAACAAGACGTTCCTTTGTGCAGCGGGCAAGGGGTTGGTCAAGGGCCAGACCGCCTACCAACGCGCAGTGGCTGCCGAGAACTGCGTCGACGGGTACCAGTACCGCGGTGGTGACGCCGTCAACTTCGCCATCGGCCAGGGCGACACCTCGGTGACCCCCTTGCAGATGGCACGCGTCTACGCGGCCATCGCCAATGGCGGCACGCTCTACCAACCCGAGGTTGCCAGCGCGATCCTCAGCGCGACCGGGAAGGTCGTCCAGCAGATCGCTCCGGTGGACCAGGGCAAGCTGCCCGTCTCATCGTCGGTGCTGAACTACATCAGGGCAGCCTTGCTACAGACGGCTGTGTCGGGCACCACGGCTATCCCGTTCAAAGGTTTCCCACTCGCGCAGATCCCGATCGCCTCGAAGACCGGGACCGGTCAGGTCGCCGGTAAGCAGACGACGGCCTGGGTTGACTCGTACGCTTCGGCCAACGGACAGAGTTACGTGGTGATCTGCATGGTGACGCAGGGTGGGACCGGCTCGGGGACCTGTGGTCCCAGCGTGCGCAAGGTCTACGAAAGCCTGTACGGAGTCACGGGATCGACCGTCGATCCGTCCAAGTCGATCATCAAGGGCGGCGTGCCAACAAAGCCGCCCACTATCCAGCCCGACGGTGTCATCAAGGCTCCGGTGCTAACGGCATCTGGCGGCGCAGCCAATGGCGGCGGTGCAAGCGCTGCGTCGTTCGAACCCGCCACTGACGAGCGGTCTCGCAACGTGTTCATCGGGAAGACATGACCCTCGGGTATCCGAGTACGAACTACGCGCGCCGGACTCCGTCTCAGTCGAAGGTCCTCGGGCGCGACTCGGTCCTGCGCAATCTTGACTGGACCCTGAACGCGGCTGTCTTCGCGCTGCTCGTAATCGGCACGGCGCTCGTGTACGCGGCAACTCGTCCCCACCTGCTCGACCTCGGTCAGGACCCGCAGTACTTCATCAAACGTCATGTTCTCGACATCGTCATTGGACTGGCTCTCGGCATCATCACGACGTTGCTCGATTACCGCATGCTGCGCGCGTACGCACCGCTGATCTACGTCGCGTCAATCATTGGTTTGCTCGCCGTGCTCTCGCCGCTAGGCAAGACGGTCAACGGTGCGCACTCATGGATCTTCTTGCCTGGCGGCTTCCAACTTCAGCCCTCCGAGCTGGCGAAGGTAGCGCTGGTCGTCGGTGTCGCGATGCTCTTGGCGGAAAAGCGTGACCGCGAGACCGCACCGAGTGATCGCGACGTAGCCATGGCTCTGGCATTCGCTGCGGTGCCGCTTGCACTCATCATGTTGCAGCCCGACCTGGGCACCGCGATGGTCTTCTGCTGCATCTTGATCGGCATGCTGGCCGTGAGCGGCGCAGGAGTTCGGTGGATCATCGGACTGCTGGGCGCGGGCGCGGTCGTCACGGTCGTCGCCATCAAGTTGCACATTCTCAGCACCTATCAGGTCAACCGCTTCAGCGCGTTCGCCAACCCGAACGCGGATCCGCAAGGCGTCGGCTACAACACCCGTCAAGCGCGCATTGCGATCGGCTCTGGTGGGATGTTCGGCAAGGGGCTCTTTCACGGCACGCAGACCAACGGTCACTTCGTGCCCGAACAGCAGACCGACTTCATCTTCACGGTCGCGGGCGAGGAGCTCGGACTGGTCGGGGCCGCGGTCATCATCTTGCTGCTCGCGATCGTGCTCTGGCGCGCGATCCGGATCGCGATGCGGGCCGAGGACATGTTCGGAGCGCTCGTCGCCACGGGCATCGTATGTTGGTTCGCGTTCCAGATCTTCGAGAACATTGGGATGACGATGGGGATCATGCCGGTGACCGGGCTTCCTCTACCGTTCGTGTCATACGGCGGCTCTGCGATGTTTGCGAACCTGATGGCGATCGGGCTCTTGCAGAACATCCGTCTACGTCGTTACATCTGATACCGCGCCGTTACACCTGAAGCTACGAGGAGTGCGTAATGCCGGTCGAGTCTGTCTTCGGTCAGCTCGAAGCGTTGCTCCCACGCGTCTCCAAACCGATCCAGTACATCGGCGGTGAGCGAAACTCCACCACGAAGGACTGGGACGAGTGCGATGTCCGCTGGGCGCTGATGTACCCGGACGCGTACGAGGTCGGCCTTCCCAATCAGGGCGTCATGATCCTTTACGAGGTGCTCAACGAGCAGGATCGCGTGCTGGCCGAGCGCACCTACGCCGTGTGGCCTGACCTAGAAGCGTTGATGCGCGAGCACGACGTTCCTCAGTTCACGGTTGAGTCGCACAGACCGGTTGGCGCCTTCGACGTCCTCGGCGTGTCCTTCTCCACCGAGCTCGGATACACGAATCTGCTGACCGCACTTCACCTAGCGGGCATCCCGCTGTCGAGTCGCGATCGCACCGACAAGCATCCCCTCGTCATCGCCGGTGGCCATGCGGCTTTCAACCCTGAGCCGATCTCGGAGTTCCTCGACGCGGCTGTGCTCGGTGACGGCGAGCAGGCAGTGCTCGCGATCACGGACGTGGTGCGCAGGTGGAAGGCCGATGGTGGGCTCGACGGCCGCGACGGTCTGCTGCTGCGACTGGCCGAGAGCGGCGAGGTCTACGTGCCACGCTTCTACGACGTCGAGTACCTCGACGACGGACGCATCCGTCGGGTCGTGCCCAATCAGGCAGGCGTGCCCTGGCGCGTTGCGAAGCACACCGTCATGGATCTCGACGAGTGGCCGTATCCAAAGCAGCCGCTGGTGCCCATCGCCGAGAGCGTGCACGAACGGATGAGCGTTGAGATCTTCCGTGGCTGCACGCGCGGTTGCCGCTTCTGCCAAGCCGGCATGATCACGCGTCCGGTGCGCGAGCGTTCGATCACGGGCATCGGTGAGATGGTCGCGCGCGGCCTGGACGCGACCGGCTTCGAAGAAGTCGGCCTGCTGTCGCTTTCTAGCGCCGACCACTCGGAGATCGCGGAGATCGCGCACGACCTCGCTGATCGGTACGAGGGAACCCAGACCGGGCTTTCGCTGCCGTCCACGCGCGTGGATGCGTTCAACGTCGACCTCGCCAACGAACTTTCTCGAAACGGTCGTCGTTCCGGTCTGACCTTCGCCCCCGAGGGCGGTTCGGAACGGATACGTCAGGTCATCAACAAGATGGTCACCGAGGACGATCTGATCCGTACGGTCACGACCGCCTACGCCAACGGTTGGCGTCAGGTGAAGCTGTACTTCATGTGCGGCCTGCCCACCGAGACCGACGAGGACGTGCTGCAGATCGCCGACCTTGCGAAGAAGGTCATCGACGCCGGTCGAAAGGCAAGCGGTACCCGTGACATCCGTTGCACGGTGAGCATCGGTGGCTTCGTGCCGAAGCCGCACACGCCGTTTCAGTGGGCCTCGCAGCTCGACCACCAGACCACTGACGCCCGCCTGCAGAAGCTTCGCGACGCCATCCGCGCTGATCGTTCTTACTCGAAGGCGATCGGGTTCCGGTACCACGACGGGAAACCCGGTGTCGTCGAAGGGCTCCTGTCGCGCGGGGATCGTCGTGTCGGTGCCGTGATTCGTCGGGTGTGGGAGTTGGGCCAGCGCTTCGACGGCTGGAGCGAACACTTCTCCTTCGATCGTTGGATGACTGCCGCAGATGAGGTGTTCGCCGACCAACCTGTCGACGTCGACTGGTACACGACGCGCGAACGCGGCGAGATCGAAGTCCTGCCGTGGGACCACCTTGACTCTGGTCTCGACAAGGATTGGCTCTGGCAGGACTGGCAGCACGCGCTCGCCGGTGGCGAGGTCGAGGACTGCCGATGGACGCCCTGCTTCGACTGTGGTGTCTGCGATCAGATGGATACCTCGATTCAGATCGGCCCGACCGGGCAGTCATTGCCCCTGATGCAGATCGGTCGTTCACCGGTCGCAGTCGGACCCGAGTAGTCCAATGGCTCGCACACCTGATGGACCGCCGCCTGCGCCAGCGGTCCAGAAGCTCCGGCTGCGTTACTCAAAGACTGGACCGATGCGCTTTTCCAGTCACCGCGACTTCCAGCGAGCACTCGAGCGCGCCCTGCGCAGCGCGCGAGTGCCGACCGCGTTCTCGGCCGGATTCAACCCGCGTCCGAAAGTCTCGTACGCGAACGCCGCGCCGACAGGTGCGGCGAGTCTGGCCGAGTACGTCGAGATCAGCGTCATCGAGCGTTGCGATCCGGATCTCGTTCAGAAAGCGCTGAACGAAGCCTTGCCGCACGGCCTGAAGATCACCGAGGTCGTAGAAGCCCATACCCCGTCGCTCGTCGAACGACTTGTCGCTTCGTCGTGGCAGATCGAGTTGCCCGGACTCGATGTGGCGGATGTGAGAGATGGGGTCGATGCCTTTCTCGCCGAGCAGACCGTCACCGTTGAGCGCTTGATGAAGGCAGGCATCCGGTCCTTCGACGCTCGTGGAGCAGTCGTGCGCGCACGCGTGGACGACACTCCCGAGGTCAGGCAAACGGCTGAAACCGGCCCGTGTGCGATGATTCACCTGGTCGTTCGGCATGGGACACCATCCGTGCGGCCCGACGACATCCTCACCGGGATTCGTCAGGTGTCTGGCCTCGAGCCGCCCGCGCCCCCTGTGGTGACGCGACTGGCTCAGGGGCCCCTTGACGAGGTGACGGGAACGATCGGCGACCCACTTGTCGCGGATCGTGCTGAGGGCGCCGCCGCAGGCACAGCCCAGCAGGGCTGACCTCACCAGGCTTTCGCTGGGCGCGTCCCAGCGAGGAGAAGTTCCCGTGCGGCCTCGCGGCCCGGGAACGTGACGGGAGATATCCCCGCAATGTCAGACGACGTGACGTCCACGGCCACCCATTCCAACGAAGCAAGTTCGACCCCCAGGAAGCGCACTCGCGCCAAGAAGGCAGCGACGGCACCGGTCGAGTCGGCCGCGCCCGCCGCCGAGGCGACCGAGACAGCAGCCCCGGCCAAGCGGACCAGGGCGCGCAAGGCCGCCGCCTCGACGCCGCCTCCCGAACTCGCGACCGCATCTGAGCAGGCGGCCGCACCCGCAAAGAAGGCTGCGGCGAAGAAATCGACCGCGAAGCGGGGGGCGAAGAAGTCCGCCGTCAAGGCGTCAGCCAGCGAGTCGAGCGGATCAGCCGGGATCACCCCGCTCTTCCAGGCGCCGGAACCGCTTTTTCAGGCCCCTGCTGCCGAGGAGGGATCACCCAAGCCACGCAAGCGCACGTCGAAGAAGGCCGCGGCCGCGGCCGAGGCCGCCCAAGGCGAACAGTCCGAACGTCAATCGAGCGACGCGCGGGAGTCGGCATCTGATGTCGAGGCAGACGGGTCCGGCGGCGACAGCGCCGAGGGCACTGACGGGCCCAAGCGCCGTCGGCGTCGCGGCGGGCGCGGTCGCCGCGGTCGCGGTAAGGGCGGCGCCTCGACGGACAACGAGTCGACCGACGGTGAGGCCGGGGAGGCTGAGGCCAATGAGGTCGGCGACGGTGCCGCTGCTGCCCGGGACTCACATGAAGAATCGGACGAGAACGGCAGCCATCGTCGTCGGCGGCGCAGGCGCGCAGGGTCGGGCGAAGCCGCCGAAGTAGTCGAGACCGACGAGCCGAACACAGTCGTCAAGGTTCGCCCGCCGCGCCAACGCCGAACGGATGAGCCCACTGCGATCAAGGGCTCCGTGCGCATCGAGGCCAAGAAGCAGCGTCGTCGTGAAGGCCGTGACGCCGGTCGACGCCGCGCGCCGATCATCACCGAGGCCGAGTTCTTGGCGCGGCGCGAGAGTGTCGAGCGGATCATGGTCGTTAGGGACAAAGCAGGACGCACGCAGATCGGCGTCCTTGAGGACGGCATCCTCGTCGAGCACCACGTCACTCAGGGCAGCTCGGGATCGTTGATCGGCAACGTCTACCTCGGTCGCGTGCAGAACGTGCTGACATCGATGGAAGCCGCCTTCATCGATATCGGCAAGGGCCGTAATGCCGTCTTGTATGCCGGCGAGGTCAACTGGGATGCGGCCGGCCTCGAAGGTCAGCCGCGACGTATCGAACTCGCGATGAAGTCCGGCGACAACGTGTTGGTGCAGGTCACTAAGGACCCGGTTGGACACAAGGGTGCGCGACTGACCAGTCAGATCTCGCTTCCCGGTCGTTACCTCGTCTTCGTGCCCAACGGCTCGATGACTGGCATCTCTCGCAAGCTCCCCGACACCGAGCGCACCCGGTTGAAGAACGTGCTCAAACGCGTAGTCCCCGAAGGCGCTGGCGTCATCGTGCGAACGGCGTCGGAAGGTGCGAGCGAGGAAGAGCTCGGCCGCGATGTCTCGCGCTTGTCGGCGCAGTGGGACGACATCAAGAAGAAGTCCGAGACCGGATCAGGCGCGACCCTGCTGTACTCGGAGCCGGACTTGACGATTCGCGTTATTCGAGACGTATTCAACGAAGACTTCACCTCGCTCATCGTCTCCGGCGACGACGTGTGGGACACGGTCGAGCCATACGTGTCGTGGGTTGCTCCGGATCTGCGCGATCGACTCTCACGCTGGACTGCGAACGAGGACTTGTTCACGCACTACCGAGTGGACGAGCAGCTCACCAAGGCACTCGATCGCAAGGTATGGCTGCCGTCTGGTGG
Organism: uncultured Actinomycetota bacterium; assembly: GCA_963850215.1. Taxonomy (GTDB): domain Bacteria; phylum Actinomycetota; class Actinomycetes; order UBA12327; family UBA12327; genus CAWKKI01. The sequence goes on from CAWKKI010000011.1 coordinate 327,883, forward strand.
CTCGTTGGTCATAGACCGCACTGAGGCGATGACCGTTGTCGACGTGAACACCGGCCGCTTCACCGGTCAGGGCGGAGGCAACCTCGAAGAGACGGTCACCAAGAACAACCTTGAGGCGGCCGAGGAGATCGTGCGCCAGCTTCGGCTGCGCGACATCGGCGGCATCATCGTCGTCGACTTCATCGACATGGTCCTGGAGAGCAACCGCGACCTCGTCCTGCGCCGACTGCTTGAGTGTCTGGGTCGCGACCGCACCAAGCACCAGGTCGCCGAGGTGACCTCGCTCGGTCTGGTCCAGATGACCCGAAAGCGGATGGGGCAGGGACTGCTTGAGGTCTTCTCCGAGACCTGCGACTGCTGCAACGGACGTGGAATCAAGATCAACTTTGATGGCTATCCAGCCAACGGGAACTCGCAGGGCGGGGACGTCAAGGCGCCCAAGCCGGAGGCCCCGTCCGCAGAAGACAACGCCGGGGGCACTCCTGGCGGCACGCAGCCCAAGCGCAAGCGCTCGTCCAGGTCCAAGGGCGGAGCCAAGAACGCGCCGCAGGATTCGATGCAGGAGGCTGTGGGGGACACGGCCGGTGAGCACGAACCAACCGCTGAGACCAGCCTGGTTTGACCCGGTTGCAGGGGGCTACGTACCCTAGGCGGTCGGCACCCCGGTAATCCGGGTCTGCCACCCCTCGCTCGCTGGCCCCTCGTCGGGGCTGCCCAGCCGCGAGGCAGAACCACCCACAGTCAGCACAGCACGTTCGAGCGGGTCGCACGAGACCAGCACAGAGGAGTCCGCGGTGTACGCGATCGTCAAGGCCGGTGGCCGCCAGGAGAAGGTGGCAGTCGGCGACGTCATTGAGCTCGACCGGGTTCAGAGCGGCGCGGGCGAGTCCGTCTCGCTGCCAGCCCTGATGTTGGTCGACGGCGAGTCGATCACCACGGGCGCTGATGCCGCTAAGGCGTCGGTGACTGCCGAGGTGCTCGAGCACATGCGTGGGCCGAAGATCATCATTCTTCGTTACCGCAACAAGACCGGCTACCGCCGCCGTCAGGGTCACCGTCAGGACCTGACCCGCGTGCGCGTGACCGGCATCGAGACCGGAAAGTAGGGGCACACCAGCGATGGCACACAAAAAGGGTGCGTCCTCGACGCGCAACGGTCGTGACTCCAACGCGCAGCGCCTCGGCGTGAAGCGCTTCGGCGGCCAGCAGGTCAATGCCGGCGAGATCATCGTTCGCCAGCGCGGCACGCACTTCCACCCCGGCAACAACGTCGGCCGCGGCGGCGACGACACGTTGTTCGCGCTGGCCGCGGGTGCGGTCGAGTTCGGCACGCGACGTGGTCGCCGTGTCATCAACATCGTCCCGGCGGAGTAAGACCGCCGAGACTCGAGAGCAGACTCACGCGAGGGCGGGCCGGTTGGTCCGCCCTCGTTGTCATATGTGGAGTTCGACCAACGAGGGTTGAAAGGCAGGTGCCGCATGACGCAGTTCGTTGATCACGTCGTGCTGCACGTCGCCGCAGGCAACGGTGGCCACGGCTGCATGTCGATCCATCGCGAAAAGTTCAAGCCCCTCGCCGGGCCCGATGGTGGCAACGGTGGCCGCGGCGGCGACATCGTGCTTGAGGTCGATCCGCAGGTGACGACGCTGCTGGAGTTTCACCGATCGCCGCACCGGCGCGCGCCCAATGGTGGTCCCGGGCTTGGTGGGGACCGCAGTGGCGCCGATGGCGCAGACACGGTGATGAAGGTGCCCGACGGCACGGTGGTGAGCACGTCTGACGGCGAGGTGCTGGTCGACCTCGTTGGTGCCGGCAGCCGTTACGTGCTCGCGCAGGGAGGTCGCGGGGGTCTCGGCAATGCGTCACTCGCAACGAGTCGTCGAAAGGCCCCGCACTTCGCGCTGCTGGGCGAGCCAGGTGACGCCGTCGACGCGGTGCTCGAACTCAAGACAGTCGCGGACGTCGCGCTTGTCGGCTTCCCCAGTGCGGGCAAATCGAGTTTGGTCGCTGCGTTGTCGGCTGCCAAGCCGAAGATCGCTGACTATCCGTTCACGACGCTGGTGCCGAACCTCGGTGTGGTCGCGGCGGGGGAGACCGTCTTCACGGTCGCTGACGTGCCTGGCCTCATCGTCGGTGCAAGCGAAGGTCGCGGCCTGGGCCTTGAGTTTCTGCGCCACGTCGAGCGTTGCTCGGTGCTCGTGCACGTCATCGACTGCGCGACCTTGGAGCCAGACCGCGATCCAGAGTCGGATCTGGATGCGATCGAGGCCGAGCTTGCTGCATACGGCGGTCTCGATGACCGGCCGCGACTCGTTGCCTTGAACAAGATCGACGTGTCCGAAGCGCGCGAGCTGGCCGAGATGGTGACTGCGTCGTTGGAGGCACGTGGCTTGCGGGTCTTCTCGATCTCGACGGCAAGCCATGAGGGGCTACGCCAGCTGACGTTCGCGATGGCCGAGGTGGTGAGCGCGCATCGTGCTGCAGCACCTCCGCCAGAGGCCACGCGCATTGTGTTGCGGCCCAAGGCTCACGGCGAAAGCGGCTTTGTCGTGAAGCGCGAGGGCGAGGCCTTCCGCATCGTCGGGGAGCGTCCGCAACGCTGGGTGCGCCAGACCGACTTCGGCAACGACGAAGCTGTGCGTTACCTCGGCGAGCGGCTCGCGCGTCTGGGCGTCGAGGATGCGCTGGTGAAGGCGGGTGCCGTCGCTGGAGCCGAAGTCATCATCGGCCCGGCCGAGAACGCGGTGGTCTTCGACTGGGAGCCGACCCTCCCCGAGGACGACGAGCCCGAGGAAGATGAGCTAGATATCGATGCCAACGAACTCGATCCACACGGATTCGACTACAACGCGGGCGATGGGGTTGACGACGCCGTCGAAGTCGACGACGTGAACGACGGAGGGCAGGCATGACCGCGCAGCGCGCTGAAGTGACCAAGGCCTTGCGCGTGGTCGTGAAGGTCGGCTCCTCGTCACTCACTGAGCCGCAGGGTGGCCTCGATGTCGCGCGGCTGGACACATTGGTCGCGGAACTTGCCGCGGTGCGCGCGCGAGACGTCGAGATCGTGCTCGTGTCGAGTGGCGCGATTGCCGCAGGGATCGGTCCGTTGGGACTCGCAAAGCGGCCCCGCGATCTGGCGACTGCGCAAGCGGCTGCGAGCGTCGGGCAAGGCGCGCTCGTGTCGCGATACGCGCACGCGTTTGCACAGCACGGCGCAACTGTCGGACAGGTGTTGCTCACTGTGGATGACGTCGTGCGCCGTGCGCACTATCGCAACGCGCAGCGCACCTTGATCCGGCTGCTTGAGATGCGCGCGGTGCCGGTCATTAACGAGAACGACACGGTGGCCACTGATGAGATCCGGTTCGGCGACAACGATCGACTTGCCGCGCTGGTCGCACACCTCGTGCATGCCGATCTGCTTGTGCTGCTCAGCGATGTGGACGGGCTCTATGACGGCGATCCACGCCGCGGTGGGGCGACTTTGCTGACGGATGTGCGCGGCGAGGAGGACCTTGCGCACGTGCAGATGGGCGGTAAGGGGTCGCATCTGGGCAGCGGGGGCATGGCGACGAAGGTCGAAGCCGCTCGGATCGCGACAGGTGCGGGCATCCCGGTGGTCCTCGCCAGCGCGGCACAGACCCGCGAGGTCTTCTTGGGCGAGCCGATCGGCACGCTCTTTCACCCCACCGGCCAGCGTCGATCCACGCGCGTGCTGTGGCTCGCACATGCGACCGAGGGTCGCGGGCGCCTTGTGCTTGACGCTGGAGCGGTGCAGGCGGTCGTTGCGCGGCGTGCGTCGCTGCTCCCCGCGGGCATCATCGGCGTCGAGGGGACCTTCGTCGCTGGCGATCCGGTGGACATGGTCGGCACGGACGGTCGGGCCGTGGCCCGCGGGCTGGTCAACTACGACTCCGCCGAACTTCCCGGTCTGCTGGGACGCTCCACCCATGAGCTCTCGCGCGAGTTGGGCGCTCAGTACGAACGTGAGGTCGTGCACCGCGACGACCTGGTCATCCTGACCGGCTCCGCGGCCAAGTCAAGCTGATTACCCTTAGGCCATGGACGAATCGACTGATGCGAGCGCAGTTCTCGATGTGGCGCGCCGTGGTCGCGAAGCGTCGATCACCCTCGCCTCGTTGACTCGCGCGCAGAAGGATGCGGCGCTGCATGCGATCGCGGACGCACTGGTCAGGCATGCCGATGAGATCGTCACGGCAAATTCCGATGACTTGTCGCGGGCCCGCGAAGCCGGCACGAGCGAAGGCATCCTCGACCGGCTGACACTCGACGCCAAGCGACTGGGCGCGATAGCAGATGCGGCGCGCGCCATCGCCGAGCTGCCTGACCCGGTCGGCGAGGTCATTCGCGGATACACGCTGCCCAACGGTCTGCAGGTGCGACAGATCCGGGTTCCGCTCGGGGTCGTCGGCATGATCTATGAGGCCCGGCCCAACGTGACGGTCGATGCCGCGGTGCTCTGCCTCAAGTCGGGCAACGCTGCGCTGCTGCGTGGTTCGGCGTCTGCATACGACACGAACGTTGCGTTGGTCACGGTCATGCAGGGCGCACTTGAGTCCGCGGACCTTCCGGCCGACGCGATCCAACTCGTTCCCGGCATGACACACGAATCGGTCAAGCACTTGATGTCTGCCCGCGGTCTGGTTGACGTGCTCATCCCGCGCGGCGGTGCTGCGCTGATCAAGTCCGTTGTCGAAGAGTCGACCGTGCCCGTCATCGAGACGGGCGTGGGCAACTGTCACGTGTACGTCGATGCCGATGCCGATGTCGACATGGCGATCGACATCCTGCTCAACTCCAAGGTGCAGCGAGTATCGGTGTGCAACGCAGCCGAGACCTTCCTCGTGCACCGCGACATCGCTGATGCATTCCTGCCGAAGGCGCTGCTCGCGCTGCGCGAGGCTGGCGTGACGGTGCACGGCGATGATCGGATGCGCGCATACGCCGAAGAGGCGGGCATCGGCTTCGCGCCCGTGACCCAGGACGACTGGTACGCCGAGTACTACTCATACGACATCGCTGGCGGCATTGTTGACTCCATCGACGATGCGATGGCGCACATCCGTCGCTACTCGAGCCAGCACACCGAGGCGATCATCACTGACTCCCAGTCGGCTGCGTTGCGATTCGTCAACGAACTCGATGCTGCAGCGATCATGGTCAACGCCTCAACCCGCTTCACCGACGGTGGTGAGTTCGGGTTCGGCGCCGAGATCGGGATCTCCACCCAGAAGCTGCACGCGCGCGGTCCGATGGGCCTGCCAGAACTGACCTCGACGAAGTACGTGGTCACGGGGTCGGGTCAGGTGCGAACCTGAGGCTGACCGCTACGCTGAGCCCAACGCCCGACTGATCCAGTCGCCGTTCCGCCCTCGACCCTCGGAGCATGCCGTGCTGACATCTGTGTCGACCGTCGCCGTTGCGACCGAAGAGGTCAAGCGTCAGATCCCGGCTCCGCCGATCGTGATCGCCCTGATTGCGTTCGCCGTCCTGATCATCCTGCTGATCATCACGACTCGGTTCGACCCGGACCGCTGAGCCGCGGTGCACCGCCTGGGGATCATGGGGGGCACCTTCGACCCGATCCACCTCGGCCATCTCGCCGCCGCGCACCACGTGCGCGACGATCTCGAACTAGACGAAGTCCTCTTCATTCCTGCGGGTAGTCCCTGGCAGAAGGTCGGCCGGGTGCTGGCACCCCGGGAAGACCGCTGGCAGATGGTCCTGCTGGGCATCGAGGGCCACGAGGGCATGACGGCCTCGCGGATCGAGTTGGACCGGCCTGGGTTCACCTACACCGTTGACACTCTCGCCCGACTGGCCGCTGACCGCGGCCCTGCCTGGCGGTTCGTGCTGATCGTGGGGGCGGATGCGTTGGCCCGGATGCCGACGTGGCGGGACCCGGCCCGAATGCTGCGAATGGCCTCGGTGGCCGCCGTGACCAGGCCGGGAAGCCCACTTGAGGTGCCGCCCACGCTCAAGAGCGCGGTCTCGATTGTCGAGGCTCCAGGCGTGGACATCTCGAGCACGGAGTGCCGAGCGCTGGTGGCGCGCGGCGAATCTCTGGACGGGCTCGTCCCGCCCGCCGTCGCCGAGTACATCGCCAGCCATCACCTCTATCGGGAGATTTCGTGAGCAGCCACCGCCGCCGAACGAGTGACTCCCGCGGCTTCGGACTCTCCCTCCTTGATCGGGGCAGCTCGGCCCCGACCGAACCCACCGCCGCGACCGTTGATCTCGAGGCGCCTGTTGCGCCGGGTCCGCGGGTTCGTCGCCGTGCAGTGCGCGACTCCGTCCGGTCCGAGCAGCAACAACTGCTTACCCGGCGCGGTCTCATGATCGGCGGTGCGGTGCTCGCAGTAGTTCTGCTGATCGTGGGTGTGGCGGCACTGATTCCAAGTCGCGGCGGCAACAATGGCACGTCAGCCTCGGGGCGTCCGCAGACCACACTTCTTGTCCAGCTCCTGAACGCAAAGGGCTACGCGGTCGCGTCGGCCTTGACGGCCCACGACGTGTCGAGTCAGACCGGGGCGGTCGTGACAATTCCGCAGCACCTGGTCAGTGACGTTGCTGGTGAAGGTGCCGTGCAGTTCGGTTCGGCCCGCCTGACCGGCGTGCCCAATGCGTCGGCAGACGCTCTCCGAGACGAGATCGGCGTAATCGTCGACGGCACTTGGACTCTCAACTCCGCCGGGCTGGCGGCTCTGGTCAATGCTGTCGGTGGCGTTACCGTCGATGTCGATGTCAGCGTTGAGAGCAAGCAGGCAAATGGCACGACGGTTCTCGCGGTGCCCGCGGGCAAGGCACAGAATCTCAACGGACCAAGCGCCGCCGCCTTCGCGATGTATTCCTTGAGCAGTGACCCTGACGCGGTTGGACTAGCTCGATTCGACGCAGTGTGGACGCAACTCGTTACCAAGCTGCCCAACACCAGTGCGGCGATCCAGGCCATGCTCGGCGGAGTCGGTGCGAACGGTAAGTCGACCTTCGACACCGCGAAGCTTGCCGACTATCTGGAGACGATGCATCAAGACGCCGCCGCAAATCACACCACCTACGACACGATCCCAACGCAGTCGATCGACACCGGCTACGGGGTGAGCTATCGCGTGGATCAGGACTCGTTGAAGACTTTGATCGCCAACGACTTTGCTGACTCGGTGCCGCAACCGGTCAACGGGATCACCGGCAACGTCTACGTGCAGAACGGCGTGGGCAGCGCGGCTGCGGTTCGGGCGGCACGCACGAAGCTGATCAACGCAGGACTGCAGTTCACCGACGGCGGCACCGCGGCAAAGGCGCACGAGTCACGTTCATTGATCATGATCAACGACGCGAACCCGGCGTCGATCACGAGAGGTCGGTACATCGCCAAGGCGCTGCACTTGCCTGCCACCGATGTGGCTGTAGCGCCGCTGGCGCAGAACGTCGCCGACGTGATCGTGATCCTCGGGGCCGACTTCAAGTCGTGAGAGACTAGAGGCTCGATCTTCTTCAAGCCTTGAGGTGCTGTGACCGCGACCGACCGGGCTGTCGAGTTGGCCGTCGCGGCCGCTGAGGCAGCCTCAGACAAACTTGCTGACGACATCGTCGTCCTTGACGTCTCCGAACCGCTTGCGATCGCAGACGTCTTTTTGGTGTGCTCAGGCCGCAACGACCGGCAGGTGAAATCGATAGTCGACGCGATCGAGGAGCGGCTGCGCGGTCTCGAAGCGAAGCCCTTGCGCCGCGAGGGCGAGCGCGAGGCGCAGTGGGTTCTGCTCGACTTCGGCGACGTGATCGTGCATGTGCAGACGACCGAGGAGCGTGAGTACTACTCGCTCGAGCGGCTGTGGAAGGACTGCCCGCACATCCCGCTGCCCGAGTCAGTGTCCGAGTCCGTGGACGTGCGCTGAGCGCACCCCGCCGCGTCGTTATCTGGCGACACGGCCGCACTGCGTGGAACAACGAAGGTCGCTTCCAGGGTCAGATCGATGTAGCGCTCGACGAGGTTGGGCTGGCGCAGGCGGAACGCGCAGCGTCACTGCTGGCCGCGTTGTCTCCGGTCGCGATCGTCGCGTCAGACCTGCAACGGGCTGCGCAGACTGCAGCGGCTCTGTCCGCTGTTACGGGTTTGCCCGTCGTGCATGACAAGGGGTTGCGGGAGAACCACGCCGGCGCATGGGAGGGCTTGGACCGCGACGAACTGCAAGCGCAGTTCGGCGACGAGCTTGACCAGTGGAGTCGCGGTGGCGACGTACGACCCGGCGGTGGCGAGTTGCGTTCCGAGGTCGCGGCCCGTGCGGTCGAGGCGATCGAACGAGCGTTGGTCGATGTGGCGCCGGGGGAGACCTTGGTCGTTGCAACGCACGGAGGCACTGGTCGTTGCGCGATCACATCGATGATCGGACTCGATGTATTGCAAGTCGTGTCGTTCGGTGTGTTGTCGAATTGCTCGTGGTCGGTTCTTGTCGAGACGGGTTGGTCGGCGCCGCAGCCAGCCTGGCGACTGGTCGAGTACAACGCTGGGAGCCTGCCTACACCGGTCATGTCCGACGATCGTTGAGGCTCTGATCGCCGCGGAGTCGGCGCTCGTCGTGCGGGTATGCTGTGCGGGCCCGCGAGGGCACCGGGGGCTGTGGCGCAGCTGGTAGCGCACCTGCATGGCATGCAGGGGGTCAGGGGTTCGAGTCCCCTCAGCTCCACTTTGTCGTGAGTCGCGACATAGGTCTCATGCTGAGTCGCGTCATGTGTCTCGTTTAGGAGGCCCGGGCCATCGGCCCGGGCTTCTTTGTGTGGTTGCGCCAGTAGGTCGTGTTCGGGGTCGATGGTGTGGGTGGCTAGGATTTCGCCGGTGTCGAGGTGGATGACGGTGACGGTGGTGTTGTCGGCGATGGCGAGTGACGCGTTTGCCGGCGTGGGCGGCGCCGATGCCGAGGTGGTGCATGCGGCCGGCGCGGCGGAAGCTGATTTTGCCGTTGTTGTCGACGTGGTCGTAGCGCAGGCGGTAGTGGCGCGGGATCACCGTGGCCGGGTGCGGTTGCTTTCGGCGGCGCGGTGTAGGCGGCTGGCGGGGGTGGCGCGGTCGAGTTCGCGGTGTGGGCGTTCGTTGTTGTAGAGGTCGCGGAACGGTCGAGCTGGTTTTGAGGTCGTGCGAGGGTCGCGGGCTGGTGGCTGGTTGGCCAGCCAGCGTCTTGAGGGTCTGGTGGAATCGCTCGATCTTGCCCTGGGTCTGGGGGTGGCCGGGGTGCCCGTTCTTCTGGGTGATGCCGAGGACGGCGAGCAGGTATTCGAAGGCGTTTTTGCCGCGGGTGAATCGGGCGGTGTAGACGGTGCCGTTGTCGGTGAGGGTTGATGGCGGGTAGGCCGTAGTTCGTTGATGTTCGTCGCGGAAGGTGGTGACGACGTCATCGCCGGTGACGCGGGTGCAGGGCGGTGGCAGGAGAGCAGCAGCCGGGAGTGGTCATCGAGCCAGTTGAGGATCTCGATGTCGGTGCCGTCGGCTAGGCGCCAGTGGGTGAAATCGGATTGCCAGCACTCGTTGGGCTGGGCGGCAGCGAAGCGCAGATAGGAGGAGCGTGGACGTTTGCGTGGCTCGGGCGTGATCAGGCCCGGCGGTGTGCAGGATGCGCCGGATCGTTGAGGTCGACGGCGCTCGGTGGCCTTCGTGCTTGCGAGGTGCCAGGCGATGGTGACGGGTCCGGCGTCGAGGCCGTCCTTGATCAGCGCCAGCCGCAGCTCGATGATCCGCTCCTGCACGGCCTCGAGAGGTCGCGGCGCGGATTGGATCGGCGGTCGCCGAGACCGCGGATCCACCGCGTCGAAGCCACCGAGTCCGATAGCGCGCCAGCAGCCGGTGCAGATGCCGGCGTGAGTAGCCGTACTCGGCCGCAGCGGCACTTGACGCTCAGTTGGTGGGTGATGACTTTAAGGACAGCAACCCGGGCTCGAGACATAGCCCGGCACTGGCACTGTGAACCTATGTCGCGACTCATCAGAGACATATCAACTGAGACCTATGTCCTGAACCCAGACACCCTCAGCTCCACTTTTGTCGTGAGTCGCGACATAGGCGACAGGTGCATGCCTCGCATCACGCGCCTGACTTCTGAGCGCGAGGATTGTTCGATTTGCGCCGCAGTACCATCCGAGCCATGGCCGAGTCGTCGATTGCATCGCGGCAGCGACCGTGGCGTCGGATGCGCGCTGAGATCGACTTGCCGACCCCGACCGCAATCTGGGTACTCAGCGCACACGTCGTGACCATCCTCTCGCCACTGCTGCTGATCTGGGCGGTCGCGGCCAATCGCGGTGCCATCGACGGGCGACTCGATCACGTGTCGTTGCTTTACGTTGCTGCGGTGGTGCTCATCGTGGCTAGCGTTAGTGAGAGCGCACAGAACACAGCCGACAAGTGGTGGCTGACCGGGACGCCGCCATCGATCCTTGACTTCGTCTTCAACGGCTTGGTCGTCACGTCCCTCGCCCTCGAAGTCATCGCGGTCTACGGCTCACACGCATGGGTGTGGGTGACGGCCCTCGCACTCGTTGTGGTCTTTGTCGGCTGCTACCTCGGCGGCCTTCCAACCCCAATCGCCCAAGGGTTGCTGGGCCTGTGGGCGGCCTATGCGTTGTTTCGGGCGTTCGACCAACCTGTCGTGTTCTTGAGTCTGGTCACCGTGTTCTTGACGTTGTTCTTCCTCGATGTGCTGGTGCGGACACTTCAGCAGGTGATGCATGGCTTCGTCACGGGAATCAACGGTGTCGGACTCATGGCGATGGTCATCGCTGTAGTGGCCGCCGCGCACGGCTGGCGGATCGGGTGGATCGCGGTGATCGTCGTCACCGTGGTCGTAGTTGCCGTGGCCCTCGCACTGCGGCCGTGGTTACTGCGACTGCCCGCGACCCGACGACCGTCGCTCACCGCGACTCAAGCCACGTTGGGTCCACCGAGCGAAACGCGCCACGGTGCTACTCCTGGGGCGGCTTCGACCGACGTGCGAACAGCGACTTGAGGCCGACCTTTCCGGTCCCCGTCCCACCCGCGCCGCCCATGCCAGCCGCGTCCATCTGCTCCTTCACGACCTCGAGGGTCACCCGCTCATGGCCGTTCTGCGCCGCGAAGTCCTCTACGTTGCCCACTGCGAACTTACGCACGAACTTTGGGGCCTTGGCCACCATGTCCATGGCCTCTACGTCCCACTCCATGCTGATGTTCAGACCGCGCTCCTTGGCAGCCGCGCCGGCCGCGGTGTCGTTCATCTCAGCTTTGGCTTCGCGTTTGGCTTTGCGGTTCCAGTACTCGCTGTCATCCACCCGCGTCGCCTCATAGAGCCCGCGCACGTCGGGCGCTTTGCCGAGGATGGAGATGAGGTTGTTTGCCCACCGCGCGGGGACGATGACGAACATCTCCTCGGGGCGCAACTTGTTGTTCATCCGGCCGCCGAAGTCTCCGGTTGTGACGATGACGTTCTCCTCGAACCACGGCGTAACGAACGCGTCCGTGCAGAACGAAGAGCCCGCCGCAGCACTCGGCTGCACACCGTCCTCGACCGCGCGGGCCGCCCCGATCTGCGATGCCCACACCGGCTGGCAGACGACGACAATCCACTCAATCCTCGCCCCCTCGGGGACCGCGTCAAGTGGCGCCGCTCCGATGCCCTTAACCGCGTCCTTAGGCAGGATGAACTTTCCCGAATTGACCGCCAGTCCCGCTTTGTCGGTGTACGCAGGGATGAACACGGGGAGCAGTCGTCCGCTGCGAATTAGTTCGTTGCCCTCACTGAACCCGGTGATGAACTCGCCGTGCGAGCAGTCATGGTGCTGGGCGTCCATGTAGGCGGGCGTCTCGTCGTCGCGGGCGATCCGCAGGATCGCGCAGGCGTCGACTTTGCTCGTGGCGTAGGCGGGATGGATCTCGTCGCGGAACATCGTGACGGCGACCGGCTTTCCGCGCACTTTGCCGTCAAGTACGCGGCAGATCTCGGCAATATCCAGGTCGTACTCGGGTCGAGCACTGGCTGCGGTTGCCCCGGTGGCGTTGTCCGTCATGTACACCCCTCGCGCCGGCTTAGAGCACCCGGTTTTGGTGCCAGCCGATCATCCGCTAGGCACCCTACCCGGCTGGGGTAATGCGTTGGGACTCGCGCTTGATCGCCCTATGTCCTTTCCACCAGCGCGCCTATCTGCGTGACTTGGCGAGTCCACGTGGAGTCGATGGCTCAGCTGGCACAGGGACGACGCGTTGCGGTTCGGTGTCAAGAACTGTGACTGGGTCGACGTAGTTGCTCGATGAGGTGCCGCGACTGTATTGAGTGCGACGGGGCCACCAGAACGCCTCGCCAAGCAGGTGGGCGAGGGAAGGCACCAACATCGTGCGCACCAACAGCGTGTCGAGAAGCACCCCGATGCAGACGACGAGCCCGATCTGGGCCAGCGCAACCAGCGGCAGCACACCGAGGACGGCGAAGACCGAGGCGAGCAGGACCCCGGCGCTGGTGATCACCGTTCCGGTGGTGACGAGGGCATAAGTCATAGCTGGGCCGGTAGCCAGATGTTGGGTGGCTTCCTTGGCACGGGTGACCAGGAAGATGTTGTAGTCGACGCCCAGGGCAACGAGAAAGAGGAAGGACAACAGCACGACATTGCCGTTGAACGCGGGGTCGTGGAGTACGTGCACGCTGACGAGCCATCCCGCACCCAGCGCGGCTGCGAACGTCATGATGACCGTGCCTACCAACACCAGCGGCGCGATCAATGCCCGAAGAAGCACAATCAGTGCTCCAGTCACGATGAGCAGGATCAGCGGGACGGTGTCGCGGGTGTCATGGCTGTCGGCTGTCTTAGTGTCGAGCAGGGTTGCTGCGCTGCCCCCTACGGACACGGAGCCCCCTGGAATTGCAGCAAGTCGTTGACGCAAGTCCTTTATGGTCTTGAACGAGGTCTTGCTGTTCACGGGTGACGCAAGGACAGCGTCGATCTCGCTGGTCGTTGCACTCGTAGCGACGACGGTGGCTTGGACCACACCGTTGACGCGGGCCGCCGTGAGAGCGACCTCCCGCGCTTGGGTTGGGCTTGCCGCGATCTGAACCGGGAAGGCCTGACCGGCCGAGAAGGCTCGTTCGATCGTTTGGCTTCCCAGCGCCGATTCCGTCGCTCGGCTGAACTGCTGGTTGGGAGCGAGCCCCGTGTGCAGGCCGATTGCTCCCAGGATCAACGCGACTAGTAGCCCGAGCGTGCTGGCCGCAACGGCGCGCGGGCGGGCAGCGATCAGATCCGACACCCGCGTCCACCAGCGTCCTCGGGTAATCGGCTCGTTCAGACGGGGGATCCGGGGCCAGAACAGTCGGCGACCGAAGACCACGAGTGCGGCGGGTGTTGCGACCAGCCCCGTGACCATCGCGACCAGAATGCCGATCGCCCCCGATAGGCCCACAGCGCGAAGGTTCTCTTGCTGCGCGAGCAACAAGGTGCTTAGAGCCAGTGCGACCGTGATGGCTGACGCGCAAATCGGCTCCGCTGAGCGCCGGACCGCGACGAGCATCGCCCGTCCGGGATCGGCATGAGTGTGCAACTCGTCGCGGTAGCGCGCGATCAACAGCAAGGCGTAGTCGGTAGCTGCGCCGAACACCAAGACGCTGGTGATTCCTGCGGCTTGGCCGTCGATGCTCACCCCGAAGTGCGGTGCGATCTGGCCCACGAGATGTGCCGCGACCCGCTCGGATGCACCAACGACCGTAAGGGGAACCAGCCAGAGCCATGGGCTGCGATAGGTCAGGACGAGCAGTAGCGCGACCACGAGCACGGTGGCAAGCAAGAGACGATTGTCAGCACCTTTGAACACGTGGGTGAGGTCTGCTGTAAACGCAGACTCTCCAGTGACTTGCGCGACCAGCCCGTCGGGCAAGGAGGTCGTGGCCACGGTCCGGATAGTCGGCACGGCGCCTGCTTGTTCGATCGCCGTCCCGTCGATTCGAAGTGTCAACAACTCTGCGGTCGAGTCCTTCGACAGCAGGCTGCTCAACGACGAGACGTGGGCGACTGCGTGAAGTGGGGACAACCGACCGGCGACCGCACCTCGGTCGGCAATAGACAGGGGCTGCCCGTCGGTTCGATGAAACACAACGAACAACGGCCCCGTGCTACCAGCAGGAAGCGTGTCAAGACGTACCTGAGCGGCGGCCGACTGGTACGACTCGGGCAGTCCCGAGACCGTCGACTGGCTAGACGGGGCCGGGCTCGGGATGGCCAGGATCGCGGCGGCGGCGACGACGAGCCCGAAGAGAATCGCGATCGCCGTGGTGCGGCTGGTCAGGGTCTTGCGCATGTGAGGCACATCCAGGGAAATATCGCTAACATTCTTAGTGATATGAACCCTAAGGCGGCAAAGCCGAACGCGCATCTTGAGAGGTCCGCGACCAGCGACCCTCGGGGGTCGGCGAACTCCCGGGCCCTGCGCCGGGTCCTGCTCGCCGCCGAGGATCTGCGCCTTCGAATGGGGCGCGAGATGGGGCTCAGCCGTATCGAGACGGTCGCCGTCGAACACCTCATGGGTGAGGAGATGGGACCGGTTGAGCTCAGCCGGCGACTACATATCAGCTCCGCTGCAGCCACGCTTCTCGTTGATCGCCTGCAGGAAGCCAGCCACGTGACCCGGGAGCAGGACTCGACGGATCGGCGCCGTCGACAGGTTCGGCTGCTGCCCGCCACCAGGCGCGACACGCGGGCATACATCGACCAAGTCGTGGATGCGATTGTTCGGGTCGAGCGCAAGTTCGACACGGCGGAACGAGAAGTGATCCGCCAATACCTCCTTCAAGTCGAGGAACAACTGACCAACCTGGACCTGCCGGAGGCTGAGGACTAGGCGCGACGAGGCGCCTTGCCGCCCCCTCGAGGTCATACCGTGGTCCTACGCCTGATCACTCAGGAGGCCGGCGATGGTCGATGACTTCGATGCGGCGATAGGCATCATCTGGATTCTCTTCTGGGTGTTCTGGATTGCGGCAGCCGTGAACACCAACGCGTCGATCGTGGCGCGGGGTCGGGCGAACTGGGTATTGAGGCTGGCCATCGTCGTCATCGTTCTGGTGGCCTTGAGGTTGTCGCACAGCGGATGGCTCAAGCCTCATCAGAACACCGCGATCGTCATCGCCGGATTCGTTGTGTTCCTACTCGGGCTGGCGATCGCCGTTTGGGCGCGGATCGTCATCGGCCGCAGTTGGGGAATGCCGATGAGTCAGCAGGCGAATCCGACCCTGGTCACCTCGGGCCCATACGCCGTGGTCCGTCACCCGATCTACTCCGGAATCATGCTGGGCATGCTCGGCACTGCGTTGGCGTTGACCGACTTCTGGGCGATCCCGTTGGTCCTGGCCGCCGGGTACTTCGGCTACAGCGCTCACGTTGAAGAGGGCAACATGGAGCAGAACTTCCCCGACGCCTACCCGGCGTACAAGAAGCACACGAAGATGCTTGTTCCGTTCGTGTTCTGACGATCCCGGTTCAGTCGTTCGTTGACTTTTCCAGGTACCCGCCCAGTAGGTCGAGCAGCTCGTTGGTGCCCTGCTCGCGCATCTCGCTCCTGTCCAGACCGTCGAGGAACGCGCCCTGTTCCGTGACGATCAGATGGGTGCCGTCTCCCTCGGACAGGAATTCGATCGTCGCGACCGAGACGGAGATACGTTGGCCGTCCATCGTCATGTCATATGAGTAGACGATCCGCTCGTTGTCGATGATGTCCTGGTAGAGCACCTCGAACGTGAAGACCGGTCCGTCACTTGGTGCCTGGGCACGCAACGATTCGCGGCCGCCGACTCGAAAATCGAGTTCATGGCGCGTTGCAGGGTCGGACTCTGCGTCGCCGAACCACTGCTTCTTGGAGTCCAGATCGGCGAAGGCGTTAAACACAAGCTTGGGGGCCACGGGGTAGTCCCGCTCGATGACGAAGGTGTCGTGCACGACGGTGCGGGTCATGTCAGGTCTTCCTCTTCTTTGTCGGTCGTTCGGACGGTGATGTGGCCAAGTACTCGTCCAGTCGGTCGAGGCGTCGGGTCCATTGGGCGCGTCGGTCATCGATCCAGGCCTGCGCGGCGCGGAGTACGTTCACGTCCAGCTCGCACGTACGGACCCGGCCGACTTTCTGCGTGCGGACCAATCCGCTGCCCTCAAGCACGCGTAGGTGCTGATGAACTGCTGGCAACGACATGGTGAGTGGCCGTGCCAACTCGCTGACTGACGCTGGCCCGGCGGTGAGTCGCTCAAGGATGCCGCGCCTGGTCGGATCGGCGAGGGCGTGAAAGACCTCGTCGAGTTCCTGAGGCGAATACTTAAGCACATCGTTAAGTATTAGCGGAAGAACTCGAGGCTGTCAACGGCAATCACCTAGGCCGGGTGTGAAGCGGGATCGCGCGTACGGCACCACCCACAAGGTCTACCTACGCCACAACCGCGCTGCCTTAGACCACTAGACGTCGCGACGGCCGGGCGGCTCAGTTGAACCTGTGGTGGTAGATCGTCATCGCGGCCGCGTAAGCCAAGACGAGCACCCCGAGGCACCAGCCCAGCGAGATCCAGATGTCATTGCCGACTGGCTGCTGGGCCAAGAGATCACGGATCGTGTTCACGATCGACGTCACTGGCTGGTTGTCCGCGAACGCGCGCACCGGACCGGGCATCGTCCCGGTGGGCACGAAGGCAGAGCTGATGAACGGCAGGAAGATGATCGGGTAGGCAAACGCACCGGCACCTTCTGCCGTCTTGGCGGACAGTCCAGCAATGACGGCCACCCAGGTGAGCGCAAGGGTGAAGAGGATCAGGATGCCGGCGACGGCAAGCCACGCAAGCACTCCTGCGCCGGAGCGAAATCCCATGAGCAGCGCGACGCCCACGACGATTACCAGCGAGACCGTGTTCGCTGCCAAGGATGTAAACACGTGCGACCACATCACGCCCGAGCGTGCAATCGGCATGGACTGGAAGCGCTCGAAGATGCCGCTGTCCAGATCCGTGAAGAGCCGCACCGCTGTGTAGGCGATGCCCGAGGCGATGGTGATGAGCAGGATGCCGGGCAGCATGTAACTCACGTAGGACGTTGATCCCGTGCTGATCGCGCCACCGAGTACGTAGACAAAGAGCAACATGATGGCGATAGGCATGATCGCGGTGGTGATGATCGTGTCGGGGGAGCGCGTGACATGCCGAAGTGACCTGCCGGTCAGGATGGCGGTGTCGCCGGAGAAGTGCGTGGACATGGTCATTCCTCGATGTTCGAACCAACGATGGCGAGGAAGATCTCCTCAAGACTCGGCTGCTTCTCGACGTACTCGACCTTGGCTGGCGGGAACAGCGCCTTGAGCTCGTCGAGCGTGCCGTCGGCGATGATCCGTCCCCGGTGCAGGATCGCGATCCGGTCGGCGAGCTGTTCGGCCTCGTCGAGGTACTGGGTGGTGAGCAGCACGGTCGTGCCCTTGCCGGCGAGCTCGCGGATGCTGTTCCACACCTCGATGCGCGCTTGCGGGTCGAGGCCAGTAGTCGGCTCGTCCAGGAAGACAACAGGCGGGTCGCCGATGAGGCTCATTGCGATGTCCAATCGACGACGCATACCCCCGGAGTAGGTCGCCACGCGTCGAGCACCCGCGTCGGTGAGGTCGAAGCGCTCCAGCAGGTCGTCGGCGATGCGGCGAACGTCCTTCTCATGACGCAGTCGCGCAACCAGGACGAGGTTCTCGCGACCCGTCAGGATCTCGTCTACTGCAGCGAACTGGCCGGTGAGGCTTATCAACTGGCGCACCTCTGCGCCATGGGTTGTGACGTCGAATTGATTGATCCTGACCGTCCCGGCGTCGGCGCGGAGCAGCGTCGAAAGGATGTTCACAAGCGTGGTCTTGCCCGCTCCGTTGGAGCCGAGCAGCGCACACACGCTGCCGGCTGCCACATCGAGGTCGACGCCGCGAAGCACGTGCAGGTCCTTGTACGACTTATGGGCGCCTTCCACGCTGATGGCCGTTGCGGGCGCGGTCACGTCCGCTCCTCTTGCTCGGCGTCGTCGATCGCTTTCGTGAGTCGCGCACGTTCCTTGTCGATCCAGTTCCTTCCGGTGTACGACTGCGCGAACGTGTCCGCGAAGTCGACGGGGTCGGCACCGACGATGTCGCGCACAGGGGTCTCGTCGGCGGCCGCGCCCTCGAAGAGGTCGACGAGGTCGCCCATCATTTTCAGGGAAGTCTCGCCGTCGACGACGCCCGAGTTGTACATGAAGTAGCGATGAAGCGCCTTGGCTGCGCCGTCGTACGGCGAGGGCAGCGCGTCCATGCGCGACTTGTACTGCCTGTACTGCTTCTTCTGTTCGAGCGATCCGGTGACGGTCTCGATCCAGTTGGTCATGTCAGTTCACTCCTTCAGTCAGGCGCCCGTGGCGCAGCTGTGCGAGCTGCTCGGACAGGAAGGTCCAGGTCGTCCAGAAGTCGTCGAGAGTAGTCCTGTCCGTTCGCGTTGAGGCAGTAGACCTTTCGCGGCGGCCCTTTCTCGGACGGGACCTTCTCCACGTCGACGAGTCCGCGCTGTTCGACCCTGATCAGCAAGGCGTAGATGGTGCCCTCGGCGATGTCCGTGAATCCGCGCTCGCGGAGCCAGGCGGTGATGTCATAGCCGTGGCCGGGGCGACCGGCGAGGATCGCCAGGACGATGCCTTCGAGCGTGCCCTTGAGCATCTCGGTCTCTTGCTTGCCCATCGAGTCCTCCCGCTACTCTGTAACAGTGACTACCAGTACAAAGTAACACTGAATACCAAGAACGCAAACCTGCCTGCGACGCCTCGCAAGGTGGTGCCCTCGGGGCGGTCCAATCAGCGACCCGACGCTCGTTGTGGCGAGGCCGGTTGATCGGTCGATTCGCGACTCGATCACAGCCAGATGACGCCCTGGCGCGGAGTCCAGGCCTCTTGAGGCCGCTCCCGAACCGCCTCACGTCGGCTGATGGCCTCTAGTTGGCCCGACCGATCGCGGAGGGAGACGTCATGGCCAGGGTGTTGCCGCCCCTGGATGCGCGCGAGATCGCTGCGGTTTTCGTTGGCGGTGCCCTAGGCACGCTGGCCCGAGCCGAGTTGACGCAGGGGTTTCCTACTCGCCAACAAGCTGGCCGTGGCCAACGTTCACCGTCAACATCGCTGCGGCACTGCTGCTCGGCTACCTCATTACGCGGCTGCAGGAGCGGTTGCCGCCGTCGAGCTACCGCCGCCCATTGCTCGGGACAGGACTGTGCGGCGGGCTCTCCACGTTCTCGACGATGCAGGTCGAGTTGTTGCGGATGATCGATGCGCACGCGTATGCCCTCGCACTGGGGTACGCGGCCGCGAGCGTCGCGACCGGGTACGGCGCAATCCTCGTGATGACCGCGACCGTGCGCCGTACGTTGGTGCCGCGGTGAGCCCCTCGTGTGGGCCGCCGTCTTCCTCATTGGCGGGTGTGGATCTGTGCTAGGTCGGTCGTCGACGGCACGGTCGAACTCGCCTGGGACGTGCATTTCCTTATGGCACGCTCGTCGTGAACCTCACCGGGGCGCTCGCGCTTGGACTGCTCAGTGGACTAGCGCTCAGCGACGAGCAAGCGCTGCTAGCCGGAACCGCCGCCGTCGGCTCCTACACGACGTTCTCGACCTGGATGCTCGAGACCCAACGACTCGATGAGGATCGCCAGCACGTTCCAGCGTTGGTGAACATCGTGCTGAGTCTGGTTGTCGGGGTTGCTGCCGCGGCCCTTGGCCGTTGGATCGGGGCGCACTGGTGAACGACGTTCTGAAGCTGACCGCCTATTTCGGGGAGCGGAAGCGTCACGGCGGCGAGTTGGTCGCCGACGCGCTGCTCAATCTGTACGGCGAACGAGCAGTGGCTACCTCGGCCCTCTTCCGAGGGGTTGAGGGCTTTGGGATCAAGCATCATCTGCGCACCGACAGCTCGTTGAGCCTCTCCGAGGATCTTCCGGCAGTGGCCGTTGCGATCGACACTCCGGAGCGAATCCAGGAACTTGTTGACGAAGTCGTTGCGATCGCCGGTACCGGAGCAGTCACAGTCGAACGTGCGCTGCGTGTAATCAATGGCGACCCACCAGACGGAGTTGCGTCACCTGCGTCACTGCACGACGAGACGAAGCTGACCATCTATCTCTCTCGACAGCAACGAGTGGACGGCGCTCCCGCCTACGTGACGTTGTGCGACCTCTTGTCGCAACGCGGAATTGCCGGCGCGAGCGCACTGCTGGGGGTGGATGGAACTTCGGATGGACATCGCGAGTGGGCACGCTTCTTTGCGCGCAATTGAACGTGCCCGTGATGGTGGTCGCCGTAGGCGAAGGCGAGCGACTCGAGAGTGTCTTGCCCGACATCACCGGGATGGCGCCTGAGTCCGTCATAACGGTCGAGCGAGTGCGGGTATGCAAGCGCGACGGTCAGCTTTTTGAGCGGCCCCCGACCGTGCCAGAGGCGACGATCGGCGCTCCGCAGTGGCAGAAGGTCACGGTCTACACATCCGAGTCGCAGTTGCATGAGGGGTTACCGATTCATCGAATGATCACGCGGCGGCTTCGTGAGTCTGGCGCGCACGGATCCACGACACTGCGTGGCGGGTGGGGCTTTCACGGCGATCATGCGCCGCATGGCGATCGCGCGTTCGCGCGCGGACGCCGCGTCCCAGTGGTGACCGAGGTCATCGATTCGCCGGTCCGGATTCAGGCTTCGTTCGATCTGATCGATGAGCTCACGGCCGAGCATGGTCTGGTGACCTGCGAGTTGGTGCCGACGCTGCGTTGATCGGTCGAAATCTCGCCAACTCTCACCGCCTGGGGCCCGTCCGTTCAAGGAGAGGGGCAAATCAGGCGATAATCCCGGCGTGACCGCAGAGGACCTCTTAGCCAGCATGCGCGCGGCCGTTGACGCGCGCCCTGACGACGCCGCACTTCGGCTGCACTTCGCCGGCTTGTTGGAGAAGTCCGGCAATCACGAGGAGGCCGTCCGCCAAGCCGCGACGGTGCTGCAGGTCAATCCGGCTAGCGAGGAGGCCTTGCGGATCGTGATGGGGGGCGCGCCAGCCGGCAGCCGCGAGCGCCGAGCACTCGGATGAGGCGACCGAGGCTGTGGACCCCGGCGAGTCAGGTGCCCCATCTGACGTCGAGATCCTGCGGGGGCTCGATGCCGAATTCGACACCGTGCCGCCGATGTTCGCCGATGACGATGCGACCAACACCGACGCATACGACGTCGAGTCCACTGGGTTGACGCTGATCGACGTTGGCGGCATGCAGGAAGTGAAGGCACGGCTCGAGGCGTCCGTGCTCGCGCCGATCCGCAACCCAGAGCTCAAGAAGCTGTACGGCAAGTCGCTTCGCGGCGGCCTGCTGGTCTACGGGGCCGCCCGGATGTGGCAAGACGTTCATTGCTCGCGCTCTTGCAGGCGAGATGGCTGCAAAGTTCATGTCGGTGACGCTGGCCGATGTGCTCGACATGTACATCGGCAACAGCGAGCACAACATCGCGGAGATCTTCGCTATTGCTTGCCGCAATGCGCCGATTGTGCTCTTCCTGGACGAGATTGACGCGCTGGGCCTGAAGCCGTCTCAACTGCGTTCGTCGGCGGCGGGAACGGTCAACCAACTGCTGGCGGAGATGGATGGGGTCGCGCAGAACAATGAAGGCGTGTTCGTGCTCGGAGCTACGAACCACCCGTGGGAGGTCCACGTTGGCCTTGCGTCGTCCCGTCGATTCGACCGCACGTTGCTGGTGCTGCCGCCGGACGAACGAGCACGCGAAGCGATCTTGCGCTTCCACCTCGTCATCGGCCGGTCGCCAACGTTGACGTCGCGTCCTTGTGCGAAGGCCACCGACGGATACTCCGGCGCGGACCTTGCCTATGTATGCGAAGCGGCCGCAGAGCGCGCCTTGCTTGACTCGGCGCGCACCGGTCAGATCCGAATGATCGACATGAACGACTTGAGAGTCGCCGTCGGTGAGGTCCGCCCGTCGATCGGTGCCTGGTCGGACACGGCGAAGAACGTTGCGCAGTTCGCCAACGAAGGCGGCGACTACGACGACCTGCTCGCTTACCTTCGCCGCCGCAAGATGGTGCGTGACTAGCCCCGAGGTCCGAGGTCTGGTGCAACGAACTCGGGCGCTGCTCGATCTAGGCAGAAACGACGAGGCGCGGGTGCTGGCTGGAGGTGCTGGGAGTCCAGCCCGACAACGTCGATGCGCCGTGCCTGGCATCGCAGGCCAATCTTCACCATGACTGGGATGCTGACGCTCTCGACTCGCTAACGGTGCGATCGCGCGTTCACCGGAGAAGGAGTGGGCCTACCGTCTCGCCAGTGCCGCATCGCTGGGGATGACGGACAGCGCGGGCGCCGACGCCCGCCGGGCAGTCACCATCGCGCCCCTCCAGTGGCAGGGACACTCTCAACTTGCATATGCGTTGCGCGAAGCAGCGCGCCACGCGCAAAGAAGCGGTGCGTGCCGGCTCGCGAGCAGTGAACCTGGCGCCGAACGAACCGCGCGCCCAGGTCAGCCTGGATGGGCCCAAGCGAGCGCCGGCCAAAGCCGGAAGCTGAGGCTGCGTTCCGACAGACCCTGCGGCTTGACCCCAACAACGCCTCCAGCTCACAGAGGGCTCGCGAGTCTCTGCGGCCGAGCGCGGCCATATAACCCTCAACAACTTGCGTCGGCTGCGAGTGGCTTCGCCACCGCCGTCCGAGCCCTACCGACGCGATCAGGGTTCGGCCCGAGCGTTCGAGACGCTACATCCCGCCGAGTTTCTGGTGCTCAGGATGGCGGTCATCGCGTTCGGTCCGGAGCCGCGATGGCGGGAATCATCTCTACTAGCGCGACTGCCGGTGTCCGCGCGCTCTGTGTTCTGGGAGCCTGCGCCTCCGGCGGCTTCGGCGCGTATTTCTTCTGGCGATTGCCCGCTCATTTGCGCGAGCTGGTCCGGGCCCGCCGTTGGCGGGGTCGAAGCGTGATTTCCCTTGCCCTGCTGGCTGTCGGCTTGGTTCTGCTGCTCGCAACGGCCTTAGTTCCGGCGAGCCTGGTCGAAGGCCTCCGAGGTTGGGGATTGGCGGCCGCACTCATCGCCGCCTTGATCGCGCTGTTCCCATTCATTGCCCGTCGACGCACGCGGCAAAAGTCGGCCCGTAAACGGTCCTAACCAGTGAAACTGGTTCGCTTCGTCACTGGGTCGAGACGCGTCCACGATGGGGTTTGACTCTGCCCCTGGGGCAGGTCGCACGCTCGCCTCTGTCGGGCAAATGGCCCGCATTGGAGGATGTCAACGTGCGTTACCTGAGCATCGGGAGTTTGCCGAACGAACCCGACTCTCGCTCAAAGCGCTGCGGCTCTACGACGAGTCGGG
>CAWKKI010000012.1:0-28558 GCA_963850215.1 uncultured Actinomycetota bacterium
AGTTTCCTCGGGCCGGTCAAGGGATTCGGTGTCACCTTCGCGACGATGTTCAAGGCGGTCAACACCGAGCTGTACCCAGAACAGAAGAAGGTCACGATGCCGCGCTTTCACGGGCGGCACGTGCTCAACCGGCATCCCGACGGTCTGGAGAAGTGCGTCGGCTGCGAGCTGTGCGCCTGGGCGTGTCCTGCAGACGCCATCTATGTCGAGGGCGCGGACAACACCGACGAGGAGCGGTTCTCTCCCGGCGAGCGCTACGGCCGCGTCTACCAGATCAACTACTTGCGATGCATCCTGTGCGGCCTGTGTATCGAGGCGTGCCCGACCAGAGCGCTGACGATGAGCAACGAGTTCGAGACGGCTGACGACAACCGCGGCGACCTCATCTTCACCAAGGAGCAACTACTCGCACCGCTGGCTCCCGGCATGGAGTTGCCACCGCATCCGATGCGCTTGGCTGATGCCAAGGACTATTACCGCGGCACGCCTGCGGCGCACGTCATGATCGGTGATGGCGACACCGAGGAGGTGAAGGACTAGTGCCTGCGGCGATCCTTGCGGCGAGCAGCATGCACAGCGGCGGCCCGGAGACGGCGATCTTCTGGATATTCGCGCCACTTTCGGTGCTCGCTGCACTCGGTATGGTCTTCTCGCGCAACACCGTGCATGGCGCACTGTTGCTCGGTGGCGTCATGTTGTCACTTGCCCTGTTCTACGCGGCCGAAGACGCGCCATTCCTCGCGTTCGTCCAGGTCATCGTCTACACCGGCGCCGTGATGATGCTGTTCTTGTTCGTCCTCATGTTGATCGGCGTCGACACCCGCGACAGCTTGGTCGAGACACTGCGCGGGCAGCGGCTCGCGGCCGGCGTGGCGGCCCTGGGTTCCTCCTTCTGTTGTTCGCCGGAATTCGCCAGGCCGCGATTACAAGCAGCGCAGGGCTGTCTGTGGCGAACAACCCTCCCGATACGCAGGGCAACCCGGTCGCCGGGCAGGGCAACATCTTCGAGATCGCGAGCCTGCTGTTCACCCGCTACATCTTCGCTTTCGAGGTGACCAGCGCATTGCTGATTACGGCCGCCCTTGGTGCGATGGTGCTGGCGCACCGCGAACCACATGAGCCCAAGCGCGGCCAACGCGAGCAGATGCGTGACCGGTTCAAGGTGGGTACGCACCCCACGCCGCTGCCCGGACCAGGGGTCTACGCGCGGCACAACGCGGTCGACACTCCCGCGTTGCTGCCAGACGGGAGTCCTTCGGAGTTGAGTGTGCCCGCCGCCGTCGAGGAGTTGCGTCTTGAGCGCGGGCGTAACCCGCAACCCGCGCAGCTGCGCGGCCCGCAGTCAGGGACGAGGCAGTCATGAGCCCGACGTATTACCTCTACCTGTCCGCAATCCTGTTCACGATCGGGTCACTCGGTGTGCTCCTGCGCCGCAACGCCATCGTGGTGTTCATGTGCGTTGAACTCATGCTCAACGCCGGCAACCTTGCGCTCGTCACGTTCTCTCGTATCAACGGCGATCTGAATGGCCAGATCATGGCGTTCTTCGTCATGGTCGTCGCGGCCGCCGAAGTGGTCGTCGGACTCGCGATCATCGTCTCCGTGTTCCGTACCCGCCGGTCGGCTTCGGTCGACGATGCCAGCCTCCTGAAGTACTGATGAGGACTCCGTGACTGTCGAGGCTGCTGCGCCCTTCACCGCCGCCAGCGGTGCCTTCTCGGGTACCTGGTTGCTGGTCGCGATTCCGCTCTTCAGCTCGCTCGTGCTGCTTGTCGGGGGTCGGCGTACAAACAAGTGGGGCCACTACCTCGGCGTCGCCGCTCCGCTTGCATCGTTCGTGCTCGGCGTCATCTTGTTCTTCAACCTGATCGGGAAGAGCGGCGCTGATCGCCGGATCGACAATCACCTCTTCAGCTGGACGCCGTCGCGGGCTTCCATGCCAACGCCAACTTCCTCATCGATCCGCTGTCGATCTGTTTCGTCTTGCTGATTACCGGGGTCGGCTCGCTGATTCACATCTACTCGGTCGGCTACATGGCCAACGACCCCGAACGCAGGCGGTTCTTCGGCTACCTCAACTTCTTTGTTGCGGCGATGCTGTTGCTGGTGCTCGGCGACAACTTCGTGGCGCTTTATGTCGGCTGGGAAGGCGTCGGCGTCGCGTCCTACCTCCTGATCGGCTTCTGGTCCTACAAGCCGGCGGCCGCGACCGCGGCGAAGAAGGCGTTCGTGGTCAACCGGATCGGTGACTTCGGTCTGTCGATCGCCATCATGGTGATGTTCGCGACCTTCGGCAGCTTCAGCTTCGCGGACGTAGCGGCGGGTGCGCCGCAAGCGTCGAAGGCGACAATGACCACGATCGGCCTGCTCCTCCTACTCGGAGCGTGTGGCAAGTCTGCCCAGGTGCCCTTGCAGTCCTGGCTCGGCGACGCCATGGAAGGCCCGACTCCGGTCTCGGCCCTGATCCATGCGGCGACGATGGTGACGGCAGGCGTCTACCTGATCGCGCGGTCCAACTCATCTTGACGTCTCGCCAAACGCCAGGCTCGGCGTGGCGATCGTCGGTACCGTCACGCTCGTCTTCGGCGCAATCATCGGTTGCGCGAAGGACGACATCAAGAAGGCGCTGGCCGCGTCAACGATGAGCCAGATCGGCTACATGATGCTGGCCGTCGGGCTCGGGCCGGCCGGATATGCCTTCGGCATTGCCCACCTGCTCACACACGGGTTCTTCAAGGCGGGCCTATTCCTCGGCGCCGGCTCGGTTATGCACGGCATGAACGACGACGTCGATATGCGCCGCTACGGCGGGCTGCGCAAGTACATGCCGTTCACTTTCATCACGTTCGGGCTCGGCTATCTGGCGATTATTGGCTTCCCTGGCCTTGCCGGCTGGTTCACCAAGGACGCCATCATCGAGGCCGCGTTCCACAAGGGCGGTACGTCCGGCGCGATATTCGGCGGCTGCGCGCTGGCCGCGGCTGGGCTGACCGCGTTCTACATGACGCGCGTGATGTTGATGACCTTCTTCGGTGAGAAGCGGTGGGCAGACGACGCGCACCCGCACGAGTCGCCCGGCGTCATGGTCGTACCGATGTGGATTCTGGCCATCGGCTCGGTCGGCGGAGGGTACGCGCTGATCCTCAGCGGCCGGCTCGCCAAGTTCCTCGCCGTTGTGGTGCCACGGCCCGCTGATATCGCGTTCAAACCCATCGGGGTCATCGGCCTCGGCACCGCAGGCATCGTCCTTCTCGGCGTGGTAGGAGCCTGGCTGATGTACGGTCGACGTCCGGTTCCCGCGCTGGCACCGGTCGGCGGACCGCTCACGGTCGCCGCCCGACGCGACCTGCTGGGCGACGCGTTCAACGAGTCGGTCTTCATGCGTCCTGGCCAGTACCTGACGAGGCTTCTGGTGTTCTTCGACAACCGCGGCATCGACGGATTCGTGAACGGCTTCGCGGCGTTCGTCGGCGGGACGTCGAGCCGCTTCCGCCGATTCCAGACCGGGTTCGTCCGGTCGTACGCACTGTCGATGTTCGGCGGCGTCGTGCTCGTGCTCGCCACCTTGCTACTGGTCAGGGGCTGAGGCGCCATGAGTTTCCCCTGGCTGACGGTGATCGGCATCATTCCGCTCGCAGGCGCGGGCGTCGTCGCGGCGCTACCGGCCACCAACGTTGCGCTGCTGAAAAAGGTCGCGCTCGGCGTCTCCCTCGCGACGCTGGCGATGACAATCGCGATGGCCACACAGTTCGCCCCGCATGGCGACCGCTTCCAGTTCAACCAGAGCACCAGCTGGATCCCAGCCTTCGGCATCCACTACGCGGTGGGTATCGACGGCATCGCGCTGGTGCTCATCTTGATGACCGCTGTCCTGTGGCCAGTCGTCATCCTCGCGTCGTGGCATGAATGCGAGAGCACGAAGCGAAGTGTGAAGACCTACCTCGGGTTGCTCGTGTCGATGGAGACGTTGCTCATCGGGGTGTTCGCCGCCACCGACGTCTTCTTGTTCTACGTGTTCTTCGAAGCGATGCTCATCCCGATGTACTTCATCATCGGCGCTGCGGGCACGCCGCGATCGTCCTACGCGGCACTAAAGTTCCTGCTTTACAGCCTGTTCGGCGGCCTGATGATGTTGGCCGCCGTGATCGGACTCTACGTTCTTGGTGGTCACACGTTCCTCTACTCGTCGCTGCAGCACATGCATCTGGGCGTGAACGACGAGCGGTGGCTGTTCCTTGGCTTCTTCGTCGCGTTCGCCGTCAAGGCGCCGCTATGGCCCTTCCACACGTGGCTTCCCGATGCAGCGGCTGAGTCACCCGTCGGCGGCACGGTCCTGCTCGTCGGCGTGCTCGACAAGGTCGGCACCTTCGGCTTCCTGCGCTACTGCCTCGACCTCTTTCCGAACGCCTCGCACTGGTTCACCCCGACGGTGCTCACGCTTGCGGTGATCGGGGTCCTGTACGGCGCCTTACAAGCGATCGGCCAGAAGGACATCCTCCGGCTCATGGCCTACGTTTCGGTGTCGCACTTCGGCTTGATCACGCTTGGCATCTTCGCGTTCACCAGTCAAGGGCAGACCGGCGCGACCCTGTACATGGTCAACCACGGGTTCTCGACCGGTGCGCTGCTGTTGGTCGTCGGCTTCATGATTTCGCGGCGGCAGTCGCGCGGCATCAACGACTTCGGTGGGATGCAGAAGGTCACGCCGATCCTTGCGGGCACCTTCCTGGTCGCCTGCCTTTCGGGTCTAGCGCTACCCGGCCTGAGCACGTTCGTCAGCGAATTCCTCGTTCTGATCGGCACGTTCACGCGCTACAAGGTCGCCGCCACCTTTGGCACGGTGGGCATCGTGCTGGCTGCCCTGTACATGTTGATCCTTTACCAGCGCACGATGACCGGCCCGGTCTCGCCGGACGTCGAAGGCAGCCATGATCTGTCGTTGCGGGAGAAGTGGGTTATCGCTCCGGTGGTTGCGGTGATTGTTGTGCTCGGGTTCTACCCGCGGCCGATTCTCGACGTGATCAGCCCGGCGGTCAGTGCGACCTTGCATCAGACAGGTAACACCGACCCAATCCCGAGGGTGCCCGTCGTCACCGCATCGACGTCTGGAGGCGGCGGGTGAGCGCGGCCATGGTGCAGTTCGCGGCCGGGCTCCTTCCTGGGGCGTCGACCAAGGATCCGCTCGCCATTCACTCACCGAGCATCGAGTACCGGGCACTCGCGCCGATGCTGATCGTGTTCGGTGCGGCCACCCTCGGCGTCCTCTTCGAGGCCTTCCTGCCACGACGGCAGCGGGCGTTCGCCCAGACGACGTTGGCGCTGCTCGGCCTCGTGACTGCGTTCGTGTTCGTTGTCATGAACGCCGGCATCGGCCACCTGCGGCGGATCGTCGTCGAGGGTGCCGTCGCCATGGACGGTCCTGCGTTGTTCATCCAGGGCACGATTCTTGCGGTCTCGATTGGTGGCTTGCTGCTCATTGCGGATCGCTCGTTTGACGATGACGGCGACTTCGTCGCCCAGGCCGCCGACGTTCCTGGTTCGGCCGACGAGCGAGCCAGCGTGCGCGCCGGATTTACGCACACAGAAGTGTTCCCGCTCGCGATGTTCGCGGTCGCCGGCATGTTGCTGTTCTCGTCCGCTGACGACCTCATCACGATGTTCGTCGCGCTCGAGGTGCTGTCGCTGCCGCTGTATCTGCTCGTCGGTATGGCACGTCGGCGCCGATTGCTTTCGCAGGAGGCCGCCGTCAAGTACTTCTTGCTCGGCGCGTTCTCGTCAGCGTTCTTCGTCTACGGGCTCGCCATGGTCTACGGCTTCGCCGACACAGTTCAATTCTCCGGCATCGCCGACGCGCTCACCTCTTCGAGCAGGGGTGACTCGCTGATCCTGCTGGGTGTCGCGCTGGTCGGAATTGCCCTGCTGTTCAAGCTTTCCGGCGCTCCTTTCCACTGGTGGACCCCTGACGTCTATCAAGGTGCGCCGACGTCGATCACGGCGTTCATGGCGGCGGGTACGAAGATCGCTGCGTTCGGTGCCTTGCTGCGCGTCTTCTTCGTCGCCTTCGGCGGGCTCAGTTGGGACTGGCGCCCAGTGATGTGGGTGATCGCGATCATCACGATGTCCGTCGGCGCCATCGTTGGTGTTACGCAGACCGATGTGAAGCGCTTGCTCGCGTACTCGTCCATCGCCCACGCCGGTTTCATCCTGACCGCAGTGGCTGCACTCGCACCCGGGAGCGCGCGTGACAGCGAGTCAGGCGTCATGTTCTACCTGGTTGCGTATGGCTTCATGACAATCGGCTCGTTCGCCGTCGTCATGCTGGTGCGCGACGGTGACGGCGAGGCGAACCACCTCTCGCGGTGGGTTGGTCTCGGCCGCCGGTCACCGCTGGTCGCGGGCATCTTCGCGTTCTTCTTGTTGGCCCTGGCTGGGTTGCCCGGTACGAGTGGTTTGTGGGCAAAGGTGGCAGTGTTCAAGGCCGCCGGCGAAGGCGGTGCGTGGCCGCTGGTGGTGGTCGGGGTCGCCGCCAGTGCCGTCACCGCCTACTACTACGTCCGCATCATCGTGCTGATGTTCTTCCAGGAGCCGCTCCCGGACGGCCCGACCGTCGTCCTGCCGCAGTTTTTCACCTCGACCGCCATCGGGCTCGGCCTTGCGGTTACGGTGGTGCTTGGCGTGGTTCCGCAGCCGCTGCTCAACCTCGCCGACAAGGCTGGGCTGTTTCTTAAGTAGGTAGGAGGTCTTCGGCGTGAGCAGCGAAGGCCCGCTCGGCCTCGTCGTCCCCGATCCCGCACTTGAGGCAGAGATCCGGGTGGGCATCGATGCGGTCGAAGCGTTGTTGCGCGACGCCGTCAAGAGCGACTATCCGTTCGTCACCGAGACATCGAGACACCTCGTCGTCGCGGGCGGCAAACGGTTCAGGCCGCTGCTCGTCTTGCTTGCGGCGCAGTTCGGCGATCCTGCAGCGCCGGGTGTCTTGCCGGCGGCCGTCGTCGTCGAACTGACCCACCTCGCGACGCTTTATCACGACGACGTCATGGACGAAGCCCTCGTCCGGCGGGGCACGATCAGCGCGAACGCCAGATGGTCGAACACGATCGCGATACTCACTGGCGATTTCCTGTTTTCGCGGGCCTCCGACCTCCTTGCCGATCTCGGTCCCGAAGCGGTCCGGATCCAGGCCCGCACCTTCGAGCGACTTGTACAGGGCCAGATCCGCGAGACGACCGGCCCAAATGAAGGAGCCGACCCGCTCGAGTACTACCTCCAGGTGGTTGCTGACAAGACCGGCTCGCTGATCGCGACGTCGGCGCGTTTCGGCGCGATGTTCTCCGGAGCTCCTGAGTCGGTGGTCGAGGTGATGATCCGCTACGGCGAGCGGATCGGGGTCGCGTTCCAGCTGTCGGACGACCTGCTCGACGTGACGAGTGACGCAACCGGATTCGGCAAGACCCCCGGCACCGACTTGCGCGAGGGTGTCGTGACGTTGCCGGTGTTGCATGCGCGGCGATCGAGCGACCCGGCCGACGCGCGCCTCCTCGAGCTGCTCAACGGCGACCTGACCGATGCCGGCCGGCATCGCGAGACTCTGGGTCTGCTTCGCTCGCACCCGGCGATCGAGGCAGCCCGCGCCGATCTCGACCGATGGGCAACCGACGCACGGTCGACGCTGGTGCCGCTCCCAGACGGCCCGCCCAAGCGGGCCCTTGAGGCACTGTGCGATTTCGTGGTCGCCCGCACTCGCTAGGTCACTCGCGGCGCGGTAGTGGTCGGCGCCCCGATAAGGGTTCACAATCTTCCCTGGCGCCCAGGGGATGACACCGCTTACAAAGCGACTATCGTTCCGGTGCACAACCCCGACCTGCCAGTACCTTCACCGGCCTTCACGGAGAGGATCACCCAGCGTGGTCACCGACGGAGCGGCGTTGCTCGGCATCACGATCCGCGACGTGGCCCGTGAGGCAGGCGTGTCCACCGCGACCGTGTCGCGAGCACTGCGGGGCCTGCCGAACGTCGACCCGGTGACCCGCGAACACGTCAGGCGGGTCGCTGACCGGCTCGACTACGTGATCTCACCCGCCGCGTCGCGGCTGGCTAGTGGCCGGGCAGGCAGCATCGCGGTCATCACGCCTTTCCTTGGTCGGTGGTACTTCTCCAAAGTCCTGAGCGGCGTCGAGCGGGTACTGCAGCGCTCCGACCTCGACCTTCTGCTGTACAGCACCGGCGACCCGAGCGAGGAGCATCGGGTGCCGCCGCACCGCAGGCTGCGCCGCCGAGTCGACGGGGTGCTGGTCATCGGGTTGCCTGCCGACAGTCCTGATCTGCAGGAACTGTTCGAACTGGATATGCCCGTCACGCTCATCGGCGCGCACAGCGTGGGCGTCTCTAGCGTGTCGATCGACGACGTCGAAGGCGGCCGGATGGCCAGCCAGCACCTGATCAACCTCGGCCACGAGCGGATCGGGCTGATTTCCGGCCGGCCGCTGCCGACGCCCTTCTTCCCCGAGAACGACCGGCTGGCGGGTTACCGGCAGGCGCTCGAGGCCTCCGGCCTGAGCGTCGAGGCGTCGTTGCAGGTGCCCGGGTACTTCACCATCGAGGGTGGCGAGTACGCGATGACGGCCCAACTAGCCCAGCGGACGCCGCCGACGGCCGTCTTCGCGATGTCGGACGAAATGGCCTTCGGTGCCCTCCGGGCGCTGCGCAGGCACGGCATCCGCCCAGGTCACGACGTCGCGATCATCGGATTCGACGGCCACGAGATGTGCGACATGCTGGACCTCACGACCGTCACGCAGCCGGCGGAGGAGCTCGGCTCGGCCGCCGCGCGATGCCTACTTGACCTGCTCGACGACCCGGCGCGCGAGCCGGAGGTGCTTCGATTGCCGACGCAGTTGTGCGTACGAGGTTCCACGACATTGCACCGAACCGTCGCCTAGGCGGTCGCGTCGCGTTCAGCCCGTCCCCGAAATGTTGTCATTTCGAGATGATTCGTCGTAGATGTGGTGATCATCGCTAGATAGGTTGGCAGTACGTGATCGTGCTCGGTCCGTGCTCGACCGTGGCTAGGCGATGGCTAGGCGATGGCTAGGCGGTGGCTTCACCGCAGGTAGTTGGCGCTCGATCGTGGGAACGATGCCAAACCGTAACCGTATACATCGCCTTTTGTGCCCGTCACGCCTTGATCTCGTCGGCCAGGAGGGCCACGATGTCACCGTTTGCAGCCGCGCGGGTTTTCTCCCGCGAGGCCCCTGTCGCAAGAGGAGAACCCATGAGTTTCAGCTTGCCAACCGGCAGGCGCCGTCGCCTTCTGGTCGTTGTCGCTCCGACGGTTGCCGCGGCGCTTGTGCTCGCTGCCTGTTCGAGCAGCAAGAAGGCTGCTACCGCGCCAACCAGCAGCGCCGCGTCCGCGGCAGCCACGACGTCGGCGGCTCCGCCGGCCTCAGCGTCCGCAGCTCCTAGCTCCGCAGCCACCGGCAGCGGTGCGGCGCCTGCGCCTCAGGCCAAGACCTGCGCCGACTTTGCGCAGTACACGAGTGACGCCACCAAGGGCAAGACCGTGACGATGTTCGGCTCGATCCTGCCGCCGGAGTCCGACTCGCTCAACAAGTCGTGGGCGCTGTTCGAGTCCTGCACCGGCATCAAGATCGCCTACGAAGGCTCCAACTCCTTCGAGTCGCAGCTGTCCGTTCGCGTTCAGGGCGGCACGGCACCTAACCTCGCGATCATCCCGCAGCCCGGGTTGCTCGCCCAGATGGTCGCTCTTGGCGCGGTCAAGGCCCCGCCGGCCGGCGTCGTCGCCAACGAAGACAAGTACTGGAACGCCGCGTGGAAGACGTACGGCTCGGTCAACGGCACGTTCTACGCCGCACCGCAGAGCGCCAACATGAAGTCGCTCGTGTGGTACTCGCCGTCGGCCATGTCCAAGGCGGGCTACACGATCCCGACGACGTGGGACGACCTCGCAGCCCTCAGTGACAAGATCGCGGCCACTGGCACCAAGCCGTGGTGTGGCGGTATCGGCTCCGGTACGGCGACGGGGTGGCCGGCCACCGACTGGCTCGAGGAGACGGTGCTCAGCTCAGAAGGCGGTCAGGTTTACGACGACTGGGTGAGCCACAAGGTCAAGTTCTCTGACCCGCAGATTCAGACGGCCATGACCGACGTTGCGAACTGGATGCAGAACCCGAAGTGGGTCAACGGCGGATACGGCGACGTGAAGACCATCGCGACCACGACGTTCCAGGACGCCGGCAAGCCGATCCTGACTGGCCAGTGCTGGTTCTTGCAGCAGGCGTCGTTCTACGAGGCACAGTGGCCAAAGGGCACCACGGTCTCCCCGACCGGTCAGGTGTGGGCCTTCTACCTGCCGGGTCGTAGCGCGAGCATTCCGACCCCGGTTGAAGGTGGCGGCGAGTTCACCACTGCGTTCGCGAATGACCCGGCGACCCAGGCGGTGCAGACGTACCTGTCATCACCGCAGTGGGCCGACAGCCGGATCCAGGTCGCTCCTGGTTGGGTTTCCGCGAACAGCGGAGTCGACCAGAGCCTGTACAGCGACGGCATCGACAAGTTGTCCGCGCAGTACCTCACCAACCCGAAGGCAACATTCCGCTTCGACGCATCGGACCTCATGCCGTCCGCGGTCGGATCGGGTGCTGAGTGGACGCAGATGACTGCGTGGTTCGGAACGGGCGCATCACAGACGTCAGTGGCAAAGGCCATCGACGCAGCCTGGCCTGCCTCGTAGTACCGCTGGAGAGATTGTCCCGCTGAGACGGGGACGCCGTGGCCCGGAAGGAGTAACCTCCGGGCCACGGCTTTCTCCGAGCATCTGCAGCACCGTTCCACCGCAGCACTGTTCCCCCAGCACCACCGTTCCACCACTACCCGGGCGTCTAGATGGGAGTGAGCGTGTCGGCATCACATGCGCTGATGACGGCGTCGACCTTTTCCGATTCCGTCAGCAAGCTGAGTCAGGTCGTCTCGGCCGTCGTCGTCTTCTTCGCAGTCCTACTGCTCATCTTTTTCTTTGCCGGGCGCGCGACCGGGCGTTTCCAGCGTCCACTGACTATCGGGATCTTCGTAGGCCCAGCCATCGTTCTCCTGATCGTTGGCCTGGTGATTCCGTCGTTTCGCACCCTCTATCTGAGCCTGCACGGCGCACCGGCGGCCCATGCCAAATATGTGGGCTTCAGGAACTTCCGGTTCGCGTTCACCGACCCAGCAACCCAAAGCGTGCTGTTGAATACGCTCGCCTGGATCATCGTCGCGCCACTCGTCGCAACTGGGCTCGGGTTGACGATCGCGATCGTGGTCGATCGGATGAAGCGCCAGTCACTGGTGAAGTCACTGATCTTCATGCCGATGGCGATCTCGTTCGTCGGCGCCAGCATCATCTGGAAGTACGTCTACGACTTCAAGCAGTCCTCGCAACCGCAAGACGGCCTGTTGAGTCAGGTCGTGATCGTGCTTGGCTGGAAACATCCGCCGAACTGGCTCTTGACTCATCCGCTAAACAACTTCCTGCTGATGGTGATCCTGATCTGGATCGAGGTTGGCTTCGCGATGGTCGTCCTATCGGCTGCGATCAAGGCCGTTCCTGACGAGATCATCGAGGCAGCGCGCGTCGACGGGGCTCACGGGTTCGGCCTGTTCAGCAAGATCCAGATACCCATGATCAGGGCAACGTTGGTGGTGGTGCTGACCACGATCATGATCGCAACGTTGAAGATCTTCGACATCGTACAGACGACGACCGGAGGCAACTTCGGCACCAACGTGCTGGCCAACGACATGTATACCAACGCGTTCGTTACGAACAACATTGGTCTCGGTGCAGCGTTGGCCCTGATCCTGTTCGTTGGCGTGCTGCCATTGGTGGGATACAACGTGTTGCAGCTGAAGAGAGAGCGGGCCAACCGATGAGCGTCGAAGCAGTTGATACCAAGCGCGTCCCGAGCACCGGTGCTGCTGCGGCAAAAGACATCAGGACGGCGTTCAGCAGCAAGTGGGCCTCGATCTTCATCATCGCGTTCACTGTGGTGTGGACCGTGCCCACGGTCGGTCTGCTGGTGACATCGCTACGACCAGCCAAGTACGTGGCCAATTCAGGCTGGTGGACCGTCGTCGAACACCCGCACTTCACGCTCTCGAACTACAACACCGTGCTGTTCGGAAAGGGCGCGACAACCGCGATCTTCCCTTACGTCATCAACTCGATAGCTATCACCATCCCGGCGACACTCATCACCCTGGCGATCGCCACGATGGCGGCGTATGGGCTGGCGTGGGTGAAGTTCAAGGGCAGCGACACGGTGTTCTTCATCATCTTCGCGCTGCAGGTCGTGCCACTGCAGATGTCGCTGATCCCGCTGCTGCGCTTTTACAACTTCGGCGCACACATCGGAAGCGTGCCGATCTTCCCCGCGCTGCACCTTGGCGGGAAGTACTACCCGGTGTGGATTTCGCACACCATGTTCGGGTTGCCACTGGCAGTCTTCCTGTTGCACAACTTCATCAGCCAGTTGCCCGAGGACATGATGGAAGCAGCCCGCGTCGATGGCGCGAACCACTTCCGCATCTTCCGCCAGATCGTGTTGCCGCTCTCGACGCCTGCGATCGCGGCATTCGCGATCTTCCAGTTCTTGTGGGTGTGGAATGACCTGCTGGTCGCGCTGACCTTCGCCGGAGGCACCCCCAAGGTGCTGCCGCTCACAGGTCGGCTCGAACAGCTGGTCGGGCAGTATGGCGCAAACTGGCAGCTCCTTACTGCCGGTGCCTTCATCGCGCTGATCATCCCGCTCATCGTGTTCTTCTCGCTGCAGCGCTATTTCGTGCGCGGTCTGCTCGCAGGCTCCGTCAAGGGTTAGTTGCGTACCTAGTACGCGAGGGACAAGCCCGAGGGCTTGTCCCTCGCGCAATTAGGGGGCAGCTAACGCGGCGGTGTGTGGTGCGCGACCCCACTGCCTCAACTCGCCAAGGCCGAGGATCGCCAGCGCAACCCACACCAACACGAAGCCAGCCAGCTCCGAGGCCGATACCGCCTCGTGCCGCAGGAATATCCCGATCAAGAACTGCAGCACTGGAGTGATGTATTGCAGCATCCCCATGACGCTTAGGGGTACTCGGCGGGCCGCGGCCGCGAAGAACAGCAGCGGAATGCCCGTCACGATGCCCGCCGACATGAGCAGCAGGTCCATGCCAGCGGACACGTGGCCAAAGGATCCGTACCCTCGCGCGTTCGCGAAGACCAGATACGCAATAGCGGGGAGTGCCATCACCGAGGTCTCGACGCCAAGGCTTTCGAGCGCCGGCGTGTGTGCGACCTTCTTGACCAGGCCGTAGCCGCCGAAGCTCGCGGCCAGCGTGAGCCCGATCCACGGCACCTTGCCGTAGCCGACCGCGATCACGAGTACAGCCGCGATACCGATGCCGACCGCAACCCACTGCGCTCGTTGTAGGTGTTCCTTGAGGATGAGCACCCCAAGCCCGATGTTGACCAGTGGGGTGATGAAGTAGCCGAGCGAAGCCTCGACGACGTGGCCGGCATTGACGGCCCAGATGTAGACGCCCCAGTTGACACTGATGAGGAGTCCGGCGAGCACGAGCAGAGCGGCCCGCTTGAGGTCATGCCGGAACTCGGCGACGAACGCCCATTGCCGGCGGGCGGCGAGCAGCACGCCGATGAACGCCAATGACCAGAGCATGCGGTGAGCGAGGATCTGTATCGCTGGCGTGGGGTCAAGCAGTGGCCAATACAACGGGAACAGGCCCCAGATCGTGTATGCGGCGAGTCCGTATCCAAATCCTCGTCGCGTACCTCGCATACGGCTAACCGTAGCTGTACGCGTATCGCAGGCCCACCGAGATTCTTCGGGTCAGTCCTGGACCCCAGCGTTCGGAGGCGGCGACGTGACCGACTGCATGGGGCCGCCGCCGGAGCCGGGCTTGCCGCGGCTGGCTTGCGCCAAGTGGATAGCCGACTTGGCGGCGAGCCGCTGCGCCTCGGTCAGAGCGAGAGACCTCGTCAATCCGTATACATAGATGCCAGAGAAATAGTCGCCGTCAAACTGGTACACGATCGCCTGCCACGGCAGATTCAGCTGGCCCGTCGGGTCGGTGACGTGATAGCTCAGGATGATCTGTCGCGCGACGAGCTGATCGTCGGTCGGCGCGCGCTGGACGAGGTCGTTGACGAAACCATCGTTGGTCGACGTCGGCGGGCACTTTGCGACCGCTTGTTGAACTTCGGCCCATGCTCGGGCCGTTCCGCCCTTCTGGTAGCGCACGAATTCGTTGCCTGCGGGTAGCGCGTCGTTGCCGGTGTACTCGACCTGTACCCGCGTCATCCGCATTGCCTCACTGGTGTAGGTGAAGTTGCACCAATCAAGAGTCGGCTGGTTCGTCGCGTTGCGCCCACTGTCGATCAAGAACATCATCGAATTCGCGCCCACCTCGGCGGGAGCGAGCAGGTACTGGTCGAGTGGGCCTGGTGCGGTGCTCGGTGCAGTACCGCCAGCGGGTGTCGTCGGCTGGCCGGTCGATGGGCCGGCGGGGGGCGACGACGAGGGCGACGGGGGCAGCGACGATGGCGGCGCTGATTGCGGGGACGGCGAGGGGTGCTGTATCGATGACCCGCCCGAGGTTGGCGGTGCGCTGCTAGCTGGTGGCGCGGCCACTGCGGCGGACGGTCCCGAGTGGTGCCGGGTATCGAGGATGAACGCGCCCACCCCCGAAGCCGCCAGCAAGCCAACAACGACTATTGCGGACAGCCAGATCAGCGTGCGCGACCTTCTGGGCGGCGGATACTCGGGGGCCGTGCCAAATGGCGCGCCGCCGGGAGCTCGAGGAACCGCCCACGGATTCGCCTGACCTCCGTACGGACCCCCGTGCTGACCAGCAGGGGACTCGTCGTCGGTCATGGACTGCCCCGTTCCGCTCGCGTCAGTTCGCGGCAGGCGGCGCGGCGCTCGGTCTCGTCAGCCTCCGAGTGAGTGTCCGCAATCGTCCATGTGTCGCCGCCTGCTAGCAGCGCCGCGAGATCGCCGGCGCCGTTCTTCGCGACCGCCTGATCGAGTTGGGCGGTCATGAGGTCGTCGTAGACGGGTCGCTGCACATCACGGAACACGCCGATCGGGGTCATCGACAGATTGGGTTTGGTGACGCGTGACAGCGCGAACGCAAGCGACGGGTCGTCGTCGTGCGCGTCGTGCACGAGGACGCCGGGGTCGTCGCCGTCGCAGACTTCGAGCGAGCCGGACGCCGACCTGCGCAGGCCGCGCGCGGCGTCGGCGCCGAACGTGATCGGTTGGCCGTGCTCGAGGCGGATCAGGAAGTCGTCACGAGTCTCCGGGGCCTTCAGCACCTCGAAAGCGTTGTCGTTGAAGATGTTGCAGTTTTGGTAGATCTCGACCAGTGAGGTCCCGCGGTGCCCGGTCGCTGCGCGCAGTACTGCGGTCAAGTGTTTGCGGTCGGAGTCGATCGTGCGAGCGACGAAGGTCGCCTCGGCGCCTAGCGCCAATGACACGGGGTTGAACGGGTAGTCCAGTGAGCCCATCGGCGTCGACTTGGTGATCTTGCCGATCTCCGAGGTCGGCGAGTACTGGCCTTTGGTCAAGCCGTAGATCCGGTTGTTGAACAGCAGGATCGTCAGGTTGATGTTGCGTCGCAGCGCGTGGATGAGGTGGTTGCCACCAATCGACAACGCATCGCCGTCGCCGGTTACGACGAAAACCGCCAGATCAGGCCGCGAAACCGCCAGCCCGGTAGCGATAGCGGGCGCCCGGCCGTGGATCGAGTGCATGCCGTAGGTCTGCAGGTAGTACGGGAATCGCGACGAGCAACCGATGCCGGACACGAAGACGACGTTCTCGCGTCGCAAGCCGAGCTCGGGCAAGAAACCCTTGGACCGCAGCCAAAATGGCGTAGTCGCCGCAGCCAGGGCACCACCGCACTTCTTGGTCTGACTTGTATTCCTTGGCGGTCTGCGGCGCATCCGCAACTGGCACGAGATCGAAACTGTGCCGGTGCCCATTCGACAGCTCAGTGGTCATTTGCCCATCACGCTCGTTGTCGCGGCTTCGGTGATCGTTGCGGCGATGACGTCGGCGAGTTCAGCGGCCTTGAACGGCATGCCATTGACCTTGTCATAGGGCACCGCATCGATCAGGTACTTGGCCCGGATCAGCATCGCAAGCTGGCCGAGGTTCATCTCGGGGATCAGCACGCGGTCGTATGCCCGCAGCACCTCGCCGGTATTGGCCGGGAACGGATTCAGGTGCCGCAGGTGGGCTTGGGCGATCTTCAGGCCTTGCGCCCGCACTCGCCGGCAGGCCGCTCCGATCGGGCCGTAGGTCGAGCCCCAGCCAAGAACTAACACATCGGCGGCACCGGACGGATCGTCGACGGTGAGCGGCTCAATGTCGCGGGCGATGCCGTCGACCTTGGCCTGGCGCAGCCGCACCATCAGGTCGTGATTGCGCCGGATCGTAGGAGATGTCGCCGGAGCCGTCGGCCTTTTCAAGACCGCCGACGCGATGCTCGAGCCCGGGCGTGCCAGGGATCGCCCACGCCCGCGCGAGGGTCTGCTCGTCGCGCTGGTAGGGCCAGAACTCCGGCTCGCCTTTCGCGTCGACGTGGTTGGGTGCCGTCGCGAACGTCACCCGCAGGTCGGGCAACAACTCGACGTCCGGCAAGAGCCATGGCTCGGAGCCGTTCGCCAAGTACCCATCGGACAGCAAGAACACCGGCGTCCGGTATTTCGTGGCGATGCGGGCCGCCTCGAGTGCGGTGGCATAGCAGTCCGACGGCGTGCTCGGCGCGACGATCGGCACCGGGGCTTCACCGTTGCGGCCGAACATCGCCTGCAGTAGGTCGGCCTGCTCGGTCTTGGTAGGTAGCCCGGTCGAGGGGCCGCCGCGTTGCACGTCGACGATGATCAGCGGCAGTTCGAGCATCACCCCGAGCCCGATTGCCTCGCTCTTCAGTGCAACACCAGGGCCAGACGTAGTCGTCACTCCAAGGCCACCGCCGAACGCCGCACCAAGTGCCGCCGTCACCCCCGCGATCTCGTCCTCAGCCTGGAAGGTCCGTACGCCGAACGCCTTGTGCTTGCTCAACTCGTGCAAGATGTCGGACGCCGGGGTGATGGGGTAGGAGCCGAGGAACAGCGACAGACCCGTCGCCTTCGAGGCCGCGATGAGCCCATACGACAACGCGAGGTTGCCGGAGATGTTTCGGTACGTGCCCGCCCGCATCGGCGCCGGTTTGATCTCGTACGAGACCGAGAACGTCTCCGTCGTCTCGCCGAAGTTGTAGCCGGCCCGGAACGCGGTGACGTTCGCCTTCGCGACGGCCGGCGTCTTGGCGAACTTGCGCTCCAGAAACTCGAGCGTCGAGTCGGTGGGCCGGTTGTACATCCACGACAGCAGGCCGAGCGCGAACATGTTCTTCGCGCGTTCAGCTTCCTTCTTCGAGATGTCGATGTCCTTGAGCGCCTCGACTGTCATCGACGTCAGCGGCACCGCCGAAACCCGGTATTCGCTTAGCGTGCCGTCCTCGAGCGGGTTGCCCGTGTAACCGATGCGCTGGCAGGCACGAAGCGTGAACTCATCGGCGTTCGCAATGATGTCGGCACCAAGCGGCAGGTCGGCGACGTTCGCCTTCAGCGCCGCCGGGTTCATCGCAACCAAGACGTTCGGCGCGTCGCCCGGCGTCATGATGTCGTGATCGGCGAAGTGCAACTGGAACGACGACACGCCTGGCAAGGTGCCGGCTGGGGCGCGGATCTCCGCAGGGAAGTTCGGCAGCGTTGAGAGGTCGTTGCCGAAGGCCGCGGTCTCGGAGGTGAATCGATCACCGGTCAGCTGCATGCCGTCGCCGGAGTCACCGGCGAGCCGGATGATCACCCGGTCGACTTGCTGAACCTGCTTGCGAGAGGCTGGTCGAGACGCCGAAGCGGACGCTGATCGTGCGGGTGACACCGGGTGTCGAACCTCCTAGTAAGCGTCGGATCACTGCGGACCACTGCGGAACACTGGAGAAATACAGTGGGAACGCTTTCGACGCGCGGCTTACATGGTACGTCGGTTCGCCGCGCCTCTAATGGTCAGGCACCGCGGCGCGCGGGGCGATCTGGGCGATCAGGGCCGCGTCGGGGTCATCGTTTAGTGCCAGGAACAGCGCGCTGGCCAGCGTGACGACGAAACCAAGAGCTGAGGGGACGACGAATCCGGCCCGGGTCGAGTCACCGAGCACGAGCAACCCGACGGCCGATGCGGCGAGGGTTTCGACGCCGAACAACGCCGCCGTGGCGATGGTGACGGGGGAGCGTTGGAGGGCGGCGGCGAAGAACGCCATGCCCGCCACTCCGAAGATCGCGAGCGCGTACGCAGCAGGCGCTGTCAGGATGGCTCGCACCGAATGGGCATCCGAGAGGATCCGCGATGCGACGCCGGTGCCCGCGAAACTGACACCGGAGATGGCGGCCAGGATGCCGCCTGCGCGACCGGTGCCGATCGCTGACGGCGGCCCAGCGCAACACGATGACGCCGGCCACGATCACCGGCCCGGAAGCGATGACCAACCACCATTGCGCCGACCGTGCGACGGCCGTCGCCTCCTGCGCTTTGGCCCCGGACGCGAGCAGTACGAGGCCAAAGCCCGAGCCCGCAGAGCGCCACGAGACTCGCGCGGCCGAGCACGGTGCCAAGCACCCGCCGTCCGACCAAAGCCGTGACGCCCACACTCGACGCGGCAGCGCATTGAACCAAGAAGAGCGGCAGCCAGTGCAAGGCGACGACCATGCAGGCGAAGCCGAGCCCATCGAGGGCGACCCCCGACAGGTAGAGCGGGGAGACGAGGAGCCTCCTGATCGAGCCGTCGGTCAGCGAATCCGCCGGCTCTTCGGCAGCGCGGCGGGCGGCGAGCCCCTGGAGTACTGACGCGACGCCCGTCGTCAGTGCGGCGCCAAGGGCCAGGAGCAGCCCGACGATCACAGTGGTCCGATGATCATGGTGCGCGACGGGTGAAGGTGAGCCGGACGAACGTGAAGCGCAGGCCGACTCGCTTCCAGTGCACCGGCCGCTGCGGGTGGTCCGGCGAGAACGAGCCGTCGAGGTCGAGCCCCGCCTTATCGGCGTGCTTGATCAGCTCCTCGATTTCGGCGGGGGAGAAGATGTGCACGGGCGCGCCATACGCGGTGTGGCCGGTCGTTTCGGGTGGGCTCCGCGTCGTAGTCGGTCGAAACCACCAACACCCCGCCCGGCCGCAACAGCCGGGCTGCCTCGGCGAGGAATTCGGGGATGGGCACGCCGTGCTCGATCACCGACAGGCAGGTCACCGCATCAAACGACCCGGCGTCGAACCTGGTCGCTGTCGCGTCGCCGGGTTCGAACGCCACGCAACCGTCATGACCGTGATGAACCGGACGCCGAAACTCCAGGTTGATGCCGACGAGATCGCGCAACCCATACAGATAGAGCCACACCAGCAGGGTGGAGTACCGCGCTGCTCCGGCGTCGAGCACTCGACCGGTCGGGCCCACCCGGGAGAGCACCGTCGAGGCAGCGCCGACGGTGTCCCAGTTCTTGGGCAGATCGCGATGCAGTGGCAGCCCGCGCTTGCGAGCTTCGTCGACGGCGTCGCGCCAGTCGGCGTCGTCCTGCATGACCGCGGTCGGTTCGACCTTGGGCAGTGCCGACGGGACGGCTGGTGTCGACAGCACGCGGGAGTTGCGGCGAACTGTCAGCCCGGCGCGGGCCCACAGCAGGTGTTCGAGGCCCAGCTTGGCGACAGTGCGGAGCGGATTGGTGCCGGCGCGAACAGCTGACGTAACACCCATCAGTCAGCGGTAGTTCGTGAATTGCAGCGCAACGGTGAGCTCCTTGCCCTTCAGCAGCGCGATCACCTCTTGGAGGTCGTCGCGCTTCTTGCTGGTCACCCGCAGCTGGTCGCCCTGGATCTGGGCCTGCACACCCTTGGGTCCCTCTTCGCGGATGATCTTCGAGATCTTCTTGGCGTCCTCTTGGGCGATGCCCTCTTTGATCGTCCCGGTGAGCCGGAACTCCTTGCCTGACGCCTTGGGCTCGCCGGCCTCGAGCGACTTCAGCGAGATGCCGCGCTTGATCAGCTTCTCCTGAAACACGTCGAGGACCGCCTTCGCGCGCTCTTCGCTGTTCGCCTTGATCTCGATCCCGTTCTCACCAGACCACGCGATCGAGGCGCCTACGTCCTTGAAGTCGTAGCGCTGCCCGATCTCCTTGACGGACTGGTTGAGGGCGTTGTCGACCTCCTGCCGGTCGACCTTGCTCACGATGTCGAAGGATGAGTCGGCCATCACTACCTCCTGGGCTATCCTGTGATCCGCCGTCCTGCGGGACGGTATAGCACGTCACGGCAGGTTGCCCGAGTGGCCAAAGGGAGCGGTCTGTAAAACCGCCGGCTCAGCCTACGATGGTTCGAACCCATCACCTGCCACACCACACCACCACCTCGCATCCCGAGTGGTTGTCGTCCGCGCCGATTGTCCGGTTCGGACGACCACCAGGGATGCGAGGTCGGTCCTGTAGAGTTTCGCCTCGCATCATC
The DNA here is from genome assembly GCA_963850215.1 of uncultured Actinomycetota bacterium. Lineage (GTDB taxonomy): Bacteria > Actinomycetota > Actinomycetes > UBA12327 > UBA12327 > CAWKKI01. Next base: position 20,590 of record CAWKKI010000012.1, read on the forward strand.
TCGGGCTGGCTTCCAGCTGCCCCCTTAGCTCAGTCGGCAGAGCGTCTCCATGGTAAGGAGAAGGTCTACGGTTCGATTCCGTAAGGGGGCTCCACCGGTTAACAGGCTCCACTGGTTGAGACCTGGTGATGGCGGGGTAGCTCAGCCTGGCAGAGCAAGCGGCTCATAATCGCTGTGTCACGGGTTCAAATCCCGTCCCCGCTACTCACACCCGTGGCAGCCGGGTCGGTCGCGTTTTCCAGCAGGACGCCGGGTCGGTTACCCTGAATGGTCGATCAGTTGACGATCGCACCTGACGCAGAAAGGCAGTATCCGTGGCCGCCAAGAGCGACGTCCGCCCCAAGATCACTCTGGCCTGCCAGGAGTGCAAGAACCGCAACTACATCACCAAGAAGAACCGGCGCAACGACCCTGACCGGCTCGAGATGAAGAAGCACTGCCCGCACTGCAACTTGCACACGGTGCACCGCGAGACCCGCTAGTTGTAGCGCGATATCCGCCGATGCCGCTGGATCCCTCGTTTGTCGGCCGCAGCTACCCACCCACCGTGCCGTACCAGGTCGGCCGGGAGAAGATCCGCGAATTCGCCGCCGCGATCGGTGACGCCAACCCTGCCTACACCGACGTCGAGGCTGCCCGCGCGCTCGGCCACGCCGACCTGGTAGCCCCACCGACCTTCGCGATCGTGCTGTCGATGCGCGCGTCGCACCAAGTCGTGAAGGACCCCGCACTCGGCCTCGACTACACCCGGGTCGTCCACGGAGAGCAGCGGTTCAGCTATACCCGCCCGATCGTGGCCGGCGACGAGCTGTCGGTCATCGTCACCGTCGAGAAGATTCGCTCGATGGCCGGCAGCGACATCATCACGACTCGCGGAGACATCGTGACGACCAGCGGCGAGGCCGTCTGCAGCGCCTACTCGACGCTGGTCGCGCGGGCACCGACGAGGTGCCGGCGTGACCACGGTGACCTACGACGGCGTCGAGGTCGGCGAGCAGCTGCCGCACCGCAGTTTCCCGATCACCCGCGCCGATCTCGTGCGCTACGCGGGCGCGTCCGGAGACTTCAACCCGATCCACTGGAACGCGCGATTCGCAGTCGAGGTCGGCCTGCCCGACGTGATCGCCCATGGGATGTTCACGATGGCCACCGCCGTGCGGCTCGTGACCGACTGGATCGGCGACCCGGGCGCCGTGGTCGACTACTCGGTCCGCTTCACCAAGGCAGTGGTGGTGCCGGACGACGATGGCGGCGCGACGTTGGACGTCGAGGGTGTCGTCGCCGAGAAGCTCGAGGGCGGCCTGGTCGGGATCGATCTGACGGCTCGATCGGACGACGACAAGGTGCTTGGTATGGCGAGAGCCACGGTCCGCCTGTCCTGAGCCGCCCGTTCGGTCACGCGTCTGTCACAGCGGTGCCACTCCCGTGCCAGTGCCGTGCGGGTGCCCTGCCAGGGACCGGGTCGAGTCTTTGACCCATGACCTACGCCATTGAAGCAACCGCGCTGACCAAGCGCTTCGGCAAGACCCAAGCCCTCGCTGGCATCGACCTCGCAGTGCGCGAGGGCACCGTGCTCGGCGTCCTTGGACCTAACGGCGCCGGCAAGACCACCGCCGTGCGCATCCTCGCGACCTTGCTGCAAGCCGACTCGGGCAGCGCGCGCGTGGGCGGGTTTGACGTCGCCCGCGAGCCGGAGAAGGTGCGCCAGATGCATCGGCCTCGACCGGGCAGTACGCCTCGGTCGACGAGGACCTCACCGGCATGCAGAACCTCGTGCTGATCGGGCAGTTGCTCGATCTGCGCACGCGGGAGGCCCGGCTGCGCGCGGCCGAACTGCTCGAGTGGTTCGACCTCGCCGACGCCGCGGACCGGCGGGCCAAGACCTACTCCGGCGGCATGCGGCGGCGCCTCGACCTCGCGGCGTCGCTGGTCGGGCGGCCCTCGGTGGTCTTCCTCGACGAGCCGACGACCGGACTCGATCCGGCGAAGCGCGAAGACATGTGGGACGTCGTTCGCAACCTCGTCACCGAGGGCTCGACGGTGCTTGCTGACCACGCAGTACCTGGATGAGGCCGACGCGCTGGCCGACGAGATCACCGTCATCGACCACGGCGCGGTGATCGCGCACGACACGCCTGAGGGGCTGAAGCGAGTCGTCGGCGGTCAGACGCTGACCGTCCGCGCCGCGGACATCGGCTCGACTGCCCGAGGTCACGCGATCGTCGCGCAGGTCGCCGGCGCCGAGCCGGACGTCTCGGCTCGCGGGCGTGGTGAGCGCGCCGGTCGACGGGCGACGCCGCTCTCACCGACCGCGTCGCGCGGCTCGCCGCGGCCGGCATCGGCGTCACCGAACTGTCGCTGCACCTGCCGAGCCTCGACGAGGTCTTCTTCACCCTGACCGGTACCCGCACCGCCAACACAGAGGATGCGGCATGACCAACGCCATCGCACTACCCACTCGCGGCGCGCATGCCGTCGGCACGATCGCGCGGCCCTCAGTGCCGCTGTCCCGCCGCTGGCGCACGCTTCGGCACGCCCTCGCGCTGGCCAAGCGAAGTCTCATCAAGACCGTGCGCACCCCTGAGGCGCTGATCGACGTCACGTTGCAGCCGGTCATCTTCTTGCTGCTCTTCACCTACGTGTTCGGCGGCGCGATCGGCGGTGGCTCGCAGCACGCCTATCTCGAGTACCTGCTGCCCGGCCTGCTCGGACAGACCATCGCCCTCGCCGGGGTTGCGCTCGGCCAGAACCTCAACGCCGACATCGAGAAGGGCGTCTTCGACAGGTTCCGATCGTTACCGATCGCGCGGTCGGCGCCGCTCGTCGGTGCCGTGCTGGCCGACTTCATGCGATACCTCATCGTCTGCGTGATGACGTTGGGCTTCGGTTACCTGATCGGCTTCCGCATCCAGACCAATCCGCTGGCGATGCTCGCCGCGATCGGGATCTCGATCGCGTTCGCGCTCTGCTTCTGTTGGATCTCGGTCTTCGTCGGCATGATCGCCCGGACGTCTGGAGCCGTGCAAGGCATCATGTTCCTGCTCGTGTTGCCGCTATCGTTCGGCAGCAACGTGTTCGTCAAGACCTCGACGGTGCCCGGTTGGTTGCAGGCCTTCATCAAGGTCAACCCTTTGTCGCATCTCGTGGGCACCGTGCGCGGCCTTGTGCTGGGCGGACCGGTCACCGACCATCTGCTCTGGACTTTGCTCTGGATGGCGATGCTGCTCGTGACCTTCGTGCCGTTGGCGCTGCGCGCGTACCGAAGGAGGGCCTAACCGACGGTCAGCGGATCAACGCGGGCACACGCAGCCGCACGATCGAGTGCGCGTCCCACGGCATACGCCGCGGCAAAGTCCTCGGGACCCAGCCGGTCGCGTAGCTGGCCAGTCAAGATCGCGACGACCCGTTGCGTCGCGTCGTCGGCACCGCGTAGCGCGGTCGCCGCTCCAAGGATCTCCGCAGCATCGACAGCGCGGTCGGTGGCAAGTGCAAGACCGGCGAGACCGACGCCGACCATGGCGACGACCGGCATGTCCTTCGTTCCGAGCGCGAATCCGTATGCCTCGGTGAGACGTTCACGCGCGGTGTCGACGTCGCCCTCCTCGAGGCTCAACCTGCTGGCGAACGCCAGAACTATCGCGGTGATGTGGCCCTGGGCGGGATGCACTCCGGGCAGGAGTTGGATCTGCGCCATCGCCTCGTTCCCGAGGAGTCGGGCTTTGTCGGCGTCCCCCTCGTACATCGCGATCTCGGAGAGCATCAACTGCGAGACGATGACATGGTGACTTCCGGCCGGCAGATCGCTCGACTGCTGGACTTCGTAGACGCAATGGCGAGCCTTTTCGAGGTCGCCCGTACGCATCGAAAGATCGGCCAGTCGTAGATACAACATCGTCGCGTCGTCGTGCCCGCCAAGCTCCTCGCTCAACGCAATCGCTTCCTCCAAGTAGGCGATCGCGCCGTCGAGCTCGCCGTCCATCGTCTTCAGCTGTGCGAGCAGGCCCAGGCAGCTCGCCGTGCCCCAGCGCTCGCCGAGCGCCCGAAACTCCTGCAACGCGAGTTCCGCATCGGCCCGCATCGTCGCGACGTCACCCATGTTCTCCGCGAGCGCGGCGCGAAACATCCGTACGCTCGCGACAATCCAGGGGTTGGTGCTGGCCAAACCCCTCTCGGCGAAGCGCGCGGCGGCGTCTTCGTCATCGGAGAAGATGGCCACGACAGGTCGCAGCAGTAGCAGCGGCGACTCGGGCCCGATGTCGGCTTCGTCGATCCGGCGGCCAAGGGCGCGCATATTCTGCAGGTTGGCTTCTACGTGTTCTGGCGGATCGCTGAAAGAAGACGCGATCGAGTTGATGCTGTGCAACACCTGCGCCGTCAGGAGCGTGACGGGATCGACTTCACCGGACGCCGTGAGTGCGTACGCCAGCCAACTCGTCGCATCGCCGTGTCGGCCGCTGAACATCCAGTACATCGATAGCTCGATCGCCGTATCGAGGGCCATTTGCGCCTGACCGTCATCAGTGATGAACCGAAGTCCGGCCAGGATGTTGTCGCGCTCGGCCTCGAGCTGGGCCATCCACACCAGCTGGTCGGCAGTGCGGGTGTGCGGCCCCGCCACGGCGACCAAAGCGGCGAAATGCGCGGCGTGCCGGCGGCGGGCCGCACCAACGTCGCCCCTCTCCGCCAGTTGCTCGATGCCGAACTCGCGAAGCGTTTCCAACATCCGGTAGCGCGGTGTTCCGGTAAGCGCAGTCGCCTGCAGCAACGACTTATCGACGAGCGAGTCGAGCAAGCTGTCGACGTCCTCGGCGGGCAGCTGTTCGTCGGCGCAGACGGCGCGCACGTCGGCCGGCGAGAACGTGCCGGCGAAGACCGCAAGCCGGTCGGCGAGCAGCCGCTCGTGTGCAGTCAGCAGATCCCAGCTCCACTCGACCACCGCGCGCAAGGTGCGATGCCGGGCCACCGCCGTCCGACTGCCGCCGGTCAGCAGCTTGAAGCGGTCGGACAATCGGGCGGCAATCTCGTCGACTGGCAGCGACCGCAATCGGGCTGCCGCGAGCTCGATCGCCAACGGAAGACCGTCGAGCCGGCGCACGATCTCGATCACCGGCGCGACGGTTTGCTCGTCGACGACAAAGTCGGGTCGGACGGCGACTGCGCGGTCAGCGAAGAGACTGACCGCCGGGTATGCCAAGGCGTCCTGGGGGTACGCGCCCGAAGCTGGTTGGGGCAACGGCGGGACGGCGACCAAAGTCTCGCCCACGATGCCGAGCGGTTCGCGGCTGGTCGTGATGATCCGCAGCGATGCGCATTGAGCAAGCAGCTCGTCGGCCAGCCGGGCCGCTGCGTCAACCACATGTTCGCAGTTGTCGAGCAGCAGCAGGCATTGCCGACCCCTGAGGGCATCGACGAGCCGACCGGTGAGATCGCGGATCGGCACAGGTGTTCGAGCCAGATCGACGAGGCTTGCGTCGCGCAGCCCTAGCGCGTCGAGCACCGCGGAGGGTACGTCGGCGGGGTCGGTCACTGGCGCCAACTCCGCTATCCACACGCCATCGGGCAACCCGTCGAGAGCCGCCACGGCGGCGACTGACGCGAGCCGGGTCTTGCCTGCTCCACCCGGCCCGACCAACGTAATCAGGCGCACTTCGCCAAGGAGCTTGCCGATCCGACCCACCTCCTCGTCGCGTCCGACGAAGCTGGTCAGCGCGGTCCGCACGTTGCTCCGTCGAGGCGCCGGACCGCGATCTCCTGGCGCGCCTACGACGTCCGGTGGGGCCGACGCGTCGAGCTCGCCGCGAAGGAGTGCGAGATGCGCCGCTTGCAGGTCGCCGGACGGATCGACACCGAGTTCGTCAGCAAGTTCGCGACGCACCCGCTCGTAGTGTGCAACTGCCTCGGCCTGCCGGCCCGCACCTGCCAGCGCCCGGATCAGCAGCCCGACGAACCTCTCGCGCAGCGGGAACGCAGCGACCAGGCTCTCGAGTTCGGCAACGACGTCTGCGTGCCGGCCGAGAGCGATCTCGGCTTCGATGAGGTCGGCCGTGACATCGAGGCGCTGCTCGCAGAGCCGGGCCTGGTGAGCGGCCGAATCGGTGCTGTCGCCCCACCCTTCGGGTGTCGGGCCATGCCACATGCCGAGCGCATCCCGAAGCACACCAGCCGCAGAGTCGACCGCTCCTGATCGGAGTGCGTCTCGGCCGACCCGAGCGGCGTCCGCGAAGCGATGCATGTCGACGTCGTCGCGTTCGACGTCGAGCCGGTAGCCGCCACTGATCTGGACGACCAGGTCCGCGTCGCCGAGACCACGACGCAACCGCGATACCAGCGATTGCAGGGCGTTCGCCGGATCGAGCGGTGGCTCTTCACCCCACAGCGCGTCGACCAGGGTGGCCTGCGAGACGGGCCTCGGGACGTCGACCGCGAGCCTGATCAGCAGGCCGCGCAGCCGGGCACCGGCAAGGTCAACGGCACGCTCGGCACCGGGTTCGCCGGCGCGGACGTCGAGGGGTCCCAGGAGATCGATCCGCACCCGTTCACTATCGCAGCGCGTTGGAGCACCCGGCCGGAAAGGAGAGTTGACAAGGTAGTGAGTGACCACTAACTTAGCTGGCATGACCCCGAGCCACACCCGGATGGACCCAGACCAGCGCCGCGACGAGGTGGTTGCGGCAGCGCTGGCCGAGTTCGCCGAGGGCGGTCTAGCCGGGACGTCGACGGAAGCAATCGCCGCCCGGGCCGGTATCTCCCAGCCCTACCTGTTCAAGATGTTCGGCACCAAGCGCGACCTGTTCATCGCGGCGTCCAGGCGCTGCTTCGACAACGTGGCGCAGACGTTCACGGATGCGGCCGACGGGCTGGCCGGCGAAGAGGCACTCAACGCGATGGGCCACGCGTACTTCGGCCTGATCACTGACCGGGCAAACCTGATGGCTCAACTCCAGATGTATGCCGCCTGCAACGACCCGGAAGTTCGTGAGTGCGCGCGCGACGGCTTCCGAAGGCTCTACCAGTTGGTCGAGCGCGCGTCCGGGCGCACCGGCGCAGACGCTCGCCGCCTTCTTCGCGTGCGGGCATGCTCTGCAACGTCTCCACCGCACTTGGTCTTTGCGAAATAGACGAACCGTGGGCGCGCGCGCTCGCGAGCGACAAGTAGACCGCAATCTGACGCTTTTCCTTGCTGTGACTGGTTTTTCTTTGCCTACACAAGTTAGTGACTACTCACTTCACTGGAGGGATGCAGACATGACTGGACGCGGAAGGCCACTGGCGACGTTTATCGTCACTTCGGTCGCGCTGTTCATGGGTTCGCTCGACAACCTCGTTGTCACGATGGCGTTGCCGGCGATCAAGACGCACCTGCACGCATCGCTGTCCAGCCTCGAATGGACGGTGAACGCCTACACGCTGACGTTCGCCGTGCTGCTGTTGCCGGGCGCGACCTTGGGCGACCGATTCGGTCGCAAGAAGGTCTTCATGGTTGGCCTCTCCATCTTTACGTTGGCCTCGGCGCTTGCCGCACTGTCATCGACGGCAGGCGAGCTGGTTGCCGCACGTGCACTGCAGGGAGTAGGTGGCGCGATCGTCACCCCGCTCACCTTGACACTGCTCAGCGTCGCTGTTCCGCCAGCCCGTCGTGGGCTCGCGCTCGGCGCGTGGGGTGCGATCGCCGGTCTGGCGATCGCGGTCGGGCCTGTCGTCGGCGGCGCCATCGTCGAAGGCGCGTCGTGGTCGTGGATCTTCTGGCTCAACGTGCCGATCGGCATCGTGTTGCTGCCCGTCGCAGGTCGCTTACTGAAGGAGAGCCACGGCCCGGCCGCCAAACTCGACGCTGTTGGCACCACCCTCGCGACGGCCGGACTGTTCTCTGTCGTCCTCGGCCTGGTGAAGGCGAACGACTGGGGTTGGGGGAGCAACTCGATCGTGGGCCTGTTCATCGCTGGGCGTCGTGTTCCTCGCCGCTTTTGCG
>CAWKKI010000013.1:0-24937 GCA_963850215.1 uncultured Actinomycetota bacterium
TCGCACCCCTGGGTGTTGCAGACGCACCGGTTCTAGGTGCATTGCGACTGGAAGCACTGGCTCTCAGGCGCCGGTGAGTACGGCCTCTAAGACTGATGGCATCGGGCTAAATCGAACGCGATCCGGACGGCCGGGGACACGCACATCCGCCTTCCCTAACGCGATCATCTGCTTGATGAGCGGATGTGTGCATTAGGTCTGGCGTGAAAGCTGACGAGAGTGTTCGGGATGCCCGTACGGGCGCCGCGGGCGAGCTGGGAGGTCAATGTCATGGCGATCAGCCGACTGCAGCCACCTGCGGTCGATCTGGTCGCCCGCGCCACAGAGGAAGACAAGCGGGCCGGTGCGGGTGCCATCGCGACTGTTGTTTGCGTGGTCCTGCTGAGCGTGCTGGTCGCTGCTTGTTCATCCAAGGTCACCTCGGCGATTTCAACACCGCCAGGTTCGCCATCCACCGCCACGGCCACCGCAGGACTTACCTGCCCGCCGGACTCGGTCGTCAACGCCGACCTCGATACGCACATCGCCGGTCCGCCGGCGATCATCGTCCCACCGAGAGGAGGACAGATCTGTAACTACGGCAGTCTCTCGGAGGGCAGCGAGGCGAGCGTCGAGATCAGGCCGGGCACGGTGGCCGATCTGAAGGCCGTGGAGGCTGGGGCTGAGAGCGGCGGCGGGCCGACAGCCGTGCCCGTCGCCAATCTGGGAAATGACGCGTTTCTGCTGGAAGGGAAAGGCACGGTATTTGTTCTCAAAGGCAACACCTTGATCTCGGTTTCCTCATTCTCGAGCACCGACGCCCAAGTGGAATCGCTAGCTCGCCAAATCCTTGGGCCCTAACTCACGGACGCAGCACGCATCCTCTTGCTCCGGCGGAATCTGCAAATCATCGGGGCAATATTGCCTGCCGGGACGGACTCTTCTGGCGCGATGACGCGCGCGAAGTCGCGCGGCTCTGTGATCAGTCCGGCGAGGTTGTTCAGGGCTGTGTGCGGATTGCCGACTGACAGGTATGGACAGTCGGCGCGGGTCGGCGGGAGGCACCCCCGCTGGTGACTCGAGCCGTGCCCTGCAATGAGACGGCCATGACAAATCTGCTTCACAAGGCCCGCCGACACCTGCTGGCAGGACTCGGGCTCGTCGTGGTCGCGACTTGCGCAACCGGCTGCGAACCAGGAAACGACTTCTGGATGACAAACGCCACCGGTGAAACACTTACCGTCGCAAAGCTGCACCCAGGTACCGGGCGAACAAGTTGACCCGATAAGCCCAGCGGACCCTAGATACACCCTCAAGCCCGGCCAGAAGATCGGGCTCACGCTCGGCCTTCAGCGGGGCAAGTGTCAAGTACTACACCTTCCTTTCATACGACGCATCCGGTCGGCTCGTCGACCACGACCCCGCCCCTATCTGTGAAGACAGCCACGGCCACGGCAACACGTGGAACAATCGTCGCCAAGCAGCTGACCGCAAACGCCGATCATTAGCCGCGATGACGCGCGGTCGAACCTGCCGGACAGCGGATGCTCGGATCGGGCCGACGCCGGGATTGCTCCATGGGATTGAGCGACTTGAGATCCTGTACGAGAGCGCTCTGTGTCGCGGGCAGCGTGCGCTACTCAGCTGCACTGCTGTCATCGGATGATCGAGACGGTGCTCGGGAACTCGAAGAGGCTGCAGGATGTGTGATGCGCGTCCGTGGCCGTAATCCAGAACCCGTGGGTCGCCGTTCCCGGATTCCTCGACGTGTTCGATGAGGTTCTGGACGTTAGCCGCCGCAGCCGTCGCCTTTGACGGGGATGTAGTGGCTCGCGCCGGCCTTGGTCACGGCCGTCCAGATGCCGGGGCCGTAACAGTCTTGATGAGCGAGGAGGATGACGACCTCGTCGTCGGAGACGAATTCCACGTCGTACACGCTGAACCCGCCGTCGTACGGCGTGTGCGCCACAACGGCGATCGGCGACCCGTGGTTGCCTGCGGCGTCGACGAAGTAAAGCTGTGGTGCCGGCGCCAGCGAGGGATCGGGGCTGCAGGCTCCGACTGCGACCGCGATCGTGTCGCCGTCGATGGCGGCAGCGAGCTCCTCGTCAGGGCATGCGTCGTGGGAGTAAGCGACTGGCCATGGCGGTGAAAAAATGGTCTTGAGTGCAAAGGGTGCAGTCGAGTCGAACTCGACGAGGCGGCCTGGCGTCGCATCGTCGTTGGGAAGCACCGCGAGGACAGTGCGGTCATCGGGCAGCCACCCGACCAGCTGCAGCATCCAGTCGCCCGCGGGGGCGGCGATCATGGTGTGCGTCGGATGAGTTCCGATCGTCGCCACCATGATGCTGGTGGCTTCGTCGCTGATGAGGTACGCCACCTTGCTGCCGTCCGCCGATACGACGTAGTCGTCCGCAGCCTGGAAAGGACTGGGTTGCACCAGGTTGGGCACGACGACCTGCGGCTCGCCGCCAGCTGCTGGCACTCGCATCAGTGCATTGACTGTCGGAGGGGAGCCGCCCGCTTGACCGCTTTGCTGCACGAAGTAGCGCCACTGCGGGTCATAGTCAGATCCGACCGGCTCCAGCTCGACATCGGCACTGCTCGAGGAAGCCACGGGCCGGACAACGTCACCAGTGGCGGCCGAATAGAGCACAAGCGCGTTGGGCTCGTCTTGCGTTGGCCACATGCAGGTACTTGTCGCGGGGCACGGCACGGTGGGCGAGTCGACGAACCCGGCAGGGTCGCTATGGGTCGGCGTTATCGATGCGGCGGAGGCACTGGGCGCCGGCGTCGCGATGCTGCTCGCGGGAGCGGTGGCGGGGCTCGGAGCGGACGTCGAGCTCATAGGCGCCGAACTCGGATCGGTGCGCCCAGGTGCTGCGACGGGAGGCGACATACACGCCGCGCACGCACTCAGAACGACGATCGCGGCCGAGATTCGGTTTCCCCGGCGTGTCAGGTGCATCGGCGACCCGCTCTTGAAAAGTTTCGACCCCCCAACGGCGATCGACGTCCGCCATCGCGGTCGCACAAATACAGACGCGACCGGCGCCGGCGCGGTTGACACCGTCAACCAATCCTTCCGATCACGGGCCCAGCTTGGGCGATGACCTGCTGAGTCGGCGGGTGGGCTGAGATGCACGCCCACAATCCGCGTCACGACCCGGGTCGCCGCGCATTACTCCATCTCCGATCAGCCGATCGTCGCGTACCGAATTGACGCATCCCTCTCCCCAACGCGCGGACCTTCGCCGCAAAGATCCGCATCTGACGCAATGACGCGCTTGTTTGCAAGCAGGCCGTTCGCGTGAGCTGCCTGGTGCTTTTGGTGGTGAACTGTTCGCGGATCGGCTGGCGTCGGGATGACCAGGAGAGCAAGGTTGACCCATGGATGCAGGTCAGCTGAACTCGTGGGACAACCTGCTCGAGCACCTACAGGGGAATGTGCTCAGCAACGAGCTCTACCAATTCCGAAGTGGGATCGTCCGCCACTTCACTTCGGCGGCGATCACCGACGAGACCATCATCAAGGACTTCCACGCCCATCTAGCCGAGTTCAACACAGCCCTGATGCGTCTGCAAGGCACCGTCACGACCTTCGGGGCGTGGGCACATGGGGTGCTGGCTGACGCCGAACTTGATACCCACACCTGATCTGCAACGCACTCTCGTGCCGCTTTGAGGGCGGCTACGCTCGCCCGACTCTGCCGCGAAGAAGGTCGCTCGGCGGGCCGCCATGATTAGCCCGATCCCCATCAGTCTTAGAAGCCGTACTCAGGCGCCGGGGAGGCCGAGTTCGCGCGCGATCAACATCCGCTGGACTTCGCTGGTGCCTTCACCGATCTCCAGAATCTTGGAGTCGCGCCAGAACCTAGCGACCGGAGTCTCGTTCATGAAGCCGTAGCCGCCATGGATCTGCGTCGCCTCGCGGGCGTTCGTGACGGCGATCTCCGACGCATAGAGCTTGGCCATAGCGGCGTGCTTCTTAAACGGCTTGCCGGCCAGCATCCGCGCCGCCGCGTCGTGGTACGCAAGCCGCGCGGTGTGGGCGCGAACCGCCATGTCGGCGATCTTGAATTGGATCGACTGGAACGCGCCGATCGCTGAACCGAACGCCCGCCGCTGCGCCGCGTACTTGATCGACTCGTCGACGCAGCCCTGCGCGAGCCCGACCGCCAGTGCCGCGATCGCGATGCGGCCCTCGTCGAGAATCGACAGGAAGTTGGCGAAACCACGACCCCGCTCCCCGAGCAGGTTCGCCTCGGGCACCTCGACGCCGGACAGCGACACTTCACGAGTGTCCGACGCGTGCCACCCGACCTTCGAATAGGGCGGCGCGACGGTAAGGCCAGCGCTCGGAACCGGCACCAGGAGCGACGAAATCTCTTTGCGGGTCCCCGCTTCGCCGGTCACCGCGGTGACCGTAATCAGGCGAGTGATGTCGGTACCGGCGTTGGTGATGAACGCCTTGGTCCCGTCAATGCGCCAGGTGCCGTCGGCCAGCGCTGCCCGGGTGCGTGTCGCGCCCGCGTCGGTTCCGCCGTCCGGCTCGGTCAGCCCAAAGGCGGCCAGCGCCTCGCCGCTGGTCAGCTGCGGCAGCCACTCCTTGCGCTGCTCGTCGGTGCCAAACCGAAAGACCGGCATCGCGCCGAGCGACACGCCTGCCTCCAGCGTGATCGCCACCGACGAGTCGACCCGGGCCAGCTCTTCGATGGCCAGGCAGAGCGCGAAGTAGTCACCGCCCATGCCGCCGTACTCCTGCGGGAACGGCAGCCCGAAGAGGCCCATCCGGGCCATCGCCGCGACAATGTCGTAGGGGAACGCGTGGTCCTGGTCCATCGCGGCCGCCCTCGGGGCCACCACCTGGCGGGCAAAATCGGCCACCGTGGAACGCAGCGCTTCGTGCTCTTCGTCTAAGGGATAGTCGAACTCGGAGGCACCGCTGCCACTCACCACAGCTCCATCCTTCCGGCCGGCAGGCCGGCCCGTTCCAGTCGGCCGGCCGAGCACGTCTCCAGCGTCTGGAGGAGGCGCTCTCCTCAGCATGTTCCCATTTCGGGCCGATAGGCTGACCAAGGCGCCAAGTCGCGCGCCCCAATCGAGGTGGTGACGTGAGCGTCGGGCGGTCGCTGTACGAGCGCTTCGCGAAGCTCGTCCATGAGGTTGCCAAGTTCGGCACCGTCGGCCTACTCGCCTACGTCATCGACACCGGCACGTTCAACCTCTTGAAGTACGACGGCGGCCTGGTCTCGCACAAGGTCATCACCGACAAGATCATCTCGACGTCGTTGGCAGCGACCTTCGCCTACTTCGCGAACCGGCACTGGACCTGGCGGGCACGGGCCCGCACCGGTCTCGGCCGCGAATACATGCTGTTCTTCGTGTTCAACGGCATCGGGCTCGGTATCGCGCTCGCCTGCCTCGCGACGTCGCACTACGTTCTCGATCTGCGTAGCGGCCTCGCGGACAACATTTCAGCGAACGTCATCGGCACCCTCCTCGGAACGCTGTTCCGGTTCTGGTCCTACCGGCGCTGGGTGTTCATCGAGGCTGAGGAGCCGCTGCGTTCGGAGGAAGCTGCCTCGGCCGCCATCGTCTGAGTCGCGGAGCGCGAAAGACGTTGCGCGAAAGACGTTGCGCGAAAGACGTTGGCGGCCCGTGTCACAGCCGCGATCGCCTGAGCAGCTATGCCCTGGCACCCAGCGGTGGGGTTCTCGGCAGGAAGATCGCGAATATCGGCGGGCGCGGTTGCGCGAGTTCGAGCCGGCCCCCGTCGGCTGAGACCAGGTCGCGAGCCAGTGCGAGCCCGAGGCCGGTGCGCTGCGCTCCGCTGAAGGATCGCTCGAAGATGTGCGGAACAAGCTCATCGGGCACGCCAGGGCCCTCGTCGTGTACCTCGAGAACGATGTGTCCGCTCGCTTGGCGGGTGTGCACGGTGACCGTGCCCGCACCATGCACGAGCGCGTTGTCGATGAGGGTCGCGACTACCTGCGCAAGACCGCCCGGGGTGGTGAACGCCTTCAAGCCTGTGCTCCCATCGCGGACAAGTGTCCGCTTCGCGCGCCGGAACGCCGGCTCCCACTCGACCGCCTGCTGGCCGAGGACCCCATCGATGTCGACGAGCACTCCTGACGAAGTGCGCCCGCTGCGGCCGTGCTCAGCAAGCAACGAGTCGACGACGGCGGCAAGCCTCTCGGCCTGCACCAACGCGGCACTGGCATCCTCGCGAATCCGCGGGCTCCGTCGATGTCGCGACGATCTCCTCGAGCCGGATCGACAAAGCGGTCAACGGGCTGCGCAGCTGGTGCGACGCGTCGGCGCGAGCGCACGCTCAGCGCCGAGTAGCCGACCGATTTCTTCGGCGCTGTGGTCGAGAACCTCGGCGACCCGATCGAGTTCGGGCACGCCATATCGGTGGTGGCGCGGGCGGGGATCGCCCGCGCCGAGTTGCTCGGCGCCAACTGCGAGATCTTCCAGCGGACCCGCGAGCCGCTTGGCCTGCCGCCTCGCCAGCTCGACCGCGGCCGCCAGTGCCACGATCGCGCGCGCAGCAACGCCGACCCAGACGGTCACTAACTCGTCGTTGGTCGCCTTCGCCGACTCGACACCGTAACGACCTCGCCGTGTGCCCCGAGCGCGACGCCCTTCTGTGACCGGGCCGCTTATCGTCGCGCCAGTCGAGACGACGAGGCCATTGCGGCGAACGGAGATATAGCGGTCGCTCGCCGGCGAACTGCCCGAGCACGTCACCGGTGCCTTCCACCGACGCATCCGTTTCCCCATTGACGGCAGCGGCCACCTGCGGCAGCCTCCGCGTTGATCCGTTTTTGCGCTTCGGCGCGGATCAGCCGCGTCGTGACGATCCCCAATGGGATCCCGAGAAGGATCACCGAGACGACCGCGACTCCCAGGGTCGAGATCAGCAACCGCCTACGCACCGGCGCTCCTTGGTCGTTGTGATCCGGCCGGCGTCGCGGCCCGCGGCCCTGACACGGTCAGCGTGACGCGCGTTAGCTCAACTCGAAACGGAACCCGAGCCCACGAACCGTGGTGATCAGGCGGGGCGATGAAGCGTCGTCGCCGAGCTTTCGTCGCAGCCACGAGATGTGCATGTCGAGTGTCTTCGACGAGGTGTCGCGGCTGGCATCCCACACTTCGCGCATCAGCTGGTCGCGGGTGATCACCTTGCCGGCCCCGAGAACCAAGACGTTCAGCAGGTCGAATTCCTTCGCCGTCAGCGCGAGTTCCTCGTCGCCAAGCCACGCGCGGCGCGACTCCGCGTTGAGGCGGACGCCGTTGACATCGGGCACCTCGGTGCCGCCACGACGCAACAAGCGCCCTGATCCGGGCGAGCAACTCCGCGAGCCGAAACGGCTTGGTGACGTAGTCGTCGGCGCCAGCATCGAGGCCGACCACCAGGTCGACCTCCTCGACTCGAGCCGTCAACACCAGGACGGGGATCGAGCGGCCTTCCGCCCGCAACCGGCGGCACACCTCGAGGCCGTCCATCGTCGGGAGGCCCAGGTCGAGGATCACCAGGTCGAAGCCCCCTTCGAGCACGAGGTGCAATGCCTCGCTGCCGTCGTCGCGAACTGAGACCTCGTAACCTTCGCGACGCAGGGCACGAGCCAGTGGCTCGGATATCGACGGATCATCCTCGGCGAGCAAAACAGCGACCATGCCGAAATGGTATGTGCCAGTGACGCTAAACCGGAGTGATCCCGTGGCGCCTTCGCGAAAACGCCCGCTCCTTGGTCGAGGCCACGTTCGCGCGGCGCATCAGGTTGGCCCGCAGGTCCTCAGGCTCGACGATGTCGTCGACAACCAGTTCAGCGGCCAGCCGCATGATGTCGATGTCGGCTTCGTACTCGGCCCGCAGGCTGGCGACCACCGCGGCGCGTTCGTCGTCGGTGGCGATCGCGGCGAGCCGGTTGGCGTGCACGGCGTTGACCGCCGCGTCGGCACCCATCACCGCGATCTTGGCGGTCGGCAGTGCCAGAGTCGCGTCCGGCTCGAATCCAGGGCCGGCCATCGCGTAGAGGCCCGCGCCATACGCCTTGCGCACGACCACGCAGAACTTCGGCACGGTTGCCTCCGAAACGGCGCTCACCATCTTGGCGCCGTGCCTGATGATGCCGGCCTTCTCGACGGCGGCACCGACCATGAATCCCGGCACATCAGCCAGGAAGATCAATGGCACGTTGAACGCATCGCACAGTTGGATGAACCGGGCCGCCTTGTCTGCGGAGTCGACGAAGAGCACGCCGCCCTTGTGCAGCGAGTTGTTGGCGACGATGCCAACCGCCTTGCCCCCAAGGCGAGCCAGCCCCACGACGACCTCGCGGGCCCACAACTGGTGGATTTCGAACATGCTCCCGAGGTCGACCAGACCGCTGATGAATCGACGCATGTCGAACGCCAGCCGCTCGTTGGCGGGGACGAGCGCACGAAGGTCGATCTGCTCGGCCTCCCGCGCTGGTGCATCGGGCGGATTGCCCTGCCAGTTCGACGGAAGGAACGACAGGTAGCGGCGCACGCTGGCCAGCGCCTCGTTCTCGCTGTGCACAAGGACGTGTCCGACTCCTGACTCTGTGCAGTGCATGCGAGCACCGCCCATGGCCTCGAGCGTGGTCTTCTCGCCAGTCACCATTTCGACCATGCGGTCGGAGCCGAGGTACATCGAGGCGTTGCCTTCGACCATGATCACGATGTCGCAGAACGCCGGCACATACGCGCCGCCGGCCGCACTCGGTCCGAACAACGCGCAGACCTGCGGAATCGAACCGCTTGCCCGCACCTGCGTGTGAAACAGATGGCCAGCGCCTCGACGTCCGGGGAACATCGCAACTTGATCGGTGATCCGCGCGCCGGCCGAATCGACGAGATAGACCATCGGGATACCCACGTTGTAGGCGAATTCCACGATCCGAACCATCTTCTCGACAGTGCGCGCGCCCCACGAACCGGCCTTGACCGTGGAGTCGTTCGCCAGCAACGCCACGGGGCGCCCGTCGATGGTTGCGGTGCCGGTCACGACGCCGTCGGCCGGTAGATCAGCCGCTAACGCGTTCGCGAAAGCGCCGTCCTCGACAAAGGAGCCCGCGTCGACGAGCGCGCGCACCCGGTCGCGAGCGAACATCTTGCCCTTCGAGGCGTTCGCCTCGTGATACTTCGTGGCACCGCCGGCGTCGATGCGCTCGCGTCGCTGCGCAGCCGTCGGCCCCGCGTCGTCGCTCACAGGCTGATCGCTCATCCGCCGAATGTATCGACCTGCGCCAGCCGGTCGCGCCGGGCCACGACCGATCCTGCGGTGGGACAGGATGAGCGGGTGCCTGAGTATCGGGATCCGCCGGGGGAAGCACCGTGGGCGATGCCCATCGTGGTGCGCGCGGAAAAGGGTGACGAGCCGACCGCAGCTGCCGTCGCCGAAGCCGCCGCGACGGCCGTCGTGCGGCTCCTCGACGACCCTCGAACTGTCGACGGAGAGTGGCATGACGAGGTTCAGCGCTGGCTCGACGGCCGGATCCGCAAAGTCGCGCGCCGGGCACGAGGCTCGAGATGGGACGCGGCGGCAGAGCTTCCCGGGGTTACCGTCTCCCATGCCGGCGCGCAGGTGCGCGCGTTCGTTCCTGGACCGACCGACGCCGTGCCGCCGCAGATCGCCAAGCTTCAAGTCGCCGGCCTCGATCTCGAGCCCGGCACCCCGTCGTCCGCCGCCCCTGGCATTCTCCCGATCGCGGTCACGCCGCACGTAACGATGAGCCCGTTGAAGGCGGCCGTGCAGGTCGCGCACGCGGCACAGTTGGCGCTTGCCTTGGCGCGACGTTGACTGAGTGGCGCGCGACGGGCTTCGGCGTTCGCCTCGTAAGGCCGGCCGGCGATGGGTGGGCGCGGTTGTCGGCCTCCGCCCGCGTTGTGGTGCGGGACGCCGGCTTCACCGAAATCCCGCCCGATACGCAGACAGCGATCGCGCTCTGGTCGGACTGAGGTTCAGGACAGCCGGCGGCGAATCGCCCAGAAGCTGATCGCACCGAGAACTGCAGCCGCACCGACGAAGATAGCGACCTCGTACCACTGGAACGCCCAGTAACGGCTGCCCGGCTGGTAGGTCACGAGTTGGTGGTACGTCGCGCCAACCTTCGCAACGCACGTGTGCATCGCTTGCTGCACGGACGCAGGCACCTCGCTATGCGTTGACCCTGCTCCTCCCGAGGGCCCGGGACCACCAGAGTTGCCGCCGATCGTCGGGCAGTCCGCATGCAGCACCCGACTCGTGAGTGCATGGCCGGACCTGTCGACGATCCGGTCCGAGTAGATCCACGCGTTCGGCATCGCCGGCGTGGCGGGTTCTAGCGCTTCCTGTGGCTTGTGGGCGCCGAGGAGAAAAACGAGGCCGGACAGGCCCGAAGCTTGTGAACCGTAGCCCGTCGACGCCGGGTCGAGTGGCAGGCTGCGGTGCAACGGGCTCATCAGGAGCGGTCGCAACCATGAAGTCATGACGATGCGCGCGCCGACGTACGCGATCAACGTTGTCGCCATGGCCGGAACCGTGCGACGGATGGCAATCCCTGCGGTGACTCCCAGCGCCAGTGCGAATATCGCGTAGCCGAGTGGGGCGATGTCGCGCTGATCGAATGAGTCGAACACCTTCATGCGCGCGTGGTCGAGCGGGCTCGCCCACCAGGTCAACACGAAGCTCAGCAATCCGGTGGCCGCGATGCTCGCGAGGCCGACGACGCCGAGCTTGGCGGCCAGCCAGCGAGCCCGGGTGACACCTTGTGTCCACGCGAGACAAAACGTGCCGGCTTCGAATTCGCGGGCAACGAGGGGCGCGCCCCAGAAGATGCCGAGGAGTCCAGGCAGACACACGACGAGCACGCCGAGGCCGGTTCGGGTTGCACTGTCATTGCTAAGGAACGCGTTCATTGCGGAGGGGCAGTCGCCTCGGGTCTGGGCAGGTCGCAGCGGTGGTCGTGGTAGAGGTGCGCGAGTCGGGGGCCACTGATCCCGAGGGCGGCCGCGATGATCGCGATCGCGCCGATGCCCCAGATCGTCTGGATGCGTGCCTGCAACCACGAGAACCTGATCATCGAACGACCCTCGAGCGATGCATTGGCGACCTCCGCATCGTCGCCGCTTACTCGGCCCATGTAGGCGAGGACTAGGTCATCCAACGTGAGCGGCTTCACGATCCACGCAGGATCGAGATCGGTTCGCCGGTGCGCACGAGCAGCGTGCGTCTGCTTGTCTGTATGGCTTTCCTCGATGACCTTCTGATTCGCGGGGAGGGTAGGCGACGTCTCGGCGCGGACCCGACAGTCGGTAGTGCGATGCAAGTAGCGTCGTCGACATCTCCGGCCAACTGCACCTGCGAATCGACGAGCACGACGAGGTAGTCGCACACCCGCTCAAGGTCGGCAACCAGGTGGGATGAGAGCACGACACTGACCCCGCGCTCGGCGACAACCTCCATCAGGTTTTGCAGGAACGCGCGGCGCGCAAGCGGGTCGAGGCTGGCGACCGGCTCGTCGAGGATCAGCACCTCCGGCCTCTTCGCGATCGCCAACGTCAGGGCGAGCTGCGCCCGCTGCCCGCCGGACAGCGACCCTGCCCGCTGACGTGGATCCAGTCCGAGCTCCCCGATCCGGCGTTGCGCCAGCTCGCCGTCCCAATGCTTGTTGAGCCACGCACCCATGCGCAGGTGATTGGCGACTGACACGCGGGCATATGTCGGCGTCTCTTGCGCGACGAACCCGACGCGGTCGAGCTGTGCGCCGCCGTCGCCGGGACGTCCGCCGAGCACCTCGATAGCTGCCCTCCGTCGGCCGCAAGGAGTCCGACGGCAAGCTGGAGCAGTGTGGTCTTGCCTGCGCCGTTGGGTCCGACCAGCCCGACGACCTTGCCCTCGGGGATTGACGAGCGTGCAGTCGCGCAGCGCGAAGCGGCGCCCGTACCGCTTGCCGAGACCGTGCGTTTCTAGGACGGCGCGCGTTTCGATGACGGCGGTCATGCGACGCCTTCGGCGAAGCAATTGCGAAACGCCGTGCGGTAGATCGCCTCGATGTCTTCAGGTCCAAGGCCCGCCGCGCGCGCCGACCGAAGCCAGTCGGTCATGCTCGCGTGAAAACGCGATTGGACGGCGGGATCGGTGCGGGGAGGCGAGTTGGTGATGAAGGTGCCAAGGCCAGGCCGCGCCCGGACCAGCCCCTCGCGCTCGAGGTCGCGATACGCCTTGAGCACGGTGTTCGGGTTGATCGCCAGCTTGGCCACGACCTGTTGAGCCGTCGGTAGCTGGTCTCCAGGAGCAAGCAGGCCGAGCTGGAGCGCCTGATGGACCTGCTGGACGAGCTGGAGGTAGGTCGCCACGCCTGAGCCAGCGTCCAGTTGGAACTCGATCATAATCACCCTTCCACTAATCCCTTAGTGAAAGAAGGTAAAGCGTGGTGGGCTAGCTCGCAAGTGGGCCGATCAGCCGGGGCGGTTGTGGTCGCCGGTCGCGCCGTCGATCAGCTCACGGAGGATGTCCATGTGGCCGGCATGCCGGGCGGTCTCTTCGACCATGTGGATCAGCACCCAGCGCATCGAGACCTGGTCGCCGAACCATGCGGTGCCGAGCTCCTCGATGCCAACCTCGCCGATGACCACGTCGGCCGCACGGCAGGCACGGCTGTAGAAGTCGACGAGGTCTTGAGTCTTCTCACCTGGTTCGATACGCAGGTCCGCCTCGGGGTCCTCCTCATCGAACGGCATCGGTTCCATCGCGCGTCCGAACGTCGAGCAGAACCAGCCGTACTCGACCGCGGCGAGGTGTTTCACGATGCCGAGCAGACTCGTGCCCGAGGGTGTCATCTGTCGGCGCAGTTGGTCGTCGTCCAGGCCCTCGATTTTCCACAGCACGACATCGCGATGGCGCTGGAGAGCTACGTGCAGGCTGGTCTTCTCGTCGCCGGTCAACGGAACTGGCTGGTACATCTTCGGTCCCTTCGACGCATCTGGTCTTCGACTGTCCAACGTGTACGGGTCAAGAGCACCGTAAGCGTCTGACAGTTGCGCGAACCGTGAGTGACGATGGGCCCAGAGTGGGCAGACTGGTCGGCATGGGACACCGACCCGCGCTCACGGTCCTCGTCGGCGGCAGCCTCATACTCACCGCCTGCACGTCCAGCAAGCATGCCGCGCCCACCGCATCCGCGCCCGGCTCCTCTGCAGCGGCGACGTCCGCGGCCGCGTCGTCTCCTGCAGCGGTGGCTTCGTCGGCGCCGGCCTCGGCAAGCACAGCTGCAGGCACGGCCGCGAGCTCGGCTGCATCGTCGGCGGGCCCCTCCCCGACGTCGAGCGCGACGCCGTCAGCCACTCCCCCCGCGTTTCCGACCGCGGTCTGGCCGACCTACCACCACGACGTCGCGCGCACCGGCAATGCGGGCACGGTACCCGCCGTCACTGGCCTCAAGGTTGCGGCGAGGGCGAGTCTCGACGGTGCCCTGTACGCGAGTCCATTGGTGTTGCGCGACGCGAAGGGCGACCTGATCATCGCAGCGACCGAGAACAACACGCTCTACGCGTTGCGTAACAACGGCAGCATCGTCTGGTCGCGGCACGTCGGCACTCCGGTCAACGGCTCGAGCCTGCCGTGCGGCAACATCAATCCGACCGGCATCACTGGCACACCCGTCTACGATCCGGCCACCGGGCTGGTGTTCGCCGTCGCGTTCCTGTCCGGCGACAAGCACGTGCTGGTCGCAGTGAACGCGGAGACCGGCACCCTGGCGTGGACCCGACCAGTCGACCCGCCGGGCTCTCACGCGAACGTCGAGCAGGAACGCGGCGCCCTGTTACTCAGCGGCGGCAAGGTGTGGGTTCCGTACGGCGGCCTCTATGGCGACTGCGGCCCCTACCACGGCTACGTCGTCGGTATCCCGACCTCGGGTCAAGGCGGCGCCGCGATCTACCAAGTGCCGAGTTCTCGCGAGGCCGGTATCTGGACTCCGGCCGGCCCGTCAGCCGACCCAGCAGGACACGTCTATGTGTCAGTCGGCAACAGTGCGCAGACGAACCCGAAGGCCGCCTACGACATGGGTGACTCGGTCATCGAACTGAACGGCACGAGCGTCGTGTCGTTCTTCGCGCCGGCGACGTGGGCTAGCGAAAACGCAGCAGACCTCGACCTCGGCACGACCGGCCCGGTGATTCTGCCGACCGGCCAAGTCTTCGTGGCAGGCAAGAACGGCAACGCCTACCTCATGAAGCAGGGGGCGCTCGGCGGTCTGGGTGGCAAGGTCCCGACCATCGCGGTATGTACGGCGTTCGGGGGCGCGGCGTACAGCAACGGCACGATCTACATTCCGTGCACGGACGGCGTGAGAGCAGTCCATGTCTCGGCGACCGCGATGACGGGGTCATGGCATGCATCGCCGTCCGGCTCACCGATCGTCGGCGGCGGCGCCGTGCTGACGGTCGCCCCGTCGTCCGGCACGCTGTTTGCACTCGACCCGGGATCCGGCGCGACGAAATCGAAGGTCGCGCTCGGCGACTCCACGACGCGGTTCGCGACGCCCGCACTGGCCACGGACGGGTTCGCCTACGTCGGCACGGAGCACGGGAAGCTGGTCATCGTCGCCACCTCGTAAGTGGGGTGCGCGGGGATACGACTCAGCTGACTGCTTTCTTCACGAGAGCGGTGATGCGCGCCTCGTCGGCGCGGGTCAACTTCGTCAGCGCGAAGTCGGTCGGCCACATGTTTCCTTCGTCAAGCTTCGCTTTGTCGCTGAAGCCCAGCGTCGCGTATCTCGTCTTGAACTTCTCCGCACTATGGAAGAAACAGAGAACGTTGCCGTCCTTCGCGTAAGCCGGCATGCCGTACCACGTCCTCGGCACGAGGTCTGGCGCACTGGCTTTCATAATCGCGTGGATCCGCTCGCCCATGATGCGGTCGGATTCTGGCATCTCGGCAATCTTCGCGAGCACGTCGCGCTCTCCGTCTTCGCGCAACCCCGTTGCCTTCAGCTCTTTGACGCGCTCCTTCATCGCGGCGCGTTCTTCGTCGGTAAATCCCTTGCTTGGTTTGGCGGCCTTCTTGGCCGGCTTCTGCGTCGCCATCGCGTGTGCTCCTTCGTGGTCTCGATGAGCCGTGGACGTATCTGGATTCCCCCGGTACCGCACTTCAGCCGACGGCCAGCGCCTTCAGTACGCAGAACTCGTTTCCGTGCGGGTCGGCCATGACAATCCAGGTGACGTCAAAACCTTGACCGACGTCCGCTCTTCTCGCACCCAACTGCGTGAGCCGCTCGACCTCGGCTGCTTGATCGTCAGGGCGAAGATCGAGATGCAATCGGTTCTTCACCGCCTTTGCCTCGGGCACCTTGAGGAACAGCAAATCGGGCACCACGCCGTCCTCACGGCTGCCCTCCGCGGGCTCGAGCACGACTTCGTCTGGCTCATCGAAGGTCCGGCGCCAGCCGAGTGCTTGCTCCCAGAAGGTGGCAAGGCCAGCGGGATCGGTCGTGTCTATGCACAGGCATTGGATTCGCAGGGACATGTCGTCATCCTTTCAAGCCGCTCGCCCTCGGTCGACCGTGGCACGCTGGATTGCGATGCTCTCCGCACGGACAGGATCAGATCATGCAGATCGAGGTTGTTGCAGGCGACATCGTTCAGGCGCAAGTGGACGTGCTGGTGACGGCGGCCAACGCGTCACTCGTCGGGGGCGGAGGCGTAGATGGCGCGATACATCGAGCGGCCGGCCCTGAGTTGTTGCAAGCATTACGCTCGCTCGCGCCGTGCCGGATCGGCGGGGCGGTGGTGACCCCTGCCTTCCGAATCCCGGCACCCGTGCGCTTCATCGTCCATGCTGTCGGCCCCAGGTATGGACGAGACGAACCCGCGGCCCAGCTCCTGGCTGGTGCCTACGCACGAAGTCTGGAGCTGTGTGACGAAGTCGGCGCCACGAGCGTCGCGTTCCCCGCGCTATCGACCGGTGCCTACAGTTACCCGCTGCCCGAGGCCTGCCGAATCAGCGTCGGAGCCCTTACCGCAACAAGAACTGCAGTGCAGCGATGTGTCCTCGTGGCGTACGACGCGAAGACTCAGCGGCTGTGGCAGGAGGCCCTTGGGTAGCCCGCGACCGAACGCGTCGCCGGTCGGGTTGGGTATCTTCGCGTTGTGCCTCGTACCGACAAAGGTTCACGAGTGATCGCCGTATCGCCGGAGAAGGCCTACGGCGCCCTTGTCGATCCCGAAGCACTCGCGAAGTGGGTGCCTCCCTCGGGCATGACGGGCAGGATCGAACGATTCGAGCCGCGGCCAGGCGGGTCGTATCGGATGGTGTTGACCTACACAAATTCCAGAGCGTCTCGTGGCAAGTCGACGGCAGATTCCGACATCGTCGAGGCACGTTTCATCGACATCGTTCCGGGAGCGCGAGTCGCGTATGAGGTGCAATTCGTCTCCGACGACCCTGCGTTCGCCCAGCCGATGACCGTGACCTGGGAGGTTACTGCTGTGGCGGGAGGGAGCCGTGTTGACATCACTGCCGACAACGTTCCAGATGGCATCTCCGCGCAGGATCATGCCGATGGGATGACCTCCTCATTGAGCAACCTCGCGGACTACCTTCGCGAGTGAGCTCGTGGCGGACCACCGCGTAGTGGTGCACTCTGAGTCGCATGCACGTGGTCGAGCTCGTTTTTGCCGTCGGCTGGGCGGCGTTTTGGATCTACTGGTTCGTCGCTGCCTTCTCCATGAAGAGAGGGCGGGTGGCATGGTCGCGCGAGTTGCGCATCAGGGTCGTGATCCTCGTTCTCACGATTCTCTTGATCAAGTTGGGTGCGTTCCGCAACCACGGCCTCAACACCAACCCACTGCGCGCTGGAGTGGGCCTCGTCCTGTTCGCGGGCGGGCTCGCGTTCGCGATCTGGGCCCGCCTGCACATCGGGCGCAACTGGGGCAGCCCGATGTCGCAGAAGAGTGACCCTGAGCTGGTGACCAGCGGCCCGTACCGCCTAGTCCGCCACCCCATCTACTCCGGCATCCTGGTCGCGACGGCCGGCACCGCCGTGGCGCTGAGCTGGGCCTGGCTGATCGCCGTGGCACTAGCCGGGGTCTACTTCGTCTATAGCGCGACGGTCGAGGAAGGCCACCTGACCGAACACTTCCCGGACACCTATCCGGCGTATAGACGCTCGACCAAGATGCTGGTGCCCTTCGTCTTCTAAGTGCGCGGTGCTACCTGGCCGGGAGGAACCTGTGCGCGATCCGCGACGTCCAACCGCGGTGAAGCGAACCCTGAGTAGAGCAGGCACGGCGAGCGTCGGGATCATTGTCGTAGCGACGCTGACCGCGTGTGCGAGTTCGGCCACGAAGGCAAGCAACACGAGGTCTTCGACGGAGGCACAGGTGACGGTACCCACCGAGGTGAGAGCCACCGATGTGGCTCGTGCCGATCCCGGTTCGCTATCCACCGCGGCTCTTGTCGCGGGCATCAACACATTCGGCCACGACCTCTACGCTCAAGCCGCGGCAGGCGGCAACGTCGTCGTCTCCCCACTGAGCATCGAGATGGCGCTGTCGATGGCCCGCGCCGGCGCAGGTGGTACGACGGCGACCGAGATCGACGCTGCCATGCACTTCCCGAGCGCCGAGCGCGACGCGCAGATGAACGCGCTCGCGCGCGATCTGGCAACGCAGGACACCGCGCCACCCGTGCAATCGCCCGCCGCGAGTCGTGACCCGAACGCGCCCCCAGCTGCACCGATCCTGACCATCGCCAACGCCTTGTTCGCACAGCTTGGCCAACCGATCGGGCAGGCGTTTCTGAAGACGATGGCCGCCGACTACGGCTCGGGTGTCCGTACGGTCGATTTCGCATCACCGTCCGCCATCGCGCAGATCAATGCCTGGGTGCGCACGCAGACCGCCAATCGGATTCAGCAACTGTTCGACTCACTTGATCCATCAACGAAGCTTGTGCTCGCCAATGCCGTCTATCTGAAGGCCGACTGGGCGGAACCGTTCACGCGGCAACCAACGTCCGACGCCACGTTCACGACGGCGGCTGGCAAGCAGATCACCGTGCCGACCATGCGCCAGAGCGGATCCCTCGGCTACGCCAGTTCAGACAAGTGGCAGGCAGTCGCGCTGCCCTATGCCGGCGGCACATTGACGATGTACGTCATCGTGCCGACTGCCAACACGCCGCTCACTGACCTGCTCGCGCCAGCAACGTTGGCCCAGATCTCGACGGGACTTCGCCCTACCTCACTTAATCTCGCCCTGCCACGTTGGAAGTCGGCTACAACCCTCAATCTGAAGCCGGTGCTCACAACGCTAGGCATCCACGCCGCATTCAGCCCGGCGGCCGACTTCGCTGGTATATCGCCAGACCTGTTCATCAGCGAGGCCATCCACCGCGCGACGATCGATGTCGACGAGTGGGGCACCGAAGCAGCCGCC
The DNA here is from genome assembly GCA_963850215.1 of uncultured Actinomycetota bacterium. Taxonomy (GTDB): domain Bacteria; phylum Actinomycetota; class Actinomycetes; order UBA12327; family UBA12327; genus CAWKKI01. The sequence goes on from CAWKKI010000013.1 coordinate 18,430, forward strand.
GTCACCGGGCTCGCCTTCGCGGTGGCGTCACTCAGGGCGCCGGAGCTGACCGTGCGCGCCGACCACCCGTTCGCCTACACCATCGTGAACCCGCAGACGGGCGTGGTCGTGTTCGAAGGATCGGTCGCCGACCCGACGGCCGGTTAGCCGGACGGCGAAAGCTCCGCTCGCACGGAGCTATCCGTCATGTGCGTCTGCGTTGGCGACGATGGCGTCGTGGACGTATTGCGCGAGGCCGGGCCGCACGCTGTCGTAGGCGGCACGGAACCGGTCGTCAGCGATGTACATCTGGGCAAGGTTGCGTTGCATGGAGCGCGTGCAGCAACGCTTGGTCTCGACTGATGCGGGCGCGCAGCATCCGATGTTGGGCGCGCAGGTGAGCCTCGACGCCAGAACCGGGGTCAGCCAGCATCGATGCGATCGCGTCGAGGCTGAAGTCGAGCTCCCGATAGACCAGGATCTGCCGTAGCCGGTCAAGGTCTTCGCGGCTGTACCTGCGAGGCCCGGCGACGGTTCGTCCGCTCGGCCGTAGCAGTCCGATCTCGTCGTAGTGGTGCAGCGTGCGCACGGTCACGCCGGCAAGCGTGGCCAGCTCGCCGATTGCGTATCCGTTGTCAGTCATGGAACTACCGTGGTCATGAAACTACTGTGCAACCTCACGTCACGTCAGGTGCAAGCGGATCGTTAGTTGACGCGGAGCGTGGCGCGCGCAGTGGGGATGCCTGCTATCGCAAAGCGAGCTGTGACGATGCTGTCGGGATTGGCGCCATCTCCTGGACCGCCTTCGTCGAAGGGCTGCGCGTCGAGGTGGTAACTGATCGCGCCGTGCGCGGGGACGACGCGTGCAGATGGCGGGCACGTTAGTGCGCCGCGCCCCGCCTGCATCGCGGTGCCGCCGCCGAACGAACTGTCGACGTCCAACGCGTAGTCAGGGCATGGCGAGATCGCGATGGGGACGGCGGTGGTGTTCTGCAGCTCGACCACGGCGGTGGGCAGCGTGTGACCATCGGTAGTAGCGGGCATTGAGATCGTCGCGCGCAGTCCGGCCCACTCCAGCGGCGCCGCCAACGTCGCCTCGGTAGGTCCGCCCGGTACCCCTGGCATGAGGACGGCGGCGGTGTGGCCAAGGCAGGGCGGTGCCGGCCCGGTGAGGGGTGCGACGATCCGCTGCGCGGAGCCGCTCGCTGGCTGGCTTGCGTCGGAGTCCAGAGCGATGACGACCGAAGCTGCCTTTGGACCGCACCACGAACCACTCCAGGTGAAGCCCCAGCCGGCAATGCCGATCCCCAGCGGCAGGTCAGACCGTTGATTGGCAGCCGGGTTGACGGCGACGACTGTGCGGTTCACCGGCAGTGCGAGCGGTGTTCCGGCGCTGTCGAGCAATTCGAGCGGTCCAGCTGAAATACGCAAGGAGCAGTGCGCTCCGACTAGCTCGACCACGCCCGCCACCCCCGAGGCGATCGGACGAGTCTGCGCGACTGCAGTCACGTCGGACGGCGTGCATGCTGGCTGGTCGGGTGGGGGGCCGGGTCCTGCGGCGGCGTCCAGGATCGGCGCCGCGACCCGAAACGCGGTATCGGGAACGGGCGAAGCCGGCGCCGAACTCGAGACTGACACCACTGACGAGCGACTGGCTGCGGTGCTCGAGCTCGGCTCGCCTGCTCCTGTCGCGCAGGCAGCCACCGGGGTGAGCACTGCCAGAACCGCAATCAAACCGGCCTTCACAATGCTCAGACGAGACCTCGCGGACTTAGGTTCCACGGAACCAGTCTGAACGCGCCAGTCGCCGGCGTCAGGTGTTCGTGGCGACCTCAAGGTAGTCGGTGAACACCACCGGGCCTCCGACGAGGTGCGGCGTGTAGACAGCCTCGAACTGCTTCACCGCGGCCGACTGCCCGTGCGCCTCGTGTGCGGCTTCGTCGGCAAACGTGAACAGGTGTACGAAACGAGTCGGGTCGCTCTCCTGCTGCCACGCGGAGTACATCTGCGTTCCAGGCTCGCTCTCGCGAACGTATCGAACAAATTCGTCGATCGCTGCGGTCACCTCGCCCACCGCGCTCGGCTCAACTTAGTAGTGCGCTGCCTGGTAGATCGGCATGTGCACCTCCGAGTGTTCCTAGGTCACTGTGCTGGCAATACGCAGAACTCGCGGCCGTCGGGATCGGCCATCACCACCCAGCTGACATCGCGCTGGCCGATGTCGACGCGACTTGCTCCGAGCGCCACGAGACGATCGACCTCTGCCCCTAGGTCACCGTCTGACGCGAGGTCGAAGTGCAGCCGGTCCTTGCCGATCTTCGGACTCAATGGCGGACCACCCCAGGTGATCTTCGGACCGCCATGCGGTGAGCGGATTGCGGTCTCTTGGTCCTGGTCCCAGACCAACGGCCAGCCGAGCGCCTTGCTCCAGAAGTAGCCGACCGCCTGCGAACCGTTACATGAGACCGCCCCGATGAATCCGCACTCAGCAAGGAACTCGTTGCCCTCCTCGATGACGCAGAACTCGTTGCCTTCCGGGTCGGCGAGAACGACCTGGCCCTCGTCTGGTCGTTGACCGATGTCGATATGCCGGGCGCCGAGCCGTAGCGCCGTCGCCACCGTCTCGTGCTGATCTGTGAGGTTGCTGGTCAGATCGAAGTGCATATGGTTCTGGCCGGCCTTCTGTAGCTGGCTCGCAACGAATCGGAGCCGGAACCCGGTGTCATCACTGGGCAGCAGCGCGATGCCTCCGCGTGAATCATCGGTCATCTCCCAGCCCAGCACGCCCGCCCAGAATCGCGCGACGTCAAGCGGGTCGTTCGCGTCGAAGCACAGCGCCGCGAGGTGAGACGTCATCCGGGCGACGTTAGGCACTCTGCAACTCCCCCGCAACGCAGTTAAGCGGGACGGCGATCAGTACTCGTGCGTCGCGACGCAACGCCCAGGCGTGGTCGCGCGTCTTCAGACGGGATTGTAAACGGAGGTGTGCCCGGTGAGATCGCGGATCTGCGACGTCGTATTGGCGGTTCTCGCCGGCGCTGGCTGCGCCTCTAGTCCCGTAGCGACATCCCACGCGCCGTCGTCCGCCCGCGCCTTCGTCTCGGAATCGAGGGGAGCTTCGGCGGGGCCTATCAGCTCGAAGGAGATGGTGTCGCCGGTTGCTGCGTCGTCGGCGGCGGACGCGTCCCAGCCGCAGATTTACGTGACGGCTGCGCAACTCCTAAACGCCACCGACGGTGCCATCGTGGTAAAGGACTGTCCATCTCAGGGCTCGTGCGCATTCCGCGTTGACGTGACGTCTGATGGCGGCGCGACGTGGCGTCGCGGACAAGACTTTGTGGTCGTCGACGTCTCAGACAGCGGCTCCCCAAGCATGGAAGATCCGATTGTCGGACTGACGATGGTCAGCGCCAGCGACATGTTCGCGTACGGGTCGTCCGTGTGGCACACGACCGACGCCGGCGCGACGTGGGTGCAGCTATCGGGGGCGCCGGCGGTCGACACGATGGCCAGCAGTAACGGCGATGTCTGGGCAAGTGTCGCCTGTAGCGACCTCTCGAATTGTGCGTCATCCATCGATGTGATTTCCTCCGGTCGATTGGTGCCGCTGCGACACCAGCCCGGCGGACAGGTCGGGTCGATCGTGCGACATGGCCAGAACGCCTACGCAGTCCTGCGAGACGCTGGCGGCGTCGGCGCACTCGCTGTCAGCCACGATGACGGGACGAGCTGGCAACTGCGGCCTTTGCCGCAGAAGTACTGCACCTACAGCCTCGGACCTGGCATGACCATCAGCACGACTGGCGTCATCTATGTGGTGTGCACAACGGGGGCCAGCGCAGGCAGCGAACCGAAGGACCTGTACACCTCCGGCAACGGCGCAATCAGCTGGCAGCAGGAAGCAACGCTGGAGACGTATGGCTACGCCGACGGGATCATCGCCGCCGGTCCGAACGTCCTGTGGCGGTACGGGGGACGTGCGCCGATCCTCAGCAGCACCGACGCAGGGAAGACGTGGCACGCCGAACTCGACGACAGGGTCGGCGACGGCGGAGGCCCGACCACACAAGCCTTCGCCGCGGCCGGCACGAACGCGCTCGCATTTGCGTACGCGCTACCACCAGGCCCACCAAGCCCGACATTCACCGGTCCCTGGACGATCAACGAGTACCGCACAACCGACGAGGGCACGAGCTGGCAGACCCGCCCACTTCAACCGTGAACACCTGGGGTGGACACCGTCGGTGCATACGCGCGCTGAGCCGTGGGAGCCGTTGAGCCAACCGTTCGCCGGACTGTAGCGTCCTTGTGGCATGGATCTTGGGGCCGGCGGGGGAGGTTCCGATTTGGCGCGTCGCCGACTGCACTCGTTCGTTCTTGTGCCGCTGGTGGTTGGCTGTTTGGCCCTGAGTGCATGCACTTCGGGGCCACCGTCAGCCGCCCAACGCAGCACGCCACCCTCATCGCAGCAGTCGTCGCCGAGCACGACTCTTGCGGCGGTCGCATCTGCGACCTCGGCGACGTCGCCGTCGATCACCGAGCCAGCGTCGCCGCCAATGACGCAGCCACCTTCGTCGTTGGTGGACCTTGAATCGGTTGCGCTTTCGCCATGGGGCGACAGCGGTTGCCCAGATTCAGGCTCGGCGTCGAGGCAGTCGGTCACTGGTCGGTTCTCCCAGTGCCTGCAGGTTGGCGGTGTACCGAGCGGCGGCTACGCCATCGTGCTCGAGCAGATCTTGTCGTCTCCGACGGATGTCGCGCCAGCGAGTCCTTCGATGCAGGCCTTGAAGGTCACTGCTTCGCCCGCAGCTGGGCCGCCGGGTACGACGGTGACAATCACCGGCACCCTGCCGGTCGCGTTGTCCCCACGGCCGGATGGCGTGTCGCTGTGTTGGGACGGCTGCCCGGGTGGTCTGTCCTACCCCGCCGAAACCCTGCACTGGTTGTCGTCGACCACGTTTCAAACCACGATGGTGGTGCCGCAAGCACCGTGGGTGAACGCATCACCGCCGCGAGTCGTGCCGCTGGCGTCGGGCACGTACACAATCGGCGTCCAATGCTTGCAGGAAGCGCCCTCGTGCGGTCTGGGTGGCGCAGAGGCGACAACGAGCTTCCAGCTCGACGTTCCCGCGGCGGACGCACCAAGTTGGTGCCACACCGCCGATTCGTGCGCGCAGATGACCGTGTCGCCGGCTCATGCGTTGCCCGGTGAAGACGTCACCGTCACCGGGTTTGCGCCGGTGGCATCGATCGGTGGCGACGGGCAGCCCTACGCCTATCAGCTGCAAGAAATACCCGCGCCTATAAGCGGTCCTCCAGTGCAATTCCAGTCGCTCGCTCAACCGGGACCGACACTGGTGTACTTCGGGTTCGGCGCACTGACCGTCACCGCCTCGCCGACTCTTGCGAGTATCAACACAGCCGGTTGGCGGGTGCAAGGCCAGCGACGGTTGGCAACCCATCACCGCCAACCCGGCGACGCCCTCGACGACCGCGTGGTGCACCAGCGGCGCAATCATCATCGAAGCGGCAGGCCGTACCAGCACGATCCCAACGAAGAGTGCGCAACGCGTGCTTACGGCGATGGGATTCCCACCGCCACCAGGAGAAAGCCCGACAAACGCTGACCTGTGACACCCTGGCACTGCTAGGAAACCAGAACCGATGGAGCACCGGCAGTGGTGGCCGGGTTTGCTGTCGAACCTCCCAATCAGAACCCTCTGTTCGCCGACGTCGCGCTCCTCACCCGCGACGGCGGGAAGACTGGACGCCACTGCCAACTCCGCCAAACGTGAAGGCTGACAGCTTCGGCGGATTCCGCTACGAAGGTGACGCAGTCGCGGCGCTGTTCAGTCCTACTGGCGATGGTTCGCAGGGCGGCTATCCCGCGCCGCCAGTGGAGATAAGCAGCGACGCCGGCCGCAGTTGGCGCGCAACCAAGCTGGCCTGCCCGACCAGCGGGCCATGCATCACCTTCGGCCCGTTCCAGCCAGGCAACTGCGCCAAAGACGGTGCGTACGAACCTGTCATCGCCTCCACCGACGGCGGCCACCAGTGGGCGTTGACCTCCCTTGATCAAAGCCTCGACGCTTGCTGGCCCGCTCAGCTACTCACCGAAGCCGACGGGTCCGAGGTTCTGGTCGACAGCTCCTCGACATTCACGGTCCAACGCTCTACCGACGCGGGCCGGACGTGGCACAACATCGCCGTTCCGCCGGTGCCCGACCGAGAAGTCGGCGACAGCTATGACGGCGCAACCATCGCCGTACCAGACGGATCGTTGCTTGCGATCGGGCAGGACATCACCCGACCATGGATGCTGCTGCGACCAGGCGCGACCAGCTGGTGTGACGTCCGGACCCCCAGCACCATCAACCAAAACTTCCTCTTCTACGGGAATCCGCACCCCATCGGCGACAAGCTCTGGTGGCTCACCTCAGTAAACGACAGCACCGGCGCCACCGCTCACCACATCGCACTCGCCGAGCTCACCTGCTGAGCCGCTCGCGAGCTGGCAGACCCGAACGAG
>CAWKKI010000014.1:0-71468 GCA_963850215.1 uncultured Actinomycetota bacterium
TACGGCGACGGCGTGGTCGTCGGCTACGGCACCGTGGACGGACGTCCGGTCTGCGTCTTCTCGCAGGACTTCACCGTTTTCGGTGGATCGTTGGGTGAGGTCTTCGGCGAGAAGATCGTGAAGGTCATGGACCTCGCGCTGAAGACCGGCTGCCCGATCATAGGTATCAACGACTCCGGTGGTGCGCGCATTCAGGAAGGCGTCGTCGCACTCGGTCTGTACGCCGAGATCTTCAAGCGCAACGTGCACGCATCCGGAGTCATCCCGCAGATCTCGCTCGTGCTCGGTCCGTGTGCAGGCGGCGCGGTCTACTCCCCTGCCATCACCGACTTCATCGTGATGGTCGACAAGACCTCGCACATGTTCATCACCGGCCCCGACGTCATCAAGACGGTCACCGGCGAAGACGTGGAGTTCGAGGAGCTCGGCGGTGCGCACACGCATAACACCAAGTCGGGCGTCGCCCACTACTTCGCGCACGACGAGTCCGACGCGATCGACTACGTGAAGTCGCTGCTGTCGTTCCTGCCGTCGAACAACCTTGATGACGCCCCGGCCTATCCGTCCGAGGCGCACCTGGAAATCGACGACGATGACCGCGAACTCGACACGCTCGTCCCCGACTCGCCCAACCAGCCCTACGACATGCACAAGGTCGTCGAGCATGTGCTCGACGAGGGGGACTTCCTCGAGGTCCAGGCCATGTGGGCGCCGAACATCATCGTCGGCTTCGGACGCGTCGAGGGTCACCCCGTCGGGGTTGTCGCCAACCAGCCGATGCAGTACGCGGGCACGTTGGACATCGATGCATCCGAGAAGGCCGCACGGTTCGTGCGTACCTGCGACGCCTTCAACATCCCGGTGCTGACCTTCGTCGACGTCCCCGGCTTCCTGCCTGGCACCGACCAAGAGTGGAACGGCATCATCCGGCGCGGGGCGAAGCTCATCTACGCCTACGCCGAGGCGACAGTTCCATTAGTCACCGTCATTACGCGCAAGGCCTACGGCGGCGCCTACGACGTGATGGGGTCCAAGCACCTGGGCGCGGACGTGAATCTCGCGTGGCCGACCGCGCAGATCGCGGTCATGGGTGCGCAGGGTGCGGTGAACATCCTGTATCGCTCCGAGATCGCCGAAGCCACTGACGTCGAGGCCACTCGCGCCGAGCTGATCGCCGACTACGAGGACACCCTCGCGAACCCCTACATCGCGTGCGAGCGCGGCTACGTCGACGCGGTCATCCTGCCGTCGGAGACGCGAGTCAATATCGTGCGCGCGTTGCGCGCACTGCGCACGAAACGCGCGAGCCTGCCGCCGAAGAAGCACGGGAACATCCCGCTGTGAACGACTCGACTGCCGAAGACCAAGTCATGCGGCCGCTGCTGAGCGTCGTCCACGGCGCTCCGACGGACGATGAGTTAGTCGCGCTTCTTGCCGTCATCGCGTCGCGCAGCGGCAGTGCCGACGACGACCCCACGGTTGGGCCGACGTCCGGTTCGGCGTGGGGCGCGCGCAAGCGCGCGATGCGCGATCCACTCGTACACGGACCCGATGCCTGGCGGCGCTCTGCGCTTCCTCGCTGAATCGGCGTGACTTCAACCAACACGCCACGGCTGGTCCTCGCCTCGGCGTCACCGGCTCGACTCGATGTGTTGCGCCGAGCGGGACTTGCCCCAAGCGTTGTCGTCTCTGACGTCGACGAGGATGCGGTCGCTGCGAGCCTTGGAACGACCAGCCCGGCCGTGCTCGTCCAAGCGCTCGCGCAGGCGAAGGCACGTGCGGTTGCAGCCGAAACGAGTGGCGCAATCGTGGTCGGCTGCGACTCGTTGCTAGACATAGATGGCATTGGCTACGGCAAGCCGCGGGACGATGCCGAAGCGATCGCGCGCTGGCAGGTGATGCGGGGGCGGTCAGGTCAGCTTCATACAGGTCACTGCGTTATCGACACGACCAACGGTTCAGAACTCCTAGTCGTGGCCTCCACCGAGGTCCATTTCGCCGACCTCGATCAGGCCATGATCGAGTCTTACGTGGCCACCGGAGAGCCGCTGCGGGTCGCCGGCGCGTTCACCCTGGACGGGCTCGGTGGGGCCTTCGTTGACCGAATCGAGGGTGATCCGGCCAATGTGATCGGGATCAGCCTGCCCCTGTTGCGCAGGCTCATGGGCGACCTTGGCTATCGCTGGACCGATTTTTGGTCCCTCTAACCATCATTCGGGGTCGCTGTTCACGGCATACTCAGGTCAAGAGTCGACCAATGCGGTCGGCCTGGACCGTGTCGGGGGTAATCCAACGTGAGTGGCAACGTGAGTGGCTGGGACGTCTTCTGGGACATCCTGTGGTTCTTTTTCCTCGTCATCTGGATCATGATCCTTTTCAGCGTGATCATGGACTTGTTCCGCGACCACACCGAGTCCGGCTTTAAGAAGTTCGTCTGGTGCGTCTTTCTGATCTTCCTCCCGTTCATCACCGTCTTCGTGTACGTAATCGTGCGCGGACAGGGGATGGCCAAGCGCAATATGGAACGTCAGGTGGCGTCGAAGCAGGAGTTCGACAGTTACGTGCAGCAAGTCAGCGGGTCCGGCGGCTCGGCAGCCGACCAGATCGCGAAGGCCAAGGGCCTGCTTGACAGCGGTGCGATCACCCAGGCTGAGTACGACAACATGAAGACCAAGGCACTTGCCTGATATCAGAGCACTTGCCTGATCAGGTTTGAGGCATCGCGCAGGGGTCGAGGGCTCGTCCTTCGGCCCCTGACGCATGTCTGGGGCCGATCCGGTCCGCACCCGCGCAGGTTGGCTAGGCTGCGCACGCTCGATAACGTCGTGGAGGTTCAGTGCGCAAGGTCCTCATCGCAAACCGCGGCGAGATCGCCGTCCGCGTTGCACGCGCTTGTCGGGACGCTGGGCTGGCCAGTGTGGCCGTGTACGCCGACTCCGATCGCGATGCGTTGCATGTGCGGATGGCCGACGAGGCTTACGCGCTAGATGGTGTCACTGCCGCCGAGACCTATCTCGTCACAAGCAAGTTGCTCGAGATCGCCGCCCGCTCCGAGGCCGACGCAGTGCACCCGGGCTACGGATTCTTGTCAGAGAACGCTGACTTCGCCCAGGCAGTCATCGAAGCGGGACTGACCTGGATCGGCCCGCCACCCTCAGCGATCATCGGGCTCGGTGACAAGGTAGCGGCGCGGCACATTGCTCAACGTGCAGGTGCGCCGCTCGTTGCTGGCACGCCCGACCCGGTCGCCGATGCAGACGAAGTGGTCACATTCGCGCGCGACAACGGCTTGCCGGTCGCGATCAAGGCCGCCTTTGGTGGCGGTGGGCGTGGTCTGAAGGTCGCGCGAACACTTGAAGAGATCCCCGAGTTGTACGCGTCCGCAGTACGCGAGGCGGTCGCAGCTTTCGGACGCGGTGAGTGTTTCGTGGAGCGCTACCTCGATCGTCCACGGCACGTCGAGACGCAGTGCCTTGCTGATTCGACCGGTCACGTCGTGGTCGTGTCCACGCGCGATTGCTCGTTGCAACGTCGTCATCAGAAGCTGGTGGAGGAGGCGCCCGCGCCTTACTTGTCAGAGGCGCAAGTGGCCGAGCTGTATCGCGCATCGAAGGCGATCCTCAAGGAAGCGGGTTACGTCGGCGCTGGCACGTGCGAGTTCCTGGTCGGCCAGGACGGCACTATCTCGTTCCTCGAGGTCAACACCCGACTGCAGGTCGAGCATCCCGTGTCTGAAGAAGTCGCGGGGATCGATCTGGTACGCGAGCAGTTCCGCATCGCCGACGGCGAGGCGCTCGGCTATGACGACCCGCCACTGCGCGGTCACTCGTTTGAGTTCCGGATCAACGGTGAGGACCCTGGCCGTAACTTTCTGCCAGCACCGGGCACCATCACTCACTGGCATGAACCCGCTGGTCCCGGAATCCGAGTCGACGCCGGTGTCGAGTCAGGGACCGTGGTGGGTCAGAACTTCGACTCGTTGCTCGCCAAGCTCATCGTGACCGGCGCGACCCGCGAAGAAGCGCTTGAGCGTTCGCGGCGCGCGCTCGATGAGTTCGTCGTCGATGGGATGGCGACGGCTCTTACGTTCCACCGAGTTGTCGTTCGCGACCCGGCATTCGCGCCCACGGACGGCAGCGACTTCGCGGTGCACACGCGGTGGATCGAGACCGAGTTCGACAACACGATCCCCGCCTTCTCCGGCACCAAGGGACAGGCGGAGGAAGAGTTGCGCGAACGGGTCGTGGTCGAGGTCGATGGGAAGCGACTCGAGGTCGTGCTTCCCGAAGGTCTGGGCGCCGCGCGCGCCGGTGGCTCGTCGACGGCTTCGGCGGGTGCGCCGCGACGCAAGGCGCGGGCCAAGGCGGCCGGTGGTGCTGACGGCGACGCACTGACCGCGCCCATGCAGGGAACGATCATCAAGGTCGAGGTCGCGGAGGGTGACAAGGTCACCGAAGGTGATCTGGTGATCGTGCTCGAGGCGATGAAGATGGAGCAGCCGCTCAACGCGCACAAGGCCGGCACGATCACTTCGCTGGCCGCCGAGGTCGGTGCGACCGTGTCGAGCGGAACGATCCTGCTCGAGATCAAGGACTAGTTCGACCCAGGCTGCGTTGCCCGGATGTACCGTCCCTGAGCGTGAGGTTTTTCGCGGTCGGCACCAACATGGATGAAGAGCGGATGCGGGCTTTGGCCCCCTCGGCACGGCGGCTCACTATCGGGTCCTTGTCTGGCTTCACATTGAGATGGCACAAACGCAGCAATGAAGGCGGCAAACTTTCCCCGCTAGGCACCGGGGATGCAGCTGACATCGTCTGGGGAGTCCTCTACGAGCTCGATGACCACGGATGGCAGGAAGTCGAGGATGCGCAACGCGCAGCTGGCTATCGCCCTGAGAGCATTGCCGTCGCCGGCTCAGACGGTTGCAGGCACAAGGCATCGATATTTGTCGCCTGCGCGGAGATGATCGATGACTCGCTCTTGCCCACGGCGTCGTATCGGGACCCCATCGTCAGCGCGGCACGAGCCAATGGACTTCCCGCAAAATATATTGCCGAGCTCGCCAGCACGCCGGTTACGGACTTGTAGGACGGACTAGTCGGTTGCATACCCGCTAGCCACACCGCCTGTGTGGGTCGACCTCTACGCAGTAGTCCGGACAATGTCCCGGGGATGTATTAACGAAGCGTGGGGTTGCTGGCCTGAATGCAGCGGGAGTCTCGCAGTTGCCAAGGGTCGCAAACTCGCCCCCGACGCCGGATGTATTCTCAGCGACATGACCGCTCGGCCCGCCCGCCATTGCCTGCTGACGGTCGTGGCCCTGTCAGTGACTATCGGCGGCCTATCTGCTTGTGGCACTCAAGGGGTGGCGGAGCCCGCGTACTGCGCCCCGCTTCGTCAAAGCATCACGGATCTCACACCTACGTTCGGCGGTCCCGCTACCACCTCGGCTGCACGAGCTGACGCACAAGCCAACTTCCAGCGCGCGTCGACACAGGCGACTGACCCCACCGTCCGCGCGTTCTTGTCGTACCCCCACTCATCCCAGATCCTCGTGGACGTGTGGACCGACCAACTCGGCTTTTCCCAAGTTGCAGCACTTAACGGCTGGATGCCTTTCCGGAATGCGGCGGACCCAATCATCAGACGCCAATGCAACGTGAGGGTCATCGAACAGGGTTAGACATTCGCACGCCCACAACATCCGACGAGCACAGCAGTGCACCTGGGCAGGGATGTATTAAAGAAACGTGGGGTCGCCCAGCGAGAGCACCCACCTCGATGCTTCGCATCGACCAACCGCGCCTGAAGGTCAGGGGCACGCATCCGACCCCGGCTGCCATCGCCGTTACTGTGTCAGTTTGAATTGACAAAGCGAGTGTGTCAGTTCAAACTGACACCCTGTGGACATCGAAACACTCGGCGCGAATCTCTCGTCGGACGACCCGGCCATCGGGCTGCGCGCCTCGTTGGCGCTGCATCGCCTCGCCGAGAGGGTCGAAGCCCACCAGGTCGCGGTGGCCCGCGAGCAGGGCTGGTCGTGGCAGCAGATCGGAGACGCCCTAGGCGTCACCCGCCAATCCGTGCATACCAAGTACAACAAGGACACCTCATGACCACTGACTCCGTTGCACCAGAGGTTCTTCACGTCTGGGCCATTTATCTGCGCGCCAGTGATGAGGCTCGGCGCCGAGGCGATCGTCGAACTGGCACCGAACACGTCTTGCTCTCCTTGTTTGACGACCCCTCCACTGAAGTCTTGTTGGGCGTGACGCTGCCGCAAGCTCGACAAGCTCTTGATGCGCTTGATCGTCAAGCCCTCGGCTCGGTGGGCTTGGCGTCAGGTATCGCCGCACCGACACCGCCAATGCACGCCGTCCCTAAAAAGCCGACCCTCAGAGACGTCATGCGGAAGGACCGTCTCCGCATGACCCCGGCCGCTAAGAGAGCGCTTGAGCAAGCCGTTAAGCACACGCGCAGCAAGACACGGGTCACCGCCCCGAAAGTGCTGGCCCAGCTTCTCCCTCTCGAACTACCGGATCCTGCGGCAGCCCTGTTTGGCGCTCTCGGTGTGAACACATCGGACGTTCTCCAACGATTGGATGCGATCACGCCCGAGGGTTGAGTCGCCGCGTCCCCCAGGGGTTGTATTGACGAAGTGTGGGGTTGGCGACCAAGTTCCTGGCGCTGGTTCGACCGCACGAGCAGGGCAAGACGCCCACGTGACGCCTTCTGACATCGGCTGCCGGCTGACCACCGGTCACACCGGCCCGTCCCGAGTGGGCTATTCATCGGGGTTCACCGCGGGTTCCCCGAGTAGCGTGCGGATATGCCTAGTGACGAATCGAGCAAAAAGCCCCGAAAGAAGGCCGACACGAAGGCTGGCACTGACGCCACGAAGGAGCAGTTCCGACAAGCGCTGGAACGCAAGAACCAGGGACATGCTGACCGCGTCGCAGAGGCCCGGTCGGGTGAGTCCGTCCACGGCGGCCCGGACACTCACCAGCGCGGCGGCAGACGCGAGTTCCGCCGCAAGTCCGGCTAGTCGCCATCAGGTCTGCGCTGCCTCGGCGCTGGCTGGCCCGCGGTGCAGCGAGGCAGCCGCGCGAACACGCCGGATGGGGATGCCTTAACGACCCGTGGGGTTGCCCACCGGGATCGCCTTTGAGGTCTAGCGCGCAGGGCGTCGGGCATGTGCGAATGCCTGGGGATATCCAGCCGCCTCGCCTAGGGGGCGCGTGCATGCGAGAGTCCAGTGTGTCGACTCGGAGGGAAGGCGGTCGCCGACGGCGTGCGTGGGCGCCGCGCACACTCGCTGCGTTGTTCGCGGGGAGCGGAGTCATCCACCTCACCCGGCCGAGCGTCTTCACGCCGCTGATCCCCTCGGCGCTGCCCGCGCCGACTGCCTTGGTCTACGTCAGCGGCGTGGCCGAGCTCGTCTGCGCCTACGGCCTGCTGACCAGGCGCCGATGGGGTGGCCCGGCGAGCGCGCTGCTGCTGCTCGTCGTGTGGCCCGGGAACGTCCAGATGGCTGTCGACGCGACCGGCGAACACGGCTTCGGGTCGGCGCAGGCCGTCGCAACGTGGATCCGGGTGCCACTGCAGCTTCCGCTGATCTGGATGGCGTTGCAAGACCGGCCGAGCCAGGATGTGCCCGACATACAGAACGCGCCATGACGCCCCCGGTCGTGGGGCCGCGAGCGGCATTCAGGGGATGCATTAACGAAACGTGGGGTTACCCACGTCCTCGGCCCACTCAGCAGGGTCGGATCGCGGGCTCGAGTCCTGCCAGGGGCGCAGCACTGTACCGAGTGTCACACTGTCGGCATGGCGGCGCACCAGCAGGCGACATCAGAGTCTGACCTCCACCTCGTCGACGCGGTCAACGAGGTCGATCCGTCATTGGCGTTCGAGGACGTGCCAAGTGCCGGACCCGACGCTGTGGTTGACCCGAACTGGCTGCAACTGCGCAGCGGAGCGTTACTTCCGATGTCCTACATGCCTCCCGCAATGCCCGGCGTTCATCGGCCCTTCTTCCGTGTGATCGCAGTGGTTCTGGTGTGCGTGTTCGTCTCGGCCACGGCTGCCGGGGTGTGCCTGACCTACGGCGCCCCACACTGGGCTCACTAACAACTCCGGGCGCCCCGTTCATCTGGTCCCATGGCCCTCCGGGTAAGTCAGTGGGGTCCCTACCTGTCGTCCAACCGGCACCGCGCGTTGTGCTGACCTCCGAGAGGTAGAGAGCGCGGACAACGCTGCCCCAGACTCCGACTGACGCTCGTTGACGCGGTCACGCGGCATGCTGCTCCGTGGTTCCACATGACGAGGGCCCGCCGCAATACCCTCGGCACACAACGGTGCACACCGAGGGGCATGCGGCGGCGGCATGATCGCGTCGTGCTCACGCGTGCATCGCGATTCGCTACCGCGGCCAAGCCTTGGCCGCGGTTCTTGATGGGAGGGCGTTATGAGTAGCGCGGCAACCCCGGCAGAGCCACACCTCGCCAGATTGCGCGGGCGAGTCATGTCCGAGGCCCAGAGCCTTGAACGTTCCATGGACGACTTCGCAGACCCGTCGCAGGAGTGGCGCCGCCTGATCTCCGAGGTACTCGGGACGTTCTTTCTCGTCTTGGTCGCAGCTGGCGGAGGGATGATGGGTCAGGCCTTCCCGCACACCATCAGCCGCCAGGCCGCCGTCGTGGCTCCCGCGCTCATGGTGCTGGGCGTGATCCTGTTCATGGGCAAGGTCTCCGGCGCACACCTGAACCCGGCAGTGTCCATCGCGTTCTGGCTGCGTGGGGACTTCCCCACGCGTCGGGTCCCCGGTTACATCGTCGCCCAGCTGGGCGGGGCATGCCTGGCGGCCTGGTTTCTTCAGGCCACCATCCACGTGTCGGCCTCGTTCGGGTCGAACTATCCGGCGACCGGCTTCAGCGGGTTCAACGCATTCGTCATGGAGACCGTGCTCACCTTCGGTCTGGTCAGCGTCATCCTCGGCACAGCATCCGGCGCCCAAAACCTCGGAGTCATCGGTGCCATCGGAGTCGGCGCATACATCGCACTCGCCGGCCTTTGGGCTAGCCCGATCTCGGGCGCGTCAATGAACCCGGCGCGCACGTTCGGCCCGGACGCCATCAGCGCCAACTTCGGTTCGTACTGGGTATATGTCGCCGGTCCAATCCTCGGCGCCGTCTTCGCCGTGGGCATGGCCTTCGTGCTTCGCGGCACGGGCGGCGGGCGCTCCGGCTCCGCTGCAGCCCAGGGCGCTCTGGTGACCGAGGTTGCCCACCCCGAGCAGAACTAGCCGCACATAAGCCGGGGCGCGAGGACGCACCCATCGAGACGAAGCGAACGGCGATTTGCGCAGCACGCTCTAGCCGTCGCGGCACCATGGCACCCATGTCGCTCACCACTCCGACGCTGAGGACCACTCGAATGCGATTGCGGCCCTTCGCAGACACCGACGTGGACGCGCTCTTCGCGTTGCAAAGTGATCCCAACGTGCTCCGGTACTGGGATTCGCCTCCGTGGACCGATCGTGAACGTGCCCGCGTCTTCCTTGAGTCGTGCCAGAAAATGGCTGAAGAAGGCTCAGGGGCGAGGCTGGCCATCGACCTCACGAGCGACGAGACATTCATCGGTTGGTGCAGTCTGACCCGCTGGAACAAGGACTTCCGAACTGCGGCGCTCGGCTATTGCTTCAACGAGTCGGCATGGGGTCACGGCTACGCGACGGAGGCCGCACGCGCGGTACTTGAGTGGGCGTTCGCCGCGCTGGACTTGAATCGCGTCCAGGCCGAGACCGACACGCGCAACGTTGCATCAGCCCGCGTCCTTGAGAAGGTCGGCTTCCACCGCGAGGGCACCCTGCGCGAAGACTGCATCGTCAATGGCGAGGTATCGGACTCGTGGGTGTTCGGACTGCTCCGACGCGACTGGACGCCCTAGGCGCGGGTGTGCAGTTGGCGCGCAGCCTCGGCGACCGAACCCGACAACGACGGATACACCGAGAAACTTTGCGCCAGCTGATCCACCGTGAGGCGCTGGTCGACGGCCAGCGACAGCGCAAAGATCAGCTCGCTCGCGTGCGGCGCGACCACCACTCCCCCGACCACGATCCCGGTGCCCGGACGACAGAAGAGCTTCACAAAGCCGTCGGCGATGCCCTGCATCTTGGCGCGCGCGTTGGTGGCAAGCGGAAGCTTGACGACGTTGGCTGCAACCTCGCCCGCGTCAATCTCGCGTTGTGTCCATCCCACTGCCGCGATCTCGGGATCGGTGAACACAGTGGCGGACACGGTGGTGAGGTCCAACGGATGGACGGCATCGCCGAGTGCATGCCACATCGCGATGCGTCCCTGCATGGCCGCGACTGACGCGAGCATCAGCACGCCGGTGCAGTCACCCGCTGCATAGACACCACGCGCCGTCGCGCGTGAGACCCGATCAACCTCAACGAACCCCGAAGCGTTGACCCGAACGCCTGCATCCTCAAGACCGATCGCGGTTGTGTTGGGGATCGAACCGACCGCCATCAGGCAGTGGCTGCCCTCGATGACCCGACCGTCGGTCAGGTGCACCCGCACCCCGTCGCCGATCCGCTCGACCTTGGCTGCGCGCGACTGCGACATCACCGTGCCACCGCGACGGCCGAAGACCTCTTCGATGACGTTGGCGGCGTCGGCATCCTCGGTTGGCAGGACGCGGTCCCGCGACGACACCAGCACGACATCGCAGCCAAGCGACAAGTACGCCGACGCGAACTCCGCGCCTGTCACACCGGAGCCGACCACGATCAACTTCTCGGGCAGCGACGTGAGGTCGTAGATCTGGGTCCAGGTCAGGATCCGTTCGCCGTCGGGCTCGGCATCGGGGAGCAGTCGCGGATGCGCGCCCGTCGCGAGGAGCACGACATCCGCGTCAAGTCGATCCGTTCCACCATCGTTGAGCGCGATCTCGATATGGCTCGTTGAGGTCAACGAGCCAGTGCCGTGCAGCACCCGCACGCCGGCCCGCACCATGCTCGCCTCGACATCATTGGACTGCGCCCGCGCCAACGCCTTGATCCGGGCATTGACCTCAGCCAAGTCGACAGAGACATCGGCATTCGACGGCGCTTCGCCGTCGATGCGCACGCCCAGCGCACCGGACTGCGACGCGAGCGCGACTGACTCAGCAGTCGCGACCAGGGTCTTGGATGGAACGCAGTCGGTCAGCACCGCCGAGCCGCCGAGACCCTCGCGGTCCACGATCGTCACGTCCGCATTCAGCTGCGCCGCCACCAACGCGGCCTCATACCCACCAGGTCCGCCACCAACGATCACAACTCGAGTCACGCGCCTATTGTCCTGGTTGGGCTCGGCTCGGCGCATACGCTCGGACTCATGTCCTTCTACGCGGCGTACGGGAGCAATCTCGACCCGCAGCAGATGGCACTGCGCGCGCCGCACTCACCGCCCTACGCGACGGGCTGGCTCGAAGGCTGGCGGCTGGCCTTCGGGGGCGAGGACCTCGGCTGGGAGGGCGCGCTCGCCTCGGTCGTCGAAGACGAGGCGGACAGGGTCTTCGTGATGCTCTACGACGTGCCCGACTCCGACGCCCGCCGACTCGATCGGTGGGAGGGCGCCGAACTCGAGCTGTATCGCAAGATCCGGGTCCGGGTCTCGACGCTCGACGGCGACGAGACGGCCTGGCTCTACGTGCTCGACGCCTATGAAGGCGGCCTGCCCTCTGCTCGTTATCTCGGGATCATCGCCGAAGCTGCCGAGGCCGCAGGTGCGCCCAGCGACTACGTGAGCCGCCTGCGCACGCGACCGTGCCGCTCCATCGGTGACTGAACCATCAACGATCAGACCTCAACGAGTCAGACCAGTGCGGCGCCAAGCAACGCCGCCACCACCAGACCAATGCCGACGGCCAATCCGCCAACGCCAACCGCAGACCAGCTCCACCGGACCGCCGAATCCTCGGAGTCGATCACCTTCGTGCGCTCCTCCCAGTGCAGACGCATCACATCTGCAAAAGTCAGGCGGGGATCGGTGCTCTCAGCGGGCGAGATCTCCAAGTCCTGCGGCAACCGAGGCGCGAACGGGTTCATGGCCGTGCGCCGGGGACGCTTGCGAGTCCGTGGCAGCGCGTAGCAGCGAATCTTTCCCACGTCCGTTGTCTCCACGATCGCCACATCGCCTTGATAGATGTCGGTGACCGCCGTCCACGGCACCGTCGCCTCTCGCAGCGGATTGACCACGATCAACCCAGACGGGCTCTCGATCACGCACGGGCGCACCCCGAGGACATAGGCAACGAACACCGTCCCTAGCAAGCCCAGTGACCACCACAGCAGCGACCAACCCGTCCCCTGGATCAGGACATCGACCCACAGCACGAGGGCGATCACCATCCACGTCACCGCCATGGCACCGCCCGTTCGTGACCGGAACACCAGCACGGAGGGGGCCTGCATGGCCACGACTCTAGGCGGCGAGCCGTCATGACACTGGTCCGAAATGTCCTTACTCTCGAGACAACTACGCGGACTTCGCACTCAACCTTTTGCAGTAACCGCCCGATGAAGGGGACATGACGGTGTCGACCGACGACGTTCGGATCATTCGCCCCGCCGCACTACTCGATGAGCGCACGGCTGCCCAGGTCATGGCAGAACTCGAACGCCTCGATGTGTCGCGGGCCGGAGTCTGGAACGCGACCTCCTCCCTGTGGCAGCGCTATGACCGCACGTGGGACGGTCCTGGCGGGACTCGTGGCACGGCACGCCTCGTGGGGTCCATCGCAGTCATGTACGACGCCCCGAACCGCCACCAGATCACGATCTACAAGGTCACGGTCACGGACACCGCACGCCGGGCCGGCTGGACCGTCGAGTCGCTGTGCGACG
Source organism: uncultured Actinomycetota bacterium (assembly GCA_963850215.1). Classification (GTDB taxonomy): domain Bacteria; phylum Actinomycetota; class Actinomycetes; order UBA12327; family UBA12327; genus CAWKKI01. The sequence continues at coordinate 12,896 of CAWKKI010000014.1, forward strand.
ACGCACTGTCCTGCGTGCACCTAACGCTTGAGACCTGCCCCCGCGCCGAGCTCGACCCGCCGCCTGCGCGGGACCCGTTCAAGCGCAGCGACTGGGTAAGCGGCACCTCCCGCTCGTAGCCCTTCCCTCACTTCGCACCGTCTGGCATTAGTGGCGCTATAGCGCCTTGAGAGCCAGACAGTCCCGGATGGGAAGAGCCAGACAGTCCCGGATGGGAAGAGCCAGACAGTCCCGGGTGGGAAAGGGCCGCTAGAACACGTCTGACGGCGTGTAGGTCCCCCACACGCCCCGCAGGACGTCGCACACCTCACCGACAGTCGCCCGCGCCCGCAATGCTTCGCGCATCGGCACCAGGACGTTGTCGGTGCCCTCAGCCGCGCGCGCCATCTCGTCCAGCGCCTTGGTCACCGCCGAGCCATCACGCTCGGCCCGCAAGGTCGCCAGTCGCGCCGCCTGCTCGGCCTCGATGGCGGGGTTCACACGCAACGGCTCGTAGTCCTCAACCTCGTTGGTCGTGAATTTGTTGACGCCGACCACGACTCGTTCGCCGTCATCGATCTCACGAGCGACGCGATAGGCAGACCGTTCGATCTCAGATTTCTGGAAACCCTGCTCGATCGCGGCCACGGCTCCGCCGAAGTCGGCCACCTTGCGCCATGAGGTCGAGCGCGGCCGCCTCAAGCTCGTCGGTCATCGTCTCGACCACATAGGACCCAGCGAACGGGTCGACCGTGGCGGTCAAGTCGGTCTCGTAGGCGAGCACCTGCTGGGTGCGCAGCGCCAGCCGCGCCGCCTTCTCGGTGGGAAGCGCGATCGCTTCGTCGTAGGAGTTGGTGTGCAACGACTGCGTGCCGCCGAGCACCGCCGCCATGCCTTGAACGGCAACCCGGACGAGATTTACCTCAGGCTGCTGTGCGGTGAGCTGCACCCCCGCGGTCTGAGTGTGGAAGCGCAGCATCATCGACTTCGGGTTCTTCGCCCCGAACTCGTCGCGCATGATGCGCGCCCAGATCCTGCGAGCCGCGCGGAACTTCGCCACCTCCTCGAGGAGGGTGGTGCGCGAGACGAAGAAGAACGCGAGGCGCGGGGCGAAATCGTCGACGTCCTGGCCAGATGCGATCGCCGCCTGCACGTACTCGATGCCGTCAGCAAGGGTGAAGGCAACTTCCTGCACGGGAGTCGCTCCCGCTTCGGCCATGTGATAGCCGGAGATCGAGATCGTGTTCCATTTGGGAATCTCGTTGCGGCAGTACGTGAAGATGTCCGTGATCAGTCGCAGCGAAGCCCGCGGCGGGTAGATGTAGGTGCCGCGCGCGATGTACTCCTTGAGCACATCGTTTTGAATCGTGCCGTTCAGCGCGGCGCCTGGGACGCCCTGCTCCTCGCCGACGAGCTGGTAGAGCAAGAGCAGCAACGCAGCAGGTGCGTTAATCGTCATTGACGTAGAAACCGAGTCCAACGGAATCCCGTCGAAGAGCACTCGCATGTCATCGACCGAGTCGATTGCCACGCCGACCTTGCCGACCTCGCCGTGCGCCAGCGAGTGGTCTGAGTCATAGCCCATCTGAGTCGGCAGGTCGAAGGCCACCGACAGGCCGGTCGTGCCAGCCTGCAGCAGCTGGTGGTAGCGCTGATTGGACTCCGCCGCCGTGCCGAACCCCGCGTACTGGCGCATCGTCCAGGGTCGGCCGGTGTACATGCTCGGGTAGACACCCCGGGTGTACGGGTACTCACCCGGGGCGCCGAGCGCCGTCTGCGGATCCCATCCGGCCAAGGCCTCGGGTCCATAGAGGGGGCTGATGGGCAGGCCCGATTCGGTGCTCGTCACGCGGGCGATTGTCCCGTGTGCCCCGCGGCGCGGAACGGCACCCCCGTCCACAGGGCTGTCCGGTTTACCCTTTCCGGGCAATGCGAACGAATCGATGGCTGCGAGCGGCCTGCGCCAGCGCCCTAGTCGGCGCGCTCGCCCTGGCGCCTGCACTCGCGATCACCCCCGCGGCATTGGCTAGTTCGGTGGTGGCGCCGCCCGGTGGATCAACGCTCGCTGAGAAGAACGCGGTCCTGGTGCACCTCGGTGCCGGAGCGACTGCGCCGCCGAACCCAGCCCTGTCCTGGATGGTGGCCGACCTGACCACAGGGCAGGTACTAGCCGCGCGCAATGCTCACCTCGAGCTCCCACCCGCCAGCACGTTGAAGGCTTTACTCGCAGTCACCGTGCTGCCCAACCTGCCACCGACCCAGACCTACAAGGCAACCGCTCATGACGTGAACGCCGAGGGCAGCAAGGTTGGGCTGACCGCCGGGGCGACGTACACGATCGATGAGCTCTTCTACGGACTCTTCTTGCCATCGGGCAACGACGCCGCCTCCGCGATCGCGCACGCCAACGGTGGCTTCCCGAAGACCGTGGCGGAGATGAACACCGAGGCACACCAACTTCAGGCGAATGACACGCACGCCATGAGTCCGAGTGGCCTGGACACACCGCATCAGTTCAGCTCGGCTTACGACCTCGCGCTGTTCGCGCAGCAGGGGCTGACGAACACCCGCTTCGCGACCTACTGCCGCACGGTCAGCTATCGCTTCCCCGCACCGCTCGGGGTTGCCAAAGCGGGCGGGGGCCGTACCAAGCCGACCTCGTACATGATTTACAACGAGAACAAGCTCTTGACCGAGCGCTACCGCGGCACGATCGGGGTGAAGACCGGCTACACAACCGACGCTGGCCGCACGTACATCGGCGCGGTAACGCGGGGTGGTCACACCCTGGTCGTCACGATGATGAAGGTCACGAGCTACTCCGAACCCGCAGCCAAGGCGCTGTTCAACTGGGGCTTCGACAACCTCAACAAGGTGACACCGGTGGGCACGTTGGCCCAACCGTTGTCGACCGCTGTGGCCCAACCGCCAGCCGCCGCACCCGCGACCGCTGGGATTTCGGGCACCGGCGCGCATCCTCGAAGCGTCGGCGCCATCGTGTGGCTCACGCTCCTGCTGGTTGCGATCGGCATCGGCGCGTTTGCGTGGACCCGACGACACGGCGAGGCCAACCTGCGCGAGCCACACCTACGCGAACCGTTGACCGGGCTTGAACACGTCACGGCAGCCCACGAACCCCCGAAATCGGTGCGGGTCATCCCAGCTGGCGGCGCGCGTGTCGTCGAATCGAAGACCGCGAACGATTCACCGGCTCAGGACAAGAAGCCTGACTTCGCGTAGACGTCGGCCAATACCGGGTCGGCGACTCGACGCGCACGGACAGCTCCCTCTGCAACGATCTCGTCAATGAGCTCGGGCTTTGCCATGAGTTCAGCGACACGTTCGCGTACAGGTGCGGCGAAGGTCTCGAAAACCTCGGAGACGCCGCCTTTGAGGTCGCCGTAGCCCGCACCCGCGTACTCCGTTGCGACCTCGTGCACATCACGACCGGTGATCGCGGCCTGGATCGTCAGCAGGTTGCTCACACCCGGCTTGTTCGCTGGGTCGAAGGCGACCTCGCGCCCGGAATCAGTGACGGCACTGCGGAACTTCTTCGCCGCCACCTTCGGGTCTTCAAGCAGATCGACCACGCCAGCCTCGACCGACGACGACTTGCTCATCTTCGAAGTCGGGTCCTGCAAGTCGAGGATCTTCGCGGTGTCCTTCACGATGTAGGGCTTGGGCACAACGAAGGTCTGACCGAAACGAGTGTTGAAACGCTGGGCGAGATCGCGGGTGAGCTCCAAGTGCTGGCGTTGGTCCTCGCCCACCGGCACTTGGTCTGCGTTGTAGAGCAGCACGTCTGCGGCCATCAGGATCGGGTAGGTGAGCAGCCCGACGCTGACCTGCTGCTGCTTGGACGCTTTGTCCTTGAACTGCGTCATCCGCGCGGCCTCGCCGTAGCCGGTGATGCCTTGCAGCACCCACGACAACTGTGCGTGCGCGGGCACTTGGCTCTGCACGAACAGCGTGCACCGCTGCGGGTCGAGTCCGAGTGCGAGCAGCTGAGCGATCGACACACGCGTGTCTCGACGAAGCACGGTCGGGTCGTAGTCGACCGTGATCGCGTGCAGGTCGACGACGCAGTAGAACGCGTCAAAAGAGTCCTGGAGCGCAACCCACTGGCGGATTGCGCCGAGGTAGTTTCCGAGGTGGAACGAGTCGGCCGTGGGTTGGATGCCGGACAGCACGCGCGGGCGATCAGTGGACATGGTGGTCGATTGTGTCAAAGCGACTCGTCGGGTGCCGACGCGAGGCGGGTGACCAAGACCCGCTCGACCCGACGTCCGTCCAACGCGAGCACCGTGAGCCGGTGGCCATCGACATCCACATGGTTGTCCACGACGGGCAGTCGGCCGAGCGCGTAGGCGAGATAGCCGGCGACTGTCTCGTAGGGACCCTCGGGAAGCTCGATCCCGGTCTCGTCCGCGAAGTCCTGCAGGCTCAACAGCCCACCGACCTCGACATCGCCACTCGGGCGCACCGTGCTCGCCGAATCATCCGGGTCGTCGTACTCGTCGCGGATCTCGCCAACCAGCTCCTCGACCAGGTCCTCCATCGTCACGATTCCAGCGGTGCCGCCGTACTCGTCGACGACAATCGCTAGCTGCTGATGTTCTCCCTGCATGTCCGTGATCGCGGGAATGACGGGCTTGCTACCGGGCAGCATCATCACTGGCCGGGCGATCTCGCCGACCCGCCTGGTGCGTCCGGCGTTCGCCGGATCGAGCAGATCGCGAACGTGCACGAATCCAACGACCTCGTCCGGTGACCCTTGGATCACGGGAAAGCGCGAACGCCCGTGTTCGATCGCCATCTGGGCCGCGCGATAGACGGGTGTGCTCGCGTCGATGAAGTCAGCCTCAGTGCGCGGCACCATGACTTCGCGCAGCACGGTCTCGCGCGCGCGCAATACGTCGGTGACGATTCGTTGGCCTTCTGCGCCGAGTTCAACGCTCTCCGAGATGAGCAGGTGCAACTCTTCCTCAGTGACTGATGTCCGGGTGGCCGCTGGATTGCCGCCGACAAGTCGAACGATCACGTCACTGGACCGCGACAGCAACCAGATGACGGGCCGGAAGACACTCGCGAGGAAATCGAGGACGCCCGATCCGGCAAGTGCCACACCCTGTGCTCGCTGCAATGCGATCCGCTTTGGAGCGAGCTCTCCGAGAACGAGCGAGAAGTAGGAAATGATCAGAGTCACGCCGACTAACGCAGCGGCCGTCGCAAGCGCGTGCGGCCAACCGTGCTTGACCAGCCAGGGTGCGAGGTCAGCCGCGAACGCTTCCGCGCCTAAGGCCGCCGAAAGAAAGCCAGCGAGCGTGACACCGATCTGGCCGGCAGCAAGAAAGCGGTTGGGGTTGCCGTGCAGCTTCTTGACGAGGCGGCCGCGTCGGCCGTGCGAGGCCATCCCGGAAACCTGGCTCTCGCGCAGCGACACGAGCGCCATCTCCATGGCCGCGAAGAATCCGGACACGAGGATGAGCGCCAGCACGAGGCCGGCCTTGGCAAAGTCGCCGCCCACGCAGCCGCACCCCTAAGCGGTCAATGACTCCTGGGGTCCGAACCTACCGGTCCAGATGCTTCTGGTCTGGCTACGGACTCGCTCGGCGCAATACGGCTTAGGCCGATGCCATCGCCTTCTGCAGGTTCTCGTCGATGGCAGCCAGGAAGTCCTGCGTGTTCAGCCAGGGCGTGTCCTTGCTGACAAGCAAGGCGAGGTCCTTGGTCATGGCGCCGCTCTCGACCGTCTCGATGCACACGCGTTCGAGAGTCTGCGCGAAGGCGGTCACCTCGGGAGTCCCATCGAGGGCGCCGCGGTGTTCGAGGCCTCGGGTCCAGGCGAAGATCGACGCAATCGGGTTGGTCGAGGTCGGGTTGCCCTTCTCGTGCTCGCGGAAGTGACGCGTGACCGTGCCGTGCGCGGCCTCGGCCTCGACGGTCTTACCGTCGGGCGTCATCAGGACCGATGACATCAGGCCCAGCGAGCCGAAACCCTGCGCGACCGTGTCGGACTGCACGTCGCCGTCGTAGTTCTTGCAGGCCCAGACGTAGCCGCCCTCCCACTTGAGCGCCGCTGCGACCATGTCGTCGATCAGGCGGTGCTCGTAGGTGATGCCCGCGGCCTTGAAGTCGGCTTCGAACTCGTCGGCGTAGACCTCGGCGAAGATGTCCTTGAAGCGACCGTCGTAGGCCTTGAGGATCGTGTTCTTCGTCGAGAGGTAGACCGGGTAGTTGCGCGAGAGTCCGTAACGAAGCGAGGCGCGAGCGAAGTCGCGGATCGAGTCGTCGAGGTTGTACATCGCCATCGCAACACCGCTGCTCTCGAAGTCGTAGACCTCAAGCTCCATCGGCTCTGACCCGTCCTTCGGCGTGAATGTCAGCGTCAAGGTGCCAGCGCCTGGGATGCGGGTGTCGGTCGCGCGGTACTGGTCGCCGAAGGCGTGACGGCCGATGACGATCGGCTTCGTCCAGCTAGGGACAAGGCGCGGGATGTTGCTGATGATGATCGGCTCACGGAAGATGACGCCGCCGAGGATGTTGCGGATCGTGCCGTTGGGCGACCGCCACATGTGCTTGAGGCCGAACTCCTCGACCCGCGCCTCATCTGGCGTGATCGTCGCGCACTTCACGCCGACGCCGTGCTTCTTGATCGCGTTGGCCGCATCGATGGTGACCTGGTCGTCGGTCGCGTCACGGTGCTCGATGCCCAAGTCGTAGTACTCGAGGTTGACGTCGAGGTACGGCAGGATCAGCTGGTCCTTGATGAACGCCCAGATGATCCGCGTCATCTCATCGCCGTCGAGCTCGACGACGGTGCCCTGAACCTTGATCTTCGACATGCGTTGCTGCTCCCGTTCGACTAAGGGCGACTAGACAAGCGACTAGACAGGGGCGACTAGATAAGGCCGAGCGTCTTGACGGCGTCACGCTCTTCCTCGAGTTCGCGCACCGATGCATCGATGCGCGCCCGCGAGAACTCGTTGATTTCCAACCCTTGAACGATCTCCCACTCGCCACCGTTTGAGGTGACGGGGAACGACGAGATGATGCCCTCGGGTACGCCATAAGAGCCGTCCGACGCGATGCCAGCCGACGTCCAGTCGCCCTCGGGAGTGCCCAGGACCCAGTCATGCACGTGGTCGATCGCGGCGTTGGCGGCCGATGCGGCCGACGAGGCCCCACGCGCGTCGATGATCGCCGCGCCGCGCTTGGCGACCGTCGGGATGAACGTGTCGGCCAGCCAGGCCTCATCGACCAGGTCGGCAGCGGCCTTCCCGCCGACCTGCGCGTGGAAGACGTCGGGGTACTGCGTCGCCGAGTGGTTGCCCCAGATGGTCAGGCGCGAGATGCCGGCGACCGACGCGCCCGTCTTCTTGGCGAGCTGGCTGATGGCGCGGTTCTGGTCAAGGCGGGTCATCGCGGTGAAGCGCCGGGCCGGGACATCGGGGGCATGGGCGGATGCGATGAGTGCGTTGGTGTTCGCCGGGTTGCCGACGACGAGAATGCGTACGTCGTCAGCGGCCCCTGCGTTGATCGCTTCGCCTTGCGGCTTGAAGATCCCGCCGTTGGCCTCGAGCAGATCGCCGCGCTCCATCCCCGCCGTGCGCGGACGCGCGCCAACGAGCAGGGCGACGTTGACGCCGTCGAAGGCCACCCGCGGGTCGTCGGTGATGTCGATGCCGCTGAGCAGCGGGAACGCACAGTCCTCGAGTTCCATCGCGGTGCCCTCGGCGGCCTTGAGCGCCGGAGTGATCTCCAGCAGACGCAGCCGAACCCGGGTGTCCGGGCCGAGCAGGTGGCCGGAGGCCACGCGGAAGAGCAAGGCGTAGCCGATCTGGCCGGCGGCCCCGGTGACAGTGACATTGACGGGCGTGCGGGTCATCGTGAGGTCCTTCGAGAGCGGACCGCATTGGCGCGGTGGTTGGTTCGGTGAGGTTCGCTGGCACGTCGCGCGACTCGATTCGAGGCTCGCGGCTCAAGTCCGCGAGATATCTCGTCATCGAGAGACTTTCGTTGATCCGACCATACCCGAGGCTCAGCAACCCCCGGTAATCGACTCCTCCGCATCGAGCCCTTTGCTACCTCGAACGGATAGCAAGGGTCAGGAGGGTGGCGGGACGGCCAGCGCCAGGATCGTCAGCGAGAGGCCGAGGATCGCGTAGCAGCAGACGTCGAAAGTCTTGGAACGGACTGCAAGCAGTCCCGCGGACCGAGACGGGAGCAGCAGCCGCAGAAAGGCGCCGAGCACCAAGGACGCAGCGAGCAGGACGGCGCCCCGACGGAAGTGATGGATCGCAACCACGAGCAACGACACCAAGACGCCCGCCACGACGATGAGGAACGGCCACTCGCGCACCAGTCCTCTGAGTCGATTGCTCACCGGCGAAGGGCCCCGCGCTACCCGCGGGCCAGGTTGGCAGCGCGTTCGGCAGCTTCGACCACGTTGGTCAGCAACATGGCGCGAGTCATCGGCCCCACTCCGCCAGGCATCGGCGCGACCCACGCAGCGACCTCATGCACGGTGGCATCGACGTCCCCGACCAAACCCGCATCGGTTCGAGTGATTCCGACGTCGAGCACAGCCGCACCGGGCTTGACCATGTCAGCCGTCAGCAGTCCGGGTACGCCAGCAGCCATGACGACGATGTCGGCATCGCGGGTGTGCCGACCGAAGTCGCGCGTGCCGGTGTGGCACAAAGTCACGGTGGCGTTCTCACTGCGGCGAGTCAGCAGCAAACCGAGCGGGCGACCGACAGTGAGGCCGCGACCGATCACGGTCACTTCCGCACCGTTGATCGGTACTTCGAAGCGACGCAGAAGTTCAACGATTCCACGCGGAGTGCACGGCAGTGGCGCGTCGACACCGATCACGAGGCGGCCGAGGTTCATCGGGTGCAGGCCGTCTGCATCCTTCGATGGATCGACCAGCTCGAGGACCCGATTCGCATCGAGATGCTTAGGCAGCGGCAGTTGAACGATGTAGCCAGTGCAGGTCGGATCCGCATTGAGCTCGGCGACGACGGCTTCAACCTCGTCCTGCGTCGAGTCCTCGGGAAGCTGGCGCCCGATCGACGCGATACCGACCTCGGCGCAGTCCCGATGCTTGCCTGCAACGTAGGAGTGGCTGCCGGGATCGTTGCCGACGATGACCGTGCCGAGTCCGGGCAGTGTGCCCGTGGCTGCCAGTCCCGCGATACGTGCACGCAGATCGTTCTTGATCTCGGTCGCAGTGGTCCTACCGTCGAGAATCTGTGCGCTCACGCGCGCGATCCTGTCACACGAGGACGACGCAGAAGACCTGCGGCCAGCATCCCAGCCACACACGTCAGCGCCACCGCGACGAGCAACTCCCACGTGACACTCGCCCCTGCGGTGGGAGCGACCAAGTCCACGACCACCGCGCCAATCAGCTGTCCAGCAATCGAACACAAGCCAAAGAGCAGCACGCCAAGTGTGCGCACCGTCATTGCCAACCCGAGCGTGTACAGGAGACCGAGCGGACCGGCGATGTAGTACCACCAATGTCCCGACCACGGCGCGGGCAGCGTCGGGAACGGTGCGCTCGACCCGATCCGCAGCAGCGCCGTCACCACCACAAGCGCAACGAAACCGACCGTGAAGTTGACCAGGCTCGACACGGTGGGACTCTGTGCAGCGCGAGCCACGTGCGCGTTGAACGCCTGCTGGAACGCAGCCCCAGCCCCGGCGAGAATCACGAGCAGCACGAAGACAAGCTTGAAACTCGACGAGTCCAGCCGATCGCTGACTCCGATGACAACCGCGACCACCGCGAGCACCGCAGCCGCGATCCGGTTCGGGGTGATCGCGCGACGACCGCCAGGTGCAAGGCCGATCTCGTCCACGACCAATGAGTTGCCGGTCTGACCCGCAACGATGCAGACGGTGAAAAGCGCCACACCGAGAGTCGCCACGGTAACGGTCTGCGACAGGACATAAAGCGCGCCACCCAAACCACCAAGCAGTTGCCACCAGTGCAACGAGTGATCACGCAGGCTGCGCGCGGCCAGAACAACTCCGGCGCGCGCCCGGCGAGAAGGCAGCACGAGCAGGATCGCGCCAATTAGACCCACCCCGAAGGACACGCACGCGGCGAGGCGCGCGTCATCGATCGCGCGTCCGAATGCGCCGTTGATCCGCGCCTGAATCGCAACAAACGAGCCGGCAAACCCCGCGATCAGGACCGCTGCCGGGCGCGATTCGACGCCAAGCCAACGACCCCGCTCGCTAATGGAAGAAATGGCGAGTGCCGGTGAAGTAGAGCGTCACACCAGCAGCAGCCGCAGCCGCGATCACCTCTTCATCGCGGATGGAACCGCCCGGTTCAACGATCGCTCGCACGCCAGCCTCGGAAAGAACCTCAAGCCCGTCAGGGAACGGGAAGAAGGCATCGGACGCTGCGACCGCACCGCGCACCCGATCTTCACCGCCGCGAGCTACCGCAAGACGCGCCGAGTCAACGCGATTGACCTGACCCATCCCCACACCAACGGTGCTGCGGTCGCGCGAGATCACGATTGCGTTGGACTTCACCGAGCGACACGCGCGCCAGGCAAAAGCGAGGTCGGCGAGCGCCTGCGCATCGACGGCTTCGCCGGTCACGAGCTTCCACGCGGATGGCTCGTCGCCCTCGGCATCGACGTGGTCAACGGTCTGCAGCAGCAGTCCGCCACCCACCGGCCGCATCTCGACTTCGTTTGTGGCGGGTTGGGCGACGAGAACACGCAGATTCTTGCGCGCCAACAGGATCGACAACGCGTCGTCGTTGTAGGCCGGCGCAATGATCACCTCGGTGAAGATTCCCGCGACCTGTTCGGCCATGACCTTGGTGACCGGACGGTTGGCAGCAATGACTCCGCCGTAGGCCGAGCCTGGGTCGCAGTCGTTGGCCTTCAGGTGAGCCCTCGCAATGTCATCCGCGCTCGCGATCCCACACGGATTCGCGTGCTTGATGATCGCAACGGTCGGCTCGGCGAAGTCGTAGGCCGAACGCTGTGCTGCCGCAGCATCCACGTAGTTGTTGTACGACATCTCCTTGCCACCGAGCTGGTGCGCGTGCGCGATGCCCTCAGTGCCGTCGGACAGATACAACGCAGCCTGCTGATGCGGGTTCTCGCCGTAGCGCAGCACCGGGCCGCGGCGGAAATCGGCGCCGACCCAGGCGGGAAAACCCTCACCCCGGTCATCGTTGGCGTAGCCATTCGCGAACCAGGACGCGACTGCGATGTCGTAGGAAGCAGTGTGCGCAAAGGCCTCGGCGGCGAGACCCTTGCGTTGCTCAAGGGTGAAGCCGCCATCACGCAACGCCGCTTCGACATCGTCGTATCGGTCGGGCGACGTGACGATCGCCACCGAAGGATGGTTCTTTGCGGCAGCGCGCACCATCGATGGTCCACCGATGTCGATCTGCTCGACGCACTCGTCGTCACTGACTCCGGAGGCGACGGTCTCCCTGAACGGGTAGAGGTTGCTTACGACGAGCTCAAATGCCTTGATGCCCAGCTCGTCCAGCTGCTCACGGTGTGACTCAAGGCGCTGGTCGGCCAGGATGCCCGCGTGCACGGCGGGATGCAACGTCTTGACCCGACCGTCGAGGCATTCGGGGAAGCCGGTGAGGTCGCTCACCTGGGTGACGGGGATGCCGTGCGACGCGATGCGTGCAGCAGTCGAGCCGGTAGAGACGATCTCGACGCCTGCCTCGTGCAGGGCTCGCGCGAGCTCATCGAGACCGGACTTGTCGTAGACGCTGACCAACGCGCGCCTAAGGGGCCGCTTGTCCAACGCGCCGTGCGAGTCCGTTGCCACAGTCGTTGCCGCCGACCCTTGTTCGTCGCTCACCCGATGCCGACCTTTCGTTTGGCCCGTTCGGTGGATTCCGGAATCTGGATGTCCCCGGCCGCGAGTCCGCCGACGACGTCAACGAGCAAGGCGCGCTCGACGTCCTTGATGCGAGCGTGCAACTCATCCTCGGTGTCGCTCGGGCGAACTTCCACGGCACGCTGGGCCAGGATCGGCCCGGTGTCGATGCCCCCATCGACGACGTGCACGGTGCATCCGGTGACCTTCACGCCGTGGGCGAGCGCGTCACGTACCGCATGCGCCCCGGGAAACGAGGGCAGCAGTGCGGGATGTGTGTTCACCGTGGTGAACCGTTGCAGGAAGGCCGGACCGAGCAGCTTCATGAAGCCCGCCGAGACGACAAATGCAGGAGCGAACTGAGCGGTCGCGTCAGACAGGGCTACGTCCCAGTCGAGGCGCTCCGGGAAGTCCTCGAGGCGCACGACGTAGGTGGCAATGCCGTGCCGCTCGGCGCGCGCGAGCCCTTCGATGTCACCGCGGTCAGCGCCAACCGCGACAATCCGCGCGCCGATCTGTCCTGCCTCAACGGCATCGATCAGTGCCTGCAGATTGGTGCCTGCGCCGGAAACGAGCACGACGATCGGAGTGGAACCTTCGCTTGGCACCCGCTCACGATATCGGGCGTGCGCGCAGGTCAGGACCGCCGAAGTTTGGCGATCACTGGCGTCAACAGCCATCGGACGAGTGAGTCCTCGCGGGTGCAGTAGGCGGTGAATGCGGCCACCGTTGCGAGTTCGAGAGCGGCCAGGCCGCCGACCTGCCACGCAGAGGCGCCCACCGCACTCCAGCGGGCATGACCCATCGATCCACTGGCCGCAAGCACGAGCAGGCCACAGATAGCCCCGGCCACCGCACCGCCGCACGCCCCCGCGACCAGACTGTCGACGACCGTGATCGGCTGTGTCCGCCGACTGGCCAGCAAGCCGACGACGATGCCAGCGGCCAGCGGGATCACGAGCCCAACGAGTGCGACGGCGGGCGGGGTCCCGGCCCGAGGCAGCCCCGCCAAGAGTGGAACTGCGGGAACCGAGCCGGGGTCGGATACGAAGTATGAGATCGCCGTGCCTTGCCCAGTGGCGAAGCCAGGGCCGACCGCAAACCCGGTAGCCCAGACGGCGATGTTCGGGACGTAGCTGGCGCAGAGCAGGGTCAGCAGGATGAGGCCGACGACGCCGGTGCCAAGACCCTGAGTCAGATCGGCAGCTTCGCTGATGTTCAGCGACAACGAAACAGCCGCAAGCAGAGCTCCACCGGCGACGAGGATCAACGCACCGACTACCCCGGCCCGGATAACACCGCGCCACCATGGCGGGATCAGGCTGATGACTCGGCCAACCTGTCCAGCACTGCGCAGGATCGGCCAGCCCGCGCAGACCGCGGCAAGCAGTCCACAACAGAACAACGCCACGGGAGGTTCGGCCTTCACGCCAAGGGGTGGGATCGCACCTGCGATGAGCGCACCGATCACGCCGTAGGCAAAGGCCAACGTCACCGTCAGCAAAGTCGCGTCGGCGAGGGATTTGGGTTGGGCCACCCGGGCGGCCCAACGTCCGACCCGCCACAGAATCAGGCCGGGAACGAGCATGAGCCCCAGCGGCAACAACGTGATGGTCGCGCCCCCCTCGGCCAAGGGCACGTGGTGCGCGGCGAGCCAGATCACGGCCGCCAATCGCAGGCAACTCGTGGTCGTGGCGTTGGAGTACGACGCGAAGGCCCACCCGATCAGCACTGGGATCACGATGAGCGCAAAGCCAAGGCTGGCGGCGTAGACCGCACCGATCAGTGCGACGACGCCGATCGGGCGCGGAGTGGGCGTCGATCGGTTTGAGTCATCCCCCCGGGTGCGTCCGCTCGACGGGTCCCTGCTGCCGCCCTCGTCCCGGCTGCCACGGGCAGGAGTGCGCTCGCGGGACGTCGTGGACATTCAACGATCGTCGCAGCGGGCCGCGCGAATCTCGGCGACGAAACGCCGAACCTTGCCGCTTCGTTGCCCCTCACCCCACCGCCTTGCATCGGCTGATGCGGCGATTCATACGTTCCAGCGCCTGCAAGGCCTAAGTAGCCGATGCAAGGGGCACGTACCAGCGATGCAGGACCGGGCGAATCGATGCAAGGCCGAGGACGTCGCACAGGTCGCACAGGTCTCACAGGGCGCCGAGGCCGGGTGACGCTACGCCCGCCGAGGCCGGGTGGCGCTACGCAGACGGCACTCTGGCTGGCTAGGTTGCGGCGGCTAGAGGGCGGTGATGATCTCGCGCATCAACGCTGCAGTTGCGCTGGGCGTCTTGCCCACCCGCACGCCAGCGGCCTCAAGCGCTTCCTGCTTCGCCGCGGCGGTACCCGACGAACCGGAAACGATCGCACCCGCGTGACCCATGGTCTTGCCCTCGGGGGCCGTGAAGCCCGCCACATAGCCGACTACCGGCTTAGACACGTTGTCCTTGATGAACGCTGCCGCGCGTTCCTCCGCGTCGCCACCGATCTCGCCGATCATGACGATCGCGTCGGTCTCCGGGTCGTCCTGGAACGCAGCGAGACAGTCGATGTGGGTCGTGCCAATGACCGGGTCGCCGCCGATGCCGACTGCGGTCGAGAAGCCGATGTCGCGCAGCTCGTACATCATCTGGTAAGTCAGCGTGCCGCTCTTGCTGACCAACCCGATCCGGCCGGGCTTGGTGATGTCAGCGGGGATGATGCCCGCATTGGACTTGCCTGGACTGATGAGGCCGGGACAGTTCGGCCCGATCATTCGAGTCGTGCCGGAGTTGACGACGTACTGGTAGACAGCGGCGGTGTCGTGGACGGGGACGCCTTCGGTGATGACGACAACCAAGGGAATGCCCGCGTCCACCGCTTCCATGACGGCCGACTTGGTGCCTGCGGGCGGGACGAAGACCACACTCACATTCGCGTCGGTCTCGGCCATCGCCTCACCGACATTGGCGAAGACAGGCAACGACGCTCCGTCGAAGTCGACCTTCTGACCGGCCTTGCGCGGGTTCGTGCCTCCCATGACTTGAGCACCGGAGTTCAGCATCCGTTGAGTGTGCTTAGAACCCTCGCTGCCCGTCATGCCCTGCACAACGATGCGACTGTTCTCATCGAGGAAGATTGCCATCTCTGCGTGTCCCTTACTTCGCTGCCGCACGCTGCGCCGCGCGGCGGGCAGCACCGTCCATGGTGTCGACCATCTCGACGAGGGGATGTGCGGCCTCGTCAAGGATGCGTCGACCTTCAGTGGCGTTGTTGCCGTCGAGTCGAACAACGAGCGGCTTGTCGAGCTCGGCACCGTGCTGGCCGACCAACGCGATCGCTTGCACGATTCCGTTAGCGACCTCGTCACATGCGGTGATGCCACCGAACACGTTGACGAAGACCGAACGAACCGCGGGGTCGGACAGGATGATCTCGAGTCCGTCGGCCATGACCTGCGCAGACGCGCCGCCGCCGATGTCGAGGAAGTTGGCCGGGCGGATGCCGCCGAATTCCTCGCCCGCGTAGGCCACCACGTCGAGGGTGCTCATGACGAGTCCCGCGCCGTTGCCGATGATGCCGACCTCGCCCTCGAGCTTGACGTAGTTGAGGCCCTTCTCGTGCGCACGCGTCTCGAGCGGGTCGCTCGCCGATGCGTCTGCGAAGGCCGCATGATCGGGCTGACGGAAGGAAGCGTTCTCGTCGAGGCTGACCTTGCCGTCGAGCGCGAGAATGCGTCCTTCGGGGTCGCGCACGAGCGGATTAACCTCGACCAGCGTCGCGTCCTCCTCGATGAAGACCGTCCACAACTTTTGCAGGACGTCGATGATTTGGTCGCGCACCTCGGCAGGGAACCCAGCAGCATCGGCGATCTCAGCCGCCTTAGCGGCGTCGACCCCGTCGAGCGCGTCGACCGGCACCCGCGCCAGCGCCTGCGGTCGCTCGACGGCGAGCTGCTCGATCTCCACACCGCCCTCGCGTGAGGCCATCGCCAGGTAGGTGCGGTTGGCACGGTCGAGCAAGAAGGAGACGTAGTACTCCTCGGCGATGTCGCTTGCTGCGGTGACTAGCACGCGGTGCACCACATGACCCTTGATGTCGAGCCCCAGGATCGCCTGTGCCTTCTCGGCGGCCTCGTCTGGCGACTCGGCCAGCTTCACTCCGCCCGCTTTGCCGCGACCGCCGGTCTTGACCTGCGCCTTGACCACGACCGCGCCACCGATCGACGCAGCAACTTCTCGGGCAGCTTCAGGTGTGTCGGCGATCGCACCAGGCAGCACCGGAACACCGTGCTTGGCGAACAACTCTTTTGCTTGGTATTCGTAGAGATCCACGGACGATCCTTCGTTGGGCTTGCGTCAGTCAGCTGGTTCGTTCGGCTACGTGGTCGGACAAAGTGATGGACAACGAGGTAGGCAACGAGTCAGGCGCGCTCGCGCACATGCGATCGCACCCAATCAACGATGTCGCCGGTCGGGGTGCCAGGAGTGAAGATCTTCGAGACGCCCGCAGCTTCAAGCGGTGGGATGTCTGCGTCGGGGATGATGCCACCGCCGAAGACTTGGATGTCGGCCGCATTGCGCTCGCGCAGCAAATCAACGACTCGTGGGAAGAGCGTCATGTGCGCGCCAGAGAGAATCGACAGGCCGACAAAGTCAGCGTCTTCTTGAATGGCTGCGTCGACGATCTGCTCGGGCGTCTGGTGCAGCCCGGTGTAGACGACTTCCATACCTGCATCACGTAAGGCACGGGCCACAACCTTGGCCCCGCGGTCATGACCATCGAGGCCAGGCTTGGCGACGACTACTCGAATCGTGCTCATCGCCGGTCAGCGTACTGCCGACTCACAGCTTCTCGATCCGGGCATAGCGAAGCAGCAGGGTCTTGACGCCGGCCGTGCCGAAGTCGATGCGGGCCTGGGCGTGCTCGCCTTCGCCAGTTGTCGACTCCACCTTGCCCAGCCCGAATGTGTCGTGGGTCACGCGGTCCCCGGGTGCGAGCGAGAGCACGACCGTCGGCGCGGTCGAGGTCCGTCGCGGCGACTGGTAGCGCGGACTGGGGGCCGCCATCGTCACGGCGCTCGCCTCACGACGCCAGTCAACGAGATGGGCCGGCACCTCCTCGAGGAAACGTGACGGCGGGTAGTACTGAGGCGCCCCCCACGCAGCTCGGGCGACCGACCGCGTGAGGTAGAGCCGCTGACGGGCCCGGGTGATGCCGACGTAGGCCAACCGTCGTTCTTCTTCGAGTTCGCGTGGATCACCCATCGTGCGCATGTGCGGGAAGATCCCGTCCTCAAGCCCGGTGAGGAAGACCGCGGGAAACTCCAGGCCCTTCGCCGTGTGCAGAGTCATCAGGGTGACGACACCGCCGCCCGAACCGGGGATCGGCAGCCCGTCAGGACCGAGCTCGGCCTCAGGGATCTCATCGGCATCGGCGACCAGCGACACGGTCTCAAGGAACTCCGAAAGCGTGCCCTCCGGGTTGGCCGCCTCGAACTCGCGCGAAACCTCGATGAGTTCCTGCAGGTTCTCCAGACGCGACTCGTCCTGAGGATCGGTGGACGCGTGCAACTCGGCGAGATAGCCGCTTTGCTCCAGCGCCGCCTCGAGGACAGTCGCAGGCGCGGAGCCCGCCTCTACCAATGTGCGCAAGGCATCGAGTAGACCGGCGAAGCCGGTGATGGCCGTCACCGATCGCTGCGGCAAGCCCGGCACCTCGTCGGCTCTCGTGATTGCCTCCGCGAACTCGATCCGCTCACGTGTGGCGAATGCCTCGAGGTACTCCTCGGCCTTGTCCCCGATGCCCCGACGCGGGACGTTGAGGATCCGCCTTAGCGAGACGAGGTCGTTGGGATTGGCGATCACGCGCAGGTACGCCAGCGCGTCACGAACCTCTTTGCGCTCGTAGAAGCGCACGCCGCCAACGACCTTGTATGGCAAGCCGACCCTGACGAAGATCTCCTCAAAGACGCGGGACTGCGCGTTGGTTCGGTAGAAGACGGCAACCTCGGACGGCGCGACCAAGCCGTCGTCGGACAGCCGATCGATCTCATCGGCGACGAACTGGGCCTCGTCATGTTCGTTGTCAGCGACATAGCCGACGATTGGCTCGCCGTCGCCGGCGTCGGACCACAGATTCTTCGGTCGGCGGTCGGGGTTGTTTGCAATCACTGCGTTGGCGGCCGACAAGATCGTCTGGGTCGAGCGGTAGTTCTGCTCAAGCAGGATGGTCGTGGCGTTGGGGTAGTCCTGCTCGAACTGCAGGATGTTTCGAATCGTTGCGCCGCGAAACGCGTAGATCGATTGGTCCGCGTCGCCGACGACACACAACTCGGCCGGGGCGACGCTGTCTTTGCCGTCACCCACGAGCAGTCGCACCAGTTCGTACTGCGCGTGATTCGTGTCCTGGTACTCGTCGACGAGCACATGTCGGAATCGTCGGTGGAAGTGCTCGGCCACATCCGGGAAGGCCTGCATCAGGTGCACCGTGGTCATGATCAGGTCGTCGAAGTCGAAAGCGTTGGCCGCGCGCAGTCTGCGCTGATACTCGACGTAGGCCTCGGCCAACGTCTTCTCAAGATGCGTCTGAGCCTTTGCCGTGAACGCTTCATGGTCGACCAGCTCGTTCTTCAGATTCGACACCTGATTGCTGAACGAACGCGGCGGGTAGCGCTTGATGTCAAGGGCCAGGTCTCGGCAGACCATCGCCATCAACCGGTTCGCATCGGTCTGGTCATAGATGGAGAAGGTCGAGGTGTAACCGAATCGCTTGGCTTCGGCGCGCAGAATCCGCACACAGGCCGAGTGGAAAGTGCTGACCCACATCGCTCGAGCCCGCGGCCCGACCAGTCCGGAGACTCGCTCGCGCATCTCGCCCGCAGCCTTGTTGGTGAAGGTGATTGCGAGAATCTCGCCTGGATTCGTCTGGCGAGCCGCAAGCAGATAGGCGATTCGATGCGCGAGAACACGCGTCTTGCCTGACCCCGCACCCGCAACGATCAGAAGCGGGCCGCCCTCGTGGACTACGGCAGCCCGTTGCTGCGGATTGAGACCAGCGAGCAGTTGATCCACACGTGAGTCGCGAGTCGCGAGCCTGGTCAAGGTTGAAGAGGGTGTCTGCACTGGACAGAGAATCGTCGAAGATCGCCCCGCTTGTCACCGGGTGAGTCTACGAGCGCCCTCCGACTCCTCAGTCGTAGTAGCCCACGGCCTGTGCGATGAGCGGCGCGGTCCCCCCGACATTTGCGACACTGACCACCCCGGTTGTGCCGAGCAGGGCATGCACGGTCTCGAGATCACCGACGCGCGCCCACGTCGTCAACGACATGCTGGTCGGTTTCGCGCTCGTCGATGGCCACACCGTCATCGAGTCATCGGCGCTGGGCGAACCCAGTCGCATCTCGAGTACCACCGCTTTGGCGACCACCGGGATACCGACGTGGCCGCGAACACCCACATTGACCACTCGCGCCGAGGTCAGCGCACCAGAGATGCCTGCGTTGGCGTATGTGTTGATCAGTGCGCCCGGCGCCATCGCGTGGAAGGTCGTGGCAGGGGTGCCGATGGTCGAGGTGCCAGGACCGGCCCAGCCAGCAAGGGCGAGACTGACCGAAACCGGAGTCGTGCCGTCGTTACGCAGCACCACCTCGCCGTCCGCTGAGGTGCCCACCGGCACCTCGGAGACTGCTTCCTTGCCCGGTGGGTAAAGAACTTGATCCACAGCGGGGGCGGCCGACCCGAGCGGGCGCAGGCTCAACCCGCCGCTCACGGTTGGTGAGTGGGTCGCCACCACCAGATCGGTCGAGGTCACCCCGCTGGTGGGTACGCCGGCGACCCCGGCCAACGAGACCGTCAGGTCGGCATGCGCCGCGATCGTCGCTGTGGTGGTCGTACCGAGGTTCACCAAGGTGTCGGGCACCGCGTGGTAACTCGCGCTGGTGTGTACCCGGTAGTACCCGAGCACGTAGACGCTGAGGAAGGACGCGCCAGCCGATACCCCGAAACTAACGTCGCCGCTGGCGCCCACCGGCACCGTCACCACGTTGCGCGCCATGTAGCGCGCAGGCACATAAGCGGCGGCGATCGGCGTCATTGAGCTGTTCGTAGGCCAGGTCGTGATGACAGCAGGTGCATTACTTGTCGCGCTCACCGCCAGCACGACGTCAGAGACTCCGGCGGTCGGCACACCCCCTGCGCCTAGTACGTGCACGTCGAGCCGCTGCTTGTCGCCACTCCAATGGGGAGCCGACACCCGGCAGGCCCTGCCAGTACCAAGGCCGCTCGCTGTTGCGGCAATCTGAGTGGGAGCGAGTGGCACAAAGTCCTGTCCCGCGCTGCTGATCGCGGGCGCGGTGCCAGGAACTGTCGACACGGCGCAGTTGGGAGTCGTCAGCGCAGTGCCGCTATAGAACGATGTCCGCGCCATCGCGCCGTCCCAGTCGAGACTGAAGTGGACGTGGTCTGTGTGCGCCTCAGCCCCCGTGTAGGGCTTCCAACCCCACCCCGGTTCATAGGCGCGCCACATCTTGGTGTCCCAGATGATGTACATAATTCCGAGCCTGCGAGCCATCGCGTCCTTGTTGCCGTACTTGTCGGTGGCGAGCAACCACGCGATGAAACTGTCCGCCACAGCCTTTTGCGCGGGCACGTTCGCGTTGATCATCCAGTCAAGCGCGCGCCCTTCGTTGTGCTCTGAAGTGGCGGTAGCACCTGTGCACGATCGGGTGATGCCGAAACTCGTGCTGCCATAAGAGGCCTTGATCAGGTTCTCCAGGTCAACCGTCCCCGGTCGAGCGACCGGATCGCAGGTCGCCGCGCCTTCATACGAGGCGAGCGGTTCGATGGCCGCGCCAAATGCAGGTGCCTTCGGGACCGGAATCGTCGCGTGGGCGCTGGACGCACCAAGCATCGACGTGAGTGGCACCACGAGCAGGAGTGCAGACAGCACAACACCGCGCCGGAAAAGTCTTGGCATGCACTGCTCTTCGGTCGGCGAGGGTGGCGACTTCAGGGGGCGCGCACGCATCTCTCCTACGATGTCACCCAGTTGCCGTATCGACAGAGATGGAATTTCTCGTGCTGGAAGACGCAGATGTGTCTCACATCTTGACGATCACCGCTCACCCAGACGACATCGACTTCGGCGCTGCGGGCACAGTCGCCACGTGGATCGATGCAGGCATCCAGGTGACTTACTGCATTGTCACGGACGGCCAGGCGGGCGGATCGGACCGAACCGTTTCCCGAACGGACATGGTGGATATCCGCCGCGCGGAGCAAATCGCTGCTGCCGCGGAAGTCGGCGTTCACGACGTTCGGTTCCTCGGCTACGTGGATGGTGAGTTGACCGTTACGCACGAACTGCGTCGCGACATCTCACGGGTGATCCGTCAGGTGCGACCCGACCGTGTATTGATTCAGTCCCCGGAACGCAACTGGGAGCGCATCGGCGCGTCGCATCCAGACCACCTCGCCGCGGGTGAGGCCGCGATCAGCGCGATCTTCCCAGACGCGCGAAATCCGTTCGCGCACATGACGCTGCTCGATGACGAAGGTCTTGAGCCATGGACCGTGCGCGAGACCTGGCTGATGGCGACCGCGTCTGCAAACCACTTCGTGGATGTCACAGCTACCTTGGACCGCAAGCTCGCGGCGCTGGCCTCGCATCGTTCTCAGATGGCGGACTTCGAACGCATATCGGGCTTCGTTCGCGGCTTCTTGACGGCCAACGCAGAACGTGCCGGACTTGCCCCAGGCCGACTGGCCGAGGCGTTCCAAGTCGTCTCGACTGCCTGAGCCGCTACAACGAGAGTGCGGCCATCCGCGCGGCGACGGCGTTGGCATCAAATATCGACGTTTGCGACGCGAAGATCCCTGCGGACACGATCAACGCCTGGTCCCCCCGCACGAGGAACAACTCAGTCCACGGATCACTTCGACCTGTGGTCGAGGTGTCGGACCGTTCCGACACCACAACTGGTCCTGCGTCGCGAACAAAGGCGACCGGCGCCTCCGACTGGTGTACGCAGGCCGCGCGATCGGCACGTACGCGGGTGATGAAGGTTGATGCCTGTGCACTCGACGCGAAGACGAGCCGCAGAGCAACGCCGTCGACGAAACCGTGCATGTAGGTGTCTTCCAGCACGTAGCGAGCCTCCGGCAAAGTCGAGCGAGTCGAGCATCCGAAAGGCACGACGGTGAGTGCAATGTCCTTCGGATCACGCTTCATGGTCGGTGTCCCGTTGCCGACGTAGCCATCCTCGGCGCCTCCGGCATCGACCCGGGTGGTCCACCCCTTCCCGAGCAGCGCCGGCGCCGGCAGGTTCGCAGGTTTCAGCGGTCCCGATGTGGTCGCTGGCACCGCCGGCAGCGAAGGCTCGACGACGCCATTGCTGGCTGGATCGGTCGGGCTGGCGGGTGGCGCCGAGCCAACGCTGGCAGAAGGAGACGCAGCCGCGGGGATCAGGTCACCGGACGCGGAACTGCCGCACGCGGCCAGCAACGGAACTGTCAGCGCACCAGCGGCGGCCAACGCGAGCAGTCTCCTCCGCGGACGCACCGACTCAGCCGCCGTTGCTTGAGAAGTGCTGGTAGTCCGGGTGAGCCCAGCGACCGCCCCACAGCCAGTGATACCGGGCCATCGCACGGTAGATGACGCTCGATCGAGTGATCATTCCCGCCCGAATGCTCTTGCGGTTGAGGTAGGTGCGGCCATTGGCCGGGTAGAAGTGTGAACCCGTCACATACGGGTTCTCACGAGTGTTCACGTCGACCGCGTTGCCATACGAATGCTGGCTGATCCGATACGGGTCGCCGGTGACAGTGCGGCAGTTGAATCCGGAGGTGTCGTCTTCCTGCATGGCTCGCTCATCAGAGAGGGTCGGGCTGTAACGGCCGTTCGCGTAGAAGTAGTCAGCCGGCACTGCTTGGCGGATCGGGAAACGCTTGGCAAGAGCGTTCTCGAACACGTACTCGACAGCAGGAACGGCACCGTGAGCCACGACGATGGTCCCGCGTCCGACGCGGTTGGTGAACGTCCAGTAGTTGAAGGTCACCTTGCGCAGCGACGTAGGCCCCACTGGACAGCCCGTGCGATACGAGTACGGCACATCCGCGCGCGTCAGCGCGCCAGACACGACGATGTCGTTTGCCGCGATGATGGTCGTCGTCACGGAGTTCGACACATAAGTCTTACCGTCGATGGTGACGATGGCGCGCCAGAGCAGAACGCCAATCGCATTCGTCGTCCAGGACCCCGCATCCCAGGGAAGGCTAGGTGCAACCGCACCGGCGTACGTCTTGCCGGTCCGCTGCAACACCCAGCGCTTCAGGGTCTTGGAGTAGGTCTGCACGTCCACCCGCGTAGTTGTCACAGGTCGCGGGCTCAGAGTGCCGCCGAGCACATATTTGCGCAGGGCGACAATCCGCGTGGGCAACGCGAGCTGCAGGACGTACGTGAACGGAGTGGTAGTAGGAGAGGCACTGGGCGGGGCACTCGGCGAGGTGCTGTCAGTGGACGAAGGCGATGGGCTTGCAGAGGAGTCCGCTGGCGCACCCGGTTCAGCGTGGGCCTGCACTGCCCCAACCGTTAGCGCGAGCACCAAAGCGCCAGACGAAACGGCCGCAACAGTTGCACGTCGCAATGGGCTCACGGTCTATGGGTATCAAGAAACTCTGGGAAGTAAAGGGCCTAAACCAACGGAGCGGTGAAGTATTTGCTTAACGTGCTCGTTTGACCCTGATAGTTCGACTTCACGTCGCTGCCGTAGAGCCGCGAGGGCACGCCAGCCATTCGTTCGAAGCTGAGCTTGCACACACTCTGCGCGTTCTCGACGATGAACGCCACATCGTGCGCACGCACCTCCAAGGCTGCGCGCGAGCCGAGTGGCTCCTGACCATGGCCAAAGCCTGGATCGAAGAAGCCGGCGTAATGCGTGCGAAGTTCTCCACTCGTCGGGTCGTACGCCACCATCTCGCACGCGAGGTGCGGCGGGATGTGGACGCGCTCGCGCGACATCAAGAGGTAGAAGTCCTCCGGCTCCAAGACGATGCGGTCACCCTTCTCGTGATGCACGACCTCCCAGAAATCCTCGGCGGACGCTGGCTCTGGACCGCGAAGATCAAGCAGGCGAGTGTGGCGCCGCGCCTTGTAACCGACTCGACCGTTGTCACCGACCAGATCGAGAGAGAGGAACAACCCGTTCGACACGGCCAAGTCGCTCGCACTGACCGCCGAGCCGTGATCAAAAAGCAGCCCGTGCTCTGCATGCTCGGCGCGGATCTCACCGTCGGTGAGGCGCACACTCGGACCGCTGATCAGGCGCAACTGATTGAGCGAGAGGCCGGACTGCACCCGGATCGGAAACGAGATCGGCACGATCTCCAGCCACAGCCGGCCTTGGTAGCCGTCGCCTATCTCGTCGAACTGAAAGCTGCGATCAGTGACGACTCGGGTGAAGACATCGAGTCGGCCGGTGGAGCTCTTCGGGTTGGCCTTCGCGCGCAGACCTGGCGGAAGACTGACTCGTTCACGCAGTTCAACGAGATAAGGAACACCGCGCTCCAGAAAGCCAGAGCCGTCCTTTCGCAGGTCGATGCGCCCCTCACCCAGATCGGCGAGCTTGCTCTCCACGGGTTCGCGGTCGGGCAGGAAACTGCAGCGCAGGCGATGGGCGAAGTCCCCGAGGGTCAGGTCGAGGCTGGCCGGCTGGATCTGCGTGTCGGCGATCCGGTACTCCCCAGCGTCGAGGACGCCGTCTGCGACTGCCGCGCGGATCATGTCATCGGTGAGGACGCCCTCGGGGTAGGTGGACACCGGGTCAGGGTAGCCAGCCCCGCCACCGCGGCTGCTTAGGTAACGATTCGAAACCTCAGGGCCAAAAGTCATACGGTGTCCGGGCGATGCTGTTGAAGAATCTGCCGCTCCGTGACCCCGGCTCCACAAATTCCGGCGGGCCAGATCTGAGATCGGCATCCCGGTACATGCGCTGGCTGGGCTGGCAACAGCGCCGCGTCCTCGCCCTCGGAGTCCTCTGGGGGGTCGTGTGGATGGGCACCCAGGCGGTGGTACCGGGTTTTGTCGGCGCTGGCGTGCAGGCGGCGAGCAAGCACCAGGTGAGCGGGGTGATCTGGTGCGCCCTTGCCGTGCTCGGACTCGGAATCATCCAAGCCATCTCGTCGGTGCTTCGGCACCAGAAGGCTGTTGAGAACTGGCTGACCGCCGGCTCGCGCACCCAACAACTCGTGGCACGCCACGCGTCCTATCTGGGCGCCGACCTCACGAGTCAGGTGGCGACCGGCGAGGTCGTGGCCGTCACGGCCAATGATGTCGAGAAGATCGGCGGTGCCTTCGATGTGTCGGCGCGTTTCGCCGGAGCGATCGTCAGCTTCGTCGCTGTGGGCTGCGCGCTGGTATTCGTCTCGGCGCCGATGGGCGCGATGGTGCTCATCGGTGTGCCGTTGCTCAGCTTGTTCATCGGCCCGGTGCTGCGCCCACTCGAACGTCGCCAGCGCGAGCAGCGCGCGCGGCTTGGCTACGCCACATCATTGGCGGCCGACACTGTCGCAGGTCTGCGCGTCCTGCGCGGGATCGGCGGAGAGGACCTTTTCCTCGACCGTTTTCGAACCGCGTCCCAATCGGTCCGCGAAGCGGCCGGCCATACCGCTCGGCTGCGCTCGACGCTTGACGCGCTGCAGGTGGGACTGCCCGGAATCTTCGTCGTCGCGGTCACGTGGTGGGGTGCACACCTCGCCCTCGACGGGCAGTTGACCATTGGGCAGCTCGTTGCGTTCTACGGCTGGACGGCATTCCTCGCGATGCCGCTGCGGACCATCACAGAGGCCGCGAACAAATGGACGGCCGCGGGCGTCGCCGCGCGACGCGTCGTGCGCGTGCTCACCCTTGAGCGCGCTCGCCCCAACGACGCCACGCTTGCTTTGTCTTTCGGTGACCAACCGCCGGCGGTGCATGACGAGGCGTCGGGTCTCGACGTCCCCGCCGGACAACTCGTTGCCATCATCTCCAACGATCCAGATGCATCGGGTGAGTTGGCCAACCGGCTCGGCGGCTTTACGCCGGTAGGTGCCCTCGGACCGGGAGTTCGTCTGGACGCGACAGACATCCACGACCTGAGCACGTTAAGCCTGCGCAGGTCCGTTCTCGTGCAGGACAAAGATCCGGTGCTCTTGTCAGGCACCCTGCGCCAGCACTTCGACGTGCCCCGCACCGGACTGATCGACCCCATGGCCGCGGTCCAGACCGCTCAGGCCATGGACGTGCTCGATGCCCTGCGTGATTCATCGGAGCGCGATTCGTCCGACGGCGCCGATGACGTGATGGACTCCCGAATCGCCGAGCGGGGTCGTTCGTTGTCCGGCGGGCAGAAGCAACGCCTCGCCCTGGCCCGATCGTTGGTCGTGGACGCGCCACTTCTCGTACTGGACGAACCAACGAGTGCAGTCGATGCGCACACCGAGTCACAGATCGCCCAACGCTTGCGCGACGCGCGTGCCGGTCGGACCACGATCATCTTCACCACGAGTCCGTTGATTCTTGAGGCCGCCGATCAGGTGGCTTGGTTGCGCAACGGGCGCATCGTGATACAGGGCAATCATCGGACCCTGATGCACGAGGACCACGCCTACCGCGCGGCTGTGTCGCGCGCAGAGGGTGAGTCATGAAGCCCCCCGGCGACGCACGCGCAGAGGCCTACGCCTCCGACACCACCCTGCCGGTGGGTTCGGACAAGACAGTTCGCGACTACGTGCGGATCCTGATCCGACGCCACCGTCGCGTCTTCCTGCTCGTCGTTGGTCTGCATGCGATAGCCGCGATCGCCGGTCTGGCTGGACCGCTCGTACTGGGCCACCTCGTCGAGGGATTTACGACGGGGACCACCGCCACCGCCGTGAACCGTGCCGTTCTGGTCTTTCTCGCCGCTCTGATCGTGCAGGTCGCCTTCACTCGGATGTCTCGCAAGCGCGCCGGAGTGCTCGGCGAGACGATCCTGGCTGACCTGCGCGAGGACTTCCTGGCGAGGTCTGTTGCCCTGCCGCCGAGCGTCATCGAGCGGGCTGGCACCGGTGATCTGCTCTCCCGGACCTCCGGCGACATCGACAAACTCTCGCGCGCGGTCCGTGACGCCGTCCCGGAAATCAGCATCGCGGTCGTGACCGCGGTGCTCGTGTTCGGCGCGTTGTGCATCACCGCGCCGCTTCTGGCCTTGGTTGCGTTGCTCGGACTGCCAACGATCGTGATCGGCTCGCGCTGGTACTTCAAGCGCGCCCCCGACGCATATCGCGCAGAGGCCGCGGGTTACGCATCGGTCAACGTGGTGCTCGCCGAGACCATTGATGCGGGGCGCACCGTCGAGTCGCTGCGGTTGGGACCAGCGCGGGAACGCCGCACCGATGCAGCGATCGGCCGCTGGCTCGGGTGGGAGCGCTACACGTTGTGGTTGCGCTGCATGTGGTTCCCGTCGGTCGATGGTGCATATGGATTCGCGCTCGCGGCGGTGCTTGGCTTCGGCGGGATCTTCGTCACTCAGGGCTGGCTGTCGCTGGCCGCGTTGACGACTGGCGTGCTCTACGTGCAGATGCTGATCGAGCCGGTCGACCTCATCTTGATGTGGTACGACGAGCTTCAGGTGGGGCAAGCATCGTTGGCTCGTCTTGTCGGCGTGCGCGAAGTTCCCGACCAGGACTCAGACGAGACCCTCGAACCTGACGGTGACCAGCTGCTCGTCGACGATGTTCGCTTCGGCTATCGCGAGGGACGCGACGTCCTCCATGGGATCGACCTCGACATCGAGCCGGGGTCTCGCCTTGCCCTGGTTGGTCCGTCGGGTGCTGGTAAGTCGACTCTTGGCCGGCTGCTCGCTGGCATCTATCGCCCGCGCACCGGCGATGTAACTCTGGGTGGGGCCTCACTGTCTGAGATGCCCCCGGAGAAGGTGCGCACCCGCGTGGCGCTGGTGACGCAAGAGCAGCACGTCTTCGTCGGGTCGGTCCGTGACAATGTCCGGCTTGCTCGCGAGGACGCCACCAACAGCGAGATCTGGTCGGCCTTGGCCGCGGTAGATGCCGACGCGTGGGTCGGTGCGCTTCCAGAGGGCCTTGAGACGGAAGTCGGATCAGGTAGCGCCACGCTCTCACCTGCCCAGGCACAACAGATCGCCCTGGCACGTCTCGTGCTAGCCGATCCGCACACCCTCGTACTCGATGAGGCGACCTCGTTGCTTGATCCGCGCGCAGCGCGCCACTTGGAACGCTCGTTGAGTCGGGTGTTGCAAGGTCGCACCGTGATCGCGATCGCGCATCGGCTGCACACTGCATACGACGCCGATCGAATCGCGGTTGTCGAGGACGGTCGGATTAGCGAGCTTGGCTCGCATCACGAACTGGTCGAAGCCGATGGCACATACGCGTCCCTATGGCGGTCGTGGCACGACTCCGACAACTAGGACTACCAGGCGATGGTGGCGCCGTCGTACCGGCGGAAGGTGCCCGAGTCCCTCATGGTCGACTCCGCAATCAGGTGTCTGACTCCACGCACACTGTCCGGAATCTCGATGCTCGCGCCGCCGATGCCTAGGCGCGTCTTCACGTGGCCGGGACAGATGATCAATACCTTGACGTCCTGCGGCGCGAGCGTTCGCGCGACCGTAGTCATCGCCTTGTTCAGCGCGGCCTTGCTCGAGGTGTAGGCGATCGCTGGGCGATCGCTCTCGCCGATTGACCCGGCGGTGCTCGACAGCGTGACGATCGTGCGCCCTTGGCTCGCTGCGACATTCGACGCGAACGCCTCGCACATGTGCACCGTGCCGATGGTGTTCGTCATGAGGATCTGGGCCCACAGGTCGTAGTCGAGCCGCCCGAATCGCTGGCGGTGAATGTGCTCCTCAAGCGGCAGCGGTCCCATGGTGCCGGCGTTGTTCATCAGCAGGTCGATCGGCTCGTCGCCCATCCGTTCGGCCAGCGATTTGATGCTGCCCCCGTCGGCGATGTCCAGCTGCTCGATTCGGACTGATTGATTCACCGAGGACAGAGCGGCGAGCTCCTTTGCAGCCGACGGGTCACGACATGTAGCGATCACTGACCACCCGTCATTCGCGTACTGCCGAACGAACTCCAGCCCAAGCCCGCGATTGGCACCAGTGATCAACGCGAGCGGAGCATCACCCGCCGTCGACACGAAGAACTACTCCCACTCGATGGTGCCGGGCGGCTTGCTCGTCACATCGAGCACGACGCGATTCACCTCGGGGACTTCGTTGGTGATGCGCGTCGAGATTCGCGCGAGTACGTCGTACGGAAGCCGAGACCAGTCAGCAGTCATTGCATCTTCGCTGGACACCGGACGCAGCACGATCGGGTGTCCGTAGGTACGACCGTCGCCCTGCACTCCCACTGAGCGCACGTCGGCGAGCAACACGACCGGGCACTGCCAGATGTCGCGGTCGAGACCGGCGGCCGTCATCTCCTCGCGCGCGATCGCGTCGGCCTCGCGCAGGATGTCGAGTCGCTCACGCGTGACCTCACCGATGATGCGAATGCCGAGCCCCGGACCCGGGAACGGGTGACGCCACACCATCGCCTCGGGTAGGCCGAGCTCGAGCCCGACCGCACGCACCTCGTCCTTGAACAGGGTTCGCAACGGCTCGACCAACGTGAAATGCAGATCCTCCGGGAGGCCGCCGACGTTGTGATGACTCTTGATCGTCGCCGTGCCAGCGCCGCCGCCGGACTCGACGACATCCGGATACAACGTGCCTTGCACAAGAAAGTCAACGCTTTCGCCGTGCGCCCCGGCATCTGCAATCACCCCGAGGGCAGCATCCTCGAAGACGCGGATGAACTCGCGGCCGATCGTCTTGCGCTTGGTCTCGGGATCGCTCACCCCGGCGAGCGCAGCCAAGAAACGATCAGCGGCATCGGCCACAACAAGGCGCACACCGGTAGCGACCACGTAGTCCTGCTCGACCTGCTCGGCCTCGCCCTTGCGCAGCAGCCCATGGTCAACGAAGACACACGTGAGCCGGTCACCGACCGCGCGGTGCACGAGTGCGGCCGCGACCGCAGAATCAACACCACCCGACAGTCCGCAGATGACGCGTTTGTCCCCGACCTGCTCGCGAATCGACTCGACCTGTTCGTCGATCACGTTGGCCGTCGTCCAACTGGGCTCGATCTCGGCAATGTCATAGAGGAAGTGCCGCAGCACGTCGTTGCCGAACGCCGTATGCAAAACCTCCGGGTGATACTGCACGCCAGCGATTCTTCGCGAGAGCGATTCGAAAGCCGCGACCGGAGTGCGGTCAGTGCAGGCGAGCACCTCGAAGCCGGCAGGCGCCGCGGTCACCGAATCGCCGTGCGACATCCACACGGACTGTTCGGCCGGCTGACCCGCGAGCAACGAACCCGCGCGTGTCACCATCAACGATGTGCCGCCGTACTCGGAGAGACCGGTGCGCTCGACGGTCCCACCCAGCGCCTGCGCCACGACCTGAAACCCGTAGCAGATCCCAAAGACCGGGATGCCCGCATCGAAGAGCGCCGAATCGACAGCCGGAGCGCCATCCGCGTACACCGAGGATGGACCGCCGGAAAGGATCACGGCGGCGGGCTTGCGCGCAACAATGTCGGCGACTGGCGTGCTGTGCGCAACGATCTCGCTGTACACGTGCGCCTCGCGCACTCGACGCGCGATCAACTGCGCGTACTGCGCCCCGAAGTCGACGACGAGAACCGGATGCGGGTGGGTCGAGGGGCTCACCATGGGCAGAGTTTACCGGCGTTCACCACAGCCAATGTGCGCGGCGAATGAGCGGCATCCGCCGCCACACCCCTGACAGGCCGAAGAACAGACCGGCATTCGTTGCCGCCAGAACGATGATGATCAGGGCCTCGAGCACATGGTCATCGACGAACGGATTGGTGGACATCGTCGGTGCACCGGTGGCATCGAACTTCGCTGGTGGGTAGACCGCAAGCCACATCATCGCCAAGAGGATCGTGCCGCCTACCGCCGCGGGGCGTAGGGCGATGCCCAAGATGAGCGCCACCCCGAGCAGCGCCAACGCGATCATGAACGACCAGTCGGCCCACCAGGTCCCCGCCATCGAGTGGTACTGCGACTGCAGCGGTCCGACCGTCACGTTGCCGAGGAAACCCTTGGTTGGCGAGCCGCCGTTGATCCATGCCTTGCTCGTCGGCGTCGAGTAGCCCAGACCGAAGAGCTTGTCGAGGAACGCCCAAAGGAAGAAGAAGCCGATCGCGATCCGCAATAGGAACAGAGTGAATTGCGCGAAGCGGGTCAGGATGTGCCCGGCCCGATGGCCCGCGACCGGTGTGTCCGTGTGCACCTCTGTCGCCGGCGTGATGGTCGTCGTGGCACCCACAGGCGGACTTTCCGAAGTGAAGGCAGCAGGCTGGGTAGTGGTTTGGGCCGCAGGCACGACTGGTTCATTCGCTGGCACGACCGGCTCGCCCGTCGGTGGCGGAGGAGGAGTGGCCGAGGGTCCGCTGGCTGGCGGTAACGACGACGTCAGACGTGCGTGTTCGTCGGGAGTCATTGCGCTGCTTCCCTTCTGGGACCTGTCCCAGCATCCTTCCGCTATGACAGTCGTTGGGCAATGAACGAGGTGAGGAAGGCCATGTCAGGACGAATCGCCCTCAACGACGTCGTGCATCGCGCGAATGCGGACGCATGGCATGCCGAGGCACGGCTGCGTGCCCGTCAAGGCGGCGAGTTCGACAGGTTCCCCGGCGTCGAAGTCGTGACCACCGGCGCACCGATGGTGTGGGCCAATCGCGGCACCCGCATCGACGGTGAAGCGGTGGACGTTGATGCAGTCGATGAATGGTTCGGCTCGCGGGGTATCCGCACACGAATCGGCACGCGAGAGTCATGGCCGCTGGAGTGGGGCGCGGTCGAGCATGAAAAGCCCCTGATGGGGCTGACGGCCGACTCCTTCCGCGGATCCGGGTCGGTTGACGACGTCGTGGTGCGCGTTGCTGATCGTTCCGATTTCGATGCCGTCTTGCACACCGACATGGCCGGCTTCGAGTCAACGGATGACAACCAGCGCTTCTGGATCGGGCCGGCACTTGAATCGGCCAACTACACCTTCCTGCTCGCAACCATCGACGATCAGCCGGTCGCGGTCGCGAACATGCTGCGCACCGATCTGTCCGCAGGTCCGTGCGCAGGCATCTACGGCGTCGCGACCCTTCCCGCCTTTCGCGGACGTGGCATCGCATCGCACCTGGTCAGCCGACTGGCCGCATTTGCCTTCGACGGCGGCACTCTGCTGATACACCTAGGGGCCGCAACTCCCAATGCGCAGCGCATCTACGAGCGTCTGGGATTCATCACGGTCGAACGAGAACTTGTCTACGTCGGGCCCGAGACACGGAGCTGATTCATGAGCACTGCCCACCCATGGCTGTCGTTGGACAACCGCCCAACGCAAGCCCTCCCACGCGACGAGCTTGAGAAGCACATCGAACGAGTGCTGACCCTCACCAACATCGGTGTGCTGGCAACCATCGGAGCCGACGGACCGATCGCCAGCCCAGTCGAGTTCTACTCCGAGGGCCTCGACATCTACGTGTATCCGCAGCCGGGGTCGCCCAAGGTGCGTGCCATGAAGTCCGACCCACGCGTGTCCTTCGCGGTGGCCAACCCGATGGCCGGCTGGGCCTGCGCCTTCGGCGCGCAGCTATTCGGCGACGCCGAGCTGCTTGAGCCCAACACACCCGAGTGGGAGCACGGCATGCAGGTCTTCAAGTACCCGGCGTCCAACTTCGAATTGGGTAGGCCCATCGACTCGATCCCCGGTGGTCAGTTGATGCGGTTGCGACCGAGCAAGGTCACGCTGACCGAGCACTTCCTGCGACGAGACGGATTCGCGTCGCGTCAGATCTGGCGCCGCGAGGACTGACCCACCCGAACCCGAGTGCGGGCAGCGGCCATCGTCGCGCGCGCCTTCAGCCACACCGTCGTCACGTCAGCGAGCTGTTCGGCACTCAGCAAGTCCGAAGGCCCAAGCGGCACGAATCGTTGGACCGCGATCGTCTGCGCCTCGGTGTAGCGCAGCAGGCCTTCGTCGGCATGTCGCCGACCAAGCCCGGAGTCACCCATGCCACCCATCGGCGCATCGATGCTTCCCCAGGCGGCGCTGTATGCCTCGTTGATGTTGACCGACCCAGCACGAATCAAGGCGGCCACCTGCCGGGCGTGGGCGACGTCACGCGAGCACACAGCTGCGTTGAGGTCCGTAACGTGCCTTGGTTGGCAAGCATGATCGCTTCGTCATCATCAACGCATGTCGACACTGCGACAACCGGCCCGAAGGTCTCCTGATCGAAGGCGAGCATCGGCGCCCGAACGCCGCGCAGGACGTCGGCTCGAAGAAAAACGGGCCGAGGTCCGGACGCGCCTTTCCGCCGGTCGAGTACTTCGGCCCCGTGGGCGAGAGCGTCATCGACATGGTGGGTCACCTTGTCGAGCTGTTGCTGCGATGCCAAGGAGCCGACGTCGCAGGAGTAGTCCAGCGCGGCACCCAGCCGAAGCGCCTGAGTTCGTTCCACGAATCGCCTCGTGAACTCCTCGGCGAGGCTTTCGTGAACATAAATGCGTTCGATCGATACACACACCTGACCTGCGGACACAAAACTCCCGCGCACCGCGACGTCGGCTGCGCGTTCGACATTGGCATCGGCGAGCACGATCATCGGGTTCTTGCCACCCAGCTCAAGTGACGAACCGATGAGTCGCGCCCCCGCGCGGGCCGCGACCTCGCGCCCGACTGCGGTCGAACCGGTAAAGCCGATGTAGTCGACGTGCTCGATAAGCGCCGATCCGATCTCCGGACCTGGGCCGCACACCAACGCGAAGAGGTCCTCGGGGAGGCCTGGCCTCGACCAGCAGATCGATGGCCCAGGCACAGGTGAGCGTACTCATCGAATCGGGCTTGACGACGACCGCGTTGCCCGCCAGCAGGGCCGGGATCGCGTCGCACACCGCAAGATTCAACGGATAGTTCCACGGCGTGATCAGACCGACCACGCCGACTGGATGGCGCAGTTCGCGGGCACGCTGGTGATGACGGGAAAGGCGCCGACGCGCGCGGCGGCGGCCGCAGCAGCCTTGGAGCGCGGCGCACATAATGCAGGCGCGTTGAGTCCGAGGTCGGCAACTTCTTCGAAAGCAGAGAACCGAGCCTTGCCGGACTCAAGCTGGATGAGATCCATTGCCTCGTCACGGCGATCCAACACGAGTCGACTGAAACGAAGGATCGACATCGCAGCGATCGGCAAGCGGACGTGCGACCCACTCACGTTGGGCAGCGAGGGCGCGCTCATATGCGACCGCGCGACATCGCTCGACGCTCGACTGGGGGACGTTGGCGAGCACCGAGCCATCCAGCGGGGTACGGGCTTCAAGGGCTGGCCGTGCCCCGATGAGACGACACGCGCGAGCAACGCGTCTGCGCGCGCAAGGACGGGCGCGTGCAAGGTCAGCGCCCCGAGGGCGACACGACGATCTCGACGCGCTGGAACTCCTTGAGATCGGAGTATCCCGTCGTCGCCATCGCGCGACGCAGCGCGCCGATCAGATTCATGGTGCCGTCGCTGCGATGACTCGGCCCGAGCAGGATCTCCTCGAGCGATCCGACCGTGCCGACCTGCACGCGCTCGCCGCGGGGCAACTGCGGGTGGTGCGCCTCACTGCCCCAATGCCAGCCACGACCCGGCGCCTCCGTCGCGCGCGCCAGCGGCGAGCCGACCATCACCGCATCGGCGCCAAGCGCGAGCGCCTTGGTCACGTCGCCGCTACGACCCATGCCGCCGTCAGCAATGACGTGAACGTAACGACCGCCGGACTCGTCGAGGTAGTCGCGACGAGCGGCAGCAACATCAGCGACGGCCGAGGCCATCGGTACCGCGACGCCAAGGACACTGCGGGTCGTGTGCGCAGCCCCGCCGCCGAAACCGACAAGCACGCCCGCCGCCCCCGTGCGCATGAGGTGCAAGGCGGCTTGGTAGGTAGCGCAGCCACCAACGATCACGGGAACGTCGAGCTCGTAGATGAACTCCTTGAGGTTCAGCGGCTCGTGCGCACTCGCGACATGCTCGGCCGACACGGTCGTCCCGCGAATCACGAAGATGTCCACGCCCGCGCCGACGACGGCCTTGTGCAGCTGCGGCCGTGTGCTGCGGGGACAACGCGCCCGCCGCAATCACTCCTGCGGCTCGGACCTGCTGGATTCGTTCGACGATGAGGTCCTCGCGAATCGGCGCCGAGTAGATCTCCTGCATCCGCCGAAGTGGATCCTCGTCATCTGAGTTCAGCGATCTCCTGGAGGACCGATGTGGGGTCCTCGTATCGCGTCCACAGACCCTCAAGGTCGAGGACTGCGAGCCCGCCCATGCGCCCGATCGCGATCGCGGTCTCCGGCGACACGACCGAGTCCATGGGCGCGACCACGAGCGGCATCTCGAATCGGTACGCGTCGATCTGCCAGCCGACCGAGACCTCCTCGGGATCGCGCGTACGGCGGCTCGGGACGATGGCGACGTCGTCGAAGGCGTACGCCTGCCGGGCGCGCTTGCCATGCCCGATCTCGACGTCAGTCATCAGCAGTCCTTCCGGCAACGATCAGCATGGGCGGTGCCGTTGACGGCACCGCAGCGGATCAGCGGCTCTGGTAGTTGGGGGCCTCGACGGTGACTGCGATGTCGTGCGGGTGGCTCTCCACCAGACCGGCCGCGGTGATGCGGACGAACTTGCCGCGCTCCTGCAACTCCGCGACGGTCATCGCGCCAGTGAAGCCCATCGATGCGGCAAGGCCGCCAGCAAGCTGGTGCGCCACCGCGGACAGCGGTCCGCGGTAGGGCACCTGACCCTCGACCCCTTGCGGGACGAGCTTGTCGTCGGAGAGCACGTCGTCCTGGAAGTAGCGGTCCTTGCTGTACGAGCGCGCCTGCCCGCGCGACTGCATCGCGCCGAGCGAGCCCATGCCGCGGTAGGACTTGAACTGCTTGCCGTTCAAGTAGAGCAGGTCGCCAGGCGTCTCGTCGGTGCCGGCGAGCAGGCTGCCCAGCATCACGGTGTCGGCACCAGCGACCAATGCCTTTGCGATGTCACCCGAGTACTGCAGGCCGCCGTCGCCGATGACCGGCACGCCCGCTGGCTTGGCGGCAAGTGCGGCCTCATAGATCGCGGTGACCTGAGGCACGCCGACGCCTGCCACCACGCGAGTCGTGCAGATCGAGCCGGGCCCGACGCCGACCTTGATGCCGTCTGCTCCCGCATCGATGAGTGCCTGCGCGCCTGCCCGGGTCGCGACGTTGCCACCAACGATGTCGAGCGTCGTGTCTGCCTTGAGTCGCGAGACCATCTCGAGCACCGCGGCCGCGTGCCCATGAGCGGTGTCGACGACGAGGAAGTCCACACCCGCGTCAACGAGGACACGTGCGCGCTTGTAGCCGTCCTCGCCGACACCGACTGCGGCGCCGACGACCAGTCGACCTTCGTCGTCCTTGGTAGCCAACGGGTACTGGTCGGCCTTGACGAAGTCCTTGAGCGTGATCAGCCCGCGCAGACGACCCGCGTCATCGACGAGCGGGAGCTTTTCGATCTTGTGCGAGCCGAGCAGCCGCATGACCTCGTCGGCACCGATGCCCGGGTGTCCGACGACAAGCGGCATCGGCGTCATCACGTCGCTCACGTGCCGCGACATGTCGGACTCGAAGCGCATGTCGCGATTGGTCACGATGCCGACAAGCACGTTGTCAGAACTGACTACCGGAGCGCCGCTGATGCGGTAGCGCGCACACAAACGATCGACGTCAGCGAGCGTGTCGTCGGGCGAGACAGTGACGGGATTCATCACCATGCCGGCCTCGGAACGCTTCACGAGGTCGACCTGCGACGCCTGATCCTCTACGGAGAGGTTGCGGTGCAGCACGCCGACTCCGCCCTGGCGAGCCATGGCGATCGCCATCCGCGCCTCGGTGACCGTGTCCATGGGCGAGGAGACGATCGGGATGCGCAGGCGGATGGTGCGAGTGAGTTGGGTAGAGGTGTCAACCTCGCTCGGCATGACCGACGACTCCCCCGGCAGGAGCAACACGTCGTCGTAGGTCAGCCCGAGCGTCCCGAACTTCGCTGCGTATGCATCATCGGCGGCGCTCGAGTTCATTCCGCTGGGGTCCATCAGGCGGCCTCCCGGCACAACGATGACTCGATACGCCATCCTACCCGTGGGCTTAGCGCACGAATCCCCAACGGAAGCCCAAGCGCGACGGCCTGGGCACGATCCGCGGCGCCAATCTTGCGGAACAGTCGACGCGCGTGCGTCTTGACGGTGTCCTCGGAGAGATAGAGCTCGCGGCCGATCTCTGCGTTGGATCGGCCTCGACTCATGCCGACGAGGACCTGCAGTTCTCGTTCGGTCAACGAGGGCGGCGGCCCCAACTCGTCCTCGACGGCCCGTGCTGGCATTCCGTTGGAAGCGGTACGAGCGGCGAGCGCGAACGCGACCGTGGCCGCGACCTCTTCACGCGATGCGTCTTTGGTCAGGTAGCCGCGAGCGCCACAAGCCACTGCACGAGCGACCCCGTCGCGGTCCTCGGCGACGGTAAGCATGAGGACGCCCGCGCTCGGGTGGGCCGCGACGAGCCGACGGGCCGCCTCGACGCCACCGATGCCGGGCATCCGCACATCCATGAGGACGAGGTCGGGGCGCTCTGCGGGGTAGCGCGTGAGCACCTCCTCGCCGCTGCTGGCCACCGAGACGCGTTCGACTCCAGGTACCAGAGCCGCAATGCGTCGCAAGGCTTCACGGGCGAGCGGCGAATCGTCACAGACGAGAACCGTCGCCACAACACCCTCCGCACGTCTGAACGGACGCATCGACATTCGATCCGTCTGAACTTTCTTCGGCAGGGAGGTGGCGCAGCGTAAGTCAGGAAAACGACGGATTTCGTCGTGGGCCGATTGGCTATCCAGCGCCGGGCGAGGCCGATCCGGACTCAAGCAGCTCCGCCGACGTCGGGTCGTCCGAGCCAGTTCGCGCGCAACGCCTCGGGAAGGTCCTGGGCGATCTGCAGCACCGCAGTTCGCGCGGCGGCCAGGCTCTTGGCCGACTCCTCCGGGTCGGAGTCGACCAGCAGGGCGCCCAGGAGCGCGCGCGCGGCCCACTGCAGCGGCTGGGTGCCGAGGCTCTCGGCGAGCGTCGATGCACGCCGCAAGGTCCCGACTGCGTCGTTGATCTCGCCCGCGTGTACCTGCGCCATCCCCATGAAGAGCAAGCTCTTGGCGACGTGGCGCGGTGCGCCTGAGCTCTCCGCCAACGTGACGGCGGCCGCTGCTCGGCGAGCCGCCTCTGTCGGCAGTCCCTCGAGCAGTGCGATCTCTGCGCGGGCCCATTCCAGACGCACCCGTTGACGCCACCAGTCCGAACGCCCTTCAACCAAGAAGGCCGCCCGCGTCAGTTGCTCGCGTGCCGCAGTCGCATCGCCGAGACCAACCGCGTCGGCTGCCAGCCCGAGCAGGCAGTCGAAGGCCGCCTCGCCCTGGCCATCGGTGATCGCCAGACCTCGTTCATCGAAGCCACGAGCGATCTCGTGCATCCCGATCTGTCGGTGGATCGATCCGATCGAGGCGCTTGAGAGCGCGGCGAAGAGCCGATGCTCCGCCGTCGAGTCCGGCCCGGTCTCGAGCATCGGATCGAGGACCGTCAGCGCGCTGCCGAAATACCCGGCTGCAGAAAGAGTGACGCCGAGCAGCCAGGCCGCGGCCTCGGCCTCAGCGTCGCGATCCTCGTCGCGCGCGAGAACGACGGCCTTCTGCAAGGTCGCGATTCCGGCGGCTGGACGGCCATGGAAGGCGGCCCGTTCGCCAGCGGCGAGCAGCTCAGCGAGCTCGTCGTCCACCCATGCCTCCGCGCTCGATGCGATTCGTGCGCAGAGTACCTAACCCAACCAAGGACAAAGCCACGATGACAGCGCGGTCACGCCCGCGGTCACGCAGGGGATACGGCCGCCGCGAGGAGCGCCACTGCTTGCGCGAGATTGGCAGGGCGGACAATCCCTGCCGGCAATCGATCGGGCCATCCCGGGACCACCCACCATGACCGGCGCCGACGGCCGCTGGGATGGGATGCGCTCAAGCTGGGACGGATCACCGGTTTGGTCGGACCTGACTCCACAGCAGGATCGCGCCTGGGCCAATGCGTGTGATCGCCGCAGCCAGCGCGTCGGTTGGCACCCGTGGCACCGAGGACTCGGGCCTGAATGTTTCGCTCGGCAAGCGCGGCGGCGATCGCGTACAACGGCAACGTGTGCTGCTCTTCGTCAGCGGCCGCAAGGAGAACGGGTCGAGCGTTCAGGGACTCGCTCATTCGGGTGGGCAACGGTCGTAACGCGCTGAGCGCGGCCTCAGACAGCGCGTGCTCAATCTCCACGCCGCGTCCGGTGGACTCGTACCGGTCGCCGACACCGATTAGCGCTGGCGCCACCAGTTCGTCCCAGGTCGCAATGGCGCCACGCTCACTCAACGAGGCTTCGATCTGGGTGGTCATGGCACGTGAGTCGAGCGCGGTGGCCGCCCGCGCCAGGCCACGGGCCTCAGCACTTCCGCCTGGCATCGGCAGGACCGCGCCGCCCGTGCCGCGGGGCACGACGGACTCGCCCAGGGCGCCGGGCGCGTCATCGCCCTCGGCCTGCAGGTCGGACTCGAGCGCCGCTCGCGCGGCATCCGCGGGCGCCACCCCTTGCATGATGAACCGGCGCATGGCCTCCAGCCGGAGCAGATCCTGACTCGTGTAGCGGCGATGGATTCCGGGCACATGCTCGCTTGGGCCTAGTCCGTATCGGCGGTCCCAGGTTCGCAGGGTCGCCGGGGCCACCCCGAGTCGCCGGGCGACCGCTGCTACTGGGAGGGCTGGCTCATCCATGATCCGTTCCGACCTTCCAAGCACTTGACCAACTTATGAATCGTTTCTATAGTGCCACGAAACGCCTTAACTCGCTCGTTGGAGGTCCCCATGACCGACATGTCACGGCTCCCCGGCCCGATAGCCGACCTATGGGACTGGCAGTTGCAGGCCGCCTGCCGCGCGGTAGACACAGGCACGTTCTTCCACCCGGAAGGAGAACGCGGCCACGACCGCGCGGCTCGCGACCTGGCGGCCAAAGAGGTCTGCTCGCACTGCCCGGTGATTCGCGAATGTGCAACCCACGCGCTCAAGGTGCGCGAGCCCTATGGCGTATGGGGCGGCCTCAGCGAAGAGGAGCGCCTGCGCCTCATCGCGCCCTCAGCCAGACAAACGACCGACGCAGTCTGACGAGCACTACAAACACGAACGGCCCGGCCGAAGCCGAGCCCGATCGCGTTGAAGCAGTCAGTTAGTGCGAGTGGCCGTGGCCACCGTGCGAGTGCGAGTGGCCGTGCCCGTCGTCTCGCCCTCGGACTCGGCCGGCTTCTCGACCACCAACGTCTCGGTCGTGAGCAGCATCGATGCGATGGACGCAGCGTTCTGCAGCGCGGAGCGGGTTACCTTGACCGGGTCGAGCACGCCCTGTTCGATCAGGTCGCCGTACTCGCCGGTCGCGGCGTTGAAGCCGAACGAAGCCGACTCGTTGGCCCGAACTGGCATTCGGCGACAACAGCGCCCTCGAGGCCTGCGTTGGCCGCGATCTGACGCAACGGGGCATCGAGGCTGCGACGCACGATCGCCACACCCGTCGCCTCGTCACCGGTCTTGCCCAGGTCGCCGTCGAGCGAGCTGGTCGCATGCACGAGGGCAGCACCGCCACCGGCGACGATCCCCTCTTCGACCGCCGCGCGGGTGGCAGAGATGGCGTCCTCGAGCCGGTGCTTGCGCTCCTTGAGCTCAACCTCGGTGGCGGCACCCACCTTGATGACACACACGCCACCGGCGAGCTTCGCGACCCGCTCCTGCAGCTTCTCGGTGTCCCAGTCGGAGTCGGTGTTCTCGATCTCGGCGCGGAGCTGGCGCGACCCGGTCCTCGATGGCCTGGTGCGTGCCGCCGCCATCGACGATCGTGGTCGTGTCCTTGGTGACGGTGACCAGGCGCGCGCTGACCAAGCACCTCGAGACCGACCTGGTCCAGCTTCATGCCCGACGTCAGAGGTGACGACCTGGGCGCCGGTCAGGACGGCGATGTCCTCGAGCATCGCCTTGCGACGATCGCCGAAGCCCGGCGCCTTGACGGCGACCGAAGTGAACAGCCCACGGATGCGGTTGACCACCAACGTGGAGAGCGCCTCGCCGTCGACGTCCTCGGCAACGATCAGCAGCGGCTTCTGCGACTGCGCGACCTTCTCCAACAGCGGCAGCAGGTCGCTGACCGCGGAGATCTTGCCCTGGTGCAGCAGCACGTGCGCGTCATCGAGCGAGGCTTCCATCCGCTCGGCGTCGGTAACGAAGTACGGCGAGATGTAGCCCTTGTCGAACTGCATGCCCTCGGTGAACTCGAGCTCGACGCCGGTGGTCTGGCTCTCGTCGACGGTGATGACGCCGTCCTTGCCGACCTTGTCCATCGCCTGCGCGATCAGGTCACCGATCGCACGGTCCTGCGCGGAGATGGTCGCGACATTCGCGATCTCTGCAGCGTCGGCAACCTCGCGCGCGACGTCGCGCAACGCGTCGGTCACAGCAGCTGACGGCGGCGTCGATCCCGCGCTTGAGCGAGGTCGGGCTCGCGCCGGCGGCAACGTTGCGCAGCCCCTCGGCCACCATCGCCTGGGCCAGCACGGTCGCGGTGGTGGTGCCGTCGCCGGCGACATCGTTGGTCTTGGTCGCGACTTCCTTGGCCAGCTGCACGCCGAGGTTCTCGTACGGGTCGACGAACTCGATCTCGCGCGCGATGGTCACGCCGTCGTTGGTGATGGTCGGCGCGCCCCACTTCTTGTCGATGACGACGTTGCGGCCGCGTGGGCCGAGCGTCACCTTCACGACATCGGCGAGCTGGTTGACGCCGCGCTCAAGCGCGCGTCGGGCGTCTTCATCGAACTGGAGGAGCTTGGCCACTAGGTGTCCTTCTTAAGAGTCAAAGAGCAGATCAACGGGGCTTCGATGCGAACGCCCCGGCGCCCGCGTGGGCTGACCGGGGCGTCCGATGTCGCGGTGGTGCGAAGTTAGGCCGGAAGAGCAGGCCTACTTCTCGACGATCGCGAGAACGTCGCGCGCCGACAGAATCAGGTATTCGGAGCCGTCGTACTTGACCTCGGTGCCGCCGTACTTCGAGTAGATGACCTTGTCGCCGACCTTGATGTCGAGCGGCAGGCGCTGACCGTCGCTCGAAACGACCGGGACCGACGGCGAGGACTTCGCCCTCCTGGGGCTTCTCCTTCGCAGTGTCCGGGATGACCAGGCCGGAAGCCGTGGTCGTCTCGGCGTCGAGCGGGTTAACGAGGATGCGGTCCTCGAGCGGCTTGATGGAGACCGACACGTGCTGACCTCACTTTTCGCGGGATATCTCAACCAGCGTTTGGGATCTGACGTCGAGTCCGCCGTCGCGGGGATCGGACCTTGGTCAGTTGGCACACTCAAGGGGAGAGTGCCAACGCCCACCCTAGGGAGCCGGTTAGCACTCCGTCAACCTGAGTGCCAGCTACCTGGGTAGGGGCGACCGCGAGGATGGGCGCATGGACCGCGCAACACTCGATCTGCTGGACACCCCCGGCGGGCTGGCCCTGCTCAGTGCGCTGGCCGAGGTGCCCGACGCGGACCTGGCGGACTCGCTGACCTTGCTCACGGGCCTTCGAGCCCGAGGCGTTGAACCGGATCAGGCCGCCGCCGCGCTCACTCAGACCCGGCTGCGTCGAGCGGCGACCCGAAGCTGGGTGAGCGGGCCGCTGACTGGTTCTTCACCAAGGACGGATTCGAACAGGCGACCGGGCACGCGATCTCGGCCCACCGCGCCAGCC
This sequence comes from uncultured Actinomycetota bacterium, assembly GCA_963850215.1. GTDB lineage: Bacteria > Actinomycetota > Actinomycetes > UBA12327 > UBA12327 > CAWKKI01. Next base: position 55,697 of record CAWKKI010000014.1, read on the forward strand.
GACTCGCCAGCCTTCTGCCGGAAGGGGCTCGCGTCGTCGACCTGTGCTGCGGGATCGGTGCAGACACCATCGCCATGGCCGACGTAGGTCTCGTCGTCACCGCAATCGAACGAGACCCAGCGACCGCGGCGATCGCCACGCACAACATCGCCGCGGCTGGCCACCAAGAGCGAGCGCGCGTCATCTGCACCGATGCGATCGGCTACCTGACGCCGGAGGTCCGTGGATCAGACCGAGGCGGTCTTCATCGACCCAGCCCGCCGCAACGATCGGGGCCGCGTCTTCAACCCCGACTCGTACTCGCCGCCCTTTTCGTTCGTTAAGAGCTCTTCTGACGGGTTCGACTCCGACGGTGGCCAAAGTCGCTCCCGGCCTCCCCCACGACCGAATCCCCGGTGGCGTGACGGCCGAGTGGGTCAGCGAGGGCGGCGGTCTCAAGGAGGCCACGCTCTGGGGCGGCTCGTTGCACGAGCCCGGAGTGACTCGGCGAGCGACCGTGCTTCCTAGTCGGCGTGACGCTCGACGATCGTGATGAGCCCGACGCAGGTGGCCGTCGGTGCTCTTGGCGAGTACTTGCTAGAACCCGATGACGCAGTCATCCGGGCCGGTCTGGTTGGTGCATTCGTTGAGCGAGTCGGTGGCCGATTGCTCGACTCGCGCGTCGCGTACGTGACTTCCGATGTGACCGGCAATGTCGACGGCCTGGCTCGGCGCTATCGCGTGCGGGACTCGATGCCGTTCTCGATCAAAGCGCTACGCGCATACGTCAACGAGCAGGCGATCGGGCAAGTGACAATCAAGAAGCGCGCCTTCGCGATGACGCCTGAACAAGTGCGCGCCCAACTTCGTCTCGATCCGCACTCCACCGTGGCCGCGACGTTCATCCTCACGCGCATCGCAGATAAGCCAACGTGCATCGTGGTCGAGCCTGTCACCGACTGACCGGGCAACTACATCGTCGTGAAGTGCCACGCCTGTGCACGCACGAGGACACCGTCCTCATCCGGCCAACCCTCTTCGAATCGGGGCGGTTCGTCCCACCGCGTCAGCAACAGCACCCGCGGCGGATCTCCCTCCGACTTGAGCATCTCGGCGGCAAGGCAGCCTTCGGTCTCCAACGCGCGCGGTACGAGGTCGCGACGTACCCAGGTCACCGCCTCCGTGAGGCGACCAGGCGCAACCCGCGCCTCCCAGAACCGAACAATCATCGAGGGCTCCCCATGCTCACCGTCGTGATGGGCATGGATGAGTCTGCCGGGTGATCGATCGGCGACGGCGCCACCCCCTCCGACACGAGGTGTGCACCCAGTGCAGCGACCATCGCGCCGTTGTCCGTGCACAAACCTGGGCGCGGTACGCGAAGCCGAATCTTCGCGGCCCCGCAGCGTTGCTCCGCCATCGCGCGCAACCGGCTGTTCGCAGCCACACCGCCGCCGATCAGCAACGTGTCGATGCCTTCGGAAACGCAGGCATCTATGGCCTTGCGCGTGAGCACGTCTACGACTGCCTCTTGGAACGACGCCGCCACATCAGCGACTGGAATCGTCTGTCCGTCGCGTTCGCGTGCCTCGACCCAACGCGCGACCGCCGTCTTCAATCCGGAGAAAGAGAAATCGAAACGATGACGTTCCAGGTCACGGTTCGACGTGAGTCCGCGAGGGAAGGCAATGGCCTGCGCATCACCCTCCTGCGCCGCACGATCGACGTAAGGGCCGCCGGGGAACGGAAGCCCAAGTACGCGCGCGACCTTGTCGAAGGCCTCGCCCGCGGCATCGTCAATCGTCGCGCCGAGCGGTCGCACACTGCGGGCCAAGTCTTCGATGACGAGCAACGACGAGTGGCCACCCGAGACGAGCAGCGCCACCGACGGCTCTGGTACCCGGTCGTGCTCGAGACTGTCGACGGCCACATGCGCGATCAAATGCTGAACGCCGTACAGCGGCTTGCCCATTGACTCAGCCAACGCTTTCGCAGCGCCAACTCCGACGAGCAGCGCGCCGGCAAGCCCCGGGCCCGCCGTCACAGCGACGGCATCGACGTCCTCGAGCCGCACCTGCGAATCGGCGAGGGCGCGTTGGAGGGTCGGCACCATCGCCTCAAGATGCGCGCGGCTGGCCACCTCAGGCACCACCCCACCGAAACGCGCGTGCTCATCGACGCTGGAGGCGATCGCGTTGGCCAGCAACGTGCGACCGCGCACGATCCCCACTCCTGTCTCGTCGCAGGAGGTCTCGATGCCGAGCACCAAAGGTTCGTTGTTCATGACTCGTCCCGAGGCAAGTCGAGTTGCATCACGTGTGCGTCGATGCCGGTGCCGTAGTACGCACGCCGCAGATCGATGCGACGAAATCCCCTTCGCTCATAGAGGGTTATGGCGCTTGGATTGTCGGAGCGAACCTCGAGCAGCACCCGGCGCGCGCGCCGGCGGCGCGCTTCGGCGAGGAGCTCGTCTAGCAGGCGCGCGCCGAGCCCTTGCCCTTGATGCGCGCGGGTCACGGCAACGGTCTGGATGTCGCCGACGTAGTCCACGACGGCAAGACCCGCGTAACCGACTAGTGCGGCATCGGCCTCGAAGCCGGCCACGGCGGCGACGTAGTACCGGGTATCCGGAGAGCCCGCCAGCTCCGACCAGAACAGCGACTCGGTCCAGGCATCGTCGGGAAAGCAAGCGCGTTCGATCGCCTGCGCCGGCGCGATATCCCACCAGCGCATCGGACGAATCACGATGGCTTGGTCGCTTGGTCGGGATGCCGATTCCGGTGGCGCGCTCATACGGGCAATACCGACTTTGGTGGGCCAGGCTCAGTGGCGTCAGGTCGCCGCAGATACAAGGGCTCGGTGCTTCGCGCGGCTACTTCATCCGATGGCCCGACGTCGCGGACACCGTTGGACAGCGCGATCTCCGCAATCGCTGCTGCGGTCGGGAAGGCGATCGCGCCCACCCGAGCAAACACATCCGCATAGAGCGCGGCGCCCTCTCCGATGACGAGCTCGTCGCCGATTCGTGCGGCAACGTCGGCCGGTCGATCGACCAGAGGTCCTGCAATGCGCGTGAACGGATTGGAGTAGCGCGCCCAGTAGACCTCCTTGCGTTTCGCGTCCGCGGCCACGACAAATGGACCTGCAGCTTCGTACCGGTGGGCGAACGCGATGGCATCGAGAGAGCAGACCCCCACCAGTGGCAGACCGAGCGAAAATGCCATAACCCGCGCAGTCACGATCCCCACGCGCAACCCAGTGAAAGGTCCAGGACCCACTCCGACCGCAAGGTGCGTGAGGTCCGTGCGGGTGGCACCGGCGAGCGCGAGCACGTCCGAGATGGCCGGCGCCAAAAGCTCGCCGTGTCGACGGCCACCGATGCTGGTGTCTTCGGCCACGACCCGCTCGCCATCATGCAAGGCAACAGTGACAGCAGGAGAGGACGTGTCGAGGGCGAGCAGCAGCACGCGACTCAGGCTAAGGCGCGTCGGCCTCGCGAGCATTCACTGGGTCGTCGCGAGCTCGTCGAGGAGCTCACCGAGGCGGAGGTGCCACAACGCCCCCGACGCGCTAAGGCCGACAACCCGCGCCCCGGCTGCTGCCTCATCGTCGGTGGCGCCGGGAGTGACCCCCTCATCCGCTCGCCGCGTTTGCTCCATTGGCTCTGGTTCGATCGAGACAACGAGCAATTCGTCCTTAAGTCCCTCGACCAGACCCTCGCCCCACTCGACGACAGTTACCGAGTCCTCGACTGAAGCGTCGAGGTCGAGGTCCTCGACCTCGACCGTCCCGCCCAGCCGGTACGCATCGACATGAACTAGATCGGCACCCCCGACAAGCGAAGGGTGAACGCGCGCGATGACGAAGGTCGGCGAGGTCACCTGGCCGCGCACCTGCATCCCTGCGGCGATGCCTTGAGTCAGCGTGGTCTTGCCCGCACCTAGCGGGCCAGCGAGCACGACGAGATCACCGGCCCGCAATCGCTGTCCCAGCCGACGACCAAACTCATGCATCGCGGCAGCATTGACTATGACGAAGTCACTCATTCGGCTGGCGGCGCCAAAGCACGGCTCACCAACGCGCGGATCTCCTCGTTGACCTCGTGCGGTCGTTCGAGCGGAGTCATGTGGCCAGTCCGCGGTAGCACGACCAGGCGCGCGCCCACGATCGTCTCCGCGAGCGCCTCACTGCGCTCGGGCGGAGTAAGCAGGTCGGAGTCCCCCACCACCACGACCGTCTCCGTGTCGCGAATTACCGCGAGCGCGATAGTCGCATCGAACTCATCAAAGCCGGGCAGCATCGCGGCCACCACATCCAGTGGCGTTGTTGCGTGCATCTGCTTGGTGAACGCCACCATCGAGGAGCTTGCGTCCTCGCCGAAGCCGTATGCCTGCGTGAAGAGCATCACCAGCTCGTCGCCGACCGACAGCCCACGTTCGACAACCGTTGGATGGCGCGCGAGCGTGTTCGCGACTCTGGGGCCAAATCGTCTGGTGAGTGCAGCAAGGGGCTTGGGCAGACCGTTGAAACGAACGTCAGAGGCGGCCGTCGAGAGCAGCGCGACGGCACGGACTCGCTCGACGAACAGATCCGGCGCGCGCCCTCCGAGCAGCAGTGTCGCCATGCCACCCATCGAATGCCCGATCAGAATCAAGGGCCCAGTCGGTGCCACCGCCTCGATCACCGCGCACAGATCAGCGGCGACCTGTTCGAGGTTCGCATTCTCCGGTGGACCCGCCTCGGAGTCCCCGTGGCCCCGCGCATCCCAGAACACCAGGCGACCGAGATCGGTCAGATCACGACGTTGGTAGTGCCACATCTCTTGGTTCAACGCGAAGCCGTGTGTGAAGACGAGCGTCGGCGCCTCCGGATCGGGGTGCTCGTAGACCTCGACAGACAGCCGCACGTCGTCGTCGGCGCGCACATCTACCGGGACCCCGTGCAAGGAGCCGAATGCGTCCGCCTCGACCGCCCGCTCCTCGAGTTCACGCATGTTCTTCACAAGTCGACGGCCAACGACCACGGCAGTCGCAGTCACACCGGCTGCGGCCGCCACACCTACGGCTGCGCCGATCTTGCCTACCGACAACGTTGGCATGGGATCACGCCCCCGCGCCGACATACACGCGCGGAACGCGCGGTCCTACGCGCGTGACGATCTCGTAGGCGATCGTGCCCGCCGCTTCAGCCCAATCGTCGGCCGTCGGCTCGCCGTGGTCGCCAGTGCCGAAGAACACCACGTCGTCACCCACCGACACGTCGAGATCCCCGACATCGAAGACCACCTGATCCATGGATACGCGACCAGCGATCGTCATTCGGTTACCTGCGATCCATGCCGGACCAACGTTGCCCACAGCGCGCGGGATGCCATCGGCGTAGCCAAGCGGCACCAGCACGAGCGTCGTCTCCGACGAGGTCGTGTACTCGTGGCCATAAGCAACTCCGTGCCCAGCCGGAACCCGCTTGACGTTAACGACGCGCCCACCGAGGGTCATCGCAGGTCGCAGTCCCAGTTCGCGAGTGCCTCCGACCTCGGGGCCGGGCGAGACGCCGTAGACCGCAATACCCGGCCGAACGAGATCGAAGTGCGCGCCCGGGACCGCAAGGGTGGCGGCCGAGTTCGCGAGATGGCGAACCTCAATGTTGGGCAGATGCTTGTCGGCCAGCGAGATCGCCCAGTTGAAGACTTCGATCTGCGCGGCAATCGTCGGATGCTGCGGCTGATCCGCCCAGGCCAGGTGCGACCACGCGCCGACCACTCGCACCGCACCGTCGGCCTCGACTCGCGCCGCCTCATCGATGAAGTCCTCCCAACCTGCAGGCGTTGCGCCCGATCGCCCGAGACCCGTGTCGATCTTCAGGTGCACTCGCGCTTGCCTGCCGGTGCGGTGTGCGGCCGCGCTGATTGCGTTCAACGACCACGAAGCAGAGGACGACAGATCGATGTCAGCGGCAACGAGTTGGTCAAGCTCGTCGTCCGGCGCAAACAGCCAACACAGCACCCGCGCGTCAATACCTGACGCGCGCAACGCCAGTGCCTCCTCAGGGAAGGCCGTGCCCAGCCACGTCGACCCTCCGCGCAGGGCAGCGCGCGAGGACTGCAGCAAGCCATGACCGTATGCATCGGCCTTCACCACGGCCATGACCTCGGCGCTCGGCGCCGCCGCACGTAGGCGTCCAACGTTGGCGGTGATCGCGTCAAGGTCGATGCGTGCATAGGTGCGCGGCATTTGCGCCCTGTCGGTCCCGGTGCTCATCACTGGATTCTCTCAGCAACGATGTCATCGACCGCAGCGATCGCGCGTGGAAGGGCGGCCGCGACGTCCGGCGCCGTCGGCGGTCCATCAATCGCAGCAAGCCGGCCAGCCAGACCGTGGATGAAAGCGCCGACGGATGCGGCATCACGCGGTGCTAGCCCGGCCGCAAGCAAGTTGCCGATGACGCCCGAGAGCACATCGCCGCTTCCGGCAGTCGCGAGCCACGACGTACCGGTCGGGTTCACCCGCACCGGCATCGAGTCCCCGGGATCGGCAACCAACGTCGTCGAACCCTTGAGCAGCACGGTGGCCTTGAACTGCTTCGCAGCTTGGCGGACGAAGTGCAGCCGCCGTCGCTCGATATCGACGCGCTCGACGCCGAGCAGACGCGCCAACTCGCCCGCATGTGGCGTCAGGATCGTTCGCGCCGTGCGCTGCGTGACGAGCTCGACGTTGTCGACCAACAGCGACAGTCCGTCCGCGTCAATCACGGTGTCGATGTCGTCGGCCAGCAGGCCAGCCAGCAACGCTCGGGCGTCATCATCAGTCCCCATCCCGGGCCCGATCACTCGCGCTTGCACCCGACCGCTCGCGATCACAGCCGCGTGGTCGCCAGGCTGAATCGTCGTGACCACTGCCTCGGGATGTGCAGCGCGAACGACCTCGGCCACATCACCAATCGCGGCCACTCGCACGTACCCGGCACCTGACCGCACAGCACCGGCAACGCTGAGCACTGCGGCACCTGGGTAGGCGGCAGAACCCGCAAGGACTCCAACAACGCCCCGCGCATACTTGTCCGACTCGCGCTCGCGTTGCGGGAGCAACGCCTGCACATCGCTGGCCTGCAACGCCTCGAGCACGGGTGCGCCCAAGTAATCCGCCAGCCCGATGTCGACCAATCGCACGACTCCTGCATGCTCCGCGCCCGGATCCACCAAGGCGGCTGGCTTGATCGTGCCGAAGGTCACGGTCACGTCGGCATCGACGCACTCACCGTCACACTCACCGCTGTCGGGATCGACTCCGCTCGCCAGATCGACGGCAACGATCCACGCGTCTTTAGCGTGCTCACGCAGCAGTTGCACCAAGTCGGCTTCGTCGCCGCGCAACGGCGGCTTCGCGCCGATCCCCACCAAGCCGTCAACGACCAAGGCCGCCCGCGCGAGCAGGTCGCCACACTCAGCGTCACCTAGACGATCTCCGCGGCTGCGGATCACATCTACGCGCGCGCCACGACGGGCGAGGATTTCTCCGGCAAGCATCGCATCGCCACCGTTGTCACCGCCGCCAGCGAGCACGACGACGCGAGCGCCATAGACGCCGTCGAGAAGATCTGCGCACACCGAAGCGAGTCCAGCCGCGGCACGTTGCATCAACGTGCCATCGGGCAACGTCGCCATCAAAGCGCGTTCGGCCGCGCGCACGGTTGCCACGTCATGTGCCAGTCGCATCAGCGCCTCAGCCTTCGGCGATCACGATCGCGGAGGCGATACCCGCGTCGTGACTCATCGACAGGTGCAAGGTCGAGGCACCAAGTTGCTGGACCATCGCCGCGACCGTCCCACGAACGACCAAGCGCGGGCGACCGGAATCCTCCGAGACCACTTCGGCGTCGTGCCACTGCAGGCCAGCAGGAGCACCCAGCGCCTTTGCCAGCGCTTCCTTGGCCGCGAAGCGGGCGGCCAGCGAACCTAGGCGCAAGTCGCGCTCACCCGGCGTGAAGACGCGATCGCGCAGACCCGGAGTGCGTTCCAAGGTCTCCCCGAAACGAGCGACGTCGACGACGTCGATCCCCACGCCCACGATCACGGTTGGATCGGCCCGGTCACTCGACGGTGACGGACTTCGCGAGGTTGCGAGGTTGGTCGACGTCGTATCCGCGTGCGCTGGCAAGCTCGCAAGCAAAGACCTGCAACGGCACGGTCGCAACGATGGGCTGCAGCAGAACAGGGACCGATGGAATGCGGATCAACGTGTCCGCATAAGGCTCGACGGTCTCGTCCCCCTCTTCCGCAATGACGATCGTGCGCGCCCCACGCGCGCGCACTTCTTGAATGTTGGAGACGAGCTTGTCGTGCAAGACGCTGCGACCACGGGGCGAAGGGACGACGATGACGACCGGCAGTCCCGGCTCGATCAACGCGATCGGTCCGTGCTTGAGCTCGCCCGCAGCAAAGCCCTCGGCATGCATGTAGGCGAGTTCCTTGAGCTTGAGAGCACCTTCAAGAGCAACCGGATAACCCACGTGGCGGCCCAAGAAGAGCACGGCACGTGCGTCCACTAGCTCTCGGGCAAGCGCACGCACCGGTTCCATCTCCTGCAGCAGGCGCTCGACCTTGTCCGGCATCGAGGCGAGCTGGCGCACATGCCAGGCGATCTCGTCGCCGAACTTGGTTCCTCGCACCTGCGCCAAGTACAGCGCGACCAAGTGTGCGGCGGCGATCTGCGTGAGGTAGGCCTTCGTGGATGCGACCGCTACCTCGGGGCCAGCGTGCGTGTACACGACGGCATCGGACTCGCGCGGGATGGTGCTGCCGTTGACATTGCAGATAGCCAGCACACGCGCACGTTGATCACGCGCGTGACGTAGCGCCATCAACGTATCCATCGTCTCGCCGGACTGGGAGATGGCGATGACCAACGTGTCGCGGGTGAGGATCGGGTCGCGGTAGCGGAACTCGGATGCGAGCTCAACTTCGCACGGCAACCTGGTCCAGTGCTCGATCGCGTACTTCGCGAGCAGCGCTGCGTGATAGCTCGATGCCGCAGGCAATAATGACGACCTTGTCGACATCGCGCAGCTCGTCGTCGGACAGCCGCATCTCATCGAGGTGCAGTCGTCCGTCCTTCCCGATTCGACCGAGCAGCGTGTCGGCCAAGGCGCGCGGTTGCTCGTCGATCTCCTTGAGCATGAAGTAGTCGTAGCCGCCCTTCTCTGCGGCGGTCACATCCCAGTCCACGTGGTACTGCTTCACATCACCTGGCCGGCCATCAAACGTCGTGACAACCACGCGTCGCTGCGCAACTCCACCACTTGGTCCTGCCCCAGCTCCAGGGCCTCACGGGTGTGCTCGATGAATGCCGCCACATCACTGCCGAGGAAGTTCTCGCCATCGCCGAGCCCGACGACCAGTGGTGAGTTGCGGCGTGCCCCCACAACGAGGTCGGGTTGATCTGCGTGCAGCGCAACGAGAGTGAAGGCACCCTCCAGCAGCTGACACGTGCGCCGCATCGCCTCGGCCAAGTCGCCCGTCCCGGCGAACTCGTCGGACAGCAGGTGGGCAACCACTTCAGTGTCGGTGTCCGAGTGCAGTTCGTGCCCGGACGCTTCGAGCTGTGCCCGCAGCGCGGCGAAGTTCTCGATGATTCCGTTGTGCACCACGGCGACTCGACCCGACTCGTCGAGGTGCGGGTGCGCGTTGCGGTCGTTCGGAGCGCCGTGGGTGGCCCAACGGGTATGGCCCATTCCCACTCGAGTGTCGGGCAGCGGGTGCTCGTCTAGGTCAGCGATCAGGTTGCCAAGCTTGCCCGCGCGCTTGGCGCTGATGAGTTCGCCGTTGGCGATGACCGCGACGCCCGCCGAGTCGTATCCGCGGTATTCGAGCCGGCGTAGGCCATCAAGAACCACGTCAGAGGCTCGTTGCGGACCGATGTATCCGACGATTCCGCACATGGCCTTCAGCCTAGACGCTGAAGTGGGCTCGCCCGTCGAGCGGCACTCCGTCGTTTGCCCAGGTCAGACGCGTGCGGCTGGAGTCAGAGGGCGAGTGATTCACGCACGACGTCGGCCAGCCGGCCAGCAACCGCGTGTGCCTGCTCGTCGTCGCCGGCCTCCACCATGACGCGCACCAGCGGTTCGGTACCCGACGGGCGAAGCAGCACTCGGCCATCTGACCCAAGTTCGGCACGCGCGGAGGCGATCGCTTCGTTGACCGCGACGCTGTCGTCGAGGCCCGAGCGATCCACTCCCGACACGTTGATGAGCACCTGCGGGTAGCGAGTCATCACCGCCGCCAGGTCCGTCAGCGGCTGACCAGATGACGCCACTCGGGCCAGCAGATGCAGCGCCGTGAGCAAGCCCGTCCCCGGTCGGCGAGTGATCGAGCATGATCACGTGACCGGACTGCTCGCCCCCCAGCGAGTAGCCACCGGACTGCATCGCCTCGAGCACGTAGCGGTCACCGACCGGCGTCTCGACCATCGTGATGTCGACTGCTTCCATCGCGCGACGCAGCCCGAGATTCGACATCACCGTCGCCACGAAGGTGTCGCCGCGCAGGGTTCCTGATTCGTGCATCGCCAATGCGAGGATCGCGAGGATCTGGTCGCCATCGACCGTGTTGCCTTTGGCGTCAACCGCGAGACAACGATCAGCATCACCGTCGTGAGCGATCCCGACATCGGCAGCCTCGCGCAGCACGACATCGCGCACGTGGTCCAGATGCGTCGAGCCAACCGCCTCGTTGATGTTGTCGCCGTCGGGATCGCAGCCGATGGCGATGACCTCTGCACCAGCGCGACGCAGCATCTCTGGCGCCACAAGTGATGCGGCGCCATGGGCGCAGTCGACCACTACGCGCAGTCCGTGCAGGTCGACATCGACGGTTGCGAGCAGATGACGGATGTATTCGTCGGCACCATTGTCGTGATCGCGCACTCGCCCGACCGCTGCACCGGTAGGTCGTTGGGCGCCCGCCGTGGACATGCGCGCCTCGATCGCGTCTTCGATCGCGTCCGGAAGTTTCACGCCACCACGCGCGAAGAACTTGATGCCGTTGTCGGGCATCGCGTTATGCGACGCAGACAGCATCACACCCAGGTCTGCGCCGGTGGCTGCGGTGAGGTACGCGATCGCCGGAGTGGGAAGTACGCCGACCCGCAGTACGTCGGCACCGGCCGAGGTGAGCCCGGCAATCACGGCTGCCTCAAGCATGTGTCCGGATGCGCGCGGGTCACGACCGACCACGGCCACCGGGCGGTGTTCAGATGTGGTCGCAGCAAGCTCGCCCGCGGCAGCCGCGGCCAACGCAAGCGCCAACTCTGGGGTCAAATCGGAGTTGGCAAGGCCACGAACCCCGTCAGTACCGAACAGGCGGCCCATCCGACCCTCCAAACGTGATCGTGCCCCGGAGCGTAACCCCGGGGCACGATTGAGAACGAGTGTGACGCGAGCGCGTCAGCGCATGCTTGGCTCGCGGTGCCTCAGCGCTTCGAGTACTGCGGAGCCTTGCGGGCCTTCTTCAGCCCGGCCTTCTTGCGCTCCTTGGCCCGCGCGTCGCGGGTCAGGAAGCCGGCCTTCTTCAGCGTGGCCGGTTGCGCCTCGATGTCGATCTCGTTGAGCGCACGCGCGATGCCGAGGCGCAGCGCCCGGCCTGGCCGGAGACGCCGCCGCCGTGGATGCGGGCGATCATGTCGAACTGGCCGTCCAGCGTCGAGGGCCAGGAACGGCTCATTGACCAGCTGCTGGTGGACCTTGTTCGGGAAGTACTCGGTCGAAGGGTAGCGACCGTTGATCGTCCACTGGCCGGTGCCGGGGACGATGCGCACGCGGGCGATCGGCCTGCTTGCGGCGACCGGTCGCACCGCCGGCCGGGGACAATGATGGCGGCGCGACGCCGGGCCTGCGACCGGAGTCTCGCTGGTGATGTCTCCGTCGCGTAGCTCTCGGGGACGTCCTCGTCCGAGGCGTCGACCTCGTCGACGGTGATGTCGGTGGTCTGGTCACTGCTGCAGACTCCTTGACTTTCGGTAAGCTTGCGTCGGACTTGAGTCGGTCTAGCGCGCTACTGCGCGACCTGGGTGATCTCGAACGGCATGGGCTGCTGCGCCGCGTGCGGGTGCTGGCGCCCGCGTAGACCTTGAGCTTCCTGAGCATGTGCGCGGCCGAGCGCTGTTGTGCGGGAGCATGCCCCTTGACGGCCTTCTCGATGCGCGTTGCGCGGGTTCTTGTCGAGCAGGTCGCCGTAGGTCACGGCCGACAGACCGCCCGGGTAGCCGGAGTGCCGGTAGGCGAGCTTTCTGCGTCAGCTTGTCGCCGGACAGCGCGACCTTGTCCGCGTTGACGACGATGACGAAGTCGCCCGTGTCCACGTGCGGAGCGAAGGTCGGCTTGTGCTTGCCGCGCAGCAGGGTCGCGACCTGGCTGGCGAGCCGGCCGAGCACGACGTCAGTCGGCGTCGATGACGTGCCACTCGCGCTCGACCTCGCCGGGCTTGGGGCTGTACGTACGCACGGTCGTATGCCTTCGTTCGGTCGGAAGTCCACGGGAGTGTGGATCAGGGACTGTGAACCGCAGGCGGACAGCACTCAACGCCTACGGCATCAGGCACCGTGCCCCCCGGTTCCTTGTACCTCCCGGCGAACCGGCCGGATAGAGTCCGGGCGCGCATCGATCGCGCGGGACACAACGGTCAAGGCTACAGGGCACGACCCGGATCGGTCGAAACGACCGTACCGGGGTCGGTCAGCAGCCCGCACCCGCAGCCTCCGGGTCCGCTCACCGGCGGCGAGTTCGGCCGTAGGGGTAGCCACCTCTTCGAGCGTGAGCCCGTGCGGGCGGCAGGACGTTGACCGACGGGTGCCGCGGTCGGCCCGCTCGCCAGCACCTGCGCGGGAACTCCGGGTCGCAGCGCCCGTCGCCGGCCATCAGCAGCGCGGCCACCAGGGCGCGAACCATCGAGTGGCAGAACGCGTCAGCGGCCTCGGCCGTCGCCGCCACCTCGTCCGACCGGGTGCGCTCCGCGGTAGGACTCGAGCCGCCTGCGGATGGTCGTCGCGCCCTCCCGCTTCTTGCAGTACGCGGCGAAGTCGTGCTCGCCGAGGCGACAGCCGGGAGGCCTCGCTTGAGCCGCTCGAGATCGAGCGGGCGGTTGTGCCAGAGCACGAAGCCGCGCCGGGTCGGCGGCGCGCCCTGGAGGGCGTCGCAGACCCGGTAGACGATAGCGGCGGGAGCGTGGCGGCGAAGCGCGCGTCGAAGCCCTCCGGCGCGGCCTCGGCCCGGTAGACGCGAACGTCATCGGGCAGGTTCCCGGCCAGCCGCCGCAGCAGCTTCCCGCGGTGCGGCGCTCCTGCCACACGCCGTCGCCGGCAGGTCGAAGTGCGCCACCTGGCCCGAGGCGTGCACTCCCGGAGTCGGTGCGGCCCGCCACGGTGCGCTCGGGCGTCACCGCAAGGCGAAGGACGGTGCCAGCGCCTCTTCCAGGACCTGCTGCACCGTCCGCACGCCGTCGCTGCCTGGCCCAGCCGGCGAACTCGGTGCCGTCGTACGCGAGGTCCAGCCGCACCCGCAGCGAGCCCGCCGGCCGGTCTGGGGAACAGCGGGCCCGTCGATGCCGCTGAGGCCGGCTCGGAGCGCCCTCCACGGTCTCAGGGTCGTCGGCCCGCCTCGTCGCGAGAGCGGCCTCGGATCACGGCTGGACTCAGAACGAGGTCTCAGCTCGGTGCTTCCGAGTCCGCGGCGTACCTCGACTCGGTTGCGTCGGCGACCTCGTTGTCTGCCTCTAAGGCGTCGTCCGCGGCGTCGTGCGGCCGCCGTCGCTTGGCGGTGGCTCTGCTTCGCCGTCGGTCTCCTTGACCGCGCGCTTCGTCGCGGCCTCGGCCTCGCGGGTGGCCTCCTGAGCGACCGTCAGCGGCTCGACGAGCTCGATGATCGCCATCGGGGCGTTGTCACCCTTGCGCGGGCCGAGCTTGATGATCCGGGTGTAGCCGCCGGGACGGTGACGTAACGCGGGGCGATCTCCTCGAACAACGTAAGGGTGCGCGACGACCCGTGTTGCGCACTCCACGCGTGCGGCCACCTGGCGACGCGCGTGCAGGTCGCCCTTCTTGGCCTTGGTGATCAGCGGCTCGACGTACGGGCGCAGCTGCCGGGCCTTGGCCTCGGTGGTGGTGATCCGGCCGTGCTCGATCAGCGCAGTGGCGAGGTTCGCCAGAATGTGCTTCTGGTGCGCCGGCCGCCGAGGCGCGGACCCTTCTTGGGCGGGGCATTGCTTTCTCCTCTGTCGTTTCGTGCGCGAGCAGCAGTTGCGCTGACTCAGCGTCTAACGGTGGCCCCTGCTGCGGGGCTCCGCGGACGCCTGCGTCAGCGTCGTCGGCCTCGGCGTACTGACCGGTGCTGCCGTGCGCTAAAGCCCGGTCTCGGGTCGAAGTCGACGTCCAGGTCGTCGTCCTCGTCGTCGTCGCGTCGCACGACCGCGCACGGGTCGAATCCGGCGGGCTGTCCTTGAGCGCGAGGCCCATGCCGTGCAGCTTCGCCTTGACCTCGTCGATCGACTTCGCGCCGAAGTTGCGGATGTCGAGCAGGTCGGCCTCGCTGCGGGAGACGAGCTCGCCGACCGTGTGGATGCCTTCGCGCTTGAGGCAGTTGTAGGAGCGGACCGTGAGCTCGAGCTCCTCGATCGGCAGCGCCAGGTCGGCGGCCAGCGCGGCGTCCGTCGGCGACGGGCCCATGTCGATGCCCTCGGCCTCGACGTTGAGCTCGCGGGCGAGGCCGAACAGCTCGACCAGGGTCTTGCCGGCGGAGGCGACGGCGTCGCGCGGACGGATGGACGGCTTGGTCTCGACGTCGACGACGAGCCGGTCGAAGTCGGTGCGCTGCTCGACGCGGGTGGCCTCGACCTCGTACTTGACCTTCAGCACGGCGAGTAGATCGAGTCGATCGGGATACGGCCGATCTCCTGGCCGGGCTGCCTTGTTCTGGACGGCGGAGACGTAGCCGCGGCCGTGCTCGACCGTCAGCTCCATCTCCAGCTTGCCCTTGGCGTTCAGCGTCGCCAGGATCAGCTCGGGTTGTGGACCTCGACGCCGGCGGGCGGGGCGATGTCCGCGGCGGTGACGATGCCTGGGCCCTGCTCGCAGGTACATTAAAGAAAGCGAGAGCAATCAAGAAAGAGGAAAGACAAAGCGGAAACCAAAGAGCATTCAGCACAGAATCACCACACGCACTTAGCCTTCCACATCTGGCAAATCATTATTATGTGTACTGCCCTGATCAAACCATTCAAGTTTCCCCTTTTCTGCCGCTGCTGCGGTTTGACGTGGCCTGGCTGCGTGTGGCCGCCTGGTGGTGCTGGTTGCTGCTGTTGCTTTGCTGTCCCGCGCCCCCTTCTTGCTCTGCTTTCTTATCTGCACCGGCTCGTTTGAAAACTAAACTGGTCGTGACGTCGTTTTTCGAGCTTCAGACCGTTCACGCGCCCGATCCCGTAGCAGCTGCCAAGCGAGCCAGGACAACGACATGGTACGCACTGCTGCTGCTCTATCTATCTATCTACCTATCTGTCTCTGTGCACCTGTGCTGACCGTGCTGCGTGTGACGGTAGGGTTTCATTGACGATCTGCGCGGCGGCAAGTTCACAAGCTGGGCCAGGATGTACGTTTTATTGACCTCAACGCCCTTCAATTGACTGTCTCGCCTTGCTGTTCGAACATTCATTGCATCGTCTTCTTCCACATAGGGGCGGCCTGCTCTCGTTCATCTGTACGTTATTTTAGCAATACGTAACTGGCAATGCCAAAGGTAGTGGTAAGGCAAA
>CAWKKI010000015.1:0-17533 GCA_963850215.1 uncultured Actinomycetota bacterium
TGGCCATGGATGAGAGCAACCTGGCCTGCAACAAGCGCTTCGCCGGAGTCCGGATTTCCCCGGACCGGGGAAGCCCGGGGCGCTTACCGGGCTCTGATCGTGAGCACCGCTGACGCGCACCGGACGCACAGCCTGAAGTGGGAGATGCTCCGGGCGGACGACTTCATCCTCCCCCCGCTGCCCAACACCCTGTTCACGCGGGACAACTCGTGCTGGAT
The DNA here is from genome assembly GCA_963850215.1 of uncultured Actinomycetota bacterium. GTDB lineage: Bacteria > Actinomycetota > Actinomycetes > UBA12327 > UBA12327 > CAWKKI01. The sequence continues at coordinate 219 of CAWKKI010000015.1, forward strand.
GTACGGCGGGCTGACCGTCAACCCGATGGCCATGCAGGCCCGTCAGCGAGAACGCCTGCACAGCCGGGCCATCTACCGCTTCCACCCGCTGTTCGCCGGCGGCGACTTCCTCACCTACTACGGGGGCGAGGACCGCGACTACCAGCCGGCCACCTTGAGGGCGGCGACGTCCATGTCATCGGCCACGGGGCCGTCCTGATCGGCATGGGCGAGCGGTCCACCCCCATGGCCGTCGAGACGGTCGCCCACGCCCTGTTCGACGCCGGGCAGGCAACCAAGGTGGTCGCCATCGAGCTGCCCCACAGCCATGCCTTCATGCACCTCGACACCGTGATGTCCATGGTCGACACCGCCACCTTCGTGCTCTACCCCTACTTCGACCGCCACCTGCGCAGCTGGACCATCTCCCCGGGCGAGCAGCCCGACCAGCTCACGGTCTCGCGCAACCACAGCCTCTGGGACACCCTGGCCGAGATCCTCGAGGTCGACGAGATCACGGTGCTCGCCACCGACGAGGACATGCGGGCCGCCGAGCGCGAGCAGTGGGACGACGGGACCAACTACCTGGCGGTGGCTCCCGGGGTGGTCTTCGGCTACGAGCGCAACATCCCCACCAACACCATGCTGCGCAAGCACGGCATCGAGGTGGTCGACATCGGCGGCAGCGAGCTCGGCCGGGGCCGGGGCGGACCCCGGTGCATGACCTGCCCGATACAGCGCGACCCGGCCTAGCAGCGGCACCACGCGGAGATGACACGTCATGGACCTGCACGGAAGAAGCCTGCTGAAAGAGGCCGACTTCACCAAGGACGAGTTCCTCTCGATCGTCGACCTGGCCGGGCAGCTGCGCCAGGAGAAGCGCGCGGGCACCGAGCGCCAGCGGATGACCGGGCTCAACATCGCCCTCATCTTCGAGAAGCCCTCCACCCGTACCCTGTCGGCCTTCGAGGTCGGGGCGCACGACCAGGGGGCGCACGTGACCTACTCGGGCCCGGGGATACCCACCTGGGCCAGGCGGAGTCGGCCAAGGACACCGCCCGGGTGCTCGGGCGGATGTTCGACGGCATCGAGTACCGCGGGTTCGCCCAGGAGACCGCGGAGATCCTCGGCCAGTACGCCGGCGTGCCGGTATGGAACGGGCTGACCGATCAGTGGCATCCCACCCAGATGCTGGCCGACGTCCTCACCATGCGCGACCACTCGGACAAGCCGCTCGAAGAGGTGACCCTCTGCTACTCCGGGGACGCCCGCAACAACACGGCGAACTCGCTGCTGGTGACCGGCGCGCTGCTCGGCCTGGACGTCCGCATCGCCGCCCCCGGCTCGCTGCTTCCCGCCGATGAGGTCCGCGCCATCGCCGATGAGCTGGCCCGCCGTTCGGGCGCCCGCGTCCGCGTGGGCGAAGACCTCACGTCCGCGGTCGAGGGGGCCGACTTCCTCTACACCGACGTCTGGGTGTCGATGGGCGAGCCCGCCTCAGCGTGGGGCGAGCGGATCAAGCTGCTGCTGCCCTACCAGGTCAACGCCGAGCTCATGAAGGCGACCGGCAACCCCGAGGTGAAGTTCATGCACTGCCTCCCCGCCCTGCACAACACCGAGACCGAGGTAGGCCGCCAGATGCACGACAAATGGGGCCTGTCGGCCCTCGAAGTGACGGACGAGGTCTTCGAGTCTCCCGCTTCGATCGTGTTCGACCAGGCGGAGAACCGGCTCCACACGATCAAGGCGGCCATGGTCGCGACCGCCGGGCACTGAGATGCGCGTGGTCGTGGCGGTGGGCGGCAACGCCCTGCTCGAACGCGGGGAGGTCCCGCTCGCGGAGACCCAGGAGAAGAACGTCGCCGTGGCGGTCAGGGCCCTGGCCCCGCTGGCCGCAGACCATGACCTGGTGATCACCCACGGGAACGGGCCGCAGGTAGGCCTCCTGGCGAACGAGAGCTCCGCCGATCCCGACGCTGCCCTTTCCCTACTCGCTCGACGTGCTCGGCGCCCAGACCCAGGGGATGATCGGCTACTTCCTGCTGCAGGGATTCGAGAACGCTCTGCCCGGACGGCAGGTGGCCAGCCTGATCTGCCAGACGAAGGTGGCGGCCGACGATCCGGCATTCGAGCGACCGGCCAAGTTCATCGGGCCGGTCTACCCGGAGACTGAGGGCCGCAGGCTGGCCGGAGCTCCGGGGCTGGCAGATCCGGCAGGACGGCTCCGCCTGGCGGCGGGTAGTCGCCTCCCCCGAACCCCTGGCGATCGTGGAGCTCCCGACGATCCGCACGCTTGTCGCTGACGGTGCCATCGTGATCTGTGCCGGAGGCGGCGGCATCCCGGTGCTGGAGGACGACGATGGCCACCTCCACGGAGCCGAGGCGGTCATCGACAAGGACCTCAGCGCAGCGCTGCTGGCCCGGGATCTCGGCGCCGACGCCCTGGTGATCCTCACCGACGTGGCCAACGTGGAGACCGGCTTCGGCACAGACGCAGCACGGCCCATCGGCCATACCACTCCCGCCGCCCTGCGGGCCCTGAAGTTCCCTGCCGGATCGATGGGCCCCAAGGTCGAAGCGGCCTGCCGTTTCGTCGAGGCGACCGGCAAGCCCGCGATGATCGGCCAGCTTGACGACGCGGCCGACCTGGTTCAGGGGACCCGGGGCACCGTGGTGGAGCCGGTAAGCCAAGCGGCAGCGAGCCGATGACGAGCGGCGGTTCCGGTTCCGACTTCCAGGGCCGGGGTCCCAACTAAGTCGATCGACTGCAAAGCCGACGAGTGTTGCGCCTGCTCGAGATGCTCTTCGTCACGAAGAGCGAGGACGGCATGACCCAGCGGTTGACCGTCGGCGACTACGACGACTTTGGCAGACTCCTAGCCCGAGTTTCCTAGATAAGTTGATCTTGGTCGTGTTTCCGCAGCTGGGATGGGGTGCCGGAGGGCCTGGCGCCTATGACCTAAGCACCGGGGTGCCCAGCGCGCCAAGCCGAAGATGCGCCGGAGTCCTGAGGCCCGCATTGCCTACAGAGGAGCGCAGCGTCCCAACCGTCGGCACGCCGCTCACCTCGATGCGGGGGGGCCGATCTGGCGCTGGATCTGCTGCAGGCTGCGGCCGCGCCTTTCCGGCACGCGGGCCAGGATGAAGGTGATGGTCAGCAGGCCGATGGTCAACAATGCGTACCAGAAGGTGCTTACGAGCAAGGGCCTGGACGAGATCACAACGGAGATCGCACCGGCCGGCCCGTTCTACTACGCCGAGCCGTATCACCAGCAGTACTTGGCGCCGACCAAGAACCCGCACGGGTACGACTGCCACGCATCAACGGGCGTCGAACTGCCGTCGCTTGAGTCGATCGGGCTGGCTGCGGCCAAGTAAGTCTTTTCGCTGTTTGGGAGCGGGCGTGCTGCCATCCGCCCTCGCGCCGCAATGGGGAGGAGCTTGACGTGGCGAACTACGTGTTGATGTATCACGGTGGAGCGACGCCGGAAGAGCCGGTCGATACCGTGATGGCGCGCTGGATGGCATGGTTCGGCGAAATGGGCGGGTAACTTCAGATCGCTATGAGCGAGTCGGGTAGGAAGCCGCGTGCGTTCATCGCTTGGGGTTGGCCGCACGCGGAGTGGGACAACGCGGACCATTCGGGTTACCACCTCCATGTGGAGAACTTGGCTGGCATCAAGCCGCCCATGGAGCCGGGCCCGGACGGACTGAGCCTGGCGGACGCGCTCGCTTGGGCGCGGACACGGACCGACTGGATCGTCGTGCGTCCTGAATGGGATCCCGATGTGTCGTATTGGGGTGGCCCGGGAGAAGTTCCTGTAGATCCCGATGGGACCCAGCTCCCAAGACTCCCGCTCGGGAAGCCATAGCCTTCGCTCACCATGTCCGTTGAGAGCGTCATCACCCTGATCGTGATGGCGGGCGCCCTCGCCCTACAGCCTTGGTCACTGCTCGCGTCGGGTCTGCTGGCGACTTCGCGCAACGGAATCGTTAAGTGCGCCGCCTACACACTCGGCTGGTTCCTCGCGATCACGGCCGTCATGGTCATCACCGCAGTCTTCAAAGTCGGCGGTAGTTCGAGCAGCCGAAGCAAGGCTCTCGCCATCGTCGACATCGTGCTCGGCGTCGCGCTGCTCGCGGTCGTCTGGATCCGACGCGCACGCGCCGCGAAGGCCACGGACACACAGACCAAGACGCCGAAATGGATGGAAGGTCTGGACCGCGCGCCGGTCTGGTTCGCCTTCGGGCTCGGCGCGTTCCTGCCGAACTACATCATCGCCGTCGCCGCAGTCGGCGAGATTCAAGACAGCACCTTGGGAAAGTCCGCGCGAATCGTTGTCGGCCTGCTCTTCGCGATGGCCACATCGATCGGAGTTGCCGCACCGCTCATCGTCGTTGCAGTGCGGCACAACGATGCCGACGAGATCCTCGCCCGGGCTCGCGCCTGGCTGCTTGCCCACGGCACAGGACTAGTGACCGTCGTGCTGCTCATCCTGGGCGTCGCACTAGTCATCAAGGGCGTGGTCGGACTCTTTACGGCGAGCTGAGGTAACCGAGCAAGTCCGTTCGCGTCACGACCCCGACGGGAAAGCCTTCGTCGAGCACGACAGCCGCGTCGGCACCTTCGAGCGTCGACATCAGCGAGGCCACCGACTCCCCCGCACCTACTTGCGGCAACGGCGGGGACATGTGCTTCTCGATCGGATCCTCCGCAGACGCGCGGCCCGACCAAAGCGCATGCAAAAGCTCACGCTCAACGATCGACCCGACAACCTCAGCCGCCATCACAGGGGGTTCGGCCTTCACGACCGGCATCTGCGAGACGCCGTACTCGCGCAGACGCCTCGATCGCGACGGCAACCGTCTCGTCCGGATGCACGTGCACGAGCTCAGGCAGATCACGGCCCTTGTGCGTCAGCACGTCTTGCACGTTGCCCTCGCCGGCGTCCCGTCTCAAGGAAGCCGTAGTCGGCCATCCACTCATCGTTGAAGATCTTCGAGAGATAGCCGCGTCCCGAGTCGGGCAGCAAGACGACGACCATTGCGTCAGCCGGCGCCTCGGCCGCGACCAAGGCCGCCGCCACGACAGCCATCCCGCACGATCCGCCGACGAGCAAGCCCTCTTCGCGCGCGAGTCGACGCGTCATCCCGAACGAGTCCTTGTCGGAGACTCCGATCACGCGATCGCACACGTCGCGGTCGTAGGCCTGCGGCCAGAAATCCTCTCCGACCCCTTCGACCAGGTACGGCCGGCCGCCGCCTCCGGAGTACACCGAGCCGAGCGGGTCCGCGCCGATGATCTGCACCGCGCCGCCTGACACTTCCTTGAGATAGCGACCCACCCCACTGATCGTTCCGCCAGTACCGATGCCGGCAACGAAGTGCGTCACGCGGCCCTCGGTCTGCTCCCAGATCTCTGGGCCCGTCGAGTAGTAGTGCGAAGCAGGGTTCTCGGGATTCGAGTACTGGTCCGGCTTCCACGCCAGCGGGATCTCACGGGTGAGCCGGTCGCTGACGTTGTAGTACGACTCGGGATGCTCAGGTGCAACCGCAGTCGGGCACACGACCACTTCGGCGCCATACGCGCGCAGCACGCTGATCTTGTCTTGCGACACCTTGTCAGGGACAACGAAGACGCAGTGATAGCCGCGTTGTTGGGCCACCATCGCGAGCCCGACGCCGGTGTTGCCCGATGTCGGCTCAACGATCGTCCCGCCGGGCTTCAGCTCACCCGACCTCTCGGCGGCATCAACCATCCGGACCGCGATGCGATCCTTCACGGATCCGCCCGGATTCAGGTACTCGATCTTCGCGAGTACCGTCGGGCCGACATCTGGCACGACGTGGCGCAAGCGCACCAACGGCGTGTTGCCGATCAGGTCGAGCACCGACTCGACGTATGCCATGCGTGGCAGCGTAGGCCCGGGTTACGCTCCAAAGCGACCGCGACCGCGACGGACACGAGGAGGAGCCACATGGGACGAGCACCCGCCATCGAACTCGTTCCCGGCGTGTGGCGAGTCCCAACTGTCGTCGATGACGGCATCAACTCGTTCGTCTTCATGGATGCCGACGGTCAGGTCACCTTGCTTGACGCGGCGTTGCCCTTCCGTTGGAAGGCCATCGTGCATGCGCTGTCGTTCCTCGGCATCGGGCCCACCGACGTGACGCGGATTCTCGTCACGCACGCGCACGGTGATCACGCGGGCGGAGTGGCGCGCATGGTGGCGCTCACCGGCGCGCCAGTGTCCATCCATGCGCAGGACGCGCCGTACATGCGCTCGGGCCACGCGCCGCCGATCGACCCGCGGATTCGTTTCGGTCGACTGATTCAGAGGTGGGTGAGCTTCCCGCCTGCCGAGGTCGCCGAGGAGCTCGAGGACGATCAGCTGCTCGACGTGGGTGGCGGGCTACGCGTGCTGCACACCCCAGGACATACCCCCGGACACATGTCGCTGCTGCACGAACCGAGCGGCCTGCTGATCACGGGCGACGCGATGTACAACTTCCACGGCCGACTCGGGGTGCCGCCGAAGTGGTTCACGCATGACAACGACCTCACCGAGAAGAGCGTGCATCGCCTCGGCGAGGCCGAGTTCAAGCTCGTTGCGTTCACCCATGGCCCTGAGATCCGTGACAACGCGCGCGAGGCGGTGCGTTCGTTCCTAGCCTCGCGACCTGTGAGCGCTTGATGGCCGGCCAACGAACGAAGAAGGTCGCGACCGCCGCAGCATTCGGCAGCGGCGGGTTGATCGGCCTGACCGCCGGATTCGCCGGTCTGCTCCTAGCCGAGGTCACGCTTGCAAGGCGCGCGGTCGGCCAGACGGAGGCGTTGCCCTTCCCGGTCGATGGCCTGTACGCACCCGACGGCTCGTTCACGGCTGACCTGATTCACCAACCAACCGCGTTGCACCCCGACACGCTGCGCCTGGCAGTCATGGGTGACTCGGGTGCCGGCGGCATCGGTGTCGACAATGGCGACGAAACGCCGTCGGCGCTCCTCGCCCGCGGTCTCTCCGCCGCAGCGAACCGCGACGTCTCATTGCGGTGCACCGCCGTTGTCGGAGCGCAGACGCGCGACCTGCATGAGCAGGTCATTGCCGTCGCTGCGTTTCGCCCCCAGATCGTTGTCGCTCTGATCGGTGCAAACGATGTGACGCACAACGTCCGACCTTCGGAATCGATCCGGCACCTGCGCGAGGTCGTTGAGGCGTTGCGCGGCATCGGTGCGAACGTCATCGTGGGCACGACGCCCGACCTCGGCACCGTGCGTCCAATTCAGCCGCCTCTACGGTGGCTCGCGCGCCGGCTCAGTCGCGCGCTTGCCGCCGCGCAGGCCATCGCCGTCGTCGAGTGCGGCGGTGTGTCGGTGTCACTCGGCGACCTCCTCGGTCCGGAGTTCGACCGACGGCCGCACGAGATGTTCTCGGCTGACCGCTTTCATCCGTCGGCTGCGGGCTACCTGACCGTGGTGGGTGCGCTGCTGCCCGCGGTGTGTGATGCGGCCGGGATCGAAGGCTGGCGCCTGCTCAACGGACAGCCCGACGACACCAACGATGGCGAAGTCATGCCGGTCGCTGAGGGCGCAGTCGAGGCTGCTGACACCCCAGGCACCGAACTCATCGGTGCGACCGTCGGTGGAAGCGAACAGGGACCGCGTGGGCGTTGGGTTCGATTGCGCCATCGATCGCACGCCGCTTCGGGCCCGACAACGGACGCCGACGACTCTGCGTGATCCTGACCGGTGCGCGGCTTCCGTCGGCACCGTCGAGAGCGGCCTTGAGACAGCATCTTCACAACAGTCATGAATGTTGTACGTCGCGCCGGCTGTTGGACGGGGGGCGATCAGGACGCAGGCGCTCGGTAGGCCTGGGCATTGCCCGCGACTGGCGAGAAGCCCGCGCGCCGATACACGCGCCCGGCCGGATTCACCGCCTCGGTCATGATCACCCATTCCTCGGCCCCGCGCGACGCCGCCCAGGACCCGGCCACTCCGAGCAGGTGCGCGGCGAGCCCGCGGCGCCGATGCTGCGCGTCAGTGCCGACAGACCGATAGCGCGCGAGCCGGGGACCGCACATCACGATGCCGAGATCCGCGACGAGTTGATCACCGTCAATCGTGAAGGCTCCGAACCACTCCGCGACCCCTCGTGCGATGAGACGCTGCGAGGTTTCGTTGCGTGCACGTACGAACTGCTCGTGCATGGCGGGGTCGAAACGTTCGGTGAGGGCGTTCTCGATAAGCCCATTTCGCACATTCTGATCCCAGTCGTCCCCGCGCAGAGCCCGCGTGTGGTAGCCGTCCGGCACGGGTGTCGGCGCCGGTGGTCGCCGCGAGGTGAGCACCTCGTCGAACTCCACCGCGATGCCTAGGCGATCCCACGCCGACGTGTCATCGGGCGTTGCGACGAGCCCGATCGCGATCCAGGTCGCGTCGGGAAACTCGGCGGCGAAGAGTGCAGCCCAACGATCGGCATCGTTGACCGTTGTGGGATCAACGACGAACAGGCAGTTGCCCCAGTGATACATCGGATTGTCGGGAGAGCGCACGACGCGCACGTCACCGCGGTCTTCGATCACCGATCCGGACAGCTCGAGCACCGCGAGATCCGTGGCCCAGCCAGGCGAGAGCTCCGGGGGTTGGCCGGGTGGCGTCGGGTGCTCAGGCATCGCGGGTCGCCATGAAGGCAGCATCTACTTCAGTGAGCACAGCGCCAAGTGTCGTGCGCCCCGCCGGCATCCACACGGGTACATCGGCATCAAGGTTCTGCGCGGCCGCAAAAAGATCAAGCCCGGTGACCTGCACCTGGTCGGCGACCGCAAAGTCAGGGAGCTTCGGCACCGTCCGCCACTGCGGCTGCGTCGACGACGATCGCTCGGCCACGCCCAGCGCTGCATCGGCCAGCAGTTGCGCAAAGGACCGAGCCCGATCGGCGAAGGTGGCCCCGTCCCGCGCGCGCCGCGCGAGGCGAGAAGCCGGAGCCTGCCGCAGGCGATCAGCGAGTCGCAGCAGCTGAGATTCGTTCACATCATGATCATTCCTGACGGACACGTTCATTCCTAACCCAAAGGTGGACGGACACACCCGAGACACTGGAAGCCCTTGTCAGAGCCAGGCGAGCGCGGGATCGTTGGGCCAAGCACGCATGCAGCGGATGCGGTGCGTGGCCCTGCGACCCTGGAGGCGCCCATGTCCTACTCAGCCCACTCCGAGCAGACCCACCAGAACCTGATCGCCCGGATCCCGGAACAGACAGGTCGACCGCTCTCGGAGTGGTTCTCAACGATCGAAGACGGCCCCGCACTCGCGCGGATGGATGAGCGCGCCAACTGGCTCTCCGACGAATACAACATCTCGCACGGCTATGCGACCGCGATCTTCCACGAATACGACAAGGTGCGTGCTGCTCGCCGCGCAGGCTGAGCGCCCACCGCGGGAGCGGCCGTAGTCGGGCTGACTCCCCGTCGACAATCGGGGGTTGTCCCCACCGCAAGAGGCCAGCGCACACCAGTGAGTTGAGCGCTGACTCCGGGAATCGTCGTTGTCATGACATCGACGACTCAGATCTCCACGCCACACGCGCCCCGCCCGACCGACCGCCTTGATCGATCCGCCGCGGCCAGGGGCGCGATCGCGCGGTTCACCCGCGCCTCCGCCAATGCCGCCGCACGGCATCCCAAGACGTTCATCGCGCTGTGGCTGCTGATGGTGGTCGCATGCACCTTTGCTGGCTCGGCTGTTGGCACGAAATCGCTGACCAACGTGCAGTCCGAGGTCGGCGACTCCGCAAAGGCCGACGCGATGATCGCGCAGGCGGGGCTTGCCGATCCCGCCGTTGAGAGCATCCTCGTCACGTCGCCGAGTGCGAGCGTCACGAGCCAAACCGCCGCAGCCTTGACCCGTGCACTCACGAGCACGCCGGCCGTGTCGTCGGTTCGCGGACCGAATCAGTCATCCGCGCTGTCGACGAACGGCGGTCGAACCGTGCTCGTTCAAGCCAGCCTGAAGGGCGACCCGGGCAACGCGCCGGACCACGTCGCGCCCATCCAGACCGCCGTGGCCGCGGTCGCGCGCACCCATCCGAACGCGACGCTGAGCGAAGCCGGTGACGGCACCGAGGGCAAGCAGATCAACGATGTCATCTCTAACGATCTGAGCCGAGCCGAGAAGTTGTCGCTCCCGATCACGTTGGTCATCCTCGTCATCGCCTTTGGTGCGCTGGTGGCCGCGTCCGTGCCGCTGCTGCTGGGCCTCACGTCCGTGGCGGCGGCACTGGGCGCACTTGGCCTTGTCTCGCACCTCGCACCGAATAGCGACTCGACTTCTGCCGTCGTCGTCCTGATCGGGCTGGCCGTTGGTGTGGACTACTCGCTTTTCTATGTGCGACGCGAACGAGAAGAGCGGAGCAAAGGGCTGCCCGAAGCGAGGCTCCGCCGCAAGCAGCGCACGAAGGGCAGTCCCACTGCGGTGCCGGGCTCGGCACTCGAAGCAGCCGCAGCCTCCGTCGGCCGAGCGATCGTCGTATCGGGGCTCACCGTCATCGTTGCGCTCGCCGGTCTGCTCATCACCGGCCAAGGCGACTTCATTTCGATGGGGCTCGGCACCATCCTGGTAGTTCTCTTCGCAGTCATCGGCTCAGTGACCGTGCTCCCGGCCGTGCTCGCGCTGCTCGGCGACAAGGTCGACCGTGGTCGCTTCCCCGGCTACCGCGGGCGGGCTGCTCGGCGGGCACGACGGGACGCGGCCGCTGGACAACGGCGCGGAGTCTGGGCAGGACTTGCCCGCTCGACGACTCGGCATCCGAAGGCCGCGCTCATCACGGCCGTCTGCACCTTGGGCGCGCTCGCGGTGCCGTTATTCGGCATGCACACGTCAGACCTGTCGTTGGGCGATCTACCTCCGACCCTGCCGATCGTGCAAGCTGCACAGTCGATTGAGGCCTCCTTCCCCGGCAGCCCGTCGCCCGTGGAGTTCGTCGTGCAGGGCACCGATCTCAACTCGCCGAATGCGGTCGCAGGCCTGCAGGCGCTTGGGCACCGAGCCCTGATCGAGACCGGTGGCAAAGGTGACGTGACCGTTGCGGTGTCACACGACGCACGCATCGCGCGCATCGACATTCCGATGCCAGACCACGGCAGCGCCGCCTCCGCCGCAGCCGTTAAGACGCTGCGCGCAGATGTCGCACCAAGCGCAACCGCGATCCCTGGCGTCAGCACATCCGCACTCGTCACCGGCGCAGCGGCTTCAGGCCTGGACTACACGAACCGCATGGGCTCGGCCACACCCGAGGTGATTGCGTTCGTTCTCGCGCTTGGCTTCTTGCTGTTGCTGTTGACCTTCCGAGCCCCAGTGCTCGCAGGTGCAGTCATGCTGTTGAACCTGCTGTCGATCGGTGCGGCCTACGGCATCCTGACTGCGGTCTTCCAGCACACCTGGGCCGAGCACCTGCTCAGCTTCCATTCGACCGGGCACATCATCAACTGGATGCCGCTGTTCATGTTCGTTGTCCTCTTTGGTCTGTCGATGGACTACACGATCCTGGTTCTTGAACGAATTAGAGAAGCGCGCGTTTCCGGTATGAGCCCACGCGCCGCCGCGGCCGAGGGAGTTGGTGCCACGGGAGGGACGATCACCAGCGCGGCTGTCGTGATGGTCGCAGTGTTCGCGATATTCGCGAGCCTCGACGTGATCACGTTCAAGCAGCTCGGCGTCGGTTTAGCCGCGGCGGTGCTGCTCGACGCCACGCTGGTGCGCGGGGTCGCGCTACCGGCAGCGGTCGCGCTTCTGGGCGAACGCGGCTGGCCGATGCGCCGGTCCCTCGCACTCCAGCGAAGCTGACACCGTCGCGTGATCGGATGGGATGATCTCGGAGTGGCCAGCCCCGATGGCGCAGTGACGCGCAGCCCGCTGGCCATAACGCTGGCCGCGTCGGCCTTACTGGGCTTCGCCTTCACCATCATCTGGGCGCTAACCGGTGCGGCCTACTACTGGCCCGCCTGGATCTGGCTCGGCGGCTATGTCGCGGTGGCCGCGGCCATGGTCGCGACCAGGTGGTGGGCACGCCCGGCTGGGTGGGTCCGCTGGCTCGAGGCACAAGGTGACCTAAGCATCGCGTTGTCCGGCTGCCTTGTTCTCGTCTGGTGCTTCACCGGCGCAGACCTCCCGTTCTGGCCGGTGTGGCCGATCATGGTGTTGGCGATCCTCTGGGCTGGCCACGCCCTGGTCGTCTACGCCGACCGCGTTCCTGGCCTCGGCCGCACCCGGGTCCTTGAGGAGCGAGTAGAAACACTCACACGTACCCGTTCGGACGCACTCGACCTGCAAACCACCGAACTGCGACGGATCGAACGTGACCTACACGACGGTGCGCAAGCCCGACTCGTTGCGCTGTCGATGCAACTGGGCCGAGCCGAGACTCGTTTGGCCAACGATCCGGAAGCGGCAGCTCTAGTGAAGTCGGCACGTGAGGAGGCGGGCGCAGCGATTGCCGAGTTGCGCGACCTCGTGCGTGGCATCGCGCCGCCCTTGCTCACCGACCGCGGCCTCGTACCTGCAGTCACGTCGCTCGCCGACCGATCGGCCGTCCCCGTCACCGTCGAGGCCAACGACATGGAGCGACTACCCGCAGCAGTGGAGGTCGCCGCCTACTTCATCGTGGCCGAGGCACTCACGAACGTGTCGAAACACGCACCGAAGGCCACGGCTCGCGTGACACTTTCGCGACGGGACTCGATGCTGGTCATCGATGTGGCCGACAACGGGCCTGGCCATGCCGATCCGAACGGCGCCGGCTTGACCGGGTTGCGTTCGCGCGCTGAGACCCTCGACGGCACATTGACCGTGGTGTCTCCGTCTGGTGGTCCCACGGTTGTGCATGCGGAGCTGCCATGCAGGTGATCCCATGCGCGTAGTCATCTGCGAGGACAACGCGCTGCTGCGCGAGGGGCTGATTGCACTCCTGCGGGATGCAGAGATCGATGTGGTCGCACACACCGACACCGGCGAGGGACTTCAGGAGATCGTGGCCGAACATCACCCGGATCTCGCGCTCGTGGACGTGCGGCTGCCACCGACATTTCGCGACGAAGGGATCCGTGCCGCGATCAAGGTTCGCCAGCAACAGCCCGACATCGGCGTGCTCATCCTGTCCCAGTACGTCGAGCCCGTGTACACGGCTGAACTGCTCGACTCGGGTCCTGGTGGCGTCGGCTATCTGCTCAAGGAACGAGTGGGTGACGTGGCGGACTTCATCGATGCTGTCACGCGCGTCGCGGCTGGTGGCACCGCACTTGACCGCGATGTCGTAACCGAGTTGCTGCAGGCGCGTTCGCGGGCGAGCACCGGACTGGACTCGTTGACAGCCCGCGAGCGCGAGACGCTCGCCCTCATGGCCGAAGGTCGGAGCAACGCAGCCATCGCGCGCGCACTCGTCGTCACTCCGGGTGCGGTCGAGAAGCACGTTTCGAACATCCTGGCCAAACTCGACCTGCCGGTCCACCGACGACGACCACCGCCGCGTCCTGGCGGTGCTCACCTATCTGCGCGCAACCACCTGATCGCGCGGCTAGTCGCGTAGATCGGCCGTAGGCACCGGCGCCGCACCCCTGCGGTGCCCCCGGTGGGGGTCGAACCCACACTGGAAGGCTTTTAAGGCCTCTGCCTCTGCCATTGGGCTACGGGGGCCCACCGAGACTACGACCTAGGGACCTTGGTTCGCCGCCGACTGCACCCCGTCAGCCGTCTGGCATTCCACGCGCTATAGCGCCACAAGTGCCAGACAGCCCGGGGATGGGAAGGGAGGCCGCCGACTGCACCCCGTCAGCCGTCTGGCATTCCACGCGCTATAGCGCCACAAGTGCCAGACAGCCCGGGGATGGGAGGAGTGCCAGACAGCCCGGGATGGGAGGGGGCTACAGGTAGACCTTGCGGGCGAAGATCGCGTGCGCGCCTGCGACTCGATCGAGGATCAGCGCGCCATCGAGGTGGTCGATCTCGTGCTGCAAGGCACGCGCCTCGAAAGCGTCGGTCGTTATCGTCACCTCGTCGCCGGTCACCGGCAGCAAGCCACGCACGACAATGCGGGTGGCGCGCTTGACGTCACACGTCAGATCTGGGACGGACATGCAGCCCTCGCGCCCCTTCTCGTTGCGCGACGCGGCCTCGATCACCGGATTCACCAAGACGAACTCGCCGTGATGCGTACGCGCTTTGGGATGAGCGGACACGTCAAGCGAGAAGACGCGCAACGAGAACCCAACCTGCGGCGCCGCCAGCCCAACGCAGCCCGGCGAATGCCGTTGGGTCTCAAGCAAGTCGGCCGCGAGTTGAATCACGTCATCGGCGCATGGGTCAGCATCCACGCAGACAACAGACAGGACGGGCGCCGGTGCGACAACAACCGGCAGCACCCGCCCTGCAGGCAGAGGCGGCATCACGATCACAACAGGTCCGGGTCCGCCGCCCGCAAAGAAACATCGACGCCAAGTCCGTCGGCGATGTCACTCAACCTCGCGCGCAGCGCGTCGAGGTCCGTATCTGGTCGTAGCTCCACCTCAGCGACCAGGACGTACAGCGAGCCTGCCAGTCGTGTCGACAAGTCGGTCACGTTGCCCCCGACATCGGCGATCGCCCCGGTCACCGCCGACACGATCCCGGCCCGATCGGCCCCGTGCACGCTGACCAAGAATGGCTCGCCGTCACTCACGTGCTCGGACTCCTCGGGCAGCGCGAGTACCGAGACAACAAGCCCGTCCGCTGCAAGGAAGCTCAACGCAGCCGCGACGTCGGCCTCGCTGGCATCGCACCGCACGAACAGCGTCATCGCGAAGTGCCCGCGAAGCAGCGTCATCGAGGAGTCCTCGAGATTGCCCCCGAGCTCGGCGAGAGCACCCGTCGTGCGCGCGATGATGCCGGGTCGGTCGTGCCCGAGCACAGTCACAGCGAGCTGGTTCATCTACCCATTCTGCCCGAGCCACTCCGCGCGGGTCCGCGGCATGTCGCTCGTGCCGTTGGGGTGTCGCTTGATGGCGAGCACTTGGTTGATGCCGATCCGGCCGGCCTCGAAGGCCACTGCCGAGCCAGCCATGTACAGCCGCCACACCCGAGCCCGGCCTTCGGAGGTCAGCGCGACGCACTCGTCCCAGTGCGCCTCGAGGTTGCGCACCCACTCGCGCAGCGTCAGTGCATAGTGCTCGCGCAACGACTCGACGTCTCGAACCTCGAAGCCCGCACCTTCCAGCGCGTTGACTGTCGTGCCGATCGTTGAGAGCTCGCCGTCGGGAAAGACGTACGCGCGGATGAACGCAGACTGACCGGCGTTGCGTCCCGAGCGCCGCGCAATCTGGTGGTTGAGCAGTCGACCGCCTGGCCGCAACATGCCGTAGAGCGTCGACGCGTACGTGTGGAACTGTCCCTCCCCGACATGTTCGGCCATGCCGATCGACGAGATCGCGTCGAATGGGCCATCGGTCACGTCGCGATAGTCGGACAGCCGCACCTCAACGAGGTCAGCGAGTCCCGCATCTGCGATTCGCTTCTGCGCGTACGCGGCCTGCTCGCGCGACAACGTCACGCCGACCGCGCGAACGCCGTAGTGCTGCGCCGCGTGCATGAGCATCGAGCCCCATCCGCAGCCGACGTCGAGCAGCCGCATGGATGAGTTGAGTCCGAGCTTGCGGCAGATCAGGTCGAGCTTGGCCTCCTGCGCTTGCTCCAGCGTGAAGCCTTCGGCCGGTGAGTGCTCCCAGTAGGCGCACGAGTAGACCATCGACGATCCGAGGACGTGCTCGTAGAAGTCGTTGCCTACGTCGTAGTGATGACTGATCGCTGAGCGGTCGCGCGACTTCGAGTGCAGCCGACCGTGCAGACGACGCACTTCTTCGGGTGGGGGCTCAGGCGCACGACCCAGTGCGCCGACCGCCTTCACCGCACGAAGCAGTTGAACGATCTCGGCTGGTGTTACCCGCGCCCGCGCAAGCCCTTCATGCCCGGCAAACGCCTCGAGGATGTCGAAGATGTCGGGAGCCACATCAAGGTCGCCCGCGACATAGGCCCGCCCGACCCCCAACTCGCCCGGGGCCCAGAGAATCCGCCTTAGTGCTTCCGGCGACCGAACGACTATGCGCGGCGCGTCGGCCGGACCCACACTCGATCCGTCCCATGCCTCGACCCGGATCGGCAAGGGTGACCCGAGGAGACGCTCGGCCAGAGGGCCGAGCGTCGGGGCGACGGGGGCAGTGAGCGCGCGTCGAGCCATAGGTCTTTTTTATCGCGCCTTTGGCGTCCCGTGGTCAACTTTCTCGGGTTCGATTGTCAGCGTCTGTTCGACGTGCGCGGGCTCGGGCGCCTGGGTGAACTGGGTGATCGGCGTCCGGATGCCCCAGAGCGAGACGACCTCGCGCTTGAGCAGCAGCGACAGCGTCCACTCGGAGATGACCCGAGCCTTGCGGTTGAAGGTCGGCATCCGCGACACGTGGTACGTGCGGTGCATGAACCAGGCGGGGAAACCTCGAACCTTCACGCCATAGACCTCGGCGACTCCCCGGTACAGGCCCAGGCTCGCAACCGAACCCGCGTAGCGGTGCATGTAGTCCTGCGGCTCGCCGCCCCGCAACACCGTGGCGATGTTGGCCGCGAGCTGCTTGGCCTGGCGTACGGCGTGCTGCGCGCTTGGGCCGCACAGCGCGCCGGGCGGTCCAGTCAGATCGGGGATCGCGCCACTGTCGCCAGCGACCCACACCCCATCGAGGCCTTCAACTCGCAGGTCTGCATGGGCCTTCAACCGGCCGCGCTCGTCGAGGGGCAAGTCCGATTGCGCGAGCACCGGATTCGCCTTCACGCCCGCCGTCCACACCAGGGTGTCGGCCTCGAACTTCGAGCCGTCGGACAGCTCGATGGCTCCGTCGATGCATGACTCGAGGCGCGTGTTGAGTCGCACGTCAATGCCTCGTTCACGCAATTGACGCAGCGTGTAGTCGCCCATGTCCTCGCCAACTTCCGGCAGGATCCGGCCGGCTGCTTCAACGAGTACCCAATGCATGTCCGACGGCGCCACCCGCGAGTAGTAACGAGTCGCGTACTGCGCGAGGTCTTCGAGTTCGGCCATCGCCTCGACACCGGCGTAGCCGCCACCGACGAAGACGAAGGTAAGCGCGCGTTCACGAACCTTCTCGTCGCGCGCAGATTCGGCGATGTCGAGGCACTCGATGACACCGTTGCGAAGCTCGATCGCTTCTTCGACGTTCTTGAATCCGGTGGCCCAGTCAGCAAGTCCCGGGATGTCGAGCGTGCGCGCAACAGATCCGAGTGCGACGACCAACACGTCGTAGCCGAC
>CAWKKI010000016.1:0-14578 GCA_963850215.1 uncultured Actinomycetota bacterium
GGCCGTTCACCGCTGTGATCGACGTAGGTCACCGGGCCGAGGAACGTGAACGGCTGCGTCCCGAGCTCGGACCGCCTCCTCTCGCGGACGAAGAGGAGGACGCTTCCGCCGCGCTGCTCATGCTCGATCCACCGACGGACGCGCTTTTGATGAGGGGTCTGGGTCGACTGCGACTCCCAGTGGAACAGCTCGCGGTTGATCGCGTAGTCGCGATACATGGTCGTCGGTGAGTAGTCGCGCTCCGCTTTCTGCAGGTCGACGAAGAACGCGTCGTATTTCTCGTCGCGCGTTGCGGTGAGCCCTTCGCGTGACGGCGGAGGCTTGATACCCGCGCCAATTCCTAGCGCGGCAAGCACGTCTGTCCGCGTGTACGTCGCGTGGAGGACGAGAGGGATCTCGGGCGCGAGCTGGGACGGCCGAAAGCGTGTCGCTGACTCACGATCGAGTAGTTCCAGCAGCTCCACCAGCTCGCGCCGCACGTCCTCTTCGAGCCAGAGTGCTAAGAGGTAGTCGTCGAGCGACGAGAACGCTCCGCCTCCCGAACCTAGGTTCCACGCGAGCATGGTGACCAAGCGCCGCTGGCGCTCATCGAGCGATTCCGGCGACGGCGGGTCGTCGCCTACCAGGATCGAGCCGTAGAAAGCCACCCGTTCGGGATCGTCAGCGTGGGCCAGCCGGCTCAGCGCGTTTAGCGTCTTGGCCTCGAATTCAGGATCCGTTGCGACATCCGTTTGACACGGACCCGAAACGACGAGAGCCCCGGACTTCCGGGGCTCTCTCTTTGCCCGTTTCTACGGGCGATCCTTGAATTGAATAGCGGGGGCGGGATTCGAACCCGCGACCTTCGGGTTATGAGCCCGATTTGGCGTGTCCGCCTGGTCCGGCCTGATGCGCGGAATCCCCATGATTACTGGGATTCGCGCTGTTCGGTTGGGTCGTCGTGCGGCCCGAAATCGGCCGATTCGGCGCCGTTCGTTTGACAAATGTTTGACACGAACGGCCTTCGCGGGCCGCGTTGCGAGATCGGCCAATTAGCCAGCGAGCGCGCGCTCTATATCGGAGATCCGGCGCCAGAGCCGCTGGCCCTCAAGCTCAAGAAAGCCGAAGTGGCGGTAGAACGCGGCGGCGTCCTCATCGCTCGCATCCACGACCACTGCACGTGCCCCGAATTCGCGCGCGCCCCGCACGCAGCGCCGAAGTGCGTCAATGAGAATATCGCCGCCGAGGCCCGTCCCGCGCTCAGCGCGATCAAGCGCAAGCCTCGCCAGAAGGACGACCGGCACCGGGTCTGGCATCCCACGCCGAAGCCGTCCTGGCGCATCGACATGGGCGACCGAGCTCATCGCGAGCGCGTAGTAGCCGACGACTCGCTCGCCTCGGCACAGCACATACGTGGCGGCGGTCCCGGCCGAGGCCGCGGTGCGCGCTGACTGGCGCAGCCAACGATCCAACGCGTCGACACCCGAGCCGAAGTCATCCAGGTGATGACCGTCTCGCAGCGCCTCGACGGGCCGAAGCGGCCGCGCCGTCAACGCGCAGGGATCTGACTCGGCTTGGCGGCGTACCGTCGGACAACCGCCATGTCCTCATCCGGACCGTCCAGCGCCGCAACGAAGCGACCGAACGCCTCCGCGGAGACCTCGATCCGCTGCGCGCGCGCAACAACGTCCGCCGCTCGCTCAGTGGCCACGGACAATACGAAACCTGTCAGCGTCTCCCCGCTGAGGTCGGCTGCCGCGTGCAGGAGTCGCTCCTGCTCGTCGGTCACGCGCATGTTGATCCTGCGCTCGCGTTTCGCACTGGCCTGACCCATGTCACGAGTGTACACCCTGGGTATGTACGCTGCCAATAGGGTCAAACCTGGCCTGCTCCAATGCGGCAACGGCCCGCGCGGTCGATAGAGCCTTCCCGAGCAGGCGGCCTCAAGCTTGTCCGCCGTGGGTGAGGGTCGGCGTCGCGGGTATCGATCCCAGAAGGGGTCTGTTCAGTCTTTGTCGAGTGCTTCCCCTCCACCGGAGAAGCCCCACTCCCGATTTGGCGACGGCCCGGACGGGCGTCGTCAAATCGGGAGTAACTGAAGCGGATCACGGTTTTCTCCCCACTCCTGATCATCAAATTTCCCCACCCGGTTTGGGCGTGAGCTGACGCGCCTGGGTGCGGCAGTGGTCGAGGCCCGGAGGGCCGAGGCCGCTGTCGTGCCCTGGCGCGTGCGCCTCGTTCTGTCGGGGGTCCCCCTCACCGTCCGTGGTTCTTGAGGCCATTGGACGAAGCGAGGAGGACCCGGAGGGGATGCTCACACAGGAGGACGACGTGGAGATACACGCGCTCGCGAAGCGTGGCTGGAATACGTCGGCGATCGCCCGGCATACCGGCCGGGACCGCAAGACCGTCAGGAAGTACCTCGCCGGCGATGGCGCCGGTCAGCACCGGCCGGCGGCGCCGAGCTGCCTTGAACCGTTCCGCGCCTATCTGCAGGCCCGGTTCGTCGAGGACCCGCACATCGAGGCGACCGTGCTGTTCCGCGAGTTGGTCGACGCCGGGTTCGATCGGTCCTATCCGACCTTGGTCCGCGAGATCCGGCGGTTGGAGTTCCGGCCGGTCTGCGTGACCTGTCAGCACCGGTCCGGGAAGGCGCCGACGGTCGAGATCGACCACCCGCCGGGCGAGGAGATTCAGTGGGACTGGTTGGAGCTGCCGGTCACGCCGTGGGGCGAGCCGGGGTTCGTGCTGGTCGGCGCGCTGTCGCACTCCAGCCGGTTCCGCGGCGTGTTCTGCGAGCAGATGACCTTTGGGCACCTGGCGGCCGCCGCGCACCAGATCGTCGTTGGTCTGGGCGGCAGCGCGCAGGTGTGGCGGACTGATCGGATGGCGACGGTCGTGATCCCGGGCACCGACCGCCTCCACGACCGACATGGCGAACCTCGCCAAGCACTACGGCGTGGAGATCGCGGTCTGCCCGCCTCGGCGGGCGCAGCGCAAGGGCGTGGTCGAGAAGGCGATCCAGTATCTGACGAACTCGTGGTGGCGGACCTCGCCAGTCCACACGCCTGCCGAGGCGCAGGCCTGCTTGGACGGGTGGTCAGAGCGGGTCGCTGACCAGCGTCCGCGCGGCGACGGCGTCACGGTCGGCATGCTGGGCGCCCGGGAGCCGTTGCTGATGTTGCCGCCATTGCCCTACCCGGCGATGATCACCGTCACCCGCTCGACGTCACGGTCGGCGCTGGTCCCGTTCGACGGAACCGCTACAGCGTTCCGCCCGTTCACGCCGGCCGGACGGTGACGGTCCAGACCCGGGTTGGCGAGCCGAACCTCAGGATCGTCTCAGCAGCCGGCGAGCTGATCGCCACGCACCGTCTCGCGCCGGCCGGCGCCGGGCAGCTCGTCCGGACCCTCGAGCATGCGCAGCTGTTGGAGCAGGCAGTGCTGGCGGCGTTCACGACCGACCACGCGTGCCGGCGCAGATCAACCGGCCGCCCGGCAAGGACGCGCTCGCCGCGCTGGCGAAGCTGAAGGGTCTCGACAAGGCGGTCGGGAACGTTCGGAGCCTCGCTGACTACCAGCACCACGCCGAAGCAGCCGCGCTGCAGGCGGTCGCGGCGACGATGACCGAGACCGTCTACCAGCAGGTCCGCGAGCACCTCCACACGCTCGGGATGGCCGCCACGGCCGACCGGCTCGCGCCGGCCCTGGAAGCCGCGGAGCGTGACAAGCCGGCCTACAGCGAGCTGCTGCACGGCTTGCTCGGTCACGAGGTCACCGCCCTGCATCAGAAGCGGCTCGCCGGCCGGCTGCGGTTCGCGAAGCTCCCCGCCCGCAAGACCCTCGGCCAGTTCGACTGGACCGCTCAGCCCGGCCTCGATCGCCGACTGGTCGACGAGCTCGCCACCCTGCGGTTCATCGAAGAACGCGCCAACGCCCTCCTCATCGGCCCGCCGGGCGTTCGGACAATGCTCGCGACAGCGATCGGCTACCAAGCCGTCGAGGCGGGCTACCGCTGCTACTACACCACCGCCGCGGACCTCGTCGCCCGCACCCAGAAAGCCGCCTTGGAGGGGCGCTGGGAAACGACGATGCGGTTCTGGAACGGGCCGCAGCTGCTGATCGTCGATGAACTCGGCTACCTCCCGATGACCGCCGAAGCCGCCGCGACGTTCTTCCAGGTCGTGACCCGCCGCTACGAACACGGCTCGATCCTGCTGACCACCAACCGCCACATCGCTGACTGGGGCCAGATCTTCGACGACACCACCGTCGCGATCGCGATCCTCGACCGGCTCCTGCACCACGCCACCGTCGTCTCGATCAACGGCGACAGCTACCGCATGCGCGCCCACCGCGACGCCATCGCCGCGCTCCGACCCGCGATCACAGGTGGGGAAAAACCGTGATCACATCTGGGGACTGCTCGTGATCCTTGACAGTAACCCCGCCGGAGGCGCGGCTGAGGCCGCCGGTCCGTCTCGCGAGCCATCGCACCCCTTGAACCGTCGTAAACCAGCCGGACGAGGCCCGCTGCGACCGCTCCAGGGACCATGCCGAACGACCTATGGGGACCAGACGGTACACCGGACCACGGAGCGCTCCTGGCCGGCGCGCGCGCATCGGTCCACCGACGATCGCGCTCCTGACGCCATGTACCGAGGGCCTGTCGACCTGGGGGATTACGCTGGCTCCGCCCGAACTCAGTGGAGGCTTTTGCGCTCGACGGATCGAACGGCCTCAAGCTGAGTCCGCATGTCAGCCGCAGTTTGAAAGCGAGCTTCTCGGTTGGGCGCGCATGCCTTCCTGAGGAATGCTGACAAACCCTCGCCGAGGTTCGGGCGGAACTGTCGTGGATCGCGCACGTCTCCATCGACGGTCGGCCGGGCGTTCGGGTAAGGGTGCTCGCCGTCGCAGAGCAGCTCGTAGAGCGTGACGCCGACCGCGAAGAGGTCGGTTGAGACGTCCCAGCGGGTAAGGTCCGCGTCCGGGGGCTGGTAGGGCGGGGTGCCCGAGACGGTCTTCACCGGATCGCCAACCCTTGAGGCGATGTTGAAGTCGAGCAGCTTCGCGCCGGAGCGGGTGAGCATGATGTTCTGCGGCTTGATGTCGCGATGCACGAGCGCGTTCTCGCTGAGGGACATCAACTCGTCGTACTCCTCACCGGTGATCTCGCCTTCCCGCTTCTTGCGGTCGAGTGCTTCGAGGCGTTCGCGTATCGGGGTGGATGGCGATGAGCGCATCAAGCACATCGAGGGCGACGTCGATGGCTTCGCGGTCACGCAGCTGCTTCTTGCCGGTGGCGTAGTCGGCGAGTAGCTCGCCCTCGACGTACTCCGTGATGAGGTACCACTCGCCCTGGTCGGTGCGGTCAGCCCAGATGACCTTGACGACGTTGGGGTGGTGGACCTTGCGCAGCGCGCCGATCTCCCGTCGTACTGCGTCGTAGCCAGCAGCGTTGTCGAACAGCTTCAGCGCCCGTTCTTCACCCTCGACGACGTCGCGGACTCGGTACACCTTCGAGAAACCGCCGCTGCCCGAGGACCTCCTCGACCTCGAATCGACCGCCGATCGTGTCGCCCACCGCGTAATCGCGAGCGGGCGTCTTCGACGAGACGTCCTTCGGGTCGGGCGCTGGCAGGACTTCACCGCCACCCTCGCGGCCGTCAGCAGGATCGTGCCGAACCTCGCTCGCCATCTGCGCACGGTGCTTGAGCGACTCGTCGCAGTAGACGACGACTTCCGCGCCGCCGCCGATGCTGAACGACAGGTCGGTCTCGCCGAACTCGTCCGCGCCAATGAACGCCTGGGCCTCCTTCACGCGCCGACGTGATCTCCAGGGCGATGGTGGCCGCCCAGGCCAGGAACTCGTCGGGCACCTCCATCTCGGGGTCGGGATAGAGCAGCCGCAGGAGACCATCCACCGTGTTGTTGGCAGCCTTGCGGTCGCGGCCGCTCAGCTGGCTGCCCCACTCCAGTCGTCCTTGGAGCACGTCGAGACGGGAGGCGCGACGGAGCTGGCTCCAGACCTCGGCGAGGAAGTCGCTGACGAACCCGAAGTGGTCGGTGAAGTAGCACGGGTCGAGCTTCGGAACGTCCCAGCCTGGGATGTAGGCGTGGATGCGGTCCATGAACGCCGTGTCGTCGCGCATCTCCTTCGGGAAGCGGTCCGAGAGCAGATGGCCGGTGCGGAGCTGATGCCAGACATCGACGTCGAAGTTGCCGACCATGACGATTCCGCCGTCGGCGCGGATCGACTCCTTGCCCCGACTGAACTCGCCGGACTCCATGTAGCCCTTGAGGATGTTGACGCCCTCCTTCTGGTCGAAGGAGACGCCGGAACCTCGTCGAAGCAGATCACGTCGTACTGCGCGACCAGGCCGCGCCGGCCGGTGTTCATGTTGACGAACATGTTGGCGATCGTCGCCTTGCCTCCCGAGACCAGGTGGGCGTAGGGCGACACCTGCTGGAAGAGGTGCGACTTGCCGGTGCCGCGTGGTCCGAGCTCGACGGCGTTGTAGTTGTTGACCACGAACGGGACCATCCGCAGCGAGCAGGATGTCTTGCTCCCGCGGCGTAAGCCGCGCGGCGTCGAACCCGACGCTGCGCAGCAGCAGATCCCGCCACTGCTCCAAGCGTGAAGTGCTTGCGGCCCGACGACGAACGTCGCCGAGCGCGTCGTGGGTCGACATCTGGATCGGTCGAATCGCCTCCACACGGAACGGCTGCCCGCCTTGCTGCTGGGCGAGGGCGGCGATGTACTCCAGGGTGACCTCGGCGTAGAAGCCGCCGGTGAGCATCCGCTGGTGCTCGTCGACGAGCTCGGCCGAGATGTGGATGTCGTTGAGCTGCAGGCTCGGTAGCTCGGCCTTGTAGGCGTCGCTCCTGGAGTCGAGACGCGCCCGTAGGAGATCGATGATCTTGACCCGCCCCTTCTCGCGGGCGCGGTGCTTGAACAGCTCCTCTTCGCCGGCGCGGACAGTGCGTTCCTGCATCGAGCGCTGGACCATCTCGAGGCCAGCGGCGATCTCGTCGGGATCGGTGGTCGCGCAGTAGCGGCCAAGGAGGAACTCGCCGACGTAGGTCGGCACCGGGTACTGGCCGCGGAACTGCTGGGCCAGGTCTTTCTTGACGAGGTAGCCGTCGAAGACCTCGGCGGCGAGCTGTGTCGAGGGCGTCGAGTTCGGTCATCGGTTCTGTCCCACCGTGGTCTCGCGTTGGAGGAGGACGGTGCCGTCAGCTGCCGACGACGACGAGTTGGGCTGGCTCGCCCTCGAGGTCCTCGTCGTCGACGAGGAGAATGACCTTGCCGGCCCCGCCCGTCACCCGAGCAAGATCGGCGATGCTCGATGCTGCGTCTCCGGCGTGGCGACGGAGGTCGACCTTCGCACCGTCAGGAAGGTCGGTGAACTCGACCACAAGCGTAAGCCCGCGCCACTTGATGCCCGTGATCT
This sequence comes from uncultured Actinomycetota bacterium, assembly GCA_963850215.1. Classification (GTDB taxonomy): domain Bacteria; phylum Actinomycetota; class Actinomycetes; order UBA12327; family UBA12327; genus CAWKKI01. Next base: position 7,434 of record CAWKKI010000016.1, read on the forward strand.
CGCGCCGCGAGGTCGGCACGGACTCGGCGGCGGTCACGGTGAGTCGGGGGACGACGCACTCCTGCGGGCTGACTCCGCCGTGTTCGTAGGTCTGGTTCGCCTCGAAGCACGAGATGCCGGGCGCGACAGCGATCCGCACGTCCTTGTCCCAATGCCAGGGACGGTCGGGACGTCGATCGCGGCGCCATCCTTCACGCGCGCGCAGCGGCCCTTCTTCGTGACCGTCGCGGCGACCGGCAGAGCCTTCGTTCTTCGGAAGCCCCGATGGCAGCAGTAGCCAGCCGTGGTCGGTGACGACCGTGACCGTCGACCAGCCGGCTTCGAGCAGGTCACGGATCCGTCGTGCGATCCGCGACACCTCGTCGTTGATCTCGTGGGCGAGTCGGATGCCCAGGTCGTGGCCCTTGTGATCGATCTCGCCGGTCTCGGTCCACGCACGGCCGCTGGGATCACCAGTCTCCTGAGGTCCGAGCACCTGCACACCCGCTTCGGCGAGCAACGAACGCAACACCTGCACCCCAGCGGTCGCGCCGCTGGAGGCTCGGCAGGCATTCAAAGCCTCGCCCGGACCGAGCAGCCCCTGGTCGATCGGGACCAGTGCCGGCTTAGCGGTCTGGGTGACCGTCGGCAGTGCTGAGAGGCCCACCGACGTTGAGACTGACGCCCCGGCTCCTCGCAGTCGATCGGCCAAGATGTGGGCGACGTCGAGTCGTAGCCCATCGACGAATACGACGACCTCGCCGTTGGCGGGTTTCGGCGCAGAACTTGCCGTGTAGTTGCCCGAGTTCGCCTCCGGGCCTACTCGCTCCTGAAGTGCCTTCGCTGCGTGGTCAAGCCACGGTCTGTAGATCGCCTCGAGCGCCGCCGAGACGGCGGCGAGATCCTTCGGCTTCTCGACCTCACGCAGGGCGCATGAGGGCTGCGAGGTCTGTGCTCCATCCTCCCTCGGCATAGCTGTCGACCACAGCAGTTACGTCGGATCCGGCGAGGGCGGTGCCGGTCTTCGAGGCCAGCGCTGCCAACTGCTCCAGCGCCAGTGCAAGGGGAGCCTGACCGAGTTGCGCCCACACCGTTGCTCGCCGCCATCGGTGCTCCTCTTCGAGCTCGGCTATCTCGGATCTGGCACCGCTGGCGGTAAGGTTGGGCAAGTCCAACAGGCGCGCCCGCAGCTGATCCTCGCCTACTTCGTTGTCCTGCGGCCACGCAGGTGCCGATGCGGTGAATAACTCCTCAGGGCGCGCATCCCTCAACCGGTCGGGAATGCGTTCGTACTCCTAGGTGCTGGCCGGCAAGCGCGTGCTGCTCATCGAGGACACCATCGTTCGCAGCACGACCATGAAAACGCTGCTCCACGATCTGCGCGAACGCGGCGGTGCGCGGGAAATTCACGTGCGCGTGGCGTGTCCGCCCATCGTGGCTCCGTGTTTTTACGGCATCGACATGTCCACCATACGCGAACTGTTCGCGCCGCGCTTCATGAAGGGCAGCCGTATCACCGAGGCGGAGCAGCACGCCATGGCCGCCGAGCTGGGGGCGGACACACTGTTTTATCTGCCGCTGGAGGCCGTCGCGCGCTGCATTGGTCTGGATGCCGGCCGCCTCTGCCGCGGCTGTTTGACCGGCAAGTATCCGACCGAGACGGGCGAACGTCTCTATCAACTCTCGCTGCGCCAGCGCAATGGCAGCATCAACGGCCGAACCTACGAGATGCCGGCCGTCGCCGTCTCGACAGGCGCTTTGACAGAGCTGCGCACGCAGTGCAGCGGAGTAAGCGGTGTGGCTGCCGCTTACTCCGCTGCGCTGCGTGCGCGGCTCAGAGAAAATCCTCTCTAGAATCTCGCTGCCACGGTCGATATAGACCTCATCGGGACAGGGATGCTCCCTTCGCGGGCAGCACACGCGCTTGTCCTGGAACTGAGGAGGCGCGGCCCATGGAGGGGCTTGATTTGGCGGCGTTCCGGGCCACACCGTTGACCCGGGAACCGTTTCCTTTTCTCATTGTTCCCCATTTTGTCAAGCGCAGCACGACGGGCGGCGGTCAACGCCGATTATCCGGTCATCGACAGTCCCGGCAGTTTTCCCGTCTCCGGTCTGACCTACGGAGCCGGTTTCCAGAGATTGCTGGACGAGTTGCGCGGCCCGGCGTTCCGCGCGGCCTGCGGAAGAAATTCCACATCGATCTCAGCGACCGAGCATCCATGATTACGGTGCGCGGCCGGTGCGGCACGCGCGACGGCAACATCCACACCGACGCCGTCACCAAGATCATCACCGTCCTCATCTACATGAATCCGACCTGGGAGCAGGCCGGCGGCTGTCTGCGTCTGCTGCGGTCGCCGAACGACATCGAGGATGTCATCGTCGAGATTCCGCCGGTCGAGGGGACGCTGCTGGCGTTTCGCCGCAGCGACAATTCCTGGCATGGCCACAAGCTGTTCATCGGCCCGCGCCGCGTGATTCAGTTCAACTGGGTGACGACACAGGGCGTCGAGCGGCGCGAGGTGCTTCGTCACCGCGTGTCGGCGTGGATGAAAAAGACGCTGGGGTTCTTTCGCCGTTCGGCGTGACAGGAGTGTTTAGCCGCGACGCGCAGCGGAGCGCAGGAGCCTCCGCTGCACGTCGCGGCTAACCGAAGCGCTCCGAAGGAGATCCCATGAATCCGTCAACGCTCCGCCGCCGAGAATTTCAGCGCATCCTGCTCATCAAGCCCTCGGCGGTGGGCGACGTGATCCACACGCTGCCGGTCCTGGCCAAGCTGCGGCGGCGCTATCCGGCGGCGCGGATCGACTGGGTGCTGACGCCGGCCATCGCCGAGTTGATCGGCCATCATCCCGCCTTGTCCAATGTCGTCTTCTTCGATCGCGGCGCACTGGCGCGCGACTGGCGCGGCTGGCTCGCCGGTCTGGGACGCATGCTGGCCGATCTGTGGCGGACGCGCTACGATCTGGTCATCGATCTGCACGGACAATTTCGCTCCGCCGTGTTGACGATGGCGACGCACGCGCCGGTGCGTATCGGCTTCGATCGCCCGCACAACGGCCCGCGTCGCCGCAGGATCGTCAGCTCATCGCCGAACGCCTATCGCCACGGTTGGACCGGCACGCGCGAGGGCGCCTGGCTGGCGTACACGCATCGCATCCCGCTGCCATCGCTCGGACGTTCACGCCGTCGATCGCTACTTGTCGTTGGCGCCAATGCTGGGACTGGACGAGGAGCCGGCCGACTTTTCACGTGCCGATCCCCGCCCAGGCCGAGTCTCACATCGAGGCGCTGCTGAGTCGACTACGGCGTGCGAAGCCAATCGTTCGCGGTGGTGGTGCCGGGCACGATCTGGCCGACGAAGCACTGGCACATCGAGGGCTTCGCGGCGGTGGCGCGCTATCTGCGCGGCACCGGACGAGCGGTCGTCTTGGCCGGCTCGGCCGGCGAACGCCGAACGCTGCGAGGCCGTGGCACAGCTTGCCCCCGGCGTCCTGGATCTGTCCGGGACAGACCACGCTGTCGGAGTTGGCCGCGCTCATCCGCCGCGCGGAAGTGTGCGTCACCAACGATTCCGGCTCGATGCATCTGACCGTGGCGCTGAATCGTCCGGTCGTCAGCGTGTTTGGACCGACGGATGAAGTGTGGATTGGCCCCTATCGCCGGCCGGATGCGGTGGTGCGCGTGCAAAAAGAATGCGCTCCGTGCTATTTCCGGCAGTTGAGCGCTTGTCCGCACGATCATGCCTGCATGCGCGAGGTGACTCCTGGCATGGTGATCGATCGCATCGAGCGCGTTCTCGCCGGGGCACACCGCATCAGCGCGTAGCGGCGTTCGGATCGGTTGAGCGCCTGCGGATCGCGGACGGAGGGCAAGATCGACGCCGATTGCCATTTTGTCACTCCGTCACACCGCCACTCCGCCACTACCCTTCTCATTTCCCCGTGCGGCGCGAGAACCAGTGCCGTTTCGATTGGTCCTCATTTTCCGGTCTGTATCCGCACTTCCTCTCCGTTACAATAACGGTAATTCCGATGCCCTGAGGAGGTGCAGCCAGCGATGTCTCACGCGGTCCACGTCAAAGCCACGCACAAGGCCATCCAGACCTATTACCAAACCCTGAAAGACTACCGCGAGCACGACGTCGGCCACGAGACCGCCCTGCGCTCCGCCTTTCAAAACTTGCTCGCCGAAACCGCCAAGACCCGCCATTGGCTGCTCGTGCCCGAACAGAGCAACCGCGCCGGCGGCAAGCGCGTCGTACCCGACGGCACCCTCTGCGACGACCTCAACCTGCACCGCGGCTACTGGGAGGCCAAGGACACCGACGACGATCTCGACGCCGAGATCGCCAAGAAAATCAAGAAGGGCTATCCGCTCAGCAACATCATTTTCGAGGACACCCGGCAAGCGGTGCTGTTCCAGGGCAAGCGCGAAGTGCTGCGCGTCGATCTGAGCCAGCCGCAAAACGTCGCCGACCTGCTCAACCAGTTCTTCGATTACACCGAGCCGGAAATCGAGGACTTCGCCAAGGCCGTCGAGGAGTTCAAGGACCGCGTTCCCGACCTGGCGCTGGGCCTGGCCGACAAGATCAAGACCGCCCACCGCGACAATCCCAAATTCCAGACCGCCTTCGACAGCTTCTTCGCCCTGTGCCAGACGGCGCTGAACCCGAACATCAGCCAGGCCGCCGTCGATGAGATGCTGGTGCAGCACCTGCTCACCGAACGCCTGTTCCGCAAGATTTTCGACAATCCGGAGTTCACGCGCCGCAACGTCATCGCCGCCGAGGTCGAGACGGTCATCGACGCCCTGGTCAGCAAGAGCTTCAACCGCGACGATTTCCAGAAGTCGCTGGACCGCTTTTACGTGGCCATCGAGAACGCCGCCCACACCATGCCGGAGTTCAGCGACAAGCAGCACTTCCTCAACACGGTGTACGAGCGGTTCTTTCAGGGCTATTCGGTGAAGGTGGCCGACACGCACGGCATCGTCTACACGCCGCAGGCCATCGTCGATTTCATGTGCGCCAGCGTCGCCGAGGTGCTGCAAACGCGAGTTCGGCAAGGCGCTGGGCGATCCCGGACGTGAACATTCTCGATCCCTGCACCGGCACCGGCAATTTCATCGTCAACCTGCTGCGCCGCATCCCCAAGCGCGACCTGCCGCGCATGTACCGCGAGCAGCTGTTCGCCAACGAGGTCATGCTGCTGCCGTACTACATCGCGGCGCTGAACATCGAACATGCGTATTACGAGCTGACGGGCGAATACGAGCCGTTCGAGGGGTTGTGCTTCGTGGATACGCTGGAATTGGCGGAGGAGAAGGCAGCACAGTTCGCTTCATGACGGAGGCGAACACCGACGCGAGTGGAGCGACAGAAGAAGACGCCGATCACCGTCATCATCGGCAACCCGCCGTACAACGTCGGCCAGATCAACGAGAACGACAACAACAAGAACCGGAAGTACGCGGTCATCGATCGGCGGATCAAGGAGACCTATGCGAAAGCATCGAAGGCCACGCTGAACACCAAGCTGTATGATCCTTATGTGAAATTCTTCCGTTGGGCAATCGACCGGCTCGAAGGGCGCGATGGGATTGTCTGCCTGGTCACGAATAACAGCTTCGTGGATCAGATTGCCTTCGATGGAATGCGGCAGCACTTGATGCAGGATTTCACGAGTATCTACCACCTTGCACCTCGAAGGGAACGTCCGCCAGAACCCGACTCTTGCGGGCACGGCCTACAATGTCTTCGGCATTCAGGTCGGAGTCGGCATTACTATCGCGATCCGACTCGATCAGACAGAAGCAGCATCGTTTGTACTTTCAGCGTGTCGAGAGAACGCTGCGCAGAGAGGAAAAACTCGCCTGGCTTGCCGAGCATGAAAAGCTGTACGGCAGTGGATTGGCAAGCATTTGATCCCTGACCGCCGGCACACTTGGCTGGTAGCCGAGTAACGCGGAGAGTTTGCACTCATTTCTTGCCATCGGCACAAAGGAGGCCAAGGCGCACGAAAGCAGTTCCGAGAATCGATTTTCAAGACATATTCCCTTGGAGTTGCAACAAATCGTGATAGCGTTGTATACGATTCGCATCGGGATCATTCTGGCGAACGCGTGATCAGCGATTCTGTGACGATTACAACGCCGAGATTGATCGCTATGGAAGCAAGGGTAGAGCCGAAAGATATTGATGACTTCGTGTGATTATGACGCAAGAGTCAAGTGGAGCCGTAAACTCAAGAAACTTCGTGCGGAAGCAGGAACAGCTGAGTTCGATGAGACCGAATTCCGGTATGGCACTGTATCGTCCATTTGCAAAACAGTCTCTGTACTTCGATCGATTCATCAATCATGACGGCCCGGTCAATTTCCACAGTTCTTCCCGACGCCGCAGACGAGCAGAGAACATCGCCATTGCACTTACGCGACATTGGTTATCGTGCAGCCGCTGTATAGCGTCTCGATCACGAACTGCATTCCCGATCTGCATCTTGTGCGTCGGCTGGATGGTCACCAATGCTTCCCCTTCTACATCTACGACGAAGACGGCAGCAACCGCCGCGAGAACATCACCGATTGGGCGTTGAAGCAGTTCCGCCAGCACTACGGCGACGACAAGATCAGCAAGTGGGACATCTTCCACTACGTCTACGGCCTGCTGCACCATCCCGGCTACCGCGCCAAGTTCGCCGACAACCTCAAGCGCGAGCTGCCGCGCATCCCGTTCGCCCCGGACTTCCGCGCCTTCGCGGCGGCGGGCGCGGAGCTGGCCCGGCTGCACCTGGACTATGAAAAACTGGAGCCGTATCCGCTGAAATGGCTGGAAACGCCGGACGTGCCGCTGTCGTACCGCGTCGAGGACAAGATGCGGCTGAGCAAGGACAAGACGGCCCTGACGGTCAATCCGTCGCTGACGCTGGCCGGCATCCCGCCGGAGACGTTCGCGTATCGCCTCGGCAACCGCAGCGCCCTGGAATGGGTGATCGACCAGTATCAGGTCAGCGAGGACAAGCGCAGCGGCATCCGCTCCGACCCCAACCGCGCCGACGACCCCGAATACATCGTCCGTCTCGTCGGCCAGGTGGTGCGCGTCAGCGTCGAAACCGTCCGCATTGTTGCCGGTCTGCCGGAGAACTACAGTGGGTGATGCGGTATCT
>CAWKKI010000017.1:0-27900 GCA_963850215.1 uncultured Actinomycetota bacterium
TTGACCACATCAAATGCTTCTGGGTCATGCACGGGCTCGACACCGCGCAGCTCTCATTGCAGTACGGCGCCGACGACCTCGACGGTTCGGTCTGGAATACAAAATCACGCACGACGCTGACGGCTTCGGTACGCCGCACACGATGCACCGCGAGGACCTGCTCGACCTCATTCGCGACGCCGGCTTCACCCCGGTCGAACGCAACACCCGCTACGAGACGGTGCGCGTCTTCGACGGTCCCGACCCGGACCGCCGCGAGACGCCGCAACCGATGAGCGCTGCTAAAAGCGAAGGCCAGCACAGCAAAGTGCAATTCCTGAAGTACACGTTCTGGCGCGCTGTCATCTTCGCGGTGGCGTGGGCCGTGCTGTGGCTGTGGTGGGGCAACGATGCTGTATTCCTCGCGGCGATCGTTGCGCTGCTGATCTCCGGGATCGCGAGTTACTTCCTGCTGCGCCGCCAGCGCGACGCGCTCGCCGAGCAGATCCAGGCGCGCGCCAGCCGCGCGGTCAAGAATTCGGAAGAGAAGCAGGCCAACGAAGATGCCAAGCGCGCCGAGGTGCTTGACCAACTCGATGACGACGAGCATCCGGTCGAGGGCACAGGGATTGAGTACCCGGCTGACCCGGGCGACCAGCAGCAAAGGTAGATTCCGCGCCCATGACCACGGGCGCCGGGAACCAGGGCTGGCTGCTGTCGCTGCTGATCCTGCTGCACATCTTGTTGCTGACGTTCTGGCTCGGCGCTGACCTCGGCACCTTCTACTCGAGCCGTTGGGTCATCAAGACGACGATCGGCGCGGAAGCGCGACGCGTTGCGCTGAACATCATGGGCTTCGTCGACATGGCTCCGCGCATCGCGTTGGTGCTGTTCCTGCCGAGCGGTCTGAGCCTTATCGCGGCCGACCCGTTGGGCAAGGACGTCAAAGTCCTCGGCCAAAATCTGACGGGTTGGCCCATCGCACTCATCTGGGTTGCAAGCCTCGTGTGGCTCGGGCTCGTGCTCGCCGATCACCACTACGGCCCGAATCCGATCGGGCAGTGGAGTCGTCGCCTGGACCTGTGGATCCGACTCGTTCTCGTGCCAGTGCTCATCGGCTTCGGTCTGTACACGATCATCGCGGCGCAACCGTTCGGCGTGCAGACCAATCCGAAGTGGCTCGGCGCGAAGGTCGCGCTCTACGGACTCGCGATCGGCTGCGGCATCATGATCCGCCGCAACCTGCGCCCGTTCGGTCCCGGCTTCGTGAAGCTGATGACCGAAGGCAGCAGCGCGGAAGTGGAAGAGGCCATCGGCGGCTCGATGGGTCGTGCATGAAATACGTTGCAACGATCTGGGTGCTCGTCCTCGTGATCGCCTTGCTCGGCGTTGCGAAACCCGGCGCTGATCTTGCGAAGCACCCGTCATCGGCGCCCGCCGCGCCCGAAGCGTCAATTCCGCGCCCGCGAACACCTGAGCCACCTCCGTCACGCAATCGTGATCTTCCCCGGCCCAACGAGCGATTGAGCCTGAGGATGCTTGGGGAAGATCAACGGGTGTGACGGCTGAGGTATCAGTTCACCCATTCCGCTTGACACGGATGTGCCGGTTTGGCGGGATAGGGGCACGAAGGACGACGCGACATCACGTTCTTAGAAACACTGTTCCGTTTCATGGAACGAACCGGTAAAGTCCCGCGCAAGCGCGACAGGCATTAAGACGGCAGGACAGCACGACAGGGTCGGGGCTCAATGGGGAAGGACCGCACCACATGAAGGCTTTGAAGCGTTCGCTCGCCGTGGGTGGAGTGCTCGCCATCGTTGGTGCGTCGGTTGTCATGGGCATGGGGAGTGCTCAGGCGGCCGCGGGAATCACGGTCTCGCCGCACACGAACATCAAGAACGGCCAAGCCGTAAAGGTCGTCGGCCACGGCTACACACCGGGTGCGCAGATCGCGATGGGTGAATGCCCGAAGGGTGTCTCTGCGAGCGGTCCGGGTTACTGCGCGTCGCAGACGTCCGGTGGTTCGTTCCTCGCGGTGGCTAAGCCGGATGGCACGGTGAGCCAGACGCTCTACATGACGGTCGGACCGCTGCACAACACGTCCGGTGCGCCGGCCACATGCGACGCGACGCACCCGTGCCTGATCGAAGTCGAGAACATCACCAAGCACTCCGAGTACGCAGCGGTGCAGTTGCAGTTCGCGGGCGCCGCCAAGCGCCGTCGCCGACTCCGACGCCGACGCACTCAACTCGTCCGCGTCGACACCCAGCGCATCCGCCACGACGACCGATCCGCCTGCGACAACGCTGCCGCACACCGGCGCGAGTGGAGTCGTCATCACCGCCCTCATCGGGTTCGTTCTGCTGCAGGTCGGTCTGGTCGCGGCAGTTCGAGCAACGCGATCGGCACCGCGTCACTTACACCTCTAACTGCATAGAGCACATCGAGCAGGGCCCGGCACGGCAGGCGTCCAACGGGATAAGGGGAGTTGCGTGGCCCAGGTACCCACGTCGAAGCTGATCTCGGTTCGTCGTGAAGGTGCCAACGCCTTGCGCTTCTTCGCAGTGTCCACATTGGTCATCGCCGCCCTCGCGGGCGGACTGTTCTTTCTGGACATGGCGAGTGCCGCAGCGGCCGGCTCGGTGCCAGCCGACGGTGGCGTCCGAGCGTCACGGTGACCGTGCCACCCGGGGGGTCTGCGTCCACTACCCAGGGCGTCGCACTGACCATCCTGCCGGCGGCACCACGACTGGACACCACGCCAACGGGTGGCGTGCAGGGCAATACGAAACCACAACCCAAACGACACCGAAAATGACGGCACTCCCGCACACTGGAGTGAGTGGGACAGGCATCACCGCGATCGTCGCGATCGCGTGCTTACAGCTAGGACTGATTACGTTCATCCGTGCATCGCGAGCAGCGCCGCGACGCACGAGCTTGGCAAACGGGTAAGAGAAGCAAAGGCATGACGGGGCAGGGGAGTCCACATGAGTTCATCCGGCAAGCGCGTACGCACCACGGTCGCGCGCCAACGTTCCGTGCTGTTGCGCGGACTGACCGCGTCTCTGGCCGTGACGGTCGCCGGCTGGTGCTGCCCTGTTGTCCGGCACCGTTGGCACCGCCACCGTCGCCTCCGCCGCAGTGCCAGGGACTCTCCACTGCAACACCGGTGGAAACGTTGCCGGGTTCGCTACCACCTGGACTGACACGAACGCCTTCACGCTGACGCCCGCCACCGTCAGCGCGGGCGACACAGTTGGCCCGAGTGGACGAGCGCGACGTGGCCTCATGAACGGCTCGCCCGGCCATGGCCGCGCATCGATTCAGGTCCAGGTCTTGATCAAGCTCACGGGTGCCATGACGGGCAACGTCGTGGCCGTGACCACTCCGAGTTCATACCCGCGGCAGCGACGTTGCCCTGGGTGCGCTCAGAGCCCGACCCTTCACCGCGATCCACTCGGTCCCATGACGGGAACGAGGACGACTACACCGCCGACGGGGACTGGCGCTCGCCCACACGGCGACACAAACTTCCCACTACGCAGTTCTACTCTTGCGGGCTACACGGCCAACCTTCAGACTGCCAGCCCCGCCGTCGGCAACCCCGGCGACGTCCAGTCGCTGACTCAGACCTCGTGGCACGCACCCAGGCAGACGCCCAGTACGTGCAGCGCTGGCAGTTTCGCTATCGGCAACATCAACTACAGCGATCTTCAAGTCGATGCACGGCGTCACCGATGTGACCTCGCGCGGCAGTCACGTTGGTAGTGGTAGATCCGTCATCGCCCTCGACCAGTACGTCGCCGTCCGACGACGCCCGTCGACTTCGCCGTCAGACAGCACTTCTCCTAGCACGTCGCCCTCTGACTCGACTTCTCCAGTCGACATCGTCGCCAGGCGTCGACCCGAGCCCGAGCCCGAGCACCTCGCCTCAGCAGTCGCCCTCCGCTTCGACGTCCGCCTCTCCGACGCCCACGTCGGCAGCCAAGTTCCGTCGACAGTGACACGCAGGTCAGTGGCGTCTACTGCCAGATCTTCACCGGCTCAGAACGGTCTCCTGTGGAACGGCCCGGCTGACCCCAGGCACAGCCGGCAGTCGAAGGGCGTTGCTGCGCCGAAGTTCACGGTGGCGCTGACGCCGCAGAATCCGACGCCGGGCCAGAAGGTCACCGTGACGGTCTCCTACGACGTTGGGAACGGCGCCGGTCCGTTCGCACATTCCGGCCAACGGCATCAAGCTCCGCGCGGTTGTCCAGTTGAGCGGCTCGCTCACCAATCAAGTAATCGCGACCAGCGCGGCGCTTCCGCCGTTCCCAGGGAGCCTTACCAACCCGAACTCGCGTGTGCCCTCGAAGCCGATGGTCGGCACATTCACGATGCCGTCGTCCGCTGATGCGGTTGTGTACGCGTCGCTGCTGACGATCGCCGACGACGACGGCAATCCGGCCAACATCGGCAACACCAACGCCAACCCCACTAAGGGCGACACTTTCAACTGGCCCACGGTCACCGACCTCTACGACGTGGTCTGCAACAAGTCACTCAACGCCAAGAAGAACCCGCTGACGCCCACTCCGGGTCTACGGCAGCCGCGGCTTTCAGCCGCTGGCGCGTCGCAATCCGCCGAGCACGCTTCCGGCAGGAGCGATCGGCGTGACGGCTGGTGTGCCTTACGTCGGAACCGTTACGTGGCGCCGCCACGCCCGCTGCGACCACCACCGTTGCGGCGACAACCACAGCGGCGGCCAGCGGTGACACGCTGCCGCACACGGGTGCTAGCGGCGTTGTTGGCGCCGGAGTTGTGGCCGCGATCGTGATCCAGCTCGGCATGATCCTGTACGTCCGTTCGGTCCGTGCAGTCCCGGTTCGCCGGCCAGCGCACGCCTGATCCGACCGGATCAAAACGCCGGAAGGCATGAACCGCCTGGGGCGCTTACGCTGACTGCGTGAGCGCCCCGGTGGTTCGGCCCCGCGTGGGCCACATCGCGTTCCTCAATTGCCTCCCTATCTATTGGGGGCTTGCACGCACGGGCGCGTTGCTCGACATGGATCTGCATCTCGATACGCCTGATCGGTTGTCGGATGCACTCGTCGCCGGCGATCTCGACATCGGACCGATCAGCGTCGCGGAGTACCTGCGCCACTCCGAAGAACTCGTGCTGCTACCCGACCTCGCGGTCGGCAGCGACGGCCCGGTCATGTCCGTTTGTCTGGTGACGCAGCGACCACTCAACGAACTTGATGGCGCGCGCATCGCACTCGGCTCGACCAGCCGCACCAGCGTGCTGCTCGCACAGTTACTACTAGAGCAACGCGAAGGCGTGCACCCGACGTATCACGTCCAGACCCCAGACCTCGCCGAGATGATGCGCACGTCCGACGCAGCAGTGGTCATAGGTGATGTTGCATTGCGAGCCAGCCTCGGTGAAGCCGAGCGACTCGGTCTCGAGGTCGTCGACCTCGGCGAAGCCTGGAAAGACTGGACCGGTCTGCCGATGGTGTTCGCCGTGTGGGCTGCGCGCGCGGACTACACGGCCGCAGCACGGCAGCGAAGTCAGCGCAGTACATAAGGCATTCATCGAGTCGCGCGATCTCTCGTTGTCACGCGTCGAAGAAGTAGCCGAGCAGGCGGCACGTTGGGAGCCCTTCGACGCCGAGACGCTCGCCCGCTACTTCACGACCCTCGACTTCTCTCTGGGCGACCGGCAGATGGCTGGCTTGCGGGAATTTGCTCCCCGCGTCGCGCCCCTCGCCGAGACGCCGTCCCGCCCTGCGATCCGGATCTTGGGCCTTGCCTGCAAAAATAGAGCCAGTGAGTCGGGTGTGACAAATGAGTTCCCATATACCAACAATCCATAACGGCTAGATAACGACCGCGCCACGCTGACCCCGAAATCGGTGTGACCCTTGACACTGATAGGCGGCAGGGGCCTAATAGGTCTCTGTTGCGGCTGTGCGAACGATGTTCCACCAAACAGAACATGGTCGTTCATCGGAATCTCAGCCAAGCGGCTTTGTCCGCTCTCCACCGGGGGAGAGCTGCCGCACACTTCCTCGGAGGGGAAGGGATTACCGCATGAAGCCAAACAAGAGGCTTGCTGCCGGAATCTCGGTGGCGCTTGTCGCCGCTGGAATTACGGTGCTGGCGCCGCGAGTTCCGCGAGCGCTAATACGACACTCACAGGAGTTGGGCTTCCAAGTCCAACCTGTGGCATCTGGACTGGCACCGCCCTGCCTGCAGGCGCACCCACGCTGCCGCAGCCGGGCAAGGCCGCGATCACCGGTTCTTGGGGTTATTCGGGAAGTACTCCTGGCCCGGCTGGTGTGGCTGGCAACATCACGATGGCGGAATCAGGTAGTTCAACGGCTGGCCCGGCGAACTTCACCTTCACGGACTCGCAGTCGACTGGTTCGGGTCCCTCGGGTTCGGTTGCGGGTAGCGAAACAATTACCGGCGTGTTCATTGCGCACCCGAGTTCGGCGGGCGCTTCCACCGCGAGCGACATCACCTTCAATGCCGTCACAGCTGCTGGCGATGACCGCGGCAACCGACGCTACGCTCGCTTCATTGACCAGGGTGCTGGCGCAGCACCGAGCGGGTCATTCCAGCCGCTGACCGCGGACACATACACGATCACGCTGCGCCGGCTGTACATGATCGACAATGGCCAGTCGTCGATCGCGGCATGCAACTTCGGCACCCACAACTCAAACGCCACCACGCAGAACCCGTCGAACATCGCAAACGGCTCCGCGTACACGAACATCACCATCGTCTGTCGCGTCGGTCCGTCAGCGACTTTGGGCACTGCAACAGGTCAGAACGTGACCAACTACCAGCGCCCGTCGGCCAAGTTCAATGTGGCCTCTGGTGTGACTCGGGCCAACTCGGGGTGCGATCACGGCGACGTTCTGTGATTCAACAGGCGCAACTTGTGACGCCACCCCTGCCACCAGCACCGTTGCCTGCGAACGGGTCAGGCGGGACTCACCGCCGGGACGATCACTGTTCCGGCGGCCGAGACCACGGGCCTTCGCTCCATCAAGCTCACCAGGCAGCCACGACCAACCAGGTTGTGCTCCCTGTGACTGTGTTGGCCACACGGGCCATCGTCATCTCGCCAACAGGTGGCGGCACCGGCACGGTCGTGACCGTTAGCGGTTCGAACTTCAACCCGGCCACGTCTGCTCACGCCTACGCGGCCTACGCCAACCCGAACGGGTTCTGCTTGCTGAACGACCCGAACGGAAACAATGTTGGTTTCCCGGCCAGCCCGGCCCGCCCAACTTCAAGGACAACTGCGCTAACCCGGCCGGTAACGCCATCATCGGCCCGTACGTGATGGGCACGAACACTGTTGGGACCTCGGTGAGCACGACCGCTACCGGTGGTCTCACCGCGCAAGCCACGGTCTCCGACCCGTTGACGACGACCATCATCGCCACGGAAGAGCCCCCGGGTTCGACCAACAACGCGATCGCCGTGTTCGCTACCTCGCAGGTGCCGGTTCTGACTCAGAACGTGCTGGCCACGGTTTTGGCTGGGACGCTCACACAGTCGCAGGCGCAAACCTCGGGCAACCTGAACGCCAGCACGGTCGCGTGCCGTGTGGCACCGCGGCTCCGGCTGTCGACCCAGGCGGCACGCCTGACGGCAGCAGTGGTACTGACTCAGCCGGACCACCGGCCGTGCACGCCTGTGCCATCAGCTCGGGAGTGACGACCACCAACATGTACGGCAACCTGAACACGGTGACCATTACGGACACCCGCGGCGGCACCCAGCAGTGGACACTGACTGCTACGGCGCCGAACTTCACGGATGGCACACACACCATCTCGCACTCGTTGCTCGCCATCACACCGTCCTGCGCCCTGGTGACAGGAGATGCCGGCGTATCGAGCGGCGCTGCTGGTCAGAACTTTGGTGCGGCGTCGGTGGCTCTTTGCACCGGCCCGTCCGTCGCTGACCCGACGTCGCAGACCACAGGTGGTCAGTGGACGTTCAACGCACCGGTGCAGTTGGCGGTCCCGGCCTACCAGGCCGCGGGCAACTACTCCACCACCATCACCATCAACCTCGCCGCAAGCGAGACCATCGATGAGCCCGCGAGGGCTCGTGAACTGCAGTTGGGGCGGCCCGCAGGGGCCGCCCCCCGGCGCCAATGGCATCTGATCAGGCGTCGGGTCAGCGTTGCTACGGCTTTGCTTCGGGTTTGCGCTCCCAAATTTTGGGTAGGAATCACCTGCGTGGTCTGAGCGCCATGGAATTTCGACGACTGGAGTGCCTGATGCGAACGGTCCGGGGTCGCTGATGGCGGCCGCGATAGCCGTAGCCGTCGCCCTGATGGCTGCGGCCTGCGGCAACGCGAATCCCACCGTCACGGTGGCCCATGCCGCCGATCCAGCCTCTCTCACGAAGATCGGTATCCAGCCCAGCGACGCTGGCAGCGGATACATGCCTGTCGTCGTCAGCGCGAGCACGAAAGTCGGATCACAACCAACCTTCGACAACTGCGGTCAGCGCCCATTCACCACCGAGGGGCACAGAACCGGTCGCGTTCTAACGGTGATGGACACCGACGGTGGAGTGGTCAGCGGCCTATGGAGCGATGTCACGACTTACCAGACCGCCGCGCAGGCGGCACAGGCGATGACCGAACTGCGTACCTCAGTACGAATTGCAAACCCACGGCATTCCGGTCGTCTCCGTGGATGCCCTATCCGACCACGGTCAAGACGAAGATCGTCGAATACGCCAGCGATGCGAGTGGTCTTCCCGCCGCAAACAACTACACCCTTTTCACTCACCTGACAGATCCCAAGGGGCGTCAGGCGAGCATGATCCTCATTTACCAGCAAGTGCAGAACGTCGTCGGACTGGTGTATGTCTTCCAGAGTAGTCCGTCGGCCATCTATCAGACCGCGGTTAGCACGGCCGAGTCACTAGCGAACTCGGTCGGGGCACGGATATTCGCGGCTACGGCCAGCCCCAGTTAACGCTGGCGCCTTGGTGGTCGCCGGCTCCCGTAGGCTGGCGGGTGAGAGCAGCTTCCGTCTTCCAACAACATGACCCCTCCGCTGTTCGACGTGTCCGCATCGCACCGCGAGGTGCTTGAGCGGGCCGCTGGGCTCGGGCGCATCACTCCCGAGGAAGCACTCGACCTGTACCGGTCCGCCCCGTTGCACGCGCTTGGCCGAGCAGCCGACGCAGCGCGACGTGCGCGCTTCGGCGAGACCGCGGACATCGCGACCTACATCATCGATCGCAACATCAACTACACGAACGTCTGCGTCACCGCGTGCAAGTTCTGCGCCTTCTACCGCGCGCCGAAGCACGCCGAGGGCTGGGTGCGCGACACCGACGAGATCCTGCGTCGTTGCGGCGAGGCGGTCGACCTCGGCGCCACCCAGATCATGCTGCAGGGCGGCCACCACCCGGACTTCGGCATCGAGTAGTACGAGGACGACGTTCTCCGCGATCAAGTCCGCCTACCCGCAGCTTGACGCTGCACTCGCTCGGCGCGTCCGAGGT
This sequence comes from uncultured Actinomycetota bacterium, assembly GCA_963850215.1. Lineage (GTDB taxonomy): Bacteria > Actinomycetota > Actinomycetes > UBA12327 > UBA12327 > CAWKKI01. Next base: position 9,521 of record CAWKKI010000017.1, read on the forward strand.
CGTGCACATGTCGCGCGTGTCAGCGGGCTCGATCCGTCGAAGAGGTGATCACGCGGCTCCATGCCGCCGGGCTCGACTCGTTCGCCGGCGCCGGCGCGGAGATCCTGGTCGAGCGTCCGCGCACCGCGATCGCGCCGCTGAAGGAGATGCGGCGAGACGTGGCTCGCGGTGATGGAGACCGCGCACGGGCTCGGCGTCGAGTCGACCGCGACCTTCATGATGGGCACCGGCGAGACGCAACGCCGAGCGCATCGAGCACCTGCGCATGATCCGCGACGTGCAGGACCGCACCGGCGGCTTCCGCTCCTTCATCCCGTGGACGTACCAGCCGGAGAACAACCACCTGCGCGGGCGCACCCAGGCCTCGAACCTCGAGTACCTGCGCCTGGTCGCCGTCGCGCGGCTCTTCTTCGACAACATTCGGCACCTGCAGGGCTCCTGGCTGACCACCGGCAAGGACGTCGGCCAGCTGACGCTGCACTTCGGCGCCGACGACCTCGGCTCGGTCATGCTCGAGGAGAACGTCGTCTCATCCGCCGGCGCCAAGCACCGCTCCAACCGCACGGAGCTGTCTGTGCGCTGATCCGCACCGCCGGCCGCATCCCTGCTCAGCGCGACACGCTCTACAACCACCTCGTCGTCCACGACGACCCCGCCAACGACCCCGTCGACGACCGCGTGCACTCGCACTTCAGCTCCACCGCCGCTGACCCTCACCCCCGTCTCCTCGTCCACCCCACCACCCTCCGAGCGTGGGAAGCAGCGCGGCATATATGCCGCGCATTCACCCACGCCGGTAGACATCGCGTCGATGCGCGACCCGAACTACGTGCACGACGAGTCGCGCGTCCAACACCTCGTACACGATCCGGAAGTCCCCGACCCGCACGCGATAGACGCCGTGCTCGCCGACCATTGCGACGCATCCTGGGGGACGCGGGTTGTCGCTCAGCAGATCGATGGCCGCACGGACCCGTTGCTGGTCGCGTCGGGGGAGTTCGGCGATCGCTCGCGCTGCCCGCCGCGCTACCTCGACTTTGTATTTCGGCGCGCTCACGGTGTGGGGGCGCTCACGCCAGTCCGAGCTCGGCCTTGACCTCATCCCAGGGCACGTAGTCGTCATCGGCCCGCGCCTGCCGCAATGCCTCGCGGTCCGCGGCGGCCTCGAAGGTCTCGATGATCCGTTCGTAATGCTCGGGGTCCAAGATCACGGCCACCGGCCGGCCCCGACGTGTCACGTAGACCGGCTCGCCTGTGCGATGCGTTGACTCAATGAGCTCGGAGAGGTGCTCGCGGGCCTCGCTGACGGCGATCTCAGTCATGTACGAATCGTACAAGTCACGCCTCGCGCAACGCAACCCTTCCGAACCCTCACCCCGACCGTCTGCACGATCGAGGCATATATGCCACGCAACCGTGGACGGTCTTGCCGCGTCAGGTGCGGTGGACGAGGCGGCCACCGATGACGGTCGCGCTGCAACTGGCGGCGCCATGACTGATCAACGAGTCGAAGATGCTCGACTTCGTTGGCCCCGAGGTCGGCACGTCGAAGACCGCGAAGTCCGCGACGCCACCGACGCGCAGTTCGCCGACTCCATCGTTGAGCCCCATCGCGCCGAGTCCCATTGCATAGGCCCCACCGCGAGTAGCCGCATCGACGAGCAGCCGCGACAACTCGGCCGAGTCGAAGCCCTGCGCCCGCGCGACCTCACGCAGCGCGAAGAGCTCGGCCCACATGTCCAACGACGGGCTCGACGCGAGCGAGTCCGTGCCACCGCAATAGGCGAACCCTCGTCGAGGTACGCGGCCACGGGCGGGGTGCCCGCACCGAGGATCTCGTTGGACCGAACGCAGAGCGCGACGGCGGTCCCTCGTTCACGCAAGAGCGCGCGATCATCGAGCGAACAGTGCACGCCATGCGCCACGTGCACGTCCGCGCCGAGTCCGCCTAGCGCATCCATCTCGAAGGCCGGCGTCTGGCCGACGCCGCCATCACGCACGAGCGCCATGTCCCACCCAGCTCCGCGCGCCATATCGGCGAGCAGTCCAGCGCCGCGCGCGACGTACTCGAACTCGTGCTCCGATTCGGCCAGGTGGGTGTGGATCCGTTGGCGCCGAGCGCGCCCGATCTCGATGACGTCGCTGAAGACCGCTCTGTCCAACGTGTACAGCGTGTGCGGCGCTCACTCCCACCGCACGCCCTTTGGGCGCGCCATCAAGAGTGCGCAGCACGCCCGCTCGCGTCGAGGCCGCGAACGACTCCCACTCCCCGGCTTCTGCATCCTCCGCACTGTCTGGCGACCCCTCCATCCGCCGACCGTCTGGCACTCCACGCGCTATAGCGCCACGAGTGCCAGACGGCTCGCGCGAGGAGGCGGGCGCGCGCGCCCAGGTCGCGTCATCAGCGGCGACGGCCTCGACGTAGGAGATTCCCCGCAGGCCACTCCGCGCGATCGGCGCCGAGCGCGGCGGCATCAGTGACGATGTCGGCGACCGCGGTCGTCCCCGACGCGATCGCCAGGTGCGTGCCGACGCGCGCGGACTCCGCCCATTCGCGCGGGCGTCATCGCGGAGCGACGTTTGACCATGTGACCCAGCCACGTCGGAAATGGCACGCCGAGCGATGCCAAGTCCGCGAACGCCGTGTACTGCAAGTGCGAGTGCGCGTTGACGAGCCCGGGCGTGAGCGCGCCCCGGTGCTCGCGGATCTTCGCGCCCTTTGCATCGCTTGATCCGCGCAGCTCGTTGGCTTCACCAATCGCAACGATGCGATCACCCTCGACGAGCACCGCGCCGCCCTCGATCGGCTCGACGCCTTCAGCCGCTGACGGCACGACCACATCCGCCGTGTGCAACGTCAACGCCATGCCCGCATTCTGTCGCGCCCTCCGCGCCTTTGCGGCACGTCCGCCGCGCCACTTCATCCACACCCGCCCTGTGTCCACGCCACGTCGTTCGTTGCACGATCGACCCGCTAGCGAGGTGCGATGCTGACCGCATGGCCGAGGGATCGAAGTCGAGCGCCGCCCCGGGCCTGCTCGACTTCCTGACCTGGGGCCAGCTCTCCGCCGCCCGCCAGCGTGCCCACCGCCCCAAGGCCATGGCCGCCGAACCCGAAGGCCTCCCGCTCGATAAGGCCCTCGTTGACTGCGCGCTGTACGTCGATGGGGTGCGCTCGCCGGACCACCTCGACCTCGATGACGCGGTGACCGCGGCCAACGAGCATGACAACGCGTTCGTCTGGATCGGCCTGCACGATCCCAACCTCGACGCCATCCGCACCCTCGGCCAACGTTTCGGCCTGCACCCCTTGGCCCTCGAGGACGCGCTGCATGCGCATCAACGGCCGAAGGTTGAGTCGTTCATGGATTCGCCGTTCGTGGTGCTCAAGACCGTTCGGTATGTGGATCACGAGGAGGTCATCGAGACCGGCGACGTGATGGTGTTCGTTGGTGCGCACTTCGTGATCACCGTGCGGCATGGATCGGCGAGCGCTCTGGCCGAGGTGCGGCACGACCTTGAGGCGCATCCGGCGCTGCTGACGATCGGGCCGAGCGTGGTGCTGTACGCAGTGGCCGACCGTGTCGTCGACGACTACACGGGGGCCATCGACGCGATCATGGTCGACATCGACGAGATCGAACAGCTCGTCTTCACCGAAGAGGGCGGCGACCCGACGCAGCGGCTGTACACGTTGAAGCGCGAGGTGCTCGAATTCCGGCGCGCGGTGTCACCTCTCGGAGTGGGTCTGACTCGGCTTGCCGAGGGCGGCGTCGCGGGCGTCGACACGCGAACCGCGCCGTACTTCCGCGACGTGCAGGATCACGCGCTACGTGCGGCTGAGCAGATCAGTGCAATCGACGAGCTGCTGACAGGTGCCGTCCAAGCGAATTTGGCTCAGGTCTCAATGCGCCAGAACGATGACATGCGCAAGATCTCCGCCTACGGCGCCATCCTCGGCGTGCTGACCCTCATCGCCGGCGTGTACGGCATGAACTTCCACAACATCCCCGAGCTGTCCTGGCACTACGGCTACTTCATCTGCCTCGGCGTGATGACCGTGCTGACCGTGGTGCTCTACCGCGGCTTCAAGCGCAGCGGCTGGCTCTAACCCCACCCCACTCGCGCCCACCACCCCTCCACCTCGGCAGCGTGTGTCGTGGCGCGGCATACATGCCGCGCCAACTCCCACGGTGCCGCTGAGTGAAAGTCGCGCGGCGCTAATCCTGGGCAGCGTGGGTCCTAGGGCGGCATATATGCCGCGCCAACTCCCACCCTCAAGAGCCTCGACACGCGTTAGCCACAAGCGCCTGCGATCCACGTGTTCGTTGCAGGCACCGCGACGCGCGGCTCTTGCCGTCCAGGCTCGGCGCATGGTCGCGCGAGTCCGCCTCAACCATGTTCTAGCAGCGGCGGCTGCACGCCAACATTCGGTCCTTTCGCGCGCGCAGCTCCGCGAAGCGGGTGTTAGCCGAGACGTCGTGCGGGGCAATGTCACGGCGGGACGTTGGCAAGTACTCGGCGGCAATGTGGTCGTACTCACGAACGCACCGTTGACGTGGCATCAGTGGTGCTGGATCGCGGTACTGCACGGAGGCCCCACGACTGCGGTGACAGGAATCACGGCGTTGTCGTTGCACGGACTGCGCGGATGGGTCCGCGACGAGGTCTACCTGGCCTGCCCGGCTGAGATCCGACCGCGCTCTCTTGACCCGATCCGGCGATGCCGCTCGCGAACGCTCACGGCGGAGGACATGTGCGAGCTCAGGGGGCTACGCGTTTGCACTCCCGCGCGAGCAACGATCGATGCAGCAATCAGGCTTGATAAACGATCGGCACAAGGACTGCTTGCAGCGGTGGTCCAACAGCAGCGCGCGACGCCACAGGTCCTGTCCGCGGCGCTTGAACGCGCGGGTCGGGTGCGCCTTCGTGCAGTGCTGCACGCGGCACTGGCGGACATCACCGGCGGCGCGGGCGCTCTGAGCGAGATCGACTTCCTGACTCTGTGTCGGAAGGCCCGCTTGCCGACACCGCGACTTCAACGTCGGCACCACGAGCAGAACGGGCGTCCCCGCTTCATCGACGCGGAGTTTGAGGCAGCCAACGGCCTCACGCTGTCGGTAGAGATTGACGGCGTTGGCCACCTTGATCCAGAACGCTGGTGGGCCGACCACGATCGACAGAACGAGCTCGTCATCACGGGCGCGCGCATGCTTCGATTCCCCGCTCCGGTAGTTCGGCATCGACCCGAGTGGGTCGCGGACCAGATCCGGAGAGCCCTTGCGGCCTTGAGCGCCGCCGCGTGACCCTGACCCCTACGCTCGTGCCCATGACGCGGGCGGACCTTGGTAAGCAGCCGCACGAGATCGCCGAGATGTTCGACGGCGTTGCCGCGAACTACGACCGCACCAACGACCTGTTATCCCTCGGCCAAGACCGCCTCTGGCGCCGCGCGGTCGTGAAGGCTGTCGACGCCCGCGTCGGCGAGAACGTTCTCGATCTCGCGGCCGGCACCGGCACCTCGACGCAGCCCTTCCAACGTGCCGGCGCCAATGTCATCGCCACCGACTTCAGCCTCGGCATGCTGCGCGTCGGCAAGAACGACCTGCCCGAGATCCGATTCGTTGCAGGCGATGCGACCAAGCTGCCCTTCAAGGACGACGCGTTCGACGCAGTGACCATCAGCTTCGGCCTGCGCAATGTCGTGGACATCGATGCCGCACTCAACGAGCTACGACGAGTCACGCGTCCTCAAGGCCGCCTCGTCATCTGCGAGTTCAGCCATCCGACGTGGGCGCCTTGGCGTCGCGTCTACTCCGAGTACCTGATGCGTGCGCTGCCCGCCGTCGCGCGCAAGGCCGCGAGCAACCCCGACGCCTACGTGTACCTCGCCGAATCGATTCGTGCGTGGCCCGATCAAGCGGACCTCGCCCAACGAATCGCGGAAGCCGGCTGGTCCGATGTCTCCTGGCGCAACCTCTCCGGCGGCATCGTCGCCCTGCACCGCGCCTACGCCACCTGACACGAACGGGCCCGACTCTGGCGAGTGGTGCGCGCGGAGTCGGGTGGCGGGGTGATCGCATCGGCCACCGTGTCCGCGAGCGCGGCATATACGCCGCGTTGCATCCCACGCTGGCGAGTGTTGGGGGCTGGGTCGCGGTGACGGAGTGATCGCATCGGCCACCGTGTCCGTGAGCGCGGCATATGTGCCGCGCTGCATCACCACGCTGGCTCAGCACCACACTCGCGACAGGAATAGGATTGCCCAAGCGTTCGTGAATTCGTTCACAAGTGGGGATTGCGGCCAGGATCTAAGGCCGAGCGGGTTAACGACCAGCAAGCAGCACGAGACCAACCAGCAGGCCAGCGGGGAGCCCTGTGACCAGCGCGACGACGCCCAACGGCGAGAGCCAATCGGCGTCCCCGCGCACCCCGAAGCCCCGAGCCGCTGCCGGCACCGCGAAGCCCCGCAAGGCGGTCACCACCACCAAGCCCCGCGCCGCGGCCAGCCCCACCCAAACCCTGCCTACTGAAGCTGACGTCATCGTCGTCGGAGCTGGCCCGGCCGGCGCGACCACCGCCGCCTACCTCGCCCGAACCGGCCTCGACGTCGTCCTGCTCGAGAAGACCGCATTCCCCCGCGAAAAGGTCTGCGGCGACGGCCTCACGCCAAGGGCCGTAAGACAGCTCACGAATCTCGGCATCGACATCTCCGACGAGAAAGCCTGGATGCGCAACCGCGGCCTGCGAGTCGTCGGCGGCGGCCATCGGATCCTGCTGCCCTGGCCCGACCTCGCCGCCTACCCGAACTACGGCCTCACCCGCACCCGCGCCGACTTCGACGAGACCCTCGCCCGGCACGCGGAGAAGTCCGGCGCCCGCCTCTTCGAACGCACCCCGGTCACCGGCCCCCTCCTAGACGAGCGGACCGGTCGCGTTATCGGCGTCACCGCCCGCTCAACCGAGGCCTTAGAGGCCGAGGATGGGGACGTAAGGGGACAAAAGGGCAACGAGGTGGAAAGCGGTGGGCCAGGAGCAACGGGCACCGCACGGACCGGAAGACAAGCCCCCGACCAGCAGATCCGCGCGAAACTCGTCATCGCCGCAGACGGCAACTCCAGCCGCCTCGCCACGGCCGCCGGCAGAGCCCCAGAAAAGACCGCCCGCTCGGCGTCGCCGTCCGCACCTACTACCGCAGCCCCATGCAGGACGACCCCTGGCTCGAGTCCTGGCTCGAGCTCAAAGAGGGCGACGACCTGCTCCCCGGTTACGGCTGGATCTTCGGCATGGGCGACGGCACCTGCAACGTTGGCCTCGGCATCCTCAACACCTCGACCGCGTTCGGCAAAGTCGACTACCGCGCCCTGCTCAAGCGCTGGCTCGACCAGACCCCCGAAGAGCTCGGCTTCCGCGACGAAAACCGCACCGCCCCGATCCACGGCGCCGCCCTCCCGATGGGCTTCAACCGCACGCCGCACTACGCCAACGGACTCATGCTCGTTGGCGACGCTGGCGGGATGGTCAATCCCTTCAACGGGGAGGGCATCGCCTACGCCATGGAATCCGGAGCCATGGCAGCCGAGGTCACCGCGCAGGCCCTCGCCCGCCAAAATGCCACCGAGCGGGAGCGCGCTCTCAGTGCCTACCCGCAGGCCCTCAAGCAGACCTATGGCGGCTACTACACCTTGGGTCGCGCCTTCGTGAAGCTGATCGGGCACCCCGAGGTCATGCATTTCGCGACCCACAAGGGCTTGCCGCACAAGCGCACGATGCGCCTCGTCCTCAAACTCCTCGCCAACCTCACCGACCCGCGGGGCGGCGATGCACAAGACATCATCGTCAACACATTGAGCCGAATGGCACCCGACGCGTGAGCCGAAGGCCCCGCCCTAGGATGAATCGGCAACGAAGCCAGCGCTAAACGAGCACCACAGAAGAGCAAGGCAAAGAGCCACAAGACAGTGTTCAACGAGTAGGGGAGGGGACGCCGCTGTGAACCCCGCCGTCCCCATCCTCATCCTCTTCCTGATCGCCGGTGGCTTCGCGACCTTCAGCATCATCGCCGGACACCTCACCGGCCCACGTCGTTACAACCGCGCCAAGCTCGACGCGTATGAGTGCGGCATCGAGCCCACTCCGCAACCCGTTGGTGGCGGTCGCTTCCCGGTGAAGTACTACCTCACCGCGATGTTGTTCATCGTCTTCGACATCGAGATCGTGTTCCTCTACCCGTGGGCCGTGACGTTCGACAAGCTCGGACTGTTTGGCCTCGTTGAGATGACTCTCTTCATCGGTGCCGTCTTCGTCGTCTACGCATATGTGTGGCGGCGCGGCGGACTCGAGTGGGACTGACGGCGGGGCGGGCGTAGACCATGGGCATTGAAGAGAAGTTGCCGAGCGGCGTGCTGCTGACCACCGTCGAAGACCTGGTCGGCTACATGCGCAAGAGCTCGTTGTGGCCTGCGACGTTCGGGCTTGCGTGCTGCGCGATCGAGATGATGGCGACAGGTGCGGGTCGTTACGACCTTGCGCGCTTCGGCATGGAAGTGTTCCGCGCTAGCCCGCGGCAGTCCGACTTGATGATCGTTGCCGGCCGTGTGAGCCAGAAGATGGCTCCGGTCCTTCGCCAGATCTACGACCAGATGCCAAACCCGAAGTGGGTCCTTGCGATGGGTGTCTGCGCGAGCAGTGGCGGCATGTTCAACAACTACGCAGTCGTGCAGGGCGTCGACCACGTGGTACCCGTCGACATGTACCTGCCGGGCTGTCCGCCGCGGCCCGAGATGCTCATCGACGCGATCCTCAAGATTCACCAGCAGATCCAAGACACCAAGCTCGGCCCGAACCGTCGCAAGGAGATCACCGAGCTCGAACTGACCGCGCTGCAGGCAGAGCCGCTTGGTGAGATGAAGGGCCTGCTGCGGTGAGCAACGATCCGCACAAGGCAGCCACTCCAGTTGGCGATGCCGCAATCGCTGCGACCGAAGGCAACGAAGTCACCGCAGACCGCGGCGAAGCAATTCCCAGCGCAGAGACCGTGCGGACGACGCACGGCATGTTCGGCATCCACGGCACTGGTGACACGTCCGGTTACGGCGGCCTCGTCAGTCCGGTCAGCGCACCCGCACCAAGCAGCACGCCCATACGGCGACAGGCTTCGATGAAGTCGCAGACGCACTCACCTCCGCACTCGCAACAGCCGGCAAGACCACCTGGCAAGTAGCCATCGAGTCCGTCGTCATCGACCGCGGCGAGATGACGCTGCACGTCAAGCGTGAAGAACTTCCGCTCGTCGCACGCACACTGCGCGACGACCCGAACCTGCGCTACGAGTTCTGCTCCGGTGTGAGCGGCGTGCACTACCCCGACGTCAAAGGTCGCGAACTGCGCGCGGTCTACCACCTGCTGTCGCTCACCTATAACAAGCGCCTAAGACTTGAAGTCGCTGCGCCCGATGCAGACCCGCACATTCCCAGCCTCGTTGCCATCTATCCGACCAATGACTGGCACGAGCGCGAGACCTTCGACTTCTTCGGCATCATCTTCGACGGCCACCCATCACTCGTGCGGATCGAGATGCCCGACGACTGGCCCGGTCACCCGCAGCGCAAGGACTACCCGCTCGGCGGCATCCCGGTCGAGTACAAGGGCGCCGAGATTCCACCTCCGGATGAGCGGAGGGTCTACTCCTGATGTCGACCGACGAATTCATCACGACCGACGAGCCGCTGCGCGCGACCGCGCAGGACACCACCGAGGGCAAGCTCTACACGGTCTCCGGTGGCGACTGGGACAGCCTGCTCGGCGAGCTCGGTGATGGCGAGGAAGAACGAGTCGTCGTCAACATGGGCCCGCAGCACCCCTCCACCCACGGCGTGCTGCGACTGATCCTCGAGCTCGACGGCGAGACGGTCACCGAGGCTCGTTGCGGCATCGGCTACTTGCACACCGGCATCGAGAAGAACCTCGAGTTCCGCAACTGGACGCAGGGCGTCACCTTCGTCACGCGCATGGACTACCTCGCGCCGTTCTATAACGAGGTCGCGTACTGCCTCGGAGTCGAGCGACTCCTCGGCATCACCGAGCAGATCCCACCGCGCGCCACCGTCATCCGCGTCCTGCTCATGGAGCTCAACCGGATCTCCTCGCACCTCGTCGCACTCGCGACCGGCGGCATGGAGCTCGGCGCACTGACTGCGATGACGTTCGGTTTCCGCGAGCGTGAACTCGTCCTCGACGTCTTCGAGGAGATCACCGGCCTGCGCATGAACCACGCGTTTATCCGGCCCGGCGGTGTCGCGCAGGACATCGACGCCGACGGCATCAAGGCAGTCAGAGAGCTCCTCGACATCCTGCCGACGCGATTCACCGACGTCGCCAACCTGCTCGTCGACAACTCGATCTGGCGCGCGCGCACCGAAGGCGTCGGCTACCTCGACCTCGCGTCCTGCCTCGCGCTCGGTATGACCGGCCCGATCCTGCGCGCGACCGGCTTGCCGCACGACCTGCGCAAGTCGCAGCCCTACTGCGGCTACGAGAACTACGAGTTCGACGTCATGACCGAGTCGACGGCAGATGCCTACGGCCGTTTCCTCGTGCGACTGCACGAGATGAGCGAGTCGTTGAAGATCGTTGAGCAGTGCCTCGACAAGCTTGAGCCCGGCCCCGTGATGGTCGAGGACAAGAAGATTGCCTGGCCCGCGCAGCTCGCCATAGGCGGCGACGGCATGGGCAACTCGCTCGAGCACATCCGCCACATCATGGGCGAGTCGATGGAAGCGCTGATCCACCACTTCAAGCTCGTGACAGAAGGCTTCAAGGTGCCCGCCGGTCAGGTCTACACCGCGATCGAGTCACCGCGCGGCGAGCTCGGCGTGCACATGGTCTCCGACGGTGGCACCCGTCCCTATCGTGTGCACTACCGCGACCCGTCGTTCACCAACCTGCAGGCTGTCGCCTCGATGTGCGAGGGCGGACTGATCGCCGACGTGATCTCAGCGGTCGCATCGATCGACCCCGTCATGGGTGGAGTTGATCGCTGAGCATGGCACTCGACGACAGCACCCGTAGCAGCATGCGCGAGATCATCGCGCGCTACCCGCGTTCGCGCTCGGCCATCATGCCGATGCTGCACCTTGTGCAAGCCGAAGAGGGCTACGTCACTCCCGCGGGCATCGAGTTGATCGCCGAGGAACTCGACCTCAGCACTGCAGAGGTGACCGCGGTTTCGACCTTCTACTCGCAATACAAGCGCGAGCCGATCGGTGAGTACAGCGTCGGCGTCTGCACCAACACGTTATGCGCGATCCTCGGTGGCGACGCGATCTTCGCTGGTCTCAAGGATCACTTGGGGATTGGCAACGATGAGACCACCCAAGACGGCAAGGTCCACCTCGAGCACATTGAGTGCAACGCCGCGTGCGACTTCGCCCCAGTCGTGATGGTCAACTGGGAGTTCTTCGACAACCAGACCGTCGAGAGCGCCAAGGAATTGGTCGACAAGCTGCGCTCCGGTCAGGAAGTCACGTCCACCCGCGGACCCAAGGTCTGCACCTTCCGCGAGATCGAGCGCGTGCTCGCCGGCTACCCCGATGGCCTCGCCGGCGAAGGACCGTCCGCCGGACCCGCGACGCTCGTCGGTCTTGCCATCGCTAATGCAGACGGCGCCAACGCGGACGGAGGTGCGCGATGACCGCCACCGACTCCGCGGCAAAGTCAGGCGGAAGCCTGCTCGCGCCCGTGCTGTCCGAGCACTGGGACGAGCCCGACTCGTTCACGATCGGCAACTACACCGGACATGGCGGCTATGCGGCCCTCGACAAGGCCCTGGCCATGCACCAGGACGACGTCATCGCGGTCGTCAAGGACTCCGGACTGCGCGGTCGTGGCGGCGCAGGCTTCCCGACCGGCATGAAGTGGGGCTTCATCCCGCAAGGCGACGGCAAGCCGCACTACCTGGTCGTCAACGCCGACGAGTCCGAGCCCGGTACGTGCAAAGACATCCCGCTAATGATGGCGAACCCGCACGCGCTCATCGAGGGCGTCATCATCGCCTCCTACGCGATCCGCGCCAACCACGCCTTCATCTACGTCCGCGGCGAAGTCGTGCACGTAGCGCGCCGACTCATGGCAGCCGTCGAAGAAGCCAAGGCTGCTGGACACATCGGCACTGACATTCACGGCAGCGGCTTCGACCTCGACGTCGTCGTGCACATCGGTGCCGGCGCGTATATCTGCGGCGAAGAGACCGCACTGCTGGACTCGTTGGAAGGCTTCCGGGGACAGCCTCGGCTGCGCCCGCCCTTCCCCGCCATCGCAGGCCTCTACGCGGCGCCCACCGTCGTCAACAACGTCGAGTCCATCGCGAGCGTCCCCGCGATCGTCGACCGCGGTGCGGACTGGTTCAAGTCGATGGGCACGGAGAAGTCGGCGGGCTTCACGCTCTATTCGTTGTCGGGTCACGTGAAGCGACCTGGTCAGTTCGAAGGTCCGCTCGGACTCACACTGCGTCAGCTGCTCGACATGTCCGGCGGGATGCGCGAGGGCCACGAGCTGAAGTTCTGGACACCAGGTGGGTCGTCGACTCCGCTCCTGACCGCCGAGCACCTTGACGTGCCGCTGGACTACGAGGCCGTCGGTGCGGCCGGTTCGATGCTCGGTACGAAGGCGTTGCAGTGCTTCGACGAGACGACGTGCGTCGTGCGCGCGGTGCTGCGGTGGACCGAGTTCTACAAGCACGAGTCGTGCGGCAAGTGCACGCCGTGTCGTGAAGGCACCTACTGGCTCGTGCAGATCATGGAGCGTCTCGAGGCTGGCGACGGCACTGAGGAAGACCTCGCCAAGCTCCTCGACATCTGCGACAACATCGTCGGCCGCGCGTTCTGCGCACTCGGTGATGGCGCGGCGAGCCCGATCGTGTCGTCGATCCAGTACTTCCGCCAGGAGTACATCGACCACTTCACCAACGGCGGCTGCCCGTTCGACCCGGTCGCTTCAACGGTCTTCGCGGGGGTGAATGCATGACCGCGCAGACGACCACATCGGCGACCGGGGGATCGGATTCCCTGCCCGTCCCGGCCGAGGACCTGATCGCCGTCACCATCGACGACGTCGACGTGCACGTGCCGAAGGGCACGTTGATCATTCGCGCGGCTGAACTGATCGGCGTGCAGATCCCACGCTTCTGCGACCACCCGCTGCTCGAGCCGGTTGGTGCGTGCCGCCAGTGCCTCGTCGATGTCGAAGGACAGCGCAAGCCGCTCGCGTCGTGCACCACGACCGTCTCTGACGGCATGGTCGTGCGCACGCAGCACACCTCGCCGGTCGCCGACAAGGCGCAGCGCGGCAACATGGAACTGCTGCTCATCAACCACCCGTTGGACTGCCCCATCTGCGACAAGGGCGGCGAGTGCCCGCTGCAGAACCAAGCGATGTCCAACGGTCAGGGCGAGTCGCGCTTCGAAGGCGTGAAGCGCACCTTCGAGAAGCCCGTCCCGATCTCCGCCGAGATCCTGCTCGACCGCGAGCGTTGCGTGCTGTGTGCGCGTTGCACGCGCTTCGCGGAGCAGATCGCTGGCGACCCGTTCATCGAACTGCTCGAGCGCGGTTCGTTGCAGCAGGTCGGCATCTACGAGGACCAGCCGTTCGAGTCCTACTTCTCCGGCAACACCGTGCAGATCTGTCCGGTAGGCGCGCTGACGTCAGCGGCGTACCGCTTCCGGGCACGTCCGTTCGACCTCGTATCCACGCCATCGGCGTGCGAGCACTGCGCATCAGGTTGCTCGCTGCGCGTCGACCACCGACGCGGCAAGGTGATGCGCCGACTCGCTGGCGATGACCCGCAGGTCAACGAAGAGTGGAACTGCGACAAGGGCCGCTTCGCCTTCACTTACGCGACGCAAGGCGACCGGATCACGTCGCCGCTCGTGCGCAACGACAACGGCGAACTCGTCCCGACGTCATGGGCCGAAGCGATCGACCTCGCGGCGCGTGGGCTTGAGGCCGCGCGCGATGCAGGTGGCGTCGGTGTGCTGCCTGGCGGTCGCGTGACGGTCGAAGACGCCTACGGCTACGCGAAGTTCGCGCGCGCTGTACTGAAGACCAACGACATCGACATGCGCGCGCGCTCGCACTCCGAAGAAGAGTCGGACTTTCTCGCGTCGCACGTCGCAGGCTCCGGCCTGCAGGTCACCTACTCCGATCTCGAGAAGGCACCCTTCGTGCTGCTCGCGGGCTTCGAGCCCGAGGACGAGTCGCCGATTGTGTTCCTGCGCCTGCGCAAGGCCGCACGTCGTGGCTCGTTGCGCGTCGCATCGATCGCAGCGATCGGGACGCGCGGTCTGAAGAAGATGCGCGGCTCGCTCATCGCGACTGTGCCTGGCAACGAAGCAGCCGTCCTCGCGTCCTTGGATTCGACCAACGGTCTCGAAGGTGCAGCCGCCGACGCGGCGAGCGGCCTGCGCGAAGCCGGGCGCAGTCATCCTGGTCGGCGAGCGCCTCGCTTCGGCACCAGGCGCGCTCTCGGCCGCCGCGGCCTTGGCCGCCTCAACCGGCGCGCGTCTCGCGTGGATTCCTCGGCGCGCTGGCGAGCGCGGCGCAGTCAGCACCGGCGCACTCCCGAACCTGCTGCCGGCGGTCGTCCGGTCGACGACGCGACAGCTCGCCAAGAAGTCGCGAAGCACTGGGGCTCGGATCACTGCCCGAGGCCAAGGGTCGTCGCGTCTACGACATCCTCACCGACACCGAGGCCGCGATCCTCGGCGGACTCTCATCGGCGGCGTCGAACTCGCCGACCTGCCGCATCCGGTCGCTGCTCGGCGCGCGGTGAATGCCGCTGGCTTCGTTGTAAGCCTCGAAGTCCGCGCCAGCGAAGTCACCTCGCTCGCCGATGTCGTGCTTCCGGTCCCGCCGGTAGCCGAGAAGGCCGGCACGTTCGTGGACTGGGAAGGTCGCTCGCGCACCTTCGACGCGGCACTCGCCAGCAACGCGATGAGCGACCACGAGGTCCTGCACGCGATCGCCGACGAGATGGGCGTTGACCTCGGACTGCCCGAGATCGCATCGGTGCAACGCGAGATCTGGGAGCTCGGTGGCTGGACCGGCACTCGTCCGGCCGCGCCGACTGTCGCTGCCGAGTCGGCGACCAACGAGATTGCGGTAACCAACGGCGCATCCGACCTGATCCTCGCGACCTGGCGGCACTTGCTCGACCGCGGCCGCATGCAGGACGGCGAGCCGCACCTGGCCGCCACCGCGCACACCGCCCGCGCCCGGATGGCCGCCACGACCGCACGTGACCTCGGCGCCAATGACGGTGACACCGTCGAGATCACGACGGCTCAAGGCTCGTTGGCCTTGCCACTCGAGATCGTCGACGACGCCAACGCGGTCGCCGGAGTGGTCTGGATCCCGACCAACTCGCTCGGCAGTACCGTGCGCCAGACGCTCGGCGTCGATGCTGGCGCGAAGGTGCGCGTGCGCGTCAGTGCCCAGGCGACCAGCACCCCACACGCACACGGGGGTGGCGCCGCGTGATCATGCTCGCGCTCGACACCCCGACTCCTGGTGTGCCGATCACGTTCCCGCCGATCCCGGTGTGGCTGATCGTCATCAAGGCGCTCGCCATCTTCGTGATCCTCGTGCTGTTCACGTTGTTCAACATCTGGTTCGAACGACGTGTAGTGGCGCACATGCAGATGCGCATCGGCCCGAACCGAGTCGGTCCGCAGGGCCTCTTGCAAAGCCTCGCCGACGGCATCAAGTTGGCGTTGAAGGAAGACATCATCCCGAAGGCTGCAGATGTGGGCGTCTTCGTGCTCGCGCCGATCATCGCCGCGATCCCCGCGTTCATGTCGCTCGCGGTGATCCCGATGGGCCCGATGGTGTCGATGTTCGGGTACCAGACGCCGTTGCAGCTCACGGACTTCCCGGTATCGACGCTCTACATTCTCGCGATCGCGTCGATTGGCATCTACGGCATCGTGCTAGCCGGTTGGTCGTCCGGCTCGACGTACCCGCTGCTCGGCGCGCTTCGTTCGTCGGCGCAGATGATCTCGTACGAGGTCGCGATGGGCTTGTCGTTCGTCGCGGTCTTCCTCTACGCCGGGTCGATGTCGACGTCGGCCATCGTCGATGCCCAGTCGAGGATCTGGTACATCATTTTGCTCGCGCCTTCGTTCGCGATCTACGTCACGAGCATGGTCGGCGAGACCAACCGCGCACCCTTCGACTTGCCCGAAGCCGAAGGCGAACTCGTCGGTGGCTTCCACACCGAGTACTCGTCACTGAAGTTCGCGCTGTTCTTCCTCGCCGAGTACATCAATATGGTCACGGTCTCTGCGCTCGCAACGACGTTGTTCCTCGGCGGCTGGCGCGCGCCCTGGCCGATCAGCATTTGGTCCGGCGCAAACGCCGGCTGGTGGCCGTTGCTCTGGTTCTTCGGCAAGGTCCTGGCGATGATCTTCGTGTTCATCTGGTTGCGCGGGACGCTTCCACGGTTGCGCTACGACCAGTTCATGAAGTTCGGCTGGAAGGTCCTCATCCCTGTCTCGTTGGTCTGGATCCTCATCGTCGCAGCGGTCCGCGTCGTGCGCGTGCAGTCCGATCACGATGCGCACGTGCTGCTCTCGGTCGTCGCCGTACTGATCGTGATCGTCATCGTCGTGGCTGTCGTGGTCGAGAGCATCCTGTCCAAACAGGAGCGCGAGGCCGAGGCCGATGAGGAGCCCGACGAACATCCGGGTATCGCAGTGGGCAGCGGCTATCCGGTGCCGTTGCTGCCCGGCGACAAGAAGCCGAGACCAAAGGTCCTGGTCGGCGATGCATCAGTCACCACGGAGGTGACCGATGTCTAACAACTTCATCGGGGCCATCAAGGGCTTCACCGTCACGTTCGTGACGATGTTCAAGAAGGTCAACACCGAGCAGTACCCCGAAGAGCACAAGGTGACCAAGCCGCGCTACCACGGGCGGCACTATCTCAACCGGCACCCCGACGGCCTTGAGAAGTGCATCGGGTGCGAGCTCTGCGCGTGGGCCTGCCCGGCCGACGCGATCTATGTCGAAGGTGCCGACAACACCGACGAGGAACGCTTCTCCCCGGGCGAGCGCTACGGCCGCGTCTACCAGATCAACTACTTGCGCTGCATCGGTTGCGGACTGTGCATCGAGGCGTGCCCGACGCGTGCACTGACGATGGGCAACGAATTCCAGCTCGCCGACGACAGCCGAACCACCCTTATCTACGAGAAGGTCGACCTGCTGGCCCCGCTGGGCGCGGGCATGCTTCAACCGCCGCACCCGATGGTCCCTGGCACGACCGAGAAGGACTACTACCGCGGCACGGTCACCGGCTCGGGTCCTGAGCAGGTCGTGGCGGCCGAGGACGAGACTGAGACCGAGGATGCATCGTGAGCGCCGCACTTCTGGGCCTCGTTCACGCGGGCCTGATCCCCGGTGCACTGACTCCCGGCGCGCTGACTCCCGCGATGGCTACCTCGACCGCGACGATCGGCACGGCCGAGTCCACGCTCTTTTGGTTCGTCGCGCCGCTGTCCGTCATCGGCGCGCTCGGGATGTTGCTCTCGCGTAAGGCCGTGCACTCCGCACTCTGGCTTGCGTTGACGATGTGCTCGCTCGCGATCCTCTACATCGCCCAAGGTGCGCCGTTCCTCGGCATCGTGCAGATCGTCGTCTACACCGGCGCGGTCATGATGCTGTTCCTCTTCGTGCTGATGCTGGTAGGTGTCGATTCGTCCGACTCGTTGGTCGAGACCATTCGCGGTCAACGAGCATGGGCACTTGTCGGCGGCCTTGGGTTCGCGTTCTTGCTGCTGGGCGCGCTCGGGCACGTTGCGGTCGACAACATCGTCGGCTTGCAAGGCGCCGAGAATGCTGCAGGCGGCAACCTGCAGGCCATCGCGCAGGCGATCTTCGGTCGTTACCTCTTTGCGTTTGAAGTTACCTCGGCGTTGCTCATCACCGCGGCCCTCGGCGCGATGATCTTCGCCCACCGCGAGCGCGTGACGCCGAAGCCGACGACGCGAGCTCTCCGAGCGCCGCACGCACAGTGACTTGGTCACCCCGATGCCAGCGCCTGGTGTCTACGCGCGGCACAACGCAGTCGACACTCCGGCACTTCTGCCCGACGGCACACCGTGAAGCATCCGTGCCCCGGCCGATGCAGGTGCGCGGGATCGTTCGCGAGTTCCAGACCGCGCAGGGTCGCAGCATCGCCCCGGTCCTAGCCGATCCCAACGCGATCGGTCCGGAGCCGATGGCGCACGTCGATGTCGATGCAATCGCCGACGTGGCCAATGACGCTCACGGTTCTGACGCAAATGGCGGTGAGCAGGAGTGAACCCGAACAACTACCTGCTGCT
>CAWKKI010000018.1:0-23389 GCA_963850215.1 uncultured Actinomycetota bacterium
AGTGTCTTCGGGCCAGTCAAGGGTTTCGGTGTCACGTTCGCGACCATGTTCAAGCCGGTCAACACCGAGCTCTACCCCGAGACTCAAGAAGATCACGATGCCGCGCTTTCACGGGCGGCACGTGCTCAACAGGCACCCAGACGGCCTGGAGAAGTGCGTCGGCTGCGAACTGTGCGCGTGGGCGTGCCCTGCCGACGCCATCTATGTCGAAGGTGCTCGACAATACCGACGAAGAGCGTTTACTCCCCAGGTGAGCGCTACGGCCGGGGTCTACCAGATCAACTATCTGCGCTGCATCTTGTGCGGCTTGTGCATCGAGGCCTGTCCGACCCGTGCCCTCACGATGAGCAACGAGTACGAGATGGCCGACGACAACAGGGGCCGACCTGGATCTTCACGAAGGAGGGAGTTGCTCGCGCCGCTCGCTCCTGGCATGGAGTTGCCGCCCCACCCGATGCGCCTCGCCGACGCCAAGGACTACTACCGAGGCACTCCGGCAGCGCACGTCATGTTCGGTGACGACGACGCCGCGGAGGTGAGCGAGGTAGTGCCAGCGGTCGTTGCTCGCCTCGAAAAGCATGCATAGCGGTGGCCCCGAGACCGCCATCTTCTGGATCTTTGCTCCGCTGTGCGTACTCGCTGCTCTCGGCATGGTGTTTTCCAGCAACACAGTGCACGGCGCGCTGCTCCTCGGCGGCGTGATGCTGTCGCTCGCGGTCTTCTACGCAGCGCAAGACGCACCGTTCCTCGCGTTCGTGCAGGTCATCGTCTACACCGGCGCGGTGATGATGCTGTTCCTGTTCGTGCTGATGCTGATCGGCGTCGACACACGCGAGAGTCTTGGTCGAGACCTTGCGTGGCCAGCGTCTTGCTGCCGTCAAGCCGCCGCGTTCGGGTTCCTCATCTTGCTGTTCGCCGGCATCCGGCAGGCTTCGATCACGTCGAGCGCCGGGCTGGGCGAGCGCGAACAACCCAACCGATGCTGGTAAGGAAACGCCGTTCGCGGGTCAGGGCAACATCTTCGAAATCGCGAGACTGCTCTTCACGAGGTACATCTTCGCTTTCGAGGTCACGAGCGCGCTGCTCATTACGGCAGCGCTCGGCGCGATGGTGCTGGCACACCGCGAGCCGCATGAGCCCAAGCGTGGTCAGCGCGAGCAGATGCGCGACCGGTTCAAGACCGGCACCCACCCGACGCCGCTGCCAGGGCCAGGCGTCTACGCGCGACACAACGCGGTCGACACTCCTGCGTTGCTCCCGACAGGATCGGCGTCCGAGTTGAGTGTTCCGCCTGCGGTCGAAGAGCTGCGTCTCGAGCGTGGCCGCAACCCGCAGCCCGCCGAACTCGGTGGCACCCGCTCGGGTAATCCGGGGAAGGGGCACACATGAGCCCGACCTATTACCTCTACCTGTCCGCGATCCTCTTTACCATCGGGTCACTCGGGGTGCTCCTGCGCCGCAACGCGATTGTCGTGTTCATGTGCGTCGAGTTGATGCTGAACGCCGGCAATCTCGCACTCGTGACGTTCTCCCGCATCAACGGCGACCTGAACGGTCAGATTATGGCGTTCTTCGTCATGGTGGTGGCGGCGGCCGAAGTGGTTGTCGGGCTCGCGATCATCGTGTCGGTCTATCGTACCCGCCGGTCGGCTTCGGTCGACGACGCCAGCTTGTTGAAGTACTGATGAGGACATTGTGACGGTCGAGGCCGCGCCGTTCGTGGCGTCGAGCGGCGCGTTCAGTGGCACCTGGCTGCTCGTCGCGATCCCGCTTTTCAGCGCGCTCATCCTGCTTGTCGGCGGCCGGCGCACGAACAAGTGGGGCCACTATCTCGGCGTTGCTGCTCCGCTCGCGTCGTTCGTGCTCGGCCTCATTCTTTTCTTCAGCCTGATCGGCAAGAGCGGTGCTGATCGTCGCATCGACAATCACCTCTTTACCTGGACGCCGGTTGGTGGATTCCATGCCGAGGCCAACTTCCTCATCGACCCGCTGTCGATCTGCTTCGTCTTGCTCATCACCGGGGTCGGCTCGCTGATTCACATCTACTCCGTCGGTTATATGGAGCACGACCCCGAGCGCCGGAAGTTCTTTGCCTACCTGAACTTCTTCGTGGCCTCCATGTTGCTTCTGGTGCTCGGCGACAACTTCGTCGCGCTCTACGTCGGCTGGGAAGGCGTCGGCGTCGCGTCGTACCTGCTCATTGGCTTTTGGTCGTACAAGCCGTCTGCCGCAACCGCGGCGAAAAAGGCGTTCGTCGTCAACCGAATCGGCGACTTCGGACTCTCGATCGCCATCATGGTGATGTTCACGACCTTCGGCAGCTTCAGCTTCGCCGACGTCGCGGCGGGCGCTCCGCAGGCATCGAAGGCCACGATGACGTCGATCGGTCTGCTGCTGTTGCTCGGTGCCTGTGGCAAGTCTGCCCAGGTGCCGCTTCAGTCGTGGCTCGGCGACGCCATGGAAGGCCCGACTCCGGTTCGGCATTGATCCATGCAGCCACGATGGTGACGGCGGGCGTCTACCTGATCGCGCGGTCGAATTTCATCTTCGACTTCTCGCCAGATGCGCCGGGCTCGCCGTGGCGATCGTCGGCACCGTGACGCTGGTGTTCGGTGCCATCGTGGGTTGCGCCAAGGACGACATCAAGAAGGCGCTCGCAGCGTCGACCATGAGCCAGATCGGCTACATGATGCTCGCCGTCGGGCTCGGCCCCGCGGGGTACGCGTTCGGCATCGCGCACTTGCTGACCCATGGATTTTTCAAGGCGGGGTTGTTCCTCGGCGCCGGCTCGGTCATGCATGGCATGAACGACGAGGTCGACATGCGCAAGTACGGCGGCCTTCGCAAGTTCATGCCGGCGACGTTCATTACGTTCGGCCTCGGTTACCTCGCGATCATCGGATTCCCTGGCCTGGCAGGCTGGTTTACCAAGGACGCGATCATCGAGGCCGCGTTCCACAAGGGCGGGACGTCGGGTGCGATCTTCGGCGGTTGCGCCCTGGCCGCGGCCGGTCTCACTGCCTTCTACATGACCCGCGTGATGCTGATGACGTTTTCGGTGAGGGCGGTGGGCCGACGACACGCACCCACACGAATCGCCCGAGCGTCATGACCGTGCCGATGTGGATCCTGGCGATCGGTTCGTCGGAGGCGGCTACGCGTTGATCCTCAGCGGCCGGCTCGCGAAGTTCCTCGCCGTGGTGGTGCCGAGGCCGGCCGATATCGCGTTCAAGCCGATCGGAGTGATCGGCCTTGGACAGCAGGCATCGTCGTTGTCGGCGTCGTCGGTGCCTGGCTGATGTACGGGCGGTGTCCGGTGCCGGCCGTTGCACCGGTCGGCGGCCCGCTTACGGTCGCCGCCCGCCGCGACCTGCTCGGCGATGCGCTTAACGAGTCGGTCTTCATGCGTCCCGGCCAGTACCTCACGAGGCTGCTGGTGTATTTCGACAACCGCGGGATCGACGGATTCGTGAACGGCTTCGCCGCATTCGTAGGCGGGACGTCGAGCCGGTTCCGCCGGTTCCAAAGCGGCTTCGTCCGGTCGTATGCACTGTCGATGTTCGGCGGGGTCGTGCTCGTGCTGGCCGCCCTCCTACTGGTTAGGGGCTGAGGCGCCATGAGTTTCCCCTGGCTGACAGTGATCGGCGTCATCCCGCTCGCCGGCGCCGGCGTCGTTTCGGCGCTGCCGGCGGCGAACTAGCAAGCTGCTGAAGAAGGTCGCGCTCGGAGTCTCGCTAGCGACCCTGGCAATGACGATCGCGATGGCTACCCAGTACGCCCCCCAAGGCGACAGGTTCCAGTTCACCCAGAAAACCAGCTGGATCCCGGCGTTCGGCATCCATTACGCGGTGGGCATCGACGGCATCGCATTGGTGCTCATCTTGATGACTGCCGTCCTGTGGCCGGTGGTGATCCTCGCGTCGTGGCACGAGTGCGAGAGGACGAAACGCAGCGTGAAGACCTACCTCGTGCTGCTGGTGCGATGGAGACGTTATTGATCGGGGTGTTTGCCGCGACCGACGTCTTCCTGTTCTACGTGTTCTTCGAAGCGATGCTGATCCCGATGTACTTCATCATCGGCGCGCCGGAACGCCACGATCGTCATACGCGGCGCTGAAGTTCTTGCTTTACAGCCTGTTCGGCGGCCTCCTGATGTTGGCCGCAGTGATCGGGCTGTACGTGACTCGGTGGTCACACATTCCTGTATTCGTCGCTGCAGCATCTGCATCTTGGCGGCAACGACGAGCGGTGGCTGTTCCTGGGCTTCTTCGTCGCGTTCGCCGTCAAGGCGCCGCTGTGGCCGTTCCACACCTGGCTACCCGACGCAGCCGCTGAGTCACCCGTCGGCGGCACGGTGCTTCTCGTAGGTGTTCTCGACAAGGTCGGCACGTTCGGATTCCTGCGCTACTGCCTCGACCTCTTCCCGCACGCGTCGCACTGGTTCACCCCCGTCGTCCTGACCCTTGCGGTGATCGGTGTCATCTACGGGGCGTTGCAGGCGATCGGCCAGAAGGACATCCTCCGGCTTTTGGCTTATGTGTCCGTGTCGCACTTTGGCCTGATCACGCTTGGAATCTTCGCGTTCACCAGCCAGGGTCAGACCGGCGCCACGCTGTACATGGTCAACCACGGTTTCTCGACGGCGCATTGCTGCTGGTCGTCGGCTTCATGATCGCGCGCCGCAAGTCGCGGGGCATCAACGACTTTGGTGGCATGCAGAAGGTGACGCCGATTCTCGCCGGCACGTTCTTGGTCGCCTGCCTGTCGGGCCTCGCCCTGCCCGGCCTGAGCACCTTCGTCAGCGAATTCCTCGTGCTGATCGGCACGTTCACTCGCTACAAGGTCGCGGCGACCTTCGGCACGTTCGGCATCATCCTTGCCGCGCTTTACATGCTGATCCTCTATCAGCGCACGATGACCGGCCCGGTCTCGCCGGACGTCGAGGGCAGCCATGACTTGTCACTTCGCGAGAAGTGGGTTATTGCTCCGGTGGTTGCCGTCATCGTCGTGCTCGGCTTCTACCCGCGCCCGATTCTCGACGTCATTAACCCTGCGGTCGTCGTCGACGTTGCATCAGACAGGTAACACCGACCCGATCCCGCGGGTGCCGCTGTCCGTCGCGGCTTGGTCACGCGCGGCTGCTAAGGCCGGAGGTCCTCGTGAGCTCGCCCCTCGTGCAGCTTCGACGAGCGCATGGCGACGCTGCCCGGCGCGTCGACGCCTGATCCGCTCGCGATCCATTCGCCGAGCATTGAGTATCGCGCGCTTGCGCCGATGCTGGTGGTGTTCGGCGCGGCCACGGTCGGCGTCCTCTTCGAGGCCTTCCTTCCTCGACGCCAGCGGGCGTTCGCGCAGACGACGCTCGCACTCGCTCGGCCTGATGGCGGCTTTCGTGGTCGTCCTCGTGAACGCCGGTATCGCCAACTTGCGGCAGGATCGTCGTCGAGGGCGCCGTGGCGATGGATGGCCCGGCGTTGTTCATCCAGGGCACGATTCTTGCGGTCTCGATCGGCGGGCTGCTGCTGATCGCCGACCGCTCGTTTGACGCCGATGGCGATTTCGTCGCGCAGGCCGCCGACGTGCCGGGGTCGGCCGACGAACGAGCCAGCCTGCGCGCCGGCTTCACGCACACCGAGGTCTTCCCGCTGGCGATGTTCGCGGTCGCGGGCATGTTGCTGTTCTCGTCGGCCGACGACCTCATCACGATGTTCGTCGCGCTCGAGGTGCTGTCGCTGCCGCTGTATCTGCTGGTCGGTATGGCACGTCGGCGTCGTCTGCTCTCGCAGGAAGCAGCCGTCAAGTACTTCCTGCTCGGTGCGTTCTCGTCAGCGTTCTTCGTCTACGGGCTGGCGATGGTCTACGGCTTTGCCGACACCGTCCAGTTCTCCGGTATCGCCGACGCGCTCACGTCATCGAGCCGGGGCGACTCGCTGGTGTTGCTTGGTGTCGGGCTGATCGGAATTGCCTTGCTGTTCAAGCTTTCCGGCGCCCCTTTCCACTGGTGGACCCCCGACGTGTATCAAGGCGCACCGACATCGATTACGGCATTCATGGCGGCCGGCACGAAGATCGCCGCATTCGGCGCACTGCTGCGGGTCTTCTTCGTGGCCTTCGGCGGCCTTAGCTGGGACTGGCGTCCGATGATGTGGGTGATCGCGATCCTCACTATGGCCATCGGGGCGATCGTCGGTGTGACGCAGACCGACGTGAAGCGCCTGCTCGCCTACTCGTCCATCGCCCACGCCGGTTTCATCCTGACCGCGGTGGCGGCACTTGCACCGGGGAGCGCGCGCGACAGCGAGACTGGGGTGATGTTCTACCTGGTTGCGTACGGCTTCATGACGATCGGATCGTTTGCCGTCGTCATGCTCGTGCGCGACGGCGACGGCGAGGCGAACCACCTTTCGCGGTGGGTCGGTCTCGGCCGCCGATCACCGCTGGTCGCCGGTATCTTCGCGTTCTTCCTGTTGGCCCTGGCTGGGTTGCCTGGCACTAGTGGTCTGTGGGCAAAGGTGGCAGTGTTCAAGGCCGCGGGTGAGGGCGGTGCGTGGCCGCTGGTTGTGGTCGGAGTCGCGGCAAGTGCTGTCACCGCCTATTACTACGTCCGCATCATCGTGCTGATGTTCTTCCAGGAGCCACTCCCGGACGGCCCGACCGTCGTGCTTCCGCAGTTCTTCACCTCGACTGCCATCGGGCTCGGCCTTGCGGTTACGGTGGTGCTTGGCGTGGTTCCGCAGCCCCTGCTCAACCTCGCAGACAAGGCTGGGCTGTTCCTCAAGTAGTCGGGTAGGAGGTCTTCTGCGTGAGCAGCGAAGGCCCGCTCGGTATCGTCGTTCCCGATCCCGCACTGGAGGCGGAGATTCGGGTCGGCATCGATGCGGTCGAAGCGTTGCTGCGCGACGCCGTCAAGAGCGACTACCCGTTCGTCACCGAGACGTCTCGACACCTTGTCGTCGCGGGCGGCAAACGGTTCAGGCCGTTGCTCGTCTTGCTCGCGGCGCAGTTCGGCGATCCTGCGGCGCCGGGCGTCCTGCCCGCGGCCGTCGTCGTTGAACTGACCCACCTCGCGACGTTGTACCACGACGACGTGATGGACGAAGCGCTCGTCCGGCGGGGCACGATCAGCGCGAACGCTAGATGGTCGAACACGATCGCGATCCTCACCGGCGATTTCCTGTTTTCGCGCGCGTCCGACCTCCTTGCCGATCTCGGTCCCGAAGCGGTCCGGATCCAGGCCCGTACGTTCGAGCGACTGGTACAGGGCCAGATCCGTGAGACAACTGGCCCCAATGACGGAGCTGACCCGCTCGAGTACTACTTCCAGGTGGTTGCTGACAAGACCGGCTCGCTGATCGCGACGTCGGCGCGTTTTGGCGCGATGTTCTCGGGAGCTCCCGAGTCGGTGGTCGAGGTGATGATCCGTTACGGCGAGCGGATCGGAGTCGCGTTCCAGCTGTCCGACGACCTGCTCGATGTGACGGGTGACGCAACCGGGTCCGGCAAGACCCCCGGCACCGACTTGCGCGAGGGTGTCGTCACTTTGCCGGTGCTGCACGCGCGGCGGTCCATCGATCCGGCCGACGCGCGCCTTCTGGAACTGCTCGACGGTGACCTGACGGACGCGGGTCGGCACCGCGAGACGTCTGGGGCTGCTTCGTTCGCACCCGGCGATCGAGGCAGCGCGCGCTGACCTCGACCGGTGGGCGAACGACGCTCGGTCGACGCTCGAGGCACTGCCAGATGGCCCGGCGAAGCGTGCCCTTGAGGCACTGTGCGATTTCGTGGTCGCCCGCACTCGCTAGGTGACTTGCGGCTGGGGTGGTGGTCGCCGGCCGAGTTGAGGTTCCCAATCTTCGCTGCCGCCCTGGGGATGACACCGCTTACAAAACGACTATCGTTCCGGGTGCACAACCCCGGCCCGCCAGTGCCTTCACCGGCCGTCACGGAGAGGATCGTCCGCGTGGTCACCGACGGAGCGGCGCTGCTCGGCATCACGATCCGTGACGTCGCCCGTGAGGCAGGAGTGTCCACCGCGACGGTGTCACGAGCGCTGCGAGGCCTGCCGAACGTCGATCCGGTGACGCGCGAGCACGTCCGGCGGGTCGCCGACCGCCTCGACTATGTGATCTCACCCGCCGCGTCGCGGCTGGCTAGTGGCAGGGCAGGCAGTATCGCAGTCATCACGCCGTTCCTTGGTCGGTGGTATTTCTCCAAGGTCCTGGAGCGGGGTCGAGCGGGTACTGCAGCGCTCGGACCTGGATCTCTTGCTGTACAGCACAGGCGACCCGAGCGAGAACACGGGTGCCGCCGCATCGCCGGCTGCGCCGCCGAGTGGACGGGGTGCTGGTCATCGGGCTGCCAGCTGACAGTCCTGATCTGCAGGAACTGTTCGAGATGGAGATGCCGGTCACGCTCATCGGTGCCCACAGCGTGGGCGTCTCTAGTGTGTCGATCGACGACGTCGAGGGTGGCCGGCTGGCCAGCCAGCACCTGATCAACCTCGGACATGAGCGCATCGGGCTGATTTCCGGTCGGCCGTTGCCGACGCCGTTCTTCCCCGAGAACGACCGCCTGGCGGGCTACCGACAAGCGCTCGAAGCGTCCGGCCTGAGCGTCGAGACGTCGTTGCAGGTGCCCGGGTACTTCACCATCGAGGGTGGCGAGTACGCGATGACCGCCCAACTAGCCCAGCGAACGCCGCCGACGGCCGTCTTCGCTATGTCGGACGAAATGGCTTTTGGTGCCCTTCGGGCGCTGCGTAGGCACGGCATCCGTCCAGGTCACGACATGGCCATCATCGGATTCGACGGACATGAGATGTGCGACATGTTGGACCTCACGACCGTCACGCAGCCGGCGGAGGAGCTCGGCTCGGCCGCCGCGCGATGCCTGCTCGACCTGCTCGATGATCCGGCCCGTGCGCCGGAGGTGCTGCGATTGCCGACGCAGTTGTGCGTGCGAGGTTCCACGACGCTGCATCGAACGGTCGTTTAGGTGGTCGCTGCCTCCAGTCCGCCCCCGAAATGTTGTCATTTCGAGATGATTCGTCGTAGATGTGGCGATCATCGCTAGATAGGTTGGCAGTGCGTGATCGGGCTTGATCCGCGCTCGGTCTGTGCTCGGTTAGTGCTCGGTTCGGGCTGGGGGAACGCCTCGGCGATGGTTAGGCGGTGGGCTTCACCGCAGGTGCTTGGCGCTCGATCGTGGGAACGATGCCAAACCGTAACCGTATACATCGCCTTTTGTGCCCGTCACGCCTTGATCTCGTCGGCCAGGAGGGCCACGATGTCACCGTTTGCAGCCTCGCGGGTTTTCTCCCGCGGGGCCCCTGTAGCAAGAGGAGAAACCATGAGTTTCAGCTTGCCAACCGGCAGGCGCCGTCGCCTTCTGGTCGTTGTCGCTCCGACGGTTGCCGCGGCGTTAGTGCTCGCTGCCTGTTCGAGCAGCAAGAAGGCTGCCACCGCGCCAACCAGCAGCGCCGCGCCCCCGGCTGCCACGTCGGCGGCTCCCGCCCGCCTCGGCGTCCGCAGCTCCTGGCACCGCAGCTACCGGCAGCGGCGCAGCGCCTGCGCCGCAGGCCAAGACCTGCGCCGATTACGCGCAGTACACGAGTGACGCCACCAAGGGCAAGACCGTGATGATGTTCGGCTCGATCCGCCGCCCGAGTCCGACTCGCTCAACAAGTCGTGGGCACATCGAGCCTGCACCGGCATCAAGATCGCCACGAGAGGCTCGAACTCCTTCGAGTCGCAGCTCTCCGTTCGCGTTCAGGGTGGCACAGGCGCCTAACCTCGCGATCATCCCGCAGCCAGGCCTGTTGCAGCAGATGGTCGCTCTTGGCGCCGTCAAGGCCCCGCCGGCCGGTGTTGTCGCCAACGAAGACAAGTACTTCAATGCCGCGTGGAAGTCGTACGGCTCGGTCAACGGCACCTTCTACGCCGCCCCGCAGAGCGCGAACATGAAGTCGCTGGTGTGGTACTCGCCGTCGGCTATGTCCAAGGCGGGCTACACGATCCCGACGACGTGGGACGACTCGCGGCCCTGTCTGACAAGATCGCGGCAACACCGGTACCAAGCCGTGGTGTGGCGGTATCGGCTCCGGAACGGCGACGGGGGTGGCCGGCGACCGACTGGCTCGAGGAGACCGTTCGGCACCTAAGGCGGCCAGGTGTACGACGACTGGATGAGCACAAGGTGACGTTCTCTGACGCCGCAGATCAGGCGGCGATGACAGACGTCGCGAGCTAGATGCAGAACCCGACGTGGGTGAACGGTGGCTACGGCGACGTCAAGACGATCGCGACGACGACATTCCAGGACGCGGGCAAGCCGATCCTGCTGGGCAAGTGCTGAATGCTTGCAGCAGGCGTCGTTCTACGAGGCACAGTGGCCAAAGGGCACCAAGGTCTCCCTGACCGGCGGTGTGCGCCTTCTACCTGCCGGCGTCGAGCAGGTCCATGCCGACCCCGGTCGAGGGTGGCGGCGAGTTCACCGCTGCGTTCGCCTACGACCCGGCGACCCAGGCGGTGCAGACGTACCTGTCGTCACCGCAGTGGGCCGACAGCCGGATCCAGGTTGCGCCAGGCTGGGTTTCCGCGAACAGCGGAGTCGACCAGAGCCTGTACACCGACGGCATCGACAAGTTGTCCGCGCAGTACCTCACGAACGCGAAGGCGACCTTCCGGTTCGACGCATCTGACCTGATGCCGTCCGCCGTCGGATCCGGCGCGGAGTGGACGCAGATGACGGCATGGTTCGGTACTGGTGATCACAGACGTCTGTGGCCAAGGCCATCGACGCCGCGTGGCCAGCCTCGTAGTAACGCTGGAGAGATTGTCCCGCTGAGACGGGGACGCCGTGGCCCGGAAGGAGTAACCTCCGGGCCACGGCTTTCTCCGAAGACTTGCATCACGTCCAGTACAACCACTACCCGGCATATAGATGGGAGTGAGCGTGTCGGCATCACATGCGCTAGTCACGGCGTCGACGTTTTCGGATTCAGTAGGCAAACTCAGCCAGGTCATCTCGGCAGTCGTCGTCTTCTTCGCCGCGCTGCTCCTCATCTTTTTCCTTGCCGGCCGTGCGACCGGCCGGTTCCAACGGCCGTTAACGGTCGCGATCTTCGTCGGCCCAGCGATCGTGCTGCTGCTCATCGGCCTGGTCATTCCCTCGTTTCGGACCTTCTATCTGAGCCTGCACGGCGCGCCGGCGTGCACGCGCCGTATGTCGGCTTCAAGAACTACGGGTTCGCGTTTACCGACCCGGCGACACAGAGCGTCTTGCTCAACACCCTCCTGTGGATCATCGTCGCGCCTCTCGTCGCGACGGGCTCGGGTTGACGATCGCGATCGTGGTCGACCGGATGAAGAATCAGTCGCTGGTGAAGTCGCTGATCTTCATGCCGATGGCGATCTCCTTCGTCGGTGCGAGCATCATCTGGAAGTACGTCTACGACTACAAGCAGAGTTCGCAGCCGCAAGACGGCTTGCTGAGCCAAGTCGTCATCTTCCTTGGCTGGAAACATCCGCCCAACTGGCTGCTGACTCATCCGCTGAATAACTTCCTGCTGATGGTGATCCTCATCTGGATCGAGGTGGGCTTCGCGATGGTGGTCCTTTCGGCGGCCATCAAGGCAGTGCCCGACGAGATCATCGAGGCCGCGCGGGTCGACGGCGCCCACGGCTTCGGGCTGTTCAGCAAGATTCAGATCCCGATGATCAGAGCCACGCTGGTGGTGGTGCTGACGACGATCATGATCGCGACGCTGAAGATCTTCGACATCGTCCAGACCACGACCGGCGGTAACTTCGGTACCAACGTGCTGGCCAACGACATGTATCCGAACGCGTTCGTCACGGACAACACAGGTCGCGGTGCCGCGCTTGCCCTGATCCTGTTCGCTGGCGTGCTTCCGCTGGTGGGTTACAACGTCATGCAGCTGAAGAGAGAGCGGGCCAACCGATGAGCGCCGAAACAGTCGAAGCCAAGCGCGTACCGAGCACCGGTGCCGCCGCGGCGAAAGACATCCGGACGGCCTTCAGCAGCAAGTGGGCATCCATCTTCATCATCGCGTTCACCGTGGTCTGGACGGTGCCCACGGTCGGCCTGCTGGTGACGTCCCTGCGCCCGGCCAAGTACGTGGCGAACTCCGGCTGGTGGACCGTCATCGAGCACCCGCACTTCACGCTGTCGAACTACAACACCGTGCTGTTCGGGAAGGGCGCGACAACCGCGATCTTCCCGTACGTCATCAACTCGATAGCGATCACGATTCCGGCGACGCTCATCACGCTGGCGATCGCGACGATGGCGGCGTACGGGCTCGCGTGGGTGAAGTTCAAGGGCAGCGACACGGTGTTCTTCATCATCTTCGCCCTGCAGGTCGTGCCGCTGCAGATGTCGCTGATCCCGCTGCTGCGCTTCTACAACCTGGGCGTGCACATCGGGAGTGTGCCGATCTTCCCGGCCCTGCATCTCGGCGGGAAGTACTACCCGGTATGGATCTCGCACACGATGTTCGGGTTGCCGCTCGCGGTCTTCCTGCTGCACAACTTCATCACTCAGCTGCCCGAAGACATGATGGAAGCGGCCCGCGTCGACGGCGCGAACCACTTCCGCATCTTCCGCAGATCGTGCTGCCGCTGTCGACGCCGGCAATCGCGGCGTTCGCCATCTTCCAGTTCCTCTGGGTCTGGAACGACCTGCTCGTCGCGCTAACCTTCGCGGGAGGCACGCCTAAGGTGCTGCCGCTCACCGGCCGGCTCGAACAACTGGTCGGGCAGTACGGCGCGAACTGGCAACTGCTGACGGCGGGAGCGTTCATCGCGCTGATCATCCCGCTGATTGTGTTCTTCTCGCTGCAGCGCTACTTCGTACGCGGCCTGCTTGCAGGTTCGGTCAAGGGGTAGCGGCCAAGAACAGGTGCAACGAGGGGCAGCCCATCCGGGTTGTCCCTCGCTGCATGTGCGGCGACTAACAGGTACGGGGATTACGGCGCAGCTAGAACTGCTGCACGTGGTGCGCGACTCAACTGGCGCAACTCTCCGATGCCGAGGATCGCCAGCGCAACCCACACCAGCGCGAAGCCGGCCAACTCCGAAGCCCGGCAGCGCTTCATGCCGCAGGAAGATTCCGATCAGGAACTGCAGCACGGGAGTGATGTATTGCAGCATCCCCATCACAGTCAAGGGCACCCGACGTGCGGCTGCCGCGAAGAACAACAGCGGGACGCCGGTCACGACCCCCGACGAGATGAGCAGTAAATCCATGCCAACCGACACGTGGCCGAATGCGCCGTATCCCTGGGCATTCGCGAACAGCAGAAAACCCGATAGCGGGCAATGCCATCACTGAGGTCTCGACGGCCAAGGCTCTCGAGCGCGGGTGTACGGGCGATCTTCTTGACCAGGCCGTAGCCGCCGAAACTGGCGGCAAGCGTGAGCGCGATCCAGGGCACCTGTCCATACCCGACGGCGATGACCAACACCGCGGCGGCACCGACGATAACGGCAATCCACTGCGTTCGTTGTAGGCGTTCCTTGAGGACGAGCACGCCGAGCCCGATGTTGACCAGCGGCGTGATGAAGTAACCCAGCGACGACTCGACAACGTGGCCGGCGTTGACTGCCCAGATGTAGACACCCCAGTTGACGCTGATCAGCAGCCCGGCGAGCACCAGCAAGGCGACGCGCTTGAGGTCGTGCCGAAGCTCGCCCACGAATGCCCATCGTCGCCGAGCGGCAAGCAGCGCGCCGATGAATATCAGTGACCACAGCATGCGATGGGCGAGGATCTGTATCGCCGGCGTGGGGTCAAGCAGCGGCCAGTACAACGGGAACAGGCCCCAGATGGTGTAAGCGACGAGTCCGAATACAAACCCTCGTCGCGTATCTGGCATAGAACCAACCGTAGCTGCCGCGCCTACTACAGGCCCAACGAGATTCGGGTTAGTCCTGTACTCCGGTATCCGGAGGTGCGGATGCCACGGACTGAATCGGACCGCCGCCAGTACCGGGCTTGCCTCGGCTGGCCTGGGCCAAGTGGGTCGCCGACTTAGCGGCCAGCTCTTCGGCCTGGGTCAAGGCCAGCGACCGACTCAGGCCGTACACATAGATGCCGGAGAAGTAATCGCCGTCGAACTGGTAGACGACCGCCTGCCACGGCAGATTCAACTGCCCTGTCGGGTCGGTGACGTGGTAGCTCAAGATGATCTGCCGCGCGACAAGCTCGTTGTCTGCGCCGGCGCGCTGCACCTGGTCGTTGATGTAGCCGTCGGTAGTCGACGATGGCGGGCACGCCCCGACGGCCTTTTGCAGCTCCGCCCACGCCCTCGCCGTGCCGCCTTTTGGTAGTGCACGAACTCATTGCCCGCAGGCAGCGTGTCATTGCCGGTGTACTCCACTTGCACCCGCGTCATCCGCAGCGCCTCGCTGGTGTAGTTGAAGTTGCACCAGTCGAGCGTCGCTTGGTTCGTCGTGTTCCGGCCGCCATCGATGAGGAACATCATCGAACTCGCGCCGACCTCAGCGGGCGCCAACAGGTACTGATCCAGGGGCCCTGGCGCGCTACTCGGTACAGTGCCACCCGCCGGTGCCGTTGGTTGGCCGGTCGACGGCGCAACGGAGGACGACGACGATTGCGGGGACGATTGCGCGGACGACGGCGGCGCCGACGGCGATGACTGCGTGGACGGCGACGGCAGCGGTGCCGATGATCCCGTCGATGCGAGTGGTGAGCTCGCGGCCGGTGCCGCCGCCGCGGACGGGCCCGAGTGATGATGGGTATCGAGGACCAACGCACCGACGCCCGACGCTGCCAGCAGCACAATGACAACAACGACGGAAACCCAGATCAGCGTTCGCGACCTTCGAGGTTCGGGGGGTACTCAGGGGATGCGAACGGGCCGCCAGCCGGAGATCCCGGAGCCGCCCACGGATTCGCCTGGCCTCCGTACTGACCCCCGTACTGACCAGCAGCAGGGACTCGTCGTCGGTCATGGACTGCCCCGTTGCCTAGTGTCAGTTCGCGGTGTCAGTTCGCGGCAGGCGGCGCGGCGCTTGCTTCTTCTGTAATGGTCTCGTCAGCCTGCGGCTGAGTAATAGTCCACGTGTCGCCGCCGGCCAGTAACGCGGCGAGATCGCCGGCGCCGTTCTTCGCGACTGCTTGGTCGAGCTGTGCTGTCATGAGGTCGTCGTACACGGGCCGTTGCACGTCGCGGAACACGCCGATCGGCGTCATCGACAGGTTGGGGCGGGTGACTCGCGACAACGCGAACGCAAGCGACGGGTCGTCGTCGTGCGAATCGTGGACCAGCACGTCGGGGGAGTTGCCGTCGCAGACTTCGAGTGAGCCGGACGCCGATCGGCGAACGCCGCGCAAATCGGCCTCGGTGCCGAACGTGATCGGTTGACCGTGCTCGAGCCTGATCAAGTAGTCGTCGCGAGTCTCCGGTGCTTTCAGAACTTCGAAGGCGTCGTCATTGAAGATGTTGCAGTTCTGGTAGATCTCCACCAGCGAAGTGCCGCGGTGCTCGGTCGCGGCACGCAGCACCGCGGTCAGGTGCTTGCGGTCGGAGTCGATGGTGCGCGCGACGAAGGTCGCCTCGGCACCCAATGCCAATGACACCGGGTTGAACGGGAAGTCGAGTGAGCCCATAGGCGTCGACTTGGTGATCTTCCCGACCTCAGATGTTGGTGAGTACTGGCCCTTGGTGAGGCCGTAGATCCGGTTGTTGAAGAGCAGGATCGTCAGGTTGATGTTGCGTCGCAACGCGTGGATGAGGTGGTTGCCGCCGATCGAGAGCGCGTCGCCGTCGCCGGTCACCACGAACACCGCAAGATCGGGACGCGACACCGCGAGGCCGGTAGCGATCGCCGGCGCGCGGCCGTGGATCGAGTGCATGCCGTAGGTCTCGAGGTAGTAAGGGAAACGCGACGAGCAACCGATGCCCGACACGAACACCACGTTCTCGCGACGCAAGCCGAGCTCGGGCAAAAAAGCTTGCACCGCGGCCAAAATGGCGTAGTCGCCACAGCCCGGGCACCAGCGGACTTCTTGGTCTGACTTGTATTCCTTGGCGGTCTGCGGACCGTCGGCCACTGGCACGAGATCGAAACTGTGCCGGTGCCCGTTCGTGAGGTCAGTGGTCATTTGCCCACCACGTTCGTCGTTGATGCGTCGCCAATCGTCGCGGCGATGACATCAGCGAGCTCAACGGCCTTAAACGGCATGCCATTGACCTTGTCATATGAGACCGCATCGATCAGGAACTTCGCCCGGATCAGCATCGCCAGCTGACCAAGGTTCATCTCCGGGATCAGGACCCGGTCATACGCCCGGAGCACCTCGCCGGTGTTAGCCGGAAACGGATTCAGATGCCGCAGGTGCGCTTGGGCGATCTTCAACCCACGCGCCCGCACTTGTCGGCAAGCCGCACCGATCGGGCCATACGTCGAACCCCAACCCAGCACCAACACAGAGGCTTCACCGGAGGGATCGTCGACCGTCAACGGCGCGATGTCGCGCGCAATACCGTCGACCTTGGCCTGGCGCAGTCGCACCATCAGGTCGTGGTTCGCCGGATCGTAGGAGATATCGCCTGACCCGTCGGCCTTTTCCAGACCACCGACACGATGCTCAAGACCCGGCGTGCCAGGAATCGCCCACGCCCGCGCGAGGGTCTCCTCATCACGCAAGTACGGCCAGAACTCCGGCTCGCCTTTCGCGTCGATGTGGTTCGGCTCCGTCGCGAACGTCACCCGCAGATCGGGCAACAACTCGACGTCCGGCAACAGCCACGGCTCCGAACCGTTCGCCAGGTAACCGTCGGAGAGCAAGAACACCGGCGTCCGGTACTTGGTCGCGATGCGGGCCGCTTCGAGCGCGGTCGCGTAGCAATCAGACGGCGTGCTCGGCGCGACGATCGGCACCGGAGCTTCACCGTTGCGGCCGAACATCGCCTGCAGCAGGTCGGCCTGTTCAGTCTTCGTCGGCAGCCCAGTCGACGGACCGCCGCGTTGCACGTCGACGATGATCAGCGGCAGCTCGAGCATCACCCCGAGCCCGATCGCCTCGCTCTTCAGCGCCACCCCAGGACCAGACGTCGTCGTCACACCGAGACTGCCGCCAAACGCCGCGCCAAGCGCTGCAGTCACACCGGCGATCTCGTCTTCCGCCTGGAACGTCCGAACGCCGAACGCCTTGTGCTTGCTGAGTTCATGCAAGATGTCGGACGCCGGGGTGATGGGGTAGGAGCCAAGGAACAGCGACAGACCAGTCGCCTTCGACGCCGCAACAAGTCCGTACGACAGCGCCAGGTTGCCGGAGATGTTGCGGTACGTGCCCGCCTTCATCGGTGCTGGCTTGATCTCGTACGAAACCGAGAATGTCTCCGTCGTTTCGCCGAAGTTATAGCCCGCCCGGAACGCCGTCACGTTCGCCTTCGCCACCGCCGGGGTCTTCGCGAATTTGCGTTCCAAAAACTCCAGGGTCGATTCGGTCGGCCGGTTGTACATCCACGACAGCAGACCGAGCGCGAACATGTTCTTTGCGCGCTCAGCTTCCTTCTTCGAGATGTCGATCTCTTTGAGGGCTTCGACGGTCATCGAAGTCAGCGGCACTGCGGAAACCCGGTACTCCGACAGCGTGCCGTCCTCAAGCGGGTTGCCGGCATACCCGATGCGCTGGCATGCACGAAGCGTGAACTCATCGGCATTCGCGATGATGTCGGCGCCCAGTGGGAGGTCGGCGATGTTCGCCTTTAGCGCGGCCGGGTTCATGGCGACCAGCACGTTCGGTGCGTCGCCCGGCGTCATGATGTCGTGATCGGCAAAGTGCAGCTGGAAGGACGACACACCAGGCAAGGTGCCGGCTGGAGCGCGGATCTCAGCTGGGAAGTTGGGCAGCGTCGACAAGTCGTTGCCGAACGCTGCGGTCTCTGAGGTGAACCGGTCACCGGTGAGCTGCATGCCGTCGCCGGAGTCACCGGCGAGGCGGATGATCACCCGGTCGACTTGCTGAACCTGCTTGCGAGAGGCTGGCCGAGACGCTGAAGCGGACGCTGATCGTGCGGGTGACACCGGGTGTCGAACCTCCTTGAGGGCGTCGATTCGCCGTGGAACACGGTTGAAATACCGTGGGAACGCTTTCGACGCGCGAGTTACATCGTACGTCGGTTCGGCGCTGTGCTAATGGTCAGGTACCGCGGCGCGCGGGTCGATCTGACCTCACTGCCACCGGGTCAGGATCATCGTTGAGCGCCAGAAACAGCGCGCTGGCTAGCGTGACGACAAACCCAAGAGCGGAGGGGACGACGAAGCCATCCCTCGTCGAGTCACCGAGCGCGAGCAACCCGACCGCCGACGCGGCGAGCGTCTCGACACCGAATAAGGCCGCTGTCGCGATGGTGACCGGGGCGCGTTGGAGGGACGCTGCGAAGAACGCCATTCCCGCGACTCCGAAGATCGCCAACGCATAGGTGGCCGGCGCGATGAGAACGGCTCGCACCGAGTGCGCGTCCGAAAGCACTCGCGACGCGACCCCCGTACCGGCGAAGCTGACACCTGCAATGGCGGCCAGCATGCCGCCGGCGTGAGTGCTGCCAGAGCCGCTTGTGCGATCGGTTGTGGCGCCTTTGACTGCTCGGCTCAACGCGACAGCACCGGCCAAGACCACCGGTCCGGTCGCGATGACCAGCCACCATTGCGCCGACCGCGCGAGAGCCGTGGCTTCCTGCGCCTTCGCGCCTGACGCGAGCAGTACGAGTCCAAAACCAAGCGTTGAGAGCGCCACCACGCTGGGTCGGCCGAGAACGGTGCCAAGCACCCGTCGTCCGACCAAAGCTGTGACGCCCACGCTCGACGCGGCCGCACATTGCACGAGGAACAACGGCAGCCAATGCAGAGCCACGACGGTGCACCCGAAGCCGAGGGCGTCGAGCCCGACCCCTGCGAGGTAGAGCGGGGAGACGACGAGCCGCCGGATCGAGCCGTCAGTCAACGAATCAGCCGGCTCCTCGGCAGCGCGACGAGCCGCGAGCCCTTGGAGCACGGATGCGATGCCCGTCGTCAACGCCGCGCCGAGGGCCAGGAGCAGCCCGGCGATCACAGCGGTTCGGTGATCATGCTGCGCGACGGGTGAAAGTGATGCGGACGAAGGTGAAGCGCAGGCCAATGCGCTTCCAGTGCACCGGCCGCCCGGGGTGGTCAGGGGAGAACGACCCGTCGAGGTCGAAGCCCGCTTTGTCGGCGTGCTTGATCAGCTCATCGATCTCTGCCGGGGAGAAAATGTGCACGGGCGCGCCATACGCGGTGTGACCGGTGGTGTCGGGTGGATCCGCGTCGTAGTCGGTCGAGATCACCAGAACCCCGCCGGGCCGCAACAGCCGGGCGGCCTCGGCGAGGAATTCGGGGATCGGCACGCCGTGCTCGATCACCGACAGGCAGGTCACGGCGTCAAAGGACCCGGCCTCGAACCGCGTCGCTGTCGCGTCGCCGGGTTCGAACGCGACGCATCCGTCATGGCCGTGATGGACGGGATGCCGAAACTCCAGGTTGATGCCGACCAGGTCACGTAGTCCGTAGAGATAGAGCCAGATCAGCAGGGTGGAGTACCGAGCCGCCCCGGCGTCAAGCACCCGACCCTTCGGCCCGACCCGTGAGAGCACCGTTGACGCCGCGCCGACGGTGTCCCAGTTCTTCGGCAGATCGCGGTGCAGGGGCAGCCCGCGTTTGCGTGCTTCATCGACCGCATCACGCCAATCGGCGTCGTCCTGCATGACCGCGGTCGGCGCGACCTTGGGCAGCGCCGAAGGGACGGCAGGCGTCGACAGCACCCGGGAGTTGTGCCGAACCGTGAGCGCAGCACGGGTCCATAGCAGCTGTTCGAGACCGAGTTTGGCGACGCTGCGCAGCGGAGTGGTGCTGGCGCGAAGGGTTGAGGTAAGGCGCATCAGTTCAGCGGTAGTTCGTAAATTGCAGCGCGACGTCGAGCGTTTTGCCTTTAAGCAGCGCGATGACTTCCTGGAGGTCGTCGCGCTTCTTGCTGGTCACCCGCAGCTGGTCGCCTTGGATTTGGGCCTGCACACCTTTGGGCCCCTCTTCGCGGATGATCTTCGAGATCTTCTTCGCGTCGTCTTGGGCGATGCCCTCTTTGATCGTCCCGGCGAGGCGGAACTCCTTGCCTGACGCCTTGGGCTCACCGGCATCGAGGGACTTCAGCGAGATGCCCCGCTTGATCAGCTTCTCCTGAAAGACGTCGAGGACCGCCTTCGCGCGCTCCTCGCTATTTGCCTTGATCTCGATGCCGTTCTCACCAGACCACGCGATCGAGGCGCCGACGTCTTTGAAGTCATAGCGCTGCCCGATCTCTTTCACGGACTGGTTGAGAGCGTTGTCGACCTCTTGTCTGTCGACCTTGCTCACGATGTCGAAGGACGAGTCGGCCATCACTACCTCCTGGGCTATCCTGTGATCCGCCGTCCTGCCGGACGGTATAGCAAACAACGTCACGGCAGGTTGCCCGAGTGGCCAAAGGGAGCGGTCTGTAAAACCGCCGGCTCAGCCTACGATGGTTCGAACCCATCACCTGCCACACCACACCTCAACTCTCGCGGACGTCGTCGGGCGTCCGTGTAGAGTTGCGGCTCGCGTCACGCCCCCTTAGCTCAGTCGGCAGAGCGTCTCCATGGTAAGGAGAAGGTCTACGGTTCGATTCCGTAAGGGGGCTCCACCGGTTCAACAGGCTCCACCGGTTGAGACCTGGTGATGGCGGGGTAGCTCAGCCTGGCAGAGCAAGCGGCTCATAATCGCTGTGTCACGGGTTCAAATCCCGTCCCCGCTACTACTCCGGGGCCACTCCTCCGGGCTTGGCGTTCGCCCACGAGCGCAACGTCGGTTATTCTCATGTGTCCCCCGTTTGCAAGAGAGGCACTCGACCATGGCCGCCAAGAGCGACGTCCGCCCCAAGATCACTCTGGCCTGCCAGGAGTGCAAGAACCGCAACTACATCACCAAGAAGAACCGGCGCAACGACCCCGACCGGCTCGAGATGAAGAAGCACTGCCCGCACTGCAACCTGCACACAGTGCACCGCGAGACTCGCTAGTCGTAGGGCTCGCCGGTGCCCCTGGATCCGTCGTTCGTCGGCCGTAGCTACCCGCCGACCGCTCCGTACCAGGTCGGCCGCGAGAAGATCCGCGAGTTCGCTGCTGCGATTGGTGACGCCAACCCCGCGTACACCGACGTCGAGGCCGCTCGCGCACTTGGCCACCGCGACCTGGTAGCTCCGCCCACCTTCGCGATCGTGCTGTCGCTGGGCGCCTCACACCTGGTCGTGAAGGACCCCGCGCTCGGCCTCGACTACTCGCGAGTGGTCCACGGCGAGCAGCGGTTCAGCTACACCCGACCGATCGTTGCCGGCGACGAGTTGTCAGTCATCGTCACGGTCGAGAAGATCCGCTCGATGGCGGGCAGCGACATCATCACCACTCGCGGCGACATCGTGACCACCGACGGCGAGGCGGTCTGCAGCGCCTATTCGACGCTGGTCTCGCGAGCCCCGGACCCGCAATGACCCTCGTGACGTACGACCTGGTCGAGGTCGGCGAGCAGTTGCCGAACCGCAGCTTCCCGATCACCCGCGCAGATCTGGTCCGGTACGCCGGTGCGTCCGGTGACTTCAACCCGATCCACTGGAACGCCCGCTTCGCGGTCGGCGTCGGCCTGCCAGATGTGATCGCCCACGGCATGTTCACCATGGCCACCGCCGTCCGGCTGGTCACCGACTGGATCGGCGACCCGGGCGCCGTCGTCGACTATTCGGTCCGTTTCACCAAGCCAGTAGTCGTGCCGGACGACGAGGACGGGGCGATGTTGGATGTCGAAGGTGTTGTCGCCGAGAAACTCGAGGGCAGGCTCGTTCGGGTCGATCTGACGGCCCGGTCGGGCGACGACAAGGTGCTGGGTATGGCGAGGGCGACGGTCCGGCTGTCGTAGCCCGATAAGTTGACAAGGTAGTGAGTGACCACTAACTTACCTTCATGAGCGCAATCCAGACCCGGATGGACCCAGACGAGCGCCGTGATCAAGTGATCGCGGCAGCGCTGATCAGTTCGCCGAAGGTGGTCTGGCGGGCACATCGACGGAAGCAATCGCCGTCCGCGCCGGTATCTTCAGCCCTACCTGTTCAAGATGTTCGGCACCAAGCGCGACCTGTTCATCGCGGCGTCCAAGCGCTGCTTCGACAACGTGGCGCAGACGTTCACTGCTGCAGCCGAAGGGCTGGCCGGCGAAGAGGCGCTCGACGCGATGGGCCACGCGTACTACGGCCTGATTGCCGACCGCGCCAACTTGATGGCTCAACTCCAGCTGTACGCCGCATGCAACGACCCGCAGGTCCGTGAGTGTGCGCGCGACGGCTTCCGAAAGCTCTACCAGCTGGTCGAGAGCGCCTCTGGCGCACCGGCCGAGATGCTCGCCGTGTTCTTCGCGGGCGGCATGCTCTGCAACGTTTCGACTGCGCTCGGCCTTGCCGAAATCGACGAACCGTGGGCGCGCGCTCTCACGAATGAGAAGTAGATCCCCCCAACGTTTTCCTTGCTGTAACTGGTTTCCCCATCGCTATCTAGGTGAGTGACTGCTCACTTACAGACCGAACCGGAGGACATGACATGACTGGACGCGGAAGGCCACTGGCGACATTCATCGTCACATCGGTCGCGCTTTTCATGAGCTCACTCGACAACCTCGTCGTCACGATGGCGTTGCCGGCAATCAAGACGCACTTGCACGCCTCGCTGTCGAGCCTCGAGTGGACGGTGAACGCCTACACGCTGACGTTCGCCGTGCTGCTGTTGCCCGGCGCGACCTTGGGTGACCGCTTCGGTCGCAAGAAAATCTTCATGATCGGCCTCTCGATCTCACCGCTGGCCTCGGCGCTGGCCGCACTGTCAACGACGGCCGGCGAGCTGGTTGCCGCACGCGCGTTACAGGGCGTCGGCGGCGCGATCCTCACCCCGCTCACGCTGACACTGCTCAGCATCGCTGTTCCGCCGGCTCGTCGTGGGCTCGCGCTTGGGGCGTGGGGTGCGATCGCCGGCCTGGCAATCGCGGTCGGACCTGTCGTGGGCGGCGCGATCGTCGAAGGCGCATCATGGTCGTGGATCTTCTGGCTGAACGTCCCGATCGGCATCGCGTTGCTGCCCGTCGCGGGTCGCCTGTTGAAGGAAAGCCATGGTCCAGCCGCGAAACTCGATGCGGTCGGTACTGGTCTTGCCACGGCTGGCCTGTTCTCGGTCGTGCTCGGTCTGGTGAAGGCGAACGACTGGGGCTGGGGGAGCAGCTCGATCGTCGGCCTGTTTGCTGTGGGGGTCGTGCTGCTCGCCGTGTTCGTT